>NZ_BQUN01000188.1:119134-178418 GCF_026008495.1 Streptomyces sp. A012304
TGCCGCTCAGCCGTCCGCCCTGGCCACGCCGATCGGGCAGGACACGCCCGTGCCCCCGATGCCGCAGTAACCCGCCGGGTTCTTGTCGAGGTACTGCTGGTGGTACGCCTCGGCTGGGTAGAACGCGCGGTCCTGCGCGGGGCGGATCTCCGTGGTGATCGTGCCGTAGCCGGAGCCGGTGAGGACCTTCTGGTAGGCCTCTCGGGAGGACTCGGCGGTGGCGGACTGCTCGGGGGTGTGGGTGTAGATCGCGGAGCGGTACTGGGTGCCCACGTCGTTGCCCTGGCGGAAGCCCTGGGTCGGGTCGTGGGACTCCCAGAAGGTCTTCAGCAGCCGCTCGTAGGAGACGATCGCGGGGTCGAAGACCACGCGGACGACCTCCGTGTGGCCGGTCAGGCCCGAGCAGACCTCCTCGTAGGTGGGGTTCTCGGTGTAGCCGCCCTGGTAGCCGACCAGCGTCGTCCACACGCCCGCCGGGAGCTGCCAGAACTTGCGCTCCGCGCCCCAGAAACAGCCCAGGCCGAAGTCGGCGGTCTCCAGGCCCTCGGGGTAGGGGCCCAGGAGCGGGTTGCCGAGCACGGTGTGGCGGTCGGGGACGGAGAACGCGGGCTCCGGGCGGCCGCGCAGAGCCTGCTCGGGCGTCGGGAGCTGGGGTGTACGGCTGTGCAGGAACATGCGGTCTCCAATCGGGGGTCCGGGCATGTCAACGTGCGGGCGGCACGCCGCATTCCGGCCCCGCGTCAGTGCGGCAGGGTCGCCGGGCTGCCGCCGTTCGCCTCGTAGCCCGCCACCGCCAGCGCGCGGTACACCGCGAACTCCGCCGCCGGGTCGGGCGAGAGCGTCCACGGCAGGGCGCCCACGTGGCCGTCGACGTGTATCAGCTGGTTCATCGCCTCGGCCCAGCGCTCGGCACGGACGAGGAAGAAGACCAGCAGATGGCGCACGTGCGCCAGCATCGGGTCGTCGGGGCGGGCCGAGTGCACCGCGTGCAGCGCGCCGTGGATCGCCTTCGTCACGGTCTCGCTCTGGTAGAAGCTGCTGACCAGGTTCACCTCGGGGAGGTGCTCGAACACCGCGAACAGGGGCATCGCCGCGAGGAGGGAGCCCTGCGGCGCCCTCGCCGCCGCGGCCTCCGAGAACGACATCGCCGTCTCCCGCGAGCCGTGCCACTTCTCGCACCAGTAGTGCAGGGCCGCCAGATGCGCGCCCATGTGCGCCGGGGCCCGGTCCAGGATCCTCAGCCAGAGCTGCTCGAACTCCGTCTGCGAGTAGTTCAGGCCACGGGCCACCGACAGCTCGACGATGTACGGGATCGGGTCACCGGGGGAGAGCAGCGCCGCCTGCCCGCAGGCGTCCTTCGCCTCCTCCATGATGATCCGGAAGTCGTCGGTGCCCGGCGTCGACGTCCGCCACGCCTGCTGCACCAGGAACTCGGCGTGCACCGCCGCGCCGCCCGCGTCCTTGGGGGCCTCGGTCCGCCACACCCGCAGCCACTGCCCGCCCGGCGTGTCACCGACCCCGCCCGGCCGCTGCTGGAGCTCCAGCGCCGCCGCGCCGGCGAAGGCCTGCACACGCTGCCAGCGCGACTCGCCCTCGGTCTCCGTACCGGCCAGCAGCTGCTGGGCCGCCCGGTAGTCCTGGGTGCGCTGCACGACGTCCAGGACGTCCAGCAGGTCCTGGTCGGGGCCGGGCATGCGGATGTCCAGCTCCTCCGTGCGCGCGAAGCCGTAGTTCGCCGGGTCCGCGGCGTCCGGATGGCCCGCCGGGACCTGCTCGATCATGCCGCGCCTGCGGCGCAGGAAGGGCAGCAGCACGAAGCTGAGCATGACCAGCGCGATCAGGACCCAGAGAATCTCCATGCCTCAAGGGTTCCAGACGCCGCCGACAATTGGCCAACCCCCTCCGCCGGACCTGTGGAAAACCTCCCGGCACGGCCTCCCCGGCACCGGCGGCCGGGCACCCGGTGCGCCGCCCGTCCCGCACCTCGCGCTCCGGCGCACTACGCTCGATGCCCATGAGCGACAGGCACATCAGTCAGCACTTCGAGACCCTCGCGATCCACGCGGGCAACACCGCCGATCCCCTCACCGGCGCGGTCGTCCCGCCGATCTACCAGGTCTCGACCTACAAGCAGGACGGCGTCGGCGGCCTGCGCGGCGGCTACGAGTACAGCCGCAGCGCCAACCCGACCAGGACCGCCCTCGAGGAGAACCTGGCCGCCCTCGAGGGCGGCGTACGGGGTCTCGCGTTCGCTTCCGGACTGGCGGCCGAGGACTGCCTGTTGCGTACGCTGCTCAGCCCGGGCGACCACGTGGTCATCCCGAACGACGCGTACGGCGGCACGTTCCGGCTGTTCGCGAAGGTCGTCTCGCGGTGGGGCGTGGAGTGGTCGGTGGCCGACACCGGCGACCCGGCCGCCGTGCGGGCCGCGATCACCCCGAAGACGAAGGTGGTGTGGGTGGAGACCCCCTCCAACCCGCTCCTCGGCATCACCGACATCGCCGCCGTGGCCCAGGTCGCCGGGGACGCCGGCGCCCGGCTCGTCGTCGACAACACCTTCGCCACCCCCTACCTCCAGCAGCCGCTGTCGCTGGGCGCGGACATCGTCGTGCACTCGCTGACCAAGTACATGGGCGGTCACTCGGACGTCGTCGGCGGCGCGCTGATCGTGAGCGACCGGGACCTGGGCGAGGAACTGGCGTACCACCAGAACGCGATGGGCGCGGTCGCCGGGCCCTTCGACTCGTGGCTGGTGCTGCGCGGCACGAAGACGCTGTCGGTGCGCATGGACCGGCACAGCGAGAACGCCACGAAGATCGCCGACATGCTGACCCGGCACGGGCGCGTGACCCGCGTGCTGTACCCGGGCCTGCCCGACCACCCCGGTCACGAGGTCGCCGCCAAGCAGATGCGCGCCTTCGGCGGCATGGTGTCGTTCCAGGTGGAGGGCGGCGAGGAGGCGGCCGTCGAGGTCTGCAACCGGGCCGAGGTGTTCACCCTCGGGGAGTCCCTGGGCGGTGTCGAGTCCCTGATCGAGCACCCGGGGCGCATGACGCACGCGTCCGCGGCCGGCTCGGCCCTGGAGGTGCCGGGCGACCTGGTGCGGCTCTCCGTCGGCATCGAGAACGTCGACGACCTCCTGGAGGACCTCCAGCAGGCCCTCGGCTAGTTCACCAGCCGGTCAGGGGTGGGGTCGTCCGTGACGGCGGCTCCGCCCACGGCTCGACGGCGATCGCCCAGACGGTGAACGCCAGGGCCGCCGCGCAGAGCAGCAGCCACAGCAGGCGTCGGGCGAGCGTCCGCAGGCGCAGTATGCGGTTGCCCGCGCGGACGACGTCCGCGTGCAGCTCCGCCGGCACGCGCGGCGCCGTGCTCTCCATGATCTGCCGTGCCGCGGCTTCCCGCGCGGGCCGGTTCACCGGACCCTCCCCCCGCCGCCCGACCGTCGGCCCGCCTGCCGCACGCCCCTCGCGGTGCCGGGTCCCGCTCCGCTCATGACGCGGCCGCCTTCGCGCCCATGGCCGCCGCCGTCCGCTTCCGCGGCGGATGCAGCAGCGTCGACGTCGCGCGGTCGCAGACGGTGTGGACGCGCTCGGTGGGCAGGCCCAGCAGGGCCGCCACCTGTTCCTCCGCGACGCCTTCGTAGAGCCTGAGCACCAGGATCAGGCGTTCCTGCGGTGTCAGCCCGGCCAGGGGGCCGATGGCGCGGGGGCGGATGCGGCCGAGGGCGCCGTGGTGCCACAGGCCGTGGGCGAAGCGGGTGGCGAGGTACCGGCGGGTGCGGTCGTAGGGGTCCTCGCCGCGCAGCCGGTCCCAGCACGCGTACGTGTGCGCGAGGGCCAGTGTCAGCAGCCGTCGCGCGCGCGGGTTGTCGTCGGGCGCCTCCGCCGTGAGCAGGGTGGCGGCGTGCAGCAGCCGCCCGCCCGCGCCGGCGACGAACGCCTCGAACTCCCGGGCCCGGCGGGCACTCCGGTCCGCATGCCTTGTCCGCACCGCGCCTCCCGCCTGCCGGCGTCCCCCTGGAAACGGGTCCCGGCGGCGTACGGGGACCCGGTCTCATATGAGGCCAGCGGCGGGCCGTCGGTCAAGAGCCGCGCACGCGCGGGATGCGCGGCTCGCGCGCCGGCGTCAGGAAGCGGGCGTGGGCTCCGCGCCCGGCAGGCCGTGCGCGGCCATCCGGGCGGACAGGGCACTGTTGAAGCGCGTGAGGAGCGTGCAGAACGCCTCGCGCTCCTCCGGCGCCCAGTCGTTCGTCAGCTCGGCCATCAACTGACGGCGGGAGGAGCGCACTTCCTCCAGCCGGGACATCCCGCGCGGGGAGAGCTGGAGCACCACGGCACGCCCGTCCTCGGGGTGCGAGGTGCGCTTGACCAGGCCCGTGTCCACGAGCGGAGCCACCTGCCGGGTGACGGTCGACGAGTCGATGCCCATGCTCGCGGCGAGCGCCTTGACGCCCATCGGCCCCTCCTTGTCGAGGCGGCTGAGCAGCAAGTACGCGGCGCGGTCCATGGAGTTGCGCACCTGCCCGACCCCGCCGAGCCGGGTCTGTTCCGCACGGCGCGCGAACACCGCGACCTCGTGCTGCAGCGTGTCGAGGAGACCGGTGTCACCGACGGTCGTCATGTCCATCGACATTTCAGGTGTTGTGGGCATGGCCGGGGGCTCACTTCATGAAGGGGGTGCTGGGTTGGGGGACAGGGTACGCGGCCGGAAGGCGGGTCGTACCGGCGCTGCGCAAACCCGTCCCGCTGGTTGGTCACAGCGGTCGTTCCCGCCTGTGAACTGCGATGCTGGTGTCATGAGCTACGGCACGGCTGACTCCTTGCGGCCCGTCACCCTCGACGACGTGCGCGGCGCGCAGAAGATGCTCTCGGGCGTGGCGCGGGTGACCGCGATGGAGGGCAGCAGGCATCTGTCCCAGCTCGTGGGCGCGCCGGTGCACCTCAAGTGCGAGAACCTCCAGCGGACGGGTTCGTTCAAGCTGCGCGGCGCCTACGTCCGTATCGCGGGGCTGCTGCCGGAGGAGCGGGCCGCCGGGGTCGTCGCCGCGAGCGCCGGCAACCACGCGCAGGGGGTCGCGCTGGCGTCGTCGCTGCTGGGGGTGCGTTCGACGGTGTTCATGCCGAAGGGCGCGCCACTGCCGAAGATCAGCGCGACCCGGGAGTACGGCGCCGAGGTGCGGCTGTACGGCCAGGTGGTGGACGAGACGCTGGCGGCGGCGCAGGAGTACGCGGCCGAGACGGGCGCGGTGTTCATCCATCCCTTCGACCACCCGGACGTCATCGCCGGGCAGGGCACGGTCGGGCTGGAGATCCTGGAGCAGTGCCCGGAGGTGGGCACGATCGTCGTCGGCATCGGCGGCGGGGGGCTCGCGGCGGGTATCGCGGTGGCGGTGAAGGCGCTGCGGCCGGACGTGCGGATCGTGGGCGTGCAGGCGGAGGGGGCGGCGGCGTACCCGCCGTCGCTGGCGGCGGGGCGTCCGGTGTCGTTGCGCCACCCGGCGACGATGGCCGACGGCATCAAGGTCGGCCGGCCGGGCGATGTGCCGTTCGGGATCGTCGGCGAGCTGGTGGACGAGGTGCGCACGGTGTCGGAGGACGCGCTGTCCGCCGCGCTGCTGCTGTGCCTGGAGCGGGCGAAGCTGGTCGTGGAGCCGGCCGGGGCGAGTCCGGTCGCGGCGCTGCTGAGCGAGCCGGGCGCCTACGAGGGGCCGGTGGTCGCGGTGCTGTCCGGGGGCAACGTCGACCCGGTACTGATGGAGCGCGTGTTGCGGCACGGTATGGCCGCGCAGGGCCGCTACCTGGCCGTACGTCTGCGGCTGACCGACCGGCCGGGGGCGCTCGCGACGCTTCTCGGGGTGTTGTCAGTGGTGGACGCTAACGTCCTCGATGTGAGCCACGTCCGGACCGACCCTCGGCTCGGGCTCACGGAGGCGGAGGTCGAGCTGCACCTGGAGACGAAGGGCCCGGCGCACTGCGTCGAGGTCGGCCAGGCCCTGCGCGACGCGGGGTACACCGTCATCGACTGAGGTCAGGGGCCTCTTTCCGGGATTGCGTCACTCGTTCGAGCAACTCCGTTGTGAGACGCGATACATCGCGTTATGGTGTGTCTCACGCCCCCCGTCCCGTCCGCCGCGACGGGGCGTGTCTCACGTGCCCCCCCGTTCCGTCCCCCGCGACGCCTGCCGCGTCACACGTCGGGCGGTACGAAAGGCGCGAACCTGGGCTTTTCCGAACCATTCCCGAATCCCCAACGACGTGGAGACCTATATGCCAGGCGCCATCTACGCCGAAGGCCTGGTCAAGACCTTCGGCGACGTCAAGGCTCTGGACGGCGTCGACCTCGACGTCCCCGAAGGCACCGTCCTCGGCCTGCTCGGGCCCAACGGCGCGGGCAAGACCACCACGGTCCGCTGTCTGACCACCCTGCTGCGCCCCGACCGCGGCCGGGCCGTCGTCGCCGGCGTCGACGTGTTGAAGCATCCCAACGAGGTGCGGCGCTCGATCGGACTGTCCGGCCAGTTCGCCGCGGTCGACGAGTACCTGACCGGCCGGGAGAACCTCCAGATGGTCGGGCAGCTCTACCAGATGCGGGCCGGCGCGGCGAAGGCCCGGGCCGCGGAGCTGCTGGAGCAGTTCGACCTCACGGACGCCGCCGACCGCACGACGAAGACCTACTCCGGGGGCATGCGCCGCCGCCTCGACCTGGCCGCCGCGCTGGTGGTCTCGCCGCCCGTGATGTTCATGGACGAGCCGACCACCGGCCTCGACCCGCGCAACCGCCAACTGCTGTGGGACGTGATCAAGCGGCTGGTCTCCGGCGGTACGACCCTGCTGCTGACCACGCAATACCTGGAAGAGGCCGACCACCTCGCGCACGACATCGCGGTCGTCGACCACGGCCGGGTCATCGCCCGCGGCACCTCCGACCAGCTCAAGGCCCGTACCGGCGGCGAGCGCGTCGAGGTCGTGGTGCACGAACGCGAGCACATACCCACCGCCGCCGAGGTGCTGGCCGGCTTCGGCAAGGGCGAGACCACCGTCGAGGAGCACACCCGCAAGCTCACCGTGCCCGTCACCGGTGGCGCGAAGCTCCTCGCGGAGGTCATCCGCGAGCTGGACGCCCGGGGCATCGAGATGGACGACGTCGGACTGCGCCGACCCACCCTCGACGACGTCTTCCTCTCCCTTACGGGACACATGGCCGAGGTGAAGGAAGACGACCAGAGCCCGGACGACAAGAAGGGGACCGTGAAATGAGCGCCGCCACCGACACCGTCCGGGGAGCCGCCCCCGGCCACCCGCTCGGGCAGTCCGTCCGCGACTCGCTGGTCGTTGCAAAACGCAACCTGATCAGAATGTCCAGGATCCCCGAAATGGTGATCTTCGGACTGATACAGCCCATCATGTTCGTGGTGCTGTTCACCTATGTCTTCGGCGGGTCGATGCAGATCGGCGGCAGCACCAGCGCCACCGACTACAAGAACTTCCTCATGGCGGGGATCTTCGCCCAGACCGTCACCTTCGCCACCGCCGGCGCCGGCGCGGGCATCGCCGACGACATGCACAAGGGCCTCATCGACCGCTTCCGCTCGCTGCCCATGGCCCGCGGCGCGGTGCTCACCGGCCGCACCCTCGCCGACCTCGTGCAGACGGCGCTCACCCTGCTGGTCCTCGCCGTCGTCGCCGTCCTGGTCGGCTGGCGCGTCGGCTCCGACGGCAACACCGACGCCGGCCGCGTCCTGGCCGCCTTCGGCCTGCTGCTCCTGCTCGGCTACGCCTTCACCTGGATCGGCGCCCTCATAGGCCTGTCCGTGCGGACCCCCGAGGCGGCCACCTCCGGCGGGCTGATCTGGCTCTTCCCGGTGACGTTCATCTCCAACGCGTTCGTGGACACCAGCAACATGACGCCCTGGCTGCGCCACATCGCCGAGTGGAACCCCTTCAGCGCCACCGTCCAGGCCTGCCGTGTGCTGTTCGCCAACCCCGGACAGTCGACGTCCGACGCCTGGCCCATGCAGCACCCGGTCTGGGCCTCGCTGATCTACTCGGTGCTGATCGTGCTGATATTCCGCACGCTGGCGGTGCGCAAGTACCGCTCGGCGACGGCCTGAGCCCAGGCGCGCGGACCGCATGACGAGACCCCCGGCGCCGCGGGGCACCGGGGGTCCGTCCGAAGGTCTGGTCCGTCAGCCGTTGTACGGCTCGGCCTTGAGGATGCGCACGGAGGCCTTCTTGCCGTTCGGCAGCTCGTACTCCGCGTCCTCGCCGACCTTGTGGCCGATCACGCCGGAACCCAGCGGGGACTGCGGCGAGTAGGTCTCGACGTCGGCGCTCGCGTACTCACGCGAGGCCAGCAGGAAGGTCAGGGTGTCGTCCTCGTCACCGTCGAAGGCGATCGTCACGACCATGCCGGGCGCCACCGCGCCGTCCGCGGAGGCGGGAGCCTCGCCGACCTTCGCGTTCTCCAGGAGCTGGGTCAGCTGGCGCACACGGAGCTCCTGCTTGCCCTGCTCCTCCTTGGCCGCGTGGTACCCGCCGTTCTCGCGCAGGTCGCCCTCCTCGCGCGCGGCCGCGATCTTGGCGGCGATCTCCGTGCGCGCAGGACCAGTAAGGTACTCAAGCTCATCCTTGAGCTTGTTGTACGCCTCCTGGGTCAGCCAGGTGACGTTCTCGCTGGTCTGGGTCACAGGTGCTCCTCGTCGGTACTGGGAATACAAAGCTCGCCCTACCCGGAAGCATGTTCCTCCAGGGATGGGCGAAACCACGAGCCTAACAATTCAGTGGCCAAAGGGGGAGGACATAAGCCACCAGAATTACGTCGACGCAGGTCAGCGCCTATGTATCGCCTATGTGCCCGCGGGCCGCGCCGGGGGCGGTCAGTCCGCGTGGCAGCCGAGCAGCTCCGCCGTCGTGCCCCGGGAGGTCGTACGCAGGGTGACGACCTCGTCGATCCGGGTGTCCGAGCCGGAGAAGCGGAAGTCCGCCCGGCCCACCTCGGCGCCGTTCTCGGCCTGGGAGCGGACCGTGCAGTAGCCGCTCGCGCCCGCGTCCTTGCGGACCTCGAGGTGCACCCGCACCGAGTCGTCCGCGATCTGGAAGGCGATGACCTCGCCACTGATCTTGTTCTGGCCGACGTAGTGATAACCGAAGTAGCCCACCACCGCGATCAGCAGTGCGCCGAGGACGGCGCCGACGACCTTGAGCGTGCGGTCGGCGCGCTCGTCCGAGGAACGGCCGTACCGGTTCTCGGGTGCGCGCGTGCTCGCCGTACTCATGATCGTCCTCTCGGCCTGGCCACCGGTCGGGCGGACGGAGGTCCGAAAACCGAGCTGCCCGACGGTGCTCCGGAATTAATGCCCGCCCGATTCGGTCACTATAGAAGCCGCCGATCGCACCCCCTCCCACGGGGGCGCCGACTGACTGAGGATTTGAGTCTTGACTGACCAGCTGCGACTGATGGCCGTGCACGCCCACCCCGACGACGAGTCGAGCAAGGGCGCGGCCACCATGGCGAAGTACGTGTCCGAGGGGGTGGACGTGCTGGTCGTGACCTGCACGGGCGGGGAGCGCGGCTCCATCCTCAACCCGAAGCTCCAGGGCGACACGTACATCGAGGAGCACATCCACGAGGTACGCAAGAAGGAGATGGACGAGGCCCGCGAGATCCTCGGTGTCAGGCAGGAGTGGCTCGGCTTCGTCGACTCCGGCCTGCCCGAGGGCGACCCGCTGCCGCCGCTGCCCGAGGGCTGCTTCGCCCTGGAGGACGTCGACAAGGCGGCCGGCGAGCTGGTGAAGCAGATCCGCTCGTTCCGCCCCCAGGTGATCACCACCTACGACGAGAACGGCGGCTACCCGCACCCCGACCACATCATGACCCACAAGATCTCGATGGTGGCGTTCGAGAGCGCGGACGACACCGAGAAGTACCCGGAGGACGAGTTCGGGCCCGCCTACCGGCCGCTGAAGCTCTACTACAACCAGGGCTTCAACCGTCCCCGCACCGAGGCGCTGCACCAGGCGATGCTCGACCGCGGCCTGGAGTCCCCCTACGGGGAGTGGCTCAAGCGCTGGGACGAATTCGGCCAGAAGGAGCGCACGATCACCACGCACGTCCCGTGCGCCGACTTCTACGAGATCCGCGACAAGGCGCTGATCGCGCACGCCACGCAGATCGACCCCGACGGGGGCTGGTTCCGGGTGCCGATGGAGATCCAGAAGGAGGTCTGGCCGACGGAGGAGTACGAGCTCGCGAAGTCGCGCGTCGATACCTCCCTCCCCGAGGACGACCTCTTTGCGGGCATCCGAGACAATGCCTGACATGAGCGCAAGCGTGAGCCTGGCAGTGACGCAGTTCGCCACCCTCGCCAAGGAGGTGGACGAGGACAAGGTCACCCCCGGCGTCCTCGGTTTCATCGTCTTCGCGGTGATGGCGCTGGCGGTGTGGGGCCTGATGAAGTCCATGAACAGGCACATGGGCAAGGTCGACTTCGAGGAGACCCCGGACTCCGAGGACGCCTCCGGCGCGGGCGCGCCGGGCAAGGCCTCACCGGCGAAGGGCTGACGCTCGGGGCCACGGCGGGGCGGTGCCGAGACAGGCGCCCCGCCGTGCCGGCCTCGGCACCACCCGGCACGCCGCACGCGACGCCGGCGGGCCGACTCGGCCGGCCGGCGGCCCGGCGTGCGCGACTGCCGTCGATTCGCCCTGCCGTGCGGCCGAGCCCGCCGGCGGCGGCAGCCGGGTTCCGTCGTCGCACTCCCATGGACGCGTCACGGGCCGGGTACTGCGGCAGGATGGATTCCATGGCGAACCGACTGGCCCATGAGACGTCCCCCTACCTGCTCCAGCACGCCGACAACCCGGTCGACTGGTGGCCCTGGTCGGCGGAGGCGTTCGAGGAGGCGCGCAGGCGGGGTGTGCCCGTGCTGCTGAGCGTCGGCTACAGCAGCTGTCACTGGTGCCATGTCATGGCCCACGAGTCCTTCGAGGACCAGGAGACCGCCGACTACCTCAACGAGCACTTCCTCAGCGTCAAGGTCGACCGCGAGGAGCGGCCCGACGTCGACGCCGTCTACATGGAGGCCGTGCAGGCCGCCACCGGGCAGGGCGGCTGGCCCATGACCGTGTTCCTCACCCCGGACGCCGAGCCCTTCTACTTCGGCACGTACTTCCCGCCCGCCCCCCGCCACGGCATGCCGTCCTTCCGGCAGGTGCTGGAGGGTGTCAGCCAGGCCTGGACCGGCCGCCGGGAGGAGGTCGCGGAGGTCGCCGGGAAGATCGTGCGGGACCTGGCGGGACGGGAGATCTCGTACGGCGACTCGCGCGCGCCCGGCGAGCAGGAGCTGGCGCAGGCGCTGCTCGGGCTGACCCGGGAGTACGACCCGCAGCGCGGTGGATTCGGCGGGGCGCCGAAGTTCCCGCCGTCCATGGTCATCGAGTTCCTGCTGCGGCACCACGCGCGCACCGGGGCCGAGGGTGCCCTCCAGATGGCGATGGACACCTGCGAGCGGATGGCCAGGGGCGGCCTGTACGACCAGCTCGGGGGCGGGTTCGCGCGGTACTCCGTGGACCGGGACTGGGTGGTGCCGCACTTCGAGAAGATGTTGTACGACAATGCGCTGCTCTGTCGGGTCTACGCCCATCTGTGGCGGGCCACCGGATCCGAACTCGCCCGGCGCGTCGCCCTGGAGACCGCCGACTTCATGGTGCGGGAACTGCGCACCGCCGAGGGCGGGTTCGCCTCCGCGCTCGACGCCGACAGCGACGACGGGACGGGCCGGCACGTCGAGGGCGCGTACTACGTCTGGACGCCCGAGCAGCTCACTGAGGTCCTCGGCGCAGCGGACGCGGAGCAGGCCGCCCACTACTTCGGGGTGACGCGGGAGGGCACGTTCGAGCACGGCTCGTCCGTCCTGCAACTCCCGCAGCACGAGGGCGTGTTCGACGCGGAGAAGATCGCGTCGGTCAAGGAGCGGCTGTTGGAGGCGCGGGGGAGGCGGTCCGCGCCCGGCCGGGACGACAAGGTCGTCGCCGCCTGGAACGGCCTGGCGATCGCCGCGCTCGCCGAGACCGGCGCCTACTTCGACCGGCCCTACCTGGTGGACGCCGCCGTCGCCGCCGCCGACCTCCTGGTCCGGCTGCACCTCGACGACCGGGCACGGCTGACCCGCACCAGCAAGGACGGGCAGGCCGGGGCCAACGCGGGCGTGCTGGAGGACTACGCCGATGTGGCGGAGGGGTTCCTGGCCCTGGCCTCCGTCACCGGGGAGGGCGTGTGGCTGGAGTTCGCGGGCCTCCTGCTCGACCATGTGCTCGCGCGGTTCACCGACCCAGAGTCCGGCGCGCTGTACGACACCGCCGCGGACGCCGAACGGCTCATCCGGCGGCCGCAGGACCCGACCGACAACGCGACGCCCTCCGGCTGGTCGGCCGCCGCGGCGGCCCTCCTCGGCTACGCCGCCCACACCGGTTCCCAGCCGCACCGCGCCGCGGCGGAGCGGGCGCTGGGCGTCGTGAAGGCCCTGGGCCCGAGGGTGCCCCGGTTCATCGGATGGGGCCTCGCCGCGGCCGAGGCGCTGCTCGACGGCCCGCGCGAGGTGGCGATCGTCGGACCGTCAGCGGAGGACCCGGGCACACGCGAGCTGCATCGCACCGCGCTGCTGGCGACCGCGCCGGGGACGGTGGTCGCCTGCGGCACACCGGACAGCGAGGAGTTTCCGCTGCTCGCCGACCGTGTGCTGATCGACGGCAGCCCGACGGCGTACGTCTGCCGCGGATTCGTCTGCGATCTGCCGGTGACGGACGCGGCGGCCCTGCGGGAGAAGCTCGGAGCGTGAGGGGCCGGCGGGCCCGGGGGCCAGGTCCCGGGCCCGCCGGCAGTCGGGTCAGCCCAGCGGATCCGGTACCGGCTCCGCCACCTTCTCCGGCGCGACCCGGGGGACCGCCGCGGTCTGCCGCGTGCGCAGACGGCCGTAGAGCCAGCGGTCCACGACCAGGAAGCGGGCCGTGAAGACGATGACCATGGCGAGGGCCGTGGCCGGGAGGGCCGTCATGCCGCCGGCGCCGATGAACAGCGCGGCCAGCGGGATACGGGCGACCAGGTCGATGTTGCCGACGGCCGCGAACGACAGCAGCCGTACCCCGCGCCGGCGGTGGCGGCGCTGGTTGCGGTAGACGAAGGAATCGATCAGGGCGAAGTTCCACAGCAGCCCGGCCTGATTGGCGATGATCTCCGCCGGGGCGTAGTGGAGGCCGGGCGCCCAGCCGGTCAGGAACCAGAGCAGGGCCAGGTTCGGGACGAAGCCCGAGAGGCCGATCAGGCCGAAGACCACCGCACGGGCCCGGGGATCGGCGGTGCGCAGGGTGATCAGGTGGCGCAGGAAGCGCATGCCCTCCCGGGCCGTCGACTTGGACTCGCCGGCGTGCCGCTCACCGAAGGCGTACGGCACCTCGGCGATGCCGCGCGGACGGCACCGTACCGCCAGCTCCAGGAGGATCTTGTAGCCGAGCGGTTGCAGACCCTCGTCCTGGGCGGACGCGCGGTCGACGGCCGTGCGGCGGATGGCGAAGAAGCCGCTCATCGGGTCGGTGAGCCCGCTCAGCGCGCGGGGGAAGAGGGACCTGGTGACCAGCGTCGAGGCGCTGGAGACCAGCCTGCGGTAGCCGCCGTCCAGTCCGCTGCGGTCGCCGCCGGCGGCGTAACGGCTGGCCACGACCAGTTCGGCGCCGGCCGCCTCGCCCCGGGCGATCAGTTCGGGTATCAGCTCCGGCGGGTGTTGCAGATCGGCGTCGATGACGACGATCCACGGGGCCGAGGCCCGGGCCATGCCCTCCACGACCGCGCCGCCCAGGCCGCCCTCGGGGACGGCCCGGTGGTGCAGGACCACCGGGACGGCGCTGCACGCCGCCGCCTCCTCGATCACCTCGCAGGTGTGGTCCGTGGAGTCGTCGGCGAAGACCACCTCCGCGCGGGTCCCCGCGGGGATCGCGGCGCAGACGCGGGCCAGCAGCTCACGGATGTTGTCGGCTTCGTTGAAGGTCGGGACGACGATGGACACGTCGGCGGGCAGCGCCGTCACCGTGCCTCCTGGGGCTGCGGGGTCTGGACGGGGAGGTGGGCGCCGACGTGCGAGGTCAGCTCCCAGTCGCGGCGGCCGGTGTACTCGCGCCACACGGCACGCAGCGCGGCGGCGGCCAGGATCACGGCGTAGACCGGGCCGCCGAGGATCAGCCTGGCGTAGTGCCCGAAGCCGATGCGGAAGCCGTACTCGCGGCCGAAGTCGTGCAGTGCGACCGCCTCGAAGACGATCATGGCGGCCATCGGCAGCATGGGCAGCCAGGCGAACATCGAGAACGGCAGCGGGACGCCGCCGATGACGGCGAAGAGGATGCCCAGCGGGATCATCACACCGGTCGCGGCCTGCACGAACGGCGTGCTGAGCGTGTAGCGGGCGAGCATCCGCTGCCCGAAACCGGGCAGCCGGCGCCACTCGCCCTTGCGCAGCACCTGAAGGAAGCCCTGGTTCCAGCGGGTGCGCTGCTTGTAGAGCGCCTTGATCGAGTCGGGCGTCTCCTCGCGGGTGACCAGCGCCGAGTGGTAGGCGACGACGACCTTGGCGCCGCCGCTGGACAGCCGGACGCCCAGGTCGCAGTCCTCGGCGAGGCAGTTGCCGTCCCAGCCGCCGGTCTCCCGCAGCAGCGCGGACCGGACGAAGACGGTGTTGCCGCCGAGCGGGATGAACCCCTTGCGGGCGTGCAGGTGCAGCCGGCTGCGGAACCAGAAGAAGTACTCCAGACAGTTGCGCAGGCTGTACCAGCTGCTCTGGTAGTTGATCAGCTGGACGCCGCCCTGGACGACGTCGGCGTTCTCCCGCCGGAAGGCGAAGTCGACATGGGTGAGCAGCTCGGGGTGGACGACGTCCTCGGCGTCGAAGACCCCGATGACCTCGCCGCGGGCGTGCGGCAGCGCCGTGTTGAGCGCCCGGGGCTTGTTCTTCTTGTCGTGGGTGTCGACCACCGTGCGCACCTTGTCGGGGTGCTCGTCGGCGAGTTCATGGGCGATGGCGGCGGTGCCGGGGTCGTCGTGGCCGACGATCAGCAGGATCTCGTAGTCGGGGTGGTCGATGCGCAGCATCTGCTCCACCGTGTGCCGCAGCACGGCCTCCTCGTGGCGGGCCGGCACGAGCAGGGAGAAGGACAGGTCCGCTCTGCCGTCGGGTGTGGCGAAGGCCGTCGACTCCAGCGTCTCCGGGGTGCGCCAGGCGTGCAGCATCCACCACAGGGTCACGCCGGCGGCGGCCATGAGGACGATCGAATCGATGAAAAGAATGGCGGAGACCACGAATTCCCCCCTCGGTATTTCTTGGTCAGCCATGGTTGAAGAAGGGTTCGACGGTGTGTGAACCCATGTGTTCAGTGGGGCGATCCCGTCCTTCTGTGGCCCCCCGGCCGACGGGACTTCCAGCACTGCTCGCGAGCTCTTGTGCGCGGAGTTTTCGCGCATGATCGACGTAGGTCCACGAGCAAAGTAGGGCCGAAGTTAGCAGGTTCGGCATTTCCCCCGCAATGTGGCCCTGGCGTGATGATCATGTTCCAAGCGGAAGCGCAAGTTCTGTACACGTCCGGCTACAACGTGTGCCATGATGCTCCGGCATGCCTGATTCCGGGGGGTTTCGAGGGGGAGGCCCACGGCTGTTTCAGGCCTCAGAAGTGGGTGGGGGGATTCCGTATGGGGACTGCTATATCGCACACCCGTGCGCGTGACAGGTCCGGCACAGACGTATTCGAACATTCCTCTTCCGATTCCCGGCCGGAGTCCGGGGATTCGGGTGACGGCCGCACCTCCATACGCGGGAGCGTGTTACGGAAGGATTATTTCTGGGTTGCGCCCGTCCTTCTTCTCGGCCTCCTCACGAGGATCCTGGGAATCGGGAATTTCCCCTTTCCCAACGACGACGAGGGCACCTATCTCGCGCAGGCGTGGGCCGTACAGCACGGCGAACTCGCGCATTACACCTACTGGTACGACCACCCGCCGCTGGGCTGGATGCAGCTGGCCGCCTTCTCCTGGCTGCCCGACTGGCTCCTGCCCGACCTGCCCACCTTCGTGCAGGGGCGGATCGCGATGCTGCCGGTGGCCGCCGCGTCGATGGTCCTCGTCTATGTGATCGGCCGGCGCCTCGGCCTCGCCCGCCCCACGGCCGCCGCGGCGATGCTGCTGTACGCGCTGTCGCCGCTCGCGGTGGTCCTGCACCGGCAGATCTACCTGGACAACTTCGCCGTGCTGTGGGTGCTGGCGTCCTTCGCGTTCGCGCTGTCGCCGCGCCGTCACCTGTGGCACCACGTCGCCGCCGGCACGGCCTTCGCCCTGGCGGTGCTGTCGAAGGAGACCATCGGCGTCCTGCTGCCGGTGCTGCTGGTCACCCTCTGGCAGGGCAGCCACCCCAGCACCCGCAAGTTCTCCTTCGCGGGCTTCGGCTCCGGGTTCGTCCTGACCGGCCTGTTCTATCCGCTGTACGCCCTGCTCAAGGGCGAGTTGTTCCCCGGCGCCGGACATGTGTCGCTGCTCGGCACGCTCAAGTTCCAGCTCGGCGGGCGCGAGGGCAGCGGATCGGCCTTCCAGGAGGGCACCGACGCCCACCAGCTGTTCACGGACTGGCTCGACCGCGACCCGTACCTGCTGATCGGCGGGGCCGCGGCGGCGATCTGCGCCTTCGCGGTCCGCCGGCTGCGGCCGGCCGCCCTCGCGGTGCTGGTCCTCGCGCTGGTCGCGCTCAGGCCCGGCGGCTACCTGCCGCAGATGTACATCGTGCAGGTCCTGCCGTTCCTGGCGCTCACCCTGGCCGGGCTCACCCAGGCCCTGGTGACGCGCCTGCCCGGCCGGCCGCGGCTGCGGGCCACCGCCGGCGTCGCCGCCGTGGCCGTCGCCGCGGTGCTCGCCGGCCCGCACTGGTACGAACGCGACCGCACCGCCACGACCGCCGCCGACAACGGCGTCTACCACGACGCCGCCCGCTGGCTGCGTGAGACGCCCGTCGGCGACCGCTCCGAGGTGCGCGTCGTCACCGACGGCGTGCTCTGGCTCGACGCGGTCGAGGCCGGCTACCGGCCGGGCACCGGTGCCATCTGGCACTACAAGCTCGACCAGGACCCCGCGGTCACCAAGACGCTGCCGCACGGCTGGAAGGACATCGACTACGTCGTGTCCACCGCGGCCCTGCGCGGTGAGCGCGAACACCTGCCCACGCTGCGGGACCTGTTCGCGCACGGCACCCCCGTCGCCACCTTCGGCGAGGGCGGCGGCCGGATCGACATCCTCCGCATCGAGAACGACAAGTGACACACGGGCCCCCGCCGTGACCGGGGGCCCGTATCCCAGGGGGGACTCATATGTACGGAGCCCGAAGACCAGCATGGCGCCGTCCGCTGCCCCGGGGCAGCACACCCCGGCTGCTGCTGACCGCCCTCATGCTCTTCGCCGCCGCCCTCGGGCTCAGCCCGCTGGGCGCCCAACCCGCCACCGCCGCCACCAACCTGGTCAAGAACCCCGGCCTGGAGACACTCGACGGGCCCAGCCAGTTCCCGCAGTGCTTCGAGAAGTCGGGCTGGGGGGACAACGACTTCAGCTTCACCGTCACCGACGACGCCCACTCCGGCAGCCGCGCCGTCCGCATCGAGCTGACCCGGCGCGCCGACGGCGACCGCAAGACGATGATGCTGGAGAACACCTGCGCTCCGCAGGTCACGCCGGACCACCAGTACGACCTGTCGTTCTGGTACAAGTCCACGACACCGAACGTGGCGTTCACCCTCTTCCGGCACGACACCACCCTGGGCTGGGTCTACTGGACCGACCTCAAGACCCTGGAGCAGTCGGCCGGCTGGAGCCGCACCGAGGTCCGCACCCCGGTCATCCCGCCCGGCACCGACCGGATCACCTGGGGCGGCGCCCTCTACGGCGTCGGCACCCTCACCACCGACGACTACACGATGACCGACGCCACCGTCCCCTCCGAGACCGACCCCTGCACCACGGGCGGCACGGGACCGGAGTGCAAGGGCGAGTGGACCGTCCAGACCACCGAGATGCCCGTCCGGGCGATCCACTCGGTGCTGCTGCACACCGGCAAGGTCCTGCTGATCGCCGGCTCCGGCAACGACCTCGACATGTTCGAGGCCGGCACCTTCAAGACGTCCGTCTACGACCCGGTGGCCGGCACCTACACCGACATCCCGACGCCGGAGGACTTCTTCTGCGCCGGGCACGTCCAGCTGCCCGACGGCCGTGTGCTCGTGATGGGCGGCAACAAGGACTACGCCGCACCCGACGGCAGCGTCGGCTACAAGGGCCTGCGCTCCAGCTATGTCTTCGACCCGGCGCAGAACAAGTACACCAAGGTCAACGACATGCTGGCCGGCCACTGGTACCCGTCGGCGACCGCGATGGGCAACGGTGACGTCGTCTCGCTGGGCGGCCTCGCCGAGGACTCCTCGGGCACGGTCGTCAACGAGCACTTCTCCCACGCCCAGAACAAGTGGTTGCCGCTCGGCGAGGCCAAGCAGGCCTGGTCCTTCTGGGGCCTGTACCCGTCGATGATCCTGCTCCAGGACGGCCGCCTCTTCTACACGGGCAGCCATGTCTTCGGCAACGGCCTGCCCGGCACCGGCGCCTCGGTCTACGACTACGACGCCGGCACGATCGCCGACGTACCCGGTCTGCGCAAGAAGGACGAGCGGGACCAGTCGATGTCGGTGCTGCTGCCGCCCGCCCAGGACCAGAAGGTCATCACCATCGGCGGCGGCAACCACACCGTCTCGCCCGACGCGCACCGGCTCGTCGACGTCATCGACATGAAGGCCGACTCACCGCGGTACGTGCCCGGGCCGGACCTGCCGCAGGGCCACTACCAGGACGGCAGCCCGCAGACCGGCGGCGAGGGCAAGGTGTACGTCTCGGCGGTCATCCTCCCGGACGGCAAGGTCCTGGAGACCGGCGGCGCCCTGCACACCTACCGCGAGGACCCCGTCTTCGAGGCGTCGATGTACGACCCGGCGACCAACACCTTCGAGCCGGGCCTGGCCACCGACCCGGTCCCGCGGACCTACCACTCCTCGTCCCTGCTGCTGCCCGACGGCCGTGTGCTGAGCGTCGGCGACAACCCGGGCGACGGCTCCTTCGACCAGCGCGTGTCCGTCTACAAGCCGCCGTACCTGTTCAAGGGCGACCGGCCGCGGATCACCTCGGTGGCGAACACCACCTGGGCGTACGGCACCGCGCAGCGCATCACGGTCGACAAGCCGGTGGTCAAGGCGTCCCTGATCCGCCCGGCCGCGATCACCCACTCCTCCGACCCCAACCAGCGCTATGTCGACCTGCCGATGACGGTCGAGGGCAACACCATCGACCTCAGCCTGACCAGCAACCCCGACCTGGCCCCGCCCGGCTGGTACATGCTCTCGGTCGTCGACGCGGCCGGCGTGCCGTCGGTGTCGAAGTGGGTGCGCGTCGGCCCGGACGGCCAGGTCGCCCAGGCCCGCGTCCAGGAGTTCGCGGCGGACCTGGAGGAGGCCCCCGCGAGCAAGCGGAGCACGGCCAGCCCGAAGAGCAGCGCCAGGACCGACCACCAGCACAACCAGGGCCACAAGGGCCACAAGATGCCCGAGGGCTACGACGGCTGCGACCACGCCTACGGCACCGTCAGCCAGTGTGTGCCGTGGACGTTCCCGAAGAAGGTCGCCAAGGCGGAGCGGTGCGACTGGCTCCGGGAGAAGGGCTACGGCACCGGCCTGAAGGTCCACGGCCGCGACCGCCACGGCCTGGACCGCGACCGGGACGGCGTCGCCTGCGCGAAGGGAGACGTGAGCCGGACGTAGCGTCAGCGCCCGCCCGCGAACTCCGTGAGGGCGCGCTCCACGATGGCCTCCAGCTGCTCGTGGTGCGCGCCCTTCCAGTACGCCCGCCCGCACTCCCGGCACTGCGCGAACACGTCGTACGACCGCTGCGTGCCGTGCTGCAACTGGTCGGCGACCTCGTCCTTGGTGGCCTCCTTCAGCAGGCCGTTGCAGGCGGTGCAGCGGCTCCAGGGGCGCAGTTCGGGGGCGAACCGGTCGAGGACGTCGCGGAGTTGCTCGTCGGGGCGGGTGCTGTAGACGAACGCGCCCGCCCACAGCTCGCGGCGGCGCAGCAGGCCCCGGTCGCGGCTGAGCATGACCCGCTTCTCGGCGGCCGAGCGGGCGGCGAGCGCCGGGTCCCCGATGTCGGTCGACTCGTACGCCGTGTCCACGCCGAGCAGCCGCAGCCGGCGGGCGAGGGTGCCGAGATGCACGTCGAGGAGGAAACGCAGCGGCGCGCCCGGCACCCGCTGGGGGCGCGGGACGGGCCGGACGCTCACCGACTCGCCGTGCGCGGGGATGTGCGAGAACGGCACCTGGGCGCCGTCGACGAGCAGGGTGCCGACCTCGGTCAGCGGGACGCCGAGGGACTCGACGACATGGCCGAGCGTGGAGACCCCGTCGACGGCGAGGGCGTGGGCGCCGGACCGCCGGGCGTGCGGGACGAACAGGGCCAGTTCGGGGGCGATTTCGACGTGGATCTCGGGTGTGCTCACCCGGTCAGGATGGCACGGGGCAGCGGCTGGACCTCAGCGGTTTTCCCGCGACAGGCCGCGGTGGAGGACATCCACCGCGCGGTCCATCAGCGCGGGCAAGTCCTCGGTGTGGTCTTTCTCGGCCCAGTACAGGGAGGTCTCCATCAGGCCGCCGACGAGGGACATCGCGTACACCCGGACCTCCAGGCTGTCGGGGTCGCGGCCGGTGCGTTCACCGATGGCGGCGCAGAGCATCCGGCCGGTGACCGACATGCTCTCCATCATCCGGGAGCGCACCGCCGGGACCTCGACCATCAGCCGGGTGCGCCGCCGGGCCACGTCGAGGCCGTCTCCCAGGTCCGTGCGGACGGCCTCCCGCAGCACGTGCCGGATGCTGTCCGTCCACGGTTCGCCGGCGGGCCGGGAGCGCAGTTCCGCCAGCAGGGCCGGGTCGCGCTCGTCCGTGAGGACGATGTCCTCCTTGGTCGGGAAGTAGCGCAAGACGGTCGACGGCGACACCTCGGCGCGCTCCGCGATCTGCTCGATCGTGGTGGCCTCGTACCCCTGCTCGTCGACGAGCGCGTAGGTCGCGGCGCGGATCGCCTCGCGGGTCTTGATCTTCTTGCGCTCGCGGAGTCCGAGCCGCGGGCGGTCGGCGGGGGCGGTGGTGCGTGCGGCCGTCATGTGGTCATTGTCGGGCATCCGCCCCAAGGTGACCACGGCCGGGACGCGGGCGGGGGGTACGCGAAAAGGGCCACGACCGGCAGGTCATGGCCCTTCTCGGAGGGTGGGGCAGGCGCGGGACGGCCTACGCGTGCTGGTACGCCACCAGCGAGATGCCGACGTAGTGGACGACGAACGCGGCCAGCGTGAGGGAGTGGAAGACCTCGTGGAAACCGAACCAGCGCGGTGAGGGGTTCGGGCGCTTGATGCCGTAGATCACGCCGCCCGCGCTGTAGAGGACGCCGCCGACGATCACCAGGACGAGGACGGCGATGCCGCCCGTGCGCAGGAAGTCGGGGAGGAAGAAGACGGCCGCCCAGCCCATCGCGATGTAGCAGGGGGTGTACAGCCAGCGCGGGGCGCCGACCCAGAACACCCGGAAGGCGATCCCGGCCAGGGCGGCGGCCCAGATACCCCACAGCAGCCACTGCCCCTTGGAGTCCGGCAGGAGCAGCAGGGTCAGCGGGGTGTAGGTGCCCGCGATGATCAGGAAGATGTTCGCGTGGTCGAGGCGGCGCAGGATGCCGTCCATGCGCGGGGTCCAGTCGCCCCGGTGGTACAGCGCGCTCACGCCGAACAGCAGGCAGGCGGTCAGGGCGTAGATGCCGCAGGCTATGCGGCCGCGGGTGGAGTCGGCGAGCGCGGTGAGCACGAGGCCCGCGATGAGGGCGGCCGGGAACATCCCGAGATGCAGCCAGCCGCGGAGCTTGGGCTTGACCGGATGCGGCAAGGAAAGCGCCACGGGACCACGGCCGGCGGCCGGCGTGTCCGTGGGCGCGTCGGGGGCGGACGCAGTCATGACCCGCATCGTACCGACGGAACCGTAAGTCACGGATCAGTCAGGCGAGATGAGCGGGGAAGAGTGGCCATCGTCTCATGATGGGCGGATTGCGTGGGGAGGACCCGTCCTGGGTACACGTGGTGAGCCTCACGCCGCTCATCTGTGACGCCCCCTGGACAGATGGGCCGAGGCGTCGGATGATCAAATGAGTGCAGTCGGCACCGGATGAGCGCTCAGCAGCTCGCTGCGAAGCATCCGGGTCGTGGCCCCCACGGGGCATACAAGGACAAAAACCCTCACCTAGGAGCGATCGTGGCGCGCGACATCGCAGCTCCCGTCATCCCCACCCAGCACCAGGAACTGATCTCGTGGGTCGACGAGATCGCCGAACTGACCCAGCCGGACAACGTGGTCTGGTGTGACGGATCCGAAGCCGAGTACCAGCGGCTCTGCGAGGAGCTGGTCGAGAAGGGCACCTTCCGAAAACTCGACCCGATCAAGCGCCCCCACTCCTACTACGCGGCCTCGGACCCGACGGACGTCGCCCGCGTCGAGGACCGCACCTTCATCTGCTCCGAGAAGGAGGAGGACGCGGGCCCCACGAACCACTGGAAGGCCCCCGCGGAGATGCGGGAGATCTTCTCCGGCGAGAAGGGCCTCTTCCGGGGCTCGATGCGCGGACGGACGATGTACGTGGTGCCGTTCTGCATGGGCCCTCTGGGCTCGGACCTCTCCGCGATCGGCGTCGAGATCACCGACTCCGCCTACGTCGCGGTGTCCATGCGCACCATGACCCGTATGGGCCGTCCCGTCCTGGACGAGCTGGGCTCCGACGGCTTCTTCGTCAAGGCCGTCCACACGCTGGGCGCCCCGCTGGAGCCGGGCCAGGAGGACGTCCCCTGGCCCTGCAACCAGACCAAGTACATCTCGCACTTCCCCGAGACCCGCGAGATCTGGTCGTACGGCTCCGGCTACGGCGGCAACGCGCTGCTCGGCAAGAAGTGCTACGCCCTGCGGATCGCCTCCGTCATGGCCCGGGACGAGGGCTGGCTGGCCGAGCACATGCTGATCCTGAAGCTGACCCCGCCGCAGGGCGAGTCCAAGTACGTCGCCGCCGCCTTCCCCTCCGCCTGCGGCAAGACCAACCTCGCCATGCTGGAGCCGACGATCTCCGGCTGGACGGTCGAGACGATCGGTGACGACATCGCCTGGATGCGTTTCGGCGAGGACGGCCGGCTGTACGCGATCAACCCGGAGGCCGGCTTCTTCGGTGTCGCGCCCGGCACGGGCGAGCACACCAACGCCAACGCGATGAAGACGCTGTGGGGCAACGCGGTCTTCACCAACGTCGCGCTGACCGACGACAACGACATCTGGTGGGAGGGCATGACCCAGGAGGCACCCGCCCACCTCACCGACTGGAAGGGCAACGACTGGACGCCCGCGTCGCAGACCCCGGCGGCCCACCCCAACGCCCGCTTCACCGTCCCGGCCGCGCAGTGCCCGATCATCGCGCCCGAGTGGGAGGACCCCAAGGGCGTGCCGATCTCGGCGATCCTCTTCGGCGGCCGCCGGGCCACGGCCGTCCCGCTGGTGACGGAGTCCTTCGACTGGAACCACGGCGTCTTCCTCGGCGCCAACGTGGCCTCCGAGAAGACCGCCGCCGCCGAGGGCAAGGTCGGTGAGCTGCGCCGCGACCCCTTCGCGATGCTGCCGTTCTGCGGCTACAACATGGGCGACTACATGGCCCACTGGATCGACGTGGCCAAGGGCAAGGACCAGTCCAAGCTGCCGAAGATCTACTACGTCAACTGGTTCCGCAAGAACGACGAGGGCACGTTCGTCTGGCCCGGCTTCGGTGAGAACAGCCGCGTCCTGAAGTGGATCGTGGAGCGCCTGGACGGCAAGGCGGAGGGCGTCGAGACCCCGATCGGCGTGCTGCCGACGAAGGACGCCCTCGACACCGACGGCCTGGAGCTGTCCGGCTCCGACCTGGAGTTCCTGCTGACGGTCGACAAGGAGGTGTGGCGCGAGGAGGCCGCCCTGGTCCCCGAGCACCTCAACACCTTCGGTGACCACACGCCCAAGGAGCTGTGGGACGAGTACCACGCACTGGTGCAGCGCCTGGGCTGAGCCCACCCCGAACGCCGCGGCCGGTTACCGAATGTGCCCTGACCAGCAACATCGTCACGGCCGGCCGCGGTGACAGCACCAAGACCGGCGAGGCTCCGCCCGACGACGTGCGGAGCCCGGGCCCGCCCCGCGCCACCCCGTCCGCCCCGACGGGGAACCGCAGGGCGGGCCTTCGCCTGTCCGCCCACGGCGCGCCGGCATCAGCTCACGCCGTCCCCGGTCCTGCCGTGGCGACGGAAGTCGCCGCTTTCCAGCAGCGTAGATGGAGGAGCCCTTACGGGTGTGACGGCTCCGGCACGGCTCGGAGCGCAAGCAGGCAGTGCGTGGCGCCCGGTCCGCGCGTCGCTGCGGGTGCGCGCGGACCGGGGCCGTTCGGGGGACCCCGGGAGGGGTCAGCCGGCGGTGGCCAGTTCCTGTGCGGCCAGCGCGGCGGTGTGCGCGTCCATGCGCTGCGCCGCGAGGATCGCCGCCGTCGTGTCCGCGCGGGACGCCGCGACGACCAGCGCGCGGCCCGCGAGGGCGTGCGCCCGCCGGTGCAGATCCGCACGGTGCGACTCGTCGACGGCCGGGGTCGCGCGGACCGGCGCCCGCCCTCCCCGCAGCCGGGCCACCTGCTGCGCGAGCCGGTCGGCCGCGGTGTCCAGGTCGGCGGAGGGGGCCGAGGCACGCAGCTCGTCGGTGACGGCGAGCAGCGCCACGAGATGGCCCGCGAGCTGGATGTCCAGCTCTTCCTCGCGAGAACGGCGGGGGAACGTGGAGGGGGTGCCGGCCATCGTGCTGTGCACCGACTTGGTGCGGATGGGCTCGTACATGAGGATGGCCTCCTGTGCTCTGGCAGGAAGCCATCCTAGCTTGGATTTCGTCTAAAGTTGAGCTGATCGCAAAATTCGGGGCTGTCCGTGGAATCAGGGCTGTCCGTAGCCGTCCAGGAAGCGCCCGATCCGGCCCACCGCGTCCCGCAGGTCCGTCACGGTGGGAAGCGTCACCACCCGGAAGTGATCCGGTTCCGGCCAGTTGAAGCCGGTGCCCTGCACGACCATGATCTTCTCCTGGCGCAGCAGGTCCAGGACCATCCGCCGGTCGTCCTTGATCTTGAAGACGTTCGGATCCAGCCGCGGGAAGAGGTACAGCGCCCCCTTCGGCTTCACACAGGTCACGCCGGGGATCTGGGTCAGCAGCTCGTACGCCACGTCCCGCTGCTCACGCAGCCGCCCGCCCGGCAGCACCAGGTCGTTGATGGTCTGCCGCCCGCTCAGCGCGGCGACCACCCCGTGCTGACCCGGCATGTTCGCGCACAGGCGCATGTTCGCCAGTATCGTCAGGCCCTCGATGTAGGAGTCGGCGTGTGCGCGCGGGCCCGAGATCGACATCCAGCCGACCCGGTAGCCGGCCACCCGGTACGCCTTCGACATGCCGTTGAAGGTGAGGGTCAGCAGGTCCGGGGCGACCGAGGCGGTCGGGGTGTGCTGCGTGCCGTCGTAGAGGATCTTGTCGTAGATCTCGTCCGAGCAGACCAGCAGGTTGTGGCGGCGGGCGATGTCGGTCAGGCCCCGCACCATCGCCTCGTCGTACACCGCGCCCGTCGGGTTGTTCGGGTTGATGATGACGATCGCCTTGGTGCGGTCGGTGACCTTGCGCTCGACGTCCGCGAGGTCCGGCATCCAGTCGGACTGCTCGTCGCAGCGGTAGTGGACGGCCGTGCCGCCGGACAGGGACACCGCGGCCGTCCACAGGGGGTAGTCCGGCGCCGGGACGAGGACCTCGTCGCCGTCGTCCAGCAGGCCCTGCATCGCCATGACGATCAGCTCGGAGACGCCGTTGCCGATGAAGACGTGCTCGACGTCGGTCTCGATGCCCAGGGTCTGGTTGTGCATGACGACCGCCCGGCGTGCGGCGAGCAGGCCCTTGGCGTCGCCGTAGCCGTGCGCCGAGGAGACGTTGCGGAGGATGTCCTCCAGGATCTCCGGCGGGCAGTCGAAGCCGAAGGCGGCCGGATTACCGGTGTTCAGCTTGAGGATGCGGTGGCCTGCCGCTTCCAGGCGCATCGCCTCCTCGAGAACCGGGCCCCGGATCTCGTAACAGACGTTGGCGAGCTTGGTCGACTGGATCACCTGCATGCCAGGGAGCTTACGGGGCGGTAACGCTCCGCGGGGCGTGTTTTCCGCCACGCGAGACGGGATGTTTGTCCCGGTATCACCCTCCGCTGTCCCAGCGGCCCCACCGGTATCTACAATCCGCGGCCATGTCCAAGCCAGGTGAGAGCGGGATACCCCCGGTGCCGCCGAACGTGTACCTCCCGAACGCGGCGGACGCGCCGGCGTACGAGGAGTACGTCGACCCGGCCGTCGCGCACGGCTGGCAGAACGCGTACGACGAGACGACCGAGCTGCCGCGGATCGCGCGGGCGTACGACCCGGGCGGGCCCGGCGGGCGGGCGGAGCGGCGGCGCGCCGCCCGCCGTCCCCGCCGGGTGGTCTTCGCCGTCGGCGCGACGGGTGCGGTGGCCGTGGCCGCGGTGGTCGCGGGGGTGGCCTTCTCCGGGCCGTCCGGGAAGACCGGCCCGCAGGGGACGCCGACGGGCGTGCGGTCGGCGCCCGTGGAGCCGGCCGGGCCCGCCGAGGGGGCGTCCGCGTCGGCGACTGGGCCCGGGACCGGGAACGCGGGCGCGGGTGCGACGCGGAGGGCGTCCGCCGGGGCGGGGACGGCGACCCCGTCGACCGGTGCCGGCGCGTCCTCGGAGCCCACGAGCCCGTCGTCGGCCGGGGCGACGCCGAGCTCCCCGTCCGCCGCCGCGACCTCCGACTCCGCCGTGGACTCCGACAAGGGCAACGGGAAGGGGCGTGGCCCCGGTGCGACCAAAGGACCGCGGTGACCGCTGGCGGCGGTGACCGGGGTGGCGGCTGAAAAGCGACCCTTGTTCTCTCCCCTCGCTGCACTAACAATGCGCATGACAAATCAGTGGGACGGCCGGACGATCTCCGGTCGTCCTGTCGTAAGAGGGGACCCCCCACATGAGAAAGCCTCTCGTCGCCGCGCTCTTCGCCCTGGCGATCGCCGGAGCCGGCGCGGCGCCCGCGGTCGCGGCGCCCACGGCCTCGGCTCCCGTGACCGCGGAGCGGACCGGCGCGACGGCGGCGACCAAGGCGGACGCGCCCACGCTCCGGGCCGTCACCCTCGCCGGCACCGTGGCGCTCAGCAACTGCTCGGGCTCCGTCGTGCGCTTCCCCAACTCCCTGGACAGCGACCCCGCGCTGGTGCTCACCAACGGCCACTGCCTGGAGAGCGGCTTCCCGCAGCCCGGCGAGGTCATCGTCAACCGGGCCTCCAGCCGCACCTTCGGCCTGCTGAACTCCGCCGGCACCCGGGTCGCGACGCTGCGCGCCAGCAAGATCGCCTACGCGACGATGACCGACACGGACGCCGCGATCTACCAGCTCACCACCACGTACGCGACCATCCGCAACTCCTACGGCATCAGCGCGCTCACCGTCCAGGACACGCACCCCACCGCCGGCACCGCGATCACCGTCGCCTCCGGCTACTGGAAGCGGCTGTACAACTGCAACATCGACGGCTTCGTGTACCGCATGGAGGAGGGCGACTGGACCTGGAAGGACTCGGTCCGTTACACCTCCGCCTGCAACACCATCGGCGGCACCTCGGGCTCGCCCGTCGTCGACCAGGCCACCGGCAAGGTCGTCGCCGTCAACAACACCGGCAACGAGGACGGCGAGTCCTGCACCGTGAACAACCCCTGCGAGATCGACGCGAGCGGCAACGTCACCGTCCGCCAGGGCATCAACTACGCCCAGCAGACCTACCAGTTCCCCGCCTGCTTCACGACCCGCAACCAGCTGAACCTCAGCGCCGCCGGGTGCGTCCTGCCCAAGCCGTAAGGGCTCAGGGCCTCCCGCGCACCGCCCGGCCCGCCAGGACGTCCGTCCGCCGCCCGTCCTCGATCACGAACCGGCCGTCGACCAGGACGTACGGGATGCCGGTGGGCGGTGTGCGCGGGGCGGCGTAGGTGGAGCCCGCCGCGACCGTGCGCGGGTCGAAGAGGACCAGGTCGGCCCGGTGGCCCTCGCGGACCAGCCCGCGGTCCGGCAGACGCAGCCGGGCCGCCGGGCGCCCCGTGAGGTGGGCGACGCACTCCTCCAGCGACAGCACCCCCAGCTCCCGCACATACCGGCCGAGGTAGTGCGGGAAGGTGCCGTAGGCGCGCGGGTGGGGCTTGGCGCCCTGGAGGACGCCGTCCGAGCCGCCGGTGTGGACGCGGTGGCGCATGATCGCGCGGACGTTCTCCTCATGGCCCACGTGCTGGAGGATCGTCGGCGCCAGCCGGTCCGCGAGGAGCAGCCGGCGGGCCGTCGTCCAGGGGGTCTCGCCGCGCGAGCGCGCCGCCTGGGCGACCGTCAGACCGACGTACTCGCTCAGGGACGGGTCGCCCACGCCCGAGATCTCGATCGTGTCCCACTCGACGGGCACCCCGTGGCAGCCGTCCGAGCCGGTCACCTCCAGGTGGTGGCGGACGCGCTCGGCGGTCCCGTCGTCGGCGAGGCGGCGCAGGACCTCCGCCGGGCCGCCCTCGCCGGCCCAGCTCGGCAGCAGCGCGACCAGAGTCGTGCACCCGGGGGTGTAGGGGTAGGTGTCGAGGGTGATGTCGGCGCCGGCGGCGAGGGCGTCGTCCAGCAGGGCGAGCAGCTCCGGCGCCCGGCCCTCGTTGACGCCGAAGTTCATGGTGGCGTGGGCCAGATGCAGGGCGCAGCCCGCCTCGCGGGTCACTGCCACCATCTCCGCGTAGGCCTCCAGCGCGCCGGCGCCGTAGGAGCGGTGGTGGGGGCAGTAGTAGCCGCCGTGCTCCGCCACCACCCGGCACAGCGCGGTGAGTTCGGCGTCCGGGGCGTACATGCCGGGGGTGTAGGTGAGCCCGGACGACATGCCGACGGCTCCCTGTGCCATGCCCTCCGCGACCGACTGCCGCATCCGGTCCAGCTCTTCGGGGGTGGCCTCGCGGTCCTCCCAGCCGACGACGAGCGCGCGGACCGTCCCCTGCGGGATCAGGTACGCGGCGTTGACCGCGACACCCCGGTCGAGCCGGTCCAGGTACTCGCCGACCGACCGCCAGTCGAAGTCGACGTCGTCGCCCGTGCCGTTCCATCCGGCGATCGCCCGGCGCACCTCGTCGAGCGTGCGGTCGTCGACCGGCGCGTACGACAGGCCGTCCTGGCCGAGGACTTCGAGGGTCACGCCCTGCGCGGCCTTCGCGCTGTGGTCGGGATCGCGCAGCAGGGCGAGATCGCTGTGCGCGTGCATGTCGATGAAACCGGGCGACAGCACGAGCCCCTCGGCGTCCAGCTCCCGCCTCGCCCTGGGGCGTTGGCAGCCCGCCGCGGCGGCCTCCTGGACGATCTGCGTGATCCGGCCGCCGTCGACCACCACATCCGCGCGGTACGACGGCCCGCCGCTGCCGTCGACGACATCCGCGTCCCGGACGACCAGCTCCTCCACGACCGCCTCCTAGAAGAACGTGCGGATGTAGTCGACGACCGTGCCGTCCGCCTCGGCCAGCGGGATCAGCGGCCACTTGTCGAAGGACGTGCAGGGGTGCGACAGGCCCAGACCCACCCAGTCGCCGACCTCCAGGTCCGCCTCGGGCCCGGTCCGCAGCCAGGCGTGCTGGTCGGACAGGGCGGTGACCGAGACACCGGTCGCCGGGCGTTCCGTGCCGCCCCGGCGGATCACCTGGGCGAACGGCAGGTCGAGGTCGTGGGCCGCGTCCCGCTTGCCCGCGTTGACGAACGCCTGCTCCGGCGACGGACGGGAGACCACCTGCGCCCACAGCCGGAACGCCGGCTCCAGCGCGCCCTCCTCGGGGACCCGGTTGAACGGGGTCAGCCTGCGGTAGTGGCCGTCGTCGTGCGAGACGTACGCGCCCGAGCGCAGCAGCTTCAGGACGGGGCGGGAGAGGTCGGGGATCCCGGCGAAGACGTCGGCGACCGCGTCGAACCAGGCGCTGCCGCCCGCGCTGACGACGATCTCCTCGATCTCCCCGGTCTCCCCGGTCGCCCCGCTCGCCCCGGTCTTCGCGAACCGGCCCGCCGCGTCGAAGTCGACGGCCAGCGCCACCAGCCGCCGCAGCCAGGCGTCCACTCGCTCCGGGGTCGCCTGCGGGACCTCGCCCTCGTAGCCCGCCACGCCCACCAGCCGCAGGGTGTCCACGGCCGCCACAGCGTCCGCGACCGCAGCGCATTCCTCCTCGGTGCGCACCCCGGTGCGGGCGCCCTCGCCGGCGGCCAGCTCGACCACCACCTCCAGCGGACGGGCCGCCCCGCGCAGGGCCGCGTCCATCAGCTCCACCCCGCGCACCGAGTCGACGTAACAGATCAGGCGGAAGGCGGGGTCGGCGGCCAGCTCGGCGGCGATCCGGCGCAGCGCCGCCGGATCGACCAGCTCGTTGGCGAGGAAGATCCGCCGGAACCCGAACGCCCGCGCCACCCACACCTGATGCGGCACGGCCAGGGTGATGCCCCACGCGCCGTGCTCGATCTGCCGCTGGAAGAGCCGCGGCGCCATGGAGGTCTTGCCGTGCGGGGCGAAGGCGAGGCCGTGCCGGGCCGCGTACGTCTCCATGAGTCTCAGGTTGTGCTCCAGCCGCTCGGCGGACAGGGCGAGCACGGGGGTCGCGAAGCCGTCGGTGAAGAGATTGCGGCGCTGGGCGGCCAGCTCACCGACGGTGAGGCCGTCGGCGTCCGGCGGGAGGCCCTTGAAACGGTGGTCGACGCGTTCCTCGGCGAGTCGGGCGAGCGCTTCCGTCCCGCTGACGGTGACCGCATCCCGAGCCATACGAGCCTCCTGACGTGAGGGGTTGCATCATCTGCAACACTCATTGCGTATGTCGCTTACCGCTGTCTAACATTTCCGCCGACGCGGGGTCAACGAAGGCCGCCGACCCCCGCACCAGCCTGGGAGCTACGACGATCGTGACCGCCACCGGACCCCGCGACGCCCCCGATGTCGTGGATGTCGTCGCGCTCGGCGGGTCCATGGTCGCCTTCCTGCCCTCCCGGCCCGCCACGGGCGCCCACCGCCCGCCACGGCACCGGGTGTCTTCGAATCCGCGCCCCGGGTCACCGTCGTCGCGGCCACCGGCGCCGGAGACGCCTTCGCCGCCGGCTTCCTCTCCGCCACCCTGCGTGGACTGCCGGCACGGCAACGACTGCGGCACGGGCACCTCATGGCCGCCGCCGCCCTCACCGTCCCCGGCGACCTCGCCGCACCTGCGGCCCGCGACGCCGACCGCCTGGCCGCCCTCGACGCACCCGCGTGGGGGAGACTTCGACTCGGCCCCGGCTGGACGCAGTCCGGTCAGGCCCCGGAGGAGGTACCCACGCCATGAGCCAGACCGTCGACCGCGCGCTGAGCATCCTGCCGCTGCTCGCCGAGGGCCCCGCCGACCTCGGCCAGGTCGCCGACCGCCTCGGCGTGCACAAGTCCACCGCCCTGCGCCTCCTGCGCACCCTGCACGAGCACGGCCTGGTCTACCGCCAGTCCGACCAGCGCTACCGCCTGGGCGCCCGGCTCTTCGCCCTCGCCCAGGAGGCGATGGAGAACCTCGACGTCCGCGAGATCGCCCACCCCCACCTCGTACGCCTCAACGAGCGGTGCGGGCACACCGTCCACCTCGCCGTGTACGAGGAGAACGAGGTGCTCTACATCGACAAGGTGGAGAGCCGCTACCCGGTACGGATGTACTCCCGGATCGGCAAGCCCGTCGCGATCACCGTCGCCGCCGTCGCCAAGCTGCTCCTCGCCGACCTGCCCGAGGCCGAGCGCCGCGCCGTCGCCGAGAAGCTCGACTACCCCTTGTACACGGCCCGTTCCACTCCCGACGCCACCGCTTTCCTGCGGGAGTTGGACAAGGTCGGAGAACAGGGCTGGGCCACCGACCTCGGTGGCCACGAGGAGTCCGTCAACTGCGTCGCGGCCCCCATCCGCGGCGCCGACGGCCGGGTCGTCGCCGCGATGTCGGTGTCCGCGCCCAATGTCGTCGTCACCGCCGAGGAACTCCTCACCCTGCTCCCGCAGGTGCGCCGCACGGCGGACGCGATCAGCGGCGAGTACTCCGGAAGGACGCCAGTGAAGGACCACACATGACGGACAAGATCGCGCTCACCCCTACGACCCACACCGCCCCGCCCGCGAAGTTCTCGCACGGCGTCAGGAAGGGCGACATCCTCCAGGTCGCCGGCCAGGTCGGCTTCCTGCCCGCCGAGGAGGGCAAGCCCCCCACGCCCGCCGGCCCCACCCTGCGCGAGCAGACCCTCCAGACCCTGGCCAACGTCAAGGCGATCCTCCAGGAGGGCGGCGCCACCTGGGACGACGTCCTGATGATCCGCGTCTATCTGACCGACGTGGACCACTTCGCCGAGATGAACGACATCTACGACACCTACTTCGAGGAGCAGGGCCTCACCCAGCCGCCCGCCGCCCGCACCACGGTTTACGTCGGCCTCCCCGCCGGGCTCCTCATCGAGATCGACGCGCTCGCCGTCCTCGGCTGACGCCCTCCTGCCGTGTAGGCGTCTGATAACGAAGTTGGGGGCTGGCTGTGTGCGGCACAGGATCGTCGACCATACTGCCCGCTGTGGAGCAGCGCATAGGTTCGAGCAGCCAGCCCCTGGAGGGCGCCGGATTCGACCCGGCATTCATCCCCGGGCTCACCTCGCCCGTGACCGCGGAACCGGAGGACGCGAAGGCCAAGGACCCGAAGGCGAAGGGTGCGAAGGCGGAGGACGACGAGGCGGTCGTGGCGGAGGACACCGGCTCCGGTGCCGAACCGGCCGACGCCGCCGCGGAGTCCTCGGAGTCCGAGGAGCCGGAGGAGCCCGCGGAGTCCGAGGAGACCCCCGACGGCCCCGTCTTCGAGGCCGCCGACCGCCGGGCGCGGATCGTCGCCGACGCGCGGGGCGTCCGCCTCCGCCTCGACGAGGAGGAGTGCGAGTTCCGCTGGGACGAGATCGGCGCGATCGAGACGGAGGCCCCGCGCTTCGGCAAGCGGTTCACCGTCACGGTGCACACCCCTGACCGCCGCTGGTACCCGATCGAGATCGAGGCGACGGCCAGGGCGCGCTTCAAGGAGTGGGACGAGCAGCTGGACGCGGTGCTCGACGCCTACTTCGAAGAGGACGCCGACTGACCGACTGCTCCGGCGCGGGCACCGCTAACCGCAGTACTGGGCTTGCTTGCCGATCGACCGGTACATGCAGTCCGCGTTCTCCAGCAGCTGGAGCACCGCGTCCCGGTTCCGTGCGGTCTCCCGCTCGATGACCTCGTCGGGCGGGTAGAACCCGCCGCCGCCCGCGGAGCCCGGGTACATCTCGAAGGTGTACCCGAAGATCTTGTGGGTGCCCCACAGGTAGTCGTCGATCGACCCGTCGGTGACGTACAGGTCGCTCGACTGCTCGGGTGTGTACCCGTTGCTCGCGGCCATCGACCGGCCCACCGTCGCGAAGGCGTTGCGGTCGTCCGCCGTCATCCCGGTGGTGGTGTCGGCGGTGGTGTACCCGAAGGGCCACAGCACCAGCTCGCTGTACGTGTGGAAGTCGATGCCGGCCTTGATCTGCTGGACACCGCCCACGACGCGGCTGCGCACGAAGTTGGCGACCACCTTCACCTCGGGCGCCGACTCGGCCGCCGTCCCCCGGTAGGTCTCGGAGGACGTCGAACCCGAGGAGCCGCCGCAGCAGCCCCACCGGTAGGCCCAGTTGCGGTTGAGGTCCGTACCGACGTACGAGGAACCGGAGTTGGGCTGGCGGTTCTTGCGCCACGAGCGGTAGGAGCCGGTGGCGACGTCGTACTCGCCGCCGTCCGGGTTGATGTCCGGGATGATCCAGATCTCCCGGTTGTTGACCATGTTGGTGATCCGGGAGTCGCTGCCGTAGCCGGCGCCCAGCTCGCGGATCAGGTACAGGGCCATTTCCACGGTGAGGTGCTCACGGGCGTGCTGGTGATGGGTGAACAGCACCTCGGGCTCGGCCTCGTCCGTGCCGACGTTGTCGCTGATCTTGATGGCGACGATGTCCCGGCCCTGGTACGACTTGCCGATCACCCGCTTGCTGATGATGCCCGGGTGGGCCGCGACCCGCTGGTCGATCTCCGCGGTCATCTCGGCGAAGTTGTGGTACCGGGAGTCGGCGGACGGGAAGTCGAACAGCCGCACCTCGCCCTCGGCCGTGCGGTCCGGCGCGGCACCCACCGGCGCGACCTCGTAGCCCTGCGCGCGCAGCTTCTTGACCTGGTCCGCGCGGCCGGAGACGACGACGGTCTCCTCGTCGGCCTCGTCGACGCTCACCCCGGACGCGGCGATCGCGGTGCGCATCTGGGGGGTGCTGTGGTGGATGTGGATCTCGTACTGGCGGATGTCGTCCGCCGAGGGTGCCGCCTTCGGGGCGCTGCCGGCCATCGCGTCGGTGGTGGTGGCCGAGAGCGGTGCGGCCAGGGCGAGGGCCACGAGGGCGGCGAGGGCCGCGGTGCGTCGGCCGCTGCGGGCGCCTGAGCCGCGTATGCGGAGTCGCATGAACTCTCCTTGTGTCTCCGGGAGTCCGGGGTGGCCGGACGTGTGGGGGAGTGGAGCGGGGGGTGGTTCGACGTGCGACGTGCGGGTGCGGGTGCGACCTGCGGGTGCGGGTGTGCTGTGCGGGGTGCCGCTCATCGTCGACCTGTGTCATGGCCAGGTCAAGACCGAACAAAGCGTCGGGATGGCTGGATTCGAGCGGAACGGGACGGCCCGAGCGGGACGCCGTCCCCGACGGCCGCGCAGTGTACGCATGCTGGGCTGCGTGAACGCGGCCCTAGGTGAAATACACCCGTGAGTGTGAGCCCGACGTGCATATACGTGCGGCCGGGGGAAGTATGGGGGTCCGCGTAACGAGACACCCCAGAGGACTGGCTGATCATGGGCGGATCAGCGCCACATCGGGACTGCCACCTGCCGGTGGAGACGACCAGCTTCGTCGACCGGCGCAGCGAACTGGCCGAAGGGCGCGAACTGTTGGTCAGGGCCCGGCTGGTCACCCTGACCGGACCCGGCGGGGTCGGCAAGACCCGGCTGGCCGGCCGGATCGCGGCCCGCGTCGCCCGCGCCTTTCCCGACGGCGTCCGGTTCGCGCACCTCTCCGGTCTTAGCGACCCGGCCCTCGTCCCGCTCGCCGTCGCCACCGCCCTCGGCCTGTACGACTACTCCGACCGGCCCGCGCTGGACGCGCTCGTGGAACGCGTACGGGACCGCAGGCTCCTCCTCGTACTCGACAACTGCGAACATCTGCCGGCGGCCTGCGCCGGCCTCGCCGCCGCCCTGCTGCACGGCACCACCGGCGTCCGGGTCCTCGCCACCAGCCGCCACCGGCTCGGCCTCACCGAGGAACACCTCCTGGACGTACGGCCGTTGCCCGTCCCCGACCCGGACGGTGACCTCTCCGCCGCCGACGGCTACCCGGCCCTCGCCCTCTTCGCGGACCGGGCCGCCGCCGTCGTCCCCGGCTTCCGGCTCACCGCCGCGAACCGGGCGTCCGTCGCCCGCCTGTGCCGACGCCTCGACGGCCTGCCCCTCGCCATCGAACTGGCCGCCGTCCGTATGCGCGTCCTCGACGTCGACCAGCTCCTGCGCCGCCTCGACGACCGCTACCACCTCCTGACCACCGGCAGCCCCACGGTCGCCCCCCGCCACCAGACGCTGCGCGCGGCGATCGACTGGAGCCACGAACTCTGCGACGAGGTGGAGCAGTTGGTCTGGGCCCGCCTCTCGGTACTCCCGGGCAGCTTCGACCTGGAGACGGCCGAGGCGGTGTGCGGTGCCAGGGAGACGGCACCGGGGGCGGGAGACGGGGCGCGCGGCGTCACGGGCGCCGGCCGGGGCGCGCCGGGGGCGGCATCCGAGGTGGCGGAGGCGGGGGGTGCGGCGGTGACGGCTGCCCGCGGAACCTCGGAAGTGGCAGCCGGGGCGGAGGATGCGGGGCGCGGGGCGCCGGGGGCGGGGTGCGGGGCGGCGGAGGTGGTTTCTGAGGCGGTGGCGACCGTCCGCCGCGGGCCGGAGGTGGTTTCCGGGGCGGTGGAGACCGTCTGCCGAGCGCCGGGGGCGGTCTGCGAGGTGCCGCAGGCAGGGGGCAGTGCGGCGGAGGCGGGCTCCGGGCCCCCGGAGGCGGGGGATGGCGTGGGGGAGCGTGAGGCGGGGCGGGGGGCCGGGGACGGTGCGCGGCCGCTGGCCGCGCACACCGTGCTCGAAGCCGTCACCGGGCTCGTCGACAAGTCGGTGCTGTGCCGGGAGACCGACCCCGCCGGCGGTGTCCGGTTCCGTTTCCTGGACACGCTGCGGGACTACGGGCTGGAGCGTCTGCGCCGGCTCCCCGGGGAGCAGCACGCCGCACGCACCCGGCTGCGGGACTGGATGCAGCAGCGGGCCACCGCCTGTGAACGCGACTGGTTCGGCCCCGACCAACCCGCCATCGTCGAGCGCCTCCGCGCCGACCTGGACAACCTCCGCGCCGCCCTCGACTTCAGCCTCACCACCCCCGGCGAGTCCCGCGCCGCCCTGCGTCTGGCCGGCACCCTGTGGTTCCACTGGCACGCCTGCGGCGCGCCCCGCGAGGGCCGCTACTGGCTCGACCGCGCCCTGGCCGCCAACCCCGAGCCCACCCCCGAACGCGCCCGCGCCCTGTGGATCGCCGGCCTGCTCGCCGGCTGCCCCGAGGACCTCACCCGGGGCCTGCGCCGCGCCGAACAGGCCCGCGACCTCGCCCACCGCCTCGGCGACGCGGCGGAGGCGGCGCACGCCGAGTACGCCATCGGTGTCGTCCGGCTCTTCAGCGACGACCTCACCGGCGCCCTGGACCACTTCCGGGCCGGCGTCGCACGCGGCCCCGTCCCCGGTCAGCACCTCAGCATCGTCGGCCTCGTCCGCGTCGAACTCGCCTGCGTCCTCAGCCTCCTGGGCCACGCCGACGAGGCCATCGCGGTCTGCGAGGATACCCGCGTACTCTGCGCCGACCACGGTGAACAGTGGGTCCTGTCGTACGTGGAGCGGATGCTGGCCCTCGCGCACACCGTGAAGGGCGACTGGCCGCGGGCGGAGCGGCACGGCAGACAGGCACTGCGCCTCGAACTCCGGGTGCACGACGTCCTCGGCATGGGCCTCACCCTCGACCTGCTCGCCCGGATCGCCGCCGCGCGCGGCGCCCACGAGCGCGCGGCCGTCCTGCTCGGCGGAGCCGACCGCGCCTGGGCGGACGTCGACAGCGGCCGCTGGGGCTCGGCAATCCTCGTCGCCACCCGCCGCGACAGCGAGGAATGCGCCCGCCTGGCCCTGGGCCGCACCGCCTACCGCCGCGCCTACGAACGCGGCGCCGCCCTCGCCCTCGTGGACCTCGTCCACCACGCCCTGGACGACGACGCCCCGGCCGGAAGCCGTACGCCCGCCCCGCCCCGCGTCGTCCCCGTCCCCGCCACGACCAGGGCCCGGGCGGACAGGCCCGGCAGTGCGGACGGTCCGGGCAGGGCGGACGGCGGCACCCGCGGCCGCCCACCCCGCTCCCGTGGGCCCGTGCGCGGCACCGCGCCGTCCCCGCACGCACCCCCGCCGCCCGCCGCGCCCCGCGACCCCGCCGCCCCGCCGGACGGCGTCCGGCTCACCCGCCGGGAGGCCCAGGTGGCCGAACTCGTCGCCGAGGGGCTCGCCAACCAGCAGATCGCCGACCGTCTGGTGATCGCCCGCCGCACGGCCGAGGGCCACGTGGAACGCATCCTCAGCAAGCTCGGCTTCAGCAACCGCAGCCAGATCGCCGCCTGGGTGGCGGCCCAGCGGTGACTTCCGGTCACACCGGACCCGCTCGCCCCAGCACACCCGCACCGGACCCGCACGACCATCACCCGCCCACCGCTCGCACACAGATGGGGGACCGATGACCACCCAGCCCGCCCCGGTCCAGGGGGCGTTCGACCACCGTATGGCCGTCTCCGACACGGACGACGCCTTCCTGGCCGCCGCCCTTCCCTTCCTCGCCGAGGGCCTGGCCGCCCCGGACGAACCCCCGCCCCTGGCCATCGCCGCCCCCGCCAAACTGGACCTGCTGCGTGACGCCCTCGGCGCCGACGCCGACCGGATCGGCCTCGTCGCGCACACCGACTGGTACACCGGCTCCGCCGCCAACGCCGTCGCCCGGGCCGCCGGCCACCTCGCCGAACAGGCCGGCCCCGGCGGCCGCGTCCACCTCCTCATGGAACCGGTGTGGAACGGCCGGGCCGGCCGCTCACCGCGCGAGAGCGCCGAATGGATCCGCTACGAGGCCCTCGCCAACCTTCTCTTCGCCCCGACGGCCACCACCGCCCTGTGCGTCTACGACACCCGCACCGCCGGCGCCGCCCTCGTCGCCGCCGCGCGCCGCGCCCACCCGGACACCGAGGTGTACGAGGACCCGGTACTGCTGGCCGCCGAGCTGGACGCCGTCCCGCTGCCGGCGCCCCCCAGCCACGCGCGAGCCCTCACCCGGCCCGCGCGGGGCGCCGTACGGGACTGGGCGGCCGGGCAGGGTCTGGGCGCCGCCGACGCGGAGCTGTTCGCCACGGCCGTCGGCGAGGCCGCCTCCCTCGGCCCGGTCACCGGCGCCCTGCTGTGGGGCGAGGCCCCCGGCTGCGTCTGCGAACTGACCCTCGCCCGCCGGATCGCCGACCCGCTGGCCGGCTTCATCCCCCCGCCCACCCCCGACCTGAGCCCCGGCCAGGGTCTCTGGTTCGCCCGCCAGGTGTGCGCGTACGTCGACATCCGCCCCGCCGGACCCGGTACGACCGCCGTGCGTCTCCAGTACGGGTGACACCCGTATCTCCGTAGGGGTGACACCCATGTCTCCGTACGGGTGACACCCGCGTACCCGTACCTCCCCCGTCCGCGTCCCGTACGTCACAACAGGTACGGAATCAGGTAGTCCTCCCCGTGTACGGGCGGTACGGGGAGGCCATCCTGAGATCATGCTGCGACTCTCCGGGGGGCGCCTTTCGGGCCCCGAACCTCCGTACGGTGCCTGTCTGCAACCGCCCCTGGGTGCGGGGAACGCGAGCGCCGAGTACGCTCCCCGGCCGACCGCCGTCCGCGAGGCACGCGCGGAGGTACGTCGGCAACTGGAGAAATGGGGGCTGGCGGAGCGGGACGACCTGGTCGACACGGCCGTACTGCTCGTCAGCGAGCTCGCCACCAACGCCCTGCTGCACTCCGCGAGCCGTTTCCGGCTCACGCTGGCCGCCGCGCACGGCGTCCTGCGCTGTGAGGTGTCCGACACCGGCCGCCGCACGCCGCGGGTGCTGGAGGCGGGTGGCGCGGAGAGCGGCCGGGGGATGTTCCTGGTGGAGGCGCTGGCCCGGCGCTGGGGCTGCCATCAGGACGGACCGGGCAAGACCGTGTGGTTCGAGCTCGGCACGTGCGGGTGCGACGGCTGCGGTCGGTGACAGCCGGCGCGCTAGTACGACACCGGATGTCCGGCGGGGCTTCGGCACCGGGGTGTGCGGCGGGGCGAGCACACCGGGTCTCCGGCCCGGGGCTTGAGCACATCGGGTGGAGATCGCGCACACCCCCTTGCCCGACCGGCCCCTTTGGGCTTTCTTGACCTCCATGGCGGACACCACGGGAAACCCCACGGACACCGAGGCACCATCCCGCACCGACAACCCCCCTCCCCGCAAGTCCAGTTGGAAGTACATCGGCCCCGGCATCGTCGTCGCGGCGACCGGTGTCGGCGCAGGCGACCTGGTCGCCACCCTCATCGCCGGCAGCAACTTCGGTTACACCCTGCTGTGGGCGGCGATCGTCGGCTGCCTGGTGAAGATCTCCCTCGCGGAGGCGGCCGGCCGCTGGCACCTGTCCACCGGCCGCACCCTGTTCGACGGCTGGGCGAGCCTGGGCCGCTGGACGACGTACTTCTTCGTCGTCTACGTCGTCGTCTGGGGCTTCGTCTACGGCGCGGCGGCGATGTCGTCCAGCGCGCTGCCGTTGCAGGCGCTCTTCCCCGACGTGATGGACCTCAAGTGGTGGGGCGTCGCCTGCGGGCTGGTGGGCCTGGTGTTCGTCTGGTTCAACAAGTACGAGGTCTTCGAGAAGGTCATGACGGTCCTGGTGGGCGTCATGTTCGTGGTCACCGTCTACCTCGCGATCCGCGTCACCCCCAACCTCGCGGACGCCTTCGCGGGCCTGCTGCCCGTCCTGCCCGACGAGAAGGACTCGATCCTCAACACCCTCGGTCTCATCGGCGGCGTCGGCGGCACCATCACCCTCGCCGCCTACGGGTACTGGGTCAACGCCAAGGGCTGGACCAACACCGGCTGGATGAAGGTCATGCGCCTCGACAACCGGGTCGCGTACGCCACGACCGGCATCTTCGTCATCGCGATGCTCTTCGTCGGCGCCGAGCTGCTGCACTCCGCGAACGTGGCGATCGCGAGCGGCGACAAGGGCCTGGTCCAGCTCGGCGACATCCTGGAGGCGGAGTACGGCGCGGCGACCGCCAAGTTCTTCCTCATCGGCTTCTTCGCCACCTCCTTCACCTCCCTGATCGGCGTCTGGCACGGCGTGAGCCTGATGTTCGCGGACTTCGTCGCGCGCTACCGCAACCGCGGGGGCACCACCGGCGACGAGGTGGCCTCCGGCGCGCGCGAGCGCTCCTGGCCGTTCCGCGCCTACCTGCTGTGGCTGACCTTCCCGCCGATCGTCCTGCTCTTCCAGGGCCAGCCCTTCCGCCTGGTCATCCTCTACGGCGTCCTGGGCGCCGCCTTCCTGCCGTTCCTCGCGGCGACCCTGATCTGGCTGCTGAACTCGTCCCGCACCCCGAGGGAGTGGCGCAACGGGTGGGTCAGCAACGGGATGCTCGCGCTGGCGGGCCTGCTGTTCCTGGCGCTGGCCGTGAAGCAGATCTGGGACCAGCCGTGGTCGGAGTTCTTCTGAGGTCCCCGAGCCCTGCTCGGACCCGGTGCACGGCCGGCGCCCCGCCCCCCGACGGGGCGCCGGCCACCGGGCCGGCGACGGCCGTCAGAACATCGCCGACCACTTCGGGCTGAGCGCGATCTCCCGCAACTGGGCGATGGTGAGCGCCGGTTCCGGCCGGGTGGCCGCCCTCTCCTGGCTGCCGGAGTTGAAGGCGCTGACGACGACCCGCTCGCCGCCCTGACGCATCGTGTCGACGGTCCACATGACCACGCCCTGGCCGCCCTTCTCGCCCGGACCCTGCCGTGTGGCCACCCGCGTGCCGTCGGGGAGCGTCTCGGAGCCGGAGCCGTAGAGCTGGCCGGCGACGTCGGACATGTCCGGCTGGACATTGATCTGGACGTAGCTCTCGCCCTTGCCGTCGTCCACGACGACATACGCGAACTCCGTGTCCTGCCCGCCCCGCGCGACCACCTCCAGCCCCTTGGGCAGCAGCCCGGCCAGGGTCTGCTGGATCGCCTTGCCGGAGGGCGCCGGGGGCGGACCGGCGTCGCTCGCCGCGGGCGCGGGCTTGCCGGCCCGCTCGGGGATGGCGTCGATGACGGCACGCCACTGCGGGGCCGAGGCCAGCTTCTTCAACTGGGCGGGACTCAGCGGCGGTTCCGGCCTGCTGACCGGCTGTCCCTTCTGCGCGGGGGAGTTCCACTCCTGCACCGACACCCGCTGCCCGGCCGAGGTGACCAGCTCCGCGCCCCACGACTTGGTGTCCGTACGGCGGTCGGGGTACTCGTACCCCTGGTAGACGGTGAGGACGGACCCGTCGGGCAGCTTCTCGGTACGGCAGCTGTCGAACGCGGACTGTGCGCCGGGCACCGCGTCCGGGCACCGCATGGCCGCACCGGCCGGATCGAAGCCGCCGTCGCCCGTCTCGGCGCCCGACAGGACCCGGTCCAGGCCCACCGAGACGGCCGCCGCGCCCTTGCCGTCGTCGTACACCACCAGCGCGCTCGGCGGCAGCTCCTCGTGGCTGCCCCGCCCCTGCCGGCCGCTGACCCTGCCTTTCGGGAGGAGCTTCTCGAGCGTCCTGATCACGTCGTCGGCGGAGTAGGAGGCCGGGGCGGCGGTGCGGCTCGCGGCGACCGACGCGGTCTGCGACGGCCCCTGCGAGCCACCGGACGACACGACCAGGGCGCCGCCCACCCCCACCAGGGCGAGCCCCGCCGCACCGCCCACGAACGCGGCCCGCCGCAGCCGCAGCCGCCGTCCCCGCGCCTGCCCGGCGGCGGCGAGCGCGGCGCGGTTGGTGTCGAAGGTGCCGCCGGCCTGGCGCAGGGCGGCGGAGAGACGGTCCTCGAAGGGGTCGGCGTCGTGTTCCAAGGGCTCAATGGGCATGGCGAACCACCGTTTCGCGGGGTTGGAGTGAAGGGAGAAGTCGTGGGGCCGGCGCGGCCGGCGCGGCTCAGGGTCTGGCGTACTCGCCGATGTCCTCGCCGAGCAGCTCCCGCAGCCGTCCCAGGGCCCGCACACAGCGGGTCCGTACGGCGGCGGAGCTGGCGTTCAGCACACCGGCGGTCTCCTCGACCGAACGGTCCTCCCAGTACCGCAGGACGAGGACCGCCCGGTCCTTGGCCGGCAGCCGGGCCAGGGCCTGTATCAGCGTGAGCCGCAGCGGGACGTCGGCGCCGGTGCCGTCGGCCCGCTCCGGGACCACGTCCACGGCCTGCTCACGGCTGCTGCGCCGCCGTTGATGGGCGAGGAACGTGCGGGTGAGGACGGTCTGCGCGTACCCCGCCGGGTTGTCGGCGCGCGCCACGCGGCCCCAGCGCAGGTACAGCCTGCCGAGGGTCTCCTGGACCAGGTCCTCGGCGAGATGCGTGTCCCCGGCGGTGAGCAGGCACGCCGACCGGTACAACTGCCCCGCGCGTGCCGCCGCGAAATGCGCGTACTCGTCCGCGCGGGCCTGCCTCATGTGCTTCCCCCAGCCGATGGGTCCGAGTCTCCGACGTCCTGTGGACCGTCCTCACCTCATTGATGGGGCGGGGCGGGGGAAATGTTTCACCGGCGACCGAAAGAATGTGCAAAGCCGCGCGCGCCCGCGCCAGACGAGGATCGGACCACCGCATGACACACCAGCCGCCCATGCCACCCCCGTCCCCGGGTTTCGGGCCGCCCCCGCCCCAGTACGCCGCCCCCGGCCCGCTGCCGGGACCAGCCCCCGTCCCCGGTCCCGTCCCCGGCGCCGTCCCCGTTCCCGCACCGGCCCCGGGCCCCGAGTTCCTGGCGGTCGACAAGAACAACGCGGTCGTCGTCGACGCGTCCGGTGTCGCCTTCGAGATGTACGGCATCACGATCGACCTCCCCTGGCCGGAGATCCGCAGCGTCCACTACAAGGCGGGCCCCAACGGCAGGACCCTCATGGTCGCCGTGGTCCACCTGGACGGCCGGGTCTACGAGTGCGTTGTCGGCGCCAAGCCGCGGGACGTCCTGCCGACGTGGTTCGCGCAGCTGGCGTGGGTGCTGGGGCACTACCGGCCGACGGGCGGCTTCTGACCTGTCAAGGGTCCGCTTGTGGAGGGTCGGTGTGCGCAACCTGCCCCGCTTTACCATGACTTGCTCCGCAGAAGAGATGCTCCCCGGCTGGGGAAAGCGGTTCTCCGGCCACAGGGGCGTCGATACAGTGCTGAGGTAGTCACGCAATGAAGTCACCTCGGTGCGCCGGAGTAACCCCGGTGGGCCGGGCCGCGGGAATCGGGGAGCTGCGCGTGCCAACTGCCATTGCCGTGACCGGCGCCGATCTGGCGCTGCCACCGCAGGACGAGCGGACCCTGCCCGCCACCGTCCTCGACGGCCTGGACAGCCGGCCCCTGGACCAGGCCGTGGCGGACGTCCAGGCGCTGGTCGAGCAGTACGGCCACCTCGTCGTCGTGTACTCGCGGGCCGTCCCCCCGGCCGTCGAACAACGGCTGCACACGGCCCGCTCCCTCCTGGAGAGCGACCGCGTCGCCCTGTTCCGGTCCGACCTGCCCCCGCTCGGAGTCGCCGTCCTCGCCCGCCAGTTACGGCAGCTCGCCTCCTGCGACCTCAGCCCCGGCGTCCTCGCCTCCGCGGGCCGGCTGCTCACCCACTACATCCACGCCGGCGCCCTCCTCGGCTCCGTCGCCCGCCTCGACCGCGTCCCGGTGGGCCTCACGTCGCACGCCAGGTCCTGGATGCCCGGCAGTCAGTTCGGCGTCCTCGCCCACCCCCAGCCGCACTTGGTGAAGGCGAGCCCCGAGACCACCCTCCCGGGCCCGGAGTTCGGCACGTGGATGCTCGTCGCCCGAGGGCAGCTCGGCTCCGACTGGGTCACCGACACCCTCGCCCCCGCCTGGAAGACCCAGGGGCTGCGCGAGACGGAACTGCCCGCCGAGTCCGCCACCTGGTGGGGCACCGGCAAGCTCATCGAGTTCTGCGCCTACCTGCCCGACCTGTCGGTCCTCTACCAACTGGTCACCTCCGTACGGCAGAGCGTCTGCCACTGGTGCGGCATCGACGTCATCGGCGACCGCTGTGTGTTCTGCTCCGCCACCCCGCCGCCCGCCCACGACACCGCACGACCCGTCCGCGCGCTCACCGCGGGCCGCTGAATCCGCCCGAACCGCCCCGCCCGTTCCCGCTCGACCCGACCCCCAACGAGGTTGCACGGTCCATGAACTCCCGTCAGCGCCGCGGCGTGATCCTCCTGCTCCTGTCGGTGTTGTGCGCCCTCGGCGCCTTCGCCGGCGTGCTCTCCGTCATCGACGACGTGCAGTCCAAGGTCGGCCCCGAGGTCACCGCGTACGAGGTCCGCGCCGACGTGGCGCCCTACACCACCCTCAGCGCGGGCCAGTTCAAGAAGATAGAGATGCCGGAGCGCTGGCTGTCCGAGAACGCCGTCACCGACCTGGCCGCCATCCGCGGCAAGATCGCGGTGACCACCCTGAAGAAGGGCTCGCTGCTCCAGAACGACATGATCGTCGACCAGCCCGCCCTCCAGCCCGGGCAGCAGGAGGTCGCCATCATGATCGACGCGGCCACCGGCGTCGCCGGCAAGATCACCCCGGGCTCCTCGGTCAACGTCTACGCCACCTTCGAGGGCGCCAAGGAGTCCGACCCCGACCAGTCGAAGATCATCGTCACCAACGCCCGCGTCCTCGACGTCGGCGAGCTGACCGCCCTCGAACCCGACGCCGGCGAGCGCGGGCGGGAGCCCACCGACGCCGTCCCCATCACCTTCGCGCTGTCCACCCTCGACGCCCAGCGCATCACCTACGCCGAGTCCTTCGCCAAGCGCGTCCGGCTCGCGCTGGTCGCGCCCGGCACCGACACGGCGGTCCCCGAACAGGACCGCACGTACGAACTCGCCACGGACAAGTGAGAGGCCGCCGCCATGCCCACGAGGATCCTCCCGGCCGTCGGCGACCCGGACGCGGTCCGCTCCCTCACCAGCCTGCTCAGTCAGCTCCCGGACGCCGAACCGGTCACCCCGGTCACCGACTCCACCCAACTGGTCGACACCCTCGCCCGGCTGGCCGCCGAGTCGGTCGACGAACTGCCCGAGGTCGTCGTCGTCCACGAACGCGTCGGCCCCGTCCCGGCGCTGGAGCTGGTCCGTGAGGTCGCCCTGCGCTTCCCGGCGGTCGGCGTCATCCTCGTCACCACCGACGCGAGCCCCGGCCTCTTCGCCGCCGCCATGGACTCCGGCGCCCGCGGCCTGGTCACCCTGCCCCTGACCTACGACGACCTCTCCAGCCGGGTCCAGGCGGTGGCCCAGTGGTCGGCCGGGGTCCGGCGCCATCTCGGGCACGGCGGCGACGTGTTCACCGGCGCCGGCGGCACCGTCGTCACCGTCAGCGGCGCCAAGGGCGGCGTCGGCGCCACCCTGACGGCCGTCCAGCTCGCCCTCGCCGCCCAGGCGTCCGGCTGGTCCACCGCCCTGGTCGACCTGGACCTCCAGACCGGCGACATCGCCTCCTACCTGGACGTGCAGTTCCGCCGCTCGGTCGTCGACCTCGCCGCCATCACCGACATCACGCCGCGCGTCCTCGCCGAGGCCGTCTTCCGCCACGACACCGGCGTGGCCCTGCTGCTCGCCCCCGGCGACGGCGAACGCGGCGAGGAGGTCACCGACCACGCCGCCCGCCAGATCGTCGGCGCCCTGCGCTCCCGCTACGAGGTCGTCGTCATCGACTGCGGCGCCCAGCTCAGCGGCGCCGGCGCCGCCGCCGTCGAGACCGCCGACCGCGCCCTGCTCGTCACCACCCCCGACGTGGTCGCCGTCCGGGGCGCCAAACGCGCCGTCCGCATGTGGGACCGCCTCCAGATCCGCAAGGCCGAGGAGACCACGGTCGTCGTCAACCGCCACAACCGCGGTACGGAGATCCAGCCCTCGCTCATCCGGAAGATCACCGGCACGGCCGTCGCGACGACCACGATCCCCGCCCACTTCCGCGAACTCCAGGGCGCCGTCGACGCCGGCCGGGTCCATCTGCTCGACGCCAAGGGCTCGGTGCGCCAGGCCCTGTGGGCGCTCGCGGGCGAGCTGGGGCTGGCCGGGACGGAGGGCGGCGGCGAGCACGCCGCGCGCCGCGGCGGACGGGCCCGCGGCGGGGACCGCGGCCCGGCGGGCTTCCGGCGCAGGAGGGAGTGAACACGATGCGGCCTACGGCGTTACGGGCCGGCGGGGACCGCGGCCAGGTCACGATCGAGTTGCTCGGCATGACACCGCTGATCATCGCGACCCTGGTCGTGATGTGGCAGCTCGCGCTGGTGGGATACACCTTCACGCTCGCGGGGAATGCTGCCGACGAGGCGGTGCGGGCGGGGACGGCGGCGCACCGGGGGGAGCGGCAGGCAGTGTGCGAACGGGCGGGCGAGGCGAAGCTGCCGGGGGCGTGGCAGGCCGGCGCACACGTTGACTGCTCCTGGTCGGGCGGCTATGTCACGGCCTCGGTCACCCTGCGCGTACCCGTCCTCTTCCCGGGCGCGATCTCCTTCCCGTTCGACGTGAAGGGCCACGCGGGCGCGGTCGAGGAGGAGGACGACTGAGATGTCGTACCGCCGCGACCGGGGCCAGGTGGCCCTGGAATACCTGGGCTTCCTGCCCGCCCTGCTGCTCGTCGCGCTGGCCGCCGTCCAGCTCGGCCTGATCGCCTACACCGCCCAGCAGGCCGGGACCGCCGCCCGCGCCGGCGCCCGCAGTGCCTCCCTCGACGAGGACTTCGGCGCCGACTGCCGCCGCGCGGTCAGCTCCTGGCTGGCCGACGGCACCAGCTGCGCCGGCACGCGCCTGGGCGACGAGGTCCGGGTCACCTCCAGCGTCACCATCCCCTCCGTCATCCCCGGCATCGGGGACTTCGGCACGGCCCACAAGACCGCCACCATGCCGGTCGACCACTGAAGGAAGGCGGCGAACCCATGAGCCTGCGGGCACGCATCACCTCCCCCGAGGAGACCGGCAGCCGGGGCGAGGACGGCCACCTGGTCACCTCCTACCGGGCCAAGCTGCTGGAGGAGATCGACCTCGCGGAGATGAGTTCGCTCGCGGCGGCCGAGCGCCGGGCCCGGCTGGAGCGGGTCCTCGGGCACATCATCAGCCGCGAGGGCCCCGTGCTGTCCACCGCCGAGCGCGCGCGGCTGATCCGCAGGGTCGTCGACGAGGCCCTGGGCCTCGGCATCCTCGAACCGCTCCTGGAGGACACGTCGATCACCGAGATCATGGTGAACGGCCCCGACGCGATCTTCGTCGAACGAGCGGGCCGGGTGGAGCAGCTCCCGCTCCGCTTCGCCTCCGACGACCAGCTGATGCAGACGATCGAACGCATCGTCTCCACCGTCAACCGCCGGGTCGACGAGACGAACCCGATGGTCGACGCCCGCCTGCCGTCCGGGGAGCGCGTCAACGTCATCATCCCGCCGCTGTCCCTGACCGGCCCCACCCTCACCATCCGCCGCTTCCCGCGCTCCTTCACCCTGCACGAGCTGATCGGCTTCGGCTCCCTCGACGAACCGATGCTGTATCTGCTGGCCGGGCTGGTGCAGGCGAAGTTCAACATGATCGTCTCCGGCGCGACCGGCACCGGCAAGACGACCCTGCTGAACGCCCTGTCGGGTCTGATCCCGGACGGCGAACGCATCATCACCATCGAGGACTCCGCCGAACTCCAGCTCCAGCAGTCGCATGTGATCCGCCTGGAGTCCCGCCCCCCGAACGTCGAGGGCAAGGGCCGCATCACCATCCGCGACCTGGTCCGCAACTCGCTGCGGATGCGGCCCGACCGGATCGTGGTCGGCGAGGTCCGCGGCGGCGAGTCGCTCGACATGCTCCAGGCGATGTCCACGGGTCACGACGGCTCCCTCGCCACCGTCCACGCCAACAGCGCCGAGGACGCCCTGATGCGGATGCAGACCCTGGCGTCGATGTCGGACGTCGAGATCCCCTTCGTCGCCCTGCACGACCAGATCAACAGCGCGATCGACGTCGTCATCCAGCTCACCCGCTTCGCGGACGGCGCCCGCCGGGTGACCGAGATCGCGCTGCTCGACAGCCACGGCGGGGAGCCCTACCGGCTCGCGACCATCGCCCGCTTCAACGCCCGGCCGATGGCCGCCGACGGCCGGGTGTACGGCGCCTTCGAGTACTTCCCGCTCCCGCGCCGCGCCGCCGACCGCCTGTACATGGCGAGCCAGCCGATACCGCCGGCCTTCGGCGTGGCCCGCACGCTCGACGAACTCACCATGCGCGAAGCCCGATGACAACAGACGGCACAGACAGTACGGCACAGACAGTACAGAGGGTGCAGAAGGTGCAGAGGGAACGGACGGCAAGGACAGCACGGCCAGGACAGACGGGACAGGCACGACGGACAGGACGGCAGGACACGGCCCCATGGATCTCCAGATGCTGATCACGCTCACCACCGGAGTGACGCTCCTGACCTGCGTCCTGGCCGTCGCCGGCGTGCACACCTACGCCAGGGGCCGCGCCCAGCGGGCGGCCCTCGTCGACCGGCTCTCCGCCACCGGCCAGGTGCCGCTCACCGGCCGCCCGCGCCGCTTCCGCACCCTGGACCGCAGGCTGCGCCGCACCCGCCTGGGCCGCACCCTGGAACGGAAGCTCGCGGCGACCGGCCTGGACATCACCCCGGGCGAGTTCTTCGCCTGTGTGCTGGCGACGGTCGCAGCGCTGTGGCTGATCGGACAGGCCACCCTGGCGCCCTTCTTCGGCCCCCTGGCCGGCCTCCTCGGCGTCTGGGCGGCCTGGCAGTACCTCGACTGGCAACGCCAGAAACGCATCGAGCGGTTCATCAACCAACTCCCCGAACTGGCCCGCATCCTGGCCAACGCGACCAACGCCGGGCTCGCCCTGCGCACGGCGATCGGCATGGCCGCCGAGGAGCTGGAGGCCCCCGCCGGTGAGGAACTCGCCAAGGTCGCCAACCAGTTGGCCGTCGGCCACTCCCTCGACGATGCCCTGGGCGAGCTGGCCGACCGGCTCCCCTCCCGCGAACTCGTCGTCCTCGTCACCACCCTGGTCCTGTCCAACCGGGCCGGCGGACAGGTCGTCGGCGCCCTGCGCAATCTGACGGAGACGCTGGAGGAACGCAAGGAGACCCGGCGGGAGGTGCGCACCCAGCTGTCCCAGGTGAGCATGACGTCGTACGCGGTGCCGGTGCTGGGCGTCGGGGCGCTGTTCCTGATGGACAGCGTCAAGGACGGCGCCCTGGACCGCATGACCGGCTCCCCGCTCGGCCAAGCCGCGGTGATCATCGCCTTCGCGCTGTACGCGGTCGGCTTCCTGCTCATCCGCCGTATGTCCCGGATCGACGTCTGAGGCCGGGAGGAACCGCTCGCCATGGAACTGCTGCTCGCACTCGTCATGGGCCTCAGCGTCTGGGGCGTCTTCGCCGGACTGCGCATGTACCGGGCGGAGGCGAAGCTGCCCCCCGACCTCGCCCTGGCGCTGGAGGTAGGCGCCACCCGCACCGGCGCCGTCGGCTCGCTCGTCGACCGCCTCGGCATGCGGTACGCGCCCGCCGTCCTGCGGCTCATGGGCCCCCGCCAGGTCGCCCGGTACCGCCGCAGGATCGACCTCGCGGGTAACCCCGGCGGCCTCACCCTCGACCGCTACGCGGCCCGCCGCGCCGTCTACGGTGCGATCGGCGCACTCGGCGGACTGGTCGCCCTGCTCCAGGGCAGCTGGTTCGTCGCCCTCCTCATGGTCGCCTTCGGCGCCTTCTGGTCCGAGGTCGGCATCTGGTCCGCGATCCGCGTCCGCAAGGACGCCATCGAACGCACCCTGCCGGACTTCCTGGACGTGCTGGCCGTCGTGGTGAGCGCGGGCCTCGGCTTCCGGCAGGCCCTGGACCGGGTGGCGTCCAAGTACGAGGGGCCCTGGGCGGACGAGATCCGCATCACGCTCCGCCAGATGGACCTCGGCATGAGCCGCCGTGAGGCCTTCGAGGAACTGCGCCGCCGCAACGACTCCGAGCAGGTCGCCATGTTCGTCACGGCCCTCCAGCAGGGCGAGGAACTGGGCGCGCCGATCGTGGACACGCTGGTCTCCATCGCCAAGGACATGCGCCGCACGGACGCGCAGAACGCCCGCCGAGCGGCGGCCCGCGCGGTCCCCAAGGCCACGCTGATGATCACGACGTTCATGGTTCCGGCCACCATGCTTCTCCTCGGCGCGGGCATGCTGCTCGGCTCCGGCACGGACTTCAGCTCGATCACGGGTGAGTGAGGGGCGGGGCGATGGCGCTGACGGCGATGACGCGGGGGTGGGGCGGTGCGGTGGGGCGGCGGCCCACCGCACGTGACGGGGCGGCGGAGGCTTCTGCGGAGTGCTCGGCGGAGGCTTCCGGGGAGGTGCCGGCGGAGGCTGCTGCGGAGGCGTGGGCGGAATCCTCTGCCAAGGAGTCGGCGGAGGTGCAGGCCTCCATCCCCCTCCAGATCAACGCCCTCCAGGCGATGTGCCGGCAGGTCTTCGGCTTCCGGCTCGCCATGATCGCCCTGGCCGCCCCCGCCGCCCTCCTCAACGCCTCCCCGGGCCTGGGCGCCCGTCTGGTCGGCGCGGCCGTGGTCGTCACCTTCATGGGCTCCTACGTCCTCTTCCGCGACTGGGAACGCTTCGGCCCGCTCCTCCTGCGCCACCCCACCCTGCTCGCCGCCGACACCCTCCTCGGCACCCTGCTGCTGGTCTCGGCGGGCCCGGACACCACCCTCGCCTACGTCAGCGTCTGCACCCCCCTGGTCGCCGGCATCGTCTACGGCTGGCGGGGCGCCGCCTGCTTCGCCTCCCTCCAGGCGCTGATCCTGCTGCTGGTCCACACGACCCTGGAACGCGAGTCGGGCGCGGGCCTCGCCGAGCGGCTGCTGCTGCCCGGCTTCTGCGTCATCACCGGCGCCGTGGGCTCCACCCTGCGCGGCCTCATGCTCCGCTTCGGCGCGGCCACCCAGGCCCTGACCGACGTCAAGGCCCGCCTCGCCGCCACCGAGGCGGTCGCCGCCGAACGCGCCCGCCTCGCCCGCGAGATGCACGACTCCGTCGCCAAGACCCTGCACGGCATCGCCCTCGCGGCGGACGGCCTGGCCCGTTCGGCGGGCTCCGCCCGTATGGAGCCCGCCCTGGTGCGGCAGCAGGCCGAACTGGTCGCCCGCGCCGCGCGCCGCGCCGCCGCCGAGTCCCGGGAACTCCTCACCGACCTGCGCCGGGACACCGACCCCGCCCGGCCCGTCGACGTCCTGCGCGAACTGGCCACCCGTACCCGGGACTTCGCCGCGCGCTGCGCCCTGCCGACCACGTACCACCCGACGGGTGAGCGCACGGCACTCACGCTCCCGCCCGGCGTGGCCCGCCACCTCCTCACCATCGCCTCGGAGGCCATGGACAACGCCCACCGCCACGCGGACGCGACACGGGTGGAGGTACGGGCGGGTGTGCGGGACGACGTCCTCAGCGTGCGCGTGCTCGACGACGGCCGCGGCCTGCCGCCCGGCACCACCCTCGAACAGCTCCGCAGCACCGGGCACTTCGGTCTCGTCGGCATGGCGGAGCGGGCGGCGTCCATGGGCGCCCGCCTGCGCATCGGCCGCGGGCCGCACGCCCGGGGCACGGAAGTACTGCTGCACCTTCCCCTCGGACAGGTCCATCAGGAGAGGAGGCCGCCGGATGCCGGAACTCCGTGAGCCGTTCCCGGCGCCCGCGCGCACCGCGCCCGTACGCGTACTCGTCGCCGACGACAACCCGGTGGTCCGGGCCGGTCTGACGGCCCTGCTCTCCGGCCGCGACGACCTCACCGTCGTCGCGGAGGCCGCCGACGGCCGCGAGGCCTACGAGGCGGCCGCGCGACACCGCCCCGACGTCGTCCTCCTGGACGTCCGCATGCCCGGCGTGGACGGCCTCGCCGCCCTGCCCCACCTGGTCCGCATCGCCCCGGTCCTGATGCTGACCTACAGCGACGAACCGGAGACCGTCCAGGAGGCCCTGCGGCGCGGCGCGGGCGGCTATCTGGTCCACGGCGAGTTCACCGTGGACCAACTGGTGACGGCGGTACGGGACACCGGCGCGGGCCGGGCGCACTTCACACCGACCGCGGCGACGGCGGTACTGGCCCAGCTCCGCTCGACCGGAAGTGCGACTGCACATGATGATTCGACCTCACAATCCCAAATTCCAGCGACTTTTCCCGAATCGCTTTCGCAACTGCAACCATCTGTGGGACAGTCGCGTCGGGGGTTCCGGCTCAGCGCGAGGGAGGCGGAGATCATGGACCTCATCGCGTCGGGGATGACCAACCAGCAGATCGCCGCCTTGTGCTTCATCAGCGAGAAGACGGTCAAGAACCACATCAACCGCATCTTCGCCAAGCTGCACAGCACCAGCCGCGCCGAGGCGGCGGCCAAGTGGCTGGGAACGGCGGCGACGTCATGAGCCCCCGCCGCGCCCCCGAATGGGCCCGGGATTGGGTCCTGGGACCCTCTTGCGAGCCGCCCGTTCCGCTCTACGTTCCCGGTACCGGTAGCGCCCCCAACGGAGAGGAACGCCATGAGCGACCTGCTGCTGAAGACCACCGTCGCGGCCAAGGTCCGAGTGAGCGGCTGGAAGAACACGACGGTCGCCGCCGTACGGCGCCGCGCGGCCGACGACAAGGGGCAGACGGCGGTGGAGTACCTGGGGATCATCGCGGTGGTGGTGGCGATCGTGGTGCTGATCGCGAACACGAACCTGGGGCAGACGATCGTCGACAAGCTCACCACGCAGATCGGCAAGGTGGCTCCCTGATCCGATCCCTCGGGCGAGGCGACACGGGGCAGGTCTTCCCCATCTACCTCATGGTGGTGGCGGGCCTGCTCTTTCTCGCGTTCGCCTACTTCGCGGTGGGGCAGGCGGCGGTCAACCGCAACGGGGCCCAGACCGCCGCCGACGCGGCGGCGCTGGCGGCGGCCCAGGAGACCAGGGACCAGCTCGCCGACCGGTGGGTGCTGGACATCCTCCACCCGACACGCTGGCAGGACATCTTCGACGGGGTGGGGGCGACCGACCAGTGCGGGCGCGCCGTCCAACTGGCCGCGCTGAACGACGCGGGGAACGTCCAGTGCGGTCCTGACGGTCCCTTGGGCTACACGGTGACCGTCCAGGCGAACCGGTCCGCCGGAGACTCCGTCATTCCCGTCACGAGCACCACGAGGGCGCACGCCACCGCCACCGCCGTGATCGAGCCGTTGTGCACGTTCGAGCTGCCCGGCGAGGACGGCGACGAGGGCGAGGGCGACGAAGGCGGCGGGGACGGTGAGGGCGACGAAGGCAGCGAGGACGGCGAGGACGGCGAGGACGTGGCGTTGCCCGTGCTCACCTGCGAGGACAGGGACTGGGAGCTGGATCCGGAAGACCTCACCGACCTGCCCGGACCCGAGGACCTCTTCGACGTCCACCTGGCCGGCTGACGAGCGAACGACGAGTGCAGAAGGAAGCGGAGTGATGAGCATGCGGTTCACTGCGAAAGCCCGCAGGGGGATGGTCACGCTGGCCGCCGTGACCGGGCTTGCCCTGGGCGCGGCCGCTTGCAGCGGTGGTGGCGGCGACGACAAGAAGCCGCAGAACACGGCGTCCGCATCCCAGGGCAGTGGATCGCAGCCGAGCGCTCAGGAGGGCCAGTCCGAAGAGCCGTTGGCAGAGATGAAGGGCCCGAGCGGGCTGCTCCTCCAGATCACTTCCGCCGTACGTGATTCGGGCGGTTTCGTCACACTGAACGGCGCACTGAAGAACGACGGCGGGACGATGGCCACGATTCCGTCCGCGCTCAGTGGCAACGAAACCGAGATCATGAACAACGGCAGGTCCCTCGGCGGCGCCACCCTCGTCGACTCCAAGAGCAAGAAGCGGTATTACGTCCTCCGCGACACCGAGGGCCGCCCCCTGACCACTACCGGCTTCTCGACGCTCAAGGCGGGGGAGAAGATCGACGTGTTCCTCCAGTTCCCGGCGCCGCCCGCCGACACCACCGACGTCACCTTCCAGCTGCCGCTGTTCCCCAGCGCGGTCGTGAAGATCTCCGGGTGAGGCGGCCATGACCCCACGTCTCGCCCTGGCGGTGGTCACCGCGACGGTCGTGATCGTCGGCACGGCCCCCTTCGCCCACGCCGACGGCCCCAGTGTCCCCCGGGGCACCGAACCCACCGCCACCGCCCCGGTCGAGGTCGACCCCAACGACCCGGATCTGAAGCTGCCCGAGGGCGCCACCCTCGCGCAGGCCAAGGTGCTCGACATCAAGCAGGTCGTCGAGGACGAGAGCGGGGAGGAGCGCCGGGAGGACACCAACGCGGACGTGACGTTCGCGCTCCAGGCGGAGGTCCTCTTCGGCAAGGACAGCGCCACGCTGAGCGGCGCGGCGCGGGCCCGCATCACGGTGATCGCCGAGGAGATCAAGAAGCAGAAGACCACCCGGATCCGGGTCTTCGGCTTCACGGACGACCTCGGCTCCTCCGCGCACGGCGACGTCCTGTCGAAACAGCGCGCCGACGCCGTCCAGGCCGCCCTCGCCGGCGACCTGAACGACCCGGGCATCACATTCGAGGTGCGCGGCTACGGCGAGCAGTACCCCATCGCCGACAACTCGACGGAGGAGGGCCGCAAGAAGAACCGCCGCGTGGAGATCACCTTCCCGCGCACCGCGAGCTGACCCCCTACCCGTCCGCCCCGGTCTCCGCCCCTGTCTCGGCCCCGTTCTCCCGCTCGATCTCCACCCGCACCCCCACCCCGACGCCCCACCCCGCCATGGCCCCCGCCGCCGCCTCCAGCACATGCCGTGAGCGCAGCCGGGGCAGTCCCAGGCGGCCCGGGCGCATGGTGCGGACGGCGAGCACGGTCAGGCGGCGGTCCAGATAGGCGACGTCGATGGGCATGCGCATGCCGAAGGTGTGGACGCTCCCGGCAGGGGTGAGCAGCAGCGCGCCCTCGACCGCGTCCCGCCCCAACAGCCCCTTCGTCCGCGCCCGGTACGAGGCCGCGATCTCCAGCGGGACGGTCACCGTCGCCCCCCGGTCCCCACGCACCGTCAACCGGCCTTGCCCGTCACGCCACCGCGCCATGTCCCACCCCTCGTGTCCCCTGCGGCCTACCCCGGCCGCCGTCCGGGAAGTCCCCCCGGACACCGCCGACGGCGCAGGAGCCGCCCGGCGTAAAGGAGTTGTCGCGTCGCGGGACGCCAGCTAGGAAGGACCCCATGACCGAACTCGGTGCCATCTTCCGCCCCCAGCTGCCCCCCGAGCGGCTGCGCTCCGTCGCCCGGCTCGCCGACGCCACCGGGCTCGACGAACTCTGGCTGTGGGAGGACTGTTTCCGGGAGGCCGGGATCTCCTCGGCGGCCGCCGCGCTCGCCTGGACCGAACGGGTGCGGATCGGCGTCGGCCTGCTGCCCGTCCCGCTGCGCAACGTCGCCCTCACCGCGATGGAGGCGGCCACCCTGCACCGGATGTTCCCGGGCCGCGTCAGCCTCGCCGTCGGCCACGGCGTCCAGGACTGGATGGGCCAGGTCGGCGCCCGCCCCGCGTCCCCGCTGACCCTGCTGCGCGAGTACACCCTCGCCCTGCGCGGACTGCTGAACGGCGAGCGGATCACCACCGAGGGCCGGTACGTGACCCTCGACGACGTCGCCCTCGACTGGCCCCCGCAGGGCGGTGCCCAGGTGCTGGTCGGCGGCATCGGGCCGCGCACCCTGCGGCTGTCCGGCGAGGTCGCGGACGGCACCCTCCTCAACGAGGTCTTCTCGGCGGACGGCGTGCGCGAGGCCCGCCGGACCATCGAGGAGGGCAGGAGGGCGGCCGGCCGTGACGCCGGCCCGCACCGGATCGTCGTCTACGTCTTCACGGCCACCGGCCCCGGCGCCGCCGACCGTCTCCAGCGCGAACTGACCGCCACCGGTCTGACCGGCACGCCCGGTCTCGGCGTCGCCGGCGACGCGGCCGAGGTCGCCGACACCGTTCGGCGTTTCGCCGACGCCGGCGCCGACACCGTCGTCCTCCTGCCCACCGCCGACGAACCGGACCCCGAGGGCTTCGTGCGGTTCGTCGGGGACGACGTACGGCCCCTGGTCAAGTGACAGCCATGACAGAGCACCGTTCCCGCAGCTTCGAGGACCTCCTGGCCGAAGGCGCCGCCGTGCCCATCGAAGGCTGGGACTTCTCCTGGTTCGAGGGCCGGGCCACCGAGGAACGGCCCTCCTGGGGCTACGCCGTGTCCCTCGCCGGGCGGCTGGCGGGCGCGCGGGCCGCGCTGGACGTGCAGACCGGGGGAGGGGAGGTCCTGGACTTCGCCCTGGGCCGGGCCGCCCCCGAGGCGCCCGTCCTCACCGTGGCGACCGAGGGCTGGCCGGCCAACGTCGCCAAGGCCACCGCCCTGCTGCGCCCGCGCGGGGTCGCGGTCGTCGCGTCCCCCGAGGACGCGCCGCTGCCCTTCGCGGACGGCACCTTCGACCTGGTCTCCAGCCGCCACCCCGTACGGCCCCTGTGGGAGGAGATCGCGCGGGTCCTGGAGCCGGGCGGCACGTACTTCGCCCAGCACGTCGGGCCGCGCAGCGTCTTCGAGCTGGTCGAGTACTTCCTCGGGCCGCAGCCGCCGGAGGTGAGCGCCGGCCGCCACCCCGACCACGAGCGCGCCGACGCGGAGGCGGCCGGTCTGGAGATCGTCGACCTGCGGGCGGAACGCCTGCGGATCGAGTTCCACGACATCGCCGCCGTCGTCCACTTCCTGCGCAAGGTGGTGTGGATGGTGCCGGGCTTCACCGTCTCGACGTACGAGGACCGGCTCCGGGCGCTGCACGAGCGGATCGTGTCCGAGGGGCCCTTCGTCGCGTACAGCACCCGCCACCTCTTCGAGGCCCGCAAGCCGCACCGGTGACGTTGTCCGCACACGGACGGCCTGTTCGGTGAGGTCGACCTCGACTCAGTCGTCGCCCTGGCCGCGCTCCACCGCGCGCGGTTCGCGGGCGGGAAGGGGACGGACGGCCCCCACGGAACCCGCGCGTGCGCGCCCCGGGCGTCGCGACGACGCCCGCGGGGGCCCGTGGGCCCGTCGTGACGGAATTGGCCGGGAACCGCCGTCGCCGTCGCCGAGCGCTCGCCTCCCGGCCCATGATCCATGGCGTCCCGGCCTCGACGCCGGGACCCGACGGTCCTCTCGGCCACCCGGCGCGCGAGCACAGGAACCGGATATTCCACCCACCGCGCCACAGAACGACCACGCGCCTCCACGCGGTTTCCACATCGTTATCGCGAACGGCTCGCATTAGGTGCCCGCCTCACGTAAGTTCGAGCCCAGGCAATTCGCGTGAGCAAAGCTGCGCGGGCGTCACCGCGCGGTGGAGGGGGCTGCGCGGTGCCGTTCGCGTCAAGGCGGCGTACGCGGCCGGGGTAGCCCGTCGGAGGGGCGGTCGGGCGGTTGTCCGACACGACCCAAGCAGCCCCAAAACCTCCACTTCCGTCGGTGGAGGGCCCTTTTTGCCTGGGAATCCGCTGTCTTTCGGCCATGGATCATGCGGGAACACCGCCTCAGACGGCCACCGCCGCGTCGCCGGGCGATTCCGGAGAGTAATTGTCGTGCGCCGATGCACGCGCCATCCCTTACGAAGGGTTATGGTGGAAACCCCCCCCTCGGGCCGGTCCGTCTCCCCCCCACGGACCGGCCCGTTTTTTCATCCGTGCCCGGGCGCCCCGTAGACCCGACCCACCGGCACGACCCACGCCCCGCAGGGGTAGGCTTCGGCCCGCGGGGACCCGCATCCGCGACGGAGGGGCTGACAATCACGTGAACCTGCGCGACAAGCTGCGCGGCCTGTTGGTGAGGCTGTACGCACGCCGGGTGGAAGGCCACCTGGACCACGCTCAGGTGCCCAAGCACATCGGCGTCATCATGGACGGCAACCGACGATGGGCGAAGGCGGCCGGCTCCACCACCGTGCACGGCCACCGGGCCGGCGCCGAGAAGATCGAGGAGTTCCTCGGCTGGTGCTCCGAGACGGACGTCGAGGTCGTCACCCTCTGGCTGCTGTCCACGGACAACTTCGACCGCGCCCAGGAAGAACTGGTCCCGCTCCTCGGCATCATCGAGGACGTCGTGCGCACCCTCGCCACCGACGGCCGCTGGCGCGTGCACCACGTCGGCACCATGGACCTCCTCCCGTCCGGCATGCAGCGCACGCTGAAGGAGGCCGAGGAGGCCACCGCCCACATCGACGGAATACTCGTCAACGTCGCCATCGGCTACGGCGGCCGCCAGGAGATCGCCGACGCCGTGCGCTCGATGATCCTCGACGCCCAGGACAAGGGCGTCTCGATGGAGGACCTCGCCGAGTCCGTCGACATCGAGATGATCGGCCGTCACCTCTACACCGGCGCCCAGCCCGACCCCGACCTGGTGATCCGCACCAGCGGCGAACAGCGGCTGTCCGGATTCATGCTCTGGCAGACGGCGCACTCCGAGTACTACTTCTGTGACGTGTTCTGGCCGGCCTTCCGCAAGGTCGACTTCCTGCGCGCGCTGCGCGACTACGCGGCCCGTCACCGGCGTTACGGCGGCTGACGCACGCGGGG
>NZ_BQUN01000188.1:178541-206881 GCF_026008495.1 Streptomyces sp. A012304
GGAGTTCACCCGCGCGCCGTCATATGCCGTGGCATGGCGGCGCGCGTTCGAGGGCATAAGCCAAGCAGGTCGACGCCCGAACCACGGGTGTCGGATCTCAGCGGACGGCACGGGGCCGTCCGCCCGGGAGGCCCTTTGCATCAGCCCGATCGTGCGGTCAGCACGGACGCAGCGGAGGGCCGGTTTTCGGCCCCCGCGAGGCGGCTGGACTCCGGCCGGCTCGCTCCCGCCCGCCCTCCCGGCCTCCACTCCGTCGCTCCCCGACCTCATCCGAGGGGGTACGTCCTTCCGTGGTGACCAGCACAAAGCGCCACAAGCCCGACCGGCGCACCTACGTTCTCGACACCAGCGTCCTGCTGGCCGACCCGAACGCCCTGACCCGCTTCGACGAGCACGAGGTCGTGCTCCCCATCGTCGTGGTCACGGAACTGGAGGCCAAGCGGCACCATCCCGAACTCGGCTATTTCGCCCGGCAGGCGCTGCGCCTGCTCGACGACTACCGGGTGAAGTACGGACGCCTCGACGCCCCCATCCCGATCGGGGAGCTGGGCGGGACCATCCGTGTCGAGCTCAACCACTCGGACCCCAGCGTGCTGCCCACCGGCTACCGCCTGGGGGACAACGACTCACGCATCCTCGCGGTCGCCCGCAATCTGCAGGCCGAGGGGTTCGACGTCACCGTCGTATCGAAGGACCTCCCGCTCAGGATCAAGGCCTCCTCCGTCGGACTCCTCGCCGAGGAGTACCGCGCGGAGCTCGCCATCACGGACGCCTCCGGCTGGACCGGAATGTCCGAACTCACGCTCCCCGGCGAGCAGGTGGACGTCCTCTTCGAGGAAGGCCACGTGTACGTCCCGGAAGCCGCCGACCTGCCCGTGCACACCGGCCTGACCATCCAGTCCGAGCGCGGCAAGGCGCTGGGCCGGGTGACGCCCGAGGGCAACGTCCGTCTGGTGCGCGGCGATCGTGAGGCGTTCGGCATCAAGGGCCGCAGCGCCGAGCAGCGGATCGCGCTCGACCTGCTGCTCGACCCGGACGTCGGGATCGTCTCGATGGGCGGCCGGGCCGGCACCGGCAAGTCGGCGCTCGCGCTCTGCGCGGGTCTGGAGGCGGTCCTGGAGCGCCGCCAGCACCAGAAGGTGATGGTCTTCCGGCCGCTGTACGCGGTGGGCGGGCAGGAGCTCGGCTATCTGCCGGGCAGCGAGGCCGAGAAGATGAGCCCCTGGGCTCAGGCGGTCTTCGACACCCTCTCGGCGGTCACCTCGCGCGAGGTCATCGAGGAGGTCACCGCCCGCGGCATGCTGGAGGTCCTCCCCCTCACCCACATCCGCGGCCGCTCCCTGCACGACGCGTTCGTGATCGTGGACGAGGCCCAGTCGCTGGAACGGAATGTCCTGCTGACCGTTCTGTCCCGGATCGGCGCCAATTCCCGGGTCGTTCTGACCCATGACGTGGCGCAAAGGGACAATTTGCGAGTCGGCCGTTATGACGGTGTCGTCGCCGTGGTGGAGAAACTGAAGGGGCATCCGCTTTTCGCGCACGTCACCCTGAACCGGTCCGAGAGGTCCCAGATCGCCGCCCTTGTGACCGAAATGCTGGAGGACGGGCAGATCTGACCGTCCTGACCGAATTCATCGGGGTCGCTCGGTAGTTGGCGCCGTCCGACAAAGGCTGTGAGCCTAGTCGGGCGGCGCCTTCGCGTGTGGGCGAACGAGGAAATCCCTGGGGTCAAACCGGATGTGAGCTTTCACACGCAACCGGGAATTGCCTTGCGGCATTCGGTTACGGCAGAGTCTCACTCCTGTCAGGCCCCGCATACGACACACCTGTACCCCCAGCGGCACAGAACCTCATCAGCACCACCGCCAACTCCATATCGACCGTCGTATGCCGCCCGTGCACCACGCGGCGCTCCCCAGCGGGAGTTGCCCACCGGGCCCGTGCCTCCCGTGACCCCGCAGTTGGGAGGCCAGCGTCAGGGGCACGATTGCGTCCGCCAGGGTCACCGAAGCGGGCGATGCTGGAAGGAAAACCGTGTGAGCCGGATCTCGGTCCGGGGATTCGCAGTGGCCTCGGCCACGGCGGTCACCGCTGTCGGAAGCGTCGTCGGCGTTGCCTCGGGCAGCACCGCGCAGACCAACGACGCAGAAGCGACGGCAAGCGACTCGACGCTCCTCGCGGACATACCCGTCGGCTACCAGGCCCAGGTACAGACCGCTTCCCTGACGCAGCAGGCCAGTGTCCAGGCGATCGCCGCGGACGAGAGCGCCAAGAAGGACGCGGAGGAAGCGGCTCGCAAGGCCGCCGCCAAGACGGCCATCGCGAAGAAGGAAGCCGCCGAGAAGGCGGCCGAGGAAGCCAAGGAGCGCGCCGAGCTCAAGGCGGCGGCGAGCCGCAGCGCCTCGGACTTCCCGATCAAGAGCTCCTACAGCATCGCCGAGATCCAGGCGATGGCGCAGCAGATGGTGCCCAGCGGCCAGTTCCAGTGCTTCAGCAACATCGTGGACCACGAGTCCGACTGGAACCCCCAGGCCGTCAACCCCTCCTCCGGCGCGTACGGCCTCTTCCAGGCGCTGCCCGCCGGCAAGTACGCCTCCGCGGGCGCCGACTGGCGCACCAACCCGGCCACCCAGATCAAGTGGGGCCTCAACTACATGAACGAGCGCTACGGCAGTCCCTGTGACGCCTGGGCGTTCTGGCAGGCCAACCACTGGTACTGAGCCGGCCTCACCACCGCTCGACCTCGCGCAGCCCCTCCCCGTCCCAGGGGAGGGGCTTTCGCCATGTACGGTCGTAAGCCGGCGACTCCAGGGGGAGTGGTGGAGACGGACGGGGGAAGAGGACGGATCATGTCGCGAGTTCCAGGGTGGCTCGGCAGGATCGGCGCCGGTCTGACCGAGATGGGAGCGCGGCTCGACGAACGCCGCGCGAGGGCCGAGCGGGAGACCCGGGAGGCCGACGCACGCGAACCGGCGTCGCTCGAGACCGACTCGGCGCCGGTGGAGGAGCTGCCGTCGCCCGCGCCGCGCCCCGATCCCGCGCAGGTCGTGCCGTGGGGTGTCCGGGTCGCCGCCGAGGCGGGCTGGCGGCTGCTGGTGCTCGCGGGCACCGTCTGGATCCTGATGAAGGTCATCAGCGCGATCCAACTGGTCGTCCTGGCCTTCGTGGTGGCGCTGCTGCTGACCGCCCTGCTGGAGCCCACCGTGGCCCGGCTCAAGCACCTCGGGGTGCCGCGGGGCCCCGCGACCGCGCTCACGGCGATCCTCGGGTTCGTCGTCATCGGCCTGATGGGCTGGTTCGTGACCTGGCAGGTCATGGAGAACATCGACGATCTCTCCGACCAGGTCCAGGACGGCATCGACGATCTGCGCCTGTGGCTGCTCAACAGCCCCTTCCACGTCACCGACAAGCAGATCAACGGCATCGCCCAGAACCTGCGCGAGGCGGTCGGCGCCAACACCGACGAGATCACCTCGGCGGGCCTGGAGGGCGTCACCGTCGTCGTCGAGGCGCTCACCGGCATCCTGCTGGCGTTCTTCTCGACGCTGTTCCTGCTCTACGACGGCAAGCGCATCTGGCAGTGGACGCTCAAGCTGGTGCCGGCGGCGGCCCGTCCGGGTGTGGCGGGCGCGGGCCCGCGGGCCTGGGCCACGCTCACCGCGTATGTCCGCGGCACGGTGATAGTGGCGTTGATCGACGCGATCTTCATCGGCCTGGGCATCTACTTCCTCGACGTGCCCATGGCCGTCCCGCTCGCCGTCTTCATCTTCCTGTTCTCCTTCATCCCGCTGGTCGGCGCGGTGGCCTCCGGCGCGCTGGCGGTGGTGGTGGCGCTGGTGACACAGGGTGTGTTCACGGCGGTGATGACGCTGGTCGTCGTGCTGGCCGTGCAGCAGATCGAGGGGCACATCCTCCAGCCGTTCATCCTCGGGCGGGCGGTGCGCGTCCATCCGCTGGCGGTGGTGCTGACGGTGGCCGCCGGCGGCATGATCGCCGGCATCGGCGGCGCGGTGGTGGCCGTACCGCTGGTCGCGGTGACCAACACGGTGGTGGGCTATCTGCACGCGTACTCCCGTGAGGCGACCGTGCGCCAGGCGCCGCGCCCACCGGCGGCGACGGCGGCGGAGGCGGCGCCGGTCCGCACGGGCGACGGTGACGGTGGATCAGCCCGTGCGGGCGGCTCGGAGCGTCCGGCGGCCGAGGAGGAGGCCCCATCGGGGCCCACGGGCGGCGGCTCCCCGTAGAAAGCGCGAGGCCCCGCCCACCGAGGTGGACGGGGCCCGCCGGAACCGGCGTCACTCGGAGAGAACGGCCTCCGCGTCGAGGGTGACGCCGACCGCCTGGATCACCGAGGCGATCTTGAACGCCTCCTGGATCACCTCACGCTCGACGCCCGCCTTGCGCAGCACCTGCTCGTGCGAGTCGAGGCACATGCCGCAGCCGTTGATCGCGGACACCGCGAACGACCACAGCTCGAAGTCGACCTTGTCGACGCCGGGGTTGCCGATGACGTTCATCCGCAGGCCCGCCCGCAGGTTGCCGTACTCGTGGTCGGACAGCAGGTGACGGGTGCGGTAGAAGACGTTGTTCATCGCCATCACCGCGGCGGCGGACTTCGCGGCGGTGTACGCCTCCGGCGCGAGGTTCGCCTTCGCCTCCGGCTCCAGCTCGCGCAGGACGATCGGGGAGCGCGCGGCGATCGCGGTCGCGAGGACCGTGCCCCACAGCTGCTGCGCGGGCAGGTCGGAGTTGCCGATGACCGAACCCAGGTTGAGCTTCAGGTCCTTGGCGTAGTCCGGTATGCGGGACTTCAGGGAGTCGAGGGACATGTCGGCTCACTCCCCGGCCAGCAGCTTGACCGGGTCGAGGGTGTCCTCGCCCTTGGTCCAGTTGCACGGGCACAGCTCGTCGGTCTGCAGGGCGTCCAGGACCCGCAGGACCTCCTTGGGGTTCCGGCCGACGGAGCCCGCGGTGACCATCGTGAACTGGATCTCGCGGTTCGGGTCGACGACGAAGACGGCGCGCTGCGCGAAGCCGTCCTCACCCTCGATGCCGAGGTCGCGCATCAGCTCGTGCTTGGAGTCGGCCATCATCGGGAACGGCAGGTCCGTCAGGTCCGGGTGGTCCTTGCGCCAGGCGTGGTGGACGAACTCCGAGTCACCGGAGAAGCCGAGGATCTGCGCGTCGCGGTCGGCGAACTCGTCGTTCAGCTTGCCGAACGCGGCGATCTCGGTCGGGCACACGAAGGTGAAGTCCTTCGGCCACGCGAAGACCACGAGCCACTTGCCCTCGTAGGACTTGTGGTGGATCTGCTCGAACTCCTTGCCCTTCTCCAGCGAGACGCAGGCGGTCAGTTCGAACTCGGGGAACTTGTCACCGACAGTGAGCACACGCTCTCCTTGCAGCGAAGAAGCGTCCGGATCGCGGACGTTTCCCATGGGTTGGACTGTTCCGATGCTGGCACAGGGTGCATTGATTAGAGAAATCGCTACACTTGGTCATGGTGATCGGAGGAAGTTATCAGTGACTGTGAGTAATTCCGGGGTCAAGAGGCGGCAGCCCAGTCTCGCGCAGCTGCGGGCCTTCGCGGCCGTCGCCGAGCACCTGCACTTCCGGGACGCGGCCGCCGCCCTCGGCATGAGCCAGCCCGCCCTGTCCGGCGCGGTCTCCGCACTGGAGGAGACGCTCGGGGTGACCCTCCTGGAGCGTACGACCCGCAAGGTGCTGCTCTCGCCGGCCGGCGAGCGGCTCGCCGTACGGGCCAGGGCGGTACTGGCGGAGGTGGGGGCGCTGCTCGCGGAGGCCGAGGCGCTCCGGGCGCCGTTCACCGGGGTGCTGCGCCTCGGGGTCATCCCGACCGTCGCGCCGTACCTCCTGCCCACCGTGCTGCGCCTGGTCCACGACCGCTATCCGCACCTCGACCTCCAGGTCCACGAGGAGCAGACCGCCGCCCTCGTCGACGGTCTGAACACCGGCCGGCTCGACCTGCTGTTGCTCGCCGTGCCGCTCGGGGTGCCCGGAGTGGTCGAACTGCCCTTGTTCGACGAGGACTTCGTGCTCGTCACCCCGCCCGGGCACCCGCTCGGCGGCCGGCAGGGCATCGCGCGCGAGGTGCTGAAGGAGCTCAACCTGCTGCTCCTCGACGAGGGGCACTGCCTGCGCGACCAGGCCCTCGACATCTGCCGGGAGGCCGGGCGGGCGGACGCCCCGGTGACCACCACGGCCGCCGGCCTGTCCACCCTCGTCCAGCTCGTCGCCGGGGGCCTCGGCTGCACCCTGCTGCCCCGCACCGCCGTCACCGTCGAGACCAGCCGCAGCACCCACCTCCTCACCGCCGACTTCACCGACCCGGCCCCCACCCGCCGTATCGCCCTCGCCATGCGCTCGGGCGCGGCCCGCGGCGCGGAGTACGAGGAACTGGCGCAGGCACTGCGGGAGGCCCTGAGGCCGTTGCCGGTGCGGGTCCTCGACGGCGTTCACTGAGAACCGCCGCCACGGCGGCCACGGAGACCCGCCGCCACGGCGGTCACTGCGGCCTGCCGAAAGCGAGAACCGGCGCCCGTCCCGGTGGGGCCGGGTGCCGGTCCGTCTCTCACTCCGTGCGCAGACCGTCCGGCCGCATCAGCCGCAGCAGCGGCGGCAGGCTCAGCACGGTGACCAGCAGCGAGACCGCCGCGCCGGTGCCGGTCATCATCAGCACGCTCGACCAGTCGACCCGCACCGGGGTGTTCGTCATGCGCAGCAGCACCGCGCCCAGGGTCACACCGACCGTGGACGCCAGCAGCAGGCCCAGACCGATCGGGACGACCGTCTGCCAGAGCACCGACAGGCTCAGCGTGCGCCGCCGGGTGCCGAAGGCCACCAGGGACGACAGCAGCTTGCGGCGTTCACGCAGCTGCTCCAGCTGGGAGACCAGCAGACTCGCGCCGATCAGCGCCAGCACACAGGCGGCGCCGACCGACAGGCCGGTGCGGATGGACTCGTAGCGGTCGGAGCGTTCGACCGTCGACCAGGTCATGGGCTGGGAGAACAGGTCGATCCGCGCGGCCGTGTTGCGCGCGTGCTCATAAGCGTCCGCTTCGGAACGGTCGAGGCTCAGGTAGAGCTCCCCCTTGGCGAACGTCGCGAGCCCGGCGGGCAGCGCCGCGGGGGTGATCAGGAAGCCGCCGCGCAGGTTGCCGGTGGGATCCTCGCGGGACTGGGCGGGCCGAATGTCCCGCGGCACGGTCCAGGAGACCGGCGGATCGTCGGGCCGTCCGACGTCCGCGCCGCCGGCCCACAGGGTCTTGCCGGGCACGGCCAGCTGGGGCGTCTCGGTGTCCTGCTCGCCGCCGCTCAGCGCGAAGACCTCGCCGTCACGGCAGGACGGCAGCGTGGCCACCTCGCGCAGGGACGCGCAGTCGCCGACGGTGAACGCGGTCATCGCGGTCGGCTCGTCGACCCGGTCGCCGATCCACCCCTCGCTCAGCGCGGTGACCTGGCGGACACCCTTGGTCTCGCGGAACTCCTCGGCCGCGGCGGCGAGTTCCGTGCCGTGCTCCACGCCCACCTGCATCTGGGCCCGGGAGACGTCGTACCCCGAGGCCTGGGTGAACTGGTCCTCCACTCCCGCGAACAGCATCTGCAACGCGATCGCCCCGGCCACCGCGACCGCGATGCCGTTGACCGTGCGGGCCGCCGAGCCACTGCTCAACTGAAGCCGTCGTACCGCCAGTTGCCAGGCGACGCCGCCCGAGCCGAGGCGGGCGACGACCGTCTCGACGAACCACGGCAGCAGCGCCGTGACCCCGACGAGCAGGAGCATGACACCCCCGACGACCAGGTACTGGTTGAACTCCCCGTCGTCCCGGCCCTGTCCGACCATCGGGTAGAGCAGCGCGAGTCCGGCCAGCGGCAGCAGCAGCCGCCACCACAGCCGGTGTCGCGTGGGCCTGGCCGTACGGAACACGCCGAGGGGTTCGATGACCACTCTGCGCAGGGCGAACAAGGTCACCAGGACCGCGGCCGTCGGCACCGCGACCGCGACGAGCGCGGCGAGCGCGGGTGAGGGGTTCAGATAGCTCGGGAACACGCTGACCCGGAAGAGCTCGAAGGAGCTGGCGATCCGACGCCCGATCAGGAAGAAGACGGTCCCGAGGACCAGGCCGAGCACGGACCCGGCGAGCGCCTCGCCGGCGGCGATCCGCCGCGTCATCCGGTTGTCGGAGCCGACCAGCCGCAGCGCCGCGAGCCGTCGGTCGCGCCGCTCGCCGCCGAACCGCACGGCAGCGGCGATGAACACCGCGACCGGCATCAGCAGCACCACGAACACCACCAGGACCAGCAGGAGCAGGATCGGGTCCCAGGGGTCGGACGACGGCTGGTCCTGGCCGCCGAAGCCGTCGATCCGCGCTCCGCTGGTCCGGTCGAGATGGTCCGCGAGCCCCTTGCCGCCCGCGTAGTAGGCCAGCTCCTGGGAGCCGACGAGGCCCTGTTCGCCGATGGTGCCGGCGATCCGGTAGGGCAGCCGTTCTTTGAGCAGCTTCCCGCTGTCGGAGGCGAGCAGCTCCTTCAGAGCGGGGGAGACGACCATCTCGCCCGCCGCCGGGAACGCCGCGACCCCCGGCGGCAGCGGGGCCCGCGGACCTTCCGCCTCCAGCAGGCGCCCGCGCACCTCCTGGTACCGGAAGGAGGTGTCCGCGTCCAGCACGATCAGCGTGTCGTCGGCCTTCGGTATCTCCTGCTGGCTCCAGCTGTGGTCGCTGCGTGCCTCCTCCCGCCGGTTCCGCTCCGCCAGCGCGTTCGGGATGGCGGTGGTGAGCAGCAGCAGCGCCACTCCGAGCCCGACGCCGACGGCCGTCAGCACGGCCCGGGACCAGCCCTCGCGTCCGCCGGCGACGGCGAACCGCACTCCTAGGGCCAGATCCCCGGCCCACTGCCGCAGCCTCATACGACGCGCTCCATGTCCCGGGACTTCCCGTCCCGTACGACGATCTCGCGGTCGGAGTAGGCGGCCACCCGGGCCTCGTGCGTGACCAGGACCACGGCCGTGTTGGCGGACCGGGCCGCGTCGGTGAGCAGTTCCATCACGCGCTCGCCGTTGAACGAGTCCAGCGCGCCGGTCGGCTCGTCGGCGAACACCACCCGGGGGCCGGTGACCAGTGAGCGCGCCACCGCGACCCGCTGTCCCTGCCCGCCGGAGACCTCCCCGGGCCGCTTCGCGCGCACGTCGTCGACCTCCAGCCGTTCCATCCAGGCGAGCGCGGCCTGCTCGGCCCGCTTGCGCGGGGTGCCGTTCAGCCGGAGCGGCAGCGCCACGTTCTCCACACAGGTCAGCTCCGGCACGAGCTGCCCGAACTGGAACACGAACCCGAACTCCGAGCGCCGGAGCGCACTGCGCCGGGCGTCGCTCATCGTGGCCAGCTCCTGCCCGTCGTAGAGGATCGAGCCCGCGTCGGGCGTGACGATGCCAGCGAGGCAGTGCAGCAGCGTGGACTTGCCGGACCCGGAGGGGCCCATCACGGCGACGACCTCGCCGGGGTGGATGGAGAACTCGGCGCCGTCCAGCGCCAGGGTCGGCCCGTACGCCTTGCGCAGGCCCTCGGCGGCGAGCAGCGAGCCCGCGGGAGCGGTCACGCGGTCACCGCCGTGCGCAGCTTGTCGAGGCGCGCGGCGGTCAGTTCCAGCCAGCGCAGATCGGCCTCCAGATGGAACAGCGCGTGGTCGCAGATCAGCTGGTCGGCGAGGTCGCCCCGGCGTTTGCGGTCGGTGAGGATGCGCATGCCGCGCAGGTGCTCCGCGCGCTGCGCGTCCAGGATTTCGGCCGCGTCCCGGTGGGTGAGCAGCGCGAGGACGACCTTCGTGTACAGCGTCGACTGGAGGTACGGCTCGGGCTTCTCGGGGGTGGCGAGCCAGCGGGTGACGTCGGTGATGCCGGCGTCGGTGATGGCGTACCGCTTGCGCTCCGGACCGTCGCCGGGCTCGATGCCGTCGACCTCGACGAACCCGTGCTTCAGCAGGCGGGACATCGTCGAGTAGACCTGGCCGTAGTGCAGCGGCCGGTCGTGACCGAACTTCTCGTCGAAGGCCCGCTTCAGGTCGTAGCCGTGTCGGGGCCCGGACTCCAGGAGTCCCAGGAGGGTGTGACCGATGGACATGCGGTGGACTCTACACGCGGTGTATACGCCGTGTGCATACGCCGTGTGCGGAGGTGGTGGCCGGGGGTGGCGGTGCGCAGGTCGGGGCCGATTGTCACAGGTTCGTCACAGCGTCGGCCGCCGCCCCCGGCCGGTCACTCCGGTGAGGGCCCCGGGGCGGAGCCCCCGGGCGGGCGTCCACGGCGCGGGATGGGCCGGGCCTCGCCCGGCAGCCTCCCCGCGTCCTGCAACGCCTTCCGCAGCAGGAACTCGATCTGCGCGTTCGCCGACCTCAGTTCGTCCGAGGCCCAGCGGGCCAGCGCGTCGTACACCAGCGGATCCAGCCGCAGCAGCACCTGCTTGCGCTGCTGCGGCCGCCGCTTGGGCACAGCCCCTTCCGAAGGATCCGCGGGCGGGGTCACTGGTAGAGGGTCCCGGTGTTGAGCACCGGCTGGGGGGAGCGGTCCCCGCACAGCACCACCATCAGGTTGGACACCATCGCCGCCTTCCGTTCCTCGTCCAGTTCCACGATGTCCTGCTCGGCGATCCGGCTGAGCGCCGCCTCCACCATGCCGACCGCGCCGTCCACGATCTCCCGGCGCGCCGCGACCACCGCGCCCGCCTGCTGCCGCTGGAGCATCGCGGAGGCGATCTCCGGAGCGTAGGCGAGGTGCGTGAACCGGGACTCGATGATCTGCACACCGGCCGCCTCCACGCGCGCGTGCAGTTCGAGCGCGAGCTTCTCGGTGATCTCCTCGGCGTTGCCGCGCAGCGAGAGCGCGCTCTCGTCGTGGGCGTCGTAGGGGTACTCGATGGCGATGTGCCGGACGGCGGCCTCGGTCTGGGTGGAGACGAACTCGAAGTAGTCGTCCACCTCGAACACGGCCTGCGCGGTGTCCTCCACCTTCCACACCACGACCGCGGCCAGCTCGATCGGGTTGCCGTAGGCGTCGTTGACCTTCAGGACCGCCGTCTCGTGGTTGCGGACGCGGGTGGAGATCTTCTCCCGGGAGGTGAAGGGGTTGACCCAGCGCAGTCCGTCCTCGCGGATGGTGCCCCGGTAGCGCCCGAAGAGCTGCACCACGCGGGCCTCGCCCGGCGCCACGGTGTTCAGCCCGCACAGCGAGAGGAACGCGGCGAGCGCGACCACGACGCCGCCGGCGATCAGCGCGCCCCGGGCGCCGGTCGCGTCCACCGCCGTGCCGCCCGCGACGATCAGCCCCGCGCCGGCCATCAGCCCGAGCAGCCCGAGCAGCAGGGCCGACCCGCCGCTCATGCTGCGCGCCGGGAATTCCCGCACGCGCGGGGCGGGCATGTCGGGTGTGTCGACGGTGGCCGACAGATCGTGCCTGGTCATGGGGGTCCCCCGTTTCTCGCGCCCCGCCGGAGTGTCCGTGGGCCCGCGTTATCTTCTGCCTAGCTAAGTGATATCACTTTTCTGGGACATGGCAACCCTGAGCGGCTCTCGTACGTCGGTTCCGGTGGAGAGGCGTGCCGGTTCCATCGAGCGGGGTGCTGATTCTCACGCCCGCCCGGGACCCGATCGAACGCCCTTTGTCATAGAGAGCGGTGTTAGCTTTCTGAGCTGACCTGCCTCCGGGCACTGGTGTGAATGCCGAGTAGGAAGCGGAGCGAGCGGACTCATGGGACGAGCGGAAGAGAGACGAGCGCGACAGCGTGGTGGCCGCCGCGCGGCGCCCAAGAACCGCTCGTCGCGGGCGGCGGCTCCCCCCTCGCGCAACGAGTCGGTGGCCACGGCCGAGAGCGCGGCACCCGCCGACACGGCGACGGGGGCCACCGAGAGCTCCGCCGGAGGCGGTCGCGCGGCGGCCCGCAGGAGCGCCAAGAAGGGCGCAAAGGGCGGCCAGGGAGCCAAGGGCGGCAAGGGCCGTATACGCCGGCTGTTCACCTGGAAGAAGGTCCTCGGTACCTTCCTCGGCCTCTGCCTGCTCGTCATCGGCGCCTTCATCGTGCTGTACATGACGACGCCGATCCCCGCGGCCAACGCCGAGGCCAAGCTGCAGAGCAACATCTACAAGTACAGCGACGGCACCCTTCTCACCCGCGACGGCGAACTCAACCGCGAGAACGTCGACCTCGCCGAGATACCCAAGGCCGTCCAGCGGACCTTCGTCGCCGCCGAGAACAAGAGCTTCTACAGCGACTCCGGCGTCGACCTGAGGGGCACCGCGCGCGGCCTGCTCAACACGCTCATGGGCAAGGGCGCCCAGGGCGGCTCGACGATCACCCAGCAGTACGTCAAGAACTACTACCTGACGCAGGAACAGACCGTCACGCGCAAGCTGAAGGAACTGGTCATCTCCCTGAAGCTGGACCGGGAGGAGTCCAAGGACTACATCCTGGCCGGCTACCTCAACACCAGCTACTACGGCCGCGGCGCCTACGGCATCCAGGCCGCCGCCCAGGCCTACTACCGCGTCGACGCCGAGAAGCTCGACGTCGCGCAGGGCGCCTACCTCGCCGCGCTGCTCCAGGCCCCCAGCCAGTACGACTGGGCCGTCGCCTCCGAGACCGGCAAGACGCTGGTCCAGCGCCGCTGGAACTACGTCCTGAACAACATGGTCGAGGAGGGCTGGCTCGACAAGGCCGAGCGGCAGACGATGACGTTCCCGGTGCCCAAGCAGCCCAAGGCCGCCCCCGGCCAGGAGGGCCAGGTCGGCTACCTGGTGAACGCGGCCAACAGCGAGCTGGAGCGGCAGCTCGTCGCCCAGGGCGTCGCGCAGAGCGGCAAGGAAGCCGAGGCGATGGTCAACGCCGGCGGCTGGAACATCACGCTCAACATCGACAAGAAGAAGCAGAAGGCGCTGGAGGCCTCCGTCAAGGAGCAGCTGACCAGCAAGCTGGACAAGAAGAAGCGCCCGGTCGACGGCGACGTCCAGGCCGGCGCGGTGTCCGTGGACCCGAAGACGGGCGCGGTCGTGGCGATGTACGGCGGCGTCAACTACGTCGAGCACTACCTGAACAACGCCACCCGCACCGACTACCAGCCGGCCTCCACCTTCAAGCCGGTGATCCTCGCCGCGGCCCTCGACCAGGGCGCCAAGACCCAGGACGGCGAGAAGATCACCGCCAACACGATCTACGACGGCACCAGCAAGCGCCCCGTCGTCGGCAGCGACATCGGCTTCGCCCCGGAGAACGAGGACGACGTCGACTACGGCGACGTCACCGTGCAGACAGCGATGAACAAGTCCATCAACTCCGTCTTCGCGCAGATGGGCGTCGACGTCGGCATGGACGAGGTGCTGAAGACCGGGAGCGACCTCGGCATGGACACCAAGGACCTCAAGGCGGTGCCCGCGCAGACCCTCGGCACGATGGGCGCGAGCCCGCTGCAGATGGCCGGCGTCTACGCGACCCTCGACAACCACGGCAAGAAGGTCACCCCGACGCTCATCAAGTCGGTGGAGAACAGCGCCCACGCGGTGAAGCCGCAGGAGGCGATCGGCGAGCAGGTCATCAGCCGGGAGGCCGCCGACTCGGTGACCTCGGTCCTCACCGGTGTGGTCGACGACGGTACGGCGAAGAAGTCCGTGCGGGACAACCCCGAGCGCAGGGGCCAGAAGGTCGCCGGCAAGACCGGTACCTCCGACGACAACAAGTCGGCCTGGTTCACCGCCTACACGCCCGACCTGGTCACCTCGGTCGGCCTGTTCGGCGAGTCGGCGAAGCCGCCGCACCCCCAGGTCAGCCTGACCGGCGCGACGACCGGCCTGACCGGCGACGACGGCCGTGTCAACGGCGGTGGCTTCCCGGCGCAGATCTGGGCGGACTACACCTTCGGCGTCTCCACCAAGGTCTCCAAGTTCGACCTGGAGACCACGCAGGGCGCCGCCGTCCAGCCGAGCGTCACGCCGTCCCCGTCGCCGTCAGTGACCGAGGAGCCGTCGGAGGAGCCTTCCACGCAGGCCCCGACGACCAGCGCGCCCCCGAAGACGGAGACGCCCACCGAGGAACCGACGACGCAGGAGCCGTCCGAGGAGCCGACGACGCAGGAACCGACGGAGTCGCCGACGACCGGCGAACCGACGACGGAGGAACCCGAGAACCCACTGGATCCGCAACTGAGTCAGTAGGTCCGGCCGGACATCCGTCCAGACGAGAAGGAGAGGGCGCCCGGTGCGATCACCGGGCGCCCTCTCCTTCTCGCGTTCTTCGGGCCGTCAGCTGCGGTTCAGCTCGAACCAGACGACCTTCCCGGTGCTCAACCGGGTCGCCCCCCACCGCCGGGCCATCCGGTTGACGAGGAACAGTCCCCGCCCGCCCTCGTCCGTGGCCCGCGCCTGCCGCAGCCGGGGCAGCTGCGGCACGTCGTCCCCGACCTCGCAGCGCAGCACATCGGTCCGCAGCAGCCGCAACGTCACCGGCCGCGAGGCGTACCGCACCGCGTTGGTGACGACCTCGCTCACCAGCAGCTCGACGGAGTCGCTCAGCTCCTCCAGCCCCCAGCGGGCCAGCGCCCGCCGGGCCAGCCGACGGGCCCGTCCCGGCGCCGCGTCCTCCGGATCCAGGTACCAGTACGCCACATCGCTCGGCGCGATCCCGTCGAAGCGGGCGGCGAGCAGCGCGATGTCGTCGTCCCGGTCGCCCGGCCCGAGCATGTCCAGCACCTCGTCGCACAGGGCTTCCAGGGGCGGCGGATGGTCGGGCCCGGTCAGCTGGGCCGTCGCCGCGAGCTTCTCGCGCAGCTGCTCTATGCCGGTCGCCACGTCCCGCAGCCGGGACTCCACCAGGCCGTCGGTGTACAGCAGCAGCGTCGCCCCGGCGGGCGCGTCCAGCTCCACCGCCTCGAAGTCGACGCCGCCGACCCCGATCGGCGCGCCCGGCGGCACCCGCAGCACCTCGGCCCGGCCGCCCAGGTGCAGCAGCACGGGCGGCGGATGGCCGGCGTTGGCGATGGTGATGCGGTGCGATACCGGGTCGTAGACGGCGTACAGGCAGGTCGCCATGCGGTCGGTGCCCAGGCGCTGGGCCTGCTCGTCGAGGTGGTGCAGCACCTCCTGCGGCGGCAGGTCGAGCCCGGCGAGGGTCTGCGCGGTCGTGCGCAGCTGGCCCATGATGGCCGCGCTGGTCATGGAGTGCCCCATGACGTCGCCCACCACCAGCGCCACCCGGCTGCCCGGCAGCGGGATGGCGTCGTACCAGTCGCCGCCCACCCGCGCGGTCTCCGCGGCCGGCAGATAACGGGAGGCCAGGCGCACGCCCGTCGGGCGCGGCAGGGTCTCCGGGAGCATCGTGCGCTGGAGCTCGTCGGCGATGTACGCCTCCCGGTCGTACAGCACCGCCTTGTCGATGCCCAGGGCGCTGTGCGTGGCGAGCTGCGCGGCGACCAGCAGGTCGTCGTTCTCGAAGGGGATGCGCTCGGGGCGGCGGATGAAGACGGCCGCGCCGATCACCCGGCGCCGGCCGCGCAGCGGCGCGAGGATCGCCCGCTGCCCGTCCGGGATCTCCAACTGGCTGTCCTCGCCCAGAAGTTCGGGCAGCGCGGCGCGGGCGGCCGGGCTGTCGGCGAACACCGGACGCACCCCGCGCAGCACCTCGGTGAGCGCGCCGCCGGGCCGCACCTCGCACAGCTCCGCGATCGCCGCCGACAACTCGGACAGCTCCGGCGCCTCGGGCGGCGGTACGGCCAGCGCGGCGAACCCGGTCTCGGTGTCCCGTTCCTCCGGGATCCGGTCGGTGCGCCGCAGCCGCAGCACGACCCGGTCCGCGACGGGCCGTTCGTCACCGACCGGCAGCGGGTCGCGCAGATAGACGAGGATCGCGTCGGAGAACGTCGGCACGGTGGCCCGGCACAGCCCCATCACGATCTCGTCGAGGTCCAGGCCACGGGCGATCCGGCGGGTCGCCGCGCCCACGAAGCGCAGCCGGTCGCCGTCCCGCCGCATGGGCGTGGGCCGGCCGGGCTGCGCCCCTTGTCCGCTGCGCCGCTCCTGCGCGCCCGGGCCGTGCTCGGAGCGGGGCTCGGCGCCCGGCTGGACCGGGATGGTCTCGGGCGCGGGACGCGGGCGGTGGCTGTCCATCTCGGCGGCCTCGGGCTGGGAGTGCTCGGTGTCGGAACCGGCCGGATCCTTTCCCCTGTCGCCGGGGACCGGGGCGCCCGGCGCGGTGATGCCCGGCGACCCGTCGGCTCGGGACTGGGCGGTCGCGGACGGTAAGGCGGAGGAGCCCGGCGATGCGGGGGCCGGGGAACGCAGGAGCGCCCCGCGAGGGTCCGTGGGGTCCACGCCCTGGGGGCGTTCGTAGGAGGTGGGCTGCTCCGTCACGCGTGTCGAATCCGTCCGTTGGGGGCTGCGCGCCGCGCGTGCAGTCGGTCCCGCAGAAATGCCGATACCCGGAATACGTGTGCCCGGAACGGAATTCCCGCGCGGCCAAAGGCTGTTCCTGTGCCACCGATGGACCGGGCACGGCGCGTGGGGCCGGTGCCGCCGGCCCCGCCGGTGTTGCCCTCGTACCCCTCGCTCACGTCCTGCCGCCCCTCGGTGACGTTCGGTCAGACCCGGCGTCCGATGCCGGAGTTACTCCTGAGTGCTCTTGCGGAGGACGATCCTACGTTTCCTGCCCGGGGGCGCATCAAGGGTCTCATGTGGACAGGTGCGCCGGCATACGGTCCCAGTCCTCCGGCAGCAACGGTACGGCCCAGGACGGATCCGGGCGCCAGTGCTGCCAGCCGTCACTGAACGGTGACCCCCACGCGCGGATCACCTCCACCGCCGACCGGCCCGCCTCCCGCACCCGCTCGGCCGCGGAGGCGTCCATCAGACCGTCCTGCTGGGCCTGCGCGAACTCGTCCTCGTCGCGCCAGTCCCAGCTGCGGTCCGGGTACACGCAGATGTCCAGGAAGTGGTCCTCGGAGTCCACCCCGCCGTCCCAACGGGCCAGCGGTTCCTCCAGGTTGACGTACCAGTTCTTGAACTGCCAGCCCGGGTCCCAGAACAGCCACACCGACCAGGGCCGACCGGGGTGGGCCAGCTTCAGCACACCCGTGCCGAACCAGCGGTCCGTCACCACGGACCGCGGCTTGGTGTAGCGCGTGTGCAGCGGTTCCTGGTGCAGCGGCCGGCCGTCGGCCAGCACCGGCTTGACGCACTGGGTGCCGGGCGCCATCCACACGGCGAGCAGTTCCTCGTCGTCCCGGACGACGGTGACGGGGCGGGCGATGTGGAAGCGCGGGCCGCCGTTCTCCCGGTACCGCCACAGGATCTGCTGCCCGGGCTCCCAGAAGGCCGCCGCACCGCCCGTTCCCACATGTGTCATCGCTCCACCGTCTGCCATGCACAGATATTAGGTGCCATGGTCATACGACGCTGCGGCGCGCGTCACGGTTCTGCGCGCCGGGCGCGAAACGTCACGGGTGTGTCATCCGCAGGACATCCAGCGCCTCGTCGAGCTGGTGGAGCGTCAGGTCGCCGCGCTCCACATACCCTCCTTCGAGGACCGTCTGCCGGATGGTCTTCCGCTCGGCCAGCGCCTTCTTGGCGACCTTCGCGGCCTCCTCGTAGCCGATGTACTTGTTGAGCGGGGTGACCACGGACGGCGACGACTCGGCGTACTCGCGGGCGCGTTCGCGGTGCGCGACGATGCCGTCGACGGTGCGGTCGGCGAGCAGCCGGGAGACGTTGGCCAGCAGCCGGATCGACTCCAGCACGTTCTTGGCGATGACCGGCAGCATCACGTTCAGCTCGAAGTTGCCGGCGGCGCCCGCGGCGGCGACGGTGGCGTCGTTCCCGGTGACCTGCGCGGCGACCATGAGCACGGCCTCGGGGATCACCGGATTGACCTTGCCGGGCATGATCGACGATCCCGGCTGGAGGTCGGGCAGGGAGATCTCCGCGAGCCCGGTCCGCGGGCCGGACGCCATCCACCGCAGATCGTTGGCGATCTTCGTCAGTCCGACGGCGACGGTCCGCAGCTGCCCGCTGGTCTCGACGATGCCGTCCCGCGCGCCCTGCGCCTCGAAGTGGTCGCGTGCCTCGGTCAGCGGCAGCCCGGTGACGCGCGCGACCTCCTGGATGACGGCCGCGGAGAAGCCGGGGGGCGTGTTGATGCCGGTGCCGACGGCGGTGCCGCCCAGCGGCAGTTCGGCGAGCCGGGGCAGCGACGCCTTCAGCCGCTCGACGCCGTACCGCACCTGGGCGGCGTATCCGCCGAATTCCTGGCCCAGCGTCACGGGTGTGGCGTCCATCAGATGCGTCCGCCCCGACTTCACGACGTCGGCGAACTCCCGCGCCTTGCGCTCCAGCGCGGCCGCGAGGTGCTCCAGGGCCGGGATCAGGTCACGGGTGACGGCGGCGGTGGCCGCGATGTGGATGGAGGAGGGGAAGACGTCGTTGGAGGACTGCGAGGCGTTGACGTGGTCGTTGGGGTGCACGTCCCGGCCGAGCCGCTCGCTCGCCAGCGTCGCCACGACCTCGTTGGTGTTCATGTTGGACGAGGTCCCCGACCCGGTCTGGAACACGTCCACCGGGAAGTGCTCGTCCCACCTGCCCTCGGCCACCTCGGCGGCCGCCTCCTGGATCGCCTGGGCGATCTCCTTGTCCACCACGCCCAGCTCGGCGTTCACCTTCGCGGCGGCGCCCTTGATCCGGGCCAGCGCCTCGATGTGCGCGCGCTCGATGCGCTGCCCGGAGACGGGGAAGTTCTCCACCGCGCGCTGGGTCTGGGCCCGCCACTTCGCGTGCGCGGGGACACGGACCTCGCCCATGGAGTCGTGCTCGATGCGGTAGCTGTTCTCGTCCTGCTCGTCGGTCATCGACGATCACCTCCACGGGGGACAGCATCGCGGACGGGCGGACTGTTCCCGGGGATTGCCGTGGAGGTGACCTGCCGTCATGTTGCGGCCCGGACGCCTTCCGGCCGGACCACCCCCGACGACGCGACCGGGCTGGGGTGTGATCGACGGCTGACGAGGTGTGCCTCCCCCACGGGGCGGGGGAGGCCTCCGGGGCTCTTTTAGGGGCCCCGCCGCCGGGTCAGCCCAGACCGGGCCCGCGCACCGGGATCGACGTGAACGTCGGCGCCGGCGCCGGGTCCAAGAAGAAGTCGTTGCCCTTGTCGTCCACGACGATGAACGCCGGGAAGTCCTCGACCTCGATCTTCCAGACGGCCTCCATACCGAGCTCCTCGTACTCGACGACCTCGACCTTCTTGATGCAGTCCTGGGCGAGGCGGGCGGCGGGACCGCCGATCGAGCCGAGGTAGAAGCCGCCGTGGGCGCCGCAGGCGTCGGTGACCTGCTGCGACCGGTTGCCCTTGGCCAGCATCACCTTCGAACCGCCCGCCGCCTGGAACTGCTCCACGTAGGAGTCCATGCGCCCGGCGGTGGTCGGACCGAAGGACCCCGACGCGTACCCCTCCGGCGTCTTCGCGGGCCCGGCGTAGTACACCGGGTGGTCCTTCAGGTACTGCGGCATCTCCTCACCCGCGTCCAGCCGCTCCTTGATCTTGGCGTGCGCGATGTCCCGCGCCACGACCAGCGGGCCGGACAGCGACAGCCGGGTCTTGACCGGGTACTTGGTCAGCTCGGCGAGGATGTCGTCCATCGGCTGGTTCAGGTCGATCTTGACGACGTCGCCGTCCTGCTCCAGGTGCTCGTCGGTCGTATCGGGCAGGAACCGCGCCGGGTCGGTCTCCAGCTGCTCCAGGAACACGCCCTCGGCGGTGATCTTCGCGACGGCCTGACGGTCGGCCGAGCAGGAGACGGCGATGGCCACCGGGCAGGACGCCCCGTGCCGCGGCAGCCGCACCACACGCACGTCGTGGCAGAAGTACTTGCCGCCGAACTGCGCCCCGATGCCGATCCTCTGCGTCAGCTCGAAGACCTTCTCCTCCAGCTCCTTGTCCCGGAAGCCGTGCCCGAGCGGCGAACCCTCGGCCGGGATCTCGTCCAGGTAGTGCGCGGAGGCGTACTTGGCGGTCTTCAGCGCGTACTCGGCGGACGTACCGCCGACGACGATCGCCAGGTGGTACGGCGGGCAGGCGGCCGTACCGAGCGAACGGATCTTCTCCTCCAGGAACTTCATCATGGAGGCCTCGTTCAGGACGGCCTTCGTCTCCTGGTAGAGGAACGACTTGTTGGCGGAGCCGCCGCCCTTCGCCATGAACAGGAACTTGTAGGCGCCGCCGTCGGTCGCGTACAGCTCGATCTGCGCGGGCAGGTTGGAGCCGGTGTTCTTCTCCTCCCACATGGTGAGCGGAGCCATCTGTGAGTAGCGCAGGTTCAGCTTGGTGTAGGCGTCGTAGATGCCGCGGCTGAGCGCCTCCTCGTCGCGGCCCTCGGTCAGCACGTTCTGCCCGCGCTTGCCCATGACGATGGCCGTGCCCGTGTCCTGGCACATCGGCAGGACGCCCGCCGCCGCGATGTTCGCGTTCTTCAGCAGGTCCAGGGCGACGAACTTGTCGTTGCTCGACGCCTCGGGGTCGTCGATGATCCGGCGCAGCTGCGCCAGGTGGGCCGGGCGCAGGTAGTGCTGGATGTCGTGGACGGCCTCCTCGGCCAGCTTGCGCAGTGCCTCCGGCTCCACCTTGAGGAAGGTCCGCCCGTCGGCCTCGAAGGTGGAGACACCCTCGGAGGTCACCAGCCGGTAGGGGGTGGTGTCCTCTCCCATGGGGAGCAGATCGGTGTACTCGAACTCAGGCATCGGTGCCCATTCCTCACTCGACAGAGACAGCGGCTGGCCTCCATTGGCAGCGTCCACCAGCGTAGGACGTGCGGGGAAGGCGGAGCCTGTGAGGTAAGGCTCAGTTCGACTCCGCCGAGGGCTATCGCGATCTATCGTGTTTGGGTACGCTGCTGTCGTGGACCTTCAGAAGCAGACCGAGCCGCGCGCCGCCATGACCGAGTTGCGCGCCTCGGACGCCGACCGTGACCGCATCGCCGACATCCTGCGCGAGGCCCTCGCCGAGGGCCGTCTCACCGCCGAGGAGCACGCCGAGCGCGTCGAGGGCGTGCTGGCCGCCAAGACGGTCGGTGAGCTGGACGTGTTCATCCAGGACCTGCCCGCCGCCCATCGCCGGCACACCCCGCCCCACACGGCGCCACCGCCCCGCCCCGTCGGCGGCGCGGTGCCCGCCGACCCCGACGACAACCTGGTCGCGATCCTCAGCAGCGCGGTCCGCCGGGGCCGTTGGCGGGCCGGCCGCCGCATCCACGCGTACGCGGTCTTCGGCAGCGTGGAGATCGACCTGAGCGAGGCGCTGTTCGAGTACCAGCAGGTCGTCATCAAGGCGTACGCGGTCTTCGGCAGCGTCGAGATACGCGTCCCGGAGAACGTCTCGCTGAGCGGCACCGGCGGCGGCGTCCTCGGCAGTTTCGAGGTGGACACCCTCGACTCCGGCGAGCCGGACGCCCCGGTCGTCTACGTCGACGGCTGGGCGATCCTCGGCAGCGTCGAGGGGCGGCCGAAGCGGGGCAAGCTCGTCGCGGACATCCTCGACCGTGTCCAGCGCAAGGTCGACAAGGGTTTGCGCAAACATCTGGAGCGTTGACGGTTGTGAATCGGGCCCCAACAGGGGCCCGGCGGACGGCGGTTGGGGACCCAGTGCATAGGCGCGCGCACAGCGGGTAGGGCTTGCTGCGTCGTCTCTCGCTCGCGAAGCCGTCGTCAGGAGTAGACCGTGCTGCAACCGCCGCATTCGTCCCTGCAGGTAGCCGCTGTTCCGGCCCAGCGGGTGCCAGCGCGCGACAGGGACCAAGACGCTCCCTGGCACACCGAGGCGGTGTGCCGGCGCGACGAGGCAGGCCTGTTCTTCGCCCCCTCCAAGGAGCCCACCGCCGCCCGGCTCTCCCGGGAGGAGGCCGCCAAGCGGGTCTGCGCGCGCTGCCCGGTGATGGTGGAGTGCCGCGAGCACGCGCTGCTGCAACCCGAGCCCTACGGCGTCTGGGGCGGCCTCACCGCCGCCGAACGCCGCGTGGTCCTCGCGCGCCGCCGCCGCCGCGACATGGAACTGAAGAAGGCGGCAAGGGCGACCAACCACATCGCAGCAGCGGGCTGACCTGAACGAGCGACGCGCTCACCTCTGCGACGCCGGGCAGACTGCCGACTCAAAGGGACGCGGGGAACTGCGCGACCAGCCACACCCCACCCGCACGCGGGTATGGCCGGCAGCCCCCGCGGGGCTCGGTCACGGCTCACGCTCACGACGCCGGGTCGCAGGCCGACCTGAAGGGGCGCGGGGAACTGCGCGACCAGCCACACCCCACCCGCACGCGGGTACGCCCCGCACCCCCCGCTCAGCCCGCGCAGCTACTTCGCTCGGTCGAAGTCGATCGCCGAGTACGCCCGCAACTTGCTCAACCGATGCTCGGAGTCGATCCTCCGCACCGTCCCCGACTTCGACCGCATCACGATCGAGTCGGTGAGCGCCGTCTCCGACCGGTACCGCACGCCCCGCAGCAGCTCCCCGTCCGTGATCCCGGTGGCGACGAAGAACACGTTCTCCCCGGTCACCAGGTCCTCCGTGGTCAGCACCCGGTCGAGGTCGTGCCCCGCGTCCAGCGCCCGCTGCCGCTCCTCGTCGTCCTTCGGCCACAGCTTGCCCTGGATCGTGCCGCCGAGGCACTTCACGGCGCACGCCGAGATGATCCCCTCGGGCGTGCCGCCGATCCCGAGCAGCAGATCGACCCCGGTGCCTTCCCGCAGCGCGAGGATCGACCCGGCCACATCGCCGTCGGAGATCAGCTTGATGCGCGCGCCGGTCTCCCGGATCTCCTTGATGACGCCCTCGTGCCGCGGCCGGTCGAGGATGACGACGGTGACGTCCTCGGGGGTGGCCCGCTTGGCCTTGGCGACCCGGCGGATGTTCACCGAGACCGGCGCCTCGATGTCGACGAACTCGGCGGCCTCGGGGCCGGTGACCAGCTTGTCCATGTAGAACACGGCGGACGGGTCGAACATGGAGCCCCGCTCGGCCGCCGCGAGGACGGCGATCGCGTTCGGCATGCCCTTGGCCGTCAGCGTGGTGCCGTCGATCGGGTCGACGGCGATGTCGCACTCGGGACCGGTGCCGTCGCCCACGCGCTCACCGTTGAACAGCATCGGCGCCTCGTCCTTCTCGCCCTCGCCGATGACGACGACGCCGTTCATCGACACGGTGGAGACGAGGGTCCGCATGGCGCGCACCGCGGCACCGTCGGCGCCGTTCTTGTCGCCGCGCCCCACCCAGCGGCCCGCAGCCATCGCGGCCGCCTCGGTCACCCGGACGAGTTCCAGGGCGAGGTTGCGGTCGGGGGCTTCGGAGGGAACGTCGAGTTCGGACGGCAGATGATGGTTCTCGGTCATCGGAGCGCACCTTTCTGATACGACGACGGCCGGATGAGGGTTCGAGGGTCGACTCTATCGTCAGTCCGACAGAATGAGCAGGGGACCCCACGGATGAGCGCCGCGAGCACCTGCGACGATGGGGGGCGTGGCAGGTTCGAAAGGCAAGGCGCAGACGGTCCGGGACATGGTGCTCTCCCTGGGCCTGATCATGGTCGCGGGCATGGTCATGTACCTCTTCATCCCGCACGACGACAGCGCACCCGACATCAAGCGGGTCGACTACCGCGTCGAGCTGCTCACGGCACGCCGGGCGGCCTCCTATCCGGTGGCGGCGCCCGAGGGGCTGCCGACGACCTGGAAGGCGTCCTCCGTGCGCTTCCGGGGCGACGAGTTCGACGCCTGGCATCTGGGCTTCCACACCCCCGACGGGGAGTACGTCCAGATCGAGCAGTCCACTCAGAAGCGCTCCACCTTCATCGACGAGGCGACCCAGGGAGCGCGGAGGACGGAGAAGACCGAGCAGCTCGCCGGCCGGACCTGGACCCGTTACGTCGACGGCCGCTACGACGCCCTCGTGCTGGAGGGCGCCGACGGCTCGACGACGGTGGTGGCCGGCACGGCGTCGTGGGCCGAGCTGACGCAGATGGCGAAGGCACTGAAGACGGCGTGAGCGCCCCGCGCCCCCAGGCGCGACCGGGCGCCCCGCGCCCCCGGACACGACCGAGGCCCCCGGCGATCGCCGGGGGCCTCGGTCATGCCGGTGCTCAGGCCGTCGTGCCCGGGCGTAGTGCTCAGACCGTGGTCACGACCTGCTCGTACGCCAGTCGCGGCGAGCGCGGGTAGGACGCGTTCTCGCCCGGCTTGCCGATGTTGACGACCATCAGCGGGGTGTGGTCCTCGTCGAGGAACTCCTTGCGGACGCCCTCGGCGTCGAAGCCGGTCATCGGGCCGGCGGCGAGCCCGGCGGCGCGGACGCCGACGATGAAGTACGCGGCCTGGAGGGCGGCGTTCAGTCCGGCGGCGCTCTCCCGGGCCGTACGCTCGGCGAAGAAGACGTCCTTGGCCTGCGGGAAGGCCGGGAAGAGGGTCGGCAGCTCCTCGTGGAACTCGTTGTCCGCGGCCAGGATCGCGACCAGCGGGGCGGTGGCCGTCTTGGCCTGGTTGCCTTCGGCCATGTGCTGCACCAGGCGCTCGCGGGCCTCGGGGGAGCGGACCAGGGTGATGCGCAGCGGCGTCTGGTTGAAGGCGGTCGGGCCGTACTTGACCAGGTCGTAGATCGCCTGGACCTGCTCCTCGGTCACCGGCTCGTCGGTGAAGGTGTTCGCGGTGCTGGCCTCACGGAACAGCAGGTCCTGGGCGGCGGGGTCAAGAACGAGAGACATGCGTGAACTTCCTGGAGTGCGCGTCCGGATCCGGAACGCCGGGCCGGCTGACGCGATCGACGGTACCCAATGGAAGTTCAACGTTCAACAAGGGTGCGGGGTGGTGACCGTCCTCACAGTCCCGCCGTCCGGCCTACCCCTCCTCCGTGTCCTCCTCCTCGGCCAGCGCCGCGTCCAGCCGCGCCCGCGCGCCCTCCAGCCAGCGCCGGCAGACCTTGGCCAGCTCCTCGCCGCGCTCCCACAGGGCGAGGGACTCCTCCAGCGTCGTACCCCCCGCCTCCAGACGGCGTACGACCTCGATCAGCTCGTCGCGCGCCTGCTCGTACCCGAGCGCCTCTTCCACCTTCTCGGTCATCCACTCACCCCAGAGATCGAATCGAACATCAAGACCGGTGCGTCGAGTGTCACGGATCGACGCGTACGCCGAACTCGCCCTCGGCGACCCGCGCCCGCAGCGGCTCGTCAGCCGTCACCTCGGCCGGATCCCGCACCACATGCCCGTCGGCCTTCTGCAGCACGGCGTACCCCCGCTTCAGCGTCGCGGCGGGGGAGAGCGCCACCACACGCGCGTGCGTGTGCGTCAGCTCCGAGTCCGCGCGGTCCAGGAGATGGCCGAGCGTGCGCCGCGAACGGCCGACGAGCGACTCCACCTGGTCGGCCCGCTCGTCCAGCATCCGGTGCGGATCCCGTATCACCGGCCGCGCGAGCGCCTGGGCGAGCCCGCGCTCCTCCCGCTCCACGAACGCCGCCATGCAGCGCCGCGCCCGCCCGCGCAGCATCCGCACCCGCTCCAGCTCCTCACCGACGTCCGGCACGACCTTCTTCGCCGCGTCCGTGGGCGTCGAGGCGCGCAGGTCGGCCACATGGTCCAGGAGCGGATTGTCCGGCTCGTGCCCGATCGCCGACACCACCGGCGTACGGCAGGCCGCGACCGCCCGCACCAGCTGCTCGTCGGAGAACGGCAGCAGATCCTCCACGCTCCCGCCGCCCCGCGCCACGATGATCACGTCCACCTCCTCCAGCGCGTCCAGCTCCTTCACCGCCTGGACGACCTGCGGCACCGCGTGCACCCCCTGCACCGCGACGTTGCGCACCTCGAAGCGGACGGCCGGCCACCGGTGCCGGGCGTTCTCCAGTACGTCCCGCTCGGCGGCCGAGGCCCGCCCGCACACCAGCCCGATGAGCTGCGGCAGGAACGGCAGCGGCTTCTTGCGCCCGGGCGCGAACAGCCCCTCCGCCGCCAGGGACTTCTTCAGCTGCTCCAGCCGGGCCAGCAGCTCCCCGACGCCCACCGGCCGGATCTCGGCGGCCCGCAGCGACAGCTGCCCCCGCGGCGCGTACCACTCCGGCTTGGCGTGCACGACGACCCGCGCGCCCTCGCCGACGACGTCCGCGACCGCGTCGAACACCTGCCGGTAGCACGTCACGCTCACGGAGATGTCGTACGACGGGTCCCGCAGCGTCAGGAACACGACGCCCGCGCCCGGACGCCGCGACAACTGGGTGATCTGCCCCTCGACCCACACCGAGCCGAGCCGGTCGATCCATCCCCCGATGAGCCGCGAGACCTCCCCGACGGGCAGAGGGGTCTCGGCGGACGTGTTCGCAGCCATGCCCGCGAGCGTAGTGGCCGCCACCGACAGCCGGCCGCGCCGAGCGAGCGCCGGTACGCCGTCAAGACGCCCCACGCGCGCGGGGGCACGCGCACTCGGGCCCTCCGGGCGCGCCTTACGATGGGACGCATGACTGCTTCGCCTGGCCGCCGCCGTGTCCTGCTCGCCGCCCCCCGGGGCTACTGCGCCGGCGTCGACCGCGCCGTGATCGCCGTCGAGAAGGCCCTGGAGCAGTACGGGGCCCCGGTCTACGTGCGGCACGAGATCGTCCACAACAAGTACGTCGTGCAGACCCTGGAGAAGAAGGGCGCCATCTTCGTCGAGCGGACCGAGGAGGTCCCGCCGGGCAACATCGTGATGTTCTCGGCGCACGGCGTCGCCCCCGTCGTCCACGAGGAGGCCCGGCGCGGTCGCCTCGCCACCATCGACGCGACCTGCCCGCTGGTCACCAAGGTCCACAAGGAAGCCGTCCGCTTCGCGAGCGAGGACTACGACATCCTCCTGATCGGACACGAGGGCCACGAGGAGGTCATCGGCACCTCCGGCGAGGCCCCCGACCACATCCAGCTCGTCGACGGACCCGGCGACGTCGCCAAGGTCGAGGTCCGCGACCCCTCCAAGGTCGTCTGGCTCTCCCAGACCACCCTCTCCGTCGACGAGACCATGGAGACCGTCGACGCGCTGAAGGACAAGTTCCCGCAGCTGATCTCCCCGCCCAGCGACGACATCTGCTACGCCACGCAGAACCGTCAGCTCGCGGTGAAGCAGATGGGCGCCGAGGCCGAGCTGGTCATCGTGGTCGGCTCGCGCAACTCCTCCAACTCCAAGCGGCTGGTGGAGGTCGCCAAGCTCGCCGGCTCGCGCGCGGCGTACCTGGTGGACTTCGCCAGCGAGATCGACGAGGCGTGGCTGGAGGGCGTGACCACGGTCGGCGTCACCTCCGGCGCCTCCGTCCCGGAGGTCCTCGTCGAGGAGGTCCTGGCGTGGCTCGCCGAGCGCGGCTACGGCGACGTCGAGCTCGTCAAGGCCGCCGAGGAGTCGATCACCTTCTCGCTGCCCAAGGAACTCCGCCGTGACCTGCGCGAGGAGGCGGCGGCGCTGGTCGCCGAGCGCGGCGGGTCCGGTACGCCCGAGGCGTGACTGTCAGTCGACCGTCGTAACGTGGAGCCATGCAGATCTTCGGCGTGGACATCGGTGGATCCGGGATCAAGGGCGCTCCCGTGGACCTCGACAGGGGTGACCTGGCCCAGGAGCGCTTCAAGGTGCTGACCCCGCACCCGGCGACGCCCGACGGGGTGGCCGACGGCGTGCGGCAGGTCGTCGAACACTACGGCTGGAGCGGCCCGGTCGGCCTCACCTTCCCCGGTGTGGTCACCGGCGGCTCCCACATCCGTACGGCGGCCAACGTCGACAAGAGCTGGATCGACACCGACGCGCGCGCCCTGTTCAGCGAGCGCCTGGGCGGCCTGCCGGTGACGGTGGTCAACGACGCGGACGCGGCGGGCGTCGCGGAGATCGCCTTCGGCGCCGGCCGCGACCGCAGCGGCACGGTCATCCTGCTGACGTTCGGCACGGGCATCGGCAGCGCCCTCTTCGTCGACGGCGTCCTTGTCCCCAACACCGAACTCGGCCACCTGGAACTGAACGGCCACGACGCGGAGAAGCGCGCCTCCAGCAAGGCCAAGGAGGACGGCGAGCTGACGTGGGAGCACTGGGCCCGCCGGGTCCGCAAGTACCTCGCCCACGTCGAGATGCTCTTCTCGCCCGAGCTGTTCATCATCGGCGGCGGCGTCAGCCGCAAGGCGGAGAAGTTCCTGCCCTACATCGACGGCATCAAGGCCGAGATCGTCCCGGCGCAGCTCCAGAACAACGCGGGCATCGTCGGGGCGGCGATGCGGGCGGCTAAGGGGAGCTGAGGCGGGCCGGCGGCGGCTACCGGCGGGGCGG
>NZ_BQUN01000188.1:207032-207560 GCF_026008495.1 Streptomyces sp. A012304
TCCCCCCGTACAGCCAGCCGGCCTGGGTGGCCAGGGCGGTGATCAGTGCCATCGCCCGGGACCCGAAACCGTCGCCGCCCTCGGCCACCGGCAGCAGGCCCACGGCGAAGGCGATCGGCAGGACGACCGGCGCGGACAGCAGGTTCCCCCGGTGCACCCAGACGGCGATCAGCACGCACACCGGCAGGAACAGCACCCCGTACACCGTGGGCGAGCCGCCGAGCAGCACGCGGTCGAGCCAGCCGAACAGCAGCATCAGCGCACCGCTGAGCAGCCCGCAGCCGAGGCCGGTGAGGCGGGGGTTCGGCAGACGGCGCCCGAGGGCGGCGCGGGGCCGGGCGGGACGCGAGGCAGAGGCGGCAGCGCGGGCGGGCCGGGGCGCGGTGGCACCCGTCGGCCGCGGGAGCGCTGGAGGACGACCGCGCAGCGAACCGTTCCTGCCGCCACTCCCGCCGCCTCTGCCGCGGCCCGCCTGTGGGGGGAGCGGCGGGGGGGGGGGGCGCGCCGCGGTCTGCGGGGGGCGCGGCC
>NZ_BQUN01000188.1:207615-249514 GCF_026008495.1 Streptomyces sp. A012304
CTGTGTTGCTCCACCGGTCCAACTTAGGTCGGCTTATGTGCCGAATCGGGCACGGGACACGCCGTCGGGAAGACCTTGGCCATGCGTTCGACAGGGCCGCCGGGGCAGGGCCGGGCACGCCGTAAACTGGTGGATCGGCCGGTCTCCTGGCCCCCTGGCCCGCTCACCGGCCCCCTGGCCCTCTCACGTACGGGAAGTCGCAACGTGTCGCTCACGATCGGAATCGTCGGTCTGCCGAATGTCGGCAAGTCGACCCTGTTCAACGCCCTGACCAAGAACGACGTGCTGGCGGCCAACTACCCGTTCGCCACGATCGAGCCCAACGTGGGCGTGGTCGGCGTGCCGGACGCGCGGCTCGCCAAGCTGGCGGAGATCTTCAAGTCGGAGCGGATCCTGCCGGCGACCGTCGACTTCGTCGACATCGCGGGCATCGTGCGCGGCGCCAGCGAGGGCGAGGGCCTGGGCAACAAGTTCCTCGCGAACATCCGCGAGTCCGACGCGATCTGCCAGGTCATCCGTGCCTTCAAGGACGAGAACGTCGTCCACGTCGACGGCAAGGTCTCGCCGAAGGACGACATCGAGACGATCAACACCGAGCTGATCCTCGCCGACCTCCAGACCATCGAGAAGGTCCTGCCGCGCCTCCAGAAGGAGTCGCGCATCAAGAAGGACATCGCCCCGAAGGTCAAGGCCGTCGAGGAGGCCAAGGAGATCCTGGAGAAGGGCGACACGCTCTTCGCGCACGGCATCGTCCAGGGCACCGAGCGCAACGAACTCCTCCACGACCTGCACCTGCTCACCACCAAGCCCTTCCTCTACGTCTTCAACGTCGACGAGGAGGAACTGGTCGACGAGGACTTCAAGGACGAGCAGCGCGCCCTGGTCGCCCCCGCCGAGGCGATCTTCCTCAACGCCAAGCTGGAGGCGGACCTCGCCGAGCTGGACGAGGAGGACGCGATGGAGCTGCTGGAGTCGGTCGGCGCCCAGGAGCCCGGCCTCGCCACCCTCGCCCGCGTCGGCTTCGACACCCTCGGCCTCCAGACCTACCTCACGGCCGGCCCCAAGGAGTCCCGCGCCTGGACCATCAAGAAGGGCGCCACCGCCCCCGAGGCCGCCGGAGTCATCCACACCGACTTCCAGAAGGGCTTCATCAAGGCGGAGGTCATCTCCTTCCACGACCTGGTCGAGACCGGCTCGGTGGCGGAGGCCCGCGCGAAGGGGAAGGCGCGCATGGAGGGCAAGGAGTATGTGATGCAGGACGGGGATGTGGTGGAGTTCCGCTTCAACGTGTAGTGCCTGAGTCCTTGATCGGCTAACGTGGCTGGTCAGGGCATGAATCCCCAGGTCAGGGGCCAGATCATCGAGTCTGGCCCCTTCCTGTTTTCTCCTGCGGATTCAGGCTGTTTCCGGGTCGTGTGCTGACTTGGTGCTGACCCTGGCGGCGACTCTCAGAAGCTCTGACCTGGGGCTCCGGTGGGAGAGGGGAGGACAGCCGAAGGGATTGACCCGGACGAAGCGACGGCGGACCGGTTTCCCGTTCTGGAAACCCGAACCTCTTGTTGTGCAGGCTGCCGGCTGGGAACGATGAACGGGACACCGGAGCAGGGGAACGAGGGGGGCACCGTATGAGGCTGACGAAGCTGGCCACCACCTGTGAGAACGGGGACTGTCCCACCCTGTATGCGACCGACAAGGGAACCCTGATCGTGCAGGGAGGCGTGCCGACGGGACACGGCCTCGACGTGCCGGAGGGCGAATCCCTGGTGGAAATCCCGATGGACCTCATCCGGAAGGCAATCCGTGATCAGCGCATCTAACGACCTGGCTGCCCGCTTCTCCACCTTCCAGGAAGAGGCGTTCCGGCTGGAGACCCTCGACGACTACAGCAACTCGGGCAACCCTGCCGCCTTCCGTGCCTTCCTCGCGGGGGAGACCAAGCCCGCCGACTACAACGCGGGCTGGCTGGAGACCGTGCGAAAGGCGACGGAGAGCGGCAAGCGCATGGTGCGCGTCCACGTCCTGTCCCGCCCGCTCACGCCGTACCTCCGCTACGAGCTGAGCTGGGGTTACCAGACGAACATGACGGCGGGTGAGGAGTTCCACATCCTCGACACGACCGACCGCCCGAATCCGCTGGAGGGTGTGCCCGATTTCTGGCTCTTCGACGGCCGCGAGCCTGTGGTGCTCAACTACGACGAGAACGGCGCGTTCACCGGGCCGACGTTCGTCCCGGCACCGGGAGCGTTGCCCACGGGCGAGGAGTCCCAGTACGCGACGTATCGAAGCGTCGCCCTGGCCATGTCGGTGCCGTTCACCGAGTGGTGGGGAAAGCACGGAGCAGCGTGAATCAGGCAGAACTCGGCGCCGCGCTGCGGGCGCTGCGGCAGGTGTCCGGCAAGGAGGCCAAGGCCGTCGCCCGCAGCGCAGTCATGTCGACCGCCAAGCTGTCGAAGATCGAGAACGGCCGTGTCGCCCCGGCGACGGCGGACGTGGAACGCATCCTCACGGCCTTGGACGTGTCCCCGGAGATCAAGGCCGAGTACCTCGCCGTAGCCCGTGCACAGGCCACAGAGGCGACCGCATGGCGCCTGTTCCGGCGCATGGGCTACCACAAGAAGCAGGAGCAGATCAGGGCGTTGGAGTCTTCGATGACGCTCCTGCGCCTCTTCCAGCCGTCCCTGGTCCCCGGTCTGCTCCAGACGCCCGAGTACATCCGGGCAGTGTTGGAGCCGAAGGGCCTCACGGACGAACAGCTCTCCCGTACGGTCTCCGCCCGGATCGAGCGGCAACGCGTCCTGTACGACACCAGCAAAGCCCTGCACTTCGTGGTTACGGAACCCGTCCTGCGCTGGCGTCTCCTTCCGCCCGCGATGATGGCGGGCCAGCTGGACCGCATCGTGTCGGTGTCCCGCCTGCCGAACGTGGACGTGCGCGTGGTCCCCCTCGACGCGCCGCAGCGCGACGTGCCCGGTCACTCCTTCGTCATCCGGGACGACCGTGTGGTGACGGTCGAGACGACACACGCTGAGGTGGTCGTCACCGACCCACGGGACGTCTCTCTGTACGTCGAGAAGTTCGACCGCTTCGCCTCCGTGTCCCTTGCTGGAGACACAATGCGCGCCCTAGTCGAGGACATCAGGGACGCGTTCTTGCGCGAACGGGAAACGCCCTAGCTTCGGCCCCTCGGACCGGCTGAGCATGGCCTTCTCGACGAGATTCGGGGAGGCATACGAGATGCACGGAGAACCGTCGACGCTGCCGGAGCCGGTGGCTTCTTCCCTACCGCCGGCACGGCCGGAACCCGTCCCGGGCTGCCGGGACTGCCTCGGCCTCGCGGTACAACGGGCCAACGCCGGATCGGTCTGGGACTACTCCAAGGTGTCCGACATGAACGTGACCCTGCGCGCACACCTGCGGGACGCGCACGGGGGCGAGTAATGCCCCGCGCTGTGCTGCGGTACGTCACGCACCGCATCACCCAGCACCCAGACACCGACGTGACGTTCGAGGCCGAGTGTCTCCGCTGCGACTGGTCGGCGACGCCTTCCGAGGACGGGGCGGCCGTGGACATCGGGTGCATGGGGCACATGGGACGCACCGGCCACGAGGGATTCAGGCGGGTGTGCACGTCGTTCGCTCTGGTGGCTTCAGTTGCCGTCAGACGCGCTGGAGGCGACGCCGACGGCCCCAGCACGCGACACAGACACGAACCTCCGTATGAGATCGAACAGGACGAAACCCATGGCGAAGCGTTCCGAGCCGAAGAAGACGATGACCAAGGAGGAGTGGATCGAACAACAGCTGGCCAATGCCCCGGAGCGGACGGCCGAGGATGTCTGGTGGGTGCTCAACAGGTTCGGCTTCCCGACGGAACAGGTGGAGGCGGCCTACCAGGCGATGCTCCGGGAGAAGGAGGAACGCGCCGCAAGGCGCACAGCTGGAGCCCTGAGCTTCATCGCGGCTCCAAGGCTCCGCGCCACTCGGCGAGCCGGTCAGCCTGCCTGGCTCACGAGACGGGCTGTGTTCAGCTGAGCGGGGATGCGCAGGCCATGAACGGTCCTGCCGCCCGGCTCCACGATTCTCCCCTGGCTAGAGCTGCCGCGCCTTCCGAGCGCAGCGACGTGACCACTGGGGTCAGGAAGTCCGTACGCCAATGCTGCACGGCCTCCGGCTTCATGCCGCTCGCCTCGACCGAGGCCCCCGCCCTGGCTTCGAGTACGGACGCGCCCTGCGCCGCGTCGTCCCCGGTCCACTCGTCCACGTGCTCGGCCACCAGGGCCCACGTCAGCTTGATCATGCGCGGATCGTACGGACGGCGGCGGGCGGCGTGAAGAGCCAGAGGTGAGAGCGGGGGTGGGGGGTACGACCCCCGAAGGGGCCCGTCGTCGGCCGCCGCGTCTTAGCAGCTCGGGTTCTGCCACGGTTCCAGGGGCGACGGGACAGCTGTGGCGCTCCCTCCGGCGGCGATAGAAGCCGCAGGTCAGCGGCGATCCGACCGTTCTGCAGGGCATCCGTTGGCACTGCACAGGAATGAGAAGCGCTCAGGCCGCGGCCTCGCCGGGGTCCTCGTCCTCGTCTTCCGAGGAGCCGCCCCGCTCGTAACCCGACACGTCGATCTCGCGGCCGTCTGCGAGCCGTCTCTTGTGCGGGGCGACGTTGTGCTTGGCGGGCGGGTTCCGCTGCTCCTTCTCCTCTCTAGAGTCGGCGGCCGACCCGGTGTCCTGGGACTCCTCGGCGACGTTCTGTTCCTGGGCATGCCTAGCGGCCAGGACGGCGACGGCCAGGGCTGCGCTGCCGACCGTGCCGGCCACGGCGAGGATCTTCGGCTTGTGCTTGCTGACCCAGCCCTTCGCCTTGGTGAAAGAGGTGGGCTCGCCGTCCTCGGGGATGGGATCGCTGGGCGTGGAGTCAGTCACGCGCACAGATCTACCGGACCCGTCCCTCGCCTGTCAGGCAATCACCCGACATCGCCCGATCAGGTTCCGTGGCGCTCGTACGTCTTCGAGTCTTCGCGAAGGTGCATCCTCTGGCCGCCGCAGCGGATTGCCGTCTTCGCTCTGTGGCCCGCCCGCCGGACGGCTCTGCTTGGCGTCGGCCGCGAGGTGCCTCTCTTCCCATAGAAGGCAGCTCTGCCGCTTTCTCTACTACGCTTCCCGCGTGGACTCGGCTGCCGCCGAGATCGTCGGCGAGGTCCGCGACGAGCACGACGGGCTCGACACGCTTGCGTGGAACTCGCATCGACGGCTGGAAACGGCCGCGCGACGTGCGTCACGCCGCAGGCATCAGGGTTGGCGGCCCGCGCGACCGCCATGACATACCGGGAAGAAGAGCCTTGGCCCTCAAGAAGACAGACCTCTACAGCTCGCTCTGGAAGAGCTGCGACGAGCTGCGCGGCGGGATGGACGCCGGCCAGTACAAGGACTACATCCTCACGCTGCTCTTCGTGAAGTACGTCTCCGACAAGGCCAAGGCCGACCCCGACAGTCTCATCGACGTCCCGCCCGGCGGCTCCTTCGACGACATGGTCGCCGCCAAGGGGGACAAGGAGATCGGCGACCGCTTCAACAAGATCGTCAGTCGTCTCGCCGAGGCGAACGACCTGCGCAACGTCATCGACCTCGCCGACTTTAACGATGAGGAGAAGCTCGGCAAGGGCAAGGAGATCCAGGACCGGCTCTCCAAGCTGGTCACGATCTTCAGCGACCTGGACTTCCGCGGCTCGCGCGCGGAGGGTGACGACCTTCTTGGTGACGCCTACGAGTACCTGATGCGCCACTTCGCCACGGAGTCCGGCAAGAGCAAGGGGCAGTTCTACACGCCCGCGGAGGTTTCGCGGGTTCTGGCCAAGGTGGTCGGCATCACCAAGGACACTCGCCAGGACCAGACGGTCTACGACCCGACCTGTGGCTCAGGCTCGCTGCTTCTGAAGGTCGCTGCCGAGGCTCCGCGAGGCATCACGATCTACGGCCAGGAGAAGGACAACGCCACGTGGGCGTTGTCCAAGATGAACATGATCCTGCACGGGAACGAAGACGCAGAGATCCTCAAGGGCGACACGATCACGAGCCCTCAGTTCACCAACGGGAACGCACTCCAGACGTTCGACTTCGCCGTGGCCAACCCGCCGTTCTCGATCAAGTCCTGGAGCAACGGGCTGGAGCAGGAGTACGGCCGCTTCGAGTACGGCCGACCGCCGGAGAAGAACGGCGACTACGCCTTCCTGCTGCACATCCTCAAGTCACTCAAGAGCACGGGCAAGGCGGCGGTCATCCTCCCGCACGGCGTGCTCTTCCGCGGCAACGCCGAAGCTGAGATCCGTCGGCGCCTGCTGAAGCAGGGGTTCATCAAGGGCATTATCGGCCTCCCCGCGAACCTCTTCTATGGGACCAGCATTCCCGCCTGCATCATCGTTCTGGACAAGGAGAACGCCGTCGGCCGCACGGGCGTCTTCATGATCGACGCGTCCAAGGGCTTCATCAAGGACGGCAACAAGAACCGCCTTCGCAGCCAGGACATCCACAAGATCGTCGACGTCTTCACGCGACAGACCACGATCGACCGCTACTCGCGCATGGTTCCGCTGTCGGAGATCGCCGATCCGAAGAACGACTACAACCTCAACATCCCCCGCTACGTCGACTCCTCCGAGCCCGAGGACATCCAGGACCTCCATGCGCACCTGCACGGCGGGATCCCCGACCGCGACCTCGACGCGCTCGCCGGTTACTGGGACGCTTTTCCGCAGCTGCGCGCCCAGCTGTTGCAGCCGAACCGTCCTGGCTACAACGATCTGACCATCGACGCTGACGAGATTCAGCAGGTGATCCTCGGCTCGCCCGAATTTCAGAAGTTCGCCGCCGGGGCCCGCACCCTCACGTCCGAGTGGTTTAGCGCACATCGCGATCGGCTCGAAGGCATCGACGCTGACACCCAGCCGAACGACCTTATCGCCACGCTCAGCGACGATCTGCTCGATCACTTCAAGTCGGTGCCTCTAGTGGACGAGTACGACGTCTACGAGCAACTCATGACCTATTGGCATGACGTCATGCACGACGACGTCTTCATGATTATGAACGACGGCTGGACCGAGGCCGCCAAGCCGCGCAAGATCACGGCAGACAAGAACCGTGCGCTGTCCGAGACGCCCGACCTATTGGTGGGGGCTGGTCGCAGCGCCGTCAAGTACAAGATGGACTTGATCCCGCCAGCTCTGATTGTGGCGCGCTATTTTGCCGACGACCAAGCCAAGCTCGACGAGCTTGTGGCAGCAGCCGAGGATGCCGGCCGTGCGGTTGCGGAGTACATCGAGGAGCATGCCTCGGAGGATGGGCTCCTGGCGGGTGCCATGGACGAAGAAAAGATCAACAAGGCGCTGGCGTCGGCCCGCCTGAAGGCCGCGCGTCACGAAGGAACGGATGACGACGAAGTGGAGGCCCTGGCGCACCTGATCAAGCTGTATAACGCAGAGGCCGTGGCCAAGAAGGCCGCTAAGGAAGCAGAGGCGGCGCTCCATCTTGCGACACTGAAGAAGTACGGCGACCTCACAGAGGGCGACGTGCGGAAACTCGTACTGGACGACAAGTGGTGGACGACGATCACGGTGCGCGTGACCTCTAGGGTTGAGGCGCTGACGCTCGCTTTGGTGAGTCGTATCAGGGAACTTGGGGAGCGCTACGCCAAACCCGTCGGCGTGCTGGTCGCAGAACTGGAACATCTTGAATCCAAAGTCGCCCGGCATCTGGCCAACATGGGGGTCCGGTGAGCGCCCCGCCCGGCCCGCGGTGGCCTTCAAGCACCGTCGGTGAGCAGTTCGACGTGCAACTCGGGAAGATGCTCGATGCTGCCCGGAATACGGGCGAGCCTAAGCCATACCTTGGGAACCGGGCGGTGCAGTGGGGGCGGATTGACGTCAGTGCCGCTGGCGTGGTTCCCATGACCCGGGCAGATATGCATCGATACCGTCTGCGCCAAGGTGATCTCCTCGTATGCGAGGGGGGGGAAGTCGGTCGTGCGGCGATTTGGCAGAACCAACTTGCCGAGTGTTACTTCCAGAAGGCCCTGCACCGATTGCGACCCAAAGGCGGCTTTGACGTTCGGCTTATGCTGGCCTTCCTTGAGTACTGGGCGAACACCGGAGCATTCGCGAACTATGTGACACAGACGAGCATCGCTCATCTTCCCCGCGACAAATTTATTTCCATGCCGCTCCCCTTTCCGTCGCCGTCCGAGCAGCGACGCTTGGGTGAACTGTTCGATGATCTAAACGGTCTGGCCACTGCCCTGCAGCGCTTGATGGCCAAGAAGCGGGCGATCAAACAGGGGCTCATGCAACAGCTCCTCACCGGAAAGACGCGACTGCCGGGCTACCGGGAAACGTGGAATGAGGCTCGGCTCGGAGACCATGCCTCAATGAGTAGTGGCGGGACGCCGCCCTCCGGCGTGGCCAAATACTACGGTGGTGGAATCCCGTGGGTTTCTATCTCGGATATGACGCGAGCTGGCCGTTTCGTCCACGCAACGGAAAAAACCCTCAGCGCTGACGGACTGGCGCACTGCACTGCCAAGCTATATCCGGAAGGTGCCGTCTTGTATGCGATGTACGCATCGCTCGGTGAGTGCGCCATCGCCATGGGCCGCGTGTCGTCCAGCCAAGCAATTCTCGGCATCGTGCCTGGTCGAGACCTCCATCGCGATTACCTCTACTACTGCCTCACAGCCATGAAGGCACAGGTTAGGGAGATGGGTCAGCAGGGAACCCAGGCGAACCTAAATGCCACCATGGTTCGTGACCTCCGGATCCTGCTTCCTCCTTTGGATGAGCAGGAGGCCATCGCTAAGGTGCTGTCTGATGCGGATGACGAACTGGATCACTTGCGAGTGCGTCTCGACAAGGAGCGGGCAGTGAGAACGGGAGTTATGCAGGAACTCCTCACCGGCCGAACCCAGTTGTCTGGGGGAACGGAGGACGCCAAGTGAGCGATGTCGGGCAGGTTGAGCGTAAGTCCCAGAAGCGGGTCGTATCGTTGTTCAGGGATCAACTGTGCTACCGCTACCTCGGCAGCTGGGAGCGACGCGCAGGAAACTCGAACATCGAGGTCGAGCTGCTGGAGTCGAACCTGCGCGCCCGCGGCTACAACAGTGCCCTCGTTAGCAAAGCGATTGACCAGCTCAAGAAGGCAGCCGCGCTCGGTAGCGGTCGTGACCTGTACGAAGCGAACCGCGCCGTCTATGACTTGCTGCGCTACGGGGTCAAGGTCAAGCCGGGCGCCGGTGAGCATTACGAGACGGTCTGGCTCATTGACTGGGCCGACCCGCAGGCCAATGACTTCGTCGTCGTTGAGGAGGTGACGATCGTCGGGAAGCAGACGAAGCGCCCCGACATCGTGCTCTACGTCAACGGCCTTGCCCTGGTGACTCTGGAGCTCAAGCGTTCCCGGGTGGCCGTGAGTGAGGGTATTCGGCAGACCATCGGAAATCAGACGCCCCAGTTCATTCGGCCGTTCTTCTCTACTGTGCAGCTCGTGCTTGCCGGCAACGACGTGGAGGGCCTGCGCTACGGCGTCATCGATACGCCTGAGAAGTACTGGTTGCAGTGGAAGGAACCCTCCGGTGTCGAGGAGCCGCTGGACCGGGCTCTGCTCCAGATGTGCGGTAAGGAGCGGCTGCTTGAACTGATCCATGACTTCACCGTTTTCGACTCCGGTATCCGCAAGGCGTGCCGACACAACCAGTACTTCGGCGTCAAGGCCGCGCAGGAACGTATCGGCCGCCGCGAGGGCGGCATCATCTGGCACACCCAAGGCTCGGGGAAGTCGCTCACGATGGTGTGGTTGGCGAAGTGGATCCGGGAGCACCAAGATGACGCCCGAGTCCTGCTGATCACCGATCGCACCGAGCTGGACGAACAGATCGAGAAGGTCTTCAACGGCGTCAAGGAGCAGATCTATCGCACCAGCAGTGGAGTGGACCTCCTGGACACGCTGAACAAGTCTGCCGAGTGGCTCATCTGCTCTCTCGTGCACAAGTTCGGTAGCTCGGCGGATGGCAAGGACGGATCCAAGGCCGACAACGAGTTCATCAAGGAGCTCAAGGCTAGGATCCCCAAGGGCTTCAAGGCCAAGGGCAACCTCTTCGTCTTCGTCGACGAGGCCCACCGCACTCAGTCCGGCAAGATGCACGACGCGATGAAGGACCTGCTGCCGGGCGCCATGTTCATCGGGTTCACGGGGACGCCGCTTCTCAAGGCGGACAAGGCCACCAGCATGGAGAAATTTGGGTCGTTCATCCACACGTACAAGTTCGACGAGGCCGTCGAAGACGGCGTCGTGCTCGACCTCTGTTACGAAGCCCGCTCCATCGACCAGCACCTGACATCGCCGGCGCAGGTGGACAAGTGGTTCGAGGCCAAGACTCGCGGCATGACCGATCTGTCCAAGGCAGAGCTGAAGAAGCGCTGGGGCACGATGCAAAAGGTCATCTCCTCCGAGCCTCGGGCGAAGCAGATCGTGCAGGACATCTTGCTCGATATGGAGACCAAGCCCCGCCTGATGGACGGGCGCGGTAACGCCATGCTCGTGGGCGAGAGCATCTACCAGGCATGCAAGTTCTACGAGCTGTTCTGCAACGCGGGCTTCCGAGGGAAGTGCGCCATCGTCACCAGCTACGCCCCGAGCCCCGGAGATATTTCCAAGGAGGACTCCGGCGCAGGCCAGACAGAGAAGCTGCGTCAGTACGACATCTATCGAAGGATGCTCGCTGACCACTTCGGCGAGTCCGAAGACGCCGCCATGACGAAGGTCGACCAGTTTGAGCATGAGGTCAAACGGCAGTTTGTCGAGGAGCCCGGCCGGATGCGCCTGCTCATCGTCGTCGACAAGCTCCTGACCGGGTTCGATGCGCCGAGCGCCACGTACCTCTACATCGACAAGAAGATGAGCGATCACGGCCTGTTCCAGGCGATCTGCCGGGTCAACCGACTCGACGGAGACGACAAGGAGTTCGGCTGCATCGTCGACTACCGCGACCTGTTCAACTCCCTACAGGACGCCATCACCGACTACACGTCCGGCGCACTCGACGGGTACGAACCACAGGACATCGAGGGCCTGCTGACTGACCGGATCGAGAAGGGGCGAGAGGCTCTCGACGAAGCGCTGGAACGAATCCGCGCGCTCTGCGAGGTGGTTGCACAGCCCCGGAACACGCTCCAGTACCAGCAGTACTTCTGTGCGGCTGATCCCGGCAACGCCGAGCAGCTCAAGGCCAACGAGCCCAAGCGTGTCGAGCTGTACAAGGCGGTAGCCGCGGTTACGCGGGCCTTCGCCAACCTGGCCAACGACATGGAAGCCGCCGGATACACCAGCCAGGAGGCCGAGGACATCCGCACTGAGATCCGGCATTACACGGATGTCCGCGATGAGGTGAAGCTCGGAGCCGGCGAGGACGTCGACTTCAAGCAGTACGAGGCCGGTATGCGGTTCCTTCTGGACACCTACATCCAGGCGGACGCGTCCGAGACTGTGTCCGACTTCGAGGACACCGGCCTCGTTCAACTCATCGCCGAACTGGGCGCCGGGGCCCTCGACAAGCTGCCGAAGGGAATCAAGAGCAGCCCTGAAGCCGTCGCCGAGACGGTCGTCAACAACATGCGCAAGCTGATCATTGAAGAGCATGCGACGAACCCGAAGTACTTCGACAAGATGTCGGAGCTGCTCGACGCCATAATCGAGGAGCGGCGTCAGGGCGCGATCGAGTACCAGGAATACCTCGCCAAACTGCTGGAGACTGCCGCGCAGCTTGGCAGGGGAGAGTCTGACGACACGTACAGGTATCCCGCCTGGGCCAACAACGGGGCGAAGCGGGCCCTGGTCGACTTCTTCCTCCCTGATGAGCGACTGGCTGTCGAGGTCGACACCGCAGTGCTCCACTCCAAGCCGCATGCATGGGTGGGTAACCCGTTAAGGGAGCGGAAGGTTCGGAACGCGCTGAAGCGAGCGCTGCCCGACGATTTCGACCGGCTTGATGAGCTCCTTGAACTGGTGAAGGCAAGGCATGAGTACCACTAGCGCCCGTCTCGCGGTCCGGGGCATTGACGTCCACGTGGTCTATAAGGACATCAAGAACCTACACATCGGCGTGTACCCCCCCATAGGGCGCGTCCGGGTGGCCGCCCCTCAGCAACTGGATGACGATCAGGTTCGCCTGGCCGTCATCCAGCGGTTGCCGTGGATCAAGCGCCAGCAGGATCAACTGCGCTCGGCTGAGCGACAGTCAGTGCGCGAGATGGTCAGCGGAGAGTCTCACTACGTGTGGGGTGTTCGACGACGCCTGAAGGTCATCGAGCGGCCGGGGCGCCCGCATGTAGAAATCGACGGCGACCGAATGCTGCTCTACGTGCCGAATGGGACGAGTGACCAGCGCCGTCGTGACCTGCTCGACCGGTGGTGTCGTGAGCAACTCCGCCAGGCGATCCCTGCACTCATCGAGCGCTGGGAGGCGAAGCTGGGGGTTTCGGTGCCGTGGTGGGGTATCCGCCGGATGAAGACCAAGTGGGGCTCCTGCAACCGGGAGACCCGCCGCCTGTGGTTCAACTCCGAACTGGCCAAGAAGCATCCAGAGTGCCTTGAGTATGTGGTCGTCCACGAGATGGTCCACTATCTCGAACGTGGACACGGTCAGCGCTTCGCTCAGCTGATGGACGGCTTCCTGCCAGACTGGCGTAGTCGCCGTGATCGTCTGAATGCCGCACCACTCTCTGACGAGCTGTGGACGGGGCGTTGAGTGCAGCAAGGACTGCTTATGTCCGGACGAGGCATTCTCCACGGCAACAGCCTCATGTCTGTCCGGAAGCCCGGAGAGATCCTGGACGCATTTCCGTTGCTCGACAATATCGAGTGACGTTTATCAGATATGCGAGTTAAAGATCGCGGGAGGCGTCCCGCTTCTCCCTTGGTCCCATCAGATGACGATGATGCGGAAGGTGCTGACCCCATGGCGAAGCTTCGGTTGACCGTAGGGCGGGGGCACGTCGAGGAGCTGGCACGCCTGCGTCATCCCGTGGGAGCCGTCGAGGAGCTGATCTGGAACTCTCTCGACGCGGACGCCGAGACTGTCACCGTCGTGCTTGAGCGCAACGACTTCGGTGGAGTCGACCGGGTCGCCGTGATCGACGACGGTACTGGTATCGCGGCGGAGAAGTGCAGCGACTACTTCGAGCAGATCGGTACGTCCTGGAAGAAGCGCACGCAGGTCAGCGAGGTCAAGAAGCGCGTGCTGCACGGGAAGAACGGGCGAGGCCGAGTCCGGGCCTTCGCGCTCGGCAGCGAGGTGCGCTGGACCAGCGTGAGCGGAATGCAGGGGATCCGCCGTCGTGTGGTCATCGAGTCCGATCGCGGCTCCATGGACGAGTTCGACGTCAGCGATCCCGAGCCGACGGCTGGCGCGACGGGGACGATCTTCGAGGCGTTCGGTGGGGAGGACCTCCAGAAGCTGACCGAGGACGCCGCCCGTACCGCGCTCACTGCCGCCTTCGCGCTCCATCTGGAGGCATACCCGGACATCTGCATCACCTACGACGGGACGCGGCTGGACCCGGCGTCGGAGCAGGTTCACGTCGAGACGTACGACGTGGCGGCTCCGCCGGGCAGTTCTCACCCGTCGGCCCAGCTGAAGATCATCGAATGGTCGCGTCCGTACTCCCGGGCTCTGTTCCTCTGCGACGGCCGAGGTATGTCCTTGGCGCAGCTGAAGCCGGAGATCCAGGCTCCGGGCTTCCACTTCACGGCGTACCTGTCCTGGTCGGGGTTCGAGGACGATTCGGTCGGCGACCTCGCCTTCGCCGATTGGACACCGGAGGGGCCCGCTGCCGAGGTACTGGCCGAAGCCCGGGAGCGTATGCGTGAGCACTTCCGTTCCCGCGCCGACGAGCGCCGTCGTGAGCTCGTCGACTCGTGGCGTGCTGAGGGCTTCTACCCCTATACAGGCGAGCCCTCCAATGACCAGGAGCGTGCGGAGCGCGAGACCTTCGACGCTGTGGCGACCGCGGTCGTCCGGCACCTGCCGGCGAGTAAGAGAGCCCAGAAGGTGTCCTTCGCGCTTCTGCGTTCGGTACTGACCCACGAACCGGGCGAAGTGCTCCGTATCTCAGAGGAGCTCTTCGCGCTCTCCAAGCAGGAGCAGGCGGAGCTGAGCCGACTGCTGGATCGTACGCCGCTATCAGCCCTGATCAAGGCGTCAACCGCGACGACCGGACGCCTCGACTTCTTGTCGGCTCTGGAGCACCTCGTTTTCGACCCCGTGGCCAAGGGGCGGGTCAAGGAACGCACCGAGCTGCACCGGATCCTGGAGAACGAGTGCTGGATCTTCGGTGAGGAGTACGGGCTGCACGTTAGCGACCGCAGTCTGAACGAGGTGCTGAGACAGCACTGTCGTCTTCTCGATCGGGACACACCTGCACCGGCCCCTGTTCTGAGGGAGGACGGGAGTCGGGGGATCGTCGACCTGATGCTGTCCCGTGCTGCCCGGCAGCGGAAAGGGGAGCGTCACCACCTCGTGATCGAACTCAAGAGGTCGAATGCCACACTCGGCATGTCCGAGTTCACGCAGATCAACAGCTATGCACAAGCGGTCATGAACGACGACAGGTTCCGGGACCCCAAGGTGACCTGGGACTTCTGGCTCGTCGGCAATGCCATGGACGACGGCCTTCGTCAACTTGCCCACCAGCAGGACCGGATGCCTGGATGTGCTGTCAACCAGCCCACGTATCGGATCTGGGTACGAACCTGGGGCGAGATCATCGAGGACGCGCAGGAGCGGCTCCGCTTCTACAGCGAGCAGCTTGAGTACCAGTCGTCGACCGAGCACGCCATGGACTATCTGATCAGGGAACACACTGACGCGGTCATGGATCTGGTGAGAGACGGTACGGTGCCCGCGGCCAGGGCGGGGGACAGTGGAACGACCGGAGCTGCCACCACCTCGTGAGGCCCCATCCCTACGACGGTGAAGGGCAACGGTGGAAGGGCATGGGCAAGGGGCAACGGCGTCAGAAACTGGACGTGAGCCTGGACTCCTGCCGCCCCGCGGCCCCGAGGAAGGCAGCGGCGAAGAGCAAGTACGGGAGTCCAGCCTCGTAAGTCGTCTACATCAAGAACGGCCGATAGGCCGCTTCCTGGTTGGACCACTTCGCGACTTCGCGTACTTGCTCTTCGCCGCTGCACAGGCTTACGGCTTTGCCGCTGGACGCAATCGCGTACTTACGTAAGTCGTCTTGCTCGTTCAGCGGCTCCTTCGGGGAGCCGCTGCCTTTGTCTGGCGGGCTTCGAGGCTTCGGGCTTTCGTAGTCCCCAGTGGCCTGCGTGCTGGTCGGCCACAGGCCGCCTGTGTCCAGGATCCTGACGTTCCGCGAGGTCTTCGTAGATGCCCTTCCATTAGCCGGAGTCCCCCGCGTCCCGGACGGGGAAGATGGTCACAGAGTCGTCCGGTACGGCACCGTCCAGCCGCTCCTTCACGGAGAACGACAAGCGGGCCGGGGTCTACATCGACCACCAGCTCGGGCAGATTTCCATGCGCAAGTGGGCGGAAGAGTGGCTCGCGCAGCACCAGGTGAACGAGTCGACCCGACGGAACTACCAGGGCTTCATCTCGAACCACCTGGTTCCCGCGCTCGGTGCCCGCACCCTCGCCAGGGTCACTATCCCGGACGTGAAGAAGCTTCAGACGGCCATGGTGAACGGCGGATTGGCGGCATCGACGGTCAACGACCGCATGAACATCCTGCGCGCCATGATGGCGACGGCCGTCAAGGAACGGCGCATATGCGAGAGCCCGTGCGACGGGGTGCCGCCAATCAAGACGGCAGGCGCCGCCGTCGACCCGGACGAGATACCGACGCTCGCGGAGGTGTACGCCATCGCCGCTGCCATGTCCGATCAGTACCGGCTCACGGTATGGCTCCAGGCGGGCGCTGGGCTGTGTATCAGTGAGGCTCTGGGGCTGACCTCCGACTGTCAGCGGAAAGGCTTCCTGCGGCTGCGTAGGCAGATCAGCGCCAAGGCGAACCAGGGTGACTGCGTGACGCGGTTTGTGCCGCTCAAGCACCGCACGGCGGACGAGTACCGGGACGTGCCCACGCCGACGTTCCTTGACCAGGAGATCGGCAACCACCTGAAGCGCTGGGGCACGGTCGAGGTCGACGGCGTAGAGGCGTTGTTCGCGCCGCGTGAGCGGGGCAAGGGGAAGATGCCCACGGCGTCGACGTACGGCTATCACTGGCGGAAGGCGTGCGCGGCGGCGGGCGTGGTCACCCCGGACAAGAAGCCGAAGTACACCCCGCACTCCCTGCGCCACTTCTTCGCCTCGACCGCGCTCGCGAACGGCGTTCCGATCCACGAAGTGAGCCGCTGGCTCGGTCACCGGAACATCAAGACGACCGTCGACACGTACGGGCACCTGGTGCCCGGAGGCGTGGGACCGGTGCCGGGACGTGATGCAGCAAGCGCTTCGGCCGTCGCCGATACGCGCCGTCGCCGTGGCGGCGTGACGTGCTGACCCGACGACACGGTGCTGACTTGGTGCTGACCCTGCACCCCTCCAGAGGGCAGAAACCCTTGGGAACACTGGGAAGGAAGGGGTTCCATGAACGTTCCGCTTCAACGTCTGATACGTCCGGCGAAAGGTCGTCTGACCTGCGGCGGAGTGGGTCGGGCGGCCAGAACTCGACAGCGCCGAGCACCCCGCCGAGGTCCTGAACTGGCGCCTCACCGCTCAACCGAACCGGCGCACGCAAGCGGCTCGCAGACCACGCTTCAGGAGCAGTTCCACTCCTCGCTGGGCAGCGCGTGCCACAGGTCGAGCCAGTCGTGGAGCAGGAAGAGGGGCCGGGTCAGGAGGACGTCGCCGGCGCGCTGGGAGCGGATTGCCAGGCCGAGGTCGGCGAAGACCGGATCGCCGGCGACGCTGTACGCCAGGCCGCCAGGCCGTGTTGTGCGGTGGACGAGCCAGTCCTCCACGTGGGCGGGTGCGCAGCCGGTCAGCGGGGCCTTGTCCAGTCTCACCTGGGGGCCGGTGAGGGCGTCTGCGGCAACGCACCCCAGGCGGCCGTCGCGAAAGAGGGCCCTGATCCCGCTCTCAGTGAAGTCGGCGTAGTCGAGCTGCTGGTCTTCGCCGTGGTGGGAGTAGGACGAGACGGCCGGTCCTTCGCCGAGGACGCGGGTGATCTCCTCCAAGGTCATCCCGAAGTGCAGGGGGCCGACTCCTACGTACGGCGTGAACGTCCACTCGGCGCGCTCCTCCTCCCGGGCGATCCGCCACGGGCCGCGATACCCCGCCCCGCTTCCTGGAGCGGCCACGGGCGGCTCGGGTGCCGGCTCGTGCGGGGCGGCCGGGCTGGGCGCGGTCCGGTCCTCACGCCGGTGGCCGAGTCGTTCCGGAGCCGCGGTGTCCTCGGGTTGCTCTTCCAGCCAGCGGCCTGGCCGAGGCGCTGTCCCGCCGAGCGGGGCGCACGGTCACCCATACCGAGATCGGCCTCCAGGCCAGCGATGACGACCTGCGTCGTCTATGAGGTGATGGGCGAAGGCTTCGGCGTGTGGCCACCCGGGCCGCAGGACACGACCGCTTTTCAGTTCGCGGTAACGCGGGTGGTCCGAGTCCTTCCTCGTCACGTAGCGCTCGATCACATAGCCGTGCCCGATCTCCTCGGGGTGCCGGAACGGCATCTGTCACCTCTCCGGGTACAGGTCGGTACGGTCGATCCAGGTGAGGGCGACGAAGATGTTGTCGCCGGCGGGGGCTTCGGAGGCTTCCAGCAGGGACCAGGTGCGGGACTCCTCGACCAGGTGCTCCCAGGGCGCGGCCCAGTCGAGTTCCCAGTCCAGGCCGGTGCCGGAGACGCCGTACGTGCAGTCGGCGTCCACCCGCCAGAACTGGGAGTAGAGGATCACCTGGGCGTGGTCGGCCAGGTCGTTGACGATCTCGGCGAAGCGGGCCGAGGGCCAGCGCGGGGCGTCGTCCGCAGCGGTGGCTCGTAGGCGCGCCGTGAGCGGCGGGACGACAGGGCTGCGTGCGCCGAGTTCGGTCAGTGCCCAGCGGATGGCGACGGGCTCGCTCCAGTCCGGTGGCGTCGCCCGGTCGAGGCAGTTGCGATAGGCGTGGCGCAGGGGGTCGACCGCGCCGTCGATCTCCAGGCTCGCCAGGGCCGTCGCGGCCCAATCCCGGACTGTGGGGTTCTCGCTGCCCAGGAGGGCGATCAGAGCGGGGCCGCAGCGTGGGTCCGCCACTTCTTCGAAGACTTCGATGGCGGTCAGCTGACCGAAGCCGCCGAGAGAGGGCAGTCCGTCGATGATGGCGGGGATGGCTTCGGAGCCGATGCCGATGAGTTCTGCGCGGGCGTCGTACGACGGGCCGGTCGAGTCATCGAGCTGCTGGATGAGTCTCTCGATGTGGGTGGTCATGGATGGTCGCGGCGCCAGAAAGTGGGGAGCCACCAGCAGAGCACCGAGCGGTCGTCGGGCCACGGGGCGCGGTCCTCGACTGCCCAGTCCTCGAAGGAGTCGCGTGTCAGGTCGATCGGGCGCCAGGCAGGGTCCAGCGGCTCGCCCTCGGCCGGAGGGCGGACGTACCGCCGGCTGTGTTCGTCGCAGGCGCCGAAGTCCTGGTAGTTGCGCTGGGCCTCGATCAGGGAGACCTTGTTCGCCCCGCCTGCCATGGTCGGCCAGCGGAACTGGAGCCCGTCGTCCTCCCAGAAGCAGACGGGGCAGATCTCGTAGGAGCCGGGCATGGCGTCGAGCACGCGGTGCCCGCAGCAGGGACAGGGGTAGCGGTCGCTCATCTGCGCAGTCTCGTTGCGGATCCGCCCGGTGCGCCATGGATTTCTCGGCCTCGGTACCCCGGCCGGTCCGCAGCCAGTCCGCGGGACACCCGTAAACGGTCGTCGGGAGCCAACGCGGCGGCCGAGGAGCCGCCGTGTCGTGGAAGCTCGCCGTCCTGTCGGTCCCGCCGCGACCTGTCCGTCCCAGCGGGAACTGGACCTGCCGGGCCTTGCTGGCGCAGGTGCGTCGCGAGCGGGTGCCGACCCCGTCCGGCAGGAATAAGTTTCAGGTTGGAACTGAAACTAAATCTGGTAGGCTGCCGCTGAAGCAGGCGCGACGAGATGCAAGCCAACGAAGGAGGGGATCTGCTGATGGCTTCGACGCCGAGTCGAGCGCTGGCCAACTATCCCAACCGGTTCGACTCCGCAGCGCTCGGTGAACTGCCTGAGCGATTGCAGTCCACCGTCAAGCGGCGAAACAACGTGCTGGGCCCCGGTTACGCACTGAACTACCGCGAGCCGGTCGAGTTCGTCTCGGGCCGAGGCGCTCACCTGTTCGACCGGGACGGCAATGACTACCTTGACGCCTACAACAATGTGCCGTGCGTCGGTCACGCACACCCGCACGTTGTCGAGGCCGTGTCCCGCCAGCTGGCGGCGGTCAACACCAACACGCGCTATGTGCAGGAATCACTCGTCGACTACGCCGAGCGCCTTGTGGCGACCATGCCCGAAGCGCTCTCGAGGGTCAGCTTCGCGTGCAGCGGGTCGGAGGCGAACGACCTGGCCGTGCGCGTGGCTCGCCACCACACGGGCGGCGAGGGAATCGTAGTGACTCGCTGGGCTTACCACGGTCTCACTCGCGAGGTCGCGAGCTTCTCGCCGACGCTCGGCGCCGGGTCACCGCTCGGGCCGAATGTGCGGCTCATCGATGCTCCTGATCCGCGACTCGTCCCGCCGGGTTCATCGCTTCCCGACCACATGCGAAGCCAGGTGCGCGGCGCGATCAGCGACCTCGAGCGCCACGGCTACAGGCTTGCGGCGCTGATCACCGACTGCGCGTACTCGAGCGACGGCATCTTCACCGATCCCGTCGGTTACCTGCGTGACATGGTCGAGGAGGTGCACGCCGCGGGCGGCGTGTACATCGCCGACGAGGTCCAGTCGGGATTCGCCCGGCTCGGAGAGTCGATGTGGGGGTTCAGCCGCCACGGGGTGCTTCCGGACATCGTCACGATGGGCAAGCCCATGGGCAACGGCATGCCGATCTCCGGCGTGGTGTTCAGGCCCGAGGTGTGCGAAGAGTTCGGGCAGAATGTCCGTTACTTCAATACCTTCGCGGGCAGTTCGATCGCGGTTGCCGCCGGTGCCGCGGTTCTGGACGTCTTCGAAGCGGAGAACGTGCGGCAGCGGGTCCTCGACAACGGCAGGGCCCTTCGAGCCGGCATCGAGGAGATCACTCGCGAGTCTCCCCACGTCGCGGAGGTCCGCGGCAGTGGCCTGTACGTGGGCGTCGAACTGGTGAAGGACCGGGAGTCGCTGGAGCCCGATCGTGTCCGCGCCGACCACGTCATCAACGACATGCGCGAGCGTCGCGTCCTCATCAGCGGCACCGGGGAAGGAGTCAATGTGCTCAAGATCCGGCCGCCGCTGGCCTTCGACTCGGCCGACGTGACGCGATTCCTCGAAACCTTCGCGGAGATCGCCGAGACGCGCCTGTAGCAGGCCGAAAGCCGAAGGGACCGAACGTGAACACCTCGCCCCCCGCACGTATCGCCCAGCAGTTGTTCGAGGAGAGCGGCCTGGCATCGTCCCACGAGCCCATCGAGACGGACGTGGTGGACGCCCTCGTCGCCCGGCACTACCGGCTGAGCGGACATCTCGAACGGCTGGCAACCGAGAAGGACGACACGTTCCGGTTGCGGACCGCCACGGCCGACCATCTCGTCAAGGTCTCCCCGCCCGACGAGGCGGTAGCTGTCGTGGCTCTGCAGACGGCTGTGATGCGCCACCTCGAAACCGAAGCTCCTCATCTCCCCGTCCAGCGGGTCAAGGAGACCGTCGAAGGCAGCGACAACGTACCGATCGAGACGAAAGACGGCGGGGTTCGAGTCCTGCGCGTCTTCGACTTCGTCGAAGGTGCCGTCCTGGCGCGGACGAACCCCGATCCCGACCAGCTTGCCAAGGCCGGGCAGATGCTCGGGCGAGTGGATCTGGCACTGCGGTCATTCAGGCATCCAGCGGACGAGCGGCGCCTTGTGTGGGACCTTCGGCACTTCGACCAGCTGCGGGAGCTCATCGAGTACACGCCCGGCGCCGTGCACCGTCGGCTGGCACAAGAAGTGTTCCGCCTTTTCCGCGAGGCCGTTGTTCCGAGGCTGGGTGATCTCGAGACCCAAGTGATCCATGGTGACTACAGCCCTTACAACGTCCTGGTGGATCCGCGCACGGACAGCTTCGTCACAGGAGTGATCGACTTCGGTGACAGCATGCGTAGTGCTTTGATCTTCGATCCTGCCGTGTCTCTCGCGAACCTTCTCGGCCGGACACCAGGGGATCCCTGGCGTGAGGCATGCGGCTTCGTCGCGGGATACGAGCGGGCCCGGCCGATCAAGGACACCGAACTCCCGCTCCTGCCTGTCGCCGCGCTGGCACGCCTCACACTTCGCGCGCTGGTCACCCATTGGCGCGCGGAGCGAGTGCCCGAGCGTCGCGACTACCTGCTGGAGCACGCCAGAGACGACTGGGTCAACGTGGAGCGGGCCATGGCCGTCGCCATGGAGGAGGTCGTGGCCCGCTTGCTGAGCACCCGCCCTGACAGGCCTTGAGCGGCGGCACTGAGGCGGCGACGAACTGCCCGCAAGTCCGGCAGATACCACTGGTTCGGGCCGCGTACGGTCTCGCTAAGGTCATGAGGTGAGCAGCATCAACCCCACACCGCGCGACTACAACAAGGCAAGTGTCCTTGACGTGGTTCTCTCCCATGCGCCGTTGACCCGGAACAAGCTCATCGAGCTCACGGGGTTGAGCAAGGCGACGGTGTCGCGGGCCGTCGAGGATCTGCGCTCCGACGGGTTCGTCGTGGACGGGGGAGTCGACGCCGTCGCCGGACGCGGCCGTCCGTCGACGTACCTCGATGTGCCCGAGACGGCCGGACACGTCGTGGGGGTCAGCTTCGGCGCCCTGACCACCGGCGTGCTGGTGACCGACCTACGCGGCCGTGAGATCGGACATGTGACCGTTCCGACGGTCGAGCACCACGACGTCCCCGCTGCCGGCCGGTGGCTGGTCGACCTGATCGAGCAGACCAGCGCCTGCGCGCGAGGGCCACTGCGCCAGGTCGTCGCGGCACTGCCCGCCCATGTCCGCGACGGTGCCGAGGTCTTCCGGCCTGCCGATGCGATGAGAATCTACTCCGGCAGAGACCTCCACCGAACGGTCGAAAAGCTCGTCGATGCTCCAGTGACCTTCGACAGTGACGCGAACGCGTCCTTGCTCCAGGTGCTCATGGACGACGCGAGCGTCCATGACGCCGCCCTGTTCAGCGTCAGCAGCACCCTGAGTTTCGCCACCTGTAGGGATCAGGAACTGGCTCGGGGACGTACTCCTGCCTTCGGCGACATCGGTTCCCTCTCCTCGGGCATCGACGGCCGCACCCTCGACGGGCTGCTGGGCACCGCGGGGCTTGTGAAGTTCGCTCGTGAACACGGACTGGACATCGAACGCGTCGAGGACCTGTGGCTGGCACCCCAGGACCATCGAGCCCGTGCCGAGACGGTGGAGGCGTTCACGACGGCGGTCACGACCGCCGTGAGCATCGTCGCCGTGACACTCGATCCCGAATCCGTCTACTTCGTCGGCCGGTTGCGCCCCTTGGTGGACGAGGTGCTCCCCGAGGTACGCAAGCGACTCGAACAGTCCTTGCCGGCCACCCCCCGGATCACGACCGTCTCCCAGGTCCTGGGACTCTCGGTGGCACGCGGCGCGGTGCACGCCTGCTTGGCCATGACCCACAACCGCCTACGGGACGCGCTCCTCAAGGCACGCGGTCAGGGACCGCGGCAGGAGCAGGCCGCGCCGGCATTCTGATCCGGACCGCGAGCCGGGCCCATGGGCCCGGGGCACTCGCCCTACTTCGCCGGGAAGAGCCGCAGCTTCGCGGTGTCTCCCGCGATGGCGAGGACGGCGATCGAGAGCTCGTTGACGGTGGAGGGCCCGCCCTGGTCGGGGCGCTGCCCCAGCAGGTTGGAGGTGAATCCGCTGGCGTCGACCGAGCTGAGGTCCACGCCCTCGGCGCCGACGGCGCTCACCGTGAAGGGTCCCGCCCGCAGGCCGGCGGCGCGTGGTATCTCGGTGCCCTTCGTCACGACGATCGTGCAGCTTCCGTCCGTACACGCCCGCAGCTCGGCCGGTGTCGACGGCTTCATCGGCTTCACCGCGGTCGGCGACGGCGACGAGGAGGGCTTCGTCGGCGTGGGCGAGGCGGGGGATGGTTCGGCCGAACGCGAGGTCGTGGCCGGTGTGGGCGCCCCCGTGTCGTCGCCCGAGTCGGAGCCGCAGCCGGTCAGCGCGGCGGCGAGGGCCAGGGCGCAGACGGTCCCCGCCGGGCCGCGCGCCGCAGACAGCCTGGCCGTACGGCATCGGGCCGATGTTTCCGAAGTGGTCATGGGACCGTTCTAAACGCGGGGGCCCGGGAGGGGTCCCGCGCGCCCGTCGCCTCGGTGTCGGCCCGGGTGCCGGTAGGGCCTGTCGGTGTTCCGGGGCGCGCGGTTCTCATGTGTAGCGGCGCAGGACAAGGCGGCGTCGGCCGTTCTCCTCGACGTCGGAGTCCACCTCGTAGCCGTTGTCCTCGGCGTAGCGCAGCGCGGCGGCGTGGCCGTAGGCGCGGGCCAGTCCGGTCAGCCAGGGCTCGTTGTAGCGGGACCTGTCGTACGCGCTGATGACGGCTTCGAAGGTGCCGTCGGCGCGGCGGCGGAAGCCGATGTCGTTGCTGAGGCGGCCGATGTGGGCGCGGCGGACGATCACTTCGGCGCGTTCCGGGCGGGCGTCGCCCTGGTAGCCGTAGAGGGGCTGCGGGGTGTCGTGGGTCTCGACGGTGGTGAAGCCGAGCGTGGCGAGGGCCTGGACGAGCAGGTCGGGTTCGCGCAGCGCGGTGCGGACGCGGGTGAAGTGGGACATCGCGGTCTCCTTCGGCCAGGGGGTGTCTTGTGGATCAGGTCGGCTCCGAGGCGTGGTGCCTTTCGGCCGGCCCGAGCGGGGTGTGGTGCGTGCGGATGCAGGGCGGAGGAGGGAGTCGACGCGATGGGGGCCCTCCCGCGCGAGCGAAGCCGAGCGTGGGGGAGTCGGCGAGTGGCGAACGCCGGTGGGGGGTGTCACGCGAGCCGGACGACCGGTTGCCGGTCCAGTACCAGCGTCTGGCGGCGCAGGTCGTAGGCGGTGACGGTGAGGCGCTTGTGGGCGTCGATGCGGAACTCCAGGCGGAAGCGGTCCTCCCCGGCCGTGGCGGGAGGGTCGGCTTCCAGGAAGGTGGGGCTGTCTTCGTTGAGCCAGAGCATGGACCGCTGCTGGCGCTGCTGCGGGGTGACGGGCACCGTGCGGGCGCCGCCGCTCGCGTCGAAGGCGATCTCCAGCTCGGCCGCGGCGTCGCGGTAGGTGGCGTGGGCGAGTTCGTACACGGCCAGGCCCAGCTTGCGCTGCGTGTCGTGCACCGCCCGGACGGTGAGGGTCCTGACGGGCTCCTCGGTGGGGTAGGGGGTGCCGGCTTCGACCAGCGTCTCGAACTGATAGCTCCCGGTGTCACGGTCGACGTGCCGGATCGCGTAGTCGTGCTGGATGTGGTCGAACAGCTCGCTGCCGCCCGCGATGCCGGCCGCCCCGGCCGCCACCGCCTCCAACGGCCGGTCCAGGCGTACGACATCGGGTTCGACATGCAGATGGACCAGGTCCTGTACGGCGGGGATCAGGCAGCTGCCGCCGACGAGGAAGACGTTGCGGATGTTCTCGGTGCCGAAGCCGCGGGCCACGGCGGAGTCCAGGCAGGAGCGCAGGGCCTGGTTGATCCGGCGCAGCACGCCCTTGTCGCGCAGCAGCGCGTCGAACTCGTCGCGGGTGACGGTGACCTGGTGTACCTGGTCGGTGCGGGCGTCGGCGGCGCTGATCACGGCCCGCTCGGTGGTGGCCAGCTCCCGCTTGGCCCGTTCGGCGGAGGCCAGGAGGCGGCGGAAGACCTGGTTGCGGCCGATCTGGTCGCCGTGCGGCAGGGACAGGTGGCCGATGGCGTGTTCGGCGAGGAGCGCGTCGATCGTGTTGCCGCCCAGGTCCAGGCCCCGCTTGGCGATGGTGCGCACACCGGCGCCGGACCCCGCGGCGTCCGGTTCCTGTACGCGCACGACGGAGACGTCGAGGGTGCCGGCCCCGAAATCGACGACGGCGAAGGCGTCGCCGGGGTTGAGCCGGGCGCTGTAGCCGACGGCGGCCGCGGTGGCTTCGTCGACGACGCGGAGGCGGGCGGTGGGCAGGCCGTCGCGGACTTCCCGCACCAGCCAGTCGCGGTAACCGTCGAAGGACTCCACGGGCGCGGTGGCGACGATCTCCAGGTCGTCGTCCTCGATGGCGAGCAGCGCCAGCGCCATGATGTCGCTGAGGAACTGGGTGGCCGCCTCCCGGCCGGTGATCTTGCGGTCGCCGACCGGGCGGGCGGCGTCGTAGGCGTGTCCGGCGACGTTGCTCTTGGTGGAGGCGAAGACGGTGAAGCCGGGGTCGTCGCTCATCGCGGGGGTGACCTGTGCGCCGAGGCGGCGGGTGGTGCCGTCGTGGGCGTAGGCGATGAGGGAGGGCACCACCCGCTGAGTGGGGCCGGGGCCGGCTTCGCGCAGCAGGTCGACGCCGGGCAGCGGGAGGGGGACGCCACGGCCCGCCTCGTGGTCCCAGCCCGCCACGACGGTGTTGGCGGTGCCGAAGTCGATGCCGATACGGGTGGTCATGCCTCTCCCTGGTGAGTGATGTGCCGCTGCCGGTGTCGGTCCTCGGGGTCGCGCCGGCCGCCGCCGAGCGCGAGGTCGGTGGGCCCGCCCGCCGGGACGTCATCGGTGCGGCCGAGGGCGATGTCGCCGCCCGAGCGGTCGATGAGACAGGTCGCCAGCAGGTCGAGCGCGTCCCGCACCGCGGGGTCACCGATCCTCGAGCGCAGGTCCTGTACGTGCCGTACGTCCTGCGGTCGGCCGTGCAGGAGCGGCCGTTCGAGGAGCGTGCGCGCGGTGGGCAGATGAGGGCTGTGGACCTCGAAGCCGTCATCGGCCCCGGTCCGGCTCACGACGAACATGTCCTGTCCCGGAGTCAGGGTGAGAAGGCGCTGCCGTACCACTCCCGCTGTGGCGGACTGCGGGTACCGCAGCCACGGCAGGTCGATGTCGAGCCGGCTGGTCCCGGAGGCGTACACACGGGCGGCGAAGGCGTCGTCCAGGACCGGCACGCGCCATGTGTCGTCGGGCCACCGTTTCCGTGGCACTCCCAGCCGGTGCTCGGTGCGGCGCGGGTCGCCGTCCGGTCCGAACTCCCAGATCTCGGTCGACTGACCGCTGACCCGGGACGCGTTCTGGTGCAGTGCCAGTGAGTTCCGTGAGAGGAAGGACAGCACCGGGGAGAACAGAGAATCCCCTCCGACCCTGCGGTACAGGGGCATCGCGTGGAGGAGCTGTCCGTCCTCGGTGGTCACGTAGACGTTCCTGAGGTCGGAGAACGCGATCAGGCGGGCCGCCGGCAGCGTAGCGAGCGTGTGGCAGACGCTGATCCACCGCCGGCCCCTGTCCGTCCCGGGCGGAGCGGAGAGCGCGGTCGGCTCGTGCCGCAGCCCGAGCGCGCCGGGGTCGACGAAGGCCGGACCACCGGGACAGAGCACCACCGCGCCGCGGCTCGTCCTGCGCAGGTCCGACATGGCTGTCGCCGCGCCGACGGTCTCGTACACGGGCAGGATCCGGGTGATCCGGCACAGTTCGTCCCCGGCGCGCAGCTTGACGAGAATCTCGTCGCCGAGATGCAGGATCGAGGTCTCGGTCTCCGCTGCCGTCGGTGTGCTTCCGGCGAACCGACGGGTGATGTCGCCCGTGCCGATCCGCAGCGTCTCCACGCGGAGTTCCCTGGGCAGTCCCCGTTTCCGCACGGCGTACCTCAGGGCCAGTTCCGAGGTGTCGGGGGAGAAGGACGCGCCCTGGTGGTCCCCGCTGACGTCATACGTGATCGGAGCGTCCCGTGGCAGCCGGTCGACGAGCGCCCTCAGCTGCTCGGGGGAGGGCGCCGACGCCCCCGCGAGCAGGCCCACGACCCCGTCCGTGCGCTCCGTCACCGGCAGGAGGCGGGCGGCCGCGGCCCCCTTGGCCAGGGGCAGGTCGCGCACCAGGCGGCGCAGCTCCGCCCAGTCCTGCCGTTCCGCCAGATGGTGTCCGAGGTAGTCCAGCTCGTCGTACGACATCTCGGCGACCCGGTCGCGCCGGTCGCCGGTGACCACCACCCGGATGACCTCGCCGTCGCCCTCGGCGGCCATGGCCGTACGCAGCCGTGCGCGGATCCTGGGCGGGGCGGCACGGTAGGCGAGGGCCAGCAACGACCCGTCGGGGTCCAGCGCCCGACGCTGGGCGAACTGCCCGATGAGGACCAGATACGCGGCACGGTCGGTGGGCTCTTCCGGTGCTGCGGCCGCGAGGTCCAGGGCGTCCCGCTCGCGCAGGCCCGCGGCAGCGGCGCGTGCGGTGTCCTGCGCGGCGGGATCGCCTGCGGCGCAGGCCCGTACCAGCCGCCGCCAGGCGTGCCGGGCACGCACCCCCCGGGAGCCGTCGGCGCGCCGGCGCGCGGACCTATGCAGCAGCAGGGCGGCATCGTCCGCGGTGAGCCCGCGTTCCGCCATCCTCATCCCCCCAACTCGATCTCGGAGCCGGGCACGGTCGCCCCCCTCCTCACCGCGCCGATCTCCACGTCGTGCCGGAACCGGTGCTCCAGACAGGTCCGGAGCAGGGCCAGGAAGTACAGGTCGACGGTGCCGCCCCGGCCGGGAACGGCCAGGACGTCGCCCCGGGGCGAGATACGCACCGGGCACCCCGCCCAGGCGACGCGTCGGCCCGGGCGGGTGATCGTCTCGCCCACGAGGTTCCGGGGCATGCGGCTGCCGGGGGACGACGGAACGGCGAGCAGGTTCAGGTGCGACTCGCTCACCGCCACGAAGCGGTCGAGCACGGCCGACCAGGCCACCCCGATCGGGGCCGCCTCGGGTGACCGGACGAGGATCCGCCGGGGCCGCGCCGCCGAGGTGAACGGTGCGTGCCACAGGCGCAGGTCGCCCCGGGAGGTGCACCGCACCAGCGCGGAGGGGGACATGGCGGCGTGCAGCCGCTCGCCCGCGCCCAGAGGTGATCCCGTGTTCAACCGGGTGACGCCGGAACCGGCGAGGTCGGCCACGACGGCGTACGCGTCGGGCTCACCGCCGAGGACGGCGATCATCCGTCCGTCGGGGCGGACAGCGGTGACCGTCGACGGCCCCCCGGCGAGGCCGGCCACCACGTGGCTCCGGACGAGTGGACCGTCGGGACCCGCGACGAACACCGCGATCTCCAGGTTGCCGTCCCAGTCGTAGGCCCCGGCGGTCACGGCGAAGGCCCGGTCGCCGGCGACGCGGTCCACGCCCGTGACGGTGACGTGCCGCGACTCGTCGGTGAAGTCGAGGGGCCGGATGCCGCTGGGGTCGGCGCGATGCACCATGGGCTTCCCGGGACCGTGCTTCCGCTTTCCCGACGCCTCCGTGACGACGAGGAGGGTGTCCGATCCCAGGTGCGTCACCCGCTTCACCGGATCCGTGAAGCCGGCGTACACGCGCTCCAGCGCTCCGGTGCGCACGTCGATGACTCCGGCGAGGTTGCCGAGCCCTCCGGCGGCGAAGGCCAGTCGGGTGCCGTCGGGTGAGAACGCGACATCATGGACGTCCGCGATGCGCGGGTCGAGGGCGGCGAGTTCGACGCGGGAATGCGGGGCGTGCGGGGCGCCGAGGGCCTGCGCGCAGCCGCGTACGCCCGCTGGGTCCGCGGCCCGCAGGGCCTCGACCACACGGCGTTGTGCGTGGCCCGGCGGTTCGCGGTCGCCGAAGTGGCGTGCGGCGTCCACGGCTTCGGGAAGCGGCATCAGCATGACGAGCGACCACAGCCGGTCCCAGTCCTGTCGCTGTGCCAGCTCACCTACGACAAAGGCACGTTCCTTCTCGGTGAGGGAGAGGTGGCCATCGCCGCCGGTGCCTTGTCCGGCGAGGACGCGCAGCACGTCGACGCCGCCGAGCGCGGTGATCGCCTCCCGCAGCGACGCTCGTTCCCCGGCCGGCAGGGTCCGGTAGCCGAGCGCCAGCAACGCGCCGTCGGGGTCCAGCGCCCAGTACTGGTCCCGCTGCCTGGTCCGTGCGAAGAACAGGGCGCGTTGGACCTCGTCGGACGGGGCGAGACGGTGGGCGAGGCAGAAGGCGAGGGCATCGGAGGAGGCCGCCGCCGTCGCGTGACGACAGACGAGGTCGACGGCCGCGGGATCGTCGCCCGCGAGCAGGCGGGCACGGGCGGCGTCCCCGATCGGATGATCGAATCGGACGGCTTCCCCGGCCAGCAGGGCCGGGGGGAGTGCCACGCCCTGCTCGCCGAGTGCCAGGCGGCTGAGCAGGTTCCTTCGGCCGTCGGCCTCTGTCGCGGGACGGCCGTACCGCTCCAGCAGCGACCACAGCTCGGGGTGGTGGGCATGGAGCCAGTCAGTCCAGGCGGCGTCGACGACCCGGGCCGGAACCGGCGCCGCCGTGTCGAGCAGCCCGGCCACGAACGCGGAGGCCCACCGCTGCGAACCCCGCCCGGACACCGACGGTGTCAGCCACACCCGCCACAGCGCCTCGGCACCGTCGGCACCCTCGGCCTCCGCGATCCGGGTGACGACGCTCAGGGCGTCGGAGGCGCCGCAGACGGCCGCGCGGACCAGGGTGCCGAGTGCCTCACGGCGGCGCGGCGAGTCCCTGCGCAGGGGAAGCCGCAGGACGAGCGCGGCGGTGCGTGGACGCATGCGCTTCACCTCTCCCCGTGTCCGCCGAGGGCGATGTCGTGCGGGCCGCCCGCGGCCACGGGCCCGGCGCCGAGTGCGACATCGGCGCCGAAGCGGTCCGCGAGAGCGTGTGCCAGGAGATCCAGCGCCTTGCGCACCTCGGGATCACCGACCTTGGTAGCCAGCTCCCGCACGCGGTGCCACTGCCGCGGGGTGGCGTGCAGCAGCGGTTGTTCCAGGGCTTCGCGGGCGGCGGGCAGGTGAGCGTCGTGTACCTCGATGGCATCGACGGCGGTGCTCTCGGCGCGCGACTTCACCGCGGTGACCATCACGTCCGCACGCGTGGACACCGCGATCAGGTCGCGGCGGTCGTGGGCCAGCCGGTGCAGCTCTGTGGCGAAGGGGGAATCGAGGGGATGCTCCGACAGGGTCGTGAGCGCTCTTCGAAATGCCGCTGTTTCCGCGGGACCGTACGGCCGGTCTCCCGACGCGAGCGTCCGGATCCGGTCGAACACGCCCCGCTCCGGGGGATGTTCGCCGTCGAGTGGCACACGACCGGACGCGGAGAGGACCTGGACCTTGCGCGGGTGTCCCCACCCGGAGTAGTACGTGACGAATGCCAGCGCCTGCGGGCCGAGGAAGCTCGCCGTGGTCGCGCCGCCGGCTTTGTAGTGGAGTACGGTCCCCTGTTCGTCCACCACGAGGAGCGAGCGGGAGGTGGCGATCGCGATCAAGCGGGATTCCGGGAGGGTCGTGATGTCGCACAGGAGATGACCGGTGTGCGGCTCAGGCCCGAGGAGCGCGCCGGCCTCCGCGGCGATCCGGGGAACGGCGACATGCCTGGGGCGGGAGGCGCCGCGATCGACGAAGACGAGCCCGGACGAGGTGACCGCGACGACGCCCGTGCTCGCCCGGCCCATTCCGGAGACCACGTCCGGGCCCTTCAGGAGAATCTCCTCGTACTCGGGACGCACCCGGATCAGGGCCTGGACCGGCGGGTTCCCCGGGAGCAGATCCATGCGGTAGAGCTCGTCGCCCAGGTGCAGCACCGAGTGGGCCGTCACCCACGACAGCAGGCCCGTCCTCCTCCTCGCCTGCTGTGCCGCCGGTTCCCGGCGGACATGCGGGACGCTCTCGCCGGTCGCGATGCGAATGGTCTCCATCAAACCGTCGGGCCCGGTGACGCCGGGTGACGACCGCGCCGCGACCACGGCGATCTCGGCCTGGTCAGGGGAGAAGGAAACCCGCATCCCCATGCCGACGGTGTACGAGGTCACCGCATCGCGGGGCAGCTTCTCGACCGTGGCGGCCAACTGCTCGGCAGGGAATGCCGACAGCGCGGTGAGGAGGACACCGCGCTCTCCGGTGCGCTCCTCGGCGGGCAGCAGACGAGCGGTCGCCCCAGCCTTGGCCAACGGCAGGTCGAGCGCGAGCCAGCGCAGCTCGTCCCAGCGCCGGTGCTCGGCCAACTGGCGTCCCAGGTAGTCCAGGTCCTCGGACGACATCGCGGCGACGCGGTCACGCTGTTCGCCGCCGACGACGACGCGGACCGCCTCCCCGTCGCCCTCGGCGGCCATGGCCGCGCGCAGCCGCCCACGGGTCTCCACCGTCGCCGTCCAGTACGCCAGCGCCAGCCGCGCCCCGTCCGGGTCCAGGGCCTGCCGCTGCGCCCGCTGCCCGATCAGCGTCAGATAGGCCGCCCGGTCAGCGGGCTCGACCGGTCCCGCCGCCAGCAGCTCCAGTACGTCCGTGTCCGGCAACTCAGCGGTCCGCACGGCCTCCTGGGCCGCCGCGTCCCCGCAGGCGCACGCCCGCACCAGCCGCCGCCACGCCCAGCGGGCCCGCACCCCCCGCGTGCCGTCCGCGCTCCGCCGCGCGGCCCGCCGCAGCAGCCGGGCCGCGCCGTCCTCCGTCAGCCGTGCCACCTCCGCTACACCTCCAGCACCGGAACCTGGTGCTCGGCCGCCTGCGCCGCCCCCGCGAAGGACGCCGACTGGGCGCGGCCCTCGCGCAGCCAGGCGCGCAGGTCCTCGATGACCTCGCGCTGGGAGCGGCTCAGCGGCACGGTGCGGGCGGCGGCGCGGGCGATGTCGTCGGTGGTGATGTCGCGCTCCTCGGCGAACGCCTCGTACATCGCGTCCACGACGACCTGCTCCAGCTCGGCGCCGACGAACCCGTCGCAGTCCCGGGCCAGCCGGTACACGTCGAACATCTCCGGCTTGCGGCCGCGCTTGCGCAGGTGGACGGTGATGATCTCGCGGCGCTCCTCCTCGGTGGGCAGGTCGAGGAAGAACACCTCGTCGAACCGGCCGCGGCGCAGTGTCTCCGGGGGCAGCGCGCTGACGTCGTTCGCGGTGGCCACCACGAACACCGGCGCGGTCTTCTCCTGCATCCAGGTCAGCACCGTGCCGAACACCCGCTGAGACGTGCCGCCGTCGTGCCCGCCGGCCGCCAGTGCCTTCTCCACCTCGTCGATCCACAGCACACACGGAGAGACGGTCTCCGCCAGTCGCAGCGCCCGGCGCACCCGCTCTTCCGACTCGCCGACCAGCGAACCGAACAGCGCGCCGACGTCCAGGCGCAGCAGCGGCAACCGCCACAGCCCGCCGATCATCTTCGCGGTGAGGCTCTTGCCGGTGCCGGGGATGCCGATCAGCGCGATGCCCTTGGGGGCGGGCAGGCGGAACTCGCGGGCGGCGTCGCCGAAGGCGCGCTCGCGCAGCCGCAGCCACTCCTTGAGCACGTCCAGGCCGCCCAGGTCGTCGGGGCTCTCCTCGGCGCCGTAGAACTCCAGGGCCTCGTTCTCCCGGATGACGGCTTTCTTCTCGGCCAGCACCGCGTCGATGTCGCGGTCGTCCAGGACGTCGTCGCGGACGATGGCCTTGGCGAAGGCCCGGCGCGCCTGGGCGGCGGTCAGGCCCAGCGCGGCCTGCGCCAGGCGGCTTCGGCCCGCGGGGGTGAGCGTGGACTTCACGCCCTTGGTGCGGTCGACGAGGTGGTCGAGCTCGCGGCGCAGCGCGTCGGCCTCGGGCAGCGGCATCTCCACCACCACGGCGTCGTCGCCCAGTTCCACGGGAATGCCGCGCACCGGAGTGGTCACGATCAGCGAGGAACCGGTGAAGACGAGCTTGTGGGCGAGGTTGCGCAGACGCCGGCGCACCGCCGGGTCGCGCTCCCAGAAGGCGTGGAAGTCCTTGAGCACATACAGGTCGCGGCGGCGTGGCTCCTTCTGCGCCAGTTCCTTGATCTTGTTCAGCGCGTCCGGCGGAGTGGCCGCCTTGGGCAGCTGCCGACCCGACGCGGACTCCAGCCCGTCGGCGATGTCCCAGGTGACGAGGTCGGAGGCGGGATCCCGGTCCCGCCGCACCTGGTCCAGCACGTCCAGCGCCCGCTGCTCCTCGACCGTGACGAGGACGATCAGCGCCACCCGGGCGCGCAGATACAGCCGGATCTCGTCGGCGATGCCCACGGTTCCCACTCAGAACTCCCCTCCCGGCGCGACCATCCCGGTGAACGTGACCGTCGCGTCGTCCCCGACGGTGATCTCCAGCTCCGGCACGGCGGCCAGGTCGTCCGCCGAGTAGCGCCCGGTACGCGCCCAGTACTCCTTGTTCGACGAGCCGCGCAGCCCCCGGGCCAGCCGCAACCGCGCGTTGTAGCGGCCGGCGACGACCAGATCGGCGTTGGCGACGGCCGCGGACCGTGCGGGGTCCGCCTCGATCTCGGCGCGGGTGAACCCGGTCAGCACGATCACCGACAGGCTGCTGCGCGCCCGTACTTCGGCGCAGAACGCGGCGACCGCGGCGGGCTGCTCCAGCGGCTCACCACCGGTCAGCGTGACGCCCTCCAGACGCGCGGCGTCAGCCAGCGCCTCGGCGGCCACCTCGCCGGCCCCGCGCACGAGACCGGAGCCCGCCGCGGCGTGGGTCCCGGGGTTGAAGCACCCCGGGCAGCCCAGAGCGCATCCCTGGCTCCAGACGACGTACCGGACTCCCGGACCGTTGGCGGCACTTCGGGGCACCACGGCATGCAGCCGCCACGGCGTGCCCGGGCCGCTCATCCCTGCCACAGGCGGTCCTGCTGCTCGGCCGCGTCCTGCTGGTAGGCGTCCTCGGTGAGTACCTGGTGCTCCACCGCCCCGCCGAGCAGCCGGACCAACTCGTCGGTGTCCTGCAGACACCGCGTGCCCGAGACTCCCTGGACGTGCACTTCCACGGTGCCGTCCGCCGAGATCACGACCTCGACGCTCTCCTCCGCCATCAGCTCACCCTTCGCCCGGGGAAAAGACCCCGCCCACTGTGCGGGTCGCGACTCGGGAGGGGTCCCGGGGAAGCGGGGCAGAGGTGGCCTGGGGCGCGCTCCGGGACCCCTCCCGGGAGCGGAGCCGCACCATGCGGGCACCCAGACCGCTGCGAACGGGGGAGACCAGCATGAGCAACCCGACGTACGCCGCCGGGCCGCCCGTGGTGCCGGAGCCCGCACCGGCCGAGGGCAGGGCGCACGACCCGGTGGCCGTCGCCCTCGGCAACGCCTCCCTGCTCGGCATCGGCTACCTGCTGATGGGGCGGTGGAGACTCGCCGTCGCCGCCGTGGCCGGCACCGTGGTGTCGGCCTCCCGGCTGGTCGCGACCGAAGACGCGTCGTACGAGATCGCCGTGCTCGTATGGTGGGCGGCCGTCATCATCCACGGGTGGTACCTGGCCGGCCGAGGCGCTGACCGGGTCGCGGTACGCCGTCAGCGTCTGGTGGCGCTCGGCGTCACGCTGCCGGTGCTGCTGGCCGTGGGTCTCCTGCGGTACGACGCCTCCCGGATCGGGCAGAGCGTCACCCACGCCCGCGAACGCGGCGACTGCGCCGGGGTGTTGAAAGCCCAGCACGAGGTGTGGTTCGGGCACCGCGTCGCCGACGCGCCGCTCGCCGCCCGCGGCGACGAGGCCGTACGAGCCTGCGAGCGGCTGCAGACGGCCCGGACCGATCTGACCACCGCGCTGACCGGGGACACCGACGCCCTGGAGGACGGCTTCGGTACCCTCGCCGCGGTGCTCGCGGAGCCCGGCAACGACAAGACGGTCGAGGCGGCCCTGAACGGATTCCTCAGTGGCCTGCCCGCCAAGGACCCCTGCGACACCGTCACCGTCACCGACTGGCTCCGCGATCGTGAGCACAGTGACGACGTTCTGGACCGGACCTCCGACACGGTCGAACGGACCGAGCCCGCCGCACTCGTCGGATGCGGCGACGACCTCATGGCCGAGGACAGCTGGGAGCAGGCCCGCACGCGTTACAACCAGCTGCTCGACCGGTACCCCGGCGACGCCCTCGCGGGCCAGGCCCGCAAGGGCGCCAGGAAGGCCACACTGAGCATCGAGCTGGCAGGTGTCCAACACCTGCTCGCGGGCGGATCCGGCTCACAGCCCGAGTACTGCTCCAGCCCGGCGAAGTACAGCGGAGCGAAGCCCATGGGCAAGGGCGTCAACCGCGCGCTGTTCTACGCCTACGACGAGTACGGCACCGACTTCTCCAAGCAGCTCCCCGGCTCCTGGAAGGCGGGCGGCGCCGCCGACGCGGTCCTGGTGGTCTGCATGGGCGAGCAGACCTACGGGAGTGCCGTCGAGACCTGCTCGTACTACAAGAGCGGGTCCTCCGGCGCCTCCGCGAACGTGACCTTCCACAAGATCGCGGTCCCGGTGAAGGTGTACGAGTTGCGCACGGGCAAGCTCGTCGCCCAGCGCACGATCCAGATCAGCGGCACGAGCTGCCCGTGGTCCATCTACACCTCCGCGAACTCGACGAGCGAGTACGTGACGGAATCCGGGTCCGATGTGCGGTCCGCGTTCAAGCCGCTGGTCGTCCGGTGAGCGGCGGCTCGGACCGTTACCTCGGCGGACGGGCGTCCGGGGACGGCTCCCGGACGAGCGGCGCGTCGCTTCGTACGGACCGGGATCGGGGAGGGGTCCCGCAGCGGGTATGGACACTGGCCGGAACGTCGTACGCGTGCCCAGTGGCCCACACAACCGGCAAGTCCACGAACCGAGGAGACCGGCGATGCCCCTCACCACCAGCCTCGCGCGCGGCGTCGCGCCCGCCACGCCCGGAACCCTGCACGCCCGCACGGTCACCGATGAGCTCAGCGCCCCGCCCAGGCCGGGCCTGACCCTCCGCTTCGGACGCGGCGAAGAGCCGGACGTCGACCTGGGGGTCGGCGTGGACGACCTGGGGGTGAGCCGGCAGCACGGTGAGCTGTCGTACCGCCAGGGACTGTGGTGGCTGCGCAACACCGGGCAGCAGCTCGTACGGCTGCCGCGCGGCCGGATGATGCACCTGAGCACCGAGGCGATCCCCCTCGACACCGGTTACACCCCGCTGTTCGTGAAGGGCTCCGGCTACCGTGAGCACCTGGTCGAGCTGTACGTGGCGGGCCACGACGACCACGGGCCGGTGTCGCGAAGGACCGCCGAGACCGTGTCACCGAAGATCTGGGCGCTCGACGAAGACGAACGGCTGCTGCTGGTCGTCCTGGGCCAGCGGTACCTGCTCTACGAGGAGGACCCGCGCCCCCTGTCGTATTCCGTGGCCGCCAAGCAGCTCGCCTACCTCCGGCCGGACGCGGGCTGGAACGAGCGCAGGATCGAGCACCGGATCGAGGCCGTACGGCGCCGTCTGGACCGCGCCGGGTTCCGGTATCCGCTGCTGCACGACAAGTCCGAGGGCCGCCCCGGCGACAACCGCCTGCTGCACAACCTGATCAAGGGGTTGGTGGAGTCCACGACGCTCGTACCGCCGGACCTGGACCGGATGGAGGACGACACGGCCTGGCCGGACTCCGCGCCCTGAAGGGGGCGGCGGCGCCTGCCGTGTCATCGCGCGCGGAATTCGGCGGCGGAGGCCGCGAGGTCCTCGGCCATCCCGCAGAGCTCGTCCGTGGGCCGCTCGCCGGCGACCTCCAGGCGCACCATCTCGGCGGCGGTCTCGGCGCCCTGGCCGGTGTACCTGTGGTCCTCGACGAAGGCCGTGCAGGTGTCACCGTCGTCGTTCGGTTCGACGACGGTGCGGTATCCGCTGAGTGTGAGGACCGTGCCGTCCTGGGCGGACTTGGGCTGGTCGCGGAAGAAGCTCACCTCCGCATCCAGCTCGTCGACGTCGCTCGACCACTTGCAGCTCCAGTTCGCGACGCCGACGTCCGGCACGTCGACCTTGAGGCCGGGAACGGCGGACAGCGCCTTGGCGTCGAGGAGCTCGCAGGCGTCCGCCCAGGCCAGCGACCGCTGCGGGTAGGCCGGTGAACGGCGCGGGACCGGACCCCGGTCGAGGACCTCGGCCGCGCTCGTGGCGGCCTTGTCGGCGACGGTGCACAGCGTCGCGTTGCCGCCGAACACCGAGCCCCTGCCCATGTTGACGCGGACCTTCACCAGCGTGTCCTCGGTGCTGCCGTCGGCGGCCAGCAGCCTGGTGCACTCGTCGCTCTCCGCCTCGTCGTCGCGGATGCCGATCCGTCCGACGGTGCGGGAGGGCTCGGACGCCTCCGGCGGCGAGCCCCGAAGGAGGCGGATCGACACGTCGATCCGGTTCTTGTCGTCGACGTCCACGAGCACGTCGCACTGGTCGAAGTTCCCGTAGTCCACGTCCACGCGGACGTCCCCGTCCCTGCCGCCGAACTGGTCGAGAGCGGCGGGATCGGCCAGGGCACACACATCGGCCGTGTGCGGATCGCCGATCAGGGCCTGCGCCCGCGCCGACCCGCTCCGACCGGGCCCGGGGGTGGCCTTCCCACCGGCGCCGTCGTCGGGGAGGACGACGAGTCCCAGGACCAGTACGGCGCCCGCGCCGAGCGCGGCCGCGATCAGCGACCGCCGACGCCGGCGTCCGGCCGCGGTGGCGGCCGTGTCCCCAGGAGGTTTCGGCTCGGCTCCGGCCAGCTCCTCCAGTAACCGCTTGACCTCGCGGGCGTCAGGGCGTTGTCGAGGGTCGCGCCGGAGCATGGCGGAGAGGACGGGGTGCAGCGTTCCCACGGCGTCGGGGTCCATCGCGACGAAGCCCTGTTCGGCCCGCTGGTGCCTCAGGCGCTCGGTGTTCTCCCAGGAGTCCGGGTCCTCTTGGCGGTCGTCGTTCTCCTCGGGCTCCTCGGGCTCGCTGCCACGCGGCGGCACACCGGTGACCAGGGCGTGGAGGGTGGCGGCCAGGCAGAACACGTCCGAGGCCGGCCGGGGGACGTTGCCCCGGGCCAGTTCGGGGGCGGCGTAGTCCGGGGTGTAGCTGTACGGGCCGTTGACCGTGATGGTCTCGCTGCCGCCGACCCGGTAGGCGGCCCCGAAGTCCAGCAGCTTCGCGTCACCGCGCCGGGTGAGCCCGACATTGGCGGGCTTGACGTCGCAGTGGACGATGCCCTCCTCGTGCAGGGCGGCGAGCGCGTCGGCGAGTTGGGCACCGATCCGGGCCGCCCGCGCGGGAGAGACCGTCGGCTGCCGGTCCAGCCCACCGCCGGGCATGTACTCCATGACGAACCAGTACGTGTCCGCCCCGTCTCCGTCCGACGGCACGGTCACGACGTCGAACAGGGTGACGACGTGGGGGTGGCCGCGGAACTTGGCCATCGCACGCGGTTCGCCCAGCAGCTGCCGCACCGCCGTCTCGCCCGCGCCGTCCGTCCGCTCCGGTTTGAGCGCGACGTCCTGGCCCACGACCTTGTCGTGGGCCAGCCACACGTCGCCGCCCCGCCCCGCGCCGATGACTTCCTTGAGGACATAGCGGTCGGCGAACTCGTCCCCGGAACGCACTGATCTTCCCCCATCGGTCGAGTCCGGATCACACAAGGCCGAGCCGTGCGCACCGATCAAAGTACTGCGCGCGGAGGACCGTGCGCAGTGTCTACCCAGACCCTTCATCAGTCGCACGCATGCGCGGCGGCTCAGCGGTTCCGGGACCCCTCCCGGCGACGACGCCTACGGTTCGCGTCAGCACCCGCCGAAACCCCCGACGGAGGACCTCCCCATGCCCAGCACACGGACCGTCCTGCTGACGTGCGTCACCGCCGCCGTCTCCGCCGCCACGCTCACGCCGTCCGCGCACGCCGACTCCCCGGCCGTGCACAGGCCGGCGGTCGCCGACTGCACGTACCCTGCCGAGGTCCTCGACCTGACGAACTGGAAGCTCACCCTGCCCACCGGTGACGAGGAGGACCCCACCGAGGTGACCCAGCCCGAGCTGGCGACGTTCTCGGCCAAGCCCTGGTTCCGCGCCGAGTCCGGCTGTGACGCGGTCAGGTTCCGGGCCGCCGTCAACGGTGTGACGACCGGAGGTTCCAGTTACCCGCGCGCCGAACTGCGGGAGATGACCGACGGCGGCGAGGACGAAGCCGAATGGTCCACCACGGACGGCACCCACACGCTGGTGGTCAGGGAGGCGTTCACGGCGCTGCCCAAGAAGCGGCCGTACCTGGTCGGCGCGCAGGTGCATGGCGGGGACGACGACGTCACCGTCTTCCGCCTCGAAGGCAGCAGGCTCTACATCACCGACGGCGACGACCGCCACCACCACCTCGTCACCGACGACTACGAGCTGGGCACCGAGTTCGAGGCCAAGTTCGTGGCCGAGGACGGGGAGATCGATGTGTACTACAACGGCCGTCTCGAAGCCACGATCCCGCACGACGGCGACACCAACTACTTCAAGGCAGGGGCCTACACGCAGGCCAACTGCGGCAACTCCGCGCCGTGCGCCGACGACAACTACGGCGAGGTCCGCATCTCCGGCCTCGAGGTCACCCACTCCTGACCGATCGCGGCTCCGGACGAACCCAGGCCGGAACTTCCGGGGCTCCGCCCGCCCGCCCCGCGACCCGTCGGCAGGCCTCCGCGTACCCCCGCACCAGCGGGCGTCCGGTGTCCTCCGTGCGCCAGGCCAGGACGTAGCGGCTCGGGGGGACGCCGTGGAGCGGGCGGGTGGTGACGCCGCCGAGGGTGAGGAGGGGGACGTTGCCCCTGGCGACCAGGCAGATGCCGAGGCCGGCCACCAGCGCCTCGTACGTCTCCTCCGTGCCGGCGATCTCGGCGCCGATCACCGGTGGGCGGCCGCCGCGGGCGTCCAGTGCCAGCCAGTGGTCGCGCAGCGGGCCGCTGCTCTCGGGGAGGGCCAGGAACGGTTCGTCCAGCAGGTCGCGGAAGTCGATCTCGGGGCGGTCGGCCAGGGGGTGGCTCTCGGGGAGGGCGATGTCGACGGGTTCCTCGGCGATCACCGTCCAGGCGTAGCGGTCGGCGTCGGGCAGCGGCAGCCAGACGAAGGCCACGTCCGCCTCCCCGTCGGCGAGGCCCGCCGTCGGGTCCTCCCAGGGGACCTGGCGGAGCCGGAGCACGGCGTCGGGGTGCGCGGCGGTGAAACGGGAGCGGATCGCGGGCAGCAGGCCGCCGCGGCCGGGGCTGGTGCTCATACCGACGACCAGCGTGCTGCGTTCCGCCGCCCGCGCCTCCGCCACCGCCGCCGCGCCCTCGGCCCACCCGGCCAGGACCCGGCGCGCGTGCGGCAGCAGCGCCGTGCCCGCCGCCGTGAGCGTCACGCCCTGCCGGTCGCGGCGGAACAGCTCCACCCCCAACTGCCGCTCCAGCGCCCGGATCTGCTTGCTCAACGCGGGCTGGGACACGTACAGCCGCTCGGCCGCGCGCGTGAAGTGCAGTTCCTCGGCGACGGTGGTGAAGTAGCGCAGATCGCGCAGGTGTACGTCCGTGCTCGTCATAGCCATCGGTTATCACCGGGGGTCTTGGACGGGCAACCGTGTTCTCCCGCAGGATCGGTGGTGCGAGAGCGACCAAGTTCCAGGAAGAGACGGGGAGTCGGCATGAACAAGGTGTGGCTGGTGACCGGGGCGAGCAGCGGTTTCGGCCGGGCGATCACCGAGGCGGCGCTGGCCGCAGGTGACGTGGTGGTGGGCGCGGCGCGGCGGACGGACGGTCTGGCGGACCTGGTGGCCGCGCACCCCGACCAGTTGGAGGCGCTCACCCTGGACGTCGCCGACACGGCCGCCGCCCAGGCCGCCGTCGCGGACGTCGTCGCACGGCACGGGCGGATCGACGTCCTCGTCAACAACGCGGGCCGTACGCACGTCGGCGCCTTCGAGGAGACCACGGAAGCCGAGCTGCGGGCCCTGTTCGACGTGCATGTCTTCGGGCCGGCGGCGCTGGCGCGGGCGGTGCTGCCGCACATGCGGGAGCGGCGTTCGGGCGCGATCGTGCAGATGAGCAGCATGGGCGGGCAGATGTCCTTCGCGGGCTTCTCGGCCTACAGCGGGACCAAGTTCGCGCTGGAGGGCATGAGCGAGGGACTCGCCGACGAGGTGCGGGAGTTCGGGATCAAGGTGCTGATCGTGGAGCCGGGCGCCTTCCGGACCGGGCTGTTCGAGGCCGGCCGGGCCGGGGCCAGCGCCGACAGCGGCGTCTACTCCAAGGTCGGCGAAACCCGCGGCTTCGTCTCGGGCGGCGACGGCGCCCAGCCCGGCGACCCGGCCAAGGCCGCCGCCCTCATCCTCGCCGCGCTGGAGTCCGAGCGGACGCCGCTGCGGCTGCCCCTCGGGGACGACGCGGTGACGGCGGTGCTGGGGCACCTGGACGCGGTGCGGGAGGACGTCGTCGCCTGGGAGAAGCGGGCGCGGGACACCGCGTTCGAGGAGTGAGGCCCAGCCGGTGACCGGCGGGGGCGCGGGGTGTGGGTCCGGGGTCATGGTGAGGCCCGGGCCGGGCGCGCCCAGGGGCAGACGAAAGGCCGGCAGTGGCCAGACCCCGGCGGGGGAGAACACCGTGTTCCGCCCGGCCGGCCCCGCCGCCGCCCAGCGGGTGGCGCGCGCGTTCACCGCCCGTATCGCCGCATTCGCGCCCCGCGTTCCGCCCCCGCTCCCACCGCGCTTACCATGCGCCCAGTCGTACGTCAGTTCTGCACCGCAGTCCCGGCGCCTCTGAGCCCTTCCGTCCGATCCAGGAGCACGGTACCTGTGTCCATACCTCCGCCCTCCGGGCCGCACCAGCCCGAGGACCCGTACCAGCCTCCCCAGCCCCA
>NZ_BQUN01000188.1:249675-324022 GCF_026008495.1 Streptomyces sp. A012304
ACGCGGGTCCGCCGTATCCCGGCTGGGGGCAGGGGTACGTGCCGCTCAACCGGCCGGCCCCCGTCAACGGCGTCGCCATCGCCGCGCTCGTGCTCGGGGTGATGTGCTTCCTGCCGGCCGTGGGGCTGATCCTCGGCATCATCGCGCTGGTGCAGATCAAGAAGCGCGGGGACCGGGGCAAGGGCATGGCGATCGCGGGTGCGGCGCTGTCCTCGGTGGGGCTCGCGCTGTGGGTGGTGGCGCTGGCCACCGGTGGCGTCTCCGCCGCCTGGGAGGGGTTCAAGGAGGGCGCGAACGGCAACAACAGCCTCTCGCTCGCCAAGGGCGAGTGCTTCGACGTACCGGGCGCGACCTTCGACGAGGACGTCTACGACGTCGACAAGGTGCCCTGCTCCGGCGAGCACGAAGCCGAGGTGTTCGGCACGGTCCCGCTGTCCGGCAGCTCCTACCCGGGCGACAGCCGCGTCAGCGACGTCGCCGAGGACAAGTGCTGGAAGCTCCACGAGAGTTACGCGATGGACCCCTGGGCCCTGACCGACGAGGTCGACATCTACTACCTCACGCCCACCCGCGAGAGCTGGAGCTGGGGCGACCGTGAGATCACCTGCGTCTTCGCCCACACCGACGAGGGCGGCACCCTCACCGGTTCGCTGCGCGCCGACGAGAGCACCCTCGACGCCGACCAGCTGGCCTTCCTGAAGGCGATGGCCGCCGTCGACGAGGTGCTCTACGAGGAGCCCGAGGAGTACGCGGAGGAGGATCTGGAGGGCAACCAGACCTGGTCGGGCAAGGTCGCCGCGGTGACCGCCGCGCAGGCGAAGGCGCTGGGCGCGCGCTCCTGGTCCGCCGACACCAGCGGCGCCCTCGCCGACCTGGTGAAGGACATGCGGGAGGCGAGCAAGGAGTGGACCGCCGCGGCCGAGGCCACCGACGTGGACACCTTCTACGAGCACTACGACAGCGCCTACGACTTCGTCGACGGCGACACGACCGTCACCGCCCGCGAAGCTCTGGGACTGGCCACCACCCCGCCCGTCTACGACGAGGACTCCGAGGGCGGCAGCGGGGGCACCGGCGGCGGCGGGAGCGACGGTGGCCTCAAGGTGTGATGACGTCCATAGCGGGGAGAAAGTGCCTGCGTAAAGCCTCTCCCACGGATAAGTCATCACATCGAGTGATTCCCTGGCCTTTGCTTGCATGGCCGAACCCACGGTTGCCACGCTGTTGCTGTCTGTACAACCTGATGGGAGCGGCCAGTGACATTCGGTGAGCAGCCGGCGTACCTGCGCGTCGCGGGTGATCTCCGCAAGAAGATCGTCGACGGCTCGCTGCCCCCGCACACCCGCCTCCCCTCCCAGGCCAGAATCCGCGAGGAGTACGGCGTCTCCGACACCGTCGCACTGGAGGCGCGCAAGGTGCTGATGGCCGAAGGCCTGGTCGAGGGCCGCTCCGGGTCCGGGACGTATGTGCGCGAGCGGCCGGAGCCGCGCCGGATCGCCCGCTCCGGCTACCGCCCGGCGAACGGGGCCACACCCTTCCGTCAGGAGCAGGCCGAGGTCCACGCGCGCGGGACCTGGGAGTCCAGCAGTGAGCAGACGGCGGCGAGCCGCGCCGTCGCCGAGCGGCTCGGCATCCAGCCCGGCGACCGCGTGATGTGCACGAGGTACGTCTTCCGGGAGGGCGGCGAGGCGATGATGCTCTCCACCTCCTGGGAGCCCCTCGCCCTCACCGGCCGTACGCCCGTGATGCTGCCCGAGGAGGGGCCGCTCGGCGGCATGGGCGTCGTCGAGCGGATGCGCGCCATCGACGTCATCGTGGACAACGTCACCGAGGAGGTCGGCGCCCGTCCCGGCCTCGCCGAGGAACTCCTCGCCCTGGGCGGTGTCCCGGGCCATGTGGTGCTGGTCATCCAGCGCACGTACTACGCCTCGGGCCGCCCGGTCGAGACGGCCGACGTGGTGATCCCGGCCGACCGGTACCGAGTGGCGTACCACCTGCCCGTGAAGTAGCCGGCCCCGGGTGGGCGAGCGAGGGGGGTGAAACAGCGCACACCCTTGCGGCAGTTGCCCCCGGAAACCCCCGCACGCCCCGCCTCTCACGGGCCGTCGGAATCCGGTCGTTTCCCGTCGTTCCCGCAGGTCGTCCCCCAGGTGCCCGGCAACCCGCCGACCGGAGGCGTCACGGCGCGCGCACGGCGCGTTCGGTCTCGTGCGCCCCCTGCGTTCTGGCTGGTTGCGTACCTCTTTGTGTAAAGCCGTGTTCGGTGCGTAAAGGTAAGGCGTACGCTCGGGCATATGCGGAGTGCGGTTTCCTCAAAGGGCGAGGCGCGGGGCGGGTCGCGGACAGGAAGCGGAGGGGCGCGATGAACGACAGCACCATCGCTCTGCCCTGGCTCGTCGTACGTCAGGACGACAACGGCAATCGCTACCGCGTCGGCCGGTACGCGACCCGTGCCGAGGCCCAGAAGATCGCCGACAGTCTCGACGCCCGCGGACACAAGCAGCTCTACTCGGTCGAACGCGTCGGCCAGAACGGGGACAGTGTGCGGAACTGACCCGGGCGGACGTCCCGCAGTCATCCCCCGGACGTCCCGCCGGCCCCCCGCGGGCGTCCCGTAGGCTCCGGCGCATGACGCAACGCGAACCGACCGTGGTGGTCGCCGCCGCCCTGCTCGACGGCGATCGCCTGCTCGCCGCGCGCCGCAGCGCGCCCCCGGAACTCGCCGGCCGCTGGGAGCTGCCCGGCGGCAAGGTCGAGCCCGGCGAGCGGCCCGAGGCGGCCCTGGTACGCGAACTGCGCGAGGAACTCGGCGTCGAGTGCGAGGCCGTCGAGCGCGTCCCGGGGGAGTGGCCCCTGAGGCCGCCCTACGTCCTCCAGGTGTGGACGGCGCGTCTGCGCCCCGCCTCTCCCGCCCCCGCCGCCCTGGAGGACCACGACGCCCTGCGCTGGCTCACCCCGGCCGAGATCTGGGACGTCGCCTGGCTCGACCAGGACGTCCCGGCCGTCCGCGAGGTGGTCACCCGGCTCGGCAGCCGCGCGCGCTGAACCCCTTTCCCCGGCGCCCGCAGGGCTCTGGGTGGCACCCACGAGGCTTTCGCGGCGCCCGCTCCGCGCCCTGTACGCCCTCGGTGCCACAGTGCGCACCCCGTACGCCCTCGGTGCCACAGTGCGCCCCTCGGGCGGTAATCGGTAGGTCATATCGGGTATGGGCCAATTAACCCTGCGAAACCGGACACCGATAGACCTCGCTGGCCTGGGAAGTGATCGGCGTGAGCGACACCGAAGGCGACTGCGCCGAGTGGACGTTCCCCGCTGACCCGGGCGCGGTGCGCACGGCCCGTGGCGCGGTGCGCGGGCAGTTGCGCGGTTGGGGGCTCGACAGCGTCGGGGACGTCGCCGCCCTGCTGGTCAGCGAGCTGGTGACGAACGCGATGCGGCACGCCACCGGCCCCATCGGGGTGCGTCTGGTCCGCCCGGCCGGCCTGGACGGCGTGCTGCTGGTGGAGGTCTCCGACCCGCTGCCCGACCCGCCCCACGAGCGTGTCGCCCGGCCCGACGACGAGAGCGGCCGCGGGCTGCAACTCGTGGCCGCCTCCTCGCGCCGCTGGGGCAGTCGGCCGGGAAGCGCGGGGAAGACGGTCTGGTTCGAACTGACCGTGCCGGAACGGGGGCGGGACATCCGCGCGTGACCCGCGCGTCAGGACTCCCGCAGACCCGTGCTCCAAGGTGTGATTCGACGACGTGTCCGCTGGTTAGAAGACTGGCAGTGTTGTCGCGGCACGGTCCGAAAAATGCCTGGACCGTGCTGTGATCGTGAACACCGTGCCGCGCGGCGCCGTAGTGCTGGATACTGCGGGCAGCCGCCATCGGTGACCGGTGCCGGGCGCGGTGAGCTGGAGGGGACGGTTCGCGTGAGCGAGATACCAGCGAGGGCCACGGAGTCCGAGGACCCGTCGGACGGCGCGAGGGCTGAGGCCGCGGGTGCGCGCGCAGCCGATACCGGGCACGGTCTCGTCGGCGAGGGCGCCCTCGCCGACGGCGAGGCCCTGTGGCAGAGCAGTCCGCCCGGCTCCATCTACGACTACATCAAGGTCGCGTCGTTCTCGATCGGCCCCGACGGACTCGTCGACCAGTGGAGCCTGCGCGCCGAGCAGATCCTCGGGATCCCGGCCGAGCGGGCCGTCGGCATCGACCCCATCGACGCGTTCGTCGACCCTGACCTGCGTGACATCGGCCAGCGCAAGATGGCCGAGATCCTCGACGGCCGGGAGTGGACCGGTGTCGTCCCCTTCCGGATGCCGGACATGGCGGACGGCCGGCGCGGCGAGGAGGGCCTCGCCGAGGTGTACGTGATGCCGACGCGCACTCAGGACGGCGAGAGGGCCGCCGTGTGCATCGTCGTCGACGTGCGCACCCTGCGCAGCATCGAGACCGATCTCGCCGCCTCGCAGGCTATTTTCGGTCAATCCCCGTTCGGTTTCGTGCTGATCGACCCCGATCTGCGGGTCCGTCGCGTCAACCACCGGTTCGCCTCGGTCTTCGGCGGCACCCCCGACGACCACCGCGGCAACGGCGTGCACGACTATCTGCCCCGCCCCGAGGCCGAGCGGGTCACCGCGATCCTGCGCCGGGTGTTCCAGACCGGTGACGCCATCACGGACATGCACATCACGGGGTTCGTGCCGGGCAACGACGAGCGTCGCCACTGGTCCATCAACCTCTACCGGGTGCGCAGCGGCAGCGGCCGCCCCATCGGCATCGCCTGGCTCGGCACCGACATCACCGCCCGCCGGGCCGCCGCCCGCGAGGCCGCCGCCGCACGGCGCAACCTCGCCCTGCTGAACGAGGCGGGCGCCCGCATAGGGAACTCCCTCGACCTGGAGACGACCGCGCGCGAACTCCTCGACGTCGTCGTGCCCGGCTTCTGCGACCTCGCCACCGTCGACCTCTACCAGGGCCTCCTGGCCGGCGACGAGACCCCGCCCGGACTGGCCGACGGCAGTGCGGAGTTGCGCCGCGTCGCGTTCTCCTCCGCGGTCTCCGACGCCCCCTTCATCGGCACCGGGGCGCCCGTCGCGGTCGGCGCCGTCCACCACTTCCCGTTCAACTCGCCCTGCGCGGACGCGCTGCGCACCGCGCGCCCGCAGTCCGTCCCCGGCGAGGGCGGCCTCGTGCAGTCCACCCTCGCCGTTCCGATGGTCGCCCACGACACGGTCGTCGGCCTCGCGCAGTTCTCGCGGACCAAGGGCAGCGAGCCGTTCGGGGAACGGGACCGTGATCTGGCGGTGGAGCTGGCGGCGCGCGCGGCCGTCTGCATCGACAACGCCCGGCTGTACCGGCGGGAGCACGAGCGCGCGCTGATACTGCAACGGTCGCTGCTGCCGCCGGGCGACCCGGTCGCCTCCGGCCTGGACATCGCCTGCCGCTATCTGCCCGGCAACGCCTCCACCGGCCGGCCCAGCGAGGTCGGCGGCGACTGGTTCGACGTCATCGAACTGCCCGGCCACCGCACGGCGCTGGTGGTGGGCGACGTGATGGGCCGCGGCCTGCGCGCGGCGGTGGCCATGGGCGAACTCCGTACGGCGGTCAGGACCTTGGCCCTGCTGGATCTCGAACCGGCGGAGGTGCTGTCGGCGTTGGACGAGATCGCCCGCGGCCTCGGCACGCCCGGCGGTGTCCAGCAGGCCACCCGCGCCGCCCGCCGGCCCCGTGAGGCGGACCTGTCCGAGGTGTACCTCGCGACGTGCGTGTACGCGGTGTACGACTCCGTCACGCGCCGGTGCACCTTCGCCAACGCGGGCCATCTGCCGCCCGTCCTGGTCGAGCCCGGCGAGTCGGCCCTGATGCTCGACGTGCCGCCGGGCATGCCGCTCGGTGTCGGCGGGGAGCCGTTCGAGGAGGTCGAGGTCGAACTCCCCGAGGGCGCGCTGCTCGCGCTGTACACCGACGGCCTGGTGGAGTCCCGCGACCACCCGCTGGACGAGGGGCTCCAGGCCTTCGTCAGCGCGCTCGCGGACGCCAACCTGCCCCTGGAGGACGTCTGCGACCACGTCCTCAACACGCTCGACACCCATCACGGCGAGGACGACATCGCCTTGCTGATGGCACGTGTACAGGGGCTGCCCGCCGAGTCCGTCGGCGACTGGACGCTGCCGCGCGAGCCGCGCAGCGTGGGCCGCGCCCGTGAGTACGCCCGCGGCCAGCTCCTCAGCTGGGGCCTCGAGCCGCTCGTCGACACGACGGAACTGCTGGTCAGCGAGCTGGTGACGAACGCGCTGCGGTACGGCGAGGGCGAGATCAGGCTTCGGCTGCTCCTCGACCGGACCCTGGTCTGCGAGGTCTGGGACGCGGGCCTGGTCCAGCCCCGCCGCCGGCGCGCCCGCGACACGGACGAGGGCGGCCGCGGCCTGCAACTGGTCGGCCTGCTCTCGGCGGCCTGGGGCTCCCGCCGCACCGGCCGGGGGAAGACGGTGTGGTTCGAACTGCCCCTGCCGGACGGCGAGACGGCACTGACGGATCCGGCGGAGGCGCTCCTCAGCCTGTTCTGACGGCCCCTGCGAGAGCCCGGCGTCGGTGGCTGCCCCTGCGAGGGCCCGGTGTCGGTGGCTACTCGGGGTCGGCCGGAGGGGCCGTCGGGGCGGCGAAGCCCGTGGGGGCGCCGTCCTCGGGGTCGTCGGGCGGGAGCAGGCCGCCCAGGACGGCGCCGGCGGTTCCGGCGGTCGGCCCGGTCCCCAGGGCGCCGGAGCCCGCCGCGGTGAACGGGTTGCCCCGCACCCGTACGTCCTGTTCGGCCAGTTCTCGCGCCTCCAGGGCCAGGGTGTCGGCGCGGGGCGCGTCGCCGGCGAGGAGCCGGCGGGCCTCCACCAGGCGGGTGCGGGCCGGGGCGTCGACGGCGGCACGGTGGGTGGTGACGAAGTCCGCCGTGGCGGCGGTGGCGCTGCGGGCGACGAGGTGGGCGGCGGTGGCCACCACACCGGTGCGGGCCGAGGCCGGCGGCACGGTCGCCCGGACGATCCGGCGCAGCACGCCGACCGGGTCGTGGGGGCGGCCCTCGGTCAGTTCGTGGCGTACGGAGGCCAGGACGGCGTCGGCGTGCGGCAGCCGGGAGAACGCCTCGCCCTCCGACCCGGCGGGGCCGCGCGCCGACGCCAGCTCCGCCTCCGCCCCGGTGAGCACCGCCGGAATCATCGCCTCGGCCTCCCGCAGCTCGGCGGCGAGCCGTTCGACGCCCTCGACGAGGACGGCCGCCTGGGCGATGGCACCCTCGGCGGCCCGCAGATGCCGGGCCGCCGCAGCGAGCCGGCCCGAGTCGTCCTCCTGGCGGGCCCGGTTGAGGCGGTCGGTGGCGAACACCAGCCGGTCCTTGGCCTGTTCGACGTTCCCGGCGACGGCGGCGCTCGCGGTGGCCGCGTATCGCGCCCGCAGGCCGGCCAGGAGCGACTGGGCCGCGGCGGTACGGCCCGTCAGCTCACGGAACCGCCCCTCCGCCACCACCAGCGCCTCACCCACACCCTCCTCCAGCCCCCGCAGCCGCCCGAAGTCCCCGGCCACCGCGTCCAGCCGCCGCCCGGCCTCCTCGCACCGCCCGATGATCCCGGCGAGCGCGTGCCGCCGGGCCGCCGGCTCCTCCGGTATGCCCTCGTCGTAGCGCTGCCGCATCCGGAACGCCGCCGCGGCCTCCGCCTCGGCGTCCTCCAGCGCCCGGGCGAACGGCGCCACGGCCTCCTCGCCGAACCGGGCCCGGGTGAAGTCGAGTTCGGTGCGCGCGGACCGTATGCGGTCGTCGGCCGCGACCAGGGCCGCTCCGGCCCGTTCGTCCAGCTCGGCGGAGGGCGGCACGGAACCCGCGGGGGGCGGGACACCGGCCGTCCCGCCGGGCGTGGTCCGGTCTCGGGCACGCCGGACGCGGCGCAGGTAGCCGTACCCCGCGAGCGCGCCCGCCGCGCCGACCGCCAGCAGCGGCAGCACCAGATCGGCGGTGTCGGTGGGGTCCTGCGGCGGCGCCGCGACGACGGACGTCGAACGAGTGATCGCAACCGGCGTGTCCGTTCCCGTCGTCATCCCCGGCAACACCAGCCACACCACCCCGGCCGCACCGCCCACCACGGCGTGCGCCACCCGCACCGACAGGTGCGATCCGGCGCGCCGCGGCCGGCCTCGGAACACGGGCGACGTCACATGGTGGAGCGTATGACCGCACCTGCGGGCACGCGACCGGGGCGCGTCCCCCGGAGGACCGGAGCGGCACCGCGGCACGGGGCGACACGGGAGGGGCCCGGCATGAACCGACCGAAGGACACGGCCGCACACACGGACGCCGAGGCGGGTGACACGGAGGAGCAGTCTGCCGGTGCCGAGGCCGGTTCCGACGTCAGCGCCGGTGCCGGTGCCGGTGCCGGTTCGCGCGACGAAGCGGCGGCTGCCGAGGGCCGGCCCGACCGGCGGGATGCCGAGGGACGGCCCGCCGCCCCCGGGGAAGAGACGGCCGCCGAGGAACGGCCTCCCGCCTCCCGGAGAAGGCGGCGGCTTCGCCTGGCCCGCCGTGTCGTGGCCGGTCTCGCGCTGCTGATTGCTGCCCCTGCTCGCCGCTCTCACCGCCCTGCGCGTGAACTACATGGGCGACCCGGCCGAGGGCACGTACACACGCGGTAAGGACGCCATCTGGCTCGGGCACGCCTGGGTCGACGGGCGGAAGAAGGACGCCGACGTCAGGGCGCTCGCCGGCCGGCTGAAGGACACCGGCATCCACGACCTGTACGTCCACGCCGGCCCCCTGGAGCACGACGGCACGCTGCCCAGGACGCGCTACGCCGAAGCCGGCTGGTTCATCGCCGCCGTCCACCGGGAGATGCCCGGCATCCGCGTCCAGGCCTGGCTGGGGGACGTCCTCGCCGGCGAGGGCCCCGACGGCATGCGGCTGGAGCGGGCGGCGACCCGCGCGGCCGTCGTGCGGTCCACCCGCGAGATCCTCGCCGCCGGCTTCCAGGGCGCCCACTTCGACCTGGAGCCCCTGCACTCCGACGACCGGAACTACCTCACGCTCCTGGACGCCCTGCGCCGTGTCACCGCCGCACAGCGCGCCCCGCTCTCCGTCGCCGCCCACCAGATCGACCCGCTGCCCGGCTTCCACTCCTTCTGGGGCGCGACCACCGGGCACCCCAAGTGGTGGTCGCAGGAGTTCTTCGGGCAGGTCGCCCGCCGCGTCGACCAGATCGCCGTCATGTCGTACGACACCATGCAGCCGCTGGAGGGCACCTACGGCGGGTACGTCGCCCAGCAGACCGCCCTCGCCCTGGAGGTCACCCCGCCCACCACCGACCTGCTGATGGGCCTGCCCTTCTTCCACGAGAACCGCTTCGGCCACTGGGCGCACGCCGAGACGGTCCCGGCGGCCGTCCGGGGCGTCCGCCTGGGCCTGTCCCGCACCGACGCCGGCCGGGCGAACTTCGGTGTCGCGCTGTACGTGGACTTCGCCGCGACCGAGGACGACTGGACCGCGTACCGGAAAGGATGGGTCCGGTGAGCCGACCACGACAGCACCTCACCCCCACCGACCTGGCCCCCCTCGCCCGCGCGGCCCTGGGCGGCCACCGCACGCTCGTCGGCGCCACCCGGCTGCGCGGCGGCACCAGCAAGGGCGTCTACCGGCTGGTCCTGGACGACGGCGTGACGGCGGTCGCGTACGTGTGGGCCCCGGACGAGGACTACTGGAACCACTCAGGGGCGCCCGCCCGGGCCGCCGCCCCCGGGCTCGGCCCGTTCACCGCCGCCCACGAGCGACTGGCCGCCGCCGGCGTGCGCACGCCCCGGCTGCTGTTCGCCGACGGCACGGGCCGGCACCTCGCGGCGGAGGCGGCGGTGGTCGAGGACGTCCGGGGCGGCAGCCTGGAGGAGGCCCTGGCCCGGGACCCGGACGAGGCGGCGCCGGTCCTGGACCGGCTGGCCGGCGAACTGGCGGCGCTGCACGCCTGCGAGGGCCCCCGGCCCGGCGAGGTCGCCGTCGTCGACGCGGGCGGCGGCACGCCCGGCGGCTCCCGCGTCGACAGGGCCCGGGAGGCCGCCCTGCGCGACGCCGCCAAGGCCGCCCGCCGGGACCCGCGCGCCGCCGCCGCGCACACGGCTGTCGACGAGCGGGTGCGGGCCCTCGCCGCGGCCGTCGGGCCCCGCTCCCGGCACCGCCTGCTGCACGGTGAACTCGGTCCGGACCACGTCCTGGTGACCCCCGACGGCGCCCCGGTCCTCATCGACATCGAGGGCCTCGTCTACGGCGACGTCGAGGAGGAACACGTCTTCCTCGCCCTGCGGTTCGGCCCCTGGTACGACCGGCTGCGCACCCCCGGTCTCGACCCTGACCGCATGGCGTTCTACCGTCTGGCCATGCACCTCTCGCTCGTCGCGGGCCCGCTGCGACTGCTGGACGGCGACTTCCCCGCCCCGGAACCGATGCGGGCCATCGCGGAGTCGAACCTGCGGCGCGTTCTGGAGCTGGTGGCGTCATGACCGATGCGTACTGGATCACGCTCGGCGTGAGCTGCGCCGCCGTGACCGCCGGTCTGGCCATGGGGATCGCCGCCGTCGCCAGGGGCTGGGTGCCGCGCTGGGGCCGGCGGAAGATCCTGCGGCCCACGCTGTGGGGCTACGGCACCCTCGTGGCCGCGGCCGGATGGGCCGGGTTCACCCTGCTCGGCCCGGTGAGCCCGCACCCCTTCTCGTACCTCCCGTGGGCCACGCTCGGCCTCGGCATGTTCCTGGTCGGCCTGATCATGCAGATCGTCGCCACGGACCCGCCCCGCCCCCGCAGCCACCAGCGGGACCCGGCTCGCTAGGGCACAGGACGTCTAGGGCCGCCGGCGCCGGATCCGCGATCCCAGCCACACCAGCGGGTCGTACCTGCGGTCGACGGCCCGTTCCTTCAGCGGGATCAGCGCGTTGTCGGTGATCTTGATGCCCTCGGGGCAGACCTCCGTGCAGCACTTGGTGATGTTGCAGTAGCCGAGGCCGTGCTCGTCCTGGGCCGTGCGCTTGCGGTCCAGGCCCGTCTCCTCGGCCGCGTCCAGCGGGTGCATGTCCAGTTCGGCGATCCGCATCAGGAAACGCGGGCCCGCGAACGCCGTCTTGTTCTCCTCGTGGTCACGCACCACATGGCAGGTGTCCTGGCACAGGAAGCACTCGATGCACTTGCGGAACTCCTGCGGGCGGTCCACGTCCTCCTGCGTCATCCGGTACTCGCCCGGGCCGAGCCCGGCCGGCGGCACGAACGCCGGGACCTCCCTGGCCTTGCGGTAGTTGTAGCCGACGTCCGTGACGAGGTCGCGGACGACCGGGAAGGCCCGCAGCGGTGTCACCGTGATCGTCTCGTCGCGGTCGAACACCGACATCCGGGTCATGCACAGCAGCCGGGGCCGCCCGTTGACCTCCGCCGAGCACGAACCGCACTTGCCGGCCTTGCAGTTCCAGCGGACGGCGAGGTCGGGGGCCTGGGTGGCCTGGAGGCGGTGGACGATGTCGAGGACCACCTCGCCGTCGTTGACCTCGACCTGGAAGTCCTCCAGGCCACCGCCCGACGCGTCGCCCCGCCACACCTTGAACCGGGCCTGGTAGCCGCTCATTCGTACAGCTCCTCTTCGGCGAGGTACTTGACCAGCTCCTCCTTCTGGAAGAGGGCGAGCAGGTCGGGGCGGATGGGGTCGGTGGACTCACGGGTGAGGGCGATCTGCCCGCGCACCGGGTCGGCGGCCGCCGACCCGCCCGTGGGGTCGGCCAGCCGGCACAGCAGGTTGATCCGGCGCCAGGACCGCTCCATCGCCGGGTGGTCCTCACGGGTGTGGCCGCCGCGCGACTCCGTGCGCTCCAGCGCGGCCCGGGCCACGCACTCGCTGACCAGCAGCATGTTGCGCAGGTCGAGCGCGAGGTGCCAGCCCGGGTTGAACTGGCGGTGGCCCTCCACTCCGGCCCGCCGGGCCCGTACCCGCAGCTCGGACAGCTTGTGCAGGGCCTGCTCCATCTCGCCCTGCCGGCGGATGATCCCCACCAGGTCGTTCATGGTCTGCTGGAGTTCCTGGTGGAGGGTGTACGGGTTCTCCGGCGGGCGTCCCGGCTCGTCGGCGGAGCCCTCCGCGGAGAAGGGCCGCAGGGCCTCCGCGGCGGCGGCGTCGATCTGCGTGTCGTCGACCGGAGGGCGCGCCCCGGCCAGGAGCGCCGCGTACTCGGCCGCGTGCAGCCCCGCCCGGCGGCCGAAGACCAGCAGGTCGGAGAGGGAGTTGCCGCCGAGCCGGTTCGAGCCGTGCATACCGCCGGCCACCTCCCCGGCCGCGTACAGCCCCGGCACTCCGCGCGCGGCGGCGGTGTCGGAGTCGACGGCGATGCCGCCCATCACGTAGTGGCAGGTCGGCCCGACCTCCATCGCCTCCGCGGTGATGTCGACGTCCGCCAGCTCCTTGAACTGGTGGTACATGGACGGCAGCCGCCGCTTGATGACCTCGGCCGGCATCCGTGTGGACACGTCGAGGAAGACACCGCCGTGCGGGGAGCCGCGGCCCGCCTTCACCTCGGCGTTGATCGCGCGGGCGACCTCGTCGCGCGGCAGCAGCTCCGGTGGCCGCCGGTTGGCGTCGGGGTCGTCGTACCAGCGGTCGGCCTCGTCCTCGGACTCGGCGTACTTCTCCTTGAAGACGTCCGGGATGTAGTCGAACATGAACCGCTTGCCCTCGGAGTTCCTCAGCACCCCGCCGTCGCCGCGCACCGACTCGGTGACCAGGATGCCCTTCACCGACGGCGGCCAGACCATGCCCGTCGGGTGGAACTGCACGAACTCCATGTTCAGCAGCGGCGCCCCGGCGAGCAGGGCCAGCGCGTGGCCGTCGCCGGTGTACTCCCACGAGTTCGACGTCACCTTGAAGGACTTGCCGATGCCGCCGGTCGCGATCACCACGGCGGGCGCCTCCAGGACGAAGAACCGGCCGGACTCGCGTTCGTAGGCGAAGATGCCCGAGACCCGGTCGCCGTCCTTGAGGACCCGGGTGACCGTGCACTCCTGGAAGACCTTCAGCCGGGACTCGTAGTCGCCGGTCTCGCGGTGGTCCTCCTGCTGGAGCGCGACGATCTTCTGCTGGAGGGTGCGGATCAGCTCCAGGCCGGTGCGGTCGCCGACGTGGGCCAGGCGCGGGTACTCGTGGCCGCCGAAGTTGCGCTGGGAGATCCGGCCGTCCTTCGTACGGTCGAACAGCGCGCCCCAGGTCTCCAGCTCCCACACCCGGTCCGGGGCCTCCTGGGCGTGCAGCTCGGCCATCCGCCACTGGTTGAGGAACTTGCCGCCGCGCAGGGTGTCACGGAAGTGGACCTGCCAGTTGTCGTGCTCGTTGACATTGGCCATCGCCGCCGCGATGCCGCCCTCGGCCATCACGGTGTGCGCCTTGCCGAACAGCGACTTGCAGATCACGGCCGTCCGGGCGCCGCGCTCGCGCGCCTCGATGGCGGCCCTGAGGCCGGCGCCGCCGGCCCCGACCACGACGACGTCCCACTGCTGCCGGTCGACCACGGACATGCGAAGGCCCCACTCATCTAGAAGAAGCGCGGATCGTCGAAGACACCGGACGCGACGAGGTAGACGTAGAAGTCGGCGAGCGCCACGCTCAGCAGCGACGCCCAGGCGAGCTGCATGTGCCGGGCGTTGAGCTTCCCCACCCACTGCCACATCCGGTAGCGCACCGGGTGCCGGGAGAAGTGCTTGAGCTTGCCGCCGACGATGTGCCGGCAGGAGTGGCAGGAGAGCGTGTACGCCCAGATCAGCACGATGTTGATCAGGAAGACCAGGGTGCCGAGGCCCATGTGGCCCCAGTCGTAGTGCTCGTCGCGGAAGGCGAGCACGGTGTCGTAGGTGAGGATGCCGGCGACGGGGATCGCCGCGTAGAAGAAGTACCGGTGGATGTTCTGCAGGACCAGCGGGAAGCGGGTCTCGCCGGTGTACTTCCGGTGCGGCTCGGCCACCGCGCAGGCCGGCGGGGACGCCCAGAACCCCCGGTAGTAGGCCTTGCGGTAGTAGTAGCAGGTCAGCCGGAAGCCGAGCGGGAAGATCAGGATGATGATCGCGGGGGAGACGCCCCACCAGCTGCCGAAGATCTCCCAGTTCGGTCCCGCGCGCATCGGCTCGCAGTTCTCCGCCAGGCACGGCGAGTAGAACGGCGAGACGTACGGCGCCGCGTAGTAGTCGGCGTTCGCGAAGGCCCGCCACGTCGAGTAGACGACGAAGGCCAGCAGACCGGCGGCGGTGGCCGCGGGGGCCAGCCACCACCGGTCGGTGCGCAGGTGGGGCGCGGCGATGGCGGCGCGCGTGGCGGCGCGCACACCGCCCGGGGGACGGGGTTCCGTACCAGTGGCCAAGGAGAGCTCCGGTCGGGTCAGGGGGCGTGCCGGTCGCGGGCTCCGAGTCCCTCGTCGTCCGAGTCCGTCCACAGCGAGTCGTCGTACGGCGTGTCGGGGATGGTGACGAGTTCGGGCCGCTGGGTGGCGGGACGGGTGGCGGCCGCCTCGCGCAGCAGCGCCACGCTCTCGCGCAGGTGGTTGGTGTCGGCGCGGACGCGGCGCATCTCCAGGCCGCCGCCACCGATCTGCTTCTCCAGGCGCCCGACCGACCGGTACAGGTCGTCGAGGCAGCGCTGGACTGACCTCAGTTCGTCGTCAACGGTCATGACGTGACCTCACTTCCGTCGGCCGTGCGGCCGTGGGTGGCGACGTTCATGCGCCTGAGAGTGTTGCGCGTCACACCAGTCGGTGTGAAGGGATGTGCACCGATTGGCCGATGTGCTGCGGTGCGTCCCGGGCGCGTTGGGCCGCACGGGTGGCCTTGCCGCCCCGGGTCGTCGTGTCTCCCCGGGTTGCTGAACCCTTTCCTCTTCAGTGGCCGCATACATGTGATCAGCTCCATATACCGCCAAAAGTGATCATAACGCCCGCGGCTCCCTGGAGGTACCTGAGATGTCCCACGACGGCGTCGGACTGCGCGCGGTCATGCGCTCGGTCGCCTTCCTCACCGCGGGCGCGCTCGCGGTCCCCGCGCTGACCGGCTGCGGCGGCGAGGACCAGGCCGGCGAGCCGCTGGCCGCCCAGGACATCGCCCCGGCCGCCCGCGCCCAGGTGGCCGACGGCGGCACCCTGCGCTGGGCGGTGGACGCCGTACCGGACACCTTCAACACCTTCCAGGCCGACGCCGACGCCACCACCGCCCGGATCGCCCAGGCCGTCCTGCCGTCGATGTACCGGATGGACGCGAGCGGGCGGGCCGTGCGCAACGCCGACTACCTGGAGTCCGCGAAGGTCGTCGACACCGAGCCCCGGCAGGTCGTGCTCTACAAGCTCGACCAGCGGGCCGTGTGGAGCGACGGCCGGGAGATCGGCGCCGCCGACTTCGCCGCCCAGTGGCGCGCCCTGTCCGGCCGGGACAGCGCCTACTGGACCGCCCGCAACGCCGGCTACGACCGCATCGAGCGGATCGAGCGCGGCGCCAACGACCTGGAGGTGAAGGTCACCTTCAGCCGCCCCTACGCCGACTGGCGGTCGCTGTTCTCCCCGCTGTACCCGAAGGACGTCATGGGCACGCCCGACGCGTTCAACGACGGGGCGCGGCGCAAGCTCGGCGTCACCGCCGGGCCGTTCGCCGTGAAGCAGGTCGACCGCAAGAAGGCCCAGATCCGGCTCACCCGCAATCCGCGCTGGTGGGGTCGGACCGCCAAGCTCGACGAGATCGTGCTGACCGCCGTCGGGCGCGAGAAGCGGACCGCGGCGCTGGCCGCCGGGACGGTCGACCTGGCCGAGATCGACCCGGCCACCGCCCGCGGCCTCGACGGCGCGGCCCGGGGCGCCGCCGGACCCGCGGCGAGAGCTCCGCGCGCCCACGAGCTGCGCAAGTCGCTGGAACCGGCCTACACCCAGCTGGCCCTGAACGGCGCCGACGGTCCGCTCGCCGACGAGCGGGTGCGGCGGGCGGTGGCCCGGGCACTGGACCGCGAGGACCTGGCGAAGGCGGTGCTCAAGCCGCTGGGCCTGCCCGCGGTCCCGGTCGGCAGCCACCTCGCGCTGTCCGGGCAGGAGGCGTACGCCGACGGCAGCGGGGCGCTCGGCGGACAGGACACCGCCGAGGCGCAGGCGCTGCTCGCGGACGCCGGATGGGTTCCCGGCGGTCCGGTGACCGAACGGAAGAAGGGCGAGAAGGCGGCCGGCGCCGAGGCGCGGGAGAGCCGCGGGGCGACCGGGGCCGCGACCGGGAAGGGCGGCGGGGCGAGCGGCGAGGAGGGCCGGTCGGCCGGCGGTGACGACGGCACCTACATCGTCGGCCGGGACGACAAGCCGGGCCGGGACCAGGAGGGGCACGGCACACCGGGCGAGGAGCGCGACACCCGGCTCGCCCAGGACGGCAAGCACTACGTCGACCGGCACGGCGCCCCCGGCGCCTACGCCCCGCAGGGCACCGCCGCACCGGCCGGCGCCACGCGCGAGGTGCTGGCCAAGAACGGCAAGGCGCTCACCCTGCGGTTCGTCCTGCCGTCGGGCCCCGGGGCGGAGCCGCTGCACACGGTTGCCGGGCGGATCTCCCGCATGCTGGACAAGGTCGGCATCCGCACCGAGGTGACCAAGGTCGCCGACGACAGCTACTTCAAGGACCACATCGCCTCCGGCCAGTACGACCTCGCGCTGTACTCCTGGCCCGCCTCCGCCTTCCCGGCCACCGACGCCCGGCCGATCTACGCCAAGCCGGTGCCGGCCGCGGACGGGTCGCTCAGCGTCGAACAGAACTACACCCGGGTCGGCACCGACCAGGTCGACCAGCTGTTCGATCAGGCGGTGTCCACCCTGGACGAGGAGGAGGCGCGGTCCCTGATCCGCAAGGCCGACGCCCGGATCTGGGCGGCGGCCGGCTCGATCCCGCTCTACCAGCGCCCCCAGCTCGTCGCAGCCCGCAAGAACCTCGCCAACGCGGGCGCCTTCGGCTTCCAGACCCCCGTCTTCGAGGACATGGGATACCTGAAGAAGGCGTGAAACTCCCGGTGGCGGCGTCCCGGACGCAGTGACGTGACGTGAGCCTCGTGGCCCTGCGGGAACCTTGCTCCGCCGGGCCACGTACCATGGGGTGAGGCCGTGGCGTGTCAAGCCCGGCAGGGCCCGCGTAACACAGACGTACGCAGCAGGGCCGGTCCTCACACTCCGGGAGAACGCCGCTTTATGGCCGTGTCCACAACACGTCACGACATTCGCAACGTAGCCATCGTCGCCCACGTCGACCACGGCAAGACGACCATCGTCGACGGCATGCTGAAGCAGGCCGGTGCCTTCGCCGCCCACCAGCTCGACTCGGTCGACGACCGCATGATGGACTCGAACGACCTGGAGCGTGAGAAGGGCATCACGATCCTCGCCAAGAACACCGCGGTGAAGTACCACCCGAAGGACGGCGGGGACCCGATCACCATCAACATCATCGACACCCCCGGCCACGCCGACTTCGGCGGTGAGGTCGAGCGCGGTCTGTCGATGGTCGACGGCGTGGTGCTGCTCGTGGACGCCTCCGAGGGCCCGCTGCCGCAGACCCGCTTCGTGCTGCGCAAGGCGCTCCAGCAGCGGCTGCCGATCATCCTGTGCATCAACAAGACGGACCGGCCGGACTCCCGGATCGACGAGGTCGTCAACGAGACCTACGACCTCTTCCTGGACCTGGACGCGGACGAGGAGCAGATCGAGTTCCCGATCGTCTACGCCTGCGGCCGCGACGGCATCGCGTCCCTGACCAAGCCGGAGGACGGCACGGTCCCGGCCGACTCCACCAGCCTGGAGCCGTTCTTCTCCACGATCCTGGAGCACATCCCGGCCCCCGTCTACGACGCGGAGGCCCCGCTCCAGGCCCACGTCACCAACCTGGACGCCGACAACTTCCTCGGCCGTATCGCGCTGCTCCGCGTCCACCAGGGCGAGCTGAAGAAGGGCCAGACCGTGGCCTGGCTCAAGCGCGACGGGTCGGTCTCCAACGTCCGCATCTCCGAGCTGATGATGACCGAGGCGCTCACCCGCAAGCCGGCCGAGAAGGCGGGCCCCGGTGACATCTGCGCCGTCGCCGGCATCCCCGACATCATGATCGGCGAGACCCTCGCGGACACCGAGAACCCGGTCCCGCTGCCGCTGATCACGGTCGACGAGCCCGCGATCTCGATGACCATCGGCACCAACACCTCCCCGCTGGTCGGCCGTGGCGGCAGCGGCAAGGGCGCCGACAACAAGGCGGCCGTGAAGGACCGCAAGGTCACCGCCCGCCAGGTCAAGGACCGCCTGGACCGCGAGCTGATCGGTAACGTCTCGCTGCGCGTCCTGGAGACCGACCGCCCCGACGCCTGGGAGGTCCAGGGCCGCGGCGAGCTAGCGCTGGCGATCCTCGTCGAGACCATGCGCCGCGAGGGCTACGAGCTGACCGTCGGCAAGCCCCAGGTCGTCACCAAGGACGTCGACGGCAAGGTCTACGAGCCGGTCGAGCGCATGACGATCGACGTGCCCGAGGAGCACATGGGCGCGGTCACGCAGCTCATGGGCGTCCGCAAGGGCCGGATGGACAACATGTCCAACCACGGCTCCGGCTGGGTGCGCATGGAGTTCGTGGTGCCCTCCCGCGGTCTGATCGGCTTCCGCACCGAGTTCCTGACCCAGACCCGCGGCACCGGCATCGCCCACTCCATCCACGAGGGCCACGAGCCCTGGTTCGGCGCCCTCCAGACCCGTAACAACGGCTCCCTGGTGGCCGACCGCTCCGGCGCCGTCACCGCGTTCGCGATGACGAACCTCCAGGAGCGCGGCGTGCTGTTCGTGGAGCCCGGCACCGAGGTGTACGAGGGCATGATCGTCGGCGAGAACTCCCGCTCCGACGACATGGACGTCAACATCACCAAGGAGAAGAAGCTCACCAACATGCGGTCCTCGACGGCCGACGTGGCCGAGTCGATCGTGCCGCCGCGCAAGCTGTCGCTGGAGCAGTCGCTGGAGTTCTGCCGGGACGACGAGTGCGTCGAGGTGACCCCGGAGGCCGTTCGCATCCGCAAGGTGAACCTGGACGCCCGCGAGCGCGCCCGCGCCGCGAGCCGCGCCAAGCACGGCTGATCCGGGGGCGGTACACAGCATCGGGCCCGGGTGCCCCCGTCGTGGGGGTGCCCGGGCCTTTCGCGACCCCTACTCCGGCGCACCACACCCCTCGGTGTCCGTTTCGAGGACGGTGGTCGGCACTGGCGTCCGTCGGCCCGTTCGCCGGGCCCGGCGGCCCGTGCGAGCGGGCGGGCTCGGGTGTCTGACGGGCGCTCACGCGGCCTGCTGTTCGGCGTCCGGTGGCCCCTCCACGCGGGCTACGCCGGTCCCGCCACCGTGATGATCTCGGCGCTCTCGGGCGTCAACGGGCCCCGCTCCCAGTCGCCGTACTGCTCCGTCACCCTCAGCCCCGCCTCGGACAGGAAGGCGGACAGGGGGCCGGGGGCGAGGAAGCGGAGGGTCGTGCGGCTGGTCCGGCGGTGGTCCCAGGCGGGGCAGTCGAAGTTCTCGGTGAACGTCACCCGGTCCCCGGCCGGCTCGTCCTCGACCTCGTGCCACACCCGTACGGCACGGCCGTCGGCGTCGGTGACCTCGCGGCCCCGGTCCGGGGTCCAGGTCTCCCAGGCGCGGACGGCAGGGTTGCGCGTCTCGAAGACGAACCGTCCGCCCTCGGCGAGCGCCGCGCGGATCGCCCGCAGGGCGGTGCGCAGCTCCTCGTCGCCGAGCAGCACCTGGAAGGCGTGCCCCGTCATGACGACCAGGTCGAAATCCCCCTGCCACCGGTGGGTGCGCAGATCGCCCAGCAGCCACTGGACGCCGGCTGCGCGGCGGCGGGCCTGGACGAGCATCGCGGCCGCCGGGTCCAGGCCCACGAGCCGCCCGGGGTGCCCTTCGTCGGCCGCGCGGGCGAGGAGCCGGCCGGTGCCGCAGCCGACGTCCAGGACGGCGTCGGCGGACCTCACCAGGTCCAGGTAGAAGTCGTCGTCCGGCCCCCACGGGTGGATGCCGTCGTACAGCGCGGCGAGCGTGAGGTCGGCGAACGAGTGATCGGCCACCGCGGCAGTCTGTCATATGCGTGTGGGCCGCAGGAGAAGATCGGCGGCATATTCGATTTTCGGTCGACAACCGCGTCACGCGCCGTACATGCTCCTCACGATGACGAAGACCAGAATCGACGACCTGCCCTCCGCGTGGGACGAGCGCGCCCAGCTCACCACCTTCCTCGACTACACACGCGACACGGTCCGTGTGAAATGCGAGGGCCTCTCCGACGCCGACGCCCGCCGGGCACCGCTGCCGAGCTCGCCGCTGATGACCATGAGCGGGCTGATCAACCACCTGCGCTGGGTGGAGTACTACTGGTTCCAGGTGGTGTTCCTCGGCGAGGAGGACGAGGGCCCCTGGACGGACGAGGACCCCGACCGGGAGATGCGCATCGCGGTCGACTTCCCGCTCGCCCAGCTCCTCGACGAGTACGCCGAACAGGCCGACCGCTACCGCAAGCTGGTCGCCGCCCACGACCTCGACACCAAGGCCGTCGGCCAGATCCGGAACGGGGTCACCATCGACCTCCGCTGGATCCTCCTGCACCTCACCGAGGAGACCGCCCGCCACAACGGCCACCTCGACATCCTCCGCGAACTCCTCGACGGCCGGACGGGCGTCTGACGGGCGCGGGCCGCCGCCGTCCAGGTGCCGGGACATGAGTGAAGGCCCGCGCCGGGTGGCACGGGCCTTCACTTCGTCGGGGATGTCAGGCCGCCGCCTCGGGGTCCTTGGACAGACGCGGGGCCGGAACCGCGTCCGCCGTCTCGGGGTAGTGGCAGGCCGTGAGGTGCCCGGGCCGGTTGCCCTCGACCCGGACCAGCGGCGGAGCCTCGCTCGCGCACTTGTCCGTCGCCTTCCAGCAGCGCGTACGGAAACGGCAGCCCGACGGCGGGTTGATCGGGGAGGGCACGTCACCGGTCAGGCGGATGCGCTCACGGGCCGGGGCGCCCTCGTCCTCGACGGATGCCTCGGGCACGGCGGACAGCAGCGCCCGGGTGTACGGGTGACGCGGGTTGCCGTAGAGGTCGTCGCGGTCGGCGATCTCCACGATCTTGCCGAGGTACATGACCGCCACACGCTGCGAGAAGTGCCGTACGACGGCGAGGTCGTGGGCGATGAAGACGAACGCGATGCCGAGGTCCTTCTGCACCTGCTGGAGCAGGTTGACGACCTGCGCCTGGATCGACACGTCGAGCGCCGACACCGGCTCGTCGGCCACGATCAGCTTCGGCTCCAGCGCCAACGCCCGTGCCACGCCGATGCGCTGGCGCTGACCGCCGGAGAACTCGTGCGGGAAGCGGTTGTAGTGCTCGGGGTTGAGACCGACGATCTCCAGCAGCTCCCGCACGCGCTTCTCGCGCCCGCCGGCCGGGTTGATGTCGTTGATCTCCATCGGCCCGGAGATGATCTTTCCGACGGTCTGCCGCGGGTTCAGCGAGGCGTACGGGTCCTGGAAGATCATCTGGATCTCGGACCGGATCGGCGCCAGCTGCTTGCGGTTGGCGTGGGTGATGTCCTTCCCCTGGTACGAGATCGTCCCGCCCGACGGCTCCAGCAGCCGCGTGATCAGCCGGCCGGTCGTCGACTTGCCACAGCCGGACTCGCCGACCAGGCCCAGGCTCTCGCCCTCGTTGACCTGGAAGTCCAGCCCGTCGACCGCCTGCACGGCACCGACCGTGCGCCGGATCGGGAAGCCGCCCTTGATCGGGAAGTGCTTGGTGAGCCCGGAGACGTCCAGGAGGGGAGTGGTGCTGCTCATGGTGGTGAAATCCCGTCTCTTGTACGTCAGTTGGCCGAGCTGCCGGCGAGGTCGCCGAAGAACTCGCGGCGCTGGTCGGCGGTCAGGTGGCAGGCGGATCCGCGTCCGTCCACGATCTCCAGGAGCGGCCGCTCCGAGGAGCACAGGCCCCCCTCGACCCTCTCGGCGAAGGCGCAGCGCGGGTGGAAGCGGCAGCCCGACGGCGGGTTCAGCAGCGAGGGCGGCGAACCGGGGATCGGGGTGAGCGGCACGTCCACCGGGTGGTCCAGGCTCGGCATCGAGCCCAGCAGACCCCAGGTGTAGGGGTGCTGCGGGTCGCGCAGTACCTCCTTCTTCGTGCCGCGCTCCACGCACCGGCCGCCGTACATCACCAGCACGTCGTCGGCGATGTCCGCGATCACGCCCAGGTCGTGCGTGATGAAGATGATCGAGGTGCCGAACTCACGCTGGAGGTCCTTGAGCAGGTCCATGATCTGCGCCTGCACGGTCACGTCCAGGGCCGTGGTCGGCTCGTCGGCGATCAGCAGCTCCGGGTCGCACACCAGCGCCATCGCGATCATCGCGCGCTGGCGCATACCGCCGGAGAACTGGTGCGGGTAGTCGTCCACCCGCACGTCCGGCTGCGGGATGCCGACGCGGGTCAGCATCTCGATGGCACGCGCCCGGGCGTCCTTCTTGGAGCAACCCGTGTGCTTGCGGTACGTCTCCGCGATCTGCGCGCCCACCGTGTGGTACGGCGACAGGGAGGTCAGCGCGTCCTGGAAGATCATCGCCATCTTGTTGCCGCGCAGCTTCTCCAGGGTCTTCTCCGGAGCGCCGTTCAGCTCCTCGCCGTCGAGGACGATGGAGCCCTCGACGGTGGTGCTGTCCGGGTTGTGCAGGCCGAGGATGGTCAGGTTGGTGACCGACTTGCCGGATCCCGACTCACCGACGATGCCCAGCGTCTTGCCGCGTTCGACGTCGAAGGAGAGACCGTCGACGGCCTTGACGACGCCGTCCTCGGTCGAGAAGTGCACCTTCAGGTCCTTGATGGACAGGAAGGGCTGCTGATCGGTGCTCGTCACGGGGACGCTCCAGAGGGGGGGTGATGCGAGGGGGTGCTGGCGGGGGCGGGCGGGGGTCAGGCGAGCCGGATACGCGGGTCGATCAGCGCGTAGCAGGCGTCCACGACGATGTTGGCGACCACCACGAAGGACGCGGTGAGGACCATGACACCGAGCAGCATGGGCAGGTCGTTGGTGGACACCGACTTCACGGCGAGCATGCCGATGCCCTGGATGCTGAAGGTCTTCTCGGTGATCATGGCGCCGCCGAGGAGGACGCCGAGGTCGATGCCGAAGATGGTGACGATCGGACCCATCGCGCCACGCCAGGCGAAGCGGAAGAAGACGTTGCGGCGGGTGAGGCCCTTGGCCCGGGCCGTGCGCACGTAGTCCTCGTTGAGCTGCTCGACCATCTGGGAGCGGGTCATACGGGTGTAGTTCGCGGTGAAGATCAGTGCGAGCACCAGCCAGGGCAGCAGCAGCCCGCCGAACCAGGCGCCGGGGTCCTCGGTGAACGGGGTGTAGGACGGCTGGTCCATGATCTGCCACTGGTAGACGAAGAAGAACATCGCCAGCGTGCCGACGAAGTAGATCTGCATCGAGGAGGCGACCAGCGAGGCGCTGCTGGCGATCTTGTCGAGGGCCTTGCCCTGCTTCAGGGCGGCGAGCATGCCCATACCGACACCGAAGACGACGAAGACCACGGAGGCGCCGAGGGTCAGCGAGAAGGTCGTCGGGAAGCGGTCGAGGACCGTGGCGAGGACGGGCTCGCGGTTGACGAACGAGTAGCCGAGGCAGGGCGCGTCGCAGTTGCCGAAGCCCGGGTAGTCACGGCCCACGAAGATCCCCGCCAGCCAGTGCCAGTACTGCACCGGCAGCGGATCCGAGATCCCCATGTTGTGGCGGATCACCTCGAGCGTCTCCGGCGTGCAGAGCTTGCCGCAGGCGATCCGTGCGGGGTCGCGCGGCACCGCGTAGAAGAGCATGAACGTGACCGCGCTGATGATCAGCAGCGTGATCACGGCGCCGAGGAGGCGGCGGGCGAGGAAGCGAAGCATGGGGGAGTGGCTTTCCTGGGAGGGCCGTCGTGCGGAACGGGCCGGGCCGGGGTGACCGGAGGCCCGGAGGACGAGAGCCGAGGATGGGGGCGGCCGGCAGCCGCCCCCACCGCTCAGGGATGGATCAGGCCTTGACGTACATCTTGTAGAGCATGCAGCCGTCGAAGTTCGGGTCCATCTTGACGTTGCCGAGCTTGGAGCCGTGCATGTAGATGCGCTTCATGTACACGTCGGGGATGAAGGCGCCGGTCTCCGTGACCTGCTTGTCCAGGGCGGCCCACATCTCGTTGGCCTTGTTCTGGTCGACCTCGGCGGTGGCGGCCGCGATCGCCGCGTCGACCGCCGGGTCCTTCAGGTGCGAGTAGTTCTGGCCCTGGTCGACGACGTTCTTGCTGTGGAACAGCGGGTCGAAGACGGAGTAACCGGTCGGCCAGTCGGAGGACCAGCCACCCCAGTACACGTCGAAGCCGTTGTCCAGCTTGCCGACCTGGTCGTACCAGGTGGTGGAGTCGACACCCTTGGTGACGACCTCGAAGCCGGCCGCCTTGAGGGCGTTCTCCACGACGACCTTGATCTTCGCCTGGGTCTCGTCCTGCTGGTACGCGTAGACGATCTTGGCACCGGTCTTGCCGGCCTTCTCCAGGATCTTCTTCGCCGCCGCCGGGTCGCCCGCCGGGTTCTTCAGCTTGCCCCAGACGTCCTGCGACTTGTAGCCGGCGACGAGCGGGCTCATGATGCCGGTCGCGTAGTCACCGCGGTGGGTGCCACCCATCAGCTGACGGATCGCGGCGGTCGGCCAGGCCTTGATCAGCGCCTCGCGGACGGCCTTGTCGGTGACGCGGGAGGTGTTGATCCAGTAGACGCTCACACCGTTGCCGAGGGCCTCGAAGACGCGGTCCTTCGCCTCGGTGGTGGCCTTCTGGATGCGCTCCTGCGGGATGGTGCGCCACGAGACGGCGAACTGGTCGTTGCCGGCGTCGGCGAGCAGACGGTCGATCGCGGTCAGCTGCTCGATGCCGAACGTGAAGTCGAACTCGTCCGGGTAGGCGTTGCGGATCGAGTCGGTGTTCGGGTCCCAGTGCGGGTTGCGGACCAGGACCATCGACTTGTCGGTGACGTGGCTCTTGATCATGTACGGGCCGTTGGACACCGGCTTCTTGTCGTAGTTCTGCTTGGTGTCCTTCTTCACCGGGGTCGGCGCGTAGGAGTGCATCGCGACGACGTAGTTGAAGTCGGGGCGCGCCTCGGACAGGCGGAAGGTGATGGTCTTGCCGCTGGTCTCGATCGACTTCAGGTGCTTGCCGGTGTAGGGGCCCGGGTAGCTCTTGCGGTACTCGGCGCTGCCGGTCAGCCACTGCTGGACGTAGTTGGCGCCCTCGGTGACGAAGTTGGCGAAGCCGCGCTCGAAGCCGTGGCGGACGTCCTCGACGGTGACGTCGGTGCCGTCCTCCCACTTGACGCCGTCCTTCAAGGTGAAGGACCAGGTCTTGCCGCCGTCCTTCATGGTGCCCGTGTCGGTGGCGAGGTCGCCGACCAGGGTCATGGAGCCGTCGTCGGCGACCTTGTAGCCGGTCAGGGTGCGGGAGATGACGACCGAGGCCAGCGAGTTCCAGGCGTAGTAGATGCGCTGCGGGTCGAGGTGCGAGAAGTCGTCGTCGTTCAGCAGGTAGACCTTGCCGCCCTTCTTGGCGCCGGAGACCTCCGGAGCCGGGCCCTTCGAGTCCTCCGCGGTGCCGATCTTGACCGTCGTGGCGTTGGCCTTGGCGGCATCCTGCTTGCCGCCGGTGCCGGTGTTCTTGGTCGAGTCACCGCTGCTGCACGCGGTCAGCACGGAGCCCGACGCGGCGGCGACGCCGGTGGCTATCAGGAAGTTTCTGCGCGAAAAGGACATCGCATCCTGCCTTGGAGTGAGTTGATGAGAGAGGAGGATCCGGCACCCCGGCACCTTTGCCGTGGTCCTGAAAAGGGCCGGAGTCAGCGCTTGGTCTTCGGGTCGAGCGCGTCGCGTACCGAGTCACCGAGCAGGTTGAACGCCAGTACGAAGATCACCATGGCCAGACCCGGGAAGAGCAGGAAGGTGATGTCGTCCTGGTAGAACTTGGCGGCGTACCCGATCATGGCGCCCCAGTCGGGGGTCGGGTCCTGGAGGCCGACGCCGAGGTAGGCCAGACCCGCTTCCGTGGTGACCATCAGCGGGAGGTTGAGGGTCGCCTGGATGAGGATCGGGGTCCACAGGTTCGGCAGCAGCTCCTTGAAGATGATGCGTGCCGGGGAGGCGCCGGTGACCTTGGCGGCCTCGACGAACTCCCGCTCGCGCAGGGCCAGCACCTGGCCGCGCAGCAGACGGGCGATGGAGGCCCAGCCGAAGGCGGTGAGCAGGCCGATCATGCAGCTGACCGTCAGCCAGACCGGGGTGTTCTCCTCGGGGGAGACGAACAGCGCGAGCACCACCGGGGTGAAGGCCACGAAGAACAGCTGGGACGGGAAGGCCAGCAGGATGTCGATCGCCCGGCCCAACAACCAGTCCGTCTTGCCGCCGACGTAGCCGGCGGTCACGCCGATCACGACGCCGATGATGACGACGAGGGCGGTGATGCCGGTGGCGATCAGCAGCGAGTTGCGCATCGCGTACAGCAGGAAGGTGAAGACGTCGCGGCCGAGCTGCGGGTCGATGCCGAACCAGAACTCACCGCTGATGCCGCCGTTGGGCCCCACCGGGAAGCCGTTGTCGCCGAGCAGGCCGGGCGTGTTGATGCCGTACGTCGTGTACGGGTCCTTGCCGTACAGCTTCGCGATCAGCGGCGCGCACAGCGCGACCACGAAGAAGAAGATCACGACGTACGCGGATATGACGCCCGTGCGGTCGCGTTTGAACCGGCGCCAGGCGAGCTGCCCGGGAGACCGGCTCTCGTTGGCCTTCGGGGCGTCAGAAGTGGTCGACTTCTCGACGCTCTCGTCGGTCACCTCAAGCGGGGCAGCCGCTGATGGAGTTGGGGGGGTCATGGTGCTCCTGGCCCAAGGGAGGGTCTGATGACTCCGCAGGGCACTCCCCTACGGGCTACGCGGGACTTTTTCAACGCAATTCGTTCAGGGTCAATAAATTCTGGTCCGCCTTGGTCTTCTCTTTGCCTTCTTTACCTTTTCTTGACCGTTCCGTAGCTACGCGTGTAGCGCGCCGTAATCGTTCCGTGTCTGACATCGGGCCAATCGGGCGAAACGGGCAACGAGTTCGATATCCGGATACCTCAATGTCGAAATGCGTACATCCTGGGGTCGCATTCCAACGGTTCGGCATCGGATGCCGGTGATCCGTTGCATCCCGCATCGAAGATCCATTGTGACCTGTGCGGAAGATCCTTTTCGACCCCCCAGCAGGAAGTTGCAACCCGGCTGTCATGACTTCTTCCTGTCCCTCCAATGGCCTCCGGAAGGGTGCGGCGCGTGTGCGAGATGCCCCTTATGCCCGGATATTGTCCGGTAACGGGTCGTTGGATCCGCCGGCCGGCACAGCGCTCGGGTAAAGCGCGAGTAAGAGGAGGCAGTGATGCGTGGAGCCACGCATGCCAGGTGGGCCGCGTGCGCGGCGGCGGCAGCGCTCGCGGCGACGGCCTGCGGGGGCGGGAGCGACAGCGGCGGGGACACCGGCGCGGTGCTCAGCTCCTCCTGGGGAGACCCGCCGAACCCGCTGGAACCCGCCAACACCAACGAGGTGCAGGGCGGCAAGGTCCTCGACATGATCTTCCGGAACCTCAAGTGCTACGACCCGGAGACCGGCGCGGCCGAGGACATGCTCGCCGAGAAGATCGAGACCACGGACTCGCGGAACTTCACCATCACCGTCAAGGACGGCTGGACCTTCAGCAACGGCGAGAAGGTGACGGCCCGGTCCTTCGTCGACGCCTGGAACTACGGCGCGAGCCTCAGGAACAACCAGCGCAACGCGTACTTCTTCGAGTACATCGAGGGGTACAACAAGACCCACCCCGCCGACGGCGGCGCCCAGAGCGCCGACACCCTCTCCGGCCTGAAGGTGGTCGACGAGCGGACCTTCACGGTCCGGCTCAAGCAGAAGTTCTCCACCTTCCCCGACACCCTCGGCTACCCCGCGTACGCCCCGCTGCCCCGGGCCTTCTTCACCGACCACGCCGGCTGGCTGAGGAAACCGGTCGGAAACGGTCCCTACATGATCGAGTCCTATGCCAGGGGTGCCCAGATGGAGCTGCGGAAGTGGGAGGACTACCCCGGCCCGGACAAGGCGCGCAACGGCGGGGTGACCCTGAAGGTCTACACCGACAACAACACCGCCTACACCGACCTGATGGCCGGCAACCTCGACCTGGTCGACGACGTGCCCGCCGCACAGTTGAAGAACGTCCGGAACGACCTGGGCGACCGCTACCTCAACACCCCCGCCGGCATCATCCAGACCCTCGCCTTCCCCTACTACGACAAGAACTGGAACAGGAGCGGCTCGGACAAGGTCCGCACGGGCCTGTCCCGCGCGATCGACCGCGCGCAGATCACCAGGACCATCTTCCAGAACACCCGCACCCCCGCCACCGACTGGACCTCCCCGGTCCTCGGCGTGAAGGGCGGCAACAAGGCGGGCCTGTGCGGCGAGGCCTGCGACTACGACCCCGTGGCGGCGAAGAGGCTCATCCAGGAGGGCGGCGGCCTCCCCGGCGGCCAGGTCAAGATCACCTACAACGCGGACACCGGCTCCCACGGGCAGTGGGTCGACGCCGTCTGCCACTCCATCAACAACGCCCTCGGCGACGACAAGGCCTGCGTCGGCAACCCCGTCGGCACCTTCGCCGACTACCGCAACCGGATCACCGGCAGAAAGATGACGGGCCCCTTCCGCGCCGGCTGGCAGATGGACTACCCCCTCATCCAGAACTTCCTCCAGCCGCTCTACTACACCGACGCCTCCTCCAACGACGGCAAGTGGTCCAACGGGGAGTTCGACAGGCTCGTCGACGAGGCCAACGCCGAGACCGACCCCGCCACGGCCGTACGGAAGTTCCAGCAGGCCGAGGAGGTCCTGCGGGACACCATGGCCGCCATCCCCCTCTGGTACCAGAACGGCAGCGCCGGCTACTCGCCGCGCCTGTCGAACGTCCGGCTCAACCCGTTCTCCGTCCCGGTCTACGACGAGATCAAGGTCGGCTGACCCGCCATGGGGCGGTACGTGATCCGGCGCCTGCTCCAGATGGTCCCGGTGTTCGTCGGCGCCACGCTGCTGATCTTCCTGATGGTGAACGTGATGGGCGACCCCGTCGCGGGGCTGTGCGGCGACCGGGAGTGCGATCCGGCCACCGCCGCCCGGCTCAGGCAGGAGTTCGGCCTGGAGCAGCCGGTCTGGCAGCAGTACCTGACCTACATGGGCAACGTCCTCACCGGCGACTTCGGGACGGCGTTCAACGGCCGGCCGGTCACCGAGCTGATGTCGACGGCGTTCCCCGTCACCATCCGGCTGACGATCGTCGCGATCCTCTTCGAGATCGTCATCGGCGTCACCCTGGGCGTCGTCACGGGCATGCGCCGGGGCCGGCCCGTCGACACCGGCGTCCTCCTCGCCACCCTCGTGGTGATCTCCGTCCCCACCTTCGTCACCGGCCTGCTGCTCCAGCTGCTGCTGGGGGTCGAGTGGGGGTGGATCAAGCCGTCGGTCTCCTCGGCGGCCGGCTTCGACGAGCTGATCGTGCCCGGCCTGGTGCTCGCGTCCGTCTCCCTCGCCTACGTCACCCGCCTGACCCGCACCTCGATCGCCGAGAACAAGCGCTCCGACTACGTGCGCACCGCGATCGCCAAGGGCCTGCCCAGGCGCCGGGTCGTCACCCGGCACCTGCTGCGCAACTCCCTGATCCCCGTCGTCACCTTCATCGGCACCGACATCGGCGCCCTGATGGGCGGCGCGATCGTGACCGAGCGGATCTTCAACATCCACGGCGTGGGCTTCCAGCTCTACCAGGGGATCCTGCGCCAGAACACCCAGACCGTCGTCGGCTTCGTGACCGTCCTCGTCCTGGTCTTCCTGGTGGCCAACCTGCTCGTCGACCTCCTGTACGCCGTACTCGACCCGAGGATCCGCTATGCCTGAACCGCAGGAACCGGAGGGGGCCGTCGCCGCGACCGGCATGGGCGGCGCGATGGACCTCGCCACGAGCGAGGCGACGACGCTGGAGCAGGATCCCGACGGCCCCGACGCCCCCGACGGACCCGACCCGGCCGGCAGGCCCCGCTCCCTGTGGTCGGACGCCTGGCGCGACCTGCGCCGCAACCCGGTCTTCCTGGTCTCCGGGCTGGTCATCCTCTTCCTGGTCGTCATCTCCCTGTGGCCCTCGCTGCTCGCCTCCGGCTCCCCCCTCGCGTGCGACCTCGCCAAGGCCCAGGAAGGCTCCCAGCCCGGCCACCCCTTCGGCTACGACGGCCAGGGCTGCGACGTCTACACCCGCACCGTCCACGGCGCCCGTACGTCCGTCACGGTCGGCTTCCTGGCCACGCTCGGGGTGGCGGTCCTCGGCTCGGTCCTGGGCGGGCTCGCCGGCTTCTTCGGCGGGGCGTGGGACGCGATCCTGTCCCGGACCACCGACGTCTTCTTCGCGATCCCGGTCGTCCTCGGCGGCCTGGTCCTCCTCTCCGTGGTGACCGGCGACACGCTCTGGCCGGTCATCGGGTTCATGGTGCTGCTCGGCTGGCCGCAGATCTCCCGCATCGCCCGCGGCGCCGTCGTCACCGCCCGGCAGAACGACTACGTACAGGCCGCCCGCGCCCTCGGCGCCTCCCACACCCGCATCCTGCTGCGGCACATCGCGCCCAACGCCGTCGCCCCCGTGATCGTCGTGGCGACCATCGCGCTCGGCACGTACATCGCCCTGGAGGCGACGCTGTCCTACCTCGGCGTCGGTCTGAAGCCCCCGACCGTCTCCTGGGGCATCGACATCTCCGCCGCCTCCCCCTACATCCGCAACGCCCCCCACGCCCTGCTGTGGCCCTCCGGCGCCCTCGCCCTCACGGTCCTGGCCTTCATCATGCTCGGCGACGCCGTACGCGACGCCCTCGATCCGAAGCTGAGGTGAGGTGTCGATGCTGCTGGAAGTACGTGACCTGCACGTCGAGTTCGGGACCCGGGACGGGATCGCCAAGGCCGTCAACGGGGTCACCTACGGCGTGGCGGCGGGGGAGACGCTCGCCGTGCTCGGGGAGTCCGGGTCCGGGAAGTCCGTGACCGCGCAGGCGATCATGGGCATCCTGGACATGCCGCCCGGGCGGATCACCGGCGGCGAGATCCTCTTCCGGGGCCGGGACCTGCTGAAGCTCAAGGAGGAGGAACGCCGCAAGGTCAGGGGCGCCGAGATGGCGATGATCTTCCAGGACGCGCTGTCCTCCCTCAACCCCGTGCTGACGGTGGGCGACCAGCTCGGCGAGATGTTCGTCGTCCACCGGGGCATGTCCAGGAGGGACGCGCGGGCCCGGGCCGTCGAACTGATGGACCGGGTGCGTATCCCGGCCGCGAAGGAGCGGGTGAGGCAGTACCCGCACCAGTTCTCCGGCGGCATGCGCCAACGCGTCATGATCGCGATGGCGCTGGCCCTGGAACCTGCCCTGATCATCGCCGACGAGCCGACCACCGCCCTGGACGTCACCGTCCAGGCCCAGGTCATGGACCTGCTCGCGGAGTTGCGGCGCGAGTACCGCATGGCCCTGATCCTCATCACCCACGACCTCGGCGTGGTCGCCGACGTCGCCGACCGCATCGCGGTGATGTACGCGGGCCGGATCGTCGAGTCGGCCCCCGTCCACGACCTCTACAAGGCCCCCGCCCACCCCTACACGCGCGGGCTGCTGGAGTCCGTCCCGCGCCTGGACCACAAGGGCCGGGGACTGCACGCCGTCCAGGGCCTGCCGCCCAACCTGATGGACATCCCGTCCGGCTGCCCCTTCCACCCGCGCTGCCCGATGGTCCAGGACGTCTGCCGCACGGACGTGCCGCCGCTGCACGAGGTGGACGAGGACAGGGGCAGCGCCTGCCACTTCTGGAGGGAGTGCCTGTATGGCCACGACGGCTGAACCGATCCTGGAGGTCAGCGGCCTCGTCAAGCACTACCCGCTCACCCGGGGCGTCCTCTTCAGGAAGCAGACCGGCGCGGTGAAGGCCGTCGACGGCGTCGACCTCACGCTCGGCCGGGGCGAAACCCTCGGTGTCGTCGGGGAGTCCGGCTGCGGCAAGTCCACCGTCGCCAGGATGCTGGTCGGCCTGGAGCGGCCGACGGCCGGACGGATCCGCTACCGGGGCGAGGACATCACCCGCCTGTCCGGCAAGGCGCTCAAGACCGTCCGCCGCAACATCCAGATGGTGTTCCAGGACCCGTACACCTCGCTCAACCCCCGGATGACGGTCGGCGACATCATCGGGGAGCCGTACGAGATCCACCCGGAGGCCGCCCCCAAGGGCGACCGGCGCCGCCGGGTGCGGGAGCTGCTGGACGTCGTCGGCCTCAACCCCGAGTACGTCAACCGCTATCCGCACCAGTTCTCCGGCGGCCAGCGCCAGCGCATCGGCATCGCGCGCGGCCTGGCGCTGCGCCCCGAGGTGATCGTCGCCGACGAGCCGGTGTCCGCCCTGGACGTCTCGGTGCAGGCCCAGGTGATCAACCTCCTGGACCGCCTTCAGAGCGAGTTCGAGCTGTCGTACCTGTTCATCGCGCACGACCTGTCGATCGTGCGGCACATCTCGGACCGGGTCGGGGTGATGTACCTCGGACGGATCGTGGAGACCGGCACCGACACCGAGATCTACGACCACCCCACGCACCCCTACACCCAGGCGCTGCTGTCGGCGGTGCCCGTCCCCGATCCCGAGGCCCGTGGGCACCGGGAGCGGATCATCCTCTCCGGCGACGTGCCCTCCCCGGCGAACGTCCCCTCCGGCTGCCGCTTCCGCACCCGCTGCTGGAAGGCCCGCGAGCGCTGCGCGCTGGAGGCGCCGGCCCTCGCCGTCCCCGCGGAGCTCCGCCCCCTCGGCGGCCCCGCGGCACACCGCTCCGCCTGCCATTTCGCGGAGGAGATGCACGTCGTCCCGGCCGAGGAGGTCCGGGTGGATCACGCCGACGGCGGCACATAGCGGTACATTTGTGCGACAACCGCGTTAACACGCAGGCAACTTGGCCGACCCGATTCCGATATACGGACGCGTCAGGCTGAACAGCGTACGGCCGTGCGGGTGCCGTAAACGGACCGGGGTGCGCCATGTCACCCCGGTCCGTTGCCGTCCCGCTACGCCAGGCCCAGCGAACGCTTCAGGAAGTCCACCTGAAGCAGCAGCAGGTTCTCCGCGACCTGCTCCTGCGGGGTCATGTGCGTGACGCCGGACAGCGGCAGCACCTCGTGCGGGCGGCCGGCGGACAGCAGGGCCGAGGACAGCCGCAGTGCGTGGGCGACGACCACGTTGTCGTCGGCCAGACCGTGCACGATCATCAGCGGACGGTGCGGCTCGGCGGGGGAGGAGAGCCCCTCGTCCGTGACGAGCGAGTTCCTCGCGTACGTCGCCGCGGCCGTCCTCGGATCACCGAGGTAGCGCTCGGTGTAGTGGGTGTCGTAGAGCCGCCAGTCGGTCACCGGGGCGCCCGCGATGCCCGCGTGGAAGACGTCCGGGCGGCGCAGCACCGCCAGGGCGGCCAGATAGCCGCCGAAGGACCAGCCGCGGATCGCCACCCGGGACAGGTCCAGGGGGTGGGTTCGCGCCAGATCCTGGAGCGCCTCGATCTGGTCGTCGAGCGCGACGGTGAAGTCCTGGTGGACCGCCTTCTCCCAGGCCGGCGAGCGGCCCGGCGTGCCCCGGCCGTCCGCGACGACCACCGCGAAGCCCTGGTCGGCGAACCACTGCGAGGTCAGATGGGCGTTGTGCGCGGCGAGCACCCGGGGCCCGTGCGGACCGCCGTAGGGGTCGAGGAGAACCGGGAGCGAGGTGTCACCGGGGTAGTCCGTAGGCATAAGCACGGCGCACGGGATACGCCGTGCGCCCCCCTGAGTGAACAGCACGCGGGGGGACAGACCGGGATCTTCCGCGTACGACCGGACAGTCGCCGTCGGCTTCCCCTCCCGCAGCACCCGCGCCTGGCTCCCCGGCCGGTCCGGCACCGCCGACACCAGCACGGTCACGCCCCCGGCGCGCACCGCCGAGTGCACCCCCGGTTCCCCCGAAAGTCGTTCGACGCCCAGCTCGTTGACCCGGTAGACATGCACCTCGCCGGTCTCCGGCCGCTCCGCCTCCAGCCCGGCCGACGCCGAGACCAGCACGTCGTCGGCCGTGACGTCCAGCACCGCCCGCACCTGTAGCTGCGCTCCCGTCAGTGGCCGTTCGCCGACCGCGAGCACCCGGGCCCCGCCCTCGTCGGCGATCCGCACCAGCTGTCCGGAGGGGCTCCAGCACGGCACCCCAGGGAAAAGATCCAGCCAAATCAGATCTTCGTCGGCGTGCACCATCCGGGTGACCCCGGAGTCGGGGTCCACGGCCAGAAACAGCTGGCTGCGCTGATCGCGCGCCTGTACGAGCAGCAGCGGCGCACCCGCCGCTGACCAGTGCACTCGCGCCAGATACGGATAACGCGCCCGGTCCCAGGCGACCTCCGTGCGCACCCCGTCCAGGCCGAGAAGGAACAGCCGCACCTCCGCGTTGGCCGTCCCGGCAGCCGGATACGGCACGTGTTGTGGGTCACGTTTCGGCTGCGCCGGATCGGAGATCCACCACCGCTCCACCGGCGTGTCGTCCACCCGCGCCACCAGCAGCTGGTCCGACTCCGGAGCCCACCAGAACCCCCGCGAACGCCCCATTTCCTCGGCCGCGATGAACTCGGCCAATCCATAGGAAACCGACGCGGACTCCGGCTCGGCCAGCGCCCGGTCGCCCCCTCCCTCGGCCTCCACGACCCGCAGCGCGCCCCGTGCGACATACGCCACGAGCCGTCCGTCGGGCGACGGACGGGGGTCGATCACCGGCCCGGGCACGGACAGTTCACGTGCCGTACCGGCTCGCAGCTCTGCCGTGAAAAGCCGCCCTGACAAGGCGAAAGACGCCAACTCGACCGCCTCGTCGGTGGCGTAGCCGACGATGCCGGCCCCGCCCTCCCGACTGCGTTCGCGGCGCGCTCGCTCCTCGGGCGAGAGGTCCTCCGAGGCGCCGCCGAGGAGCGCGCCCGGGTCGGCGGCCAGGCGCTCGGCGCCGTCCACCGGGTCGAGGACCCACAGCGCGTTCGCCCGGTCCGTGCCGGAGGAGGAGCGCAGGAACACGACACGGGAGCCGTCGGGCGCCACCGTGAACGAACGCGGCGCGCCGAGCGTGAACCGCTGCGTGCGTGCCTGCCTGCGGGGGAAGGAGTCGGACTCGGTCGTCATGCCCCGACCATATTGGCCATGCGCCCCCTTGTGCGGCTGTGCGCCGACAGATGCGCGCGCACTCATAGTTATGATCACTAGCGCTGTGTGGGTATGAACCTGCTGGCAGTTGTATGGATTTACAAGTTCCCTCGCTCTGTTTCCCCACGTACCCGGGTTCTTGGAGGTGAGCCGCCGTGGCACTCTCGATTTCGGCGGTGGTGCTGCTGGCGATCATCGTCTTCTTGCTGATCAAGAAGTCAGGACTGAAGGGTGGTCACGCGGTCGTCTGCATTCTGCTCGGCTTCTATCTCGCCTCCTCGACGATCGCGCCCACGATCAGCGACCTGACGACGAGCGTGGCGAGCATGATCGGCAGTATCAAGTTCTGATCCGGTGCCCGACCCTGCGTCTGCCCCCGCGCGGGGGATGTAGTCCTGCCTCGTAGGGTTGGCCCCATGACGGAACTGCCCGCTCGGCGTCTGCTCCTGGTGCACGCGCACCCGGACGACGAGTCGATCAACAACGGCGCGACCATGGCCAGGTACGCGGCCGAGGGTGCCCATGTGGCCCTGGTCACCTGCACCCTCGGCGAGCGCGGCGAGGTCATCCCGCCGGAGCTGCGGCACCTCACCGGCGCCGCCCTGGGCGAGTACCGCCTGCGCGAGCTCACGGCCGCGATGGCGGACCTCGGCGTCACGGACGTCCGGCTGCTCGGCGGCGTCGGACGGCACACCGACTCCGGGATGATGGGCCTCCCCGACAACGACGACCCCGACTGCTTCTGGCAGGCCGACGTCGACACCGCCGCCGCACCCCTCGTCGAGACGATCCTCGCGCTGCGCCCGCAGGTCCTCGTCACCTACGACGACGACGGCGGCTACGGGCACCCCGACCACATCCAGGCCCACCGCGTCGCCATGCGCGCCGTGGAGCTCGCCGCGGACGCCGGCTGGAGCGTCCCCAAGGTGTACTGGAACCGCGTCCCGCGCTCCGTCGCCGAGGCCGCCTTCGCCCGGCTCCGGGAGGAGCTGCCCGGGCTGCCCTTCACCCGCGTCGCCGCCGTCACCGACGTGCCCGGCGTGGTCGACGACGAGCGGATCACCACCGAGATCGACGGCACCGCGCACGCCGCCGCCAAGGCCGCCGCGATGCGCGCCCACGCCACCCAGATCGAGGTCGCCCCCGACGGGCGGTCCTTCGCGCTCTCCAACGAACTCGCCCAGCCCCTGTTCACCACCGAGTACTACGAGCTGGTGCGCGGCGACCGCGCGCCGGGCGGGCGGGAGAGCGATCTGTTCGCCGGTGTGGAAGGAGTGGCGTGATGGCCCACCAGCGCGGCTCGATACTCGCCCAGCCCCTCCAGCGGCCCTCCGCCGCCCGGATCGCCGCCTGCCTCGGGCTCTTCGTGCTCGGCGCGGCCACCGGTCTCGCCGGAGCCCTCGTCCAGCCCGGCTGGTTCCCCGGCGGACTGCTCCTCGCGCTCGCCGGCGCCGCCGGCCTCTTCCTCGGCGGGGCACGTGCCCTCGGCAGCCGGGCCGGGGCCGCCGCGCCCGCCGCCGGCTGGATGGTCACCGTCATCCTGCTCACCACGAGCCGCCCCGAGGGCGACTTCCTGTTCGGCGCGGGAAGCGGCTCCTATCTCTTCCTCCTCGGTGGTATGGCCCTGGCTGTGATCTGCGCCACCCTTGCGCCCGGGCGGCAACCGGTCGACGACGACGTCCGACTTGGCAAGTGACGTACCACTTCTCCCTGACGTGGCCGTGCGAGTCCGGTGCGGGTTTCCCCGGCGGTCGTGGGATACGGGCCAGAAGTGGCCAGTATGGTGGTGCGCGCCGCCGAGCTGCCCGTGAGGTCGTGGCGGGCGGCGGAGCCAACCTGGAGAACCTGCCTTGAGTCGTGAAACTGACAGTCCGTCCTCCGGGCCCAACGGGCGCGGCGGAGCCGCATACCCCTCGGGCACCCCGCCCTACGGCACCCCGATGGTGTCCGACGGCGGTGCGGACGCGGGCCGTTCGGCCGCGCAGCCGGAAGAACGCAAGACCGAGACCACGCTGACCACCCGGATCCGGATCAACATCCCCGGGTCCAGGCCCATTCCGCCGGTCGTCGTGCGCAAGCCCGTCGCGGACGCGGAGACCACGGGTGACGACACCGGCGCCGACGCGCAGACGACGGGCTCCGCCCCGGCGGGCACCGCGACCACGTCCGCGCCCGCCCGTGGCGTGAGTTCCGCGCCGGCCACCGCCCCCGCCGCCGAGGCGCCCGCCGAACTGGGGCCCGGGGGCGAGGAGAAGACCAGCGACTGGTTCGCGCCCCGCAAGTCCTCACCGGGCAAGGGCGGTCAGGGCGGCGGCTCCACCAACGGGGCCGGTACGACGGCCGGTTCGGCGACCGGCTCGACGGCCGCCGCGGGGTCCCCCGCGGGCGGCTCCCCGCGTCCTGCCGGATCCGGTGCGGCCGGCGGCCGGCCGACGGGCGGACGGCCCGGCGGTGTGGTCGGCTCCATGAGCGTGCCCGGCGGCCCCCGCTCCGGCGGGACCAACGGCGCCGGGCTGCCCGGCGGCGCCACCGGCGGTCCCGTGGCTCCGGGACACGGCGGCGGCACCGGCTCCTTCGACGTCACCGAGGCGCTGGCCGCGGGCCCGCTGGGCGGTGGCACGACGCGTCCGGCGCAGGCCGGCGGAACCACCGAACCCCGCCGCGACGACCTGCCGTACTTCACCGAGAACGGCCACCAGGGCGCCGGCCCGAACGGCACCGGTCAGCACGCCGGCGGTCAGGGCCTGAACGGCTTCGCCGGGACGAACGGCGCCGGACAGCCCGGTGTCCCCGGCCCCGGCGGACCCCACGACTTCACCGGCCCGGACCTCCCCGGCGGCCCGCAGGGCCCCGCCGGCCCGACCGGCGGCCCGGTCACCGGCGACGGCCCGATGGTGCCGCCGGCCAACGGCGGCGCGCCCGGAGCGGCCACGGCGGCCGGCGGCGCGGTGAGCGCGCCGTACGCGCCCGCCGGCCCCGGCGGTCCCGGTGTCCAGGGCGGTCCCGGCGGGCCCGGCACCGGCCGGCTGCCCGGCGGCGGTCTCAGCGACGACACCGCGATCCTCACCCCGCAGAAGCCGGCCCCCGAGCCCGGCGCGGGCGGCGGCTACGGCCGTCACGACAACGTCTCCGGACAGACCGTCACCAGTGGCATTCCGGTGGTGCCCCCGCCCGGCCAGCACACCGGCTCCGGCGGGCCGTTCGCGCCGGGCACGGCCACCGACGCGCCGTCGGCGCCCACCCCGCCGAAGCGGTCCGAACCGGCCCCGCAGAACAACGCCTCCGCCGCCGGTTCGAAGAAGAAAAAGAAGAAGGGCCGCAGCAAACTGGTCCTGCTCGGCGGCCTGGTCGTCGTCGGCGCGGCCGGCGCCTACGGGGCCGGGCTGCTGATGAACCACTCCGACGTGCCCAAGGGCACCACCGTCTTCGGCGTGGACATCGGCGGCGGCACCCGCGACGACGCCGTCAAGAAGCTCGACGAGGCCTTCGACGACCGGGTGAACCAGGCGCTGAAGCTGTCCGTCGACGGCAAGACCCTCACCCTCAAGCCGGACCAGGCCGGCCTCCAGTTCGACATGCAGGCCACGGTCGACGCCGCCGCCAAGAGCGACTACAACCCGGTCTCCGTGATCGGCTCGCTGTTCGGCGAGCACCGCGAGGTCGAGCCGGTCCTCCCGGTCGACGAGGAGAAGCTGCGGGCCGCCCTGGAGACCGCCGCGGGCGGCTCCGGCACGGCCACCGACGGCACGATCAAGTTCGAGCCCGGCAAGGCCATCGCCGTCTACGGCAAGCCGGGCAAGGGCATCGACGTGGCGAAGGCCGAGACGGACGTCGTGGCGGCGTACCGCACGCTGGTGGAGACCGGCTCGGTCTCCCCGCTGAAGGTCCCCACGACCACCAAGCAGCCGACGGTGTCCAACGCCGAGGTCGACCGGATGATGAAGGAGTTCGCCGAGCCGGCGATGTCCGCCAGGGTCACGGTCGAGACCGACCCGGCACACTCCGTGCCGCTGAGCCCGCAGAACTCCCTGTGGAGGTTCCTCGGCGTCAAGGCCGTCGACGGCAAGCTCGTGGAGACCTACGACGAGGCCGCCCTGAAGGAGCTGTACGGCGGCGCCTTCGACGACGTCCTGATCACGCGGGGCACCGGTCAGAAGACGCCGGTCACCGTCCAGGACGTGATCAGCGCCCTGCGTCCGGCGCTGAAGAGCAGGACCGACCGCGTCGGAATCATCGAGACGGACCCCAGCTGATCCGCGGCGCACCCTGAGGAGGGCACCCACCGGGTGCCCTCCTCGCGTTCCCGGGCCCGCCGTCCTCCCGTTCCCGGCCTTGCTGTCCTCCCCGGACGACACCGCCCATGACATCTGTCATCCGGCACTCCGGACGGCCGACACTGCCGCCCGCCCCGCCCCCGGGACGACGATGGCCGTCATGACGACGACAACACCGGTGGTCGCCTTCGACCAGGTGAGCAAGGCATTCGGAGACGTACGGGCGGTGGACGGGCTCAGCCTGGCCCTGCACCCCGGGGAGACCGTGGCGCTGCTCGGGCCCAACGGGGCCGGCAAGTCGACCGCCCTCGACCTCCTCCTCGGCCTGAAGCACGCCGACAGCGGCACGGTCCGCCTGTTCGGCACCAGCCCGCGCGAGGCGATCGTCGCCGGGCGGGTGGGGGCCATGCTGCAGAGCGGCGGTCTGATGGACGAGGTCACGGTCGCGGAGCTGGTCGCGCTCGCCTGCGGCCTGCACCCCCGGCCCTACCGGCCCGCCGACGTGCTGGCCCGCGCGGGCGTCACCCAGATCGCCGACCGCAAGGTCGACCGGCTCTCCGGCGGCCAGGCCCAGCGGGTCCGCTTCGCGCTCGCCACCGCCGGCGACAGCGACCTGATCGTCCTGGACGAGCCCACCACCGGCATGGACGTCACCACCCGCCGGGCGTTCTGGGCCACCATGCGCGAACAGGCCGGCCAGGGCCGCACGGTCCTCTTCGCCACCCACTACCTGGAGGAGGCCGACGCGATCGCGGACCGCGTCCTGGTCCTGCACCGCGGCCGGCTGCTCGCCGACGGCACGGCCGCCGAGATCAAGGCACGGGCCGGGGCCCGCCGGATCTCCTTCGACCTGGACGGCGCGATCGACGAGGCCGCCCTGCGCGCCCTGCCCTTCCTGACCGGCCTCACCGTCTCCGGCCCCACCGTCCGCATCCAGTCCGCCGACGCCGACGCCACCGTCCACGCCCTCTACGCCCTCGGCCTCTTCCCCCGCAACCTGGAGGTCTCCGGGCTCGGCCTGGAACAGGCCTTCGTCACCCTCACCGCCGACGAGGAGGCGCGCACGTCATGAACGGCCTGATCCGGCTCGAACTCACCCGCGCCCTGCGCAACCGCAAGTTCCTGTTCTTCTCGGTGATCTACCCGTCGGTGCTGTTCCTGCTGATCGCGGGCAGCGCCGACAGCACCACGAAGGTCGACGGCACCGACCTGACCCTGCCCACCTACATGATGGTCTCCATGGCCTCCTTCGGCGCCCTCACCGCCGTCCTGATGGGCAACAGCGAGCGCATCGCCAAGGAACGCGCGAGCGGCTGGGTGCGGCAGCTGCGGCTGACCCCGCTGCCGGGGCGCGGCTACGTCCTCGCCAAGACCGCGAGCGCCGCCGTCGTGAGCCTGCCGTCGATCGTCGTCGTCCTCGTGGTCGCCGCCGCCGTGAAGGACGTACGGCTGGAGGCCTGGCAGTGGCTCGCGCTCACCGCCGCGATCTGGGCCGGCAGCCTGGTCTTCGCGGCCCTGGGCGTCGCGATCGGCTACCTGGCGACCGGGGACGCGGTCCGCCCCATCACGATGATCACCTACTTCGGCCTGTCGATCCTGGGCGGCCTGTGGATGCCGACGACGACCTTCCCGACCTGGCTCCAGGACATCGCGAAGTGGGTGCCCACGCACGCGTACGCCGCGCTCGGGCAGGCGATCGAGCAGAGCCACGCCCCGCGCGCCCAGGACATCGCCCTCCTCGCCGTCTTCTTCGCGCTGTTCACCGGTGCCGCGGCCTGGCTCTACCGGAAGGACACCCTGAAGGCGTGAGCGGCATCGGCATCGGGCAGCGCCCGCGCACCCGCGGACAGCGACTGCTGAAGCTCCTGTGGACCGGCATCTGGCTGGCCTATCTGAGCGCCCCCGTGGGCGACCTGCTGCACGGCGGCCACAGCGACGGCGTGCGCGTCCTCGGCTGGATCGGCCTGGCCGCGTTCGTCGCCTGGTACTTCGCCCTGGTCTTCCGCACCGGACGGGCCGAGGCCACCGGGCCGGTGCTCGGCTCGCTGGCCGTCCTGGCCACCCAGTCCACGGTCCTCGCCCTCACCCTCGGCCGGGAGTGGCTGGTGCTGTTCGTGTACGTGAGCGTCGCCTCCGGCGCGGCCCTGCCGCTGCGCCTCGCCCGCTGGACCATCCCGGCGGTGTCCGCGCTGCTCACGGCCGTCGCCCTGGCCGTCCCCGGCGGCGAGGCGTTCCTCGCCGGACTGCTGCTGCCCGCCCTCCTCGGCGGCTTCTCCCTGACCGGCGTGCGCGAACTGATCCGTACGACCGTCCAGCTGCGCGAGGCCCGCGCCACCGTCGCCCAGCTCGCCGCCAACCAGGAGCGGCTGCGCCTCGCCCGTGACCTGCACGACCTGCTCGGCCACTCCCTCTCCCTGATCACCCTGAAGAGCGAGCTCGCCGGCCGGATGCTCCCCGACCACCCCGACCGGGCGGCCCAGCAGATCGCCGACATCGAACAGGTCAGCCGCCAGGCCCTGGCCGACGTCCGGGAGGCCGTCACCGGCTACCGCCGCCCCCGCCTGCCCGCCGAACTCGCCGGCGCCCGCGTCGCGCTGACCGCGGCCGGCATCACCGCCGAGATCCCCGCCGACCTGGACCTGGAGGGCGTCCCCGAGGACAGCGAGACCGCCCTCGCCTGGGCCCTGCGCGAGGCGATCACCAACGTCGTACGGCACAGCGGCGCCCGCCGCTGCACGGTGGAGCTGCTGCGCCGCCAGACCCTCGACGGTCCCGCCCTGGAGCTCTCCGTCGAGGACAACGGCTCCGGCGGCCCGGACAACGGCCCCGGCAACGGCCTCACGGGCCTGGCCGAACGCCTGCAGAAGGCGGGCGGCGCCCTCGAAGCGGGCCGCACCCCCGCCGGTTTCCTGCTCACCGCCCGCGTCCCGGCCACCGACGTAGGATCCGGCGCATGACCCGCACGATCAAGGTGCTGCTGGCCGAGGACCAGTCGATGGTCCGCGAGGCACTCGCCGCGCTGCTCGGCCTGGAGGACGACATCGAGGTGGTCGCGCAGGTGGCACGCGGCGACGAGGTGCTGGCCGCGGCCCGCGCCCACGCCGTGGACGTCGCGCTCCTCGACATCGAGATGCCGGGCGCGACGGGCATCGAGGCGGCGGCCCGGCTGCACGCCCACCTCCCCGAGGTGAAGCTGGTCGTCCTGACCACCTTCGGCCGCCCCGGCTACCTGCGCAGCGCCATGGAGGCCGGCGCCGACGCCTTCCTCGTCAAGGACGCCCCCGCCGCCCGGCTGGCCGAGGCGATCCGCACGGTCCTGACGGGCGAACGGGTCATCGACCCCACCCTCGCGGCGGCGGCCCTGGCGGAGGGCGCCAACCCGCTGACGGAACGCGAACGGGAGGTCCTGCGCGCGGCGGCCGACGGCTCGACCAACGCGGAGCTGGCCGCGGCCCTGCACCTGTCCCAGGGCACGGTCCGCAACTACCTGTCGACGGCCATCCAGAAACTGGCGGTCCGCAACCGGGCGGAGGCGGTACGGGTCGCGCGGGAGAAGGGCTGGCTGTGACCGGCCGTCAGTTCATCAGGGCCCGGGCGGCGAGCGCCTCCTCCCGCACCCGTTCGGCCAGGGCCGCGTCGACCACCTCCACCAGCCCCGCGTACTCCTCCAGCTCGGCCGCACCGCCGACGAAGTCCCCCCGCTGCACCAGCAACTGCCCCCGCTCGTACCGCAGCCGAGCCGGATGGTGAGGCACCAGCAGCGACAGCTCCACCGCCCACAACGCCACGTCCGACCGCTCCGGCCGGGCCGTGGCCCACGCCCGGACGTTGTTCAGGATCCGCAGCACCACGTCCGACGGCTCGGCCGGCACCAGCATCGACTCGTCGAGCGGGGCGCCTGTCGCCCCCGCCACCAGCAGCTCCGCGTCCCGCCCGGTCAGCACCCGGCCCCCGTCGAACGGATCGACGAGCACCTGCTCCCGCCGTGGGCCGAACCCCACCACGAAGTGTCCCGGCAGGGCCACGCCGTGCACCGGCGCGCCCGCCCTGCGCGCGACCTCGATCCACACCACGGACAGCAGGATCGGCAGCCCGCGCCGCCGCCGCAGCACCTCGTGCAGCAGCGACGACTCCAGTCGCTCGTAGTCCGCCGCCGAGCCACGGAACCCGTACCGCTCACCGAGCAGGTCCCGCAGCGCCACCGCCCAGGCCCGCGGCGCGCCGGGCCGGAACGGCACCTGGCCCGCCAGCTGGTCCAGCTCGACCTGCGCGGCGTCCATGCCGGCCTCGTCCAGCGTCCGGTCCGCGACCGCCGCCACCAGCAGGCACAGCACCGAGAGGTCGGGCCGCTCGGCCCGCGCCTCCTCGGCGAACCGCCGCCGCAGCTCGGCGGGCTCGATCCCGCTCACGGCGCACCCGCCTCCGGCTCCCGGTAGTGGTGGTACGCGTGGTGCGCGGCGAACCCCAGCCCGTCGTACAGCGCCCGCGCGCCCGCGTTCCCCTCCTCCACCTGCAACCACGCGGCCGAGGCGCCCTCCGCCAGGGCCCGCCGCGCCAGGGCGGACATCACGACCGTCGCCAGGCCCCGCCGCCGCAGCTCAGGAGCGACCTCCACGGCCGCGAACCCGGCCCATCGCCCGTCCACCACGCACCGCCCGATGGCGGCGGGCACACCGCCCTCCCCGGGAACTGTCGCGAACCACACCGAGGGCCCTGCTCCACTGGAGCTGGGGGACCCGCATGCCAGCACCTTCAGGGCCACCTCGCTCATCCCCTTGCGCTGATATCGCGCCAGCCACGCCTCGTCGGCCTCCCGGGCCAGCGTCACCCCCTCAGCCTCCGCCCGGTCGGCGACCGGCGCCAGCGCTCCGATCCACAGCTCGGCGGTCACCTCCCGCACCCACCCGCGCCGCTCCAGCTCCGCGCACAGCAGCTCCTGGGTGCCCTCGGCCCCGGTCGCGGTCTGCAGGTAGGCGGGCAGCCCGCGCTCGCCGTACCAGCGCCGTACGGCGTCCAGCGCGCCGTCGAGCGGGAGGCCGGGGTCGCCGAGCGGGAGGACGGAGTTGGCGCGGCGGGTGAACCCTGCGGCCGCCCGCAGCTCCCACTCGCCGAGCCGCTCGCTCTCCACCGGCCGCCAGGCGCGCGCGGAGACCCGGGCCAGCTCCGGGTAGGAGGCGGCCGGCCCCCGACGGCGGGCCGGAGCCGCCGGAACGATCTTCCCGGCGACCAGAGTGGCCTCCTGGATCGGGGTGCTCACCCCGTTCTTCTGTGTGATGACCAGCACACCGCCGTCCCATGATGTGAGAACACCCACCGTGTCGGTGAATTTCCCCTCCGTGACTCCGCCGCCGCTCAAGCGCCGCACAGAGACGCGTTTGCCCACGTCAGCAGCAGTGATGCGGACCTCGAGGCGTCCGGTGGCCGAGATTTCCACGGGTCGGTTCACCCCTCCTGTTCGGTTCGTGCCCAAGAACGGAGATACTAGGGGCGGGCATCGACGACGCCGCGCTCCCGCGCGCCAGGCGGCGGAGCCTGTGGGAGGCCCGCCAGCGCCCTATCGAGGAGGAACGACAGCGTGACCTACGTCATCGCGCAGCCTTGTGTCGACGTCAAAGACAAGGCGTGCATCGAGGAGTGCCCGGTCGACTGCATCTACGAGGGCTCCCGGTCCTTGTACATCCACCCGGACGAATGCGTCGACTGTGGTGCCTGCGAGCCGGTCTGCCCGGTCGAGGCGATCTTCTACGAGGACGACGTCCCGGAGGAGTGGAAGGACTACTACAAGGCGAACGTCGAGTTCTTCGACGAGCTCGGCTCGCCCGGCGGTGCCAGCAAGCTGGGGCTGATCGAGCGCGACCACCCCTTCGTCGCCGCACTGCCGCCGCAGGCCGAGTAACCCGCACCAGCGGCCCGCACCCCGTGCCGCCTCGGTCCCGTACGGCCTGATCGTGTTGATCACGGCTGCACGGGACCGAGGCGTTTGCCGTGCGCGTGTCGTACGCGCCGCACCGACGAAAGTGAGCCAGACCCGTGTCCGCAGTCTCCGACCGCCTGCCCACCTTCCCCTGGGACAAGCTGGAGCCGTTCAAGAAGACGGCCGCCGCGCACCCGGACGGCATCGTCGACCTCTCCGTGGGCACCCCGGTCGACCCGGTCCCCGACCTGATCCAGAAGGCCCTGATCGCCGCGGCGGACTCCCCGGGCTATCCGACGGTCTGGGGCACGCCCGCGCTGCGTGACGCGATCACCGGCTGGCTGGAGCGCCGTCTGGGCGCGCGTGGGGTCACCCACCGGCACGTCCTGCCGATCGTCGGCTCCAAGGAACTCGTCGCCTGGCTCCCCACCCAGCTGGGCCTCGGCCCCGGCGACAAGGTCGCCCACCCGCGCCTGGCCTACCCGACCTACGAGGTCGGCGCCCGCCTGGCCCGCGCCGAGTACGAGGTCTACGACGACCCGACCGAGCTGGACCCGACCGGGCTGAAGCTCCTCTGGCTGAACTCCCCGTCCAACCCCACCGGCCGGGTGCTGTCGAAGGCCGAGCTGACCCGGATCGTCGCCTGGGCCCGCGAACACGGCGTCCTGCTCTTCTCCGACGAGTGCTACATCGAGCTGGGCTGGGAGGCCGACCCGGTCTCGGTCCTGCACCCCGACGTCAACGGCGGCTCGTACGAGGGCATCGTCTCGGTCCACTCGCTGTCCAAGCGCTCGAACCTGGCGGGCTACCGCGCGGCCTTCCTCGCCGGCGACCCCGCCGTCCTCGCGCCCCTGCTGGAGATCCGCAAGCACGGCGGCATGATGACGTCGGCGCCCACCCAGGCGGCCGTGGTGGCGGCCCTGTCCGACGACGCGCACGTCCGCGAGCAGCGCGACCGGTACGCCGCCCGCCGCACGCTCCTGCGCGACGCCCTCCTGAATCACGGCTTCCGCATCGAGCACAGCGAGGCCAGCCTCTACCTCTGGGCCACCAGGGACGAGTCCTGCTGGGACACGGTCGCCCACCTCGCCGCCCGTGGCATCCTCGTCGCCCCCGGCGACTTCTACGGCACGGCGGGCGAGAACTTCGTCCGCGTGGCCCTGACAGCCGCGGACGACCGCGTCCGCGCAGCCGTACAACGGCTCTGACCCCACCACCACGGCGACACCCGGCACCCCACCGCTGTGGGCAGGCGTTGCGCAGGGCGGAACGGGTGGGCACAGTCGGCAGTGCCGGGCCGGATGACACGGCCCGGCCCCTGCCGACGTGAGGCGGACAGGCCGACGGGGTCCAGGGGAACCCCCTGGACCCCATCACCGTTCGGACGCGGCGCTCAGCCGACCGGGAGCTGCCCCGCCCCCGGCAGCCCACCCTTGGCCAGCGAGTCCGTCGGCAGCCCACCCTTCGTCGCGGTGGACGCCGTGTCACCGACGACGTCCCCGGCGGACCCCGCCGCCTCACCGGCCGCCTTCTGCGCCGCCGGCGTCGCCTTCTTCACGGCCTGGCCACCGGCCTTGCCCGCGACCGGCACCGCCTGCTTGACCGCCTTGCCGCCGGTCTCACCCGCGGCCCCGGTGACGTTCTGCGTCGCGCTGTCGACCGTGTTGCCGACGTTCGCCCCGTCCAGCGCGGTCACACCGCCGAGGTTCGGGGTGCCGGGCAGGTCGGGGGCCGCGCTGGCGGAGCCGGCCGCACCGACCCCGGCGGCCGCTCCCGCAGCGACGAGCAGCGCGGCACGGGCGATCCTGCGGGTCAGGGGGAGGGACATGATGCTCCTTCGACGGGAGGAAACGAGCTGATGATCGTCCGGACTCGGACGCAGTGACTACCGCTCGAGGCCCACGAAGGTTGCGGACGGCCGACGTAAAGAGTTGGCAATGCGTCGCATTATCGGCTGCGGATAAAGACGGGCAAAAAGCGCCCGATGTGAAAGTCCGCCAAACCCTCCCAGCCCTTTGCTCCCAAGGGTTCCGGCGGACGCGGGGGTGAGGGCGCGGAAACCTGACCACCCGGGCCCCGAGGCCGCCGTACACGACCCGTGCGGGTGAGGACCCGTACTACTGCGCGGTGACGATCCGCACCGCGTTCGCGCCGGAGCCGACCCCCGTGCCCGCGGCGCCCGCCGCCTCCGTCCCGCCCGCCGTCGCCCGCCACCGGCTGTCGGTGTTCCCGGCGACCCACTCCCGGCCGGCGTACTGGACGCGCTCGATGTGCAGCGCCGAGGCGTTGGCCACCGCCCAGTGGGCCAGCTGCCAGCCCCGCTCGCTCACACTGCGCCCGGCGGCCGCGTCGTCGGACACCGGCAGCGTCACGGTCCGCCCGCTCGTCTCGGCGGCCGGCACCCCGGCGGCGGGCCTCGCGTCCTCGGCGCCCACCTCCGCCCCGGCCTGCTGGAGCGTCTCCCGGCCGAAGTCCCTCACGAGCGCCGCGCGCACCGCGTCCGGACCCCGGGTCGTCGTGGTGCCCGGCCGCCCCTCGCAGGTCAGCGTGGCCGCCGAGGACCCGGTCAGGGCGGCGGCGAGCAGGGTGGCGTCCGGCTCGTGCTTGGCGTACGCGTCCGGGTAGCCGCTGCGCTGCACGCGCTGCGCCGCGACGGTGAGCGGGAGGTCGGTGTAGCCGGGCACCTTGGCGAGGTGCTCGTAGAACACGTTCGCCGCGTAGGCCGGGTCCGTGACCTCCTGCGGGGTGCCCCAGCCCTGCGAGGGCCGCTGCTGGAACAGGCCGAGCGAGTCCCGGTCGCCGTGGTCGAGGTTACGCAGCGCCGACTCCTGGAGGGCCGTCGCGAGCGCTATCGTCACGGCCCTCTCCGGCATGCCCCGGTTGGTGCCGACGACGGCGATCGTGGCCGCGTTCACCGCCTGCTCCGGCGTGAACTCGTACGTCGTCCCCGCGCCGGCGGATCGCCCCGACGCGGCGACCACCTTGCATCCCGGATCGCCCGCGCCGCCGCTGACGTACTGGACCACGACATAACCCGCGACGGCGGACAGGACCGCGCAGGCCGCTCCGAAACGGAACAGGCGACCGCGGCGCTTGGAAGAGGGTGTCGGCTCTGGCACGCGTACAAGGTACTGGAGAGTAGGGAGGCCGGGGAGGTGACTGCGACAGGCGAGGCCCGGCGGGACGGGCGGTCGGCGCGTTAGGGTCGACGGCATGGCCGAGACCCCCCTTGACCTCACGCTGGACGCCGCATCCCTGACCGCGCGGCTCGTCGACTTCCCGTCCGTCAGCGGCAGCGAGAAGCCGCTCGCCGACGCGATCGAGGCCGCCCTGCGCGCGCTGCCGCACCTGACGGTGGACCGCCACGGCAACAACGTGATCGCCCGCACCGACCTGGGCCGCCCCGAGCGGGTGATCCTCGCCGGTCACATCGACACCGTCCCGATCGCCGGCAACGTCCCCTCCCGGCTGGACGAGGACGGCGTTCTGTGGGGCTGCGGCACCTGCGACATGAAGGCGGGCGTCGCGGTCCAGCTGCGTGTCGCCGCCACCGTCCCGGCCCCCAACCGCGACCTCACCTTCGTCTTCTACGACAACGAGGAGGTCGCCGCCGACCTCAACGGCCTCAAGCACGTCGCGGAACTCCACCCGGACTGGCTCAAGGGCGACTTCGCGGTCCTCCTGGAGCCGTCCGACGGCCAGGTGGAGGGCGGCTGCCAGGGCACCCTGCGGGTCCTGCTCAAGACCAAGGGTGAGCGCGCCCACTCCGCGCGCGGCTGGATGGGCTCCAACGCGATCCACGCCGCGGCTCCGATCCTCGCCCGCCTCGCCTCCTACGAGCCGCGGTGGCCGGTCATCGACGGGCTGGAGTACCGCGAGGGCCTCAACGCCGTCGGCGTCTCCGGCGGTGTCGCCGGCAACGTCATCCCCGACGAGTGCGTGGTCACCGTCAACTTCCGCTACGCCCCGGACCGCACGCCCGAGGAGGCCATCGCCCACGTCGAGGAGGTCTTCGCCGACTGCGGAGTGGCCGAGTTCGTGGTCGACGACCACAGCCCCGGAGCCCTGCCCGGCCTGTCCCACCCGGCCGCCGCGGCCTTCATCGAGGCGGTCGGCGGCACCCCGCAGCCCAAGTACGGCTGGACGGACGTCTCCCGCTTCTCGGCGCTCGGCGTCCCCGCGGTCAACTACGGCCCGGGCAACCCGCACTTGGCGCACAAGCGGGACGAGCGCGTGGAGACCGCGAAGATCCTGGCGGGGGAGGAGCGGCTGCGGGCCTGGCTCACCGCGTGAGACGGCGCGGCGGCTCGGCGCTTCACGGCGGACACGCCGACGTCCCCCGCCCGTAACCCGCGTAGATCTACGCTGAAGTGGAACAACGGCAAGCGGAGGGAGCTCATATGGCTACAGGCAACCCCGAGGGCAAGAAGCAGCCACCGGAGGAACAGCGCCTGGGACCGGTCCTCCGGAGGCGCAACCAGGTCACGGCGTCCACGACCGACCAGCGTCTGCTGGACGCGGGCGGCCCCTCCGACTGGGTCCACACGGACCCCTGGAGGGTCCTGCGCATCCAGTCGGAGTTCATCGAGGGCTTCGGCACCCTCGCCGAACTCCCGCCCGCCATCAGCGTCTTCGGCTCGGCGCGGACCCCGGTGGACTCGCCCGAGTACGAGGCGGGCGTGCGGCTGGGCAGCGCCCTGGTCGGGGCCGGCTGGGCCGTGATCACGGGCGGCGGACCGGGAGCGATGGAGGCCGCCAACAAGGGCGCCTGCGAGGCGGGCGGCATCTCCGTCGGCCTCGGCATCGAGCTCCCCTTCGAGCAGGGTCTCAACCCCTACGTCGACATCGGCCTGAACTTCCGCTACTTCTTCGTCCGCAAGATGATGTTCGTGAAGTACGCGCAGGGCTTCGTCGTCCTGCCCGGCGGACTCGGCACCCTGGACGAACTCTTCGAGGCCCTCACCCTCGTCCAGACCCAGAAGGTCACCCGCTTCCCCATCGTCCTCTTCGGCACCGAGTACTGGGGCGGTCTGGTCGACTGGCTGAAGAACACCCTGGTGGCCCAGGGCAAGGCCGCGGAACACGACCTGCTGCTCTTCCATGTCACGGACGACGTGGAGGAGGCCGTGGCCCTGGTGTCGAAGGAGGCGGGCCGCTGACGCCCGACGGCGGCGGCTGACGACGGCCGTACGGCCGCGGGCGGTCAGGCGCTCGCTCGTGCCACGGCGTACGGCCTCGGTGGTCAGGCGAGCCCCCGTCGGGCCACCGCCGGCGGCCGGCGGCCGGCGATCGACGCCACCATGTCCAGGGTCTGCCGGGTCTCCGCGACCTCGTGCACCCGGTAGACCTGGGCGCCCAGCCACGCCGACACGGCGGTCGCCGCCAGCGTCCCGAGCACCCGCTCCTTCACCGGCCGGTTCAGCGTCTCCCCGACGAAGTCCTTGTTGGACAGGGACACCAGCACCGGCCACCCCGTCTCGACCATCTCCCCGAGCCGTCGTGTCGCCTCCAGGCTGTGCCGGGTGTTCTTGCCGAAGTCGTGCCCCGGGTCGATCAGGATCGACTCCCTCGGCACGCCCAGCGCCGCGGCCCGCTCGGCCAGTCCCACGGTCACCCGCAGGATGTCCGCCATGACGTCGTCGTACGTCACCCGGTGCGGCCGGGTCCGCGGCCGCGCGCCCCCGGCGTGTGTGCACACCAGCCCCACCCCGTACCGCGCGGCGACCTCCGCCAGCCGGGGGTCGACACCGCCCCAGGCGTCGTTCAGCAGGTCCGCGCCCGACTCGCAGACCGCCTCGCCGACCTCCGCCCGCCAGGTGTCCACGCTGATGACGACATCGGGTAATCGGCGCCGCACCTCGGCCACGAAGCCCACCGTGCGCCGCGCCTCCTCCTCGGCGGTGACCTCCACGCCCGGCCCGGCCTTGACCCCGCCGATGTCGACGATCGCGGCGCCCTCGGCCACCGCCGCCTCCACGCGCGCGAGGGCCGGCTCGTCGTGGAAGGTCGCGCCCTGGTCGTAGAAGGAGTCCGGCGTCCGGTTCACGATCGCCATGACGACCGTCTCGTCGGGACCGAACTCATGCCTGCCGAGCCTGAGCATCGTCTGTGACCTCTCTCGGAGCGACCTTGGGAACCGCCGCCTGCGACACTAACCGTCAGACCCGCATGGCACGATCGGATCCTGAGACATCCGACACCGAGCACAGCGAGCGTGGGGACCCCCGATGGTTATGTTCTTGTTCCTGGTCGTCGCGCTCGCCGTCGTGGTCGCCGCGGTGACACTCGCCGTGGTGGGCGGCGGCGAGAGCACCGGCCCCCTGCCGGAGGTCACCCCCGAGCGGCTGCACGACCCCCTGCCCCCGGACCGCCCCCTGACCAGGTCCGACATCGACCACCTGCGCTTCCCGCTCGCCGCCCGCGGCTACCGCATGGCCGACGTGGACGACGCCCTCAACCGCCTCGCCGCCGAACTGGCCGAACGTGACTCCCGCATCGCGGAACTGGAGTCCGCCCTGTCCGTCGCCCGGATGCCCGGGTCCGGATCGCAGGTCTCCATGGACAAGCCCGCACCGGGGGAGCAGCAGTGAGCGACGGCACGGCCCTGGCCGGCCCGGACGGCGCGCCGCGCTGCCCCTGGGCCCTGTCCACGCCGGACTACGTGACGTACCACGACGAGGAGTGGGGCCGCCCGGTCCACGGCGACGACGCCCTGTTCGAACGCCTCAGCCTGGAGGCCTTCCAGTCCGGCCTGTCCTGGATCACCATCCTGCGCCGCCGCCCCGGCTTCCGTGCCGCCTTCGCCGACTTCAAGATCGCCGCGGTCGCCGACTTCACCGACGAGGACCGGGTACGACTCCTCGCCGACGCCGGCATCATCCGCAACCGCGCCAAGATCGACGCGACCCTCGCCAACGCGCGCGTGCTGGCCGGGTGGACGCCGGGCGAGCTGGACGAACTGATCTGGTCGCACGCCCCCGACCCGGTCGGCCGTCCCGCCCCGAAGACCCTCGCCGACGTCCCGGCGGTCACCCCGGAGTCGACGGCCCTGTCGAAGGCGCTGAAGAAGCGGGGCCTGCGCTTCGTCGGCCCGACGACGGCCTACGCGCTGATGCAGGCGTGCGGACTGGTCGACGACCACCTGGAGGGCTGTGTGGCGAGGCGGGGCTGAGCCCCGCCTCGGCCGGCGGTCACCGTCCCAGGTACTTGGGCTTCTCCTTGTTCACGAAGGCCTGGACCGCGATCGCGTGGTCCTCCGACCGCCCCGCCCGGGTCTGCAGCTCGTCCTCCTTGTGCAGCGCCTCGGCGAGGGAGTGCGAGAACCCGTAGGCGACGGCCTCCTTGATCGCCGCGTACGCCACCGTCGGCCCCTCGGCCAGGGCCCGCGCCACCTTCGTGGCCTCCTCGCGCAGCGCGTCCGCCGGGACGACCCGGTTGGCGATGCCCAGCTCGTAGGCCTCCTGGGCCTTGAGGCTGCGGGGGAAGAGCAGCAGGTCGGTGGCCCGGCCGGGGCCCACCACGCGCGGCAGGGTCCAGGAGACGCCCGAGTCGGCGGTCAGCGCCACCCCGGCGAACGAGGTGTTGAACGCCGCCGTGTCCGCGACGACCCGGTAGTCGGCGGCCAGCGCGAACCCGAAACCGGCGCCGGCGGCCACGCCGTTCACCCCGGCGACGACCGGCTTCGGCATCTCGGTCAGGGCCCGCACGATCGGGTTGTAGTGCTCCCGCACGGTGCTCATGGTGTGGCCCGTGCCGGTCTCCCGGTCGCTCGCCAGCAGCCCGATGTGCTCCTTGAGGTCCTGGCCCACGCAGAACGCCCGGTCCCCGGCGGCGGTGAGCAGGACCGCGCGGACCGCGCCGTCGTCCGCCGCCGAGCGCACCGCCTCCCGCAGGGCGACCTTGGTCGCGATGTTCAGCGCGTTCATCGCCTCGGGGCGGTTCAGGGTGATCGTCGCGAGACCGTCGCTCACCTCGTAGAGCACGGTGTCGGCCATGGTGGTCCCCTCACTACTGGTCAGTACGCCGTTGTCCGAAGGACAGCATGGCGGAGATCAGCGGCGACGGACCTGACCGGACGTGTGACCTGCGTCAAAGAATTCGGCATGCCGTCCGGCCGGCGGAAGTCCGTGCGGATGCGCAGTATCGCAGCCACATCCCCGAATTGAGTGGTTTTGCTCGCGCGCGTTGCCCAAGCGATGCCGACCGATGTTGGTCATCGGGTCCTGAGATGCGGGATAATGGCCTGGAAGCAATGTGTTCGATGCCGGTGTCGCGTGTCCCACGCTGGACCGCGCGTGCCCTCGCGGGGCCGTCGGCTTTGACGATGAGCTGGTTTCAGGAAGGGGAACGAGCATGGCGGCCATGAAGCCGCGGACGGGTGATGGCCCGCTCGAGGTGACCAAGGAGGGGCGGGGCATCGTCATGCGCGTTCCGCTCGAAGGCGGCGGTCGACTCGTCGTCGAGCTGACCCCTGACGAGGCCGACGCGCTCGGCGACGCCCTCAAGAAGGTCGTCGGCTGACGCGCAAGCGACCATACTCTTTCAGCGGCCCCGGCATCCCCTTGGGTGCCGGGGCCGCTGTTTCACCGCCTGCGGACGTTTCACATCCGGTACGTCACCCCTGTCACCCCTGTCACCGCTTCACCGCGCAGAGCAGCCCGTCACCCACCGGCAGCAGTGACGGCACCAGCTCCTGGCTCTCGCGCACGGCGCGCAGCAGCTCGCGGATCCTTATGACCTCGGTGGGCTGGGGGCCGGAGTCCACGGTGCGGCCGTTGGCGAAGACGCCCTCGAAGACCACGAGCCCGCCGGGCCGCAGCAGGCGCAACGATTCAGCGAGATAGTCCAGGAACTCCAGCCGGTCACCGTCGCAGAAGACCAGGTCGTACCCCGCGTCGGCGAGGCGGGGCAGTACGTCGAGCGCGCGGCCCGGGATGAAGCGGGCCCGGTTGCTGGCGAAACCGCACGCCCGGAACGCCTGCCGGGCGAACTGCTGGTGCTCCGGCTCCGGGTCGACGGTCGTCAGGACACCGTCCGGGCGCATACCGTGCAGCAGGTGGATCCCGGAGACACCGGTTCCGGTGCCGATCTCCGCGACCGCCTTCGCGTCCACGGTGGCGGCGAGCAACCGCAGCGCTGCGCCCGTGCTGGGCGACACCGAGCGCAGCCCAGCCTCACGGGCCCGGTCGCGGGCCCAGCGCAGCGCGTCGTCCTCGGCGGCATAGGCGTCGGCGAACGCCCAGCTTGCCTGCCGGTTGCCGGTAATGACCCTCTCCTGTCCCCATGGTTGCCTGGGCGTGACTGTATCCGTTGCCGACGGGAACCCGCAGATGGGACCGGGCGTTTGAAGGGGTGGGAACGACGACGGGGGGACACAGTTGGATCACGATGAGGGGCGGGGCGTCGAGCAAGTGCTGACGCAGCCGTATGAGCCGTATCAGCACAGATCAAATTCTCGTAAAACCGCTTATCCGGAGCTAACGGGCGAGGTGGCTATGGTAGGGGCTCCACTGGACACCACCAGAGCCGACAGGGGAGGTGCGGCTGCGCCTGTGGATCGCGGAGGAGTGCTGCGGCGCTTCCTCGGATCGGCGGGCAGGCCGAAATCCGTGAACGACACTGCTGACCACAGCCACGCCGCCGGCCTCACCGCCGGCCGGACCCAGACCGCGACCTTCTCCACCGACGCGGACGGGCAGGCGTGGACTCCGCCCACCTGGGAGGAGATCGTCAGCATGCACAGCGGCCGGGTCTACCGGCTCGCCTACCGCCTCACCGGCAACCAGCACGACGCGGAGGACCTCACGCAGGAGGTCTTCGTCCGTGTCTTCCGCTCCCTGTCGACGTACACGCCGGGCACCTTTGAGGGCTGGCTGCACCGCATCACCACCAACCTCTTCCTGGACATGGTCCGCCGCAAGCAGCGCATCCGCTTCGACGCGCTCGGCGAGGACGCCGCCGAGCGGCTGGCCAGCAAGGAACCCACCCCGCAGCAGGTCTTCAACGACGCCCACTTCGACGCGGACGTTCAGCAGGCCCTCGACACCCTCGCGCCCGAGTTCCGCGCCGCGGTCGTCCTGTGCGACATCGAGGGGCTGTCCTACGAGGAGATCGCCGCGACCCTCGGCGTCAAGCTCGGCACGGTCCGCTCGCGCATCCACCGCGGCCGCTCGCAGCTGCGCAAGGCGCTCGCCCACCGCTCGCCCGAGGCGCGCGCCGAGCGACGCTCCTTCGTGGCCCGCGTGCCCGCTCTGGGGGGAGGGAGCGCAACCGCGTGAGTGGATCCCGCCCCACCCCGGCCGAACAGCACCTAGGCGACCGGCTCTCCGCCCTCGTGGACGGCGAACTCGGTCATGACACCCGCGAGCGCGTCCTCGCGCATGTGGCGACCTGCTCCAAGTGCAAGGCGGAGGTCGACGCGCAGCGCCGGCTGAAGAACGTCTTCGCGGAAGTGGCCCCACCCGCCCCCTCCGAGAGTTTCCTGGCCCGACTCCAGGGGCTGCCCGGGGGAGGTGACCCGGACAGCGGCGGCATGCCGCCGCTCGGGGGAGGATTCGGCGCGAGACCCGGGGCCTCGTCCGGGATCTTCGGAGTGAAGCGCGACGAACCCTTCGAGTTCGGTTACGTCCCCGCCCGCGAGCACGGCTCCGTCCTCACGCCCTCCTCGCCACGCGGTTTCCGTATCCATGCCCTCGGCCGCGACAGCGAGCGCCCGCGCGGGCTGCGGTTCGCCTTCGTCGCCGCCGGAGCGGTGTCGCTGGCCGCGATCGCCCTGGGCGGCGTGAACACCGGCATGCCGACCGACACGGACGCCCGCGGTGGCTCCGGCAGCAATGTGACTCCGGCCCGCACCCCGAGCACCGGTTCCGCCACGGTCCCCGACAACCAGCGCCGAAGGGCGGTCGGGCCCCTGCTCAGCGAGGGCGGCCAGATGCTCGGCGAGACACCGGCGGCCCCCACGCAGGTGTCCGCGCCGCTGCTGCCCGGTGTGCCGTCCCCGCCCGCCGGGCAGGCCGAGCGGGCCGCGCTGCACAGACTGGCGGCCCCCATGGTCGCCGGTGCAGCCGCGATGTCCCCGCTCATACGCCCGCTCGGCCCGACCCCGCCGATCGCCCTGACCGCCTGGAGCGGTCTGCTCGCCGCGCCCGTCCCCGACACCACCTCAGCTCCCAGCGCCTCGCCTTCCTCGCAGAACACCCGCTGACCCGGCTCCTGCGCCGGCGCGCCGCGAACCTGGTTGAATCCCCTCAGGACCGCGCCCGGGACGTACGCCCCGGGCCGGAGGCCGAGTTCGAAGCACGGCCCCGCCGCCGAGCCGTGCCGCGCCGGGGCCCGAGTACGGGGAGAGCATGAACGAGGGCAAGCCCACGAAGGCGAAGTGGTGGACCCGACCTCGACCGCAGGGCCCTGCCGGGCAGGAGGGCACCGGAGAGGGCGAGACGGCGACGCCGGGGGCCGACGAGGGGACCCTGCCGGTGGCCGACGGGGCCGCGTCGGAGCACGCCCCGCCCGCGACGAGCGGCATCACCGAGACCGCCGAGGGCGACTTCGAACTGGCACGGCCTGCCGGGGCGACGAGCGTGGAGCAGGCGCCTCCGGAGGCCCGGCACGGCACGTCCGCCACGGTCTCCGGCGGCTCCAACGGCTCCAACGGCTCCAACGGCTCCAACGACGACGGTGACTACGAACTGAGCCGCCCGGTGAGGACGGCTGCGGCGACGGAGCCGGAGAGCGGTTCCGCGCCGGAGCCCGCGACCGGGTCCGTGACCGATCCGGCGGCGCCCGCCGCCGAGTCGTCCGACGAGAACGCGTCGGCGGAGGTGGCCGGGCCGGCCGGTCCTGTCGCCGGGTCGGCCGAGGCCCACGAGCCGGTGGCTCAGCCCCTCCCCGCGTCGGTCGAGCCCACCCCGCCGGTCGTACCCGCCGCGTCGGCCGAGGCCGGCGGCGGCCGTCCCAAGCCCTTGCACGATCCCGACCCCTACAGCACCCCGCCGTACGGCGAACCGGGTCCCTGGGCGCCCGCTCCGCCCGTGCAGCACCCGGCGGTCACGCCCGCTCAAGGGACGGCGCTGCCCACGCCCACGCCGGTTCCGCCGGTGCGGCACCCGGCGGCTCCCGCACCGCAGCCTCCCGCCGACCCCAGCCTCAACCCGAACCCGAACCCGAACCCCGATCCGCACCCGGCCCCGATTCCGAACCCGCACCCAGCCCCGAACCCGCACCCAGCCCCGACCCCCAACGCCGTCCTGCCCGCCTCCGATCCCTGGCGTCGCTACGACCCCTGGGCGGCGCCCGTGGGGCCGCTTCAGCAGAGCGGGGTCGCCCAGGCCAGTGAGGGGCAGGGGCGTCGGCGGGCGAGGAAGGCGCTCGTGGGCGGAGCCCTCACGCTCGCGCTGGTGTCCGGGCTGCTGGGCGGCGTCGTGGGCGTGTACCTGGAGCGGAACGGCGGCCTCGGCGGGGTCGAGTTGCCGCAGGCCTCCGCCGAGCCCGCCGGACGGGACGCGGACAGTGTCGCCGGGATCGCCGCCCGCGCCCTGCCCAGCGTCGTCACGTTGCACGTCAGCGGCGGCGACGGGTCGGGCACAGGCACCGGGTTCGTGCTCGACACCCGTGGTCACATCCTCACCAACAACCACGTCGTCGAGCCCGCCGGATCCAACGGCGAGATAACCGTCGTCTTCAACGGCGGCCAGACCGCCAAGGCCAAGATCGTCGGCCGGGACAGCGGATACGACCTCGCGGTGGTGAAGGTCAGCGGGGTGCAGGGCCTCAAGCCCCTGCCGCTCGGCAACTCCGACAACGTGCAGGTCGGCGACCCGGTCGTGGCCATCGGCGCCCCCTTCGACCTGGCGGGTACCGTCACCTCCGGCATCATCAGCGCCAAGGAACGCCCCATCACGGCCGGCGGCGAGAGCGGCGACGGCAGTGACGTCTCGTACGTGGACGCCCTCCAGACCGACGCGCCCATCAACCCCGGCAACTCCGGCGGCCCCCTCCTCGACGCCCGGGGCCGGGTGATCGGCATCAACTCCGCCATCCGCTCCGCCACCGACGGCACCGCCCCCGACAGCGGCCAGGCCGGCTCCATCGGCCTCGGCTTCGCCATCCCCGTCAACCAGGGCAAACGAGTCGCCGAGGAGCTGATCAACACCGGCAAGGCGACCCACCCGGTCATCGGCATCACCCTCGACATGGAGTACGCCGGCGACGGCGCCCGCGTCGGCACCAAGGGCAACGACGGCGGCTCCCCGGTCACCCCGGGCGGCCCCGGTGAGAAGGCCGGCATCCGGGCCGGTGACGTGATCACCGCGGTCGACGGCCAGCGGATCCACTCCGGCGAGGAGCTGATCGTCAAGACCCGCGCCCACCGCCCCGGCGACCGTCTGGAGCTGACGATCGAACGGGACGGGAAGGAACGCACGCTCTCCCTGGTGCTCGGCTCCTCCGATTGACAGAAACGTCACAGAAGGGGCACCGAATCGGGGCCCCACTAGGCAAACAACGCGGAAAACAGGTCGCCCGCAGCCACGCGGACACCTCGGGACGGTACCGGTCGGACAGGTGCGACAGGTACCGTGGACCCGGCCCGGACCACGGAAGACCGAATTGACCACCGAGGGCCGAGGACCGCGGACATCGCAAGGAGCTTCAGGTGTTCAATGACATAGGTGCGCTCGAGCTGGTGACGATCATCGTCCTGGCCGTGCTCGTCTTCGGTCCCGACAAGCTCCCGAAGGTCATCCAGGACGTGATGCGCACGATCCGGAAGATCCGCGACTTCTCGGAGAGCGCCAAGCAGGACATCCGCGCCGAACTCGGCCCGGAGTTCAAGGACTTCGAGTTCGAAGACCTCAACCCCAAGACGTTCATCCGCAAGCAGCTGGACAACGAGGACCTGGGGCTGAAGGAGATCCGCAACGGCTTCGACCTGAAGAAGGAGATGGCCGAGATCACGGACGCCGTCCACAGCCGCGACACGGATTCCTCCGCGTCCTCTTCTTCCTCGGCTCCCTCGTCTCCCTCTTCTTCCTCTTCCTCGGCTTCCCCGAGCACGTCCGGCGGCGCGGTCGACATGGTGAAGAAGCCCGAGGACCCGGGCAAGGACGACCGTCCGCCCTTCGACGCGGACGCCACCTGAGTCTCCCGCGCCCCCCGATGTGAGGGGGCGCACGCCCCACGCGCCGGGCGGCTTCCCCCCAGCCGACAGCGGGGTGGCTATGCTGCCTGGTTGTTGTGCGGGCCGTACCCGAAGAGGCAACGCCGCCCTAAGGGGGGCGGGCCGGGACGGTCCGGCGAGAGCGAGGAGGCGTCCGGGCAGATGGAGACGACGAGTCGGGCAGTCGCACAGACGCCGGCCGCGGAGGGCGGACAACAGGTCCCCTCCGCCCGGCGCACGGTCGACGACTACCTTGAGGCGCCCTTCCCCTGGTACGGCCTCGACGAGGCCTTCACGGGGCCGCGCTGGCTGATGCAGGTCGGCACCGCCGCCGACGGCGCCGTCGAGTACGGTTCGATCGGGCACGGCGACGAGCCCTCCGTACGGCACGAGACGGCCGGTGAGGAGCGCGGGAAGTTCGCGGTCGTCGTGACCGTCGCCGCGAACCCGTCCCGCCGGAGCGCCGACGGCACCGGGCTGCTGGAGGCCACCTCCGTGTCCTCCGCGGCCTGGCTCGCCGGCGTGGGGCTGCTGTCGTTCACCTGGCCCGGCCAGATGGACCACAGCCTGCGCGACGACTGGCTGGAGCAGCAGACCGAGACGGCGTGGGTGCTGGCGGACGACCTGGCCGGTCCCGACTGGTCGATGCTGTCCCTGCCCGTGGACGGCGTCCTCACCCCCTTCCACTACCGCGAGTCCGAGTTCGGCTGGGTCCTCGCGGGTTCCACCCAGGAAGGGGTGCATCTGGGGGCGTACGGAAGAGGCATGAGCGCCTACGGGCTCGGCTTCGCCGTGGTCAAGGACATCACGGAGTACGACGGGTAGCACGGCCCGTACGACGAGGGGGCGCCGCCCGAAGGACGGCGCCCCCTCGTCGTACGGGCGACGGTACGGAGACTAGAACTTGTTCCTCGGGGTGATCCCCAGAGACAGTCCCGAGAGCCCCCGCTGGCGGCCTCCCAGCTTGCCCGCGATCGCGCGCAGGGCGGAGCCCGCCGGGGAGTCGGGATCGGTCAGGACGACCGGCTTGCCCTCGTCGCCGCCCTCGCGCAGGCGGACGTCGATCGGGATGTTGCCGAGGACGGGGACCGTGGCGCCCGTCGTGCGCGTCAGGCCGTCCGCGACCAGCTGCCCTCCGCCGGTGCCGAAGACGTCGACCATCTCGCCGCAGTGGGGGCAGGGCAGGCCGGACATGTTCTCGACCACGCCGACGATCTTCTGGTGGGTCTGGACGGCGATGGAACCCGCCCGCTCGGCCACCTCCGCCGCCGCCTGCTGAGGCGTCGTCACGACCAGGATCTCCGCGTTGGGGACGAGCTGGGCCACCGAGATGGCGATGTCGCCCGTGCCCGGGGGCAGGTCCAGCAGCAACACGTCCAGGTCGCCCCAGTAAACGTCCGCCAGGAACTGCTGGAGCGCGCGGTGGAGCATCGGACCGCGCCAGACGACCGGGGCGTTGCCCGGGGTGAACATGCCGATGGAGATGACCTTCACGCCGTTCGCCGACGGCGGCATGATCATGTTCTCGACCTGGGTGGGGCGGCCGTCGGCGCCCAGCATGCGGGGCACGGAGTGGCCGTAGATGTCGGCGTCGACCACACCCACCTTCAGCCCGTCCGCCGCCATCGCCGCCGCCAGGTTCACCGTGACCGACGACTTGCCGACGCCGCCCTTGCCGGAGGCCACCGCGTACACGCGGGTGAGCGAGCCGGGCTTGGCGAAGGGGACCTCGCGCTCGGTCTGGCCGCCGCGCAGCGCGGCCGCCAGCTCCTTGCGCTGCTCGTCGCTCATCACGTCCAGAGTCACGTCGACGCCGGTGACGCCCTCGACGCGGGAGACCGCGTCCGTGACACGCTGGGTGATCGTCTCGCGCATCGGGCAGCCGGAGACCGTCAGGTACACGGTGACCGCGACCGCTCCGTCCGCGCCGATCTCCACCGATTTGACCATCCCGAGTTCGGTGATCGGGCGGTTGATCTCGGGGTCGTTCACCGTCGCCAGCGCTTCGCGCACCGCGTCTTCCGTAACCATAAGGACGATGGTACGGCGCCCCGCGGGGCCCCCGGGATGCCCGTCAGCGGTCGTCTATGTCACGTCCGGGCGTCCGTTCTGCCGTGGCTGTCGGGAATACGCCGTGGCCGTTGTGCCGCCCGTCCAGCTCCTTGACCACGTCCTGGAGCTCCGAGCGGATCCAGTCGCGGGTGGCGACCTCGCCGAGCCCGATGCGCAGGGCGGCGACCTCGCGGGTCAGATACTCGGTGTCCGCGATGGAGCGCTCGTTCTGCTTGCGGTCCTGCTCCAGGTTGACCCGGTCGCGGTCGTCCTGCCGGTTCTGCGCCAGCAGGATCAGCGGGGCGGCGTAGGAGGCCTGGAGGGACAGCATCAGCGTCAGGAAGATGAACGGGTACTCGTCGAACCGCAGAGGACGCGGGGCGAGGCTGTTCCACGCCACCCACATGATGATGACGGCCGTCATCCAGACCAGGAACCGCCCGGTGCCGAGGAAGCGGGCGATGCGCTCCGACAGCCGTCCGAAGGCCTCCGGGTCCCACTCGGGCAGGAGCCTGCGCCGCGGCGGGCGCGGCTGGTCCAGGCGGACCCGGGGACGGGTGGCCGCCGTGGCCCCGGCCGGGGTGCGCTCGGCGCGGCCGCTGTCACGCTCAGGAGCCATCGTGGCCACCCCCCGAGGTCTCGTCGAGGTCGAACTCCGTCTCCCGCCAGTCCTCGGGCAGCATGTGGTCCAGCACGTCGTCCACGGTCACCGCGCCCAGCAACGACCCCGCCTCGTCGACGACGGGCGCCGCGACCATGTCGTACGTCGCGAAGAACCCGGCGACCAGCGGCAGCCCGGCGCCCGGGGCGAGGGCCTGGAGGTCGTCGTCGACCACCGCGCTGACCAGCGTGTACGGCGGTTCGCGCAGCAGCCGCTGGAAGTGCACCGTGCCGAGGTACTTGCCGGTGGGTGTCTCGTCGGGTGGCCGGCAGACGTAGACCTGGGCGGCGAGGGCCGGGGAGAGGTCGCGGTTGCGGACCCGGGCGAGCGCGTCGGCGACGGTGGCGTCCGGCCGCAGCACGATCGGCTCGGTCGTCATCAGACCGCCGGCGGTGTGCTCCTCGTACGACATCAGGCGCCGCATGTCGGCCGCGTCGTCCGGCTCCATCAGGCTCAGCAGCCGCTCCTTGTCGTCCTCCGGCAGCTCGGCGAGCAGGTCGGCGGCGTCGTCGGGGTCCATCGCCTCCAGGACGTCCGCGGCGCGCTCCTCCTTCAGCTTGCCGAGGATCTCGATCTGGTCGTCCTCCGGCAGCTCCTCCAGGACGTCGGCGAGGCGGTCGTCGTCGAGGGCGGCGGCGACCTCCGCGCGGCGCTTGGGGGAGAGGTGGTGCAGCACGTTGGCCAGGTCGGCGGGGCGCAGCTGCTCGAAGGTGGCGAGCAGGTTCTCGGCGCCCTGCCCGTGCTCCTCCAGCGAGAAACCGGTGACGGCCGACCACTCGACGGTCAGCGTCTCGCCCTTGCCGCGCCGGAACGCGCCGGCTTTCCTGCCCTTGCGGACGAAGACCCGGTCGATCTCCCAGTCCCGGCGGGCCGGCAACTGCTGCACGGACACGTCGAGGACGGTGACCTCCTCACCGGTCTCGGCGAGGGTGACGCGCCGGTCCAGCAGTTCACCGACGACGAGCCGCTCGGTGGGCCGCTGTTCGAAGCGGCGGACGTTGAGCACGCCGGTGGTGATGACCTGGCCGGACTCGATGCTGGTCACGCGGGTCATGGGCAGGAAGATACGGCGCCGGGTGGGCAGTTCGACGACCAGCCCGAGCAGCCTCGGCGGGCGCCGTCCCACGCGCAGCATGACGACCAGGTCGCGCACGCGCCCCACCTGATCGCCGTTGGGGTCGAAGACGGCGACGCCGGCGAGGTGCGAGACGAAGATCCGGGGGGTTCCGGCCGCCATGACCGCACCTCCTTCTGGGACGGGCCCGTATGTGGTGTTTCCTGTGAGGTTCTTTTCCCAAATGCCCGCTCGTGCGGGCTTCAGGCTAGCCCGTCCCGATCGGATACGCCCTGGTGAGCGGTCCGGACGGACTGGCTCCGCTCGGGATTCCGGGCCCCGGTACGCTGCGGTACGCCGCTCAGGACTTCTCCGCAGAAAGGCAGCTTCCTCTGTGACTGCGATTGCCCAGGGCCGTACCCACCGTCGGGCCGCGCTGGTGAGCGCGATGTGCGCGCTGGTCGTCACGGGCACGGCACTGACAGGGTGCTCCGAGGACCCGGACGCGGGGACGAACGGGGTCGGCAAGCTGCCCGCCGACAAGATCCAGGCGAAGACGAAGGCGGCGGCCGGCGCGGTGGACGCGGTGCGGCTGTCGGGGACCGTGGTCGCCGGCGGGACGTCGTACAAGCTCGACATGCGCCTGAAGTCGGAGGGTGGCAGCGGGTCGGTCACCGCGGGCGGAGCCGCCTTCCACCTGCTGCGGGTCGGCGAGCAGCTGTACCTGAAGGCGGACGCGGCCTTCTGGAAGAACGAGGACGGCAAGGCCGGCAGTGAGTCGGACACGGCGGCCGCGGACAAGCTCGACGGCAAGTACGTGAAGGTGCCGGCCGGCGACCCCTCGTACAAGAAGTTCAGTGGCTTCACGGACAAGGACCTCCTTCTCGGCGATCTGCTGACGCTGCACGGTTCGCTGGACAAGGACGGGCACCACGAGCAGGGCGGTGTGCGGACGATCCGCATCACCGGTGACAAGGGCTCCGGCGGCACGCTGGACGTGTCCCTGGAGGGCACGCCCTACCCGCTGCGGCTGGTGCGCGCGGGCGGCGCCGGCACGCTGAGCTTCTCGGCCTGGGGCCAGGACTTCGCCCTGGAGGAGCCGGCCAAGGGGGAGATGGTGGACTACGGCAAGCAGCTGCCGACCTCGTAGCGGCTACGCCCGTTTGCGCCGCTTGAGGAGCAGTCTCGGCAGGCCCGCCGGGATCGGCTCCCGTGTGGTGGCCGGGGACGGCACCGGCCGCGCCGCCAGATCGCCGTCGGGCAGCGGCGCCGTCGCCCCCGTGGGCTCCAGGCGCAGCACCCGGCACTCCCTGGCCCACCGCTCGGTCATCGCCTCGCCGTCGGGCGCGTTCAGCCGCTTGCCCTTCAGTTCGGCGACGGCCGCGTCCCAGGCCTCGGTGCCGGGGGCGAGCTGCGTGATCCGCGCGGTCCAGGTGACGAGCCGGCCGCCCTTGTCCTTGCTGCGGACGGTCACCTCGGCCGACGCCCCGTCGGTCAGCCCGGGCAGCGGCTGCTCGCCGGGTCCGTCGCCGACCAGGCAGGCGGCGCCGTCGTGCCACACGTGCCACAGTGCTCGTGCGGCCGGGACGCCCGCCGCCGCGACCCAGATGAGGCCGGACTTCTTGGTGGCCTCCTCGACGAGGGCCTGGTCGAGCAGCTCGCGTGTCATGGCCCCAGCCTATCCAGGCGCTCTCACAGCCAGCCGTTGCGCTTGAGCGTGCGGTGGATGCCGAGGCAGAGCATCACCGTGACGCCGAGCACCATCGGGTATCCGAACTTCCACCGCAGCTCGGGCATGTAGTCGAAGTTCATGCCGTACACCCCGCACACCATCGTCGGTACGGCGATGATGGCCGCCCAGGAGGTGATCTTGCGCATGTCCTCGTTCTGCGCGACGGACGCCTGCGCGAGGTTGGCCTGGAGGATGGAGTTGAGCAGCTCGTCGAAGCCGATGACCTGCTCCTGGACGCGGGCGAGGTGGTCGGCGACGTCCCGGAAGTACTTCTGGATGTCGGGGTCGATCAGCCGCATCGGACGCTCGCTCAGCAGCTGCATCGGACGCAGCAACGGCGACACCGCGCGCTTGAACTCCAGTACCTCGCGCTTGAGTTGGTAGATCCGGCCGGCGTCGGTGCCGCGCGGGGTGCCCTTGCGGCCCGGCGAGAAGACCTCGGTCTCCACCTCGTCGATGTCGTCCTGCACGGCGTCCGCGACCGCGATGTAGCCGTCGACCACGTGGTCGGCGATGGCGTGCAGTACGGCCGAGGGGCCCTTGGCGAGCAGCTCGGGGTCGTCCTGGAGGCGGTGGCGCAGCGCGCGCAGCGAGCCCTGGCCGCCGTGCCGGACGGTGATGAAGAAGTCCCGGCCGGTGAAGCACATGACCTCGCCGGTCTCGACGACCTCGCTGTTGGCGTCGAGCTGGTCGTGCTCGACGTAGTGGATGGTCTTGAAGACGGTGAACAGGGAGTCGTCGTAGCGCTCCAGCTTGGGGCGCTGGTGGGCCTGGACGGCGTCCTCGACGGCCAGCGGGTGCAGTCCGAACTCGCCGGCGATACCGGCGAATTCGGACTCGGTGGGCTCGTGCAGCCCGATCCAGACGAAGCCGCCGTCGCGGCGCACCTGGCGCATCGCCTCGTGCGGGGTGAGCGGGGTGGGGCTCGGCACGCGCGCGCCGTCGCGGTAGACCGCGCAGTCCACGACGGCCGAGGGCGTGGCCGGGTCGCGGGTGGTGTCGTAGGCGCCGCCGTGCTCCTTGCGCGGCAGGGGGCGGGACGGGCGGACCACGGCACGCAGGTCGCGGATCATCGACATGGCAGGCTCCTTCGCGACAGGCGACGAAAGGCGCCGACGACGGGTGGAACTACCCGGAATGGGGACGTCCTGGGTGCGGATGTTTGGCACGTCCACAAAGCGGGGAGCACCGCACCGTCGCGGTGGCGGGTTTCGTCACTGATTCAGCTACTGCTTCAGATCAGAGGATCGGAAAGATCAGACACATCGGTCGGATCGGTCGGATCCGGTAAAGCGAAACGAAGTGCTCTTCCGTGTGAAGACGCGAACGCGAGAGGCGGCGGTCAGCCGGAGCCACACAGCTACATCAGCGGCGGGAAGAGCGAGTGGTACTGCACGGTCGACTTCGATCCATGACAGCCCCACCTCCTCCAGCCGGTCCCCCGTGAGGGAATCTCTTCGGCGTCAGGGCTTGATCGCGACGCTTCTGCGTGCTGCCCCGAACCACCGGGCCAGAGTATCAGTCGACGGAAGTGTCAAGGCGCTGCTTTGCCCGGTACTGATGAGTTCTATGCTCGCGGCATGGCAGATGTTCTTCCTCTGGTCGAGGCCCGGTTGCGTACCGCGCTGGGCGAGCCGGACGCCCGGGCCGCCGTCACCTTCCTGGGGACGGACCGTATCGAGGTGCTCCGTTTCCATGAGGGCGACATCGTGCGCTACGCCACACTCGGCATGTCCGCGCAGCCGATGAGCGACCCCACCGCGATGGTCGCCGACCCCGTCAAGGGTCCCCGTGCCGAGCTGGTCCTCTCCGTGCGCGGTGGCCTCGCCGACACCGACAAGGTGCTCCGCCCGCTCGCCGTGCTGGCGGCGTCCCCGCAGGTCGAGGGCGTGATCGTGGCCCCCGGCGCCTCGCTCGACGTTGGTGAACCCCTCTGGCCGGGCGCCCCGTTCAGCTCCGTGCTGGTCGCCGAGCCGGGCGGCCTGGTCGAGGATCTGCAACTCGACGCGCCGCTCGACCCGGTCCGTTTCCTGCCGCTGCTGCCGATGACCCCGAACGAGGCCGCCTGGAAGCGGGTGCACGGAGCCCAGGCCCTCCAGGAGCGGTGGCTGACGAACGGGACGGACCTCAGGGATCCGTCCCGCAGGTCCGTCCCGCTCGACTGACGCGGCGTGAGGAAGGTCACCAACCGATGGCCGCGGAGCCTCAGTTGGCGAACACGGTGACGCCGTCCTCCGCCGCGTGCCGGGGCTCCAGCTCCTCGGCCTCATGGGTGAGCGCGTGCCGCCGTACGACGACCACCAGCGCGCCCGCGAGCGCGGTCGCCGCCGCGACCACGAACGGGATGTGGACGTCGGTCCACTCCTCTATCTTCGGCGCGAACCACGGCGCGGCCGCCGCCGCGAACCACCGCACGAAGTTGTAGCCCGCGCTCGCCACGGGACGCGGCGCGTCCGAGACGCCGAGCGCGAGCTCCGTGTACACCGTGTTGTTCACGCCGATGAACGCGCCGGACAGGATCGTGCAGACGACGGCCGTGGTGTGGTCGCCGTAGCCGAGGACCAGCATGTCGGCCGCGAGCAGCACCAGTGACCCGCCGAGCACCTTCAGCGACCCGAACCGCTCCTGGAGGCGCGGGGCCACGACGACCGAGAAGACGGCGAGCAGCAGGCCCCAGGCGAAGAAGACGACACCGGACCGGTAGGGCGTCATGTCCAGCACGAACGGCGTGAAGGCCAGCACGGTGAAGAACGTGTAGTTGTAGAAGAACGAGGAGACGGCCGCCGAGGCCAGGCCGCCGTGGCCGAGCGCCCTGACCGGGTCGAGCGGGGAGATCTTCCGGGCCGGCTTCGGCTGCTCCCGCAGGAACGCCGCGATGCACAGGAAGCCGACCGCCATCAGCGCGGCGGTGCCGAAGAAGGGGTAGCGCCAGCTCGCGTCGCCGAGCAGCGCGCCCAGCAGCGGTCCGCACGCCATGCCGAGGCCGAGGGCGGACTCGTAGAGCAGGATCGCCGCCGCGCTGCCGCCGGCCGCGGCGCCGACGATGACCGCGAGGGCCGTGGAGACGAACAGCGCGTTGCCCAGCCCCCATCCGGCGCGGTAGCCGACGAGCTGGTCGACCGTGTCCGAGGTGCCGGCCAGGCCTGCGAAGACGACGACGAGCGCGAGGCCGAGCAGCAGGGTCCGGCGGCCGCCGACGCGGCTGGAGACGGACCCGGTCACCAGCATCGCGAAGGCCGTGATCAGGAAGTACGAGGTGAACAGGAGGGAGACCTGGCCGGCCGAGGCGTCGAGGCCCTCGGCGATGGACGGCAGGATCGGGTCGACGAGTCCGATGCCCATGAAGGCGACGACGGACGCGCCGGCGGTCGCCCAGACCGCCTTGGGCTGCCGCAGGATGCCGCCTGCTCCGGCGTCGAAGGGGTCCATGCGTGCTCCAATCCCGACGTAGATGGTTGGCTTCTGCACATAGTAAGTTAGAGGCTCTAACTAATGCAAGCTACATCTATCTCGGCCCTTCCGTCCGGACGGGTGATCGTCCTTGACGTGGACGGGATGGGGTAGGACCGTGGGGCCCTATGAGGGGCGAACCCAGTTGCCCGAAGTGTGGTGGCCGGGTCAGGGCTCCCGGACTCTTCGCCGATTCCTGGCAGTGCGATGTGCATGGGACGGTGCATCCGCTGCAGCCCGTGATCCCGCCCAGCGTCGAGGCCCTCAGTGTCGTGGTGCACCGCACACAGGTGCCGGTGTGGATGCCGTGGCCGCTGCCGGTCGGCTGGCTGTTCACGGGTGTGACGTACGCCGGGGACGACCGCAGTGGCGGTCGCGCGTCGGCCGTGGCCTGCTCGGGACCCGGACCGCTCGGCGGGGTGGGCGAGTTGATCCTGGTCGCGGAGGAGCTCGGCGTCGGACTTGGCGCGCGCTACGCCGGCATCGACGGTCCCGACCCCGGCCCGTACCTGAACGTCGAGAAGCCGCCCCAGGCCAAGGTGCTGGCGGCCGGCCGCCCCACCCCGCTCTGGCATGTCTCCGGCGTGCCGGACGACCGTGCCGTCTTCGCGGGCGAGGCGCGCGGGCTGTGGCTGTGGGCGGTGGTCTGGCCCGAGCAGTCCGGCCTGCTGATGTACGACGAGCTGGTGCTGACCGATCTGCGGGACGCGGGTGCGGAGATCGAACTGGTGCCGTGCGGGGCGCTGTCGCCACGCTTGCTCAAGCCGTAGCCGCGCTGTCCGTCGGGGCGTCGGTCAGGCGGTGCTGTCCCTCGGGGTGCCCGCTGGAGGGCGATGTCCCTCAGGTGTGTCGGTGGAGGCCTCGCGGTGTGTCGGCGTAGGTCTCGGGGCGTGTCGGCGTAGTCCTCGGGTGTTTCGGTGTAGGGGGTGCTCGCCGGGTGCGGGTGTGACAAGGAGCTTGAAAATCCGGTTATCCTTGAGCGTCCCCGTCCGTCCCGTCACCGCCTGGAGTCCGTGTCGTGCGCATTGACCTGCACTGCCACTCCACGGCCTCGGACGGTACCGACACCCCGGCCGAGCTGGTCCGCAAGGCGGCCGCGGCGGGGCTGGACGTCGTCGCGCTGACCGACCACGACACCACCCGGGGCCATGCCGCGGCGATCGCCGCGCTGCCGGCGGGGCTCACCCTCGTCACCGGCGCCGAGCTGTCCTGCCGTATCGACGGCATCAGCATGCACATGCTGGCCTATCTGTTCGACCCCGAGGAGCCCGCGCTGCTCGCCGAGCGCGAGCTGGTGCGCGACGACCGGGTGCCGCGGGCACGGGGCATGATCGCCAAGCTCAACGACCTGGGCGTGCCCGTCACCTGGGAGCAGGTCGCGCGGATCGCCGGAGACGGATCCGTCGGGCGACCGCACGTCGCGACCGCGCTGGTGGAACTGGGCGTCGTGCCGAGCGTGAGCGACGCGTTCACGCCGGACTGGCTGGCCGACGGCGGCCGGGCCTACGTCGAGAAGCACGAGACCGACCCGTTCGAGGCGATCCGGCTGGTCAAGGCCGCGGGCGGGGTCACCGTCTTCGCGCACCCCGGCGCCAGCAAGCGCGGTCGTACGGTGCCGGAGTCGGCGATCGCCGAGCTGGCCGCCGCCGGCCTGGACGGCATCGAGATCGACCACATGGACCACGACGCGGACACCCGCGCGCGGCTGCGGGGGCTCGCCAAGGAGCTGGGGCTGCTGGTGACCGGGTCGAGCGACTACCACGGCAGCCGCAAGACCTGTGTGCTCGGCGAGTACACGACCGACCCCGAGGTGTACGGGGAGATCACCCGGCGGGCGACCGGGGCGTTCCCGGTGCCGGGGACCGGCGGGGCCTGAGGGTCACCCCCGCACGTCCACCACTTCCACCCGCTCCTTCCGCAAGGCCTCTGAACTGATGTTCGACATCGCCGTCTTCGGCTCTCTCTTCCTGACCCTTTTTGTCATCATGGATCCCCCTGGGATCACCCCGATCTTCCTCGCGCTGACCGCCGGGCGCCCCGGCAAGACGCAGAAGCGGATGGCCTTCCAGGCCGTCTGTGTGGCCGGCGGGGTGATCGCCGTCTTCGGGCTGCTCGGGCACCAGATCCTGAACTACCTGCACGTGTCCGTGCCCGCGCTGATGATCGCGGGCGGGCTGCTGCTCCTGCTGATCGCGCTCGACCTGCTCACCGGCAAGACCGACGAGCCGAAGCAGACCAAGGACGTCAACGTCGCGCTGGTCCCGCTGGGCATGCCGCTGCTGGCCGGTCCCGGTGCGATCGTGTCGGTCATCCTGGCCGTGCAGAAGGCCGACAGCGCCGCCACGCAGGTCTCGGTGTGGACGGCGATCCTCGCCATCCATGTCGTGCTGTGGCTGGTGATGCGCTACTCGCTGCTGATCATCCGGGTCATCAAGGACGGCGGCGTGGTGCTCGTGACCCGGCTCGCGGGCATGATGCTCTCCGCGATCGCCGTGCAGCAGATCATCAACGGCGTCACGCAGGTGATCCAGGGGGCCTGAGCCCGCGCGGAAAAATCGCGGAGCCCCGTACGGCGTTCGGGTGACGATCGCCGTACGGGGCTCCGAAGTGTGTGAGGGGACCCGCGGGGTTACGAGGCCGAGGTGTCGGCCGGACGGATCCACAGTCGCTGCCCGATGGCGGCGGCCTGCTGAACGATCCGGTTGACGGAGGCGGCGTCCACGACGGTGCTGTCCACGGGGGTTCCGTCGACGTCGTCGAGTCGCATGATTTCGAAGCGCATGGGCTTCTCCCTTCGTCTGGTCATCCTCCTGAGGAGAATTGCTGTTACGTGAGGAGTCAACGCGGTGCGTGTTACAAACATTCCTTACGCTAAAGAAATTTTTCGAACGTCTAATTACTGACGGGTAGGCCGGTTCGTCGGGACCGAACGGGACCGGTTGTGTTCGCAGCGTGACCACCGGGACAATGGTGGTGATGAACGACGACCTCGCGGCCCTCGCCGCCCGCATCGACCGCACGAACGAGCTGCTGCACCGCATGCTCGCCGAGGTGGCGAAGACGCCTTCGACCCATGCGATCTTCGTGGATGCGGGGTACCTCTACGCGGCTGCCGGCCGGCTGGTCGCCGGGACCGAGGACCGCAGGGCGTTCGATCTGGACGCCGAGGGCCTGATCGAGGCGCTCATCGACCGGGCCCGCACGATATTCGCGGACAGCCGGCTGCTGCGGGTCTACTGGTACGACGGCGCCCGGCGCCGTATCCACACCGCCGAGCAGCAGTCCATCGCCGAACTCCCGGACGTCAAGGTCAGGTTGGGCAACCTCAACGCCAACAACCAGCAGAAGGGCGTCGATTCGCTGATCCGCACCGACCTGGAGTCCCTCGCCCGCCACCGCGCCATCAGCGACGCGGCACTGCTGGGCGGCGACGAGGACCTGGTGTCGGCGGTGGAGGCCGCCCAGGGGTACGGCGCCCGCGTCCACCTCTGGGGCATCGAGGCGCCGGAGGGCCGCAACCAGGCGGAACCGCTCCTGTGGGAGGTCGACAGCCAGCGCACCCTGGACCTCGACTTCTTCAAGCCGTACGTCTCACGGCGCACCGCCCCCGCCTACGAGGCGGTCGGCGCCACCCGGCCCACCCGCGAGGACGTCCGCTTCGTCGGCGCGCAGATCGCGGCCAAGTGGCTGGCGGCGCGGGGCCGGGAGTCCCTCATCGAGCTGCTGCCCGGCCACCCCTACCTGCCCGGCTCGGTCGACCAGGACCTGCTGGTGGAGGCGGAAGGCATCCTCCAGTACTCGCTGCGCGGCCAGGCGGATCTGAGACGAGCGCTGCGGGACGGGTTCTGGGAGCACCTTCAGGCGCAGTACTAGCAGTACTAGCAGTACTAGGCGTACCGGCAGTACGGGCACGTTTGTGGTGATACCGGCACGCTCTAGTAGCACCGGCATGTTCTAGTGGTGCCGGCTGTCGCCGTTCGGGATGTCGTCCCAGAAGTCGGCCAGGGCGTGGGCCGTCGGCAGGGGCTGGTCCAGGTTCGGGGAGTGCTCGGCGCCCGGGACGACCGTCCGTCGGGCGCCCAGGGCCACGGCCATGTCGTCCAGGACCGTCACGGGCCAGGTGTCGTCGCGCGCGCCCGACAGCACGTGGAACGGCAGCGGCACGGCGGCGAGTTCCGCGACCCGGTTCGGCTCGACGAGCAACTGGCGGCCGGTGACGAGGAGCTGAGCTGGCTTGTGGTTCAGCCAGCGCATGCGCAGCGCGGCCAGTTCGCCGAAGCCGCGGGCGGGCCCGCCGACCTCCTCCGGTGGTCCCATCGCCAGGATGGCCTGCCACACCTCCGGCATCGTCATCACCGCGAGCGCGTCGTGCAGCAGCTTCACCCGCTGCTGCTGCGACTCGGAGATCTGCGCCGGGCCCGAGGCGACGAGGGTGAGCGAGCGGAAGGGGGAGTGGTCCAGGAGCACGGCGGCGCGGGCGATCTGGCCGCCCATGGAGTGTCCGACGAGGTGCACCGGGACGCCGAGGGCCGCCGCCTGGGCGAGTACGTCCCGCGCCAGCTCCTCCTGCGCGTACGGCGCCTCGTCGTCCGCCGGCCCGTCGGTCTCGTTCTGCCCTCGTCCGTCCACGGCGACGGTCCGGTAGCCGCGTGCCGCGAGGGGCTCGTGCAGCGGATGGAAGTCCTCCTTGCTCCCGGTGAACCCCGGCAGCAGCAGCGCGACACCGCGCGGCTCGGCCCCCGTCGCGACCGGCGAGTCGACGACGGCGAACTCACCACGCGCGGTCCGAAGGCGGCGGGCGCGGGCACCGGGAGGCGGTGCGAAGGGGGTGCTCGGGCTGGTCACGGGGTGAGGCTACCGGGAGGAGCGGCGGGGCGCGGGCGGGGGAACGCCGATGGCCCGGCCCTCCCTGGGGAGAGCCGGGCCATCCTGCCGTCCTGCTCGGGGTCAGCCGTCCGTGCCCTCTACGGCGGCTGCCACCTTGCGCGTACGCCGTGCCTTCGGCTTCGCCTCGTCAGCCTCGGCGGGGGCCGTGGCCGCCGTCTTGCGGGTGCGGCGGGGCTTGGGTTCCGGTTCCTGCGTGGCCTGGGCCGGGATCTCGGCGGTGGTGGCCGCCGTTTCCGGCTGGGTGGCCTTGCGGGTGGTCCGGCGGCGGGGCTTGGCCTCGGTGGCTTCGGCCGTGTCGGCGGCGGTTTCCGCCGGGGTGGCGGTCTTGGCCGCTGTCTTGCGGGTGCGGCGGGGCTTGGCCTCGGTGGCTTCGGCCGTGTCGACCGCGGCTTCCGCCGTGGCCGCCGTCTTGCGGGTGCGGCGGGGCTTGGGTTCCGGTTCCTGCGTGGCCTGGGCCGGGATCTCGGCGGTGGTGGCCGCCGTTTCCGGCTGGGTGGCCTTGCGGGTGGTCCGGCGGCGGGGCTTGGCCTCGGTGGCTTCGGCCGTGTCGACGGTGGCTTCCGCCGGGGCGGGGGCCGTGGCTGCCGTCTTGCGGGTGCGGCGGGGCTTGGCCTCGGTGGCTTCGGCCGTGTCGACGGCGGTTTCCGCCGGGGTGGCGGTCTTGGCTGCCGTCTTGCGGGTGCGGCGGGGCTTGGCCTCGGTGGCTTCGGCCGTGTCGACGGTGGCTTCCGCCGGGGTGGCGGTCTTGGCTGCCGTCTTGCGGGTGCGGCGGGGCTTGGCCTCGGTGGCT
>NZ_BQUN01000188.1:324032-334354 GCF_026008495.1 Streptomyces sp. A012304
CGGGGGCCGTGGCCGCTGTCTTGCGGGTGCGGCGCGGCTTGGCCTCGGTGGTCTCCGGCGCCGTCTCCGTACCCTCCGCCGTCGTCTCCGTACCCTCCGCCGTCGCGACCGCGGTCTCCGCCGCGGACGTCGTCTTCCGGGTGCGGCGGCGCGGCGTGGTCGGCGCGGCCTCGGCCATCGGCGTCTCCACGACCTCTGCCGCCGGAGTCTCCACCGCTGCCTGCTGCTCCTGCTCCGTCGGCGCCTCCGCGGTCTTGCGGGTGCGGCGGCGGCGCGGCGCGGCGGGCTCCGGGGTGTCGAGGGCCGGGCCCTCCGCCGGAGTCACGGCCGCCTCCGCGGCCTCGTCGACCGGCGTCGCGGGCACGGCGGCGACTGCGGCCTCCTGCGGGGCACCGCCGCGCGTCCGGCGCCGACGGCGCAGGGTGCGCGGCGCGCCGGTCTCCTCCGCCACGGGCGACTGCTCGGCCGCCGGAGCCTCCGCAGCCGGGGCCCCGGCAGGCGCCGGCGTCCCCTCGCCGAGCGGCGCTCCGCCGCGCGTGCGACGGCGACGGCGCGGCGTACGGGCGGGGCGCTCGCGCTCGGCGGAGCCGGACTCGTCCCGGCCGCCCCGGCCACCGCGCCCACGGCCACCACGGCCGCCGGGCTCGCCGAGGTCCTCCAGCTCCTCCGCGTCGAGCCCGGCGCGGGTGCGCTCCGAGCGCGGCAGGACACCCTTGGTGCCCGCGGGGATGCTCAGCTCCTCGAAGAAGTGCGGCGAGGTGGAGTACGTCTCCGGCGGGTCGTTGAAGTCCAGCTCCAGCGCCTTGTTGATCAGCTGCCAGCGCGGGATGTCGTCCCAGTCGACGAGCGTGACCGCCGTACCCGACGCGCCCGCGCGGCCCGTACGGCCGATGCGGTGCAGGTACGTCTTCTCGTCCTCGGGGGACTGGTAGTTGATGACGTGGGTGACGCCCTCGACGTCGATGCCGCGCGCGGCGACGTCGGTGCAGACCAGGACGTCGACCTTGCCGTTGCGGAAGGCGCGCAGCGCCTGCTCGCGAGCGCCCTGGCCGAGGTCGCCGTGGACCGCGCCGGAGGCGAAGCCGCGCTGCTTGAGCTGGTCGGCGAGGTCGGCCGCCGTGCGCTTGGTACGGCAGAACACCATGGCGAGGCCCCGGCCCTCGGCCTGGAGCAGACGCGCCACCATCTCGGGCTTGTCCATGTTGTGCGCGCGGTACACGTGCTGCGCGATGTTCGCGACGGTCGCGCCCTCGTCGTCCGGCGCGGTGGCGCGGATGTGGGTGGGCTGCGACATGTAGCGCCGCGCGAGACCGATGACCGCGCCCGGCATGGTCGCCGAGAACAGCATCGTCTGCCGCTTCGCCGGCAGCATGTTGATGATCTTCTCGACGTCGGGCAGGAAGCCCAGGTCGAGCATCTCGTCGGCCTCGTCGAGGACGAGGGACCGGATGTGCTTCAGGTTCAGCTTCTTCTGGCCCGCGAGGTCCAGCAGCCGGCCCGGGGTGCCGACGACCACGTCGACGCCCTTCTGCAGGGCCTCGACCTGAGGCTCGTAGGCGCGGCCGCCGTAGATCGCGAGGACCCGCACGTTGCGTACCTTGCCCGCGGTCAGCAGGTCGTTGGTGACCTGAGTGCACAGCTCGCGCGTGGGGACGACCACGAGTGCCTGCGGGGCGTCGGTGAGGTCCTCGGGGCGGGCGCGGCCGGCCTCGACGTCGGCGGGGACGGTGACGCGATCGAGGAGCGGAAGGCCGAAGCCGAGCGTCTTTCCGGTGCCGGTCTTGGCCTGGCCGATGACGTCCGTGCCCGACAGGGCCACGGGGAGCGTCATCTCCTGGATGGGGAAGGGAGTCGTGATGCCGACGGCCTCCAGGGCCTCGGCGGTCTCGGGAAGGATTCCGAGCTCTCGGAACGTCGTAGTCAGGGTGCTGCCTCTTCTGTGTGTGCGGTGCGAGGCGAGCGCGGGGGTCGTGTCGGACCGTGCCGGGACGTCGGCTGCCTTACGAGCGGGCCGTGGGGAGCACGCCGTAGTGCACGGGACCTCTGCCGACGCTCTAGCGCTCGAACCGCTGAGGTTCCCTCCGATCCTGTACGCACCAGTGCCGTACGGTCAGGGAGGGCTGTCGGGTCGGAGCCGATCGGGCCACCGACCGGGCATCCTCATACGTGCGGCCTGTCGAGGCACGTCGGAATTCGTCCGCGTACCAGCAGGCGCATTACCACCATACCCCGGATTCGCGCACATGTGATGGCCGATTCGGTCACGTAGTGGTTGTCACACCGCTGGGCGTGGTCATTGGCGTCTTCGTGGTCGCACTGATTGACCAGGGACTTCCGCCGTGCGGTGGGCGGGCTATTGTGCGCTGCATGACGACCTCTGACAAGCCTGAGAACGCTGCCAACGCCGCCGCCACCGGTATCGCCGCCCAGGACTGGGCGCAGGCCTCCGCCGACCCCCAGTACCGCGCCGCGGTCGTGGACCTGCTCGGCGCGCTCGCGTACGGCGAGCTGGCGGCGTTCGAACGGCTCGCTGAGGACGCCAAGCTGGCACCCACGCTGGAGGACAAGGCGGAGCTGGCGAAGATGGCGTCGGCGGAGTTCCACCACTTCGAGCGGCTGCGCGACCGGCTGACGGAGATCGGCGAGGAGCCGACCGTGGCGATGGAGCCGTTCGTCGCCGCGCTGGACGGCTTCCACAAGCAGACGGCCCCCTCGGACTGGCTGGAGGGCCTGGTCAAGGCGTACGTCGGTGACTCGATCGCGAGCGACTTCTACCGGGAGGTCGCGGTGCGCCTGGACTCCGACACCCGCGCGCTGGTGCTGGCGGTGCTCGACGACACCGGGCACGCGGGCTTCGCCGTGGACCGGGTGCGCGCGGCGATCGACGCCGACCCGCGCGTGGGCGGGCGTCTCGCGCTGTGGGCGCGGCGGCTGATGGGTGAGGCCCTGTCGCAGTCCCAGCGGGTGGTCGCGGACCGTGACGCGCTGTCGACGATGCTCGTGGGAGGTGTCGCGGACGGCTTCGACCTCGCCGAGGTGGGCCGGATGTTCTCCCGGATCACGGAGGCGCACACCAAGCGGATGGCGGCGCTGGGGCTGGCGGCTTGAGGGCCGACGGCCACGGCGCGACGGGCTGACGGCCACGGCGCAACGGCCTGATGGCTTAGGGCCGACGGCCGCGACCCAAGGGGTGACGGCCGTGGCCCGAGGGGTCGATGACTCAGAGGGCCGCCGGCTCAAGGGCCGACAGTTCAGGTGCAGGCGGCAGGGCGATCGGCGGCTGATCGAGCCTCACGCCGTGGCTGATCGTCGCCGCAGCCGGCCGACCGGGCGCACCAGCAGGGAGAGCGAGGCGGCGGAGACGATCGCCGCGCCGACCAGGCTCAGCAGCGTGGTGCCGGGTCCCAGGGCGCTGTGGGTGACGAAGTCACCGAACAGGGCTCCGGCGACGCCCGTGGCGTACACCAGGCTGGTGACCGGCAGGCGGTGGGACAGGCGACGGACCGCCACCCAGGCGAGCACGAGGCCGAGCACAGCGGAGCCGAGCGCTTCCAAGATCATGTGGGGGTCCCTCCCAGACGGCCGGGCCGTGCACCAAGGTCGTAGGCCGTCATACCCGTGACCTGCGGAATGCAATCCTCCTCTGTGGATGACTTGTGCGCCATCTGTGGAGAAGGAGAAAGAGGGAGGGGGGCCCGACGAGTGTCGGACCCCCCTCCCTCTGTTCGCTGACTACAGCGCGCCGAAACCCACCTTGCGCGGGGCCGGCTCGCCCAGCTCGACGTAGGCCAGGCGGTCGGCCGGGACCAGGACCTTACGGCCGTGCTGGTCCACGAGGCTGAGCAGCTGCGACTTCCCGGCCAGTGCCTCGGCCACTACCCGCTCGACCTCCTCGGGGCTCTGACCGCTCTCCAGAACGATCTCGCGGGGCGCGTGCTGCACGCCGATCTTGACCTCCACGGCTAAGTCCCTCCGACGGTCAGTGGTGCGCGGGCGTCCGCGCCGTACGCTGCACACATTAGCCCGGTGAGGGGACGGACACGGCGCGGCCGTCCACGCCAGGAGCGAACAGCGGACGGGAACAAACGGCCGACCGGCCCGAGGCTCAGTGCTGCTCGCTGCCGTGCAGCGGGAAGCCGGCGATGCCGCGCCAGGCCAGCGAGGCCAGCAGCTGCACCGCCTCGTCGCGCGGGACGCTGCGGTCGCTGTGCAGCCAGGAGCGGGCCACCACCTGGGCGAGGCCGCCGAGGCCGGAGGCGAGCAGCATGGACTCCGCGCGCGAGAGGCCGGTGTCCTCGGCGATGACGTCGCAGATCGCCTCGGCGCACTCGTTGGTGACCTTGTCGACGCGCTCGCGCACCGCGGGCTCGTTGGTCAGGTCCGACTCGAAGACCAGACGGAACGCGCCGCCGTCGTCCTCGACGTACGCGAAGTAGGCGTCCATCGTCGCGCGGACGCGCTGCTTGTTGTCGGTGGTCGACGCGAGCGCGCCGCGCACGGCCTGGATGAGCGACTCGCAGTGCTGGTCCAGCAGGGCGAGGTAGAGGTCGAGCTTGCCCGGGAAGTGCTGGTACAGCACCGGCTTGCTGACGCCCGCGCGCTCGGCGATGTCGTCCATCGCGGCCGAGTGGTAGCCCTGTGCGACGAAGACTTCCTGGGCGGCGCCCAGCAGCTGATTCCGTCGGGCACGGCGCGGCAGGCGCGTGCCCCTCGGGCGCGCCGCCTCAGTTTGCTCGATGGCTGTCACGCCGCCTCCCAAAGTCGTCCTCATGCGGTGTGCTGCCGCGCCGTCATCGTACTTTTCGGTAACCGTCGTGTGCGCGGTGCGAGCGCAGAATTTCACGGACCGGACGATCGTAAAAGCGGTACTAAAGGTTTCAGGCTGGTGCTTTACGGGCAGAATGCGGCTCCATTCCCGCTCGGCGCGGTGTCGCCGTCAGCGGTAGTCGTCCTCGTCGAGGGAGACGACGCGGGTCTGTTCGACGAGATCGGCCTCGTTCGCCCGGGCGGGGTCGACGTTCTCCAGCGGGTCGTCGCGGTCCGGCGTGACGACCGCGTGCTGCTCCGCGGCGTCGTTCTCCGGTGCCTCGACATCGAACTCCGCGGCGGTGTCCTCGGCCTCGAACGTGTCGGGGTCGCTGGGGTCATAGGCCATGGCGGGCTCCCTTCCTATGAATGTCCCTGGAAGATGCAGGGGCCACACGCGGGTGCCCTCTGTACGAGCCTAGGAGACACCCTTTTTGGACGCTATGCGATGTGCCCACTAATCGCGCCGCCATCCTCCCCGGTGCCCGACCCGCGGCCTGTGACGCCGAACACACGAGCCCTGGCGTGATCGTCTCGTAACATTGCGGCATGTCTTCGACCGAGCTGCCGTCCGTGCCGCCCACCAGCGCGCTGCCCAAGGCGGCGTCCGTCCGGGTCGCCGAGGGCGAGAGACTGCGGTCGGTGGGCCTTCCGGGCGTCACGCTGTCGGTCCGTTCCCGGCCGCCCGCGCGCGCGGGACTCCAGCCCGCGCTGTACGTGCACGGCCTCGGCGGCTCCTCGCAGAACTGGTCGGCCCTGATGGCCCAGTTGGACGGGGTCGTCGACAGCGAGGCCGTCGACCTGCCCGGCTTCGGCGACTCCCCGCCCCCGGACGACGGCAACTACTCCATCACGGCACACGCGCGTGCCGTGATCCGCTATCTGGACGCCTCCGGGCGCGGGCCCGTCCACCTCTTCGGCAACTCCCTCGGTGGCGCCGTCTCCACCCGCGTCGCGGCGGTGCGGCCCGACCTCGTGCGGACGCTGACGCTGGTCTCGCCCGCCCTGCCGGAGCTGCGCGTGCAGCGGACCGCGGTGCCCACGGGACTGCTCGGCATGCCCGGCGTGGCCTCGCTCTTCAGCCGCTTCACCCGCGAGTGGACGGCCGAGCAGCGCGTCCGCGGGGTGATGGCGCTGTGCTACGGCGACCCCGGACGCGTCGGCCCGGACGCGTTCCGCCACGCGGTGGAGGAAATGGAGCGGCGCCTGCGGCTGCCGTACTTCTGGGACGCGATGACGCGCTCCGCGCGCGGGCTGGTCAGCGCCTACACCCTGGGCGGCCAGCACGGACTGTGGCGCCAGGCCGAACGCGTCCTCGCCCCGACCCTCCTCGTCTACGGCGGCCGCGACCAGCTCGTCGGCTTCCGCATGGCCCAGCGGGCCGCCCGCGCCTTCCGCGACTCCCGCCTGCTCACCCTGCCGAACGCGGGGCACGTGGCGATGATGGAGTACCCGGAGACGGTGGCGATGGCCTTCCGGGAACTCCTCGCGGACACCGCGACCGACGAGCGGGCCGGCGGGCCCGCGGGCGCGGGGAGCTGAGCGGGTTCGTGGGACGCCACAGTCGACGGGGGCCCGCGCCCAGGAGCGCGCCGCAGGACAAGACAGAGAAGACGACGGGCAGGGCGCAGAAGGCGGCGGACAGGGCGCAGAGCAAGACGCAGAACAAGGAGCAGGGCGAGCCGCAGGACCGGCCGTGGGGTGGGCGCGCCCAGGGGCGGCCGACCGAGCGCCCGCCCGAGTACGGCACGCCTGCGCACGGCACGCCGGTGTACGGCACTCCCGCGCGCGGGGTGCCGCGGTTCCCGGACGGAACGCCTGCGCACGGGGTGCCCGGGTTTGCGGACGGAACGCCCGCGCGCGGGGTGCCCCGGTTCCCCGACGGAACGCCCGCACACGGCTTTCCGCGGGTCCGTGGCGGTCACCCCGAGCAGCGTGAGGGCGGGGGCGGCTGGGGGGAGTTGAGGGGGCGTCCGGCGAGCGACGCCGGTGGTTCCGGGGGGTCCGTCGGTCCCGGTGCCACCGGGCCGTTGATCCCCCGTCAGCGGCCGGCGGCCCCGCGTGGGCCCCGGCAGGACTACCTCGACGCCTTCGCCGAGGAGGACGACGTCTTCATGCGACGCAGGCCCGTGTCCGTCGCCGCCTCCACCGACTCCCCCCGCGCGAGCGACCCGTACGCCGCTGTCACCGACTGGGATCCCGACCCGGCCCCGCACCCGCGCACCGACACCCCGGCCGGTGCCGGGGGCGACGACGACGCGCCGCCCACCGGCGAGCCCGTCGGCGGCAAGGGCGCCAAGGGGCGGGCCTTCACCGGCATCGCGGCCGCCGCCGTCGTCACCGTGCTCGCGGTCGTGGTGGCCGGGCAGGTCGCCGACGTGCGGGACGAGGACTCCGCGCGGTCGCGGTCCGCGAGCGACCAGGCGGCCCGCGACGCCCGCGACTCCGCCACCCGCGGGGACGACCGGCCGAGCCCGTCGGCCCCGCCCGCCGCGGCGCCGCTGACGTACGAGCAGAAGATGGACGCGCGCTACCGGCTCGGGGCGACGCTCACGGGATCGGGCAAGTTCGACGCCGTCCCCGGGATCGACAAGGCACCCGGCAAGGGGGAGAAGTACACCTACCGCGTCGACGTGGAGCAGGGACTGGGGCTGGACGCCGAACTGTTCGCACAGGCGGTGCACAAGACGCTCAACGACGACCGCAGTTGGGCCCACAACGGCGCCCGCACCTTCGAGCGGATCCACTCGGGCGAGACCGACTTCGTCATCACGCTGGCCAGCCCCGGCACGACCGCCGACTGGTGCGCGAGGTCCGGCCTGGACACCACCGTGGACAACGTCTCCTGCGACTCGGCCGCCACCGAGCGCGTGATGATCAACGCCTACCGGTGGGCGCAGGGATCGCAGACCTACGGCGACAAGATGTACGCCTACCGGCAGATGCTGATCAACCACGAGGTCGGACACCGGCTCGGCTACGACCATGTGACCTGCGACAAGAACGGCGACCTCGCGCCGGTCATGCAGCAGCAGACGAAGTTCCTCGAACACGACGGGATCCGCTGCCTGCCCAACCCCTGGCCCTACCCCAAGAGCTGACAGCGGTCCGGCCCGTCGGCGGACGCCGGCCTTGATGCCCCACTTCGGTGGCGTAACGTTTCGCGGTCGAGTGATGTCTTAGCGCGACGGAACGCCACGCGCAGGCGAAAGTCACGACCGTTCACCCCTTTTGGTGGCGCGACGGACAACCGTCCGTCGTGCCACCGCCTTGTCCGCATACGTTCGTCCCGCTGCGAGCCGCCGGGGGAACGGCGGCTCTCCAAACGGGAGATCGGGGGTGCACAGGTGCACATCGGACTGCTTACGGAGGGTGGCTATCCGTATGTGAGCGGTGACGCCGGACTCTGGTGCGACCGGCTCGTGCGCGGGCTCGCGCAGCACGAGTTCGGCCTCTACGCGCTCAGCCGCAGCGAACAGCAGGAGGCCGCAGGTCTGGTCGGACTGCCGCCGCAGGTGCGCCGGGTGCGCACGGCACCGCTGTGGACGGCCGACAACGCCCGGGTGGCGTACGGACGGCGCGCGCGCCGGCGCTTCGACGAGTGCTACGGCGAGCTGGTGGCCGCCCTCTGTGGGCAGACCTCCGCCGACCTCCTCCCGGACCGGCCCTCGGAGGACCGTTTCGCTTCTCAGGCGGACCGTTTCGCCAGTGCGCTGTACGGGCTCGCGGAACTCGCCCGCGACGAAGGCGGCCTGGTCGGCGCGCTCCGCTCGGAGAGCGCCGTGCGCGCCTTGGAACGCGCCTGCCGGGCCCCGGGAGCACTGCGTACGGCGCGCGAGGCGCGCGTTCCCGAGCTGCTCGCCGTCGCCGCGCACCTGGAACGCGCCCTGCGCCCTCTCTCGCTCGACTGGTACGGGGACGACGACGCCGACGGGCTCGGCTCGCTCGACCTGTGCCACGCGGCGTCGGGAGGTGCCGCCGCGCTCCCGGGGCTGGTGGCGCGGCACTTCTTCGGGGTGCCGCTGGTGGTGACGGAGTACGGGGTGCGGCTGCGGAGCCACTACCTGAGCTCCGGCGTGGGCCCGGGCGGTCGCGCCGAGGCGGACGCGCCGGCCTCCTCGCCGCCGGAAGACGCGCCCGCCGTCCGCGCCCTGCTCGCCGCGTTCCACGGGCGGCTCGCCGCCGAGGTCTACCGGCAGGCGGCGTGCGTCACCCCCGGGAACGCGCACGCCCGCCGCTGGCAGGAACGCTGCGGCGCCGACCGCGCCAAGCTGCGCACCGTCTACCCGGGCATGGAGGCGTCCCGCTTCGCCGACGTGGGCGAGGCACCCGACGACGCCGACCCGCACACGCTGGTCTGGGTCGGCCGGATCGAACCGGCGAAGGACCTCGTGTCGCTGCTGCACGCCTTCGCCCAGGTACGCAAGGAGCAGCCCGGCACCCGCCTGCGGATCATCGGCACCCCGAGCGGCTCCGAGGGGTCGGCTTATCTCGGCCACTGCCGGATGCTCGCCGCGCAGCTCTTCCCCGACGAGGCCGAGGGGCCGCACTCCGTCGGCGACAACCCTGTGTCTTTCGAGGAGATCGGCGGCCCGGAGACGCCCGGTCCCGCCGAGGCGTACACGGCGGGTGCCGTCGTCGTCCTGTCCAGCGTCGTCGAGGGATTCCCGGTCGGCCTGGTCGAGGCGATGTTCTGCGGGCGGGCGACCGTGTCCACGGACGTCGGCGCGGTCGTCGAGGTCATCGGCGGTACGGGGCTGGTCGTCCCGCCGCGCAATCCGCGTGCGCTCGCTGAGGCGTGCGTGGCTTTGTTGCGCGACCCCGAGCGCCGTGCGCGCCTGGGCGCGGCCGCCCGCGCACGCGCCCTGGAACTGTTCACCGTCGAGCAGAACGTCGCGGCATTTCACGGAATTTACCTGGAGACCGTCTCACGGAACCCGGTCCGCCGGGTCGTCCTGGACGAGGCGGGCGGCCCCATCCCGTTCGCCGTCCCACCGGAGGCCCGACTGTCGGTCCGTCGGCCGGGGCCGGAGTCGGGGTCCGGGTCGGGCGCGCGGTCGCAGTTGGAGTCGGGGTCGGAGTCGCAGTCCGGGTCGGGGTCGCAGTCGGAGTCGGGGGTGGGTGCTCCGTGGGGCATCGGTCCGGACGCGGCGGTCGGTGGCGAGGACGGCACTGAGCGCGGAGCCGAGGGCGAAGCCGGTCGGCCGGGGGCGCCGACGGCGCCCGCTTCGGCACCCGTCGTCGTGGCCGAGGGGGCGCGATGAGCGGCCTGGGAGAACTCGACCAGCCCGGCACACCGGGCAGCCAGGGCGGCTGGGACGAGCGGTCGGAAGGGTGGCTGGTGGGAGAAGCCGAGGGGAAGGGCGAGAACGGCGAGAACGGCGAGAAGGACGAGGGAGACGAGGGGGACGGGAGAAGGCAGTGCGGCGCGAGGGGCGAGAGCCAGGGGCGACGGCCCGCCGGTCCAGAGGCGTCTCCCGGTGGTGACGCCGACGGGTCTCCCGGCTCGCCGCGCG
>NZ_BQUN01000189.1 GCF_026008495.1 Streptomyces sp. A012304
CCGGACCCCGTCAAGGACCAGACCTCGACGTACGGCCGCGGCGCCGCCGACGAGCTCATGGCGGTCGCCGAGAACGGCGGCGCGGCCCGGCTCACGCTGGAGGACAAGCACGGCGACATCGTCGGCAACATGTCGGCGACGAACGGCGCGGCGACGACCCTGGACCAGTCCACGGCCTTCGACCCCTTCGGCCAGGTCCGCGGCACCGCGAGCGCCGCGGGCATGGACGGCAACATCGGCTACCAGGGCGACTGGACCGACCCGGACACCGACCAGGTCAACATGCACGCCCGCTGGTACGACCCGGGCACCGGCGCCTTCGACTCCCGCGACTCCTAC
>NZ_BQUN01000190.1 GCF_026008495.1 Streptomyces sp. A012304
TTCGAGGACACACCCGCCAAGGACCGCGACCCCGAGTGGTTCAAGCGCGCGGTCTTCTACGAGGTCCTCGTCCGCTCCTTCCAGGACAGCAACGGCGACGGCGTCGGCGACCTCAAAGGCCTCACCGCCAAACTCGACTACCTGCAATGGCTCGGCGTCGACTGCCTCTGGCTCCCCCCGTTCTTCAAATCACCCCTGAAGGACGGCGGATACGACGT
>NZ_BQUN01000191.1:0-1098 GCF_026008495.1 Streptomyces sp. A012304
AGTACCAGGGCCAGCTCCTGGAACAGATCACCTACGAGTCCGACGGCGGAGCCATCGACTCGGCGACGGTGACCACCCCCTGGGCGGTGAGGACGGCCACCCGCACACGGGCCGGCACCACCGCGCTGGAGGCGTGGATGGCCCGCCCGGAGACCGTCCGCACCCGCGAGCGGGTCAAGGGCGACACCTGGCGCACCTCCACCGAGACCACCAAGTACGACAGCTACGGCCTGCCGTACCAGGTCGAGGAGAAGACGCCCAGCGGCAAGCTGCGCTGCTCCACGGTCAGTTACGCCCGCAACACCTCCGCGTACCTGATCGAGCTGGAGTCCCGCGAGAAGACCACGCTCGGCGCCTGCGGCACCACCGGCGGCGAGGTCGTCGAGGACACCCGCACGCTCTACGACAACCTGGCCTTCGGCGCGGCCCCCACCAAGGGCCTGCCCACCGAGGTCCAGGAGCTCAACGGCACCGGCGACGGCTACATCACCATCGACAAGACCGAGTACGACATCCACGGCCGCGAGGTAGCGACCTGGGACGCGGACAACCGCAAGACGTGGATGGAGTACACGCCGGCCACCGTCGCGCGGCCGACCAAGCAGGTCTCGCACGACCCGCTCGGCCACACGGAGACCACGGAGTTCGACGACGTCCGCGGTCTGCCGAAGAAGGAGACCGACGCCAACGGCAAGTCGGCGACGATGGAGTACGACCCGCTGGGCCGGCTCCTGAAGGTCTGGGAGATCGACCGCGACCCGGCGACCCAGACCCCGTCCGCCACGTACGACTACACCGTCCGCCGCGACGGCCCGACGATCGTCACCTCGCGGACGCTGAAGGACAACGGCAAGTACGCCGTGTCCTACGAGATCCTCGACGGCCTGCTGCGCGAGCGGCAGACCCAGGACGAGGCGGTCGGCGCGGGCCGGATCGTCAACGACTCCTTCTACGACAGTATCGGCCGCAAGTGGAAGGAGAACGACGGCTACTACAACGACAAGGAGCCCGAGGCGAAGCTCCTCCCGGTCGGCGACCAGGACGTCCCGTCCCAGACCCGCACCACCTTCGACGGCCTGGGCCAGCCCACCGCGGAGA
>NZ_BQUN01000191.1:1211-3196 GCF_026008495.1 Streptomyces sp. A012304
CTCCACGACGATCCCGCCGAAGGGCGACACCGTCACGGCGACCTTCGAGGACGCCGAGGGCCGCGTGGAGCGGCTGCGCGAGTACACCAACGCCGAGCGTACGAAGTGGCGGGACACCGTCTACGAGTACGACGACCTCGACAACCTGATGAAGGTGACCGCCCCCGGCGGCGCCACCACCGTCTTCGAGTACGACAAGCGGGGCCGCCAGACCGCGGTCACGGACCCCGACGGCGGCCGCACCGAGATGCGGTACGACAACTCCGACAACGTGGTCGAGACCATCGACCCGCTCAAGCGGTCCCTGGTCACCACCTACGACGACGGCGGCCGTCCGACCACCCTGCGCGAGGGCAGCGAAACCGGGCCCAAGCGCGTGGAATGGACGTACGACACCCTCGCCAAGGGCCTGCCCACGGCCGCGATCCGCTATGAGAACGGCCTGGAGTACCGGGAGGAGGTCACCGCCTACGACAACGCCTACCGGGTGAAGAAGTCCCAGACGGTGATCCCCGCTGAGGAGACGGGCCTGGCCGGCACGTACGAGTACAAGTACGGGTACACGCCGACCGGAAACCTCGCCTGGGCCGAGCTTCCCGGCCTGGGCGGTCTGGTGACCGAGAAGGTCGGCTTCAACTACAACTCCGACGACCTGCTCATCGCCGTCGGCGGCGCCTCCAGCTACTTCACCGGCGCCGAGTACTCGGCCTTCGGTGAGCTGTTGCGCACCCAGTCGGGTGTGGCCGGCAAGAAGGTGTACGGCTCGTACATCTACGACGAGTTCACCCACCGCCTTCAGAAGGCGACCTTCGACCGCGACGTCTCCCCCATCCGCATCAGCGAGACGCGGTACGGGTACGACGAGGCCGGCAACGTCACCAAGATCACCGACGTCCCCGGCAGCGCGGCGCCCGACGCGGGCAAGACCGACACGCAGTGCTTCGTCTACGACCAGCTCAGGCAGATGACCTCGGCCTGGACGTCGAAGACGGCGGAGGACTGCACGGCGCCCCCGTCGAAGGACACCGTCGGCGGCCCGGACGCGTACTGGCACTCGTACCAGTACGACGACGCGGGCAACCGTACCCAGCTCGTCGAGCACGACCCGACGGGCGACACCACGAAGGACGTCACCCGCAGCTACCTGTACGGCAAGGAGGGCGTGGGCGGCCCGAACGCGCTGGCCGAGATCAAGTCGACCGGCCCGCAGGGCGAGCGCCTCAACACCTTCTCCTACGACAAGGCCGGCAACACCACCGGACGTCAGCACCAGGGCGTCAACCAGACGCTCGAGTACGACGTCGAGGGCAACCTGCACAAGGTGACCGAGCCGGTCGAGGGCGGCGGCACGAAGGCCACGTCGTACCTCTACGGCGCGGACGGCGAACGCCTCATCCGCACCGGGGCGGACGGCAGCCGCACGCTCTACCTCGGCGAGGCCGAGCTGACGGTCGACGCGGCCAACACCAGCGCGAAGGCGGAGCGGTTCTACGCCCATCCCGACGGCATGACAACGGTCCGCGCGACCGGCGGCGTCCGTCAGTTGATGATCTCCGACCACCACGGCACGTCCCACACGGTCGTGGACATGGTGGGTCCGGCAATGGGCGTCACCCGGCGCAAGTCGATGCCGTTCGGAGAGGCGCGCGGGCAGCAGCCCACCGCCTGGCCCGGAGAGCGCGGCTTCGTCGGCGGCACGGTCGACAAGGACACTGGCCTGACCCGGCTGGGCGCCCGTGACTACGACCCGGCCACGGGACGGTTCCTCACGCTTGACCCGCTGGTCGACTACGGCCAGCCGGCCACGCTGAACCCCTACGCCTACAGCAACAACGCACCGGCCACCTTCTCCGACCCTTCCGGTGAGTGGTTCCCGGTCGTGGCCCTGGCCGGTCTGGCGGCCCGTATCGCCGTCCAGGCTGCGATCCGCGCGGCGGCCCGCCGTGCGGCGATCATCGCGGCCCGCAAGGCGGCCCAGGCGGCGG
>NZ_BQUN01000191.1:3425-10803 GCF_026008495.1 Streptomyces sp. A012304
CCAGGAGGGCGGCAGCCCAGGCCCGTGCCCGTGCGGCACGCGCCGCGGCGAGGAAGGCGGCGGCACGCCGGGCCGCGGCCCGCAAGGCGGCGGCGCGTCCGAAGCCGCGGGCCAAGCCCCGCTCCCAGCCGAAGCCGCGTCCCAAGCCGTCGCAGGTGAAGCGGGCGGTGAAGAAGGTCACGAAGGAGGTAAAGGAGGAGGCCAAGGAGACCGCCCAGGACGAGGTGCAGGGCGCGGCCTGTGAACGGGTCAGCGGACCGAACAGCTTCGTGCCCGGTACGAAGGTGCTGATGGCCGACGGGTCGACGAAGTCGATCGAGAAGGTCAAGGCCGGCGACAAGGTCATCGCCACCGACCCGAAGACGGGGAAGACCTCCGTCCAGACGGCGGCGGCGACGATCAAGGGCAAGGGCAGCAAGAAGCTCGTCCGGATCACGCTGCGGATCCACGGCGGCCCGTCCGGCAAGGCCCAGGTCACGACCGTGACCGCGACGGCCGGTCACCCCTTCTGGGTGCCGTCCCTGCGGGAGTGGGTCGACGCCGGTGAGCTGAAGCGGGGCCAGTGGGTCCAGACGCTCTCGGGCACCTGGCTCCAGATCGGTGCGGTCGAGGCGTGGACGGCGAAGGCGACGGTCCACAACCTGACCGTCACGGACGTCCACACGTACTACGTGGTCGTAGGGGCCACGCCGGTACTCGTCCACAACTGCGGCGAACGGACGCCGGCCGAGGCGGGCATGGCCCCGCACGACGCCCAGCGCATCCAGAACGCCGCGGACCGGCTCGGCTACCCGATCATCGTGGTCGGCAGCCGGGCGAGGGGCCGTCGCACCGCGGAGAACCCGAAGGGCTTCGGTCCCGAGTCCGACTGGGACTTCATCCTGGACGGCCCGTCCCGGCAGCGGGGCAAAGTGAAGAACTCCCTCCCGCGCGGGATCGGAGACGGTGAGGGCAGTGGCCGAGGCCGGGACTTCTGGCAGAGCTACAACCCGAACGCGGGCAGGAGAGCGGACAAGTACGGAGAGCTGGATCCATCTCTGCCGCATGTCATCTTCCGTCCCCGGAGGCGGTAGCGGTGAGCGCGGCTGAGCGCCTCGGCGACGAAGCCGCCTGATCCGCCCGTCAGGGTCGGACGCCCGGGGTTCCACCAGGACCGTCTGGTGGGACCTCGGGCGTTCCGTTTCCCGGCAGCAGCCCACCGCCTGGCCCGGACAGCGCGGCTTCGTCGGCGTATTCCCCGCTGTTGCGATCACCTGAGCGGTCGGGCCTGCCTTCGGGTACGTCCGCTTCGGCCCGCACGGTCCTGCCCGGCGGCGGGTTCCGCGGACACGACGGCCGACCGCGGCCGGGGCACATCACCCCGGCCGCGGTCGGATCCGTCACGGGAGACGGATCACGAGATCCGCTTGATGGCCTGCCATCCTCCCGTTCCGACCACCGTCGCTGGACCGACGAGGCCGGTCCTGCGGCCGGGGACGAACTCCAGGCCCGCCGTGGTGTTGGCGGTCGTGGTCCACAGGTCCGGGATCCCGTCGCCGTTGGAGTCGCCGGTGGCCGTCAGCTGGGGGCGGGCAGTCGTGGTCCAGCCCGTGGCATACGCCGTGCGGTTGGCGGCGGAGCCCAGGGACGCCGGGTCCGTGCCCCCGTCGGAGGTGCCGTCGCCGTCCGCGTCACCCGGGCTGCGGCCGTGGTACACCCATACCTCGCCGTTGGCGGTGTTGCGGGCGATGAGGTCGGTGAAGCCGTCCCCGTCGACGTCACCCGGCGAGGCGAGCTGCATGGTGCCCCAGCCGGAGGTACCGATCAGGTACCCCGAATCGATCCGTGCGCGGGAGTGGCCCTGCATGAACCACAGTTGGTCACCGATGACCGCGACGAAGTCGGGGTGGCTCCCGTCGGAGTCAGTGGTGACGTCGCCCAGGGACACGATCTGCTTGATCGTCGAGGGGTCGGTCGACAGCTCCGTCTCCGCGTCGGGATAGACGTACACCTCCTCCCGGGTGTCGGCGGTGAACTCGCCCTGCCCGTTGTTCGGGTAGAGGTAGAGCCTGCCGTCGGAGTGGCGCGCCACCAGGTCCTCGTAGAGGTCGTCCGTCCAGTCGCCGCGGTGGGTCAGCAGGGAGCCGTTCCAGCCGCCGCCCGAGGAGAGCGGGATCATCGTCGCGACGGCTCCGTTGCCGGTGCCGCCGTAGAGGCGCAGGTTGTCGGTGCCGTCCACGGCGAACATGTCGGGCATGCCGTCGCCGTTGACGTCACCGGGCTTGTCCGTCACGCCCGGGCTCTTGACGTAGAAGCGATACGGGTAGACCGGGCCCACGTTGCCCCCCGCGTCCACCAGACGCACGTACAGCGTGTGCGGTCCGGGAGTGAGCGGGGTGACCTTCTGTTCCACCGAGCCGCCCTTGGCCGCGGGCTTCGCCGAGTTGCTCGGCGGGGTCCGGTCAAGGCCCCACCGGTACTCGGTGGTGTCGGGGACGCCGTTGGCCTTGAACTCGAACACGCCCTCGGTACGGGCCAGCGCGCCCTCGACGGGCTCCATGTCGGCCGTCGTCTCGGGGTAGAGGCCGTCCTTGGTGCCGACGAACGGCATCACGGTCGGCGCCTTCGGGTCGAAGCCGAAACGGCAGCCCTGCGCGCCCGCCGGCGTCCAACTGGAGGCGAAGGACGCGTCGCCGACATCCTCGGCCTGCGCTTTCCAGGAGAACTGCCCGTTACTGGCGCCGATGTGCTTCGCCAGCAGGTCCTTGCCCACGACGACCCGCGCCTGCGCGCCCTTCGGGTCGCCCGCCTTGACGGTGACTTTCACCCGTCTGTCGAAGATGATCCCGGGTGGGGTGTCCTGCTTGCCGGTCGCCCACAGATGGAACTGGACGTTGACCGCGCCACCGTCCGGGTCCCAGACCTGCGCGGTCAGCGTCACGTCCGTGTTGCCGAGAGTGACGTAGGACGAACCGTTGCCACACTCGGTGGTGCTGACTTTGGTGCTGGGGATGGTGTCCAGCGCCCAGGGCGCTTTCGGCGGACGGTTGAACTCGACGATCAGCTTGGCGTCCGGCTTGAACCTCTTCCAGCTGTACTCGTCCTTGTTGTCCTCCGCGCTCTGCGGCGCCCGCAGACCGAAGGTGATGCTCGACCACTTGTTGGCCGCCGCCTTGACCGCCGCGTCCTTGGCGGTGAAGTCGACCGCCGCGTTCGGGCAGCCGAAGGTCTCGTTGCCATGCGCGTAGTTGCGGCTGTCCTGGCGAGTGGACCAGGAGGGCTGCTTGTTCCACGTGGTCACCGAGGAGATCGAACCGGTCACCCACAGCTCGACCGGCTTCGGCGTGCAGGACCACGAGTGCGTCTCGGTGATCTGGAACTGCGCGTCGATCACCTTCACGCCAGCGAGGAACTTCGAGCCCACGCGGAAGAAGGAGCGGGCCGTGCCGCCCGTGGACGACTCGTAGCCGACGCGCGCCTCACTCGTCGTACCGCCGTCCCAGCCCGTGCCGTTCCAGTAACTGCTGGTCGGATGCGGCTTGTAGGCGATCGTCCAGGCCTCGCGGGTACCGGTCATCCGCGGGTCGATGTAGACGGGGAACTCGGTGTCCGCGGCATCGAGCAGCTTCTGGTCCGGCGTCAGGATGATGCGGTCGCCGGTGACCTGGACGCCGACCTCACTGCTCTTGGTACCGGGCGTGAGCGGGGACGGGTCGGACACCGGCCCCGTCTGCGCCGCGCTGCCTGCGCGAAGAGCGGAAGTCCTCGCGGTTCGAAGAGTGGACGTCGTCGGCGCCTGCTCCATCGTGCCGGACGAATCCCACATCCGGGCCGTGGACGAGGCGAACACGGTCTGGCCGGCCGCGTTGACCGCTCGCAGCGCGCCGGTCTCGGCGTCCTTGCTCAGCTGCAGGCCCTCAGTGTTCAGGCCGAAGCCGATCTGGGCCAGCTCCGGCCGGTCTGCTGCCTCGGGTGTCTTGATGATCAGAGCCTGGCTGAAACCGTCCACACTCGCCTTCACGGCCAGGTCGACCCCCGGGAACACCTCGCGATAGGTCGCGGTCGGGCCCTCCAGGACGGGTTCGGGCAGGGCCTTCGGCCAGGTCAGGGCCAGTTTTCCGCCCTGGTCGGCGAGGGTCACCAGGCGGTTGTCGCCGCCTGCGGAGAAGGTGATGCGGCCGGGTGTCGCCTTGGGCGAGATCCGGCCGGCGACCTCGATGAGCGTGGTGTCCACCGGGGTCCAGACGCCCTCGCGCTTCACGCGGACGGGCAGGGTGTGCTGGGTGTGGCGGAGATTGCCGTTGGGCAGGGCGTGCGTCTCGCTGGTCTCGGTGCGGGCCGACGCCACCTCCACTGGCTTGCCGGTGGTTGCGGCCTGCTGACGTGCCCGTTCCTCGGCGTTCGCGGCCACCGTGGTCGAGTCGGTGTCGGCAGCGGACGCTGCGAGCGGTGTCAGTGGTGTCAGTGGTGTCAGTCCGAGTGTCCCGCCGACGAGTAGCGCGACGAGCGCGGCCCGCGCCGAGCGCCTGGTCCTGCGCTGTAATCGGGATGCTGCTGGCATGCGCGAATCCCCCCGGATCGTTGCCGTGCGTGCCCGGTCATGCGGGCTGGGTCACACGCACCGTACATGTCATGGGCGAGGCTTTGCCCAGTGATGACTGGCGTGAAGTTGTGGGGCGAGTTTTGTTTTGCTTGTGAAGATGATCGAGCGTGCTTAGTGTCTGATCGTTCATCGCTTGGTCACAGAGCGTGGGGGGAGGTCCTTTGTGGACCAACTGATCAGACAGTTACGTTACTTAGGGCACTGGCACAGATCCGTGTCCCTGTTCGTGGGGCTCGTGATGTTCGTCGGGCTCATACCCGACGACGCGAGCGCGGCCGATGGAAGCACCCGGATCCCGGATGTGCAGCGCGACCGGTCGGTTCCCGGCCGGGAGTTCAGCAAGAAGCGCGCCGAAGTGCGCGACGACGCCGCCGGTGACTGGCGGCCCACTGCCGGCAAGGTTCCAGCCCGCACGTACACGACTCTCGTGACCGACACCCGCGACCGGCTTGCGAAGCAGACGCCGCTCACTGGCGGCGACACCGGATCACGGAAGCCGACCGCCGTGCAGACCGGTGTGGTGAAAGTCCGCCAGACTCCCTCGGTGAAGCAGCGACAGGGCGTGCGCGTGACCGGCCGCGCCCCGAAGCGGCCGACTGCCGACGCCGGAACCGCCGTCCAGGTGCAGGTCAGGGACGAGGCCTCGGCCCGCAAGGTCGGCGTCCAGGGCGTGCTGTTCACCGCGGCACCCGCGCGCGACGGTCTCGCGCCCGCCGCCTCCGGCTCGGTCGAGATCGAGCTGGACTACTCGACGTTCGCAGACACCTACGGCGGTGACTGGGGCTCCCGGCTCCGCCTGGTGCAGCTTCCGGCCTGTGCGCTGACCACGCCCGGCCTGGAGCGCTGCCGTACCCGCACCGAACTGACCGGTGCCAACAACCCGGTCGCGCAGACGGTGACCGCAACCGTCGATCTCGCCGCCACCAGTGCGGCGCCGACCGTGTTCGCCGCGGCGGCCGCCGCGTCCGGTCCGGGTGGCAGTCACGAGGCGACCTCGCTGTCGCCGTCCGGTTCCTGGATGGCGGGCTCGTCCTCCGGCGGGTTCTCCTGGACGTACCCGATCGAGGCGCCCGAGGTCCCCGGCGGCCCGCAGCCCGAGGTCGAACTGTCCTACTCCTCGCAGGCCGTGGACGGCCGCACGGCGTCCACCAACGCGCAGTCCTCCTGGATCGCGGAAGGCTGGGACTACGAGCCGGGCTTCATCGAGCGCAAGTACCGCTCCTGCTCGGACGACAAGGCCCCGATCAAGGACGACAAGGGCAACGACCTCAAGCCCAACAACACCGGCGACAGCGGTGACCTGTGCTGGGGCTCCGACCACGTCGTGATGTCGCTGGGCGGCAACACCACCGAACTCGTCAAGAAGGACGGCACCGACGAGTGGCGTCCCGCCGACGACGACGGCTCCCGCCTGGAGCACAAGTCCGGCGCCGCCAACGGCACCAAGACCGGCGAGTACTGGGTCCTGACCACCACCGACGGCACCCAGTACCACTTCGGCCTGAACAAACTGCCCGGCGCCCCGGACGGCACGGTCACCAACTCGGCACTCACCGTGCCGGTGTTCGGCAACCACCCGACCGAGCCGTGCCACGCCACCGCGTTCATGGACTCCGACTGCGCCCAGGCCTACCGCTGGAACCTCGACTACGTCGTCGACCCGCTGGGCGACGCCATGACCCTGTGGTGGACCAAGGAGACCAACTTCTACGGCCAGAACATGAAGGCCGACCAGCAGATCGCCTACACGCGCGCCGCCCAGCTTTCCCGCATCGACTACGGTCTGCGCTCCGACAAGCTGTTCGGCGTCCTGCCTGCCGGCCGGGTCTCCTTCACCACTGCCGAACGCTGCACCCCCACTGCATTGTTCGACTGCGCGGTGACCAAGCGGACGACGGCCAACGCCAAGTTCTGGCCGGACACGCCACTGGACCAGGAGTGCGCTTCCGGTGCCAAGTGCACCGACAAGTACTCGCCGACGTTCTGGTCGACCAAGCGCCTGACAAAAATCAGTACCAGTGTGCTGTCCGGCACCGCGCTGAAGCCGGTCGACTCCTGGACGCTGGAACAGTCTTATCCGTCCACTGGTGACGGAACTTCCCCGGCTCTGTGGCTGGAGTCGGTCACCCGCACCGGTCACGGCGCGGGCGCTACAGCGAACATGCCGAAGGTCTCCTTCGCCGGCCTTCAGCTGGACAACCGGGTAGACAGGGTGGAGGGCCTGCCGCCCTTCTCGCGTCTGCGTGTCCATGCGATCGACACCGAGACCGGCGGCCGGATCGGCATCAGCTACTCGCCGCGCGACTGCCAGGCCCTGGAGCCGAAGCGGATGCCGGCCTCGCCCGAGTCCAACACCATGCGCTGCTTCCCGCAGTACTGGACGCCCAAGGGCGCCCTCAACCCGGTGAAGGACTGGTTCCACAAGTACGTCGTCACCCAGGTCCGCGAAGAGGACCTGGTCACCGACAGCCCCGCCAAGGTCACCTCCTACGAGTTCCTCGGCGGCGCCGCCTGGGCCTACGACGACAGCGAGTTCACCGAGAACAAGCACCGCACCTGGTCGCAGTACCGCGGCTACGAACGGGTCCGCACCCGCCAGGGCGCCGGTGACGACGTCAAGCAGCTCACCGAGCACCGCTACTTCCGCGGCCTGCACGGCGACAAGCTGCCCTCGGGCACCCGGTCCTCGGCCGTCGAGGCCAGTGACGGCGCGAGCCACCCCGACCTGCCCCAGTACCAGGGCCAGCTCCTGGAACAGATCACCTACGAGTCCGACGGCGGAGCCATCGACTCGGC
>NZ_BQUN01000192.1 GCF_026008495.1 Streptomyces sp. A012304
CTGTCCCGGTCCCGGTACGAACATGGCGTCTTCGTCGAACAGGGAACCCAGTCCGTCGAGGTCCTGGTCCTTGAGGTACTGGGCGAAGCGCTCGTGCACGACTTCCGGCTTCATGTTCTTTCCTTTTCTTTTCGTTTCTTCGTTGCGGGCGGGCGGGTCGGCTACAGGCCGATCTGCGTGAGCCATTGACCGGTGGTGCGCGGCGTCAGCCCCA
>NZ_BQUN01000193.1 GCF_026008495.1 Streptomyces sp. A012304
GCCTGCACCGGCGGCAGGTTGATCTCGCCCAGGCCGGCGCGCGGCCCGGACGACAGCAGGCGCAGGTCGTTGCAGCTCTTGGACAGCTTCACGGCGATCCGCTTGAGCACACCGGACATCTGCACGAACGCGCCGCAGTCCTGCGTGGCCTCCACCAGGTTGGCGGCGGTGACCAGCGGCAGCCCGGTGATGGCGGCGAGGTGGCGGCGGGCCGACTCGGC
>NZ_BQUN01000194.1 GCF_026008495.1 Streptomyces sp. A012304
ACCAGCTTGCCGACGTGCTTCGCCTGGGACATGAACCGGAACGCCTCCGGCGCCCGCCGCACATCGAACGACCGCACCGGCACCGGTTCCAGCACACCCGATCCGAACAACTCCATCAGCTCGGCCAGCAGTGCGCCGATCCGTTCGGAGCCGGCCTCCAGCAGGTCGTACGCCTGGTACGACACCCCCGCATACGCGGACTCCACCACCCGCG
>NZ_BQUN01000195.1 GCF_026008495.1 Streptomyces sp. A012304
GGCTGGACCACCCGCTACGACATGCGGCTCACGCCCGACGACGACGGCACGGGCAATGTCGTCATCCGCTACCCCGACGGCCAGGACGTCCGCTTCGGCAAGAACGCCGACGGCACCTTCGCCCCGCCGCCCGGCCGCTTCGCCAAGCTGACCTTCGACTCGGCGACCAGCACCTACAAGCTCCAGGACAAGTCCGGTACGACGTACGACTTCAGCTCCTCCGGCCTGCTGGCCAAGATCACCGACCCGTACTCCAACGCGGTCACCTACACCTACAGCGCCGGGAAGCTCCAGACCGCGACGAACACCCGGACGACCCGCTCGCTGACCTTCACCTGGACCGGCGCGCATGTCACCCGGGTCCAGACGACCGCTGTCGACGGCGCCCCGCTGACCTGGACGTACACCTACACCGGCGACCTGCTGGACAAGGTCTGCGACCCGCTGAACGGCTGCACCCAGTACACCTACGGCACCGGCAGCCACTACCGCACCACCGTGCTGGACTCCCGCCCCGAGTCCTACTGGCGCCTCGGCGAGGAGGAGGGCACCGCCGCGAGCAGCG
>NZ_BQUN01000196.1 GCF_026008495.1 Streptomyces sp. A012304
TAGGCGCTGTCCGCGTCGGACTCGTCGCCGAGCAGGTCCCGCTGCCAGAGGGTGTAGTCGGCGTACTGCACGGGCAGCGGCGGCCACACGGGCTCCTCGCCGCGGCGGCGGGCCGCGTACGCGGTGGCCAGGTCCCGGGAGAGCGGGCGCAGGGACCAGCCGTCGCCCGCGATGTGGTGCAGGGCGAGCAGCAGCACGTGCTCGTGCTCGCCCAGGACGAACAGCTCGGCTCGCAGTGGGAGTTCACCGGCGAGGTCGATGTCGTGGCGGGCGGCGGCGGTCAGCAGGCGGGGCAGGCCGCTCTCGTCGGTCCCGGTGACCGTCAGGGGCAGGTGTGCCGCGTCGGCGGGCAGGATCCGCTGCCGTGGCACACCGTCGGTCTGCGGGAACACCGTGCGCAGGGTCTCGTGGCGGGCCACGACGTCCGTGAGGGCGGCGCCGAGGGCGGCCCGGTCGAGGGTGCCGCGCAGCCGCAGGGCCAGCGGCATGTGGTAGGTGTCGCCGGCGCCGTCCATCTGGTGCAGGAACCACAGGCGGCGCTGGGCGAACGACAGCGGCAGCGGTTCGGGCCGCTCGTACCGGGTCAGGGCCGGGCGGGCCGTCTCGGCCGCGTCGGCCAGCCGGACCGCCAGCCCGGCCGGGGTCGGCGCCTCGAAGAGGCAGCGCAGGGGCAGTTCGACGCCGAGTGTGGCGCGGACGCGGGAGACCAGGCGGGTGGCGAGCAGGGAGTGGCCGCCGAGGTCGAAGAAGTCGTCGTCGACGCCGGCCCGGGGCAGGCCCAGCACCTCGGCGAACAGGTCGCACAGGATCTGCTCGCGCGGGGTGCGCGGGGCCCGCCCGCCCCGCTGCTCCGGGGCGGGCGCGGGCAGGGCGGCGCGGTCGAGCTTGCCGTTGGGCGTGAGCGGCAGGGCGTCCAGGGTGACCAGGGCGGAGGGCACCATGTGGTCGGGGAGCAGGTCGCGCAGGTGGTCCAGGAGCTTGCCGGGCACGGGGGTGGCGCCGGCGGCGGGGACGACGTAGGCGACGAGGCGGGTGTCGCCGGGGCGGTCTTCGCGGGGGACGATGGCGGCCCGGGCGACAGCCGGGTGGGTGCCGAGGGCCGCCTCGACCTCGCCGGGTTCGACGCGGAAGCCGCGCACCTTCACCTGGTGGTCGGCGCGGCCGAGGAACTCCAGCTCGCCGTCGGCGCGGTGGCGCGCCAGGTCGCCGGTGCGATACATGCGCGCCCCGGGCGGCCCGTAGGGGTCGGCGACGAACCGCTCGGCGGTCGGGCCCGGCCGGTCCAGGTAGCCACGGGCCAGGCAGGCGCCGGCCAGGTACAGCTCGCCGGGCACCCCGGGCGGAACGGGCCGCAGCGCGGAGTCGAGGACGTGGGCGCGGGTGTGGTCGACGGGCCGGCCGATGGGGACCGGCAGGGGGCAGGTGCCCAGGTCGGCGGGCAGGGCGTAGGCGGTGACGACGTGGGTCTCCGCCGGGCCGTAGTGGTTGAGCAGCCGGCGGTGCGGGTGGCGGGCGTGGAGGCGGCGCAGCGCGTCGCCGAGCCGCATGGCCTCGCCGGCCTGGGCGATGGTGCGCAGGTGCGGCAGGTCCCGGCCGTGTTCCTCGGCGGCCTCGGCGACGGCCTCCAGCACCAGCGTCGGCGCGAACAGCTCTTCGACGCGGTGTTCCTCCAGCCAGGCGGTGAGGAGTTCGGCGCTGTGCCGCTGTTCGTCGGTGGGCACCACGAGGGTCTTGCCGAACAGCAGCGCCGACAGCGTCTCCTGTACGGCGACGTCGAAGCCGGCGGCGGTGAACTGCGCGGTGCGGGTGCCGGGGGCGCCGCCCACGCTCCGGTGGTGCCAGTGCAGGAGGTTGGCGAGCGCGGCCGACGGCATGACGACGGCCTTGGGGCGGCCGGTGGAGCCCGAGGTGTAGATGACGTAGGCGGGATGGCGTCCGTCGACGGTGACGTCGGGGTCGGTGTCGGGGTGGCCGGGGCCGGGGTCGACGTCGGCCGGGTCGTCGAGGACGAGGGCCGGGCGGGCGTCGTCGAGCATGAGCGCCCGGCGCGCGGCCGGGTACCGGGGGTCGATCGGCAGGTAGGCGGCGCCGGTCTTCAGCACGGCGACGACGGCGACGGCCAGTTCGGCCGAGCGGGGCAGGGCGAGCGCGACGACGTCCTCGGGGCCGATGCCGCGGGCGGTCAGCGCGTGGGCGAGCCGGTTGGCGCGGGTGTTCAGCTCGGCGTACGTCAGCACGGTGTCCTCGAACACCACGGCGGGCGTGTCCGGCGTGGCCCGCACCTGCCGGCGGAACAGCTCCGGCAGGGTCGCGGGGTCGACGGCCGGGCCGCCCGCCGTGGCGAGCAGCCGGTCGCGTTCGTCGCCGAGGAGGACGTCCAGGTGGCCGAGGGGGCGGTCCGGATCGGTGACCGCCTGCCGCAGCAGCCGGGTGAAGCGGGCGAAGATCCGCTCCACGGTGGTGGCGTCGAACAGGTCGGTGGCGTACTCGACGTAGCCGTGGACGCCGGCGGGCCTGCCGTCGGTCGCGGGGGCGCGCTCCAGGAGGTGGAAGGAGAGGTCGAACATGGCGGTGGCGGGCTGCACCGGCATGATCTCGGCCCGCAGGCCGGGGAGTCGGAAGTCGCCGCGCGGCACGTTCTGCAACGCCAGCAGCACCTGGAACAGGGGTTGCCGGGCCGACGAGCGGGTGGGGTTCAGCGCCTCCACCAGGTGCTCGAACGGCAGCTCCTGGTGGGCGTAGGCGGCGAGGGCGGTCTCGCGTGCTCGGGTCAGCAGGTCGGCGAAGGTGGGGTCGCCGCTGGTGTCGGTGCGCAGCACGAGCGTGTTGACGAAGAAGCCGACGAGGTCGTCCAGGGCCTGGTCGGTGCGGCCGGCGATGAGGCTGCCGACGGGGATGTCGTCGCCGGCGCCCAGCTTGTTCAGCAGGGCGGCCAGCCCGGCCTGGAGCACCATGTAGAGGCTCGCGCCGCGTTCCCGGGCCAGGTCGAGGAGCCCGGCGTGCAGGTCGGCGTCGAGTTCGACGGGCAGCCTGTGGCCGTGGAAGGACGGGGTGGCGGGGCGGGGCCGGTCGGTGGGCAGCTGGATCTGCTCGGGGAGCCCCGCGAGGGTGGCCGTCCAGTGCGCGGCCTGGCGGGCGTACAGGCTGTCGGGGTCGTCGGCGTCACCGAGGAGGTCACGCTGCCAGAGGGTGTAGTCGGCGTACTGCACCGGCAGCGGCGCCCATCCGGGTTCCTCGCCTCGGTGGCGGGCCGCGTACGCGGTCGCCAGGTCGCCCGCCAGCGGGCCGAGCGACCAGCCGTCGCCCGCGATGTGGTGGACGACGACCAGCAGCACGTGCCGGTCGGGTGCGGTGCTGAAGAGTGCGGCGCGCAGCGGGGGTTCGCAGGCCAGGTCGAAGGTGCGCCGTACGGCGTCGTCGATCAGCGCGGGCAGTGCCGTCTCGTCGGTCTCGGTGAGGGGCAGCCCCGGGCGGGCCTCCTTGGCGTCGAGGACGTGCTGGTAGGGCACGCCGTCGGTCTCGGGGTGGACGGTGCGCAGGCTTTCGTGGCGGGCCACGACGTCGGCCAGGGCGTGCTGGAGGGCGGTGCGGTCCAGGGGGCCGTCCAGGCGCCAGGCCAGCGGGATGTGGTAGGCGGCGCTCGTGTGGTCGAGCTGATGCAGGAACCACAGGCGGCGCTGCGCGGACGACAGCGGCATCCGCTCGGGCCGCCGGGCCGGGAGCAGCGCCGGTCGGGCTTCCCCGGCCGCGCGGAGGCCTTCGGCGAGGCCGGCGACGTTCGGCGTCTCGAAGAGGGCGCGCAGTTCCAGTTCCACTCCGAGCGCGGCGCGGACGCGGGCGACGAGGCGGGTGGCGAGCAGGGAGTGGCCGCCCAGGTCGAAGAAGTCGTCGTCGACGCCGACGCGTGCGACGCCGAGGACTTCGGCGAACAGTTCGGCCAGGACCTGTTCGCGCGGCGTACGGGGAGCTCGCCCGGCGACCTCGGGGGTGAGGTCGGGTTCGGGCAGGGCGCGGCGGTCCAGCTTGCCGTTGACGGTCAGCGGCAGCGCCTCCAGGGGGACGAACGCCGACGGCACCATGTACTCGGGCAGCCGCTCCCGCAGGTGCTCACGCAGGGTCGACGCGAGCGCCACACATCCCGGGGCGGGCACGACGTAGGCGACCAGACGGACGTCGTCGGCGCGGTCCTGGCGCGCCACCACGGTCACGTCACCGACCTCCGGGTGAGCGGCCAACGCGGCCTCGATCTCCCCGAGTTCGATGCGGAAGCCGCGCACCTTCACCTGGTCGTCGGCGCGGCCCGCGTACTCGAGGGTGCCGTCGGCGCGCCGACGGACCAGGTCGCCGGTGCGGTACATACGGGTGCCGGCGGGTCCGTAGGGGTCGGCGACGAAACGGGACGCGGTCAGCGCGGGCCGGTTCAGATACCCGTGGGCCAGTCCGGCCCCGGCCACGTACAGTTCCCCGGCGACTCCTGTCGGGACGGGGCGCAGCCACTGGTCGAGCACATAGGTCCGCAGGTCATGGATGGCCGTGCCGATCACGCTGGAGGGGGTGTCGACGGACCGGGCGTCCAGGGTGGTGTGGGTGACGTGGACGGTGGTCTCGGTGATGCCGTACATGTTCACCAGCACCGGAGCGTCGTCCG
>NZ_BQUN01000197.1 GCF_026008495.1 Streptomyces sp. A012304
GTGGCGTTCCAGTCCGGGTTCTGCGCCTTCGTGCTGGCCAACTACATGCGCTCGCTGCCGCACGAGCTGACCGAGGCCGCGCTCGTCGACGGCGCCTCCGTGTGGCGGCTGTACTGGCAGATCGTGCTGCCGCTGTGCAAGCCCGCGATGGCGGCCCTGGCGACGCTGCTGTCCATCTGGATCTACAACGACTTCTTCTGGGCCATCGTGCTGATCTCCACCGGCGAGAACATGCCGATCACCTCGGCACTGAACAACCTCTCCGGCCAGTACTTCACCGACCCCAACCTGGTCGCCGCCGGCGCCCTGCTCACCGC
>NZ_BQUN01000198.1:0-41379 GCF_026008495.1 Streptomyces sp. A012304
CCCACCCCGTCCCTGCCCGGCGCCCCCACCCCCGCCCTCCTCGGCTGGGCCCTCACCGCCCTGGGCCTCGCCCTGGCCGGCCCCGGCCTCACCCACCTCTGCGGCCGCCTCCTGCAAGCCGTCCGCCCGGGCGCCCTCCGCCTGCTGGCCGGCCGCGGCCTGATGGAGGAGGCGTCCCGCATCGGCCGCCCCCTGGGCATCCTGTGCGCGGTGGCCTCCGGCGCGCACACGATGGCCGCCCTGTACGACCCCGCGGATCCGTCCTTCGGCCCGCTTACCACTCTCGGCGCCGTCCTGGTCGCCGGCTGCGCCCTCGCCACGCTCCTCATGGCGGCCGTGGAGGCACGTCAGGCCCGCGCCGGCACCACCACGGCGCTGCTGCGCCTCGGCGCCCCGACCACGACGCTGCGCGCCGCGGCCGCCCTGCGCGCCGGCGCGCTCGCGGCCCTCTTCGTCCCCCTCACCCTGATCGTGGCGGAACTCGCGGCGCTGCTCCTCACCGGCTGACCGAGAACTCGCGCGAAAAAACCTTCCCGGCCACCGATGAGTTCCGCGCGGCCCCTCGGTCTACCCCTCGAACACCACGAACACGCCGCACGAACCGATTGGGAGAGATCGATGACCACCTCCGCCTACCAGCAGATGATCTTCATCAACCTGCCCGTGAACGACCTCGACGCCTCGAAGAAGTTCTTCACGGAGCTGGGCTACTCGCTCAACGCGCAGTTCACCGACGAGAACGCGGCCTCCGTGGTGATCAGCGACACCATCGTCGCGATGCTGCTCACCAAGCCGTTCTACTCGACCTTCACCAAGAAGGAGATCGCGGACGCCTCGAAGACCAGCGAGGTGCTGCTCTGCCTGAGCGCCGAGAGCCGCGAGAAGGTGGACGAGCTGGTCGAGAAGGCCGTCGCCGCGGGCGGCACCGCGTCGGACAAGGTGCAGGACATGGACTTCATGTACGGCCGCTCCTTCGACGACCTCGACGGCCACACCTGGGAGGTCGTCTGGATGAACCCGGAAGCCGTCCAGGGCTGACACGGGCCGCCCAGGCCGTGTCGTTTGGATCAGGCCGGCTGTGAGGTGCGGTGCCTTTCGGCCGACCCGAGCGGGGCATGGTGCGTGCAGATGCAAGGCGGAGGAGGGAGTCGACGCGGAGCGTCGGCGAGTGACGACAACGCCGCAGATGTGCGTGCCATGCCCCGCGACGCCGGGATGATCCAAACGACACGGCCTAGCATGGGCGGGTGCATGCGACGACACCCGCCCGGCCGTTCGACGGCTCCCGCGACCGTGAGATCGAGTCCCTCGCAGAGTTCGACGAGGTGGTGTCCTCCCAGGGCTCCCTCGCGCACCACCGCGTGCAGGCCGTCGACCTGACGGACCGTACGGAGGTCCTGCTGACCCTGGACACCACGGGCGCCGTCTTCCTCGGCTGCCCGATGGAGCCGGAGGCGGCGGCCACGGCGCGCGCCTCGGGCGCCCTGGTCTTCCCGCCGGTCCCCGGCCTCCCCTTCGACCCCTACCGCGGCTTCGTCTACTCCCCCGACGAACTGTTCGCGGCGCTGCGCCAGGGCGGATACGAGGCCACACCGGACGCCCTCACCTACGCCTGGTTCCAGCGGACGAGGACCGACGGCGACGTCTTCGCCTCGATGCTCCGCTCGATCCACGACGACGCCGTCTCCGACGCCCTCGACGAACTCCTCGTCGGCGCCCGCGTGGTGGGCGTCATGGGCGGGCACGCCATGGCGCGCGGCACGGAGGCCTACGCGGGGGCCGCGCGCCTCGGCCGTGAACTCGCCCGCGGCGGACTGACCGTGGCGACCGGCGGCGGCCCGGGCGCGATGGAGGCGGCGAACCTCGGCGCCTACGCGGCCCCCTTCGCCGACGGCATGCTCACCGAGGCGCTCCTGCTCCTCGCCAAGGCGCCGTCGTTCACGCCGTCCATCACCGACTGGGCGACGGCGGCCTTCGAGGTCCGCGCCCGCTGGCCGCGGGGCGGCCCCTCGGTCGGCGTCCCCACCTGGTTCTACGGACACGAGCCGCCGAATCCGTTCGCCGCGCACATCGCCAAGTACTTCTCCAACGCCACCCGTGAGGACGGCCTGCTGGCCCGCTGCACCGCGGGGGTGGTGTTCCTGCCGGGCGCGGCCGGCACCGTACAGGAGATCTTCGACAACGCGACGCCCAACTACTACGAGTCGCGGGGCGAGCCGACGCCGATGGTGCTGGTGGACCGGGCGCACTGGACCGAGCGGCTGCCGGCCTGGCCGCTGCTGCGGGCGCTCGCCCGGGAGCGGTCGATGGAGGACCGGATCGCGCTGGTCGACCGGATCGAGGAGGCCCCGGAGGCGCTGAAACGTCTCGGTGGGTGAGAAGCGGGCCGTTCCAAGGGCCCGGAGTGGCCTCCGGATTGACATTACTTATGGAACGCTTATAGACCTGTGGGACTCCTGGGGACGCTGTCGCCACCTCGTCGGGGGCGTCATCTCCCCCTCCACCCCCCGCAGTTGCGCATCTCGTAAAGGACAAACGTGTCCATATCCCGCCGTACCGCCGCTCGTTCGGTGCGCCTGCTCGGTGTCACCGCCGCTTCGGCCGCCCTTGTGTTCGGCGCCGTCGGATCCGCGCTGGCCACCGACCTCAAGGACTTCTCCGCCGAGGCCGCCTGTGACGGCGCGAAGGGTGTCATCACCGTCACCGACAAGGACAAGACGGCGACCCCCGCTGTCGTGAGCGTCTTCCTCGAGAACAACGGCGCCGACCTGAGGAAGGTCGGTGAACTGCCCGTCGCCGGCTCGGCCAAGGGCGTCACCGTCACCTTCGCCGAGGACTGGGAGCCGGGTGCCGTCTACCGGGTGCATGTCACGACGGCCGACCTCAACGCCGACCTCGAACTGCTGACGACCCCCGCCAAGGCATGCAAGGGCGACACCCCCTCCACGCCGCCCACCACCCCGTCGACCTCGCCCTCCCCGTCGCCGTCGGACTCCGCCTCCGCCTCGGCTCCGGCCGAGCCGGGGACGCAGGCCCCGTCGGACTCCGCGAGCGAGAGCACGGCGCCCGCCGGGGGCACCGGCACCACGGACAACACCGGCGCCACCGGGGAGAACGCGAGCAACGCACCGTCACCCGCGGTCGGTGAGTCCAACCTCGCCGAGACCGGCGCCAACTCCAACACACCTCTGATCGTCAGCATCGCGGTCGTCCTGGTCGCCGTCGGCGGCGGCGCGATCTTCTTCGGCCTGCGCCGCAAGGGCAGCAGCAACCGCTGACGCCCCGGGCACAGCGGTGGCCCGTCCGTCCCCCGGGGCGAACGGGCCACCGCCGCCGGTCAGCCGAACGTCGTCTTCTCCAGCCACAGCTCCAGCAGCGCCCGCTCGCCCAGGACCTCAAGGCCCGGGCTGTCCAGCGGCAGCCGGCGGTAGAAGGCGAGGAGGAGCGTGGTGAGCGGACCGCGCAGCGCCACCGTCGCCTTCTCGTGCCCGCGCCGCCAGACGATGCCCTGCTCGGTGAGTTCGATCAGCCACTCGGCGTCCAGGCCGGCGGGCGCGTCGGTGGCGTGCAGATGGATGCCGCGGTCCGCGACGAGCAGCTCGTCGGCGGCCGCGTCGGGCGCGTTCCGCTGCACCCACGCGACGATTTCCAGCCACTCGTCGATCGCGTCGACGGCCACATCGGCCGCGACCTCGTAGGGCAGCCCGGCGGCGAGCGCCGCGTCGGCGCGGTGCACGGTGATCTCGTGCGTCACACGGCGGGCCCAGAACCCGGCGTCGAGAACGCCCGCCCAGCCCCACACCTTGGCGTCGGGCCCGGCCTCCCGCAGTGCGGCGACGGCGATCTCGCCGCTCTCCGCGAGCCACGCGTCCAGCGCGGCCGGATCGCCCTCGGTGTCCGGCCCGCCGTGCAGCGGGATCCGTTCCTCGGGGATGTTCTCCGACGCCCGCGTCCGCACGAGCGTCTCCACCCAGCGCAGGGCGCCGCCCATGTGCCGCACGAGCTGTTCCAGGGACCACTCCGGGCAGGTCGGCACGGTGGCCGACAGGTCCGCCCCCGAGGTCACCACGGACCTCAACAGGCCGACCTGGAGGGCGATTTCGTCGCAGTATCGATCGTGCGCGAGAAGGGTCATGCGCAGCACCCTAGGGGTGGTCCGGTCCGTCGAGCACCGCGATTTCCAGCGCGTCGAACGCCACCCCGACCACGTCCCCGGTCTCCGGCGCGAGGCGCAGCGCGCAGGCGGCCTCCAGTCGTGGCGCGTCACTCGGCTGGAGATGGACGGCGACATGGGTGCCCTTGAAGGTGCGGGCGGCGACCGTGCAGCGCAGGCCCTCGTCCGCGGCGACCAGCCGCACCCCGGCCGGCCGCACCAGCAGCGTGCGGGTCCCCTGCGGGGAGCCGGCCGGCACCGGCACCTTGCCCCACGGCGTGTCCGCCGTCTCCCCGGCGACGCTCGCCTCCACGACGTTGTCGAAGCCGAGGAAGCGGGCGACGAACGCGTCGGCGGGCCGCTGCCACACCTCCAGCGGCGTCCCCGACTGGGCGATCCGCCCGTCCCGCATCACCACCACCCGGTCGGCGAGCGCGAACGCCTCGCCCTGGTCGTGGGTGACCGCCAGCACGGTGGTGCCCAACCGGCCGAAGAGGTCCCGCAGTTCGACGACCAGCCGCTCCCGCAGCGACCGGTCGAGCTGACCGAGCGGCTCGTCCAGCATCAGCAGCCGGGGCCGGGGCGCGAGGGCGCGGGCCAGCGCGACCCGCTGCTGCTCCCCGCCGGAGAGCGCGGCGACGGAACGGCGGACCGCCCCCGGAAGCCCGACGAGGTCGAGCAACTCCCCTACCCGCTCCTGCTGTTGCCGCTTGGGCGTGCCGTGCATCCGCAGTCCGAAGGCCACGTTGCCGCCCACGTCCCGCTGCGGGAACAGCTGGTGGTCCTGGAACATCAGCCCCAGCTCCCGTCGGTGCGCGGGCACGCCCGCCTGGTCGCGCCCGTCGAGCACCACCCGTCCGGCGTCCAGGGGCTGGAGCCCGGCGACCGCCCGCAGCAGCGTCGACTTGCCGCTGCCGCTCGGCCCGAGCACGCACACCACCTCGTGCTCGGCGACGTCGAGGCCGACATCGTCCAGCACGGCCCGCCCGCCGAACCGCACGGTCGCGCCCTCCAGCCGCAGCAGCATCAGAACTCCCCCGTCCGGTCGGTGCGCAGCCGCTCCAGCACCAGCAGGGCCACCGCGCACACCAGCATCAGAATCGTCGAAAGGGCCATGGCCTGGCCGTAGTTGAGGTCACCGGCCCGGCCCAGCAGCCGGGCCACGGCGACCGGCAGCGTCGGGTTGTCGGGCCGGGCGATGAACACCGTCGCGCCGAACTCCCCGAGCGACACCGCGAAGGCGAACCCGGCCGCGACCAGCAGCGCCCGCCGCACCATCGGCAGGTCCACCTCCCGCCACACCCGCCAGGGCGACGCCCCGAGCACGGCCGCCGCCTCCCGCAGCCGCTCGTCCACCGCCCGCAGCACCGGCAGCATGGTCCGTACGACGAAGGGGACGCCGACCAGCGCCTGCGCGAGCGGCACGAGGATCCAGCTGCTGCGCAGATCCAGTGGCGGCTCGTCGAGCGCGATCAGGAAACCGAAGCCCACGGTGACGGCGGAGACGCCCAGCGGCAGCATCAGCAGCGCGTCGAAGCCCCGCACCAGGCGTCCGGCGTCCCGCCGGGTGAGCGCGGCGGCGGCCAGCCCGCCGATCACCACCGCGATGACGGTGGCGACGACGGCGTACTGGAGGGAGTTGCCGATCGCGTCGATCGGCGGGACCAGGAAGACATTGCCCTCGTCGCTGGTCAGCGCCCGGTAGTAGGCGAAGTCGGATGCGTCCAGCGAACGCTGCACCAGCACCGCCAGCGGCAGCAGGATCAGCACGACGACGGTGCCGAGGACGGCGGCCAGCAGCGCCCACTGCCCGGCCCCGCGCGGCCGCCGCTCCGTCAGGGAGGCGTCCACCAGCCGCAGGGCGGTCTCCCGCCGCCGTACGGTCCAGGCGTGCAGGGCGAGGATCGCGCCGACGGCGGCGAACTGGACGAGGGTGAGGACGGCGGCCGTGGACAGGTCGAAGATCTCCGAGGTCTGCCGGTAGATCTCCACCTCCAGGGTGGAGAACGTCGGCCCGCCGAGGATCTGCACCACACCGAAGGAGGTGAAGGTGAACAGGAACACCATGAGCGCGGCGGCGGCGACGGCCGGCCCGAGGGCGGGCAGCGTCACCGTGCGCCAGGCGGTGAGGCGGGACGCGCCCAGCATCCGCGCCGCCTCCTCCTGCCGTGGGTCCAGCTGCGCCCACAGCCCGCCGACCGTGCGTACGACGACCGCGTAGTTGAAGAAGACGTGCGCCAGCAGGATCGCCCACACGGTGGTGTCCAGCCGTACGCCCCACAGCTCGTCGAGGAGACCGCCGCGCCCCACGAGCGCCAGGAACGCCGTACCGACGACGACCGTCGGCAGCACGAACGGGACGGTCACCACCGCCCGCAGGACCTGCTTGCCGGGGAAGGCGAAGCGGGCGAAGACATGGGCGGCGGGCAGGGCGAGCAGCAGGGTGAGCGCGGTGGAGGCGAGCGCCTGCCAGGTGGTGAACCACAGGACGTGCCGGATGTCGGGCTGCCCGAGTACGTCGACGAGCCGCCCGAGGTGCCATTCCCCGCCGTCGCCGAGCCCACGGGAGACGATCGCGGCGACCGGGTAGGCGAAGAACACCCCGAAGAACGCGACGGGCAGGGCCATCAGCCCGAGCCGCGCCGCGCTCCCGCGTCGGGTGGCCGCTACTTGAGGACGAGCGAGGTCCACGACTTGACCCAGTCGTCACGGTCGGCGGCGATCTTCGCCGGGTCCATGGTCTCGGGATCCTGGGCGGGCGGCCCGTACTGCGTGAACTCGGCGGGCACGGCCGCGCCCTTGAGCACCGGGTAGACGAACATGTTCAGCGGCATGTCCTGCTGGAACTCCTTGCCGATCAGGAAGTCGATCAGCGCCTTGCCGCCCTCCGCGTTCTTCGCGTTGCTCAGCAGCCCCGCGAACTCCACCTGCCGGAAGCAGGTGCCGGTCGCGACGCCGGTCGGGGCGGTGGTGGGCTTGGGGTCGCCGTAGATCACCTCGGCGGGCGGCGAGGAGGCGTAGGAGACGACGAGCGGCCGGTCGCCCCCGGCCTTCCTGCCGCCGGCGGAGCCGGAGAACTCCTCGTTGTAGGCCTGCTCCCAGCCGTCGACCACCTTCACGCCGTTGGCCTTCAGCTTCTTCCAGTACCCCTCCCAGCCCTGGTCGCCGTAGGCCGCGGCGGTGCCCAGCAGGAAGCCGAGGCCGGGCGAGGAGGTGGAGGCGTTCTCGGTGACGAGGAGGTTCTTGTAGGCGGGCTTGACCAGGTCGTCGAAGGTCGTGGGCGGGGCCAGCTCGCGGTCGGCGAAGTACTTCTTGTCGTAGTTGACGCAGATGTCGCCGTGGTCGACGGGCGTGACGCGGTGCTTGTCCGCGTCGAGCTGGTACTGGCTGTCGACCTGGTCGAGCCCCTTCGCCTCGTACGACTGGAACAGCCCGTTGTCGAGGGCCCGTGACAGCAGTGTGTTGTCGACGCCGAAGAAGACGTCGCCCTGCGGGTTGTCCTTGGTGAGGATCGCCTTGTTGACGGCCTGCCCGGCGTCGCCGTCCTTGAGGACCTTGACCTGGTAGCCGGACTGCTTCTCGAAGTCGGCGAGCACGTTCTTGGAGACGGCCCACGAGTCGTGGCTGACGAGGGTGACGGTCTTGGAGCCGCCGCCGTCGCCGCCGGAGTCGGACGACTCCGAGCCGCAGGCGGACAGCGTGACGAGACCGAGGCCGACGACCGCGGCCACGAACGTCCTGGTGTGCACTGGATTCCTCCTGGAGGTGACCAGGAAGAGACGCGGCCCCGCCCGGGTGACCCGGGCGGGGCGCAACAGCTTGAGCGGTGACCGAACTTCCTACCCAGAATGACCTGGGCGAGGTTCAGAGGGTCTGCGGCCCGGTGCCGCACTCTCAGCGCTGTGGCGCTCCCCTGTCGGAATACGAAGATATGAAGTTGTCCGGGATCAGACTACCGCTCGGTGGCGGCGAGCTGACCACAGGCTCCGTCGATCTCCTGGCCACGGGTGTCCCGGATCGTGACGGGCACACCATGCGCGGCGATGGCCTCGACGAACGCCTTCTCGTCCTCGGGCCGCGAGGCGGTCCACTTCGAGCCGGGCGTCGGGTTCAGCGGGATCAGGTTCACATGCACCGGCCGCCCCTTGAGCAGCCGCCCGAGGCGGTCCCCCCGCCACGCCTGGTCGTTGATGTCGCGGATCAGGGCGTACTCGATGGACAGCCGCCGACCGGACTTCTCGGCGTACTCGAACCCGGCGTCGAGCACCTCGCGCACCTTCCACCGCGTGTTCACGGGGACGAGCGTGTCGCGCAGCTCGTCGTCGGGGGCGTGCAGCGAGATGGCGAGACGGCACTTGAAGCCCTCGTCGGAGAACCGGTGGATGGCCGGCACCAGCCCGACCGTCGACACGGTGATCCCGCGCTGCGACAGCCCGAGGCCGTCCGGCGTGGGGTCGGTCAGCGCGCGGATCGCGCCGACGACCCGCTTGTAGTTGGCGAGGGGCTCCCCCATCCCCATGAACACGATGTTGGACAGCCGCGCGGGCCCACCGGGAACCTCCCCGTCCCGCAGCGCCCGCATCCCGTCGACGATCTGATGCACGATCTCGGCGGTGGACAGGTTCCGGTCCAGGCCCGCCTGCCCGGTCGCGCAGAACGGGCAGTTCATCCCGCACCCGGCCTGCGAGCTGATGCACATCGTCACCCGGTCCGGATACCGCATGAGCACCGACTCGACCAGCGTCCCGTCGAACAGCCGCCACAGCGTCTTGCGGGTGGTGCCCTGGTCGGTCGACAGATGCCGCACGACCGTCATCAGCTCGGGCAGCAACGCCTCCCGCAACTTCTCACGCGCCCCGGCGGGAATGTCGGTCCACTCCGCCGGATCATGCGCGAACCGCGCGAAGTAGTGCTGCGACAGCTGCTTCGCCCGAAACGGCTTCTCACCGATCCCCGCCACCGCCTCCTTCCGCTCGGCGGGCGAGAGATCGGCAAGATGCCGCGGCGGCTTCTGAGCTCCGCGGGGGGCGACGAAAGTAAGTTCTCCGGGCTTAGGCATGGCCTCTCAAGTGTCGCAGATCGTTCACGGTGTCCCGATGCCGCCGCCGTGTTCCAGTCGTTGCTTCAGCATCCGCTCGTTGTGCGGCAGCTCCTTGCGGAGCTGGGGCTTGACGACGAGGGGTACGAGGACCTTGCCGATGCCGTGGCCCTCCACGTCGACCTCCATGGTCACGCGGGAGCGGCGGCCGTCGTCGAGCGGGTCGATCTCGCCGTGGACATGGGGGCGGACGGGGCCGTCGATGCCCTGCATGCCCCAGGCGTGCGGCGGGTCGTACTCGGTGAACTGCATGGTCATCGGGATGTCCCGGCGGCCGACGTGACGGGTGATCCGTACCCGGGAGCCGACCCCGACCGGTCCCTCGTCGAGCCGTTCGGCCGAGACCGCGCTCGCCTGCCATTCAGGCAGGTGGGAGAAGTCGATGACGTAGGTCCAGACGTCGTCGGGTGTGCGGTCGACGTCGATCGATTCGCGGAAGTCGGACATGCTGTCGCCCCCTTCCAGGGGTCCCCCCTGTGAGGTCTCAGCAGAATCGTCCCACTCGTGCCCGCGCCGGGCCATCCGTACGGCGACGGGCCCCCGCCCCGGACAGGGAGGAGGCCCGCGCGCGCAGCGTACGTACCGGTCAGCCGGAGCCCACGAACAGCACCAGCAGCAGCCACACCACCGGAGCCGTCGGCAGCAGTGAGTCCAGGCGGTCCATGATGCCGCCGTGGCCCGGGAGCAGGGTGCCCATGTCCTTGATGCCCAGGTCCCGCTTGATCATCGACTCGCCGAGATCGCCGAGCGTGGCGCTGACCGCGACGGCGACGCCCAGCAGCAGGCCCTGCCACCAGGTGCCGTCCTCGATCAGGAACTGCACGCACAGCGCGCCCGCGACCATCGCGAACGCGACCGCGCCGAGCAGCCCCTCACGGGTCTTGCCGGGGCTGATGCGCGGCGCGAGCTTGTGCCTGCCGAAGCGCCAGCCGACGGCGTACGCGCCGGTGTCGCTGACGACCGTCAGGAGCAGGAACGTCAGCACACGCCAGTGCCCGTCGTCGGCGGTGAGCATCATCGCCACGAACGTGGCCAGGAACGGGACGTAGAAGGCCGCGAAGAGGCCGGCCGTGACGTCCTTGAGGTAGCCCTCCGGCGGTTCCGTCATCCGCCAGACCAGCACCGCCAGCGCCGTCAGGGCCATGGCGACCCAGGCGCCCTCGGCACCCCGGACATATCCGGCGACGACCATCGCCGCACCGCCCAGCGCGAGCGGCACGAGCGGCGCCTTGATGTCCTTGCGTTCCTGGAGCCGGCTGGTCAGCTCCCACAGGCCGACGACCACCGCGACCGCTATCACGCCGACGAACACGGCCTTGACGACGAACAGCGACGCGACGATCACCGCACCGAGCCCGACCCCAACGCCTATGGCGGCGCCCAGGTCACGGCCCGCGCTCTTCTTCTGCGGTGCGGGCACCGGCTGCGGGGCGTCGGGCATGGGCTCCGGATTCTGCGGCACCGCCGCAGGGGGCTGCGCCGACGGGGTCTCGTCGCGGTTCGTCTCACCGCGGTCGGTCTCACCGCGGTACGTCTCGTGACCGTACGTCTGTTCGCCGTACGCCTCACGGCCGTACGTCTCACGACCGTATGTCTCACGGCCGTGTGTCGCACGACCGTGCGTCCGGTCGTCGTACGTCTCACGACCGTACGTCGGGTGGCCGTGGGACGAGTGGCCGTAGGAGTCGTCACCGCGGTGGGTGCCGCCTCGGTGGCTGTCGTCTCGGTGGGTCTCGTCTCGGAACAGGGGGCCGCCCGGCCGAGCGGCCCCCCGGTCGCCATCCTGGTGTCCGCCGTGAGCGGGTACGTCGGGGACGATGGACATGGGGCGAGTCTGCTGCGCCTCAGGCGCATCGTACGCGGGACCCGCCGGGGCAGCCCCCTGGACAGGCCCTCGGTCGGTGGGCCCCCAGTACCCGGCCGGTGCACCCTGTGAACCGGCTTGTGGCGGAGCGCCCCAGGAAGAGTCGTTCATCAGACCTCGAGCAGCTCCGCTTCCTTGTGCTTCAGGAGCTCGTCCACCTGGGCGACGTACTTCGCGGTGGTGTCGTCGAGCTCCTTCTCCGCACGGCGGCCCTCGTCCTCACCGACCTCGCCGTCCTTGACGAGCTTGTCGATGGCGTCCTTGGCCTTGCGACGGACGGAGCGGATGGACACCTTGGCGTCCTCGCCCTTGCCCTTGGCGACCTTGATGTACTCGCGGCGGCGCTCCTCGGTGAGCTCGGGGAACACCACCCGGATGATGTTGCCGTCGTTGCTCGGGTTGACGCCCAGGTCGGAGTCGCGGATCGCCTGCTCGATGTTGCGCAGCGCGCTCTTGTCGAACGGGGTCACGACCGCCATGCGCGGCTCCGGCACGGAGAACGAAGCCAGCTGGTTGATCGGCGTCGGCGCGCCGTAGTAGTCGGCCACGATCTTGTTGAACATCGCCGGGTGCGCACGACCGGTGCGGATCGCGGCGAAGTCCTCCTTGGCGACCACGACGGCCTTCTCCATCTTCTCCTCGGCCTCGAGGAGGGTCTCTTCGATCACCACTTGCTCCTGCGTGTCTTGAGTAGGCCCGGCTGCGGTTCCTTGCGGGGGGCGGCGGCCGGCTGCGTCGCGTCTTCTTCCTGCACGGTTCCCGACCGGCAGGACATTGTCCATCCCCCGACCAGGGTCCGTCCCCCGGTCAGGTGTTGTCGTACGGACCGGGGAGTCTCCGGTCGAACCAGGGGTCCTACCGGTCAGGCCCGGCTGCCTTGGTCACCCACAAGCGTGCCGATCTTCTCACCCTTGACGGCCCGCGCGATATTGCCCTCGGCCAGAAGCTCGAAGACGAGGATCGGGAGCTTGTTGTCGCGGCACAGCGTGATCGCGGTGGCGTCGGCGACCTTCAGCTCGCGCGTGATGACCTCGCCGTAGCCGAGGGAGTCGAACTTGACCGCCTCGGGGTTGGTCTTGGGGTCGGAGTCGTAGACCCCGTCGACGCCGTTCTTGCCCATCAGCAGCGCCTCGGCGTCGATCTCCAGGGCGCGCTGCGCGGCGGTGGTGTCGGTGGAGAAGTACGGCATGCCCATACCGGCGCCGAAGATGACCACGCGGCCCTTCTCCAGGTGGCGCACGGCGCGCAGCGGGATGTACGGCTCGGCGACCTGGCCCATGGTGATGGCGGTCTGGACCCTGCTGTCGATGCCCTCCTTCTCCAGGAAGTCCTGGAGGGCGAGGCAGTTCATCACGGTGCCGAGCATGCCCATGTAGTCGGAGCGTGCCCGGTCCATGCCGCGTACCTGGAGTTCGGCGCCGCGGAAGAAGTTGCCGCCGCCGATGACGACCGCGATCTGCGCGCCGTCGCGCACGACGGCCGCGATCTCGCGGGCGATCTTGTGCACCACGTCGGGGTCCACGCCCAGGCCGCCGCCACCGGAGAATGCCTCTCCGGACAGCTTCAGCAGGAACCGGCCGCGCACTTTGCCGTCGTCGCTCTTCTGGGCCTTGGTCGTCATGGGAGATCCCGCCTCTTTCATGTGGTGCACATGCGAAGAAGGCCATTGCCGGTGGGGTGTCGTTCGCATCCCATGCGCGGCAATGGCCTCCTCGTCAGATCTGCTGTCGTCCGTCACACCATGGGTGACGGCGTACCCGGACGACTGCTGTCGACCCTATCGGGGTCGGGCGTCCGTCGCGGTACGGACTCAGATGCCGACCTTGATGCGCGCGAAGCGCTTCAGGGTGACACCGGCCTCGTCCAGGACCTTCTGGACGGACTTCTTGTTGTCGAGCGCGTACGGCTGGCCGAGCAGCGTGGCGTCCTTGAAGAAGCCGTTGAGGCGACCGTCGACGATCTTGGCGATCGCGGCCTCGGGCTTGCCCTCGGCGCGGGTGGTCTCCTCGGCGATGCGGCGCTCGGACTCGACGACCTCGGCCGGCACGTCCTCCTTGGAGAGGTACTTCGGCGCGAAGGCGGCGATGTGCTGGGCGATGCCCTTGGCGACCTCGGCGTTCGGCTTGTCCAGCTCGACGAGGACACCGATCTGCGGGGGCAGGTCGGGCATCGTGCGGTGCATGTACGCGAGCACGAAGCCGTCGGTGAACTGCGCGAAGCGGTCCAGGACGATCTTCTCGCCGAGGTTGGCGTTGGCCTCGTCCACGAACGCCTGGACGGTCTTGCCGGCCTCGATCTCGGAGCCGAGCAGGGCCTCGATGTCGGCCGGGGAGGTCTTGGCGACGTGCTCGGCGATGGCCGTGGCGACGCTCTGGAACTTCTCGCCCTTGGCGACGAAGTCCGTCTCGCACTTCAGCTCGACGAGGACGCCGGAGGAGTTGTCGTCGGCGATGATCGAGACCACGGCGCCGTTCTCGGCGGAGCGGCCCTCGCGCTTGGCGACGCCCTTCTGGCCCTTGATGCGGAGCGCCTCGACGGCCTTCTCGACGTTGCCCTCGGCCTCGTCCAGCGCCTTCTTGCAGTCCATCATGCCGGCGCCGGTGAGCTCACGGAGCTTCTTGACGTCGGCGGCGGTGTAGTTCGCCATGAGTCTTGAATCTTTCTCGAAGTCTGGAAGATCGAAGATCTGCGGGGTGCGCTCCCATGGAGACGGGCAGCGCTGTCCTCCCGCCGACCTACGGGTGAACGGCGGGAGCGGACTTCATGTCACCGCTCCCGCCGTCACCACTGACGCTGACGGGTCAGGCCTGCTCGGCCTCGGCGGCCGGAGCCTCGGCGGCGGGGGCCTCGGCGGCCGGAGCCTCGGCGGGGGCCTCGGCAGCGGGCGTCTCGGCAGCGGCGTCGGCGGCCGGGGCCTCCTCGGCCTTCTTCTCGCCCTCGAGCAGGTCGCGCTCCCACTCGGCCAGCGGCTCGCCCGCGGCCTTCTCGCCCTTGCCCTCGGTGGCGACACCGGAGCGGGCGATGAGGCCCTCGGCGACGGCGTCGGCGATCACGCGGGTGAGCAGCGTGACGGAGCGGATCGCGTCGTCGTTGCCCGGGATCTTGTAGTCGACCTCGTCGGGGTCGCAGTTGGTGTCGAGGATGGCGACGACCGGGATGTTGAGCTTGCGGGCCTCGCCGACCGCGATGTGCTCCTTCTTGGTGTCCACGATCCAGACGGCGCTGGGCACCTTGGACATCTCGCGGATACCGCCGAGGGTCTTCTCCAGCTTGGCCTTCTCACGCGAGAGGACCAGGAGCTCCTTCTTGGTCAGACCGGACGCGGCGACGTCCTCGAAGTCGATCTGCTCGAGCTCCTTGAGGCGCTGCAGACGCTTGTAGACCGTGGAGAAGTTGGTGAGCATGCCGCCCAGCCAGCGCTGGTTGACGTAGGGCATGCCGACGCGGGTGGCCTGCTCGGCGATGGCCTCCTGCGCCTGCTTCTTCGTGCCGACGAACATGACCGTGCCGCCGTGGGCGACGGTCTCCTTGACGAACTCGTAGGCGCGGTCGATGTACGACAGCGACTGGAGCAGGTCGATGATGTAGATGCCGTTGCGCTCGGTGAAGATGAAGCGCTTCATCTTCGGGTTCCAGCGACGGGTCTGGTGACCGAAGTGGACGCCGCTCTCCAGCAGCTCCCGCATCGTGACGACGGCCATGGCCGTTCTCCTTGAGTTTCTCGGTTGTGCCGCGGATGCCGGACGGCTTCCGCGCCTGACGCCCGCGGTGCGCCGAGCCACGAAGGACCGAGGGGCGCTGATACGTACGGACCGTTTCCGGTCCCCGTACCGGGGCGTGCGAAGTCGACCCGGTGACCCGGATCGCCAGAAGAAGTGTACGGGACCGGCGGGGCACCGGGTGACGCCGCTGTCCACAACAGCCGGTTCGTCCACAGCTCCCGGCCATGATCGGGCGTTCCCGGGACGCTTGCGCCATGTGCGTGAAGCGATACGCGGCCCTGTTCCTGACCCTCCTGCTCGCGTCGCCGGCCTCGGCGACCGGCGCGCCTTCGGCTCCTGTGCCGTCACCGGTCCCGGCGGTCGCCCGCTCCTGGCCGCTGGGGGTGCCGGGAGCCCGCCCGCCGGTGGTGCGGGCCTGGGACCCGCCGCCGACGGCGTACGCCCGTGGCCACCGGGGAGTGGACCTGGCGGCCCCGGCCGGCGCCCCGGTACGCGCGGTGGCGGTGGGCCGGGTGTCCTTCGCGGGCCGGGTGGCGGGCAGGGGCGTGATCTCGGTGGAGCTGACGGGGACGGGCACCCCGCCCCTGCGCACGACCTACGAGCCGGTACGACCGCTGCTGCGGAAGGGCGACGAGGTCACCCCGGGTCGGCTGATCGGCACCTTGGAGCCGACGGCCTCGCACTGCCGGACGACCTGCCTCCACTGGGGCCTGAGAAGAGCGGGCGCCTACCTGAACCCGCTCCTGCTCCTGCCTCCGTGGCTCCTGGACAGGGGGCCGTCGAGACTGCTGCCGGTACTGGGTGTCCCGCTGCCGTGAACCACGGGGCACCCCGGGCGCGCCACGGACCGGCAGCCGGGCCCTGGGTGTCCCGCTGCCGTGAACCGCGCGGCACCCCGGGCGCGCCACGGACCGGCAGCCGAGCCGCGGCCGCGTCCATTCCGCCAGCGCGGGACCCGGCTCCCCACCGGGCACCGGCGCCTCAGCCCGCGACCCCCCGCAACACCATCCCCACCGCCGCCTCCGTGATCCCCGCCGGCTCCTCCGCGCCCAGTTCGATCCTGCGGACCGCCGCGTCCACGACCCCCTGCACCAACATCGCCGCCAGCCGCGGTTCCGCGTGGCCCATCTCCCCCAGCGTCTCGACGATCATCGCCACGAGCCCCCCGTGCGCGGCCCGGATCTTCTCCCGCGCCCCCGCGTCCAGCTCGCTCGCCGAGATCGCCACGACGGCACGGTGCCGCCGGTCCCCGACCAGGGCCAGCTGCCGCCGCACATACGCCTCGATCTTGGCCTCCGGCCCCCGCGCCGCGGCCATCGCCGCCTCGACCTCCGCCGCCCACACGGGGAAGTCGACCTCGCACAGCTCCTCGACCACGGCCGCCCGCGACCGGAAGTACTCGTAGACGGAGGAGCGCGCGAGCCCCGTCCGCTCGGCGAGGGCGGGGAAGGTCAGCGCCTCCGTCCCGCCTTCGGACAGCAAAGACCGAGCCGCGTCCAGCAAGGCGGCTCGTTGCATCGACCGGTGCTCGGCCACGGAGGCCGCTCGAATCCTTGGCACGTCAACCACTGTACGGACGCGGCACCCCCGAGGGGAGTGACTGCGCCCGCACGTCCGCCCCGTGGCGCCGTCCGACCAGATCAGCGACCGAATCCGGCCAGTTTCGCGCGCAATTGCAGCACGGATTTGGTGTGGATCTGACTGACTCTGCTTTCGGTCACGCCCAGTACGTTCCCGATCTCGGCCAGCGTCAGCCCCTCGTAGTAGTAGAGCGTGACGACCGTCTTCTCCCGGTCGGGCAGCGTGTTGATCGCCCGCGCCAGGAACCGCCGCAGTTCACGGTCCTCGGCGATCTCCACGGGGTTGTCCGCGGCGGTGTCCTCCAGCGTGTCCATGACGCTGAGGCCGTCCCCGCCCTCGGCCCCGACGTGCAGCAGCTCCTCCAGCGCCACCACGTTGGCCAGCGACAGCTGGCTGAACACCGCATGGAGCTCGTCCACCGGGATGCCCAGCTCCGCCGCGACCTCGCCTTCGGTCGGCGTGCGCCGCAGCCGCGCCTCCAGCGTCGCGTAGGCCCGCTCGACGTTCCGCGCCTTCGTCCGTACCGACCGGGGGATCCAGTCCAGCGCCCGCAGCTCGTCGATCATCGCGCCCCGGATCCGGGTGATCGCGTACGTCTCGAACTTGATCTCCCGGTCGATGTCGAACTTCTCGATCGCGTCGATCAGCCCGAAGACCCCGGAGGAGACGAAGTCCGCCTGCTCCACGTTCGGCGGCAGGCCCACGCTCACCCGGCCCGCCACGTACTTCACCAGCGGCGAGTAGTGCAGGATCAGCTGCTCCCGCAGCCGCTCGTCCCCCGTCGCCTTGTACGACCGCCACAGCTCGTCGAGCGTCGAGGGAGCGGGCGGCCGCACGCTGCCACCGTCGCGGGCGGCTGGGGGGATCGCCGCCCGGTCGGACCCGGAGGTGTGCTGGGGCATTCGTCGCCTTGTGCCGTTCTGCCGTGAAGTACGTGAAGTCGGTGAATTACGTGAAGTCGGTGAAGTAGGTGAAGTAGGTGATCTACGCGAAGTGCGGGTGCGTGGGCGAGTCGTCTGTCTGGTGTCGAGTGGTACACAGTGGCCGGTCTGCGCCGGAATCCACGTGAGCGTAGCGTGACTGGAGTGTCGCGGTGTGCGAAGGACGTGACCGGACCTGTGCGCAGATACGTTCCGCTGGGTGCTCCCCAGGGGGGCGGCGGTCGCCCAGGGTGACCGCCGTTCCGCGTCAACTGAGGGATTTCCCAAGGCGTTCCGCATTCCCCCGGACGGCCGAACGCGCCCGGTCAACACGAGCGTCGTCCCCCTCGGACGGAGACCATCGCCTGGCGTGTCAACTTCCAGCCGTCGCCATGGCGTTCGACGTATCCGAGTGCCCTGAGTTCGTACAGCCTCGCGACCGCGTCGTCCTGGGTGGTGCCCGCCTCACGGGCGATCTCCTCGGCCGCCGCGGGCCGGCGGCCGGGCAGCCCGGACAGGACACGCCGGGCGCCCGGTTCCAGCAGGTCGCGCGGCAGTACCGGGCCGCGCCGCTCCGGAGCGAGCTCTCCCATGTCGCCGACCAGCTCGACGACCTCCGCGGCGTCGGTGACCAGCACGGCCTCGCCCCGGAGCAGTTCGTGCACGCCCGCGGAGAGCCCGCTGGTGACCGGGCCGGGCACCCCCATCGTGTGCCGGCCCAGGCGCTGTGCCGCCCGCGCGGTGACCAGCGAGCCGCTGCGGTAGGCCGCCTCGACGACGACCGTGCCCCGGGTGAGCGCGGCGATCACCCGGTTGCGCAGCACGAACCGGCTCTGCGTCGGATGGTCCCCCGGCGGCAGCTCCCCCACGACCAGGCCCTGCTCGGCGATCCTGTTGATCAGCTCGGTGTGTCCGCGCGGGTAGGGCCGGTCGACTCCGCAGGCGAGGACGGCGACGGTGGCGCCGCCCGCGGCGAGGGCGCCGCGGTGGGCGGCGCCGTCGACGCCGTAGGCACCCCCGGAGACCACCACCCAGCCGCGTTCGGCGAGGCCGGCCGCGAGGGTGGCCGCCGTGTGCGCGCCGTACTCGGTGCAGGCGCGGGCGCCGACGACCGCGACCGACCGCAGCGCCCACATCCGCAGGCTGGGGCGGCCCCGCACCCACAGTCCCAGCGGCCGGGCGTCCCCGAGGTCGTCGAGCGGGAGGGGCCACTCGGTGTCCCCGGGGCACACGAACCGCACCCCGGCCGCCCGGGCGACGGTCAGGTCCTGCTCCGGCCCGGCCCGCTCGGCGCGCGCCCGCAGCCCGGCCCACCGCCGCGTACTCACCCCGGGCAGCGCCTTGCCCTCACCGCGCAGCCGCCGCGCCACCTCGGGCGCGCCGATCTCCCGCAGCCACCGCCCGGCGATCTCGTCGCCGGGCTCGAGGACCCGGGTGAGGAAGACCCGGGCGAGTCGTTCCTCGTCCGGCTCACCACCGTCCCGGGCGTCCGGAGCGGCGTCGACGCTCACGTCAGCGCCCCGAGCGCCATCGGCACGCCGCGCGGCACCCCCGTGCGCAGTTGCAGCGCCAGGGCGACGTCCGTGGCGTCGGGCCGGTCGTGGCCGACGAGGTCGGCGACGGTCCAGGCGACGCGCAGCACGCGGTCCAGTCCGCGCGCGGTGAGCACCCCCCGTTCCAGGTTGCGCTCGGCCTCGTCCATCGCGCCGGCCGCAGGGTGCCAGCGGCTGCGCAGCTCCCGTCCCGGCACTTCGCCGTTGGTGCGCCACGGGGTGCCCGCGAGCCGGGCCGCGGCCCGTTCCCGCGCGGCGCGTACGCGATCGGCGACGGTCGCCGTCGAGTCGCCTCCGGGACCACGGTGTGCGAGCTCGGCCCGGCTGACCGGGTCCACCTCGACGCGCAGGTCCACCCGGTCCAGCAGGGGCCCGGAGAGCCGGACCTGGTAGCGGCGGACCGCCGAGGGCGGGCAGTCGCACAGCGAGTCCCGCTGAGAGAACCGGCCGCAGGGGCAGGGATTGGCCGCCAGCACCATCAGGAACCGCGCCGGGAAGCGCACCACGCCCGCACTGCGCGCGATCACCACGTGTCCCGCCTCCAGCGGCTGGCGCAGGGCGTCCAGGGTCCGGCTGCTGAACTCGGGGGTCTCGTCCAGGAAGAGCACCCCGCGGTGGGCCAGCGAGACGGCACCGGGCCGCGCGATGCCCGGTCCGCCCCCGACCAGTGACTGCATGGTCGCCGAGTGGTGCGGGGCGCAGTACGGGGGGACGTCGATGAGGGGTTTGCCCGGCGGCAGCAGTCCGGCCACCGAGTGCACGGCCGTGACCTCCAGCGACTCCTCCCGGCTCAGCCGGGGCAGGACGGCCGGCAGCCGCTCCGCGAGCATCGTCTTGCCGGCCCCAGGCGGACCCTCCAGAAACAGGTGGTGTCCGCCGGCCGCGGCGACCTCCACCGCCGTCCGGGCCGACCGCTGGCCCACGACGTCCGCGAGGTCGTGTCCCTGGTCGTGGTGGGCGGCGCCGAGGCTGTGCGTGCCGGTGGCCGCGCTCGTGCCGGGCATCCGCAGGCCGGCCAGGAGCGGGTCCGGCCGTCCCAGCCCGTCCGGCTCCTCCTGCGGCACCGGTTCGTCGGCGAGGACCGCGATCAGCTGCCGCAGGCTGCGCACGCCGAGCACCGAGACGCCCGGCACCAGCGAGGCCTCCGCGGCGGCGCACTCCGGCACGACCACCTGCTCGTAGCCGGCGTCGGCCGCCGCGAGCACGGCGGGCAGGATCCCGCGGACCGGGCGCACCCGGCCGTCCAGCCCCAGCTCGCCGATCATCACGATGTCGGCGAGCACCCGTGGGTCGATCCGCTCGGCCGCACCGAGCACCGCACAGGCCACGGCGAGGTCGAAACCGCTGCCCGCCTTCGGCACCGAGGCGGGGCTCAGTCCGACGGTCAGTTTCTTCTGCGGCCACTCGCCACCCGAGTTCACCACCGCCGCCCGCACCCGGTCCCGGCTCTCGGTCAGGCTCTTGTCAGGCAGCCCCACCAGGGTGAACGCCGCGACCCCGGGCTCCAGGTCGGCCTGGACCTCCACCACGACGCCTTCGACGCCCACCAGCGCCACCGAGCACGTACGCGCGAATCCCATCTCAGGCCACCCCCCGCACGTGCTCGACGACGGGGGCGCCGCGCCGGGGCAGCAGGACGCCGACCAGGTCGATGCGTACGCCACCCGGTGGCGCCCCTCCATGGGCCTGGGTCCAGCACGCGGCGAGGACCCGCAGCCGCTGCGCCTTCTCGGGCGTGACCGCGGCCATGGGGTGTTCGAAGTCGCCGCCCCGGCGGGTCTTCACCTCGCAGACGACCAGGACGTCGCCGTGCCGGGCGACGATGTCGATCTCTCCGGTCCTGCCACAGCGCCAGTTGCGCTCCAGAACCGTCATTCCGGCCTCCGCCAGCCTCCGTGCGGCCAGCGTCTCGCCGTACTTGCCGAGTGCGCTCCGTGCGTTCATGTCGGCACCACCTCCGGTGCCCACCGTCACGCATCCGGCTCCCCGGAGTTGATCTTGGTGGAGAACTCAGCGGCTGTGGACAACCGCGTCACTCACTCGGGTGGCGCCTCCGCCACCCGGACGGTGCCTCAGCCGCTCGGAAGCTCCAGGTCGCTCTTGTTCAGCTCCTCGATGTTCACGTCCTTGAACGTGAGCACCCGTACCTGCTTCACGAACCGCGCCGGCCGGTACATGTCCCACACCCAGGCGTCGGCCATCGACACCTCGAAGAACACCTCGCCCTGGACCGAGTGCACCTGCATCTCGTAGTCGTTGGTCAGGTAGAAACGCCGCTCGGTCTCGATCACGTATTTGAACAGACCGACGACATCGCGGTACTCCCGGTAGAGCTTCAGCTCCATCTCGGTCTCGTACTTCTCGAGGTCCTCGGCGCTCATGGCATGTTCCCCTTCAGCCGTGCGATCCCCCCATTGTGCGCCAGTCCCGTGAGTCGCTAGACGATTTCCGTGTCAAGGGTCACTGGTCTGGCCGGGGGACCTTCGTCGAGCAGCGTGCGCAGCAGCTCGGCGAGTCTGGTCGGATACACCGTCTCATGTGCCCGGGTGAGTTCCTGACACGTCCACCAGCGCGCTCCGGCGACACTGCGCCGCTCCAGCTCGGTCAGGGCCGTGGCCCGGACCGCGGTGACGGTCGTACGGGCCAGGTAGTACCACTCGTCCTGGTCCCAGCGACGGCCCGCGAACGGGAAGGAACACGTCCGCCGCCACAGCACCGGGCCGAGGTCGACGTCGGTGATGCCGGTCTCCTCGGCGAGTTCCCGCAGGGCGGCCTGCTCACGGGTCTCGTCGCCCTCCACACCGCCGCCGGGTGTGAACCACCAGTCGTCGGCCGGATCGTCCGGCTCGTGGCCGTGGAGCAGCAGGACGCGGTCCTCGGGGTCGAGCAGCACGACCCGGGAGACCTTGCGCATCCCGCCCTCGTAGCCGTCGACACCCGCGTCCGCCGGCCCGGCACCCGTCGAGTCGGCGGACATCGACTCCGCGGACGTCGACTCAGCAGACACCGGCCCGGCGGACGTCGGCTCAGCGGGCACCGGCGGGCTCCGGACGGGTGGCGGTGCGGCGCCGGGAGGCCCGCGCCGCGATCGGACCGTACGCGCCGCCGCCGAGGACGAGCACCGCGCCCACGACGATCAGCCAGACGATCACGCGCAGCGGCCCCGGCTGGGACAGCGCGCCCAGCGTCTCGAAGCCGGTGGGCCGCTGGAGCATGCCCTCCATGGGCCAGACGACGGCCTCGACGCGGGCCGTGACGGCGCTGCGCGCCACCGTGCCGCTGGCGGCGTCCGAGAGGTGGGCGGTGGAGTCCAGCGAGCCCTGACGCTCGTCGCCGAGCAGGAACAGCCGGCCTTCGGGGACCTTCACGGTCGGGATGCTCTTGATCTCGGCGGGGCTGCCCGCAGGCAGATACGGCTCGTCGATCTGCTTGCCGTTGACGGTCAGCTTGCCCTCGGTGCAGCAGGAGACGGTGTCGCCGCCGACCGCGACGACCCGCTTGACCACGGGCGCGTTGTCCGCCCAGGTCTTGTCGGTGAAGACGACGACGTCCCCGCGGCGCACGTCGGCGCCGTCCACGACCTCGGCCAGCACCCGCTGACCGGCCTGGATCGTGGGGCTCATGGAGCCGGTGGGCACGGTGTACGGCCGGTAGACCAGGGCTGCCCAGCCGAACCCGCCGAGGAACAGCACGAGGCCCAGCGCGACCGCCACACCGGACAGAACCTGTCCGGTCCGGCTGCCCACCGGGCCACTGCTGGTGCCGCCGCTGCGCGGGGCCGTACGCGTCGTGCTCTCGCCACCCATGGATCCGCACCCTACCCGGCGGTACCGAGCGGGGTCAGCCCTTCCTCGGCGGCCGGGGCCGCATCCTTGGGAAAGGGTTTGCCGAGGCCGGGCGGGATCAGCGGGTCTCGGCCGCCTTCGCCCGCCGACGGCGCCACAGGGCCACCGGGACGACACCGGCGAGGGCGAGGCCCTCCGGGGCGACGGTCAGGGCGGTGGAGGCCGCCGACTGGGCGCTCAGGCCCTTCTGGTCGAAGGTGTCCGGCACGGGCAGGGTGCCCCAGCGGTTGATCGGCCAGGCCTTGACGATGGCGCGGCCGACGACCTGGTCGACGGGGACCATGCCGTGGTTCTTGTCGCTCTGGTTGTAGCGGGAGTCGCGCGAGTTCTGGCGGTGGTCGCCCATGACCCAGAGGTAGCCCTTGGGCACCTTCACGGAGAACTGGCCGCCCTGGTCGTCCTGGCTGCACGGCGTGTTGCCCGGGTACACGTACGGCTCGTCGAGCGCCTTGCCGTTGACCGTCAGCGGGCCGGTGCCCTTGCAGGCGACGGTGTCACCGCCGACGCCGACCACCCGCTTGATCAGGTCCTTCTCCTCGGCGGACGGCATCAGGCCGATCCAGCTGAGGAAGGTCTGCACGACGTTCGGCTCCGGGGTGGGCTCGCCGGCCAGCCACTCGTCGGGGTCGTGGAAGACGACGACCTCGCCGCGCTCGGGCTCGGAGCCGAACCACGGGGTCAGCTTGTCCACCAGGACCCGGTCACCCTTCTGGAGGGTGTTCTGCATCGAGTCGGAGGGAATCGAGAACGCCTGCACCAGGAACGTCTTGATCAGCAGCGCGAGGACGAGCGCGATACCGATCAGGATCGGCAGCTCCTTCCAGAAGGAGCGCGGCTTCTTCGGCTTCGGGGCCGGGTCGCCCGGTCCCTGCCGCCCGTCCTCGGGGGGCTGCCCGTCCCCCGGCCCGCCGTCCCCGGCCGCCGGGTTCTCATTCCCGGAGGTCACGACGCCGTCCACGGCCGGGTCGGCCGCGTCCACAGGGTGTCCGCGGTGCTCCTCGCCGTCGTGCCCGGACCGTGCGCCAACCGCCACATCCCCCACGCCAACTCCTTACTCTGTGCCGCCGCCTGCCCCAGATACGGCGCAGGCCCACCACTCCCATAACGAGCGGGAGTTCCGCAGGGCTCGGGAGTCGGATCGTTCCGTTCGGATCGTCGGGAGCAACCCTATGCGACGGTTCGGAGGACGCGGTGGTCCTGACGACCGAGTCGGTCACCGCGGAGAAGGTCTGTGGCTCGTTGAGGCGGTTCCAGTGACCCAGCGGCCAGGCGATGACCATGGCCCGTCCCACCACCTCGTCCACCGAGACCGTGCCGCCGTAGTCCGTGTCCTGGTGGGCCCGTGAGTCCGCGGAGTTGTCCCGGTGGTCGCCCATCACCCACAGCCGGCCCTGGGGGACGGTGATGTCGAACGGCGTGCTGGAGGGCGCGTTCCCGGGATACAGGTACTCCCCCTCGTTCAGGGGAACGCCGTTGACGGTGACCCGTCCTTGCGCGTCACAGCACTGGACGCGGTCGCCGCCCACGCCGACGACCCGCTTGATGAGGTCCTTCTCGTTGTCGGAGGGCAGCAGACCGATGAAGGTGAGCCCTGCCTTGATCTGCTTGACGACGATGGGGTCGTCCTTCTTCGTCGTCGTCTGCTCGTCCTGGAGCCAGCCGCCGGGGTCCTTGAAGACGACGACGTCCCCGCGCTCGGGCTGGGAGCCGAACCACGGGGTGAACTTGTCGACCAGGACCCGGTCGCCGATCTGGATCGTCTGCTCCATGGAGCCGGACGGGATGACGAAGGCCTGCACCAGGAAGGTCTTCAGGACCAGGGCTATCAGGACGGCGACGCCGACGAGGAGCGGGATCTCCCGCACCGCGCTGCGCCGGCGCTTGCGCTTGACCTTCCGCTGGAGTTTGCGCCGCTCCGCGCGCGTGCGCCCGCCGCCGGGGCTGGAGGTGCGCCGGGCGCCGGTGGGCAGGAGGTTGTCCGCGGGACTGCTGGGGACGCCGCGAGGCTTGCCGCGGTTACCCATGGGCGCCCACCACGGTGTCATGAGCGCCCACGGCGGTGTCGGGCACTCCGACGGCGGTGTCGGGCACCCCCACGACGGTGTCGTCCGTGCGCGCGTCGGGCACAGGCGTCGCGTGCGCGCTCGCGTCCGGCACGCGTGCGTAGGCGCTCGGGCGGTGCAGACGGCCGAGGTGGGCGAACGGCCAGACGATCCAGTCGGCGCGGCCGATGACCTCGTCCACCGGGATCATGCCGCCGCCCGGTGACCCCAGGTGGTCGCGGGAGTCGCTGGAGGCGCTGCGGTGGTCGCCGAGGACGAAGAGGGTGCCGTCGGGCACCTCCACGTCGAAGGCCACCGTGGACGGGCTGTCGCCCGGGTAGAGGAACGTCGACTCGTCGACCGGCCGGCCGTTCACCTGGATCCTCCCCTCCTTGTCGCAGCAGACGACATGGTCTCCCCCCACACCCACAACGCGTTTGATGTAGTCGGCGTCCCCGAAATACCCCGTGCCGTCGAACACAACCACGTCCCCGCGCCGCGGCTCGGCCCCGAAGCGGTATGCCAACTTATTTACGAGAACGCGGTCGCCGATCCTCAATCCGTTCTCCATGGATCCGCTGGGAATCTGGAACGGTTTGACCACGAAAGCGTTGAGGCCCAGCAAAAACAGCAGGCAGAGCAGCAGGGTGAGACTGATCCGTCCGCCGGGCAGCCAGTCGCCGATCCGCGCCAGCAACGACGAACGCGACCGTTCCTCCGGTCCCTCGGCGTCCGGGATCGCTCCGGAGGCGGAAGGGCGGGAGGAGCGGTCGCGCTCCGTCGGCTGTGCTTCGGTGTCCATCGGGGCCAGATGCTATCCGGCCCCGCCGGGAACTCCCGAGCGCGCTCAGTTGTCGCGCTTCTCCTTGATCTTCGCGGCCTTGCCGCGCAGCTCGCGCAGGTAGTACAGCTTGGCGCGACGCACGTCACCGCGGGTGACGAGCTCGATCTTCTCGACGATCGGGGTGTGCACCGGGAAGGTGCGCTCGACGCCGACGGAGAAGGAGACCTTGCGGACCGTGAAGGTCTCGCGGACGCCGGCGCCCTGACGGCGGATCACCACGCCCTTGAACTGCTGCACACGGGAGCGGTTGCCCTCGATGACGCGGACGTGGACGTTGACGGTGTCACCCGGGCGGAAGGCCGGGACGTCGCTGCGCAGCGACGCGGCGTCGAGAGAGTCGAGCAGGTGAGACATTTCGTCTGCTTTCTTCGCTGATGCCACAGGTCATCAACGGCACTAGAGGTGGTGTACGAGTGTGGTGCGGGCCGGGGCGGGCGTCGTGTCCCCCTGTGGCAGGGGCGCACGCCGGACTGCGCACAACAGCGACCTATTCTTCCACGCCCTCGGTCCTGCGCCAAAATCGGCCGTACGGCTGACCTTCGGGGTCGGGTGCCCAGCCCAGGATGGAGAGCATCTCGCGGTCCTTCTTGTCGAAGGCCTTGGGGTCGGCGCGCTCGATCAGGTCGGGCCGGTGGGCCGTCGTACGCCTGAGGGCCTCGTCACGGCGCCAGCGGGCGATCTTGCCGTGGTGGCCGCTGAGGAGGACGTCGGGGATGTCCCGCCCGCGCCACCGGGGCGGCTTGGTGTAGACGGGGCCTTCGAGGAGGTTGGCCATGGCGCCGGGCGCGAAGGAGTCGTCACGGTGCGACTCGGCGTTGCCCAGCACCCCGGGCAGCAGCCGGGCCACGGCCTCCGTGACGACGAGGACGGCCGCCTCACCGCCGGCCAGGACGTAGTCGCCGATGGAGACCTCGTAGACCGGTATCCGGGCGGCGTACTCGTCGACGACGCGGCGGTCGATGCCCTCGTAGCGGGCCGGCGTGAAGATCAGCCAGGGGCGCTCGGACAGCTCGACGGCGAGGTCCTGGGTGAAGGGCCGGCCGCTGGGGGTCGGGACGACGAGCGCGGGGGCGTGCGCGCCGGTCTCGTAGCCGTCGGCGAGGACGGAGTCCAGGGCGTCGCCCCAGGGCTCCGTCTTCATGACCATGCCGGGCCCGCCACCGTACGGCGTGTCGTCGACGGTGTTGTGGCGGTCGTACGTCCACTGCCGCAGGTCGTGCACATGGACGTTGAGCTGTCCACGCGCGCGTGCCTTGCCGACCAGCGAGACGTTCAGCGGGTCGAGGTACTCGGGGAAGATCGTGACGACGTCGAGGCGCATCAGGACTTGTCCCGGGACGACGCGATCTCGGCCCTGTCGTCGATGAGGCCGGGGGGCGGGTCGATGACCGCCTTCTGCTCCTCCAGGTCGATCTCCGTGACGATCTCCGCGACGAAGGGGATCATCACCTCGCTCCCGTCGGGACGCTCGACGATGAAGAGGTCCTGGGAGGGCAGGTGGGAGATCTCGGTGATCCGGCCGACCTCCGTGCCGTCCGCGGTCACCACGTCGAGGTCGATGAGCTGGTGGTCGTAGTACTCGTCCTCGTCCTCGGGGAGCTCCTCCGGGTCCACCTCGGCGATCAGGAGGGTGTTGCGCAGGGCCTCGGCGGCGTTGCGGTCGCTGACGCCCTCGAAGCGCAGGAGGAGGCGGCCGCTGTGCACCCGGCCGGTCTCGATCGTGAGCGGACCCGCCGTGGCGGGGTCCGTGAGCAGTACGGCGCCGGGTGCGAGCCGCAGCTCCGGCTCATCGGTGCGGACCTCCACGGTGACCTCGCCCTTGATGCCGTGGGCACGGCCGATCCGTGCGACTACGAGCTGCACTTTTCGAAGATCTCCTGTCGTACCTGTCGGGTCTGTCGAGTCTGCCGGGTCTGTCGTGACGGCTCGAACGACTGCGGGCCGGGGACGGCCCAGTGGCCCTCCCCGGCCCGAGCCGGTGCTGCGAATGCGTCAGCGGACGTGATCGACGTCGACGAGGTCGACGCGGACACCGCGGCCGCCGATGGCGCCCACGACGGTGCGCAGGGCGCGTGCGGTGCGGCCGTTGCGACCGATCACCTTGCCGAGGTCGTCCGGGTGGACCCGGACCTCGAGCACACGCCCGCGGCGCAGGTTGCGCGAGGCGACCTGCACATCGTCAGGGTTGTCGACGATGCCCTTCACGAGGTGCTCAAGCGCCTCTTCGAGCATGCTGCTCAGGCCTCGGTCGACTCGGACTCAGCCGCGGCCTCGTCCTTCTTCTCAGCCTTCTTCTTCTGGGTGATCGCCTCACCCTTGCCCTCGTCGTCGCCGCCCAGGGCCTCGAACGACGGGCGCGTCTTCTTCGGCTCGGCGACGAGCAGCGGAGCCGGGGCGGGCTCGCCCTTGAACTTCTGCCAGTCGCCGGTCTTCTTCAGGATGGCGAGCACGGGCTCGGTCGGCTGGGCGCCGACACCGAGCCAGTACGCCACGCGGTCGGCGTCCACCTCGATGACCGACGGGTTGTAGGTCGGGTGGTACTTGCCGATCTCCTCGATGGCCCGGCCGTCACGGCGGGTACGGGAGTCGGCGACGACGATGCGGTAGTGAGGCGAACGGATCTTGCCCAGACGCTTCAGCTTGATCTTGACTGCCACGGGAGTGGGTTCTCCTGGATTTGACGTGGTTGGGCACGGCGAGAATGCCGCGTGGGGTTGCGGTACCCGAGTGCCCGATGGACGCGTCAGCCGGAGGAGAGAGGGGTCCTGTGCGGCTGTCGAGTACAGCTAGTCATTGTGCCACACCCGGCGGGTCACCTTGGGCGGCGGGCTCTGCCGGGGCATGCCTGGGAGGCGCCCGGCGCGATGGCGCCCCAGGTGGGCCGGGGCGGCCCGGTGCCGCGAGGTGCCGCCCGCGCCCACCGCGACGGACGGCACCCCCCTTCTCCATGTCCACGCCCGAACCGGCAGCCACGAGATGCCGGTGCTCATGGAGTCATGCCGCGCCCATGACCTCCGGGATGCGGAACGGCTTGCCGCAGCCGCCGCACACGATCGGGGCCTGGGCCAGGACCGACGGGACCACCCGGACGTTGCGGCCGCAGTCACAGACCGCCTTGACGCGGACGCCACCGCCGGAGGAGCCGTGGCGGGCCGCGGGGCCGCGGAAGGCGCGGGTGGTCTCGGAGGAGGTGGCCGCCACATGGGCCTTGAGGGCCCGCTGGAGGCGCTCGATCGTCGGGCGGTAGCGGCGCTTGGCCTCGGGATTCAGTGTGACCAGCGAGAAACCGCTGCTGGGGTGCGGCTCCTCTGGGTGGTCCAGACCCAGTTCCTCGGCGATCGCGAGGAATCTGCGGTTGTGGTAGCGGCCGGCGCGGGAGGTGTCGCGGACGCCGCGGGCGGCGGCGATCCCGTGGACTGCCTCATGGAGCAGTCGCTCGAAGGAGAGCTCGTGACCGCAGGCGGACGACGACTCCCCGATCAGGGACTCTGGCGCGGCAAGGTCCGGCAGCTCGGGGTGGTACCGCTGAATGTCGGCCCACGCCTGTGCCAGCTCTGCGGCGAGAACAGGTGGTGTCTGTGTCGTGCTCACGTAATGACAACGAGCGGGGGTGCCCCTGTGTTCCTATTCCGGGGCATCCCAAATAATTTGCACGTACCCGTCAGTTGCCCCTCATGTGTCCCGACGAGGGCGGGTGCGCTGATCTGCGGAGAAGCCGCACAGCTCATCCCAAGCCGGTGCGTAGTCCTGCATACGCCCCGGCGCGTAGACACTGTCCACGCGCCGGGGGACGGATGTGCGACGGAGGCGCAAGAGGCCTTTCGGTCGCGCTCGCGGCGGAGGGCGCCGTCTCAGTAAGCGCGTGCCACGATCGCGACGTTACCGGGGGCGTCGCCGTCGTCCGGCACCGACCCGTCCTCGGCGACCAGACACCGTACGGTCACCGCGTGCTCGCCCAGCTTGGCCTCGCCCTCCTCGCCGAGCGTCGCCCACGGGATGCGCGCCCAGCCGCCGGCGGTCGCCGCCTCCACGGCCTCCTCGATCGTGGACACGTCCGCCGTACGGGACTCCCGGCGCTCACGCGACTGCTTCAGCAGCAGCGCCTGGTCCTCCTCCAGCATCGTGGGCAGCAGGCCGACGAGCGCGTCCAGGGACACAGGCTCCTTGCCGCCGGGAATGCGGCGGGCCAGCATCGCGGTGCCGTTCTCCAGGTCGCGCGGGCCGATCTCGACGCGCACCGGCACACCCTTGAGCTCCCAGTCGACCGCGCGCCGCCCGAAGGGGATGTCGGTACGGTCGTCGACCTGGACCCGGACGCCGGCCGCCCTCAGCCGGTCGCCGACCTCGCGGACCTTGGCCAGAACCGCCTCGTCGCCCTTGATCGCCAGCACCACGGCCTGGATCTGCGCCAGCCGCGGCGGGACACGCAGCCCGTCGTCGTCGCCGTGCGTCATCACCAGCGCGCCGATCATGCGGGTGGTCGAGCCCCAGGAGGTCTGCCAGACGTGCTCCTGGGTTCCGTCCTTCGACAGGTACCGGGTGTTGAAGGCCCTGGCGAAGTTCTGGCCCAGCTCATGGCTGGTGACCATCTGCAGGGCCTTGCCGTCGCCCATCATGCTTTCGCAGGTGAGGGTGTTGATGGCGCCCGCGAACCGCTCCTTGGCCGTCTTGCTGCCGGAGACGAAGTCGATCGCGAGGACGTTCTCCAGGAAGTCCCCGTAGACGTCGCGCTGGATGTGCGCGGCGAAGTCGCGGGCCTCCTCGTAGGTGGCGTGCGCGGTGTGGCCCTCCTGCCACAGGAACTCCGAGGTGCGCAGGAAGAGACGGGGCCGCAGCTCCCAACGGACCACGTTGGCCCACTGGTTGATCAGCAGGGGCAGATCACGGTAGCTCTGCACCCACTTGGAGAAGTACTCGTTGATGATGGTCTCGGAGGTGGGCCGCACGACCGCCGGCTCCTCCAGCTCCTTGCCGCCGCCGTGCGTGACCACCGCCAGCTCGGGCGCGAAACCCTCGACGTGGTCGGCCTCGCGGGTGAGGTACGACTGGGGGATCAGCAGGGGGAAGTACGCGTTCTGGGTGCCCGTCTCCTTGATGCGGGCGTCCATCTCCGCCTGCATGCGCTCCCACAGCCCGTACCCGTACGGTCGGATCACCATCGTGCCGCGCACTGGGCCGTTGTCGGCCAGCTCGGCCTTGGCGATCAGATCCTGGTACCAACGCGGGAAGTCGTCCGCCCGCGGCGTGAGAACGGGTGCCTTTGCCATGGCGCGATGGTACGGGTCCAGGTTGCCGTCATGTGAAATCTCGCCACACACGCGGGCCGTGCGCAAGCGGGGCTCCGCAACCCCTGGACGCGGGGTCGAGTGGGGAGTTACCTGACATACGGGAGGGAGTGCGGGCGCACTGACGGGGACCCCCCGAACGGGGAAAGCGGCAGACTCTCGGCGGATTGGGGCGCTTTTCATGACACCTACGCTCGTGCGGCAGCACCTGCCTCGGACGGGGCCGCCGGTGCCCCACGCGGATCCGGGTGCACGCGCGCGTGACTGGTCCGAAATCCAGGAGCGGATGCTCGTCCCGCTCTACGAGGCCGTCTACGAGCGACTGGAAGTGGGCCCCGGCACACGGCTGCTGGGCCTCGGCTGTGGCTCCGGGCTCGCCCTGCTGATGGCGTCCTCGAGAGGCGCCGACGTCACCGGTGTCGAGACCTCCTCCCCCGAACGGCTGGCCCTGGCACGGCAGCGGCTGGAGCCGGCCGAGGCACGGGACGCACGCGCGCGTGCGCGGACCCGGCTCGTGGACGGCTCACCGCTGGACGCCGCCGACGCGCAGACACCCGCGTACACGCTGGTGACCGCCTTCGAGCCCATCGGCTGCCTCGCCGGGGACGCGGAGGGGCTCGTGGAACTGCTCTCGGCCGCCACACCGCTCGCCGCGCGCGGCACGCCCGTGGTGCTGGCCGGCTGGGGTCCGCCGGAGCGCTGCGCCACCTCGTCCGTGCTGCGGGTCGCCACCAAGCTGGCGGATCCCGAGCGGGGCGCGGGGAGTTGGCGGCCGCCCCTGCGCGACGACCTGGAGGAGGTCGCCCACCGGGCCGGGCTGCGGCCGGACGGATCCGGGCGCGTGGCCTGCCCGTTCGGCTACGCCGACGTGGACAGCGCCCGCAAGGGCCTGCTGTCCACGGGCCTGTTCGACGCGGCGATCACCGCCACCGACCAGGAGCGGGTGGACAAGGAGGTGACCGAGGCGCTGCACCCCTACCGGCGGCCCGACGGCACGGTGTGGATGCCGAACGTGTTCCGCTACCTCATCGCGCGCGTGCCCTGAGCGTCGGCGCCCTCACCCGTCGTTCTCCTTGGTGAGCCGTACGATGCCCGCGATGCGGTAGGCGTCCGCCTCCTCCAGCGTCTCGTCCTCCAGCAGCGCCAGCGCGAGGGCGTCCAGTTGCCCGCGGTGGTCGTGCAGCTTGCGGCACGCCTCCTCGTAGCACTCCTCGACGATGCGGCGCATCTCGCTGTCGATGACGTCGAGGGTCTGCGGGGCGGCCGCGAGCCCGTAGGCCTGCTGGGCGTCGCTCGGCAGGGCGGAGAGGCGGCCGACGCGCTCGCTCATGCCCCAGCGGCCCACCATCCCGCGCGCGATGGCGGTGACCTGTTCGAGGTCGCTCTCCGCACCCGTGGTGACGACCCCGTAGACCACCTGCTCCGCCGCCATGCCGCCGAGGGCGCCGATGATGCGGCCGCGCAGGTACTCCTCCGAGTGCGCGTACCGCTCCACCTCGGGGGTCGACATGGTCACCCCCAGCGCCCGGCCGCGCGGCACGATGGTGATCTTCCGGACGGGGTCGGCGCCGGGCTGGAGCATCCCGAGAAGGGCGTGCCCGCTCTCGTGGTACGCGGTGCGACGGCGGTCCTCCTCGGGCATCACCAAGGTGCGTTCGGCGCCGAGCTGCACCTTCTCCAGCGCCTCGGACAGGTCGGAGCGGGTCACCTGGTCCTGTTTGCGCCGGACGGCCAGCAGGGCGGCCTCGTTGGCGAGATTGGCCAGATCCGCGCCCGTCATGCCCGGCGTCACCCGCGCCACCTGGGCCAGGTCCACGTCCGGGGCGAGCGGGATGTCCCGGGTGTGGATGCCGAGGATGGCCTCGCGTCCGCCCCGGTCGGGCGGGGAGACGTTGACCACCCGGTCGAAGCGGCCGGGCCGGGTCAGCGCCGGGTCCAGGATGTCGGCACGGTTCGTCGCCGCTATGACGATCACGCCCTCGGTGCCGGAGAAGCCGTCCATCTCGGTGAGGATCTGGTTCAGCGTCTGCTCGCGCTCGTCGTGCCCGCCCACCGAGGCGCCGCCGCCGCGGACGCGTCCGATGGTGTCGATCTCGTCGATGAAGATGATCGACGGCGCCACCTTGCGGGCCTCGGCGAACAGCTCCCGGACGCGGGACGCGCCGACGCCCACGATCATCTCGATGAACTCGGAGGCGGAGGCGGAGAAGAAGGGCACGCCCGCCTCGCCGGCCACGGCCCGCGCCAGCAGGGTCTTGCCGGTGCCGGGCGATCCCGCGAGCAGCACACCGCGCGGCATCTTGGCGCCCATCCGGCGGTAGGCGTCGGGGTGCGCGAGGAAATCGACGACGTCGTCCAGCTCGCCCTTGACCTCGTCGATGCCGGCCACGTCGGCGAAGGTCGTGCGCTGACGGCCGGGCCGCAGCTCCACCGGCTGGGGCGGCCCTCTGCGGCCGAGCATGCCGCCCGCGCCGCCGAGTCCCGCGCCCGCCCGGCGGACGAAGAAGATCCACACCGCGACCAGGAGCACGATCGGGATCAGGGAGATCAGCAGGTTGGAGAGCAGGCCGCGTTCCTTGACGACCGGCTCGGCGGTCACCGTCACGCGCTGACCGCTGAGCTGCTGCCAGAGGTCGTCGTCCGCGAAGGCGGGGCGCTGGGTCTTGAACTCGGTGTACCGGCCGTCGCCGTCCGGGTTGTCCCGGGCGTCCTTGAGCCGGCCCTGGATCGCGTCGCCCTTGGAGTAGACGGTGGCGACGTTGCCGTCGTCGACCTGTCTGCTGAACTCGGTGTACGAGATCGTCGGCTCGTCGCCCTCGCCGAAGTAGTTCAGTCCGGCGTAGGCGATCAGGAAGACGATCACCGCGGTGACGAGCAGGCCCCACCACCGGCCGCGCGTCCTGCGGCCTCCGGACGGCTGCGGCGCCTCGTCCGGGGTTCCTTCGGTGCGCCACGGCTGCTCAGGGGCCTTACGGGGTGGCGCGGCATTGCCCATATCTGGACGTTACGGCACATGACGGGCCTCGGCATGCGCTGAGGGCGCCTTCCCGGGGGAAGGCGCCCTCAGCGGCTTGCGGTCCGGGTCGGTCCCGGTCAGCCCATGAACTTCTTGAACTCGTCCGGAAGCTCGAAGTCCTGGCCGGCCTGCTGGCCCGGCAGGCCGAAGGCGCCGCCGGGAGCGCCACCCTGGGCGGCGGCCGCGCGCCGGGCGGCCTCCTCCTGCTCCTGCTGCTTGCGCTTCATCGGGTTGCCGGAGCGCTGCTTGCCCTTGGCCTTCTTCGGCTGCTTCTTGGTGCGGCCCGGGCCGCCACCCATGCCCGGCATCCCCGGCATGCCCGGCATCCCGCCGCCCTGGGCCATGCGGGACATCATCTTGCGGGCCTCGAAGAACCGCTCGACCAGACCCTTGACCGCGCTGACCTCGACACCGGAGCCCTTGGCGATACGGGCGCGGCGCGAGCCGTTGATGATCGTCGGGTCCTGGCGCTCGGCCGGGGTCATCGACTTGATGATGGCGGCCGTGCGGTCGACGTCCCGCTCGTCGAGGTTGTTGATCTGGTCCTTGATCTGCCCCATGCCCGGCAGCATGCCGAGCAGCTTGGAGATCGACCCCATCTTCCTGACCTGCTCCATCTGGGACAGGAAGTCGTCCAGGGTGAAGTCCTGGCCCTTCTTGGACGCCAGCTTGGAGGCCATCTTCTCGGCCTCTTCCTGGCTGAACGTCTTCTCCGCCTGCTCGATCAGGGTGAGCAGGTCACCCATGTCGAGGATGCGGGAGGCCATCCGGTCCGGATGGAAGGCGTCGAAGTCGTCGAGCTTCTCGCCGTTCGACGCGAACATGATCGGCTTGCCGGTGATCTGGCGGATCGACAGGGCCGCACCACCGCGGGCGTCACCGTCGAGCTTGGAGAGCACCACGCCGTCGAAGCCGACGCCGTCACGGAAGGCCTCGGCCGTGTTGACCGCGTCCTGACCGATCATGGCGTCGACGACGAAGAGGATCTCGTCGGGGCCGACCGCGTCACGGATGTCGGCGGCCTGCTGCATCATCTCCTGATCGATACCGAGACGACCCGCGGTGTCGACGATGACGATGTCGTGGACCTTGGACTTCGCGTGCTCGATGGAGTCCTTGGCGACCTTGACCGGGTCGCCCACGCCGTTGCCCGGCTCGGGCGCGTAGACCGCGACGCCCGCGCGCTCGGCGACGACGCTGAGCTGGTTGACGGCGTTGGGTCGCTGGAGGTCACAGGCGACCAGCAGCGGCGAGTGGCCCTGCTCCTTCAGCCAGCGGCCCAGCTTGCCCGCGAGGGTGGTCTTACCGGCACCCTGGAGACCGGCCAGCATGATCACGGTCGGCGGCTGCTTGGCGAAGCGAAGACGGCGGGTCTCGCCGCCGAGGATCGTGACGAGTTCGTCGTTGACGATCTTCAGGACCTGCTGGGCGGGGTTGAGCGCCCGGGAGACCTCGGCGCCGAGGGCGCGCTCCTTGACGTTCTTGATGAACGTCCGCACGACCGGCAGGGCGACGTCGGCCTCGAGGAGGGCGATACGGATCTCGCGCGCCGTGGCGTCGATGTCCGCCTCGGACAACCTGCCTTTGCCGCGGAGGTTTTTGAAAGTCGCGCTGAGGCGGTCGGAGAGGGTATCGAACACGGTGGCGTCGGTCCTCGGAAGTCGGGGGCGGAACTGGGCTGCCCTCCAGGGTATCCGGCCTGGCAAGCAAATCGTCCCTGACCCAGGGACGCGGACCCCGCGGCGGGGGCGCCGGGACGGCCGGCCGCGGCACCGCGTCGGCGGCGCCGGGACGGCCGGCCACGACCTGACCGCGAGGTCACCCCCGCAGCGTCTCCTCCAGCTTCCGCGCCACCGCCGCCGCCTCGTCCCCGGGCAGGGGCGATCCGTCCGCTCCTGTGACGTAGAAGGCGTCCACCGCGTTCGCGCCCAGCGTGCTCACGTGCATGCTCCGCACCCGCACCGCCGCGTCCTCCAGGGCCCGCCCGATCCGGAACAGCAGCCCCGGCGCGTCCTGGGCGCGCACCTCGATGACCGTGGCGTGCCGGGAGGCCGCCGGGGCGACCGTCACCCGGGGCGGGGGCGCGACCACGCCCCGCCGCCTCGGGTAGGCCGCGTCGCGTTCGGCGAGCCGGCCGGCGATGTCCAGCGAGCCGTCGAGCGCGCGCACCAGGTCGGCGCGGAGCCGGGCGGCCTGGGGCAGGGAGCCGTACTCGGCGGCGACCCGCCAGTCCAGCAGCAGGACGGAGCCGTCGACGCCGTCGGGGAGGTCCAGGGCGCGCAGCTCCGCCGTGCGGACGGTCAGCCGGTGCATGGCCAGCACACCGGCCACGGCCGGCAGCACGCCCGCCTGGTCCGGTACGGCGATCAGCAGCTCCACGCCGAGTGGTTCCGGATCGCCGGCCGACTGCTCGGCGGGATCGGACGGCGGCTCGGTCTGGGCCCGCAGCGACAGCACGGGGCTGCCGGTCGCGACGGCCTCGATGGCGAGCCGCTCCTGCTCGGCGGTGGGCGCGGCGGCCTCGGGTTCCTCGGGCGTGTCCCCGGCGAGCACCGCGGAGACCCGTTTGACCAGGTCGGCGACGAGCGAGCCGCGCCAGGAGGACCAGGCGGCCGGGCCGGTGGCCAGGGCGTCCGCCTCGGTCAGGGCGTGCAGCAGCTCCAGCGTGCCCTGCGAGCCGACCGCCTCGGCGACCGAGCGCACGGTGGCCGGGTCGTCGAGGTCGCGCCGGGTGGCGGTCTCCACCAGCAGCAGGTGGTGGCGTACGAGGGTGGCGAGGACGGTCACGTCGTCGCGGTCGAAGCCAATGCGGGCGGCCACGTCCTTGGCGATGATCTCGCCGGCCACGGAGTGGTCGCCGGGCCAGCCCTTGCCGATGTCGTGCAGCAGCGCGGCGACCAGGAGGAGGTCGGGGCGGCTGACGCGGCGGGTGAACTCGGAGGCGCGCACGGCGGTCTCGATGAGGTGCCGGTCGACGGTCCACACGTGGACGGCGTTGCGTTGCGGCCGGCAGCGCACCCGCTCCCAGTCGGGCAGCAGCCGGGTGATCAGGCCCTCGGCCTCCAGCGCCTCCCAGACCTCGATGGTCGGGCGGCCGGAGCCGAGCAGGGTCACGAGCTGTTCGCGGGCTTCGGCGGGCCAGGGCGTGGGCAGGGGGCGCACGGTGGCGGCGAGGTGTCGTACGGCGTGCAGGGAGAGCGGGAGGCCGGCCTGGGCGGCGGCGGCCGCGGCGCGCAGGGGGAGCACTGGGTCGCGTTCGGGGCGGGCGGCGCGGGCGAGTACGACCTCGCCGTCCTGTTCGACGACGCCCTCGGCCAGGGGAGAGCGTTCGGCCACCGGCTTGCCGCCGCCGAGCATGGCGCGCAGCCTCGGCCGCACGGCGCGCGACCTGAGCACGCGCCCCACTTCGCGCCAGGTGACGTCACTGGCGTAGGAGATGACCCGGGCGGCCTCGTAGACCTGCCGCAGGAGGGTGTCGGCGTCGAGGAGGCCGAGTGCCTCGGCGACCTGGTCCTGTTCCTGGAGGGCGAGCCGGTCGGTGGCCCGGCCGGTGGTCAGGTGGAGGGCGTCCCGGACGTCGAGGAGGCGGCGGCGGGCGTCGTCGAGTCCTTCGCGCGGGGCGTCGGCGAGCCAGGAGGCGGCGACGGCGCGGAGTGCGGTGGCGTCCCTGAGGCCGCCGCGGGCCTCCTTGAGGTCCGGTTCGAGCAGGTACTGGAGTTCGCCCTGGCGTTCGGCGCGCTCGGCGCACAGTTCCTGGAGTTCGGGCAGGCGTTTGGGCGCCTGGTTGCGCCAGTCGGCCAGGACGGCCGTGCGCAGTCCGGCCGTGAGGCCCAGGTCGCCCGCGAGGTGGCGGGCGTCGAGGAGGCCGAGTTGGACTTTCAAATCCTCTCCGGCCGTCTTGCGGGCCTCCGCCGGTGTCCGCACGGAGTGGTCCAGGGCGAGGCCGAGGTCCCAGACGGGGTACCAGAGGCGGTCGGCCAGGGCGGCGACGGCCTGGGGGGCGCTGCCGTCGTGGAGGAGGAGCAGGTCGAGGTCGCTGCGCGGGGAGAGTTCGCCGCGGCCGTAGCCGCCGACGGCGACCAGGGACACGCCCCGCAGCTCCTCGGCGCCGGCGGTGAAGAGTCCCGCCAGCCAGTCGTCGGTCAGTTGGGACAGGGCCGCCGCGTAGCCGCTGGGTCCGGAGTCCTCTGCATCCTTGCGCACGTCCGTACTCGTCACCCAGTGGCTCCTGTTCTGTTCTGCGGTCAGAGCGCGTCCGGGCCGCGCTCGCCGGTGCGGACCCGGACGGCCGTCTCGACCGGGAGGGACCAGACCTTGCCGTCACCGATCTTGCCGGTGCGGGCCGCCTTGACGATGACCTCGATCAGCTGTTCGGCGTCGTCGTCCTCGGCCAGCACCTCGATACGGATCTTGGGGACGAGGTCGACGGTGTACTCGGCACCGCGGTAGACCTCGGTGTGTCCCCGCTGACGACCGTAACCGCTGGCCTCGGTGACCGTCAGTCCGTGGACGCCGAACGCCTGGAGGGCTTCCTTGATCTCGTCGAGCCGGTGGGGCTTCACGACGGCGGTGATGAGCTTCATGCGTCCACCTTCTTGGACTCGGTCGCGACCGGGGCGGGGACGGACCGGGCGGCTCCGCCGCCGGCGCCGCTGAAGTCGTATGCGGTCTCGGCGTGCTCGGCCTGGTCGATGCCGGCCACCTCGTCGTCCTCGGAGACCCGCATGCCGATGGTCTTGTCGAGGGCGAAGGCGAGGACCGCGGAGACGATCAGCGAGTAGGCCAGGACACCGCCGACACCGGCGAGCTGCTTCCACAGCTGGTCGAAGCCGTGGTCGCCGTAGAAGACACCGGTCGCGGTGGACTGGCCCTTGCCGGTGGCGAAGAAGCCGATGAGCACCGAGCCGATGACACCGCCGACGAGGTGGACGCCGACGACGTCGAGGGAGTCGTCGTAGCCGAACCTGTACTTCAGGCCGACGGCCATGGCGCACAGCAGACCGGCGATGGCGCCGACGGCGATCGCGCCGAGCGGGGAGACCGCGCCGCCCGCCGGGGTGATGGCGACCAGACCGGCGACCGCGCCGGAGGCGGCGCCCAGCGTGGTGAACGCGCCGTGGCGGATCTTCTCGTAGACGAGCCAGGCCAGCATGGCGGCGGCGGTGGCGACCTGCGTGTTGACGAACATCAGCGCGCCGACGCCGTCGTCGTTGCCGAGCCACGAGCCGGCGTTGAAGCCGAACCAGCCGAACCACAGCAGACCGGCGCCGAGCATGACCAGCGGGAGGCTGTGCGGGCGCATCGGGTCCTTCTTGAAGCCGACGCGCTTGCCGATGACCAGGATCACACCGAGGGCCGCGGCACCGGCGTTGATGTGCACCGCCGTACCGCCGGCGAAGTCGATGACGCCCAGTTCGAAGGCCCAGCCGCCGGTGCCCCAGACCCAGTGCGCGACCGGGAAGTAGACGACCGTGGCCCACAGGGCGATGAACAGCGCCCAGGCGCTGAACTTCACGCGGTCGGCGAGGGCACCGCTGATCAGGGCCGGGGTGATGATCGCGAACATCAGCTGGAAGACCATGAACACGAAGACCGGGATGGTGTAGCCGGGCCACAGTTCGGTCAGGCCGATGTTGCTGAGGCCGACCCAGTCGCCGTTCCAGCCGATGAGGCTGCCGGAGTCCGTGCCGAAGGCGAGGGAGAAGCCGTACAGGACCCACAGGATGGTGACGATCCCCAGGCTGATGAAGCTCATCATCAGCATGTTCAGGGTGCTCTTGACACGGACCATGCCTCCGTAGAAGAAGGCCAGGCCCGGTGTCATGAGCATCACCAAGGCGGAACAGATGAGCATGAAGCCTGTGTTGGCGGACGACAGCGTGGGTGCGTCCGCCGCAAGCGTGATGGCGGCTGATGCCATCGGCGTCTCCTCGTCGAATTGGTACGGCCCCGTGCGGGCGAAGCCTGAGCGGATTGAGGGGTGGGCCGGTTATGCGCCACGAGATTGACGCAGCGCGGTTTCGGTGGAAGCCCCTCGTTGTTTCGCCGCCGTGACGAAGGCGCCGTGCGTGTTACGCGTCGATGAACTGGCGGATATCGCGCGAGTCGATCGTTATCGTGGCGCAACCTTAACCGGAGGAAGAGAACCGGCCGCGGGCGGCCTTCCGATGACCTGGCACGGGGGAGCCGAGTCGGGCAGTTCGGGAGGGCCGGCCGCGGCCGGGGTTCAGGGGTTTTCGCCGGGCGTCAGACCGCTTCCGCGGTCTCCGGCAGCTCGACGGCGAGCCGGTCGGTGAGATCGACGACCTCGGAGACGTCCCCGAAGTCGCGTACGGCGGTGTCGACGGTCTTTCGGATACGAGTGTTGACGCGTTCGGAGCGGACCTTCTTGGCTTCTTTCATCGCCCGCGCGGCCAGCACGGCGCTCTGCTCGGGCTGGCGGCGCAGCAGGTGGACGGTGGCCATGCCGATCAGGTTCAGCACGTACGACCGCTGGTGGTCGGGGTCGTCGGCGAAGCGGTCCACGGCCTGCTGCATCAGGGGTTCGGCCAGCGAGGCGTAGGCGGGACTGCGGCCGGCGACATAGGCCAGGTCGCGGTAGGAGTGGGAGTTCTCGCCGTACAGCTCGGCCTTGGAGAAGAAGCGGATCCAGTCGGGGTCGGGCTCGTCCCACTCGTCCACTTCGGCGAAGGTGTCCTCGGCCATCCGGACCGCCCGCTTGCACCGGCCGGGCTGCCCCATGTTGGCGTAGGCGCGGGCTTCCATCGCATACAGCATCGACTGGGTGCGCGGGCTCGCGCAGTCCCGGCTGCCGTACTGCGCGAGGTGGATCAGCTCCAGGGCGTCGTCGGGCCGCCCGAGGTGGATCATCTGGCGGCTCATGCTGGAGAGGATGTACGAGCCGAGGGGCCGGTCGCCGGCCTCCTTGGCGGCGTGCAGCGCGAGGACGAAGTACTTCTGCGCGGTGGGCTGGAGCCCTACGTCGTAGCTCATCCAGCCGGCGAGTTCGGCCAGCTCGGCGGCGACCTTGAAGAGCTTCTTCGCGGTGGCCTCGGGCTGGGGCTCCTGGAGCAGGTCGGTCACCTCGTGGAGCTGGCCGACGACCGCCTTGCGGCGCAGGCCGCCGCCGCACTGGGCGTCCCACTTCCGGAACATCACGGTGGTGGACTCCAGCAGCTCCAGCTCGGGCCGGGAGAGTCGGCCGCGGGCCCGGCTGGTCGGGACGGGCTCGGACGCCTCGGCCGGGGCGGGCGGGGAGGGGACGAGCCAGCGCTGCATCGGCTCGATGAGGGACGGGCCCGCGGACAGGGCCAGCGAGGTTCCGAGGAAGCCGCGCCGCGCCAGCATCAGGTCGCTGCGCGAGAACTCGCTGAGCAGGGCCACCGTCTGCGGGCCCGTCCAGGGCAGGTCGACGCCGGTCGCGGCGGGTGCCTGCCGCGCGGCGCGCAGACCGAGG
>NZ_BQUN01000198.1:41476-45466 GCF_026008495.1 Streptomyces sp. A012304
ACAGCTCGGACAGGATCCGGGGGATGGGCTCGCGGGGGTTCTCGCCGTCGAGCCAGCGGCGCACGCGTGAGGTGTCGGTGGAGATGTGGTTGGCGCCCAGCTGGCGGGCGCGGCGGTTGACCTGGCGGGCCAGTTCGCCCTTGGACCAGCCGCTGCGGACGAACCAGGAGGTGAGCAGCTCGTTGGGGCGCTTGTCAGCGTGCGCGGCGCTTCCCGCACTCGTCCCGCTTCCGCCATTGCCGCTCACTGGAACGCCCCCATCCCTGAGACCACTTGCTCGCTTGAGTGCGCCAAGCCTTATCAGAATGCCGGTCAATACGGCTCGCCGTCCGGCGGTTCCCACCCTTCGAACGGGGAGGCGACTTGCCTCCGGCATACCCACAGAGGCATGTGCCCCCGGGTCTCGCACACTCACCGTAATCCTACGATCACGCGCCCAGCCATGGCGATCCCGGAAACGCCACCATTCGCCACCCCTTCGAATGAACGCACGGTGGCGGGTACGCGATTGACTTGACACAGGACCGGCGGGCGGGCGGAGCGGTGCACTCCGGGGCGCGAACGGCCGACCGCACCACCCGGGCTGCTTCGAGGCGCCGCCTGAATCCGGTGGCACCGGGAAGGCGTCAGTACGCAGAGTCACCGTATGCGTCCGCTACGTAACCATCGGTGCGTCGGACCCGTTGGAGGGGGCATGGGCTTCACGATCGGCGGCATTCGCGAGATCCGCTCCGGCGCGCGCAGGCGCGGTCGCTCGTCCGAGTGCACCGCCGTCGCCGAGTTCACCGGCCTGTGGGGCTGGGACGTCGTACCGGGGGCGCGCGCCGCGGCCGGCGCCTGTTCCTGCGGACGTGCGGACTGCCGCGCACCCGGTGCGCACCCGTTGGACTTCGCGCCGCGGGTGCCCGCGGGGGCCACCCTCGACGACGTGAGCCGGACCTGGGCGGAGTTCCCGGGTGCGGCGGTGATGCTGCCGGTCGGACGCGCCTTCGACGTCGTCGAGGTGGCCGAGCCGGCCGGGCGGCACGCCCTGGTCCGGCTGGAGCGCATGGGTCTGCCGCTGGGCCCGGTGACCGCCACGCCGGAGGGCCGCGCCCAGTTCCTCGTCGCGCCGGGGGCCGCGGCCGACCTCACCGACCTGCTCTACCGCATGGGCTGGGACGACCCGGCCTCCCTGGATCTGCGCGGCCTCGGCGCGGGCTCGTTCATCACGGCGCCGCCGTCCGACCGGGGCGGCCTCGGTCCGGTGCGCTGGCTGCGCCCGCCAGCGCTGGACTCCGCGACCCGCCCGCCGGAGGCCCGGCTGCTGCTCGGCACGCTGGCGTACGTGGCGCACCGCTCGCGCGCGGCGTACTGAGCCCTGGCTCACGCGCGCCGCGTACCAAGCCCTGGGCTACGCGCCGCGTACCTAGCCCTGGCTCACGCGCCGCGTACCGAGCCGATCGGCCGCCCGTACGACGAAGCGCCCGTCCCCGACTGCACCTCGGGGGCGGGCGCTTCCTCGTGTGCGGTCACCGCGTCGGGTGGCCGCTCACTCTCCGATAAGAGCGTCAACGAACGCCTCCGGCTCGAACGGCGCGAGGTCGTCCGCGCCCTCGCCGAGCCCGACGAGCTTGACCGGCACGCCCAGCTCCCGCTGGACGGCGACCACGATGCCGCCCTTGGCCGTGCCGTCGAGCTTGGTCAGCACGATGCCGGTGATGTCGACGACCTCGGCGAAGACCCGCGCCTGGACGAGGCCGTTCTGCCCGGTGGTGGCGTCGAGGACGAGCAGCACCTCGTCGAGCGGGGCGTGCTTCTCGACGACGCGCTTGACCTTGCCGAGCTCGTCCATGAGCCCGGTCTTGGTGTGCAGCCGTCCGGCGGTGTCGATGAGGACCACGTCGATCCCCATCTCCTTGCCCTCCTTGACCGCGTCGAAGGCGACGGAGGCGGGATCGCCGGCCTCCGGCCCGCGCACGGTGTGGGCGCCCACCCGCTCGCCCCAGGTCTGCAGCTGGTCGGCGGCGGCGGCGCGGAAGGTGTCGGCGGCGCCGAGGACGACGGTGCGGCCGTCGGCGACCAGGACCCGGGCGAGTTTGCCGGTGGTGGTGGTCTTGCCGGTGCCGTTGACGCCGACGACCATCACGATGCCGGGCTTGCGGTCCTCGGGCTCGGTCTTCACCGTGCGGTCGACGTCGGTGCCGACCAGGTTGAGCAGCTCCTCGCGCAGCAGGCCGCGCAGCTCCTCGGGGGTGCGGGTGCCGAGGACCCGCACGCGCTCGCGCAGCCGTTCGACCAGTTCCTGGGTTGGCTGGACGCCGACGTCGGCGGTGAGGAGGGTGTCCTCGATCTCCTCCCAGGTGTCCTCGTCGAGGTGCTCACGCGAGAGCAGCGTGAGCAGCCCCTTGCCGAGGGCGTTCTGCGAGCGGGAGAGACGGGCGCGCAGGCGGACCAGCCGCCCGGCGGTGGGCTCCGGGATCTCGATCCCGGGAGCCTCGACGGTGGGAGGCTCCTCCACGGCGGTGGGAGCGCCACCGCCCGGGAGGTCCACCTCCTCGATCGTGCGGCGCGGTTCGTCGCGCGGCGTCTCGGCCTCTTCGCCGACGTGCGGTTCGGCCGGAGGCGCGGTGATGTCGGGCGCGGCCGGGGGCGGCGGAGGCAGCGGCTTCTTGCGCCGGCTGCCGACGATGAGCCCGCCGAGCACACCGAGCACGACCACGGCGATGACTACAGCAAGGATGACAATGTCCATAACGCGTCCAGTATCCATCCCTCCCCCCGACGGGACCCCGCTCCCGGGAGGGTGTCTCGCACGTTCAGCAACCGCCCGGCCGCTCCAGCCGAGCCGCTGCGGTCCTTCCGTCCGTCCGGTCCAGCCCGTCCGTCCGCCCGGTCCGGCCTGTCCGCCCGGTCCGCCTGGCCGTCCGTCCGGCCGGCAGCGCGTTCTCCGACCGGTCCACGTCACCCTGGCCATCTGACGCACCGTCAGCTACGGTCCCCCTCCACCGGAAGGGAGACCCCCATGCCCGTCACCGTCGTCCGCTTCAACCTCGTCGCCCCCGGCGCCTCCCCCGCCGAGCTGGGCGCCCGCTACCGGGCCGCTCTGGAGATGGCCGCGTACGCCGACGAGCACGGGGTGTCCACCGTGCAGACCGAGGAGCACCACGGCGCCGAGAACAACTGGCTGCCGTCGCCGTTCGCCTTCGCGGGCGCCGTGCTCGGGGCGACCCGGCGCCTCACGGTCACCGTCTCGGCGGCGATCGGCCCGCTGCACGACCCGCTGCGCCTGGCCGAGGACATCGCGGTGCTCGATCTGCTGAGCGGCGGGCGCCTGGTCACCGTCGCCGGGATCGGTTACCGGCCGCAGGAGTACGCCCGTGCCGGGGTGGAGTGGAAGCGGCGTGGGCGGCTCCAGGACGAGCTGCTGGAGACCCTGCTGAAGGCCTGGACCGGCGAGGAGTTCAACCATCGGGGCCGTACCGTCCGGGTCACTCCCCGTCCGGGCACCCAGCCGCACCCGCTGCTGCTGGTCGGCGGCTCCTCCAGGGCCGCCGCCCGCCGTGCCGCCCGGCTCGGCCTGCCGTTCTTCCCGAGCGCGCACCTGCCGGAGCTGGAGGCGTACTACAAGGAGCGGCTGGTGGAGTACGGCACCGAGGGCTGGGTGCTGATGCCGGCCGCCGAGACCCCGCTGCTGCACCTCGCCGAGGATCCGGACCGGACGTGGGCCGAGTACGGCGGCCACTTCCTGCACGAGGCCCGTACCTACGCCTCCTGGCAGCCGGCCGGGGTCCGCTCGGCGGTGCGTTCGGCGGCCACGACGGTGGAGGAGCTGCGCGCGGAGGGGGTGTACCGGGTGCTGACCCCGGACGAGTGCGTGGCGCAGGGCGTGGACACCTTCGTGCTGCATCCGCTGGTGGGCGGGATGCCGTTGGAGGAGGGCCGGCGGAGTCTGCGGCTGTTCTGCGAAGGCGTGCTGCCCCGGCTCACCGTGTGAACCGGGGCAGCACG
>NZ_BQUN01000198.1:45584-80066 GCF_026008495.1 Streptomyces sp. A012304
CGGTCAGCCCATCTCCTCCAGGGCCTTGCCCTTCGTCTCCTTCACGTACTTCAGCACGAACGGGATGGAGAGCGCGGCGAAGACCGTGTAGATCACATAGGTCACGGAGAGGTTCCAGTCGGCCAGCGACGGGAAGCTCGCGGTGATGGCCCAGTTGGCGATCCACTGCGCGGAGGCGGCCACGCCCAGGGCGGCGGCGCGGATCCTGTTGGGGAACATCTCGCCGAGGAAGACCCACACGACCACACCCCACGACAGGGCGAAGAAGAGGACGAAGACGTGGGCGGCGACCAGGGCGATCCAGCCCTGGGTGGCGGGCAGCTTGCCGTCGACCAGGTCGTAGGAGAAGGCCCAGGCCTCCAGCGCGAGACCGATCACCATGCCGACGGAGCCGATGAGGGCGAGCGGCTTGCGGCCGACGCGGTCCACGAAGATCATCGCGATCACGGTGCCGACGATGTTGATGATCGACGTCGTGAAGGAGTAGAAGAACGACTCCGTCGGGTCGACACCGACCGACTGCCACAGCGTCGAGGAGTAGTAGAACGCGACGTTGATGCCGACGAACTGCTGGAAGACCGACAGGCCGATGCCGATCCAGACGATCGGCTTGAAGAAGAAGGAGCCGCCGAGCAGGTCGCGGAAGGTCGACTTGTGCTCGCTCTTCATGGCGTGCTCGATCTCGGCGACGCGCGCGTCCAGGTCGATGTCCTTGCCCTCGACCTCTTCGAGGATCTCGCGGGCCCGCTCGTGCTTGCCGACGGAGATCAGAAAGCGCGGGGACTCGGGGATGGCGAAGGAGAGCAGGCCGTACAGGACGGCGGGGACGACCATGACGCCGAGCATGACCTGCCAGGCCTCCAGGCCCATGATCTCGCCGCGCTGGTCGCCGTCGGCGGCGTTCAGCAGACCCCAGTTGACCAGCTGCGACACGGCGATGCCGATGACGATCGCGGCCTGCTGGAAGGAGCCGAGGCGGCCGCGGTAGGCGGGCGGGGCGACCTCGGCGATGTAGGCGGGGCCGATCACCGAGGCCATGCCGATGGCGAAGCCGCCGACGACGCGCCAGAAGGCGAGGTCCCACAGCGAGAACGGCAGCGCGGAGCCCACGGCGCTGACCGTGAAGAGGACGGCGGCGATCTGCATGACCCGGATGCGGCCGATGCGGTCGGCCATGCGACCGGCGGTCGCGGCGCCTATCGCGCAGCCGATCAGGGCGATGGCGATGACCTGGGCCAGGGCCGCGGAGCCGATGTCGTAGCGGCCGCGGATGGCCTCGACGGCGCCGTTGATCACGGAGCTGTCGTAGCCGAAGAGGAACCCGCCCATGGCGGCCGCCGCCGCGATGAAGATGACGTGCCCGAGATGATCGGGGTGGGCCGTCCGGGCTCCTGACTTGGGTGCCTGCGCTGTGCTGGTCACGTTCACTCCTCGGGCCGCCGGCAACGCTGCCGGCGTGGGGGTTCAGCCCTTACAGGTGATACCTGAAGGTAAAAGCAACGTTGCCGAGACTATGCCTTCAAGTTTCGAAGTCAACAGTCCGGCAATGTGAGAAAGCAGCCATGCAGTGGGGGGTTTGTGTTCAACTTTTGAACATGGGCAGGGGATTGCCCGGAAGGTGCGGCTAGCGCAGCCGCTGGGAGATGACCTTCGACACACCGTCGCCCTGCATGGAGACGCCGTAGAGCGCGTCGGCGACCTCCATCGTGCGCTTCTGGTGCGTGATCACGATCAGCTGCGAGGACTCCTGGAGCTCCTGCATGATGCGGATCAGCCGCTGGAGGTTGGTGTCGTCGAGGGCGGCCTCGACCTCGTCCATGACGTAGAACGGGCTCGGCCGGGCCTTGAAGATCGACACCAGCATCGCGACCGCGGTCAGCGACCGCTCGCCGCCCGAGAGCAGGCTGAGCCGCTTGACCTTCTTCCCCGGCGGCCGTGCCTCCACGTCCACACCCGTGGTGAGCATGTTGTCGGGATCGGTCAGGACCAGCCGCCCTTCCCCTCCCGGGAACAGCCGGCTGAACACGCCCTCGAACTCCCGGGCGGTGTCGCGGAACGCCTCGGTGAAGACCTGCTCGACCCGCTCGTCGACCTCCTTCACCACCTGGAGCAGGTCGGCGCGGGTCTTCTTCAGGTCCTCCAGCTGCTCACTGAGGAACTTGTGGCGTTCCTCCAGCGCGGCGAACTCCTCCAGCGCGAGCGGGTTCACCTTGCCGAGCTGCTGGTAGGCGCGTTCCGCCGCCTTCAGCCGCTTCTCCTGCTCGGCCCGCGCGAAGGGCCTGGGCTGGTTGCGCGGGTGCTCGGGGTCCTCCGGCAGCTGCTCCCCCTCGGCGGGGGGCGAGGGCGGCACCAATTGGTGCGGTCCGTACTCGGACACGAGCCCCGCCGGTTCGACACCCAGCTCCTCCAGCGCCTTCGTCTCCAGCTGCTCGATCCGCAGCCGCTTCTCGGCGCCGAGTACCTCACCGCGGTGGACTGAATCCGTCAACTTGTCGAGCTCGGCCTTCAGGTCCCGCCCGGCGGTGCGGGCGGCGGCCAGCTCCTGCTCCCGCCGCGCCTTGGCGGCCTCGGCGGCGACGCGTTCCTCGTCCGCCCGCCGCAGCGACACCTCCACGTGCGCGAGCAGCTGCCGCGCCCCGGAGGCGACGGCCTGCGCCACCGCCGCCTCATGCCGCAGCCGGGCCCTGCGCTGCTCGGCACGCGCGCGTGCCTCGCGCTCCGCCCGCGCGGCCCGGTCCAGCGAGTCGGCCCGCCCGGCCAGCCCCTTGACGCGTTCCTCGTGCGTACGGACCTGGAGCCGCGCCTCCATCTCGGTCTGCCGGGCGTTGGCCCCGTCGGCGGCGAGCCGGTCCCGTACCGAGGTGTCCGGCTCCTCCTCGACGGGCATCTCCTCGGCGACCGCCAGCCGTTCCGCCAGCTCCTCGGCCTCCTGCACGGCCTTGTCCAGCGCCTCCTGGGCCCGGGCGGCCGCGGCGGCGGACCGCTCGGCCTCCCCGGCGGCGCCCCGGGCCTGCCCGGCCAGCCGGCCCAGCGCCTGGGCGACGGCCGACTTCTCCCGCTCGGCGGCCCGTCGCCGCTCCCCCAGCTCCTCGACGATCGCGGCGCACTCCCCGCGCCGCTCCCCCGCCTCCCGCTGCGCCTCGGTCAGCTCCGCGCACCGCACCGCCAGCTCCTCCAGCTCGGCGGCGGCCTCGTCCACGGAGGCCTGCACCTCCAGCAGACTGGGCGCCCCGGCGGACCCCCCGTGCGCGAAGTGCGCCCCCAGCAGGTCGCCCTCGGCGGTGACGGCGGTGAGACCGGGCCGCGCGTACACCAGGTCCTCGGCGTCCTCGAGGGTCCCCACCACGACGATCCCCCGCAGCAGCCGGCGCACGGCGGGCATCAGCTCGGCGGGACCCCGCACCAGATCGGCGGCGTACGGCGGCCCGTCCGCCGCCGGCTCCTCGGTGACCTCGTCGGGGCCGCCGCCCAGCAGCAGCGCCGCGCGCCCCGCGTCCTGCTTGCGCAGCAGACGGATGGCGTCGGCGGCGGCGGAGGGGGTGGTCACGGCGAGGGCGTCGGCGGCGGCGCCGAGGGCCGCGGCGATCGGGACCTCGTAGCCGGGGGTGATGGTGAGGAGTTCCGCGGCCGGGCCGAGCAGGCCGGTCAGCCGGTCCCGCGCGCCGAGCAGCGCGCCGGTGCCGTCCTTGCGGCGCAGGCCCAGCGCGAGGGCCTCGTGGCGGGCCTGGGTCGCGGCGCGCCGGCGTTCCGCGGCGGTGGCCGCCTCGCGGGCCGCGGTGAGGGCGGCCTCCGCCTCGGCGAGCCGCCGTTTGGCGGCCTCGTGCTGTTCGGCCAGTTCGGCGTCGCCCGCGTCGAGGCCGTCCACCTCGGCCTTCAGGGCCTCGTACTCCTCCTGGGCCGTGACGGCACGTTCCTGCGCCTCGTCGCGGGCGGCGGCGAGGCGGTCGATCTCGGCCTGGGCGGAGGCGGCGCGCGAGCGGGCCGCGTTGACCTGTCCGTGCAGCCGGGCGAGGCCCTCACGGCGGTCGGCGATCGAGCGGGCCACGTCCTTCAGCCGCCGTTCCTCGACGGCCAGCTCGCGCTCCAGGTCGGCGCGGTGGGAGACGGTGTCGTCCAGGGCCCGCTGGGCGGCTTCGAGGGCGGCCTCCAGCTCGGCCTCCTGCTCCCGGACCCGGGCGGCCTCGCGCTCCAGGTCCTCGGGGTCGCGGCCGCGCCGTTCGTCGACGGGCGCGGAGGTGGCGCTCTTCACGCGCGCGTCGGCCAGCGAGATCGTGCCGCGCACCCGCTCGGCGAGCTGGGACAGCTCGTACCAGGTCTGCTGGGCGCGCTGGAGCCGGGGCGTGAGCCGGCGGACCTCGTCCTCCAGCAGCGCCTCCCGCTGGAGCGCCTTTCTCAGCTCCTGTTCGGCGGCTTCCTTGCGCTCCTTCAGCGCGGCCTCGTCGGCGACCTCCGCCTGGAGCGCCTCCCGCAGCCGTACGAGATCGTCGGCGAGCAGGCGCAGCCGGGCGTCGCGCAGGTCGGCCTGGATGACGGCGGCCCTTCGCGCGACCGCCGCCTGCCGGCCGAGGGGCTTGAGCTGGCGGCGCAGCTCGTCGGTGAGGTCCTGCACGCGCGCGAGGTTGGCCTGCATCGCGTCCAGCTTGCGCAGCGCCTTCTCCTTGCGCTTGCGGTGCTTCAGGACGCCCGCGGCCTCCTCGATGAAGGCGCGCCGGCCCATGGGATCGGCGTGCAGGACGGAGTCGAGCTGGCCCTGGCCGACGATGACGTGCATCTCCCGGCCGATGCCGGAGTCGCTGAGCAGCTCCTGGATGTCCAGCAGACGGCAGGTGTCGCCGTTGATCTGGTATTCGCTGCCGCCGTTGCGGAACATGATCCGCGTGATGGTGACCTCGGCGTACTCGATGGGCAGGGCACCGTCGGAGTTGTCGATGGTCAGGGACACCTCGGCGCGGCCCAGCGGCGGGCGGCCGGTGGTGCCGGCGAAGATGACGTCCTCCATCTTGCCGCCGCGCAGCGACTTGGCGCCCTGCTCACCCATGACCCAGCTGAGCGCGTCCACGACGTTGGACTTGCCCGAGCCGTTGGGTCCGACGACGCACGTGATCCCCGGCTCGAAGCGGAGTGTGGTCGCCGAGGCGAACGACTTGAACCCTCGGAGGGTCAGGGCCTTGAGGTGCACGGCGCTGGACTCTACCGTCCGGGGATGTCCCACTCCATGAACCCGCGGTTTCACCCATGAACGCGCAGGGCACACCATTCGTTAAAGAGACTGAAAGGATGCGCGGGGAAAGAAGACCGGGCAAGCCGGGGAGGCCGGGGGAAGAAAGAAGGGACGCCGAGGCGTCCCTTGCAACTCTGACAACTGAGCGGTCCGACGCCGTTGATATGAGCCGCCCGACCACTGCGTGCCGTTGTGGAGCGGTGCAGTGATCAGGTGAGCGCAGGCTCCGCCTGGTGTGCGTCGATGCTCTCCATGATCCTGTCGTGAGAAGCGGCAGCCGTCAGGGCGTCGTTCTCGGCCTGGATCCGTACGAGTTCGGATTCCAGGTCCTGGACACGCTGCTGGAGCCGTCGCATCTCGGCGAGGAGTCGCGGGTCGGAGCCGCCGACGTAACCGAGAAGCGCCTTTGCCATGATGGATGGTCCTCCACACTGAGTGACCGACCGAAGCGGTGTGGGTCGTGAGGGATTCGCACCCGCGGTGTTGGCAGGATCTTGTTCGTGCTGCCGTTCATCCATGCCAAACAGCTAGGTGCGCGGGGTGCTTTCAGCGTCTCACCAAAAAGTTTGACGGTCAACACGATCACGCCCCGTATTGGCGGGCAACCCGGTCGCGCGCGGCCTGGAACGGCGGCGCTGCGGTGACTGCGGGGCCCTCGGGGCGTGGCGATCATCCTTGCGTGCGGAGCCTGCCACCGCAAGCGGTTCTTGGCAACCACCTGCTCCTTTCCACTGGGGGCAGATGCCGGTGGCATGTCCCTCCGCTTTTGCGGGGCCCTTTCGGGCGCGCCCGTCAGCGGATCGCGAAGCCCTCATAGCCGCCGCGAGGTGTGTCCCATATCTCTGTGACTCCGTCCACGCGCCCGGGCGTGTCGTCACTCTGGAGCCACCCCAGCAGCCCCTCACATCCCTCCCGGGTCCCCTCTGCCACCACCTGGACACGTCCGTCGGCCAGATTGAGAGCAAAACCACTCAGGCCGCCGATCTCCAGCGCCTTGGCCCGTGTGAACCAGCGGAAACCCACGCCCTGGACGTGTCCGCGCACCCAGGCGACCAGCCGTACATCCTCGCTCATGGGTGCAACCTAACCGGGCGATGTCGCTCGGGGCACTTCCTCCCTCAGCGGCATGAGGTACCGTCCCCACCCAATGAATCTCATATGAAACTCACTCGATCGAGTGAGTCAGGTCGACCATGAGGACTCATGCGCCCCGGCGCGGGTCGACCGATGGGACTCCGCCAGGACGAGTTGGACGAGGAAGGCCAGGACATGGGACGCCACCGACGCTCCGCCGCCGGCCGCGCCGCCACGGGCCGCGCCACCGGGGCCGCCCGCACGGACGGCTCGTACCCGGCGGACGGCGCCCCGGGCGCGCAGTACCCGGGCGACGGGCCCACGATGGGCACCGCCCCGTATCTGCACCAGGAGGCGTACGCCGACTCCGTCGCCCGGAGCCAGGAGTACCTGTTCGCCACGGACGGCGCGGACTCCCGCGCCGCCGGTGACACGGCCGTCCTTGCCACCGAGGGCTTCTCGCCGGACGGCGGCGCGCGCCGGCCGGGCTCCAGCCGCCGCCGCAAGCGCAAGGGCGTGACGCCGGTGAAGACCGGGCTGCTGGGGATGTCCGCGGCGGTCGCCCTGGGCACGGTCGCGGTGGCCACGGGCGCGGTGCCCGGACTGGACAACTACAGGCTCGGCGGTGGCGGCGCCGGCGACAAGGTGGAGGCCGCCGACTCGCCGACCAACTCGGCCTCGGAGCAGGGCGGCACGTCCGGCTCCGCCACGACCGGCCGGGACGGTACGCCGACCAGCCGCGACGCCGGCCGCTCCACGTCGCCGTCGGCCTCCGCTCCGGCCTCCGCCTCCCCCTCGGCCTCGCCCTCGAAGGCGTCGCCGAGCGCGACGCCCTCCACCGAGAAGCCGAAGGCCACGCCGTCGAAGGAGCCGAGCAGGACCCCGTCGAGGACGGCCACGAAGGCGCCGCGGACGGCCGACACCCCGGTGGTGGTCTCGGGTGAGGCACAGGCCGCGGCGGAGGTGCTGAGGCTCGTCAACGAGGAGCGGGCCAAGGTCGGCTGCAGCGCCGTGTCCGCCAACAGCGCGCTGGCGAACCTCGCGCAGCGGTTCAGCGAGGACATGGCCGCACGCGGCTTCTTCGACCACACCGACCCGGACGGGCTCTCCCCATGGGACCGGGCGGCGAAGGCCGGCATATCCGACCTCGGCGGCGAGAACATAGCCCGCGGTCAGGCCGACGCGGCGGCGGTGATGGAGGCCTGGATGAACAGCCCCGGCCACCGCGCCAACATACTGAACTGCGACTTCAAGACGCTGGGCGTGGGAGTGCACTTCGGGTCCGGCGGGCCCTGGTGGACGCAGAACTTCGGATACTGACCGACCCGCCCACCGCCGCTAACTTTCAGTTAGTGCAATCTGTCGGTTAGCGCTGCCTTCCCGTACGCTTGAGGTATGGAAGGCATTCAGGAGCGCCCCGCGCAGCAGGACCTCCCGTACAACGTGTTCGCCAAGGCCTGCCCCTCGCGCGGCACGCTGGAGCACGTGACGGGACGCTGGGGTTCGCTCACCCTCGGGGCGCTGCACGAGGGTTCCCTGCGCTTCAACGAGCTGCGCCGCCGCGTGGACGGCGTGAGCGAGAAGATGCTGTCCCAGACGCTGCACGCGCTGGAGCGCGACGGCCTGGTCCACCGCGAGGCGCAGCCGACCAACCCGCCCCGCGTGGACTACGAGCTGACCCCGCTGGGCCATGAGGTGGCCGAGCGTCTCCTCGGCCTCATCCACCTGGTGGAGGGCCGGATGGACGAGGTCATGGCGGCCCGGGGGCGTTACGACGAGGCGCGCGGCGGCCTCTGACACTTCGGGCAGAAGTAGCTGGACCGGTTCATCCAGGGGCGTCGGCGCATCGGCGTGGCACAGCGTTTGCAGGGCAGCCCCTCCCGCCCGTACGCGTCCAGGGACCGGTCGAAGTAGCCGGACTCGCCGTTGACGTTGACGTACAGGCTGTCGAAGCTGGTGCCGCCGACGGCGAGGGCCTCGGTCATCACGTCCCGGATGTGGCCGAGGAGTTCGGCGGTGCGGGGGCGGGTGAGGGTCGCGGTCGGACGGTCGTAGTGCAGGCGGGAGCGCCACAGCGCCTCGTCGGCGTAGATGTTGCCGACGCCGCTGATCAGCGACTGGTCCAGCAGGGCCCGTTTGACGGTGGTCCGCTTGCGGCGCAGTGCCCGATGGAAGGCCTCGTCGTCGAAGAGCGGGTCGAGCGGGTCGCGGGCGATGTGCGCGATGACGTCGGGCAGGCCGTCGGGCGTGGTGTCGTGCAGCGACAGGCCGCCGAAGGTGCGCTGGTCGACGAAGCGCAGTTCGGTGGCGAGGGCGTCGGCGAAGCGGACGCGGATGCGCAGGTGCTTCTCGTCGGGCGAGCCCTGCGGCTGCACCAGGAGCTGCCCGCTCATCCCGAGGTGCGCGAGGATCGCCTGGGAGGTGTCCTCCAGCGGCAGCCACAGGTACTTGCCGCGCCGGCTGGGGACGCCCACGCGGTGGCCCTTGAGGCGGTGCGCGAAGTCGTCGGCGCCGGCCAGATGGCGGCGGACGGCACGCGGGTGCAGCACCTCGGCCTCGGCGACCGTGCGATGGGCGACCCACCGCTCCAGGCCACGTCGGACGACCTCGACCTCGGGCAACTCTGGCATGGGATCCCCCGCGATGTGCTCGTACGGGCCGAGCGCCCGTCCCTGCGGCGGGGCGGGCGCTCGGTCGCGTGGTGGTCAGTGCGCGTCGGCGCACGTCATCATGCGGAGGTGGCGGACTCGGTGTCCACGCTGCCGTCGGCGGCCACGACGGCCTGTGCCGCCGCCTTGGCGCGCTCGTCCGCCGCGGCCCGGATGGACCGCCACGCGGACTCGGCGGCCTGCTGCTCCGCCTCCTTCTTGCTGCGGCCGGTGCCGGTGCCGTACGAGACGCCTCCGACGCGGGCGGCAGCAGTGAAGGTCTTCTCGTGGTCGGGGCCGGTCTCCGTGACCAGGTACTCGGGCACGCCGAGGCCTTCGGTCGCGGTGAGCTCCTGGAGGGACGTCTTCCAGTCCAGGCCGGCTCCGAGGTTCGAGGACTTCTCGATCAGCGGGTCGAACAGGCGGTGCACCAGTTCGGAGGCCGCGTCGAGGCCCCGGTCGAGATAGACCGCGCCGATCACCGCTTCCAGGGTGTCGGCGAGGATGGACGCCTTGTCCCGGCCGCCCGTTCCCTCTTCACCACGGCCCAGCCGGATGAAGGAGCCCAGGTCGAGACCGCGACCGACCTCCGCCAGCGCACGCGAGTTGACCACCGCGGCCCGCAGCTTGGCCAGCTGGCCCTCGGGCAGGTCGGGGTGGGTGCGGTACAGCGTGTCCGTGACGACGAGGCCGAGGACGGAGTCCCCGAGGAACTCCAGCCGCTCGTTCGTCGGCAGACCGCCGTTCTCGTACGCGTAGGAACGGTGGGTCAGCGCGCGCACCAGAAGGGCGGACTCGACCTGGTAGCCGAGCCGCCCTTCCAGAAGCGTGTGGGACGAGGCCGTGTTGTCCGCCGGAACACTCCCGCGCGGGCGGGAGTTGGTCGCTTTGGCGTCAGACATGAAGCCTCTCACCAGCCGCTCAGACCTCGAGGACCTGGCGCTTGTTGTAGGTGCCGCACGACGGGCACGCGATGTGCTGCTGCTTGGGCTCGTGGCAGCGCTCGCACGCAACCAGAGTGGGGACCGCAGCCTTCCACTGCGACCGGCGGTGGCGCGTGTTGCTGCGCGACATCTTCCGCTTCGGAACAGCCACGGCTACTTCTCCTGCTTCTCGTCGACGCCCGGTTCGGCGCCGCTCATCTCGTCCTTATCGCCGTCTTCGAGTGAACCGGCGAGTCCCTGCAGTGCCGCCCAACGGATGTCGACGGCGTCGTGGTGGTGGTCCGGGTCGTCCGCGAGCCGCTCTCCGCACTCGGAGCACAGGCCCGGGCAGTCTTCCCGGCACACCGGCTGCATGGGCAGTGCGAGCACCACCGCATCGCGCAGCACGGGTTCGAGGTCGAACAGGCCGTCCTCGACAAAGAGCCTGTCCTCGTCTTCTGCCTCGGCGTCGTCGGCCGGTTCCGCCTTGGGGCGGCCCCGGTCATCGGCGTCAGGGTACGAGAACATCTCCTGGAAGTCCGCTTCGAGCTCCAGCTCGAGCGGCTCCAGACACCTTACGCACTCCCCCTCGGCCCGTGCACGGGCGGTGCCTGTGACGAGCACACCTTCCATGACCGACTCGAGGCGGAGTTCCAGCTCCACCGGGGCGCCTTCCGGCACTCCGATGACCCCCTGGATACCGAGGTCCTTGGGGGCGTCGATCTCGCGGGTCAGGCGCTGCAGCGCGCCAGGCCGCCGGCCCAGCTCGTGCGTGTCGAACACGAGGGGGTTGCGGTGGTCGAGGCGGGCGTTGGAAGCCATTCCTGCTTTCGATCTTCTCAGCTCGGGGGCTGCCGCCCTGCGGTGTTCCGGGCAGCAGTGATCGCGGACATACACGCGACCGAAGAGCCAGGATACTGGAGCTTTCGCTCACGGCCCAATCCGGGTCCGTCGTCCCCGGCCGCTACAGGCCGCGGCCCTGTTCGTAGGCCCGCAGCTGCTCGGCGCTGATCATGCCCGTGTCGAAGAGACTGGTCTCGTCGAGCGCGTACGCCTGCGGGTCGTGCTGCGGTTGCTGGGGCGGCTGGGGCTGGTGTGCGGCCTGGTGGGGGTCGTAGGCGGCCTGCTGGGCGTCGTAGCCCTGGTAGGCGTAGGGGTCGGCCTGCTGGTAGCCGTACGGGTCCGGCTGGCCGCCGTAGGTCTGGTGCTGGTAGCCGCCGGTGTGCGGGTCCGCCTGCTGCTGGTAGCCGTAGGCCGGCTGCTGCTGGTCGTACCGCTGCTGGTGCCGGTCGGGCTGCTCGGCCGGGGTGTCCTGTTCCGCGAGGGCGGCGAGGTCGGCGAGGTAGTCGGCGTCGGAGGAGTGCTGGAAGGTCGTGGTGTCGTCGGCGAGGGCGCCGAGGTCGTCACTGGCGATCCGGCCGTGCAGCTTCTGGCGGCCGCGGCCGACGGCCTCCAGGGTCTTGGCCAGGACCGCCTCGAAGGCGCCGAGCTTGGCGTCCACGTAGGCGTCGGCGTCGCGACGCAGGGTCTCGGGGTCGTGGCTGCGCTCGGGGGCGTCCTCGTCCTGGTAGCCGTTCTCGTCGACGCCCGGGCCCGTGCCGAGGAGCTTCTCGCGGCCGCGGCCGACGGAGCCGAGGGTCTTGGTGAGGACGACCTCGAAGTTGGCGAGTTTGGAGTCGACGTATTCGTCGGCCTCGGCACGGACCTCCTCGGCCTCCTTGCGGGCCTCGGTGAGGATGCGGTCGGCCTCGGCCTGGGAGCGGCGGGCGATCTCCGTGTCGGAGATCAGCGAGCCGCGCTCGGCGTGGGCGGTCTCGATGATCCGCTCGGCCTCCTGGCGGGCCTGCTCGACCATCTGCTCGCGTCCGCCGATCAGCTCCTGGGCCTGGGCGAGGGAGTCGGGCAGGGCCGCGCGCACCTCTTCCAGCAGGGCGAGCAGTTCCGCGCGGTTGACCACGCACGAGGCCGACATCGGCATGGATCGGGCGCTGGAGACCGCCGTGACGATCTCGTCGAGCTTCTTCTGCACGTCCACCGGTTGCTCGCCACTCTCTACAGCTGTGTTGGAGACGGACGGGACGACTGTACGGCCATGAGGTGTCCGGCGGACACCGGGTGACGGGCCGTCAGGCGCTCAGTCCTTCCTCAGTCGCTCCCGGAGCGCGGCGAGGACGGCCGGCGGGACCAGGTGGGAGACGTCGCCGCCCCAGGTGGCGACCTCCTTGACCAGGGAGGAGGAGAGGAAGCTGTAGGTGGGGTTGGTGGGGACGAAGAGGGTCTCGACGCCCGAGAGGCCGTTGTTCATCTGGGCCATCTGGAGTTCGTAGTCGAAGTCGCTGACCGCGCGCAGGCCCTTGACGATGGCCGGGATGTCGCGCTCCTTGCAGAAGTCGACGAGGAGGCCGTGGAAGGCCTCGACCCGGACGTTGGCGTACTCGGAGGTGACCTCGCGGATCAGGTCGATCCGCTCGTCGATCTCGAACAGGCCTCTCTTGGACTTGTTGATCATGACCGCGACATAGACCTCGTCGTACAGACGGGAGGCGCGGGAAATGATGTCGAGATGTCCGTTGGTGATCGGGTCGAACGACCCGGGACAGACGGCGCGGCGCACTTGTGATCCCTCGCTCTCCGGTCCGGTCATCGTGCGTCTTCGCACGTAGAGGCGGCGCGACCGTACCAAAACGTTCCCTCGCCGTAGCGACGGGACCGGATCCCCTCGAAGCCCTCCGGCCAGTCGAAGGTGCCGCCTCTGGTGCTGCGCTCCACGGTGACGAGGGCTTCCGCCACGAGCCACCCCTCCGTGCGGAGTGTGAGCAGGATCTCCCGAAGATCGTCGTCCGAGACGGCGTACGGCGGGTCCAGAAAGACCAGGTCGTACGGCTGTGGCGGCGGTGTCTGGATGATCTGGCGGGCCTTGCCCGCCCTGACCTCGGCGCCGGGCAGACCGAGGCTTGCGACGTTCTCCCGGACGGTGCGGACGGCGCGGGCGTCGGCCTCGACGAGCAGGACGTGGCCGGCGCCCCGGGAGAGGGCCTCCAGGCCGACGGCGCCGGAGCCCGCGTACAGGTCGAGGACCCGTTCGCCGTCCAGGGGTCCGCCGAGCAGGGACTGCCAGGTGGAGAAGAGACCTTCGCGCGCGCGGTCGGAGGTGGGGCGGGTACCGGTCCCTGGCGGAACGGCCAGACGGCGTCCACCGGCCACGCCGGCGATCACGCGGGTCATCTCGGGTCCTCGTGGGTGTGCTCGGGGCTCGGGCAGGGGCCCGAACCGTGGTGTCTCCAGTTTGTCAGCCCTTTTCCAGGTACTGCTCCCTCTCCTCGTCCAGCAGGGCGTCCAGCGCCGTGCGCAGTCCCGGGAGGTGGGTGAGGTCCGGGTCGGCGGCGACCAGCGCGGTGGCCTCCTCACGGGCCTCGGCGATGACCTCCTCGTCCTCGATGACGGCGAGCACGCGCAGGCTGGAGCGGGCGCCGGACTGGGCCTGGCCCAGGACGTCGCCCTCGCGGCGCTGTTCCAGGTCGATGCGGGAGAGCTCGAAGCCGTCGAGGGTGGAGGCGACCGCGTTGAGCCGCTGGCGGGCCGCGCTCGCCTCGGGCATCTCGGTGACGAGGAGGCACAGGCCGGGCGCCGAGCCGCGGCCGACGCGGCCGCGCAGCTGGTGGAGCTGGGAGACGCCGAAGCGGTCCGCGTCCATGATCACCATCGCGGTGGCGTTCGGGACGTTGACGCCGACCTCGATGACGGTGGTCGCGACCAGGACGTCGGTGTCCCCGGCGGCGAAGCGGCGCATCACCGCGTCCTTGTCGTCGGGCGGCATGCGGCCGTGCAGCACCTCGACCCCCAGGCCGTTCAGCGGGCCCTTGGCGAGCTGGTCGGCCACGTCGAGGACGGCGAGCGGAGGGCGCTTGTCGGCCTCCTCCTCGGGGGCCTTCTTCTTGCCCGCTTTCTTCGGGTCGTCCTCCTCGTCGCCGATCCTCGGGCAGACCACGTACGCCTGGTGCCCCTTCGCCACCTCCTCGCGGACCCGCTCCCAGGCGCGGGTCAGGAAGTGGGGCTTGTCGGCGGCGGGGACGACATGGCTGGCGATGGGTGAGCGGCCGGCCGGAAGCTGGTCCAGGACGGAGGTCTCCAGGTCACCGAAGACGGTCATCGCGACCGTGCGCGGGATGGGTGTGGCAGTCATCACCAGCAGGTGCGGGGGTTGCTTGCCCTTGCCGCGCAGGGCGTCGCGCTGCTCCACGCCGAACCGGTGCTGCTCGTCGACCACGACCAGCCCCAGGTCGTGGAACTGGACCTTGTCCTCGATCAACGCGTGGGTGCCGATGACGATCCCGGCCTCGCCGGTGACGAGGTCGAGCATCGCCTGCCGCCGGGCGGCCGCCCCCATGGACCCGGTGAGCAGCACCACCTTGGTGGCGTCCTCGGCTCCGCCGAGCATCCCTCCCTCCCGTCTCCCACCACCGCCCTTCTGCGGAGGCGCTTCGCGCCACAGCCCCCAACTGGCCAGCTCGCCCATCATCTCCACGACCGAGCGGTGGTGCTGCTGGGCGAGCACCTCGGTGGGCGCCAGCATGGCGGCCTGCCCGCCCGCGTCGACGACGGCGAGCATGGCACGCAGGGCCACCATGGTCTTGCCGGATCCGACCTCGCCCTGCAGCAGCCGGTGCATCGGATGCTCTCTGGCCAGGTCGTCGAAGATCTCCCCGGACACCTTGCGCTGGCCCTCGGTGAGGGTGAAGGGAAGGCGGTCGTCGAAGGCGGCGAGGAGGCCGTCGGGGCGGGGCCTGCGGGGGACGGCGGGGAGTTGGGCGTCGGCGTGGCGACGGCGGGCGAGGGCGACCTGGAGGACGAAGGCCTCGTCCCACTTCAGGCGGGCGCGGGCGTCCTCGATGTCGGCCTTGGTGTGCGGGCGGTGGATCTTCAGCAGGGCCTCGGGGAGGGAGATCAGGCCGCGGCCCTCGCGGAGGCGGTCGGGGAGCGGGTCGATCGCCTCCTGGACGCTGGGCAGGACGGTCTGGATCGCCTTGCCGATCTTCCAGGACTCCAGTTTGGCGGTGGCCGGGTAAAGGGGGATCAGGGCGCCCGCCCAGGTCTCGACCGTCTCCTCGCTGTCCGCGCGCAGCAGTTCGTATGCCGGATGCATGAGTTGGACGCGGCGGTTGAAGACGGAAACCTTCCCCGCGAACATCGCGCGCGTGCCCGGCAGGAGCTCCTTGTGGGGTTTGTGCACGCCGTTGCCGAAGAAGACCAGCTGGAGGCGGCCGCTGCCGTCGGTGATGGTGACTTCCAGCCGTTGCCCCTTGCCGCGGGGGGCCTTGGCGGAGGCGTAGGAGAGCAGGCGGGCGTCGGCGACCATCGCGACCACCGTGACGTGCTCGTCCATGGGGAGGTCAGCGAGGTGGGTGAGCTGGCCGCGCTCCTCGTATCTGCGCGGGTAGTGGTGCAGGAGGTCCCCGACGGTGTGCAGGCCGAGGTGCTCGGCCATCACCTTCGCGGTGGGTGGGCCGAGCACTTTTTTGAGTGGTTCTTCGAGTGCGGGCACGAGATCCATTGCACACCACAGCACTGACAATGCCGTATACGTGTCTCGAAACACCTGGTCAGACGGCTCGTTCGGGCTCTAGGATGGCCCGCTCCGGCCATCTACCGCGGTCACCGCCCCACCGGGACCGCCCGACCCCGCGCCGTCGACCGTCCCCCAATCCGCGGCGCTGCAGCGATGGACTCCCAGACCTCACAGTCATCCCAGGCATCACAGTCACCTCATACGTTCCAGGTCGACCTGCGTGGTTTGGTGGACCTGCTGTCCCATCACCTCTACTCCAGTCCGAAGGTCTATCTGCGCGAGCTGCTGCAGAACGCCGTGGACGCCATCACCGCCCGGCGGGCCGAGGAGCCCGACGCCCCGGCGCGGGTGCGGCTGTTCGCGTCGGGCGGGCAGCTGCGGGTGGAGGACTCCGGTGTCGGCCTCACCGAGGCCGACGTGCACAACCTGCTGGCCACCATCGGACGCAGTTCCAAGCGGGCTGAGGGCCTCCAGGAGGCCCGCTCCGACTTTCTCGGGCAGTTCGGCATCGGGCTCCTGGCCTGTTTCGTGGTCGCCGAGCGGATCCGGGTGGTCAGCCGCAGCGCCCGTACCCCCGGCGCGCCGCCCGTGGAGTGGACGGCCCGGGACGACGGCTCGTACACCGTGCGGACGCTGCCCCACGAGGAGCGGCCCGAGCCCGGCACCACCGTGCACCTGGTGGCGCGGGCCGGGGCCGGGGAGTGGCTCGCCGAGCGGCGGGTTTTGCAACTGGCCCGCGACTTCGGCTCGCTGCTGCCGTACGACGTGCGGGTGGGCGAGGAGGCGGTCACCGATCTGCCGGCGCCCTGGGACCGGCCGTACGCCTCCCCGGCCAACCGGCGGGTGGCACTGGCCCGGCACTGCCATGAGCTGTTCGGGTTCACCCCGCTGGACTCGATCGAGCTGCACGTGCCGCTGGCGGGGATCCGCGGGGTGGCGTACGTGCTGCCGGCCGCGGTCAGTCCGGCGCAGCGGGCGAGTCACCGGGTGCACCTGAAGGGCATGCTGCTGACCGAGCGGGCCGAACAGCTGCTGCCCGACTGGGCGTTCTTCGTGCGCTGCGTGCTGGACACCGACAGTCTGCGGCCCACGGCCTCGCGCGAGTCGCTGTACGAGGACGAGACGCTGGCGGCGGTGCGGGAGGCGCTGGGCGAGCGGATCCGGTCGTGGTTGACGGGGCTCGCGGCGGGTGATCCGGAGCGCCTCGGGGCCTTCCTGGCCGTGCACCACCTGGGCGTGAAGTCCCTCGCGCGGCACGACAAGGAGATGCTGCGCACGATGCTGCCGTGGCTGCCCTTCGAGACGACCGACGGGCGGCTGTCCCTGGAGGAGTTCGCGCAGCGGCACCCGGTGGTGCACTTCACCCGGACGGTGGAGGAGTACCGGCAGGTCGCGCCGATCGCCTCCGCGCAGGGCGTCGGGGTCGTCAACGGTGGTTACACCTACGACAGCGAGCTGGTGGAGGCGCTGCCGTCGGTGCGGCCGGGGACGGTGGTCGCCGAGCTGGACGCGGACACCGTGACCGCCCATCTGGACGCGGTCGCTCCGGCCGAGGAGCTGGCGCTGTCGGGCTTCCTCGCCGCCGCGCGGGCGAAGCTCGACCCGCTGGGCTGCGATGTCGTCCTGCGCGCCTTCCACCCGCTGTCGGTGCCCGCGCTGCACCTGGACGACCGGGCGGCCCGGCACGAACAGGCGCGGGCGGAGGCCGAGGCGCAGGCCGACGACCTGTGGGCGGGAATCCTGGGCTCGCTGCGCGGCAGCGCCCCGCGCGCGCGTCTGGTGCTGAACCATCTCAATCCGCTGATCCGGCGGATCAGTTCGCTGCGCGATCCGGAGCTGATCGGCACCGCCACGGAGTCGCTGTACGGGCAGGCGCTGCTGATGGCGCAGCGGCCGCTGCGGCCGGCCGACTCCGCGCTGCTGAACCGCGCGTTCATCGGCCTCCTGGAATGGGCCACGCACGGGGAGTCCGCACACGGGGGTTCCACGCACGGGGAGTCGGCACACGGGGAGGACGGCCACTGATGACCGAGATCACGGACTTCGACGCGCTGCGCCGGGCGCTGGCGGAGAACTCCGAGCAGCCGGAGGGCCCGGCCCGCAACGCGCGCGCGGAGCAGCTGCTCGTGGAGGCCGAGAAGCTGAACATCCCGCTCGCCGTGATCGAGGCGCTCGGGCACCAGCTGAAGGTCTACAACTACAGCTCCGAGAAGGACAAGATGTTCGTCCCGTTCGCGCGGCTGCTGCGCATGTGGGACGAGCGGCCCGAGGACTTCGACGAGTACGAGACGCACTCGCTGCACTGGGTCTTCAAGTGGATGTCGGCCGGCATGCTCGACCAGCCGCACATCCCGCTGGCGTCCGTGGAGAAGTGGCTCGGCGAGATGGAGCACCGCTACCGGCTCGCGGGTCACTCCGAACGGGCGGTGCGCAGCGCCGAGTTCAGCGTGGCCGCGCACATCGGGGACGTGGCACGGGCCGAACGCGCGTTCGCCGCCTGGCTGGCGGCGGACCGGGACAGCATGGCCGACTGCCACGCGTGCGAGCTGCACGGACAGGGCTGGTGGCAGGCGGAGCGCGGCCGGGACACCGAGGCCCTGGAGTTGTGGGCGCCCGTCCTGGAGGGCGCGTACTCGTGCGCCCACGAGCCGCACACCGTGCTCGCGTCGTCGCTGGTGCCGCTGCTGCGGCTGGGCCGCCTGGAGGAGGCGCGCGCCCATCACCTGCGGGGCTTCCGGCTGGTGCGGGCGATGGAGAGCATGCGCGGCGCGTACGCCGACCACGTCGAGTTCTGCGCGCTGACCGGCAACGAGGCGCGGGGCCTGGAGCTGCTCGCGGAGCGGCCGGCGTACTTCACGGACGAGGGCCACCCGCGCAGCAAGCTGGAGTTCCTGAGCGTGGTGGTGCTGCTGATGGAGCGGCTGACCGCGCGGGGCCTGGGCGGTCAGCGGGTGCCCGGGCCGGCCGGGCGGACCTGGACCGCCGCCGCTCTCGCGGCGCACGCGCGCGCGGAGGCCCTCGCGCTGGCCGCGCGTTTCGACGAGCGCAACGGCACGCCGTACGTCAGTGAGCGGGCACGCGCGCGGATGGCGCAGCAGCCGCTGGTGGACCGGCTGCCGCTGGGCGTGCGGGCGGCGCGGCCGGCGGCAGCGCCGGTCGTGCCCCCGGCTCCGGTCCAGGAGCCGGGCGAACCCGATCTGTCGGCGCTGCTCGCCGAGGCACGGAGGCTGTCGGACACGCTGCGGCCGCACGCCGTGGAGGCGTGGGCGGCGGTGGCGCGGGCCGCCGAGGGCGTGGAGCTGGACGCGCGTGACCGCGCGGAGATCGCCGACCACGAGGCGATGGGGCTGGGCCCCGGGGGCGCGGAAACGTTCGAGCGGGCGGCGGAGCTGTACGCCGAGGCGGGCGACCCCGGGGAGGCCCTGGCGGCACGCGCGCGTGCGGCGTACGTCCGCGCGCTCGCCGGGGACGTCGAGGGGGCGCTCGCGGCGGTCGCCGACCCGTACGACGAGGTCCTCGCGCTGTACGCCGAGGGCGGTACGGAGGTGCGGCAGGCGGCGGGTGTGCTGATGGGCCGGGCGCGGATCCTGATGCGGCGCGTCCACGAGGCGGAGGGCCCCGTCGAGGAGCCGGTCCTGAAGGACGCCGAGGCGGCCGCGCGGGAGCTGCTCGCGCTTGTCGAGGGACGCGCCGGGGACGACGTACGGCTCGCCGCGCGGGTCGCGGAGGGGCACGCGATGCTCGCGGAGCTGGCGACGCGCGCGGGGGACGTGGAGACGGGCGCGCGGATGTTCGCGCGGGCGGCGGCGGAGTTCGTCGCGGCGGACCTGCCGTGGTTCGCCGTGGAGTACGAGGCACGGCTGGCCGGTCTCGCGCACCATCTGGGCGACCTGGCGGAGGCGGAGCGGGCGCTGCGGGCGGCTCTGGAGCACGGCGGCGCCCAGCTGGAGCCGGTCGGGCGGGCCCAGCTGTATCTCCAGCTCGCCGAGGTCGTCGGGGGGCGCGGGGAGGCGGAAGAGGCCGCGGAGCACGCCCTGGAGGCCGCGCACTGGGCCGACGAGGCGGGCGAGGGCCCGACGTTCGGCGCGTGGGCGCGGCACCAGCTGGGCGGGTTCCTGGTGCGACAGGGCCGCTGGGCGGAGGCCGCCGAGGTGCTGGAGTCGGCGCTGGCGGACCTGAGCGTCGAGACGCACGGCGACGGGCCGGTTGTCCAGACGCAGTGGTGGCTGGGTGACTGTCTGAGCGAGCTCGGGGAGCACCGGGCCGCCGCCGAACGCCGGCTCCAGGCCGCCGAGATCGCCCGGCACTGGCCGGAGCAGCACGACCACGCGACCCTGGCGCACCTGGCCGCCGAGTCCCTCGGCCACGCGGGGCTGCCCGCCGAGGCCGACCAGGCGTACGTGCGCGCGGGTGAGCTGTGGCGCGCCCTGGGCAACGTCCACGGTCTCGTGCGGTCGCTGCGGGCCCGCGCGTGGCTGGCGCTGCGCGCGCAGGAGGGCACGGACGCGGCCCGGGAGCTGATGTCGGGCGCCGTCGAGGAGTGCGCGGACGCACTGGGCGCCCTGGACGACGACGAGGAGGCCCGGCGCCGGCTGGTCGCGGAACTCGGCCACACCCACCGCCAGTTCGGGGACCTGCTGGCCCGCTCGGCCGCCGAGGACGCCGACGACGACTCGATCCGGGGCGCGTTGGAGGAGGCGCTGTCCCAGATGGCGGAGGCGGTCGCGGTGTTCGTCTCCCTGGGCGAGGACGCCCGGGACGCCCGCACCGGCGCCGAACTGGCCGCGGGCTGGCTGGAGACCGACCTGGGCCGCCCGGCGGACGCGGCGGCACGCGCGCGTGCGGTGCTCAGGGCGTACGCCGAGGACGGCCTCGAGGGCGAGGACGACGAGACCGTGCGGGCGCGGCGGGCGGAGGCGGAGCAGATGCTCCAGGTCGTGACGGAGCAGTCGGAGTAGGCCGCGCCGGAAGGGCGGCGGGGAGCCGGCGTCGGGGGGGGTTACTCGACGCCGATCAGCAGCAGCGCCCCTTGCCGCCCGCCCCGGTACACCACCGTGTCGACGGCCAGGTAGGCCTCCCGCACCCGCGCCTCCAGGTGCTCCGCGATCCCTTCGGGGGCGTCGTCGCCGAGCACCAGGGTGACCAGCTCCCCGCCCGCCGACAGCATGCGGTTCAGGACCGTCTCGGCGGTGGCGGTGACGTCGGCGCCGATCACGGCCACGTCGCCGTCGACGAGTCCGAGGACGTCACCGGCCTGGCAGATGCCGGCCATGGTCCAGGACTGGCGCTCGGCGACGGTGACCTCGGCGTAGCGGGTGGCGCCGGCGGCGGAGGTCATCGAGACGACGTCCTCGTCGAAGCGGCGGTCCGGCTGGTGCACGGCGAGCGCGGCGATCCCCTGGACCGCGGAGCGCGTCGGGATCAGGGCGACCCGGATGCCCTCGGTGCGGGCCTGCTCGGCGGCGGCGGCCGCGGTGTGGCGCAGGTCGGCGTCGTTGGGCAGCAGCACCACCTCGCGCGCGTGGGCCCGCCGTACGGCCTCGACCAGTTCCCCGCTGGCGGGCGGCTCCCCGGGGCGTGCGAGCACCGGGGTCGCGCCGGCCTCGGCGTACAGCCCGGCCAGGCCCTCGCCCGGCACGACGGCGACGACGGCCCGCTGGGCCCGCTCGCGGGGCGGGCGCTCGCCCCCGCGCGCGTGCACGTCGTCGACGCCGAAGTGGGTGATGCGGATCCGGTAGGGCCGGCCGGCCTCGACGCCCGCCTCCACGGCGGCTCCGGCGTCGTCGACATGGACGTGGACGTTCCACAGCCCGTCGCCGCCGACCACGACGAGGGAGTCGCCCAGGGCGTCGAGCCGCTCCCGCAGCCGGGCCACGGCCGCGTCCTCGGCCTCCAGGAGGTAGATCACCTCGAAGGCGGGGCCGCCGGTCTCGCCGGGGGTCTCCTCCGCCGCGCAGAGGTCCGCCGTACCGAGCTCCACGCGCGCGTGCGCAGGGGGGTTCTCGGTGCCGGGCACGGGGGCGGCGGAGTCCGCGGGCCGCTCTCCCGTGAACGTCTCCACCAGCGCGGCGAGCACCGCAACCAGCCCCCGTCCGCCCGCGTCGACCACTCCGGCCCGCTCCAGGACCGCCAGCTGGCGCGGGGTCGCGGCGAGGGCCGTGCACGCCCCCCGGTACGCCGCCCGCGCGACCGTCCCGCAGTCCCCCTCGGCCCCTCCGGCCCCTCCGGCGGCGTCGGCGGCGTCGGCGGCGGCCGAGGCGACCGACAGGACCGTGCCCTCGACGGGATGGGCGACGGCCTGGCGGGCGGAGTCGGCGGCGTGCCGCAGGGCCAGCCGCAGCCCCCGCGCGTCGGTGTGCGGGGTCTCACCCTCGGCGGCGAGCACCTGGGCCATGCCCCGCAGCAGCTGCGCGAGGATCGTCCCGGAGTTCCCGCGCGCCCCGATGAGCGCGCCGTGCGCCATTGCCCGCGCGGCGTCGGCCAGGGAGGGCGCCCCGGCGGGCTCCGCACCGGCCTCGTACCCCGCGAACACCGCCTCCACCGCGGTCGCCGCCGACTCGACGGTCAGATACAGGTTGGTGCCGGTGTCCCCGTCCGCGACGGGATACACGTTGATCGCGTCGATCTCCTCACGCGCCCGTCCCAGGGCGCGCAGCGCGAGACCGCACCAGGTGCGCACCGCGAGAGCATCGAAGAACGTCGGCGGCACCTGCGGCACCTGCGCCTCCTTGAGCTGCTGGACTGGGACGCAGCGTAGACCCAGGGCGGGTGCCGGACGGAAGAGGGCCGGAGCCGGGGCCTGGGCGACCATGGTAGTTTCGTTGTACTGGCGCAGTCGTTGTATGCTGCTCCGGTTGCCCGATCCAATCGGGCTCTCCCCTGGCAACGCCACTCAGATCTTTGATCCCATGATCGTGATCCCGGCATGCCGGGATCAACCGTAAGTGCATCTGAAGTCTTTGGAGTGACCCGTGGCTGCCAACTGCGACGTCTGCGGCAAGGGGCCGGGCTTCGGCAACAACATCTCGCACTCGCACCGCCGTACGTCCCGCCGCTGGAACCCGAACATCCAGCGTGTGCGTACCGTGGTCGGCGGGACGCCGAAGCGCGTGAACGCCTGCACCTCGTGCATCAAGGCCGGCAAGGTCTCGCGCTGACGCTCAGCTGAGCGCGCGGCCACTGCCGGTTCGCTGTAGAAAGCCGGTCCACATCGCGTGGACCGGCTTTCTGCTGCGCGACGGCCGTCTCTCCGCCGCTCCACGGGTCGCTCAGAAGACGCGCCCCGCCGCACGCCTACCGGTCGCCCCGGAACCGCCACCCGTGATCCACCGGCCCGATGCCGCCCCCCAGCGCGAAGCCGGCCGCGATGGCCCCCGTGACGTACTCCTTGGCCGCCGTCACCGCGTCCGGCACGGACCGTCCTCGCGCGAGGTGCGAGGCGATCGCCGACGCGAGGGTGCAGCCCGTGCCGTGCGTGTGCCGGTTGTCGTGGCGGGGGGCGCGCAGCCAGTGCTCGGCACCGCCGTCGGTCAGCAGGTCCACGGCGTCGCCGGACAGATGGCCGCCCTTGATCAGCACCCATCGGGGCCCGTACCCGAGCAGCGCCGCGGCGGCCTCCCGCATCCCGGACTCCGACTCGACGCGCACGCCCGTGAGTTGGGCCACCTCGTCGAGGTTCGGCGTCGCCACGGTCGCCACCGGCAGCAGCTTCGTACGGACCGAGTCCAGCGCGGACGCCGCCAGCAGCGGGTCCCCGTGCTTGGAGACGCCGACGGGGTCCACGACGGCCGGCGCGTCCGTGCCGGCGATCAACTCGGCCACCGCTTCGACGAGTTCGGCCGACGCCAGCATGCCCGTCTTCACGGCCTGGACGCCGATGTCGTCGACGACGCTGCGGTACTGGGCCCGTACCGCCGCCACGGGCAGTTCCCAAGCGCCCTGCACACCGAGGGAGTTCTGCGCGGTGACGGCCGTGAGCACGCTCATGCCGTGCACGCCGAGCGCGAGCATCGTCTTCAGGTCGGCCTGGATGCCCGCGCCGCCGCCGGAGTCGGAGCCGGCGACCGTCAGCACCCGCGGCGGCGCACCGGCGGACGTCATGACTCGATGTCCCCGAAGTGGTCCCAGCCGCCCTTGCTGGTCCAGGGCGCCCCATCGACCGTGACCTGGGGAAGCGCGGAGGGGTTGAGGACCTCGCCGATCACCTTCCAGCGGGCGGGGAGCTTCACGTCCGGTGGGAAGGTCGCCACGATCGCGTGGTCCTCTCCCCCGGCCAGCACCCACTGGAGAGGATCGACGCCGACGGCCTGACCGATGTCGTTCATCTGCGTCGGGATGTCGATCGCGCCGGAGCGGACGTCGATACGGACCTTGCTGGCCTCCGCGATGTGCCCGAGGTCCGCGATCAGCCCGTCGCTGACGTCGCACATCGCGGTCGCGCCCAGCGCGGCGGCGGCCGGACCCGCGTGGTACGGCGGCTCCGGGCGGCGATGGGCCTCGACGAAGGCGCGGGGCGAGCGGAAACCACGGGAGAGGACCGCGTACCCGGCGGCGGACCAGCCGAGCCAGCCGGTCACCGCGACGAGGTCGCCGGGCTGGGCGCCGGCCCGGGTGACGGGCTCCTGGTTGCGCAGGTCACCGAGGGCGGTGATCGACACCATGATCGTGTCGCCGCGTACGACGTCACCGCCGACCACGGAGGCACCCGCGACCTGGCACTCGTCGCGCAGGCCGTCCATCAGCTCGCTCGGCCAGGTGACCGGCAGCTCGGCGGGGACGACGAGGCCGAGCAGCAGGGCGGTGGGGACGGCGCCCATCGCGGCGATGTCGGCGAGGTTCTGGGCGGCGGCCTTGCGGCCGACGTCGTAGGCGGTGGACCAGTCGCGGCGGAAGTGCCGGCCCTCCAGCAGGATGTCGGTGCTGGCCACGACCCGGCGATCGGGCGCCGCGACCACCGCGGCGTCGTCGCCGGGGCCCACCCGGACCGCCGGGGTGGTGGTGAGACGGGAGGTGAGCTCCCTGATGAGCCCGAACTCCCCGAGCTCACCAACAGTGCCCTTCATTGCCCTTTCGCCCCTTCTGTACCTGTCTGTGCCCGGTCGCGCAGGACCAGTGTCCTCGATACGGTCGAGGTGACCGTCAACTTCTGTCGTGCCTGCACCCCGGCGCGGGGGCCGCGCCCCCCGCAGGTCTCCCCGCGGCTGGCGGCGACGCGATACCGTGGCGTTCCTTTTCCCCACATGATCCTCGTGGCCGCCCTGGAGGTTCCGTGGTACAGGCGTACATCCTGATCCAGACGGAGGTCGGCAAGGCGTCGACCGTCGCCGAGACGATCAGCAAGATCCCTGGGGTCGTCCAGGCCGAGGACGTGACAGGTCCCTACGACGTGATCGTGCGGGCCCAAGCCGACACGGTCGACGACCTCGGCCGGATGGTGGTCGCCAAGGTCCAGCAGGTGGACGGGATCACCCGTACCCTGACCTGCCCCGTGGTGCATCTGTAGCCCCCGTCTACCCTTGGCCGGTGAACCTTTTCCGTCACCGGCCAGTCGTTCTGCCCTCGCTCGCCCTGCTGCTCGCTGCGGCGGGCTGCTCCTCAGCAGACGGTGACGCTTCAGCGGCGGTTCCCAGCCCCTCGGCAACGGTCACCGAACTGTGCCGAAACCTGGACGAGGCGCTGCCGTCCACGGTGGACGACCAGGAACGCCGGGATCCCTCACCCGAGTCCGCACTGACCGCGGGCTGGGGGAACCCGGCGATCATACTGCGCTGTGGTGTCGAACGGCCCGAGAAGATGAGCGATACAGAGGCCGACGGGGTCGAGGTGAACGGCGTGGGGTGGCTGCTGGAGAAGCAGCGGGACGGCTCCTTCCGTTTCACGACCGCGTTGCGCAAGGCGTATGTCGAGGTGTCGATCCCCGAGGACCGCACGGCGGACGGCCTGGCGCCGCTGGTCGACCTGGCCTCCGCCGTCAAGAAGACGATCCCCGAGGGGATCGCGGACTGAGCCCCGGCCGCGGTGCGCCACCGCGGCCCCACGCCCTCGAAGGGCTGGGCGCTGTCGTGCGGATCACCCCGGCACGCACTGCCCCGGAGGGGTCGCGTCACTCGCCGGCTCCCCCACGCCCGGCCTCGCTCGCGCAGGAGGCGCCCCCCTCGCGTCGACTCCCCCTCCGCCTTGCGGCTCACGCACCGGACCCCGCTCGGGTCGGCCGGAAGACACCGCACCTCACCGCCGGCCTGATCCGAACGACAGAGCCTAGCGCAGCCCCGTCGACCGGTTCAGCGCCGCCTGGATGAGCCGGTCCACCAGCTCCGGGTAGCCGATGCCGCTCGCCTGCCACATCTGCGGGTACATGGAGATCGGCGTGAAGCCGGGCATGGTGTTGATCTCGTTGATCACGAACTCCCCGTCCTCGGTGAGGAAGAAGTCCGCCCGTACGAGCCCCTCGCAGGACGCGGCCTCGAAGGCGGCCACCGCGAGCTTCTGCACCTCGGCGGTCTCCTCGGGCGTCAGCGGGGCCGGGACGACGCCGGGGGTGGAGTCGATGTACTTGGCGTCGAAGTCGTAGTACGCGTGCGCGTCCGGCGGCGGGATCTCGGCCGGGACGGAGGCGCGCGGACCGTCCTCGAACTCCAGCACGCCGCACTCGATCTCCCGGCCGCGCAGCGCCGCCTCGACGAGGATCTTCGGGTCGTGGCGCTGGGCCTCGGCGATCGCCTCGTCGAGGCCGGCGAGGTCCTCGACCTTGGTGATGCCGATCGAGGAACCCGCGCGCGCGGGCTTCACGAACAGCGGCCAGCCGTGCTCGCCGGCGAAGTCGACGATCTTCTTGCGGGCGGCGGACTCGTCCCGCTGCCACTCGCGGGGCCGGATCACCACGTACGGGCCCACCTTGAGCCCGAAGGAGGAGAACACCCGCTTCATGTACTCCTTGTCCTGGCCGACGGCCGAGGCGAGCACACCCGAACCCACGTACGGAATGCCGGAGAGCTCCAGCAGGCCCTGGAGTGTGCCGTCCTCGCCATAGGGGCCGTGCAGGACCGGGAAGACGACGTCGACCTCGCCGAGCGCCTTGGGCACCGATCCGGGCTCGCAGTACACGACTTCGCGGCTGGCGGGGTCGACGGGGAGCACCACGCCGCCCTCGGGCGACTCGGCCAGCTCGTCGACGCTGGGCGTGCGGCGGTCGGTGATCGCCATGCGCTCGGGCGCGTCGGCGGTGAGGGCCCAACGGCCGTCCCGGGTGATGCCGATCGGCAGGACCTCGTACTTCGTCCGGTCGATGGCCTTCAGAACGGCGCCCGCGGTGACCACGGAGATCCCGTGTTCGGAGCTGCGCCCGCCGCACACGACGGCCACGCGCGGTTTGCGGGACGGCTGCTCGGGGCTCTGGGGGAGGTTCTCGGTGCTCATATCGCGATGAGAGTACCCGGTGGTAGTTCCCCGAGACAGCGTCCGCCCCGGGGGTTCGCTCAGCGTCGTTCGGGCTTCGCGCTGCGCGACATCAGCTCCTTGAGGGCGACCACCGGGGGCTTGCCCTCGTGCACGATTCCGACGACCGTCTCCGTGATCGGCATGTCGACGCCGTGCCGGCGCGCCAGATCCAGCACCGACTCACAGGACTTGACGCCCTCCGCGGTCTGCTTGGTGACCGCGATGGTCTCCTGGAGGGTCATGCCCTTGCCGAGGTTGGTGCCGAAGGTGTGGTTGCGGGAGAGCGGCGAGGAGCAGGTCGCCACCAGGTCGCCCAGGCCCGCGAGGCCGGAGAAGGTCAGCGGGTCGGCGCCCATCGCGAGGCCGAGCCGGGTCGTCTCGGCGAGCCCTCGGGTGATGAGCGAGCCCTTGGCGTTGTCACCGAGCCCCATGCCGTCCGCGATGCCGACGGCGAGCCCGATGACGTTCTTCACCGCGCCGCCCAGCTCGCAGCCCACCACGTCGGTGTTGGTGTAGGGGCGGAAGTACGGCGTGTGGCAGGCGGCCTGGAGGCGCTGGGCGACCCGCTCGTCGGTGCAGGCGACCACGGCCGCGGCCGGCATGCGGGAGGCGATCTCCCGGGCCAGGTTGGGCCCCGTGACGACGGCGACACGGTCGGCGCCGACCTTGGTGACGTCCTCGATCACCTCGCTCATCCGCATGGTCGTACCGAGTTCGACGCCCTTCATCAGCGAGACGAGGACCGTGTCGGGCGCCAGCAGCGGGGCCCATTCGGCGAGGTTGGCGCGGAGCGTCTGGGAGGGCACGGACAGGACCGTGAAGTCGGCGTCCGCGGTGGCCTCGGCCGCGTCCGTGGTGGCCCGCGCGGTGCGCGGCAGCTCGACGCCGGGCAAGTAGTCGGGGTTGGTCCGAGTGGAGTTGATCGCTTCGGCGACCTCCGCGCGGCGGGCCCACAGGGTGACCTCGCACCCCGCGTCGGCGAGCACCATGCCGAAGGCCGTGCCCCACGAACCGGCGCTGAGGATCGCCGCCTTGACCGGCTTGCTCACGTGCTCTGCCCTTCTGCCTGGTTGCCCCGGGTCTGCGCCTCCGTCTGGCGCCGCTGCTCGATCCTCTCCCGGCGCGGATCGTACGGCGTCTCGGGTGCCTTCTCGCCGCGGATCTCCTCGAGCTGGCGGGTGATGGCGGCCATGATGACCTCCGTCGCCTCCTTCAGCAGCTCGGGGGTCATCTCCTTGTCGTAGAACCGGGCGAGGTCCACCGGCGGGCCCGCGAGGACGTGGTGGGTCTTGCGGGGAAGGATGTTGGGCTTCTTGGCGTAGGGCGGGAGCAGCTCGTTGGCGCCCCACTGCGCGACCGGGATGACCGGGCACTTGGTCTGCAGGGCGACGCGCGCCGCGCCGGTCTTGGCGGTCATGGGCCAGCCGTCGGGGTCACGGGTGAGGGTGCCCTCGGGGTAGAAGGCGACGCATTCACCGCGCTCCACGGCGGCGATCGCGGCCCGGAAGGCGCTGAGCGCGTCGGTGCTCTCGCGGTAGACGGGAATCTGTCCGGTGCCGCGCATCGCCGCACCGACGAACCCTTTCCTGAACAGCCCGCTCTTCGCCAGGAAACGCGGCACTCGTCCGGTGTTGTACTGGTAGTGCGCGTATGCGAAGGGGTCGACGTGCGAATTGTGGTTCACCGCGGTGATGAATCCGCCCTCGGCCGGAATGTGCTCCATCCCACGCCAGTCCCGCTTGATCAGAATCACCAGCGGCGGTTTGCAGAGCACCGCAGCGAAGCGGTACCAGAAGCCGATTCTGCGGCGGGGCACGCGGACACCTTCCTCTAGGACTTCCTCCGGCGCCAGGGGGCCGCACAAGTGTCGCCCCGGGCCGCCGGTCTGTCGAGGACACCGTACGCCCCGACCGGCGTGGCGCCCGAGGGGCCGGGTGACAATGGCCGCGACGAGAGAGGGACGGTACACCGGTGCAGTGGAGCTTGGTCATACCTCTGAAGCCCTTGGCGCTGGCCAAGAGCAGGCTCGCGGACACCGCCGCCGACGGTCTGCGCCCGGGGCTCGCCCTCGCCTTCGCCGAGGACACCGTGTCGGCCGCGCTGGCCTGCCCTGTCGTACGGGATGTGGCGGTCGTCACGGACGACACGCTGGCCGGGCCGGTGCTGGCCGCCCTGGGCGCCCGTGTGGTCGCCGACGAGCCGCGCTCCGGCCTGAACGCCGCGCTCGCGCACGCGGCGGCCGCCGTGCGCGCCACACATGCCGACAGCGCGCTCGCCGCTCTGAACGCCGATCTCCCGGCACTGCGTCCGGGGGAATTGGCCCGAGTTCTCGATGCGGCCTCGAAATTCCCGCGCGCATTTCTCCCGGATGCAGCCGGAATAGGAACGACTCTTCTCGCCGTGGCGCCCGGCCGTGAATTGCTCCCCGCATTCGGTACCGATTCACGCGCCCGTCACCGCGCTTCCGGCGCCGCGGAGCTGACCCTCGACGGGGTGGATTCGGTACGGCAGGACGTGGACACCGGGGAGGACCTCCGGGCGGCTCTGGCGCTGGGGGTGGGCCCCCGGACGGCCGCGGCGGCCGCGCGTCTGCTGATCCCCGGGCAGTAGGCTGCCGTCATGCAGGCCACCGCATACACGTACGACCCCGACACCCGCAGCGGACAGGTGCTGCTGGACGACGGCACGCCGGTGCCCTTCGACGCGCCGGCGTTCGACGCGGGCGGGCTGCGGCTGCTGCGGCCGGGACAGCGCGTGCGGATCGAGACCGAGGGCGAAGGGGACGCCCGGCGCGTGACTCTGGTGACGCTGCACACCTTCTGAGGCTGCCGCACACCTTCTGGAGGCCGTCGGAGCGCCGCCGAACACGCCGCGGGCCGGACTCCGAGGGGAGTCCGGCCCGGCGTAAACGCCCTTGACCTGCGTCGCCTAGCGGGCGGTGGTCTTCTTGGCGGTGGTCTTGCGGGCAGTCGACTTCTTGGCGGGGGCCTTGGTGGCCGTCGCCTTCTTCGCCGGGGCCTTCTGGGCCGTCGTCTTCTTGGCGGCGGCGGTCTTGGCCGTGCCGGTCTTCTTGGCGGCCGCGGCCGTCTTCTGGGTGGTGGCCTTCTTCGCGGTCGTCTTCTTCGCGGCGGCCGTGGTCTTCTTCGCGGCGGCCGTCGTCTTCTTCGCCGGGGCGGCCTTCTTCGCGGCGGCCGTCGCCTTCTTCGCCGGGGCGGCCTTCTTCGCGGCGGCCTTCTTGACCGTCGCCGAGGCACCACCGGTCAGGCTGCCCTTGGGGGCCTTCTTCACGGCGACGTCGTTCTTCGGGAGCTTCTTCGATCCGCTGACCAGGTCCTTGAAGCCCTGACCCGCGCGGAAGCGCGGCACGGACGTCTTCTTGACCCGAACCCTCTCGCCCGTCTGGGGGTTACGGGCGTAACGAGCCGGACGGTCGACCTTCTCGAACGAACCGAAGCCGGTGACCGAGACCCGGTCCCCGGCGACGGTCGCGCGGACGATGGCGTCCAGGACCGCGTCGACCGCGTCGGCGGCCTGCTGGCGGCCGCCCAGCTTGTCGGCAATCGCTTCTACGAGCTGCGCCTTGTTCACGTCTTCCCCTTCGGAGACATCGCCAGAACGAAAGTGTTCAAGCTTTTTCGCACGTTAGGCAGATATATACCGCAAATCAAACACGAAACGGGCTAATCACCCTAGTGCCGCAACGAACTCGGCTGCCCCGGAGGCGATCAACGCTCCTCTTCGGGCACGCGCCCCTCGTCGAGGTCCGCCATGAACCGCTCCAGACGCCTTGTCGCATCGGCGAGATCGTGCTTGGCCGCGGCCGTAATGACCAGCAGCTTCCGGGTCAGCGCCATCCGTACGCCCTCCGGGACTTGCAGTGCGCGCACTCTTGCGTGCGCTTCCTTGAGTCGGTCCGCGACCGCCGTATAGAGCTGGAGTTGGCCGTCGTGTTCCATGCACAGATTGTGCCATCTGGGGCGAGTTGTCGCCCGCGCAGGGGGCAACTGCCGCCTCAAACGGCCTTCCGGGCATCTCGGGAGGTCGCGTCCTCAGTGAGCGCGTACCCCGGCAACCACCTTCTTAACGTGGGAAGTTGGGAGAAGAGGTGAGGACTCGCGGGGCCGAACGGGTGCAGACATGGCCGTACCCCCGATCGGACCGATCGGGGGTACGGAGGGGGTGTCGCGGTGGCCGAAACTCGACCGTACCGGCGGCCTCAGACCTGGAGCGTCCGCGGCTTGTACGACGGGCGCTTGGCCTCGTAGGCGGCGATGTCGGCCTCGTTCTGAAGGGTGATGGAGATGTCGTCCAGCCCGTTCAGCAGCCGCCAGCGGGAGTTCTCGTCCAGCTCGAAGGGGGCGGTGATGCCCGCGGCACGCACCTCACGCGCCTCAAGGTCCACAGTGACCTCAGCAGTCGCGTCCTTCTCGGTGAGCTCCCAGAGCGCGTCCACGATCTTCTGCTCCAGAACGACCGTGAGCAGACCGTTCTTCAGCGAGTTGCCGCGGAAGATGTCGGCGAAGCGGGAGGAGATCACGGCCTTGAAGCCGTAGTTCTGCAGTGCCCAGACGGCGTGCTCACGGGAGGAGCCGGTACCGAAGTCGGGGCCGGCGACCAGCACGGTCGCACCCTGCCGCTCGGGGCGGTTGAGGACGAACTCCGGGTCCTTGCGCCAGGCCTCGAACAGCCCGTCCTCGAACCCGTCCCGCGTGACCTTCTTGAGCCAGTGAGCAGGGATGATCTGGTCGGTGTCGACGTTGGAGCGGCGCAGCGGGACGGCCCGGCCGGTGTGCGTGGTGAATGCTTCCATGACTGATCAGACTCCAGCGGGCGTACGGGTCTCGGCGTCGGACAGGTCGGCCGGGGAGGCCAGGTGGCCCAGGACGGCCGTGGCGGCCGCGACCTGCGGCGACACCAGGTGCGTACGACCGCCCTTGCCCTGCCGGCCCTCGAAGTTGCGGTTGGAGGTGGACGCGGAGCGCTCACCCGGGGCCAGCTGGTCGGGGTTCATGCCCAGGCACATCGAGCAGCCCGCGTGCCGCCACTCGGCGCCGGCCTCCTTGAAGACGACGTCCAGGCCCTCGGAGACGGCCTGGAGGCCCACGCGCGCGGAGCCCGGGACGACCAGCATCCGTACGCCGTCGGCGACTTTGCGGCCCCGCAGCAGATCGGCGGCGGCGCGCAGGTCCTCGATGCGGCCGTTGGTGCAGGAGCCTACGAAGACGGTGTCCACCTTGATGGAGCGCAGCGGCTGCCCGGCCTCCAACCCCATGTATTCCAGGGCCTTTTCGGCGGCGAGGCGCTCCGAAGCGTCTTCGTACGAAGCCGGGTCGGGGACGTCCGCCGAAAGCGGCGCGCCCTGGCCGGGGTTGGTGCCCCAGGTGACGAACGGCGACAGTTCGGCGGCCTCGATGACGACCTCGGCGTCGAACTCGGCGTCCTCGTCCGTCTTCAGCGTCTTCCAGTACGCGACGGCCGCGTCCCAGTCCTCGCCCTTGGGGGCGTGCGGGCGGCCCTTGAGGTACTCGAAGGTGGTCTCGTCGGGGGCGATCATGCCCGCTCGGGCGCCGGCCTCGATCGACATGTTGCAGATGGTCATCCGGGCCTCCATCGAGAGCTTCTCGATGGCGGCGCCGCGGTACTCCAGGACGTAACCCTGGCCGCCGCCCGTGCCGATCTTCGCGATGATCGCCAGGATCAGGTCCTTGGCGGTGACGCCCTCGGGCAGCTCGCCGTTGACGGTGATCGCCATGGTCTTGGGGCGGGCCATGGGCAGCGTCTGGGTGGCCAGCACGTGCTCGACCTGCGAGGTGCCGATGCCGAACGCCAGACCGCCGAAGGCGCCGTGCGTGGAGGTGTGGGAGTCGCCGCAGACGACGGTCATGCCCGGCTGGGTCAGACCCAGCTGCGGGCCGACGACGTGCACGACGCCCTGCTCGACGTCGCCGAGCGGGTGCAGCCGGACGCCGAACTCGGCGGCGTTCTTGCGCAGCGTCTCCAGCTGGACACGGGAGACCGGGTCCGCGATGGGCTTGTCGATGTCGAGGGTCGGGGTGTTGTGGTCCTCGGTCGCGATGGTGAGGTCGAGGCGGCGCACCTTGCGGCCGCTCTTGCGGAGGCCGTCGAAGGCCTGCGGGCTGGTCACCTCGTGCAGCAGGTGCAGATCGATGAAGAGGAGGTCGGGCTCGCCCTCGGCGCGCCGGACGACATGGTCGTCCCAGACCTTCTCCGCGAGTGTCCTACCCATCGCTTTCCCTCCGGCCGGCAAGGTGCGCCGGCCCAACTAGAGATCTTGAGGAGCGGCGCCCGCGCCCCTGTATCCGGGCGTCCGCCGCCGGGCCCGTTGGTCTTCGGGCCGCTGTGCATCCAAGGGTTGCGCGTCTCACGGGAAAATGAACTTGCGTTTCACAGAGTGAGACGGGAATATCGTTTCATGGACAACAGTAGCGGCGTCGGCGTTCTGGACAAGGCAGCCCTTGTCCTGAGCGCCCTGGAGTCCGGTCCGGCCACCCTCGCGGGGCTGGTCGCGGCCACCGGACTCGCACGACCCACGGCTCACCGTCTGGCCGTGGCTTTGGAACACCACCGCATGGTGGCGCGCGACATGCAGGGCCGTTTCATTCTCGGCCCGCGCCTGGCGGAACTGGCCGCCGCGGCGGGCGAGGACCGTCTCCTGGCGACCGCCGGGCCGGTGCTCACCCACCTCCGGGACGTCACGGGCGAGAGCGCCCAGCTCTACCGCCGCCAGGGCGACATGCGCATCTGCGTCGCCGCGGCGGAACGCCTGTCCGGCCTTCGGGACACGGTCCCGGTCGGCTCGACGCTCACGATGAAGGCCGGTTCGTCGGCGCAGATCCTGATGGCCTGGGAGGAACCGGAGCGCCTGCACCGCGGCCTCCAGGGCGCCCGCTTCACGGCGACGGCCCTGTCGGGCGTACGGCGCCGGGGCTGGGCCCAGTCCATCGGCGAGCGCGAGCCGGGCGTGGCGTCCGTCTCCGCGCCCGTGCGCGGCCCCTCCAACCGGGTCGTGGCCGCCGTGTCGGTCTCGGGTCCCATCGAGCGTCTGACCCGCCACCCGGGCCGTATGCACGCCCAGGCCGTCATCGACGCCGCCGCCCGCCTCTCCGAGGCCCTGCGCCGCTCGGGCTGAGCCCGGCGGCCCGAAGATCGGGAACGCCCTTCGGGGGGAGCCGGCCTCAACGCCGCGGCAGGCTCTCCCCGTACCGTCCCCGAACTTCTCGTCTCCCGAGCGGGGTTGAGGCGTCTCCCGAGCCGGATCGAGGCGCGAGCCGAGGGGGCCGGGATGCGGACCGGGCATGCGAAAGGCCCCCCACATCTGTGGAGGGCCGTTCCGTCGAGTACCCCCGACCGGATTCGAACCGGCGCTACCGCCTTGAGAGGGCGGCGTGCTAGGCCGCTACACAACGGGGGCGTGGACTCTGCGTTTCCGCAGGTCCGAGCTGGTCTACCTGGACTCGAACCAAGACTAACTGAACCAGAATCAGTCGTGCTGCCAATTACACCATAGACCAATGTGGTTTAGACCAGTCGTACCCCCGACCGGATTCGAACCGGCGCTACCGCCTTGAGAGGGCGGCGTGCTAGGCCGCTACA
>NZ_BQUN01000198.1:80076-96298 GCF_026008495.1 Streptomyces sp. A012304
CCTAGCGATCCCGAGTTGATCGAGATCAGTACCCCCGACCGGATTCGAACCGGCGCTACTGCCTTGAGAGGGCAGCGTGCTAGGCCGCTACACAACGGGGGCTTTGTGAAGGAGATCTTCACTGTTGCAGATGAGCTCTGCGAGCTGGCCTACCTGGACTCGAACCAAGACTAACTGAACCAGAATCAGTCGTGCTGCCAATTACACCATAGGCCACTGGAACGCAAGCCCCTGGGGGGATCTTGTTCTAGTTCGCTCCCCCGGGTTCCGGCCTTTCGGCCCGCTCCCCGGCGGCGCAGAAAGAACATTACCCGAAGGTGGACTGCGCTCCAAAACGGGTATCCGCGCCGAGGATCGCCGGCAGTTCGGCGAGGGTGGCGATCCGGTGCCGTCCGGAGGGCAGCTGGATGGTGGCGGCGGCGCCGTAGCGGTCGATCCACACCGACAGCAGGCCGGCGTCCGCGGAGCCCTGTCCGTCGATCTCCGGGTGGTCGCCGACGTAGGCGACCTCCCGCGGGGGCAGGGCGAGGGCCTCGCAGGCCGCGAGGAAGGCGGCGGCGTCCGGCTTGGAGACGCCCAGCTCGGCGGCGCACAGGATGGCCTCGAAGCGGTCGTGGACGCCGAGGACGCGCAGCTTACGGTCCTGGACGTGGAGGCTGGAGTTGGAGAGCACCGCGTGGCGGTGGCTGGCGGCGAGGGCGTCCAGGACGGGCAGGACGTCCGGGAAGAGGGCCCAGGCGGCCTCGTAGTGCGTGATGTACCGCTCGAACCAGGCGTCGGCCTCGGCGTCGGTCAGCGCACGGCCGAGGAAGACGCGTACGCGGTCGCGGCGCTGCCCCTCGAAGGTGGTCTCGCCGTCCGCGAAGCGCGCCCACTGCTGGTCGGTGATCTCCCGCCACAGGTCCAGGGCGCGCTCGGGGGTGCCGTAGCGCTCCAGGAGGCCCTCGGCGGCCAGGTGCCCGCGCATGCCCTCACGGTCCGCGGTGGTGTAGTCGAAGAGGGTGTCGTCCACGTCCCAGACCACGGCGCGAATGCTCATGATCCGACGGTAACCCGGGGCACGTGGTCACGTCTGCCGGAACGGCCGGCCCCTGATGCCGCGTGGCGACGGCGGTGCCCGGATACGCGAGGGGCGGCCCCCGGGGTTCCGGGTGCCGCCCCTCGGGTGTGCGCCGGGGTTACGCCGCCAGCCTCGCCAGCGCCGCGTCGATGCGGGTCAGTGCCTTCTCCTTGCCCAGGACCTCCAGGGACTCGAAGAGCGGCAGGCCGACCGTGCGGCCGGTGACGGCGACACGGACGGGAGCCTGGGCCTTGCCGAGCTTGAGACCGTGGGCCTCGCCGGCGGCCAGGACGGCCTCCTTCAGGGACTCGGGGGAGGTCCAGTCCGCCGACTCCAGCTTCTCCCGCGCCGTGCGCAGCAGGGCGTCGCTGCCCTCCTTCATCGCCTTCGTCCAGCTCGGCTCGTCGAAGACCGGCTCGGACAGGAAGAGGAAGTCGACGTTGTCGGTGATCTCGGAGAGGACCTTCAGACGGGTCTGCGCGTGCGGGGCGATCGCCTGCCACCGGGCCTCGTCGAAGTCCTCCGGCGCCCAGGGGGCGAACGGGGCCTTCAGCCAGGGGCGGCAGCGCTCGGTGAAGTCCTTCACGTCCAGCAGGCGGATGTGGTCGCCGTTGATCGCCTCGCACTTCTTCAGGTCGAAGCGGGCCGGGTTGGGGTTGACGTCCGCGATGTCGAAGGCCGCGACCAGCTCGTCCGTGGTGAAGATGTCCTGGTCGGCGGAGAGCGACCAGCCCAGGAGGGAGAGGTAGTTGAGCAGGCCCTCGGGGAGGAAGCCGCGCTCGCGGTAGAGGTTGAGCGAGGACTGCGGGTCGCGCTTGGAGAGCTTCTTGTTGCCCTCGCCCATCACGTACGGCAGGTGGCCGAACCGCGGGACGCCCTGGGCGATGCCCAGCTCGATCAGCGCCTTGTAGAGGGCGATCTGGCGGGGGGTGGAGGAGAGCAGGTCCTCGCCGCGCAGGACGTGGGTGATCTCCATCAAGGCGTCGTCAACCGGGTTGACCAGCGTGTACAGCGGGGCGCCGTTGGCGCGGACGATGCCGTAGTCCGGGACGTTCTCCGGGGTGAAGGTCAGCTCGCCGCGGACCAGGTCGGTGAAGGTGATCGTCTCGTCGGGCATCCGGAAGCGGACGATCGGCTCGCGGCCCTCTGCCCGGTACTGCTCGACCTTGGCGCCGGTCAGCTCGCGGCAGTGGCCGTCGTAGCCGGAGGGCTTGCCGGCGGCGCGGGCGGCCTCGCGGCGGGTGTCCAGCTCCTCCTGGGAGCAGTAGCAGTGGTAGGCGTGGCCGGCGTCCAGCAGCTTGGCCGCGACGTCCCGGTAGATGTCCATGCGCTGCGACTGGCGGTACGGCGCGTGCGGGCCGCCGATCTCGGGGCCCTCGTCCCAGTCGAAGCCCAGCCAGCGCATCGAGTCCAGCAGCTGGTGGTACGACTCCTCGGAGTCTCGGGCCGCGTCGGTGTCCTCGATGCGGAAGACCAGGGAGCCGCCGTGGTGCCGGGCGAACGCCCAGTTGAACAGGGCGGTGCGGACCAGGCCCACATGGGGGTTACCGGTGGGCGACGGGCAGAAACGGACGCGTACGGGAGAGCCGGATGCGCTAGCCACGCTTGACAACCTTGTTGGTGAGAGTGCCGATGCCTTCGATGGTGACGGCGACCTCGTCGCCGACAGCCAGGGGGCCGACCCCTGCCGGGGTGCCCGTGAGGATCACGTCGCCGGGGAGCAGCGTCATGGCCTCGGTGATGTGGACGATCAGGTCCTCGATGGAGTGGATCATCTCGCTGGTGCGGCCGAGCTGGCGCTGCTGGCCGTTGACCGTGAGCTGGATGGTGAGGTCGCTCGGGTCGAGGTCGGTCTCCACCCAGGGGCCGAGCGGGCAGGAGGTGTCGAAGCCCTTGGCGCGCGCCCACTGCTTCTCGCGCTTCTGGACGTCGCGGGCGGTGACGTCGATGGCGCAGGTGTAGCCGAAGATCACGTCCTTGACGCGCTCGCGCGGGACCTCGCGGCACATGCGGCCGATGACGACGGCGAGTTCGGCCTCGTGGTGGAGGTCGGACGAGAAGGACGGGTACTGGATGGCGTCGCCGGGGCCGATGACCGAGGTGGACGGCTTGAAGAAGGCGAACGGGGTGTCGGGCACCTCGTTGCCCAGCTCGCGCGCGTGCTCGGCGTAGTTGCGGCCGTAGGCCACGACCTTGTTGGGCAGCACGGGCGGAAGCAGCCGGACCTTGCTCAGCGGCACCTTCGTGCCGGAGAGCTGGTAGTCCGCGAACGGGATGCCCTTGATGATGTCGAGGACGAGCTCGTCCGGCTTGTCGCCCTCGACCGCGCCGAAGGCGACGTTCCCGTCGATGGAGAACCTGGCGATGCGCACGGGTTGGTTGGCCCCTTGCTGAGCTGGCTGGAGTCTGACGCTCCAGGCTAACGCGGAAGGGCGTCCCCGGCCGGGGACGCCCTTGACATCCTGGGCGGCCGCCTTGAGCATGCGGCGGCCCGCGCCCGTACTACTCCGCGGAGGACGCGGCGGAGGCCGCGACCGGGATCTCCATGAGGATGGTGCGCTTGGGATTGGCGGTCTGGGCGGGGAGTTCGACGGGGTGCTCCGGCTGCTCCGGGAGTTGCAGGTCGTCGGCGTCCTTGAGGTGCGCCAGCGTCGTGCGCCGCGGGTTGGCGATCTTGTGGAACATCGTCGTCGTCTTCACTGTTGTACTGAGCCCTGTCGTGTCCGGGCACCCGGAGGGCCGGTGAACGGTCCCTCGCGCGGGCGCGGGTTGTCGGATTTGCGATTTCTGTAAAGCGTCAGGCTAAACACGCGATTCCCGGGGAACGCGTGAAGGTCTCACGATCCGCGTGTGAGTTTGCTCACGAATCCTCGACCAAACCGGTCAATTCAGACCCCCGGTCGACCGTCACGAAACGGACATTCATCACCTGAAGCCCTCATTCCGCTCCTGATCATGGCGACTGGGACACCCCTTGCGTTCCGGCACTTCGCTCGGATATGCCCGGGTTGTTCCCGGATCGCATTCTACGTGGCGTGATCCACTCCTCACGCGGTGTCACGGATGTCACAGCCCGGCCAACGGGCCTTGTTGCAGATCCTGCACTGTGCTGGAATTCCACGGACCGCCGCGGGATCGAGCCGGCGCGCAGGGGGCGCACAGAAGCGCCGAGTGGCGGTGAGAAGGGGAATCCAGCGCCGGTCACTCACGACCACCCGGGGAGCGTATTCAGGGCGCCCCCCAACACGCCGACACCCGTCCCTCCGTTCACCCGGAGGGGCGCCTGGTCCAGAGGTTGCGACGCTAGTGCAGGGACGTTTCAAGAGGGATGGCAGTGCTTCGGCGGAGCCGGAGCCGCACGGCGGGACTGGCCCCAATGCCGGCAGTTCCTCGCCCCAGCACGCCCAGAACCCGGGTCCGGGCTCGTCCGGCGACGGCGGTGAGCGCCCCGGGCGCCCCGGCACGTCCGCGTCGCCGAGCACTCTCCCCCCTACCCCGACGGTCAAGCCGCCGGCCGGCGCCTCCGGCCCCGGCTCCCGCGTGGCGCTGCGCAACTGGCGCATCTCCACCCGTCTGGTGGCGCTGCTGACGCTCCCGGTGGTCGCGGCGACCACCCTGGGCACGCTGCGCATCAACCAGTCGATGGACGACATCCAGCAGCTCGACAACATGAAGCTGCTGACGGACATGACCAAGCAGGCCACGACCCTGGCCATCGCGCTGCAGAACGAGCGTGACGAGTCGGCGGGCCCGCTGGCGCACGGCGCGACCGCCGCCGACTTCACCATCAAGGGCGTCCGGGAGAAGACCGACCGCCAGCTGACCGCGTTCAGCGACGCCTCGGAGGAGATCGACGCCAAGAGCGCCGACGGCAACCTCCAGGGCGTCCGCGACAGCCTCGTGGGTCTCCTCGGCGACCTCGGCAACCTGGCCAAGATCCGCACGTCGGCGTACGCGGAGAAGGAGAACTCCACCCAGACGGTGGAGGCCTACCACCGCCTCATCACCGGTCTGCTCGACCTGTCCGAGGACATGGCGCAGGCCACCAGCAACCCGGAGATGATCCAGCGCACGCGTGCGCTGGCGGCCTTCTCCGCGGCCAAGGAGTACGCCTCCGTCCAGCGCGCCGTGCTCTCGGCGGCGCTGCCGGTGAACAAGGCCATCGCGGGTGAGCTGTCGGAGAACGACCGGCAGTACGGCGAGGCCGCGCTGCAGAACCAGGAATCCGAGCTCGCCAGCTTCCGCAGCATCTACGGCGACGACAGCGCCGAGGAGCTGCTCAAGCCCATCGAGCAGGGCAACCCCACCATCGTCGACGCCGACACCTACGCCAACCGTGTGCTCGGCTCCCCCAGCGGCATCACCCAGCAGGACAAGCGGTCGTACCAGGACTGGATGGACGCCAGTACGACCAAGATCGACCAGATGGGCAACATCGAGACCACGCTGCTCGAGGACATGGAGCAGAAGGCCCGTGAGCTGCGCGCCGAGTCGGAGCGCGAGGCGATCATCTCCGGTGCCCTCATCCTGCTCGTGCTCGGTGTGTCGCTGGTCGGCGCCTTCGTCGTCGCCCGGTCCATGATCCGCTCGCTGCGCCGGCTCCAGGAGACCGCCACCAAGGTCGCCCAGGACCGCCTGCCCGAGCTGGTCAAGCAGCTGTCCGAGTCCGACCCGCAGGACGTGGACACGTCCGTGGAATCGGTCGGTGTGCACTCCCGGGACGAGATCGGCCAGGTGGCCGCGGCCTTCGACGACGTGCACCGCGAGGCGGTCCGCCTCGCCGCCGAGCAGGCCCTTCTCCGGGGCAACGTCAACGCGATGTTCACCAACCTCTCGCGCCGCTCCCAGGGTCTGATCCAGCGCCAGCTGTCGCTGATCTCCGAACTGGAGTCCCGCGAGGCCGACCCGGACCAGCTGTCCTCGCTCTTCAAGCTCGACCACCTCGCGACGCGCATGCGCCGTAACGGTGAGAACCTCCTCGTCCTCGCGGGTGAGGAGCCCGGCCGTCGCTGGACCCGCCCGGTCCCGCTGGTCGACGTGCTCCGCGCCGCCGCGTCCGAGGTGGAGCAGTACGAGCGCATCGAGCTGGCCTCCGTGCCGACGACCGAGGTCGCCGGCCGGGTCGTCAACGACCTCGTGCACCTGCTCGCCGAGCTGCTGGAGAACGCCACCTCGTTCTCCTCCCCGCAGACCAAGGTCAAGGTCACCGGTCACGCGCTGCCCGACGGCCGGGTGCTGATCGAGATCCACGACACCGGCATCGGCCTCTCCCCCGAGGACCTCGCCGCGATCAACGAGCGGCTCGCCTCGCCGCCCACCGTGGACGTCTCCGTCTCCCGCCGCATGGGCCTCTTCGTGGTCGGTCGTCTGTCGCAGCGGCACGGCATCCGTATCCAGCTGCGCCCGTCCGACTCCGGTGGTACGACCGCGCTGGTCATGCTGCCCGTGGACGTCGCCCAGGGCGGCAAGAAGCCGCAGCCCAAGCCCGGTCAGGGCGGCGCGTCCGGCGGTCCCGCCGCCGCGCAGGCCGCCGCCGGTGCCGCCGCGGCCCGTCGGCAGAACGGTCAGCAGGGCGGTGCCCTCGGTTCCGCTCCCGGCAACACGGGCCGGCTGGCCTCCGGTCAGGGTCCCCGGGCCGCGCTGCCCGGCCGCGACGGCGGTGGCCTTCCCGGCGGACCGCGCGGGCCGCAGGCTCCGGCCGGTGCGGGCGCCGGGTTCGGCGGCCAGGCACCGGGTGCGCCGCAGGGACTTCAGGCGGCCGGTGGGCCGGGCCAGGGCCAGGACCTCTTCGGCGGCGGGCGTCCCGCCGGGCCGCCGCAGCGCCAGGGCGGCGGCCGGTCCGAGCAGGGCGGTCGCGGGCGTCAGCCGCAGCTGCCGCCACGCGGCGGTCCGCGGGCCGAACTGCCCGGCGGCGCCCCGCAGACGTCGCGCGCCACGAGCTGGGGCGACGACAACGCCCAGCCGCCGATGCCGCGCACCCCGCTGGACGCCCCGCGCGGCCACGAGGAGCCGGACGTCTCCCAGACCTCGCGCATGCCGCGAGTGGGCGACCGCCAGGGTCCCGGCTCCACCGCCGAGATACCGCGAATAGACGACCGTCAGGGTCCGGACCCCGCCGCGGACTTCACCCGTCCCGGCGTGGGCGGCCCCCAGTCGACGGGCCAGTTCCCCGCCATGGGCGGCGGCCGCTACCCCGGCCAGGACACCGGGCAGTTCCCCGGCGGCGCCCAGGACACCGGCCAGTTCCCTGTGCCCGGCGCGACCGGTCCCGGCACCAGTCCCGGTGCGGGCGGTCAGCAGGACGGCTTCGTCCGCTCCGACGTCTTCGGCGCCCCGGGCGGTCAGAACGCCCCGGCGGGCCCGGGCCGGTTCACCGCCCCGCCCGCTCCGCAGGCCTACGACAACGGCTCCACCGGCCAGTTCGCCTCGCCGGGCTACGACGGCTCCTCCACCGGTCAGCACTCCCTGCCCGGCCGCCAGGACCCGGCCGGCACCGGCCAGTTCCAGCGCCCGCAGACGGGTGCCAACGGCTACGGCGCTCCGCAGCAGCCGGTCCCGCCGCGTCCCGCCGCCCGCCCCGAGCCGGAGGCGCTGCCGCCGGCCCCGGGTCCGGGGGACGGCCGTACCCCGCTGTACGACACGCTGGAGACCAACTGGTTCCGCGGTGGACAGCAGGGCGGTACGGGCGACAACGGCAACAGCAACGGTTCGGCGCCGCAGCGACAGCAGCCGCAGGCTCCGGCTGCTCCCCAGCGTCCCGCGGGCAGTGCCTGGCGCACCTCGCCCAACGACGAGCTCGTCCGGCAGGCCGAGCGCGTCCGGCAGCCGGCCGCGGGCGGCGTCACCACCTCCGGTCTGCCGCGCCGGGTGCCCCGGGCGAACCTCGTCCCGGGCACGGCTCAGCAGCAACAGCACCAAACCGGTCCGCAGGTCTCGCGTGCGCCTGACGACGTACGCGGACGGCTGACCAATCTCCGTCGGGGCATCGCGCAGGGTCGTCAGGCCGGCAACGGTCAGACCGGCAGTTTCCCGAGCCCCACTCACCAGCAGGAGCGTTAGTTGAGCCAGATGAGCCAGGCAGCACAGAATCTGAACTGGTTGATCACCAACTTCGTGGACAACACCCCCGGGGTGTCCCACACCGTGGTGGTGTCCGCCGACGGGCTCCTGCTCGCGATGTCCGAGGGCTTTCCGCGCGACCGCGCCGACCAGCTGGCGGCGGTCGCGTCGGGGCTGACCTCACTGACCGCCGGCGCCTCCCGGATCTTCGAGGGCGGCAATGTGGCGCAGACCGTCGTCGAGATGGAGCGGGGATTCCTCTTCCTGATGTCCGTCTCGGACGGCTCGTCCCTCGCCGTTCTCGCGCACCCCGAGTGCGACATCGGTCTGGTCGGTTACGAGATGGCGCTCCTCGTCGACCGCGCGGGCGCTGTGCTCACGCCCGACCTGCGCGCCGAGCTCCAGGGCAGTCTGCTCCACTGACCGTCCTCGGCACCACCCACCTCACGAAATCACCGTCCGGCCGACACAATCCCCCCAACTGGCCACGACGGACGGCACGACTGACCGAGACATGCTGTCCCGCCCGGAGGATTCATGACCCCGCCCACCGCCTCTCATGATCCGTACGCGGAGCCGTACGGGGACGAGGGCGACCAGCCGCTGGTGCGTCCGTACGCGATGACCGGTGGCCGGACCCGGCCGCGTTACCAGCTCGCCATCGAGGCGCTGATCAGCACCACGGCCGACCCGGCAGCGCTCATGGGGCTCCTTCCCGAGCACCAGCGCATCTGCCACCTCTGCCGCGAGGTGAAGTCGGTCGCGGAGGTCTCGGCGCTCCTGGCCATGCCGCTGGGCGTGGCGCGGATCCTCGTCGCGGACCTCGCCGAGGCCGGTCTGGTGGCCATCCACCAGCCGGGCGGCGACGAGAACAACGGCGGCGCACCGGACGTGACGCTGCTCGAAAGGGTGCTCAGTGGACTTCGCAAGCTCTGACGGGGGCCGGGCCACCACCTCCGCGAAGATCGTGGTGGCGGGCGGCTTCGGCGTGGGCAAGACCACGTTCGTGGGCGCCGTCTCGGAGATCAACCCGCTGCGCACGGAGGCCGTCATGACGTCCGCGAGCGCGGGCATCGACGACCTCACCCACACCGGGGACAAGACCACCACCACGGTGGCCATGGACTTCGGCCGTATCACGCTGGACCAGGACCTGATCCTCTACCTGTTCGGTACGCCGGGTCAGGACCGCTTCTGGTTCATGTGGGACGACCTGGTGCGCGGCGCGATCGGCGCGGTGGTGCTGGTGGACACCCGCCGGCTCGCCGACTGCTTCCCCGCGGTGGACTACTTCGAGAACTCCGGCCTGCCGTTCGTCGTCGCGCTCAACGGCTTCGACGGGCAGCAGCCCTACCAGCCGGAGGAGGTGCGCGAGGCGCTGCAGATCGGACCGGACACCCCGATCATCACCACCGACGCCCGGCACCGCGCGGATGCGAAGAGCGCGCTGATCACACTGGTCGAGCACGCCCTGATGGCGCGGCTGCGTTAATCTTCAAGTAAGCAGAGCCGTACGGCAGTTGTCGTAGACGCTTCGGAGCCGGCTGTGGCCTTTGACACGGCCGGCTCCGGTGTTCATAACGTTTCGGCAGAGGAATCCGGTGGTACGGCCACGCGTCGCGGTCGGTCGGTATCGCTGTGCGCACGAAGGCCCCGTCTTTTGACGGGGCTCGCTCTTTTTGACCGTTTTATCTAGGGCTTACATCACATCGAATCGACTCTTCTCACTGTTTGGAAGAGCACTGGTCGTCGTGCTGGAATGCCTGAACTGCCCAATAGTCAATGACGTACTCATGGTCGATGGCTTACCGGGCTTTGAGACACTGCGGCACGACGTAGGTGCCGACCGCCGAGAGGTTGTTGGTCGAGTGAGGCGAAGCAAGAAAAGTCCCGAGCCGGCGGCGCGGGGCAACTTCACCCCGCCGCCGCGCGGAGCGGCGCCCGCCCCTGTGCCCGGCTCGGAGCAGACGGCCGCACCCGCCAAGAGCGGCGGCCGTCTCTCCCCGCGCAACTGGCGGGTGCCGACCCGGCTGAACGCGATCCTGCTCATACCCGTGCTGGTCGGTCTGGTCATGGGCGGCTTCCAGGTGAAGAGCTCGATCGACACCTGGCAGGAGGCCCGCGACGCCGAGAAGGTCGCGAAGATCGTCGCCGCCGCCGGCGAGTACGCCGAGGCCCTCCTCAACGAGCGGGACATCTCCGCCGAGCCGCTGCTGCAGAACAAGAAGGACGACGCGGACGTCAAGGAGGCCCGCGCCGTCACCGACCAGAAGGCCGCCGCCTTCCGCAAGGAAGTCGTCGGTATGCCGGCCAAGCAGGGCCTGGAGCGGCGCCTGAAGCTGGTCGATGAGGCGGAGCCCACCCTCACCAAGGTCCGGGAGGCCGCCTACACCAAGGCGATGGACCCGGTGAAGACCGAAGAGGGTTACGTCGCCGTCGAGCACCTGCTGATGGAGTTCTCCAACGAGCTGGGCCTGGGCACCGGCAACATCACCGCCTACGGCCGCACGGTCTACGCGATCGCCCTGGCCAAGGGCGCCGAGTCGCTCCAGCGCTCCATCGGCATGCACCTGCTGGTGCGGCCGAGCCCCGACGAGAAGATCCGCGCCCAGCAGGTCACCGCCTTCACCTCCTACGCCTACCTCGAGCGGGTCGCGCTCCAGGAGTACGTCTCCGGCGGCACCACGCAGGACGCCGCCCGGCTGACCGAGGTGATGAACCAGAAGCAGGCCGAGGGCGAGAAGCAGGCCGCCGACGCCAAGGCCAAGGCGGACGCGGCGGGCCAGGACTACGTGGCCCCGCCGTCCATGGACGACATGATCGCGGCGATCGGCAGCGGCAGGGAGCCCGCCGAGCTGGCCCAGGCGGGCATCACGGCATCCGCGTGGATGGCGGCCGCGACCCTGAAGTTCGAGGGCTACAGCCAGGTCGAGAAGGAATTGATCGACCGGGCGGTCTCCGACGCCGGGCAGATCGCCTCCGACGCCCAGCAGGACGCCATCGTCAACGGTGGCATCGTCATCATCGCCCTGCTCACCGCGTTCATCATCGCCTCGCTCATGGCCCGCCAGATGAGCCAGTCCATGCGCCAGCTGCGCAACGCCGCCTTCGGTATCGCCGAGCAGCGCCTGCCGATGCTGGTCGACCAGCTCTCGCGCACCGACCCCGGCCGGGTCGACACCCGGGTCGCCCCGATCCCGATCAACACCACCGACGAGATCGGCGAGGTCGCCCGCGCCTTCGACCAGGTCCACCGCGAGGCCGTCCGGCTCGCCGCCGAGCAGGCCCTGCTGCGGGGCAACATCAACGCGATCTTCACCAACCTCTCGCGCCGCAACCAGTCGCTGATCGAGGGCCAGCTGACCCTGATCACCGACCTGGAGAACAACGAGGCCGACCCGGACCAGTTGGAGAACCTCTTCCGCCTGGACCACCTCGCGACCCGTATGCGCCGCAACGGCGAGAACCTCCTCGTCCTCGCCGGCGAGGAGCCCGGCCGCCGCTGGGACCAGCCGGTCCCGCTGGTCGACGTGCTGCGCGCCGCCTCCTCCGAGGTGGAGCAGTACGAGCGCATCGAGCTCTCGGGCGTCCCGGAGGCCGAGATCCACGGCCGTGCCGTGACCGACCTCGTGCACCTGCTGGCCGAGCTGCTGGAGAACGCCACGACGTTCTCCTCGCCGCAGACCAAGGTCCGGGTCACCGCGACCCGTCTCCCCGACGGCCGCGTCATGATCGAGATCCACGACAAGGGCATCGGCCTCACCGCCGAGGACTTCGCGGACATCAACCACAAGCTGGCCAACCCGCCGACCGTGGACGCCGCCATCTCGCAGCGCATGGGCCTGTTCGTGGTCGGCCGGCTGTCCGACCGGCACGGCATCCGCGTCCAGCTGCGCCCCTCGGGCGAGCAGGCGGGCACCACCTCGCTGGTCATGCTGCCGGACGCGATCACGCACGGCGGTGGCGGCGAACAGCCCGCCGGCGCCGACGAGTTCACCGTCTCGCAGATCATCCCGGAGCAGCAGTTCCAGGGCGAGAACTTCAACCAGCAGCCGATGCGCACGGCGGCCGAACTTGGCTTCGACGACAGCCGCTACACCGAGGTCCCCGACGACATCCGCGAACTGGACCCGGTGGGCCGTTCCCTGATGCGCGAGGGGCGCCGGGCGGCCCTGGAGGCCCAGTCGCACGGGCACCCCGGCGAGCCGCAGCAGCAGTCCGCCGAGACCCCGGCGTTCGCCGACGGCTTCGACCTGCCGCAGCAGAACCAGACACCGCAGCAGCCCACGTACGACGCCGCCCAGAACGGCTACACCGGCGCGCAGAACGCCTACGACGGCGGCACGACCGCCTTCGCCGAGCAGCCCGCGGCCTACGACCAGCAGACGGCGTACGACGAGCGGCAGCGCCCGGCGTACGAGGACCCGTACACGGCGTCCCGCAACGGCCTGCCGCAGGGCGAGGGTTTCTCCGCCAACGGCACCCTGCCGCAGGGCGAGTCCTTCGCGTCGAACGGCGGCTACCCGGACCCCGCGTATGCGGAGCCGGCCCAGGAGGAGCGGGCGCCCGCCCAGGCGTCCGCGGCGGAGGACTTCCCCTCGTACGAGGAGCAGTCCTACCAGGACGACTGGCCGCAGCAGAACGGCTACCGCAACGGCTACCCGGACCAGTACGCTCCAGAAGCGGAATCCGCACAGGCCGCTGACGCGAGTGACCAGGACCGCGTAGGCTTCGACCGTCCGGGAACGGCCTCCTCCGCCGCCCACGCGCTGACCGACGCCGGGCTTCCCCGCCGCGGCTCCCACGCGGCGAGCGGTTCGAACGGCGCGCGGCCCGTGCAGCAGGATGCGCCGGCTCCCCCTTCGGAGGGCAACGGCGGTGACAGCGCCTGGCGTTCGGCGAACGACCAGCGTTGGCAGCAGGCCGCGCAGCTCCGGAAGCCCAAGGCGGGCGGGGTCACCTCCTCCGGCCTGCCGCGGCGGGTACCCAAGGCCAACCTGGTCGAGGGGACCGCCGAGAGCACCCCCCAGGGAGGCCCACAGGTCTCCCGCGCCCCGGAGGACGTCCGAGGCAGGCTGAGCAACCTGCGTCGCGGCGTCCAGCGCGGACGCAACGCAGGCAGTGAAACGAACGGCCAGGGCTTCGGTCCTGACAGCACCTACAACCAGGAGCGTTAGTGTGAGCCCGATGAGCCAGGCGGCACAGAACCTGAACTGGTTGATCACCAACTTCGTGGACAACACCCCGGGGGTGTCCCACACGGTGGTGGTCTCCGCCGACGGACTCCTTCTGGCGATGTCCGAAGGCTTCCCCCGCGACCGCGCCGACCAGCTCGCGGCCGTCGCCTCCGGTCTGACGTCACTGACGGCAGGCGCCTCCCGGATCTTCGAGGGAGGCAGCGTGAACCAGACGGTTGTGGAGATGGAGCGGGGATTCCTCTTCATCATGTCCATTTCCGACGGTTCGTCGCTCGCGGTTCTCGCCCACCCCGAGGCGGACATCGGCCTCATCGGGTACGAGATGGCCCTCCTGGTGGACCGTGCCGGCACGGTCCTGACGCCCGATCTTCGTGCGGAGCTCCAAGGGAGCCTTCTCAACTAACAGTGGGACGGTGCGTTTTGGCGTCCCGAGGCCGTAGTGTTTCGGGACGCGGCTTCCACGTGATGGGTGCCAGGCACAGTCGGAGGAGGAGAGAAAGTGGCAACACCCCCAGGCGGTTCTCATTCTGGTAACTGGTCGTACGGCCCTGCCCAGGGCCCGGGCGACGGTTCCCAGAACGCGAACCGTTACAACTTCCCCTCCGCGCCGAGCCAGCCGTACGCGCCGCAGGGCCCCGGCCCGTCGCCGTACGACCAGCCGCAGGCACCGCGCATCCAGCCCGTGCAGCCGCAGCGCCGCACCCCCGAGCCGGCGCCCGCCGGGGCGTCGAACAACCCTTTGGTGCGTCCGTACGCCATGACCGGTGGCCGGACCCGCCCGCGGTACCAGCTCGCCATCGAGGCGCTGGTGCACACCACTGCGCAGCCGCACCAGATGCAGGGGCAACTGCCCGAGCATCAGCGGATCTGCAACCTCTGCCGAGAGATCAAGTCGGTCGCCGAGATCTCGGCGCTGCTGACCATCCCCCTCGGCGTGGCCAGGATCCTCGTCGCCGACTTGGCGGAGGCGGGACTGGTCGCCATCCATCAGCCCGGCGGCGACGAGAGCGCCGGCGGCCAGCCAGACGTGACACTGCTCGAAAGGGTGCTCAGTGGACTTCGCAAGCTCTAGCGGCGGTCCTTCCCGCTCCACCACCTCGGCGAAGATCGTGGTAGCGGGTGGCTTCGGCGTGGGCAAGACCACGTTCGTCGGGGCCGTCTCGGAGATCAACCCGCTGCGTACCGAGGCCGTCATGACGTCCGCGAGCGCGGGCATCGACGACCTCACCCACACCGGAGACAAGACCACCACCACGGTGGCCATGGACTTCGGCCGTATCACGCTGGACCAGGACCTGATCCTGTACCTCTTCGGTACGCCCGGCCAGGACCGCTTCTGGTTCATGTGGGACGACCTGGTGCGCGGCGCCATCGGTGCCATCGTCCTGGTGGACACCCGCCGGCTCGCCGACTGCTTCCCCGCGGTCGACTACTTCGAGAACTCCGGCCTCCCCTTCGTGATCGCCCTGAACGGCTTCGACGGCAACCAGCCGTACTCGCCGGACGAGGTGCGCGAGGCGCTGCAGATCGGCCCCGACACCCCGATCATCACGACGGACGCCCGCCACCGCGCGGATGCCAAGTCGGCGCTGATCACACTGGTGGAGCACGCGCTGATGGCGCGCCTGCGGTAGGAACACACGCGGAAGCGGCCCCGGTGCCTCCTGAGGGAGGCACCGGGGCCGCTTTCCGTTGTCCGCGGGTCGCTTCACCGTACGGTCGCTTCACCGTGAGCGCGCGAAGGCCCCGGCCGCCATGGAGGCGGTCGGGGCCCGAGGTGTCGCGGTCAGCGCCAGCTGTGCGGGGCGCGGAAGCCGGGCTCGCGCTCCAGGCGGCGCCAGCCGGCCTTGAGGCGACCGCGGTGGACCGGGGTCTCGGAGGGGCGGGCGGCGGCGCGGGCCAGCAGGATCGCCGTGATGGCGGCGACTTCCTCGGGCTCGGCGTGGCCCTTCTCGACGCGGATGTCAGGGGTGTCCATGGCTGTCAGTCTCCGTGAGAGAGGTTTCCGCTGGGGGGGTGCGGAGAGTCCACTGGGTTACTGCGGGGGGTTGCCGTGCTTGCGCGAGGGCAGGTCGGCGTGCTTCGTGTGCAGCATCGCCAGGGACTTGATGAGGACCTCGCGGGTCTCGGCCGGGTCGATGACGTCGTCGACCAGGCCGCGCTCGGCGGCGTAGTACGGGTGCATCAGCTCGGCCTTGTACTCCTTGACCATGCGGGCCCGCATGGCCTCGGGGTCCTCGGCGTCGGCGATCTGACGGCGGAAGATGACGTTGGCGGCGCCGTCGGCGCCCATCACGGCGATCTCGTTGGTCGGCCAGGCGAAGGTGAGGTCGGCGCCGATGGACTGGCTGTCCATGACGATGTAGGCACCGCCGTACGCCTTGCGCAGGATGAGGGAGATCCGGGGCACGGTCGCGTTGCAGTAGGCGTAGAGGAGCTTCGCGCCGTGCCGGATGATGCCGCCGTGCTCCTGGTCGACACCCGGGAGGAACCCGGGGACGTCCAGGAAGGTGACGATCGGGATGTTGAAGGCGTCGCACATCTGGACGAACCGTGCGGCCTTCTCGCTGGCCTCGATGTCCAGGACGCCGGCGAGGGTCTGCGGCTGGTTGGCGATGATGCCGACGACCTGGCCGTCGAGCCGGGCCAGGGCGCAGATGATGTTGCGGGCCCAGCGCTCGTGGACCTCCAGGTACTCGCCGTCGTCGACGATCTCCTCGATGACCCTGGCCATGTCGTACGGCCGGTTGCCGTCCGCCGGGACCAGGTCGAGCAGGACGTCGCCGCGGCGGTCGGCCGGGTCGGTGCACTCGACGCGCGGGGGGTTCTCGCGGTTGTTCTGCGGGAGGAGGGAGAGGAGGTAGCGGACCTCCGCGATGCAGGTCTCCTCGTCGTCGTAGGCGAA
>NZ_BQUN01000199.1 GCF_026008495.1 Streptomyces sp. A012304
GCGTGGGCGCGGGCGACCTTCTGGCGGGCCTTGGCCCGGTTCTTGGATCCCTTCTGCTTGCGGGACAGCTCCCGCTGGGCCTTCTTCAGCTTCTTCTCCGCACGCCGCAAAAAACGCGGGGAGTCGATCTTCGTGCCGTCCGAGAGGACCGCGAAATGCGTGAGGCCGAGATCGATGCCGATGGTGTGCTCGGTGTCGGGCATGCGGGCCTGGTCGGTGGCGGGGTCGGTGTCGATGACGAAGGAGGCGAAGAATCTGCCCGCCGCGTCCTTGATCACGGTCACGGAGGACGGTGCGGCGGGCAGGGTGCGGGACCACTTCACCTTGACCGCGCCGATCTTCGGCAGGTTCAGACGGCCACTGCCGGTGATGCTCCAGCGGGCATTCGCGGTGAACCGGATCGACTGCCGGTGGTCCTTGCGGGACTTCAAGCGCGGTGCGCCC
>NZ_BQUN01000200.1:0-79692 GCF_026008495.1 Streptomyces sp. A012304
GGCTGTAGCTCATGTTCCGCCAGGCCGCGGGCGGGTTCTGCACGCCGACGGAGTTCCAGGTGTCGCCGAACATGTAGTCGAGCATGATCGACATGCCGGCGGCCTTGACCCGCTTGGCGAAGGCGGCGACCTCGTTGATGCCGCAGTGCCCGTTGGCCGGGTCGTTGGACGGGTTGACGAAGGTGCGCAGGCGTACGGCGGTGATGCCGTAGCCCTTGAGGATCGTCAGCAGGTCCTGGGTCTGCCCGCTCGCGTTCTTCCAGGAGTAGCCGCGCGCCTCCATCTGAGGTGCCCAGCTGATGTCGACGCCCTTGACGAAGCTCGCGGCGGCCTCGGCAGGCGTCTCGAGTTCGGCGAACGCGGCGGCCGTGGCGAGCGCCCCGGCGGTCGCGGTGGTGGCCCTGAGCAGGGTTCGCCGGCTGATGCGCCCGGCAGCTGGTGTGGGGGGTTGCGGGGACATCGTGGGTCCTTTCCCTCCGCCGGCCGTGGGTGAGACGTCGCGGTCGGCGGAGAGCTGATCAGTGAGAAAGAGACTTCCGGGAGCGAGGCAGTGATGGGCGCAACTGGCCCTCACGCTCAAGGAGTTGGTGTAGCGCATGCGATCCAGCTGATGCTGCCTCCCTCGGTGTGGTGACAACTGAGGCAGGACTGTTGCGAGTGGCACGTGTCGGAGAGGGCGGCCTTGGCATGCCAGGGACGCTCCTCCAGGTCGGAGCTGTGAGCGATCACAGAGGTGTGGCGATGAAAGTGCGCAATCGCATCACAATGAACCGGAGGTGCATCACGCAGCTTCTCGATCGGGCACGAAGCTGTCAACCATTGCTCACCGACCCAATGGAAGAAGCAGTGCGATCCTGTGGGCGGGTGCTCGCCGTGCCTCGGCTGCGGGCCGTCTGAACCGGTTGGAGTCACCCCAGTTCAAGTGCCCTTTCAGAAGGAATGCGGCGACGGGGGCGAGGCTGCGCACGGGCATCTCGTCGACTCGCACTCGAACACACCCGAACATAGAAAGCCAACAGAATGCTTGACGCGCTATCAGCGGATTCCTACCCTCGCAGCGAATGGGAGCGTTCCCATGCTGTGGTCAGACCGCCGTCTCCCTGATCTTCACATCACCCCCCACACATCGGAGGTCATCGTGACCGACCCGCACCGGCATCCGCGCACCGCATCGCCCCCAAGGCGATTCCAACGCCAGTCGAGCAAGCGGCTGTTCCGCGGCCTGACGGCCGCCACCGCACTGGCCCTCTCCGCACTCACCGGACTGCCGCAGACCGCGCACGCCGCGACCGCGCGGCAGGTGGAACGCCTGGATCGGGGCCTGACCAGCGTGCACACCGGCAGCGGGAACCTGGTGTCGTGGCGGTGGCTGGCCACTGACCCCAACGACGTGGCCTTCAACGTCTACCGTGGCGCCACCAGGCTCAACTCCTCGCCCCTGACCACCTCGACGAACTACCTGGACGCCGGTGCCCCGGACTCGGCCGACTACACGGTGCGCGCGGTGGTGAACGGCATGGAGCAGGCGCCGTCCGAGCACGCGCTCCAGTTCCGCACCGGGTACAAGGACGTGCCGATCTCCCCGCCGCCCGGGGGCACTTCACCGGGCAACTCGCCGTACACCTACGAGGCCAATGACGCCTCCGTCGGCGACCTCGACGGCGACGGCGCCCTGGACATCGTTCTGAAGTGGCAGCCGACGAACGCCAAGGACAACTCCCAGTCCGGCTACACGGGCAACACGATCGTCGACGGCATCAAGCTCGACGGCACTCGCCTGTGGCGTATCGACCTGGGCCGCAACATCCGCTCCGGCGCACACTACACACAGTTCCAGGTGTACGACTACGACGGTGACGGCAAGGCCGAGGTCGCCATGAAGACCGCCGACGGCACGAAGGACGGAACCGGCGCGGTCATAGGAAGTTCCGCGGCCGATCACCGCAACTCCTCGGGCTACGTGCTGTCCGGCCCCGAGTACCTGACGATGTTCAACGGGCAGACGGGCAGGGCGATGCAGTCCGTCGACTACGTCCCAGCCCGAGGCACGGTGTCGTCCTGGGGGGACTCCTACGGCAACCGCGTGGACCGGTTCCTGGCGGGCACGGCCTACCTGGACGGCTCCCGCCCCTCGGTGATCATGGCTCGTGGCTACTACACCCGCGCGGTGATCGCGGCCTGGGACTGGCGGAACGGACAGTTCACCCGCCGGTGGACCTTCGACTCCAACGCCAACAGCGGCTACGCCGGCCAGGGCAACCACCAGCTGTCGGTCGCGGACGTGGACGGGGACGGCAAGGACGAGATCGTCTACGGCGCGATGGCCGTCGACGACAACGGCAACGGCCTGTGGACGACACGGAACGGCCACGGGGACGCGATGCACGTGGGCGACCTCGACCCGTCCCGGCCAGGTCTGGAGGAGTTCAAGGTCGACGAGGACAGCTCCAAGCCGTCCTCCTGGATGGCGGATGCGAGGACCGGCCAGATCCTCTGGTCCACCCCGGCCGGCGGTGACAACGGCCGGGGCGTGTCCGGTGACATTTGGTCCGGCAGCGCGGGCGCCGAGTCGTGGTCGTCGCTCGTGAGCGGCGTCCGCAACCCCAAGGGCGCTGTGGTCGCCAGTCGTAAGCCCGGGTCCAGCAACTTCCTGGCGTGGTGGGACGGCGACACGACGCGCGAACTCCTCGACGGCACCCACATCGACAAGTACGGCACCTCCGGCGACACCCGCCTGCTCACCGGCTCCGGGGTCCACTCCAACAACGGCACCAAGTCGACGCCGTCCTTGTCCGGCGACATCCTCGGCGACTGGCGCGAGGAGGTCATCTGGCCGACGTCCAACAACACGGCCCTGCGGATCTACTCCACGCCGCACCAGACCAATGCGCGGATCACGACCCTCCTCCACGACACCCAGTACCGCACTGCTCTGGCCTGGCAGAACACCGCCTACAACCAGCCCCCGCACCCCAGCTTCTTCATCGGCGGCAACATGCCCACGCCACCCCGCCCCACCGTCGCGCTGCCGAACAGCCTCTGAGCCGGACAGCCGACTTCCCTGATGCTTGAGCGAGTTCAAGCATCCGCGCCGCCCCGCTCCAAAGCGTGGAGAGTTGCACATCGTCGGGGCTCCTGCCGACACTCATCCGCAGAACGCCGGTGACTGTCGCAGCCATGCGGCCCGGTTCGGCGAATCGATCGCACGCTTCCGGCGAGAGGAAGATCTACCGGGCCACGTTCCGCTCCCCGGGCGGCAGTCGGGCTCAGTCCCCGAAGACAATGGTGGTGAGCCGGTGCCATCCGAGGATGTCCCGGCGCCGGCTGACGAAGAAGGCGGGCACGCCGAAACGTGCCGCAGAGGTGCTGGGCGGTGGGCTGAAGCAGCTGCGGCAGGTGCGCCGACCGCGGTGTGCGGTTCCGGTCGGTCTGAGCCGGCCGTATCAGACGGTCCCGTTCCTCCTGGGCCAGGCGCACTGCGGTCGCTGCATGGGAAGACATCGCTGTCCTCCGTTTGCCGACCGTGCTCCCAGGCGCGGAGCAGCGCAGCTTCTCCGGCTGGTAGGCGCGCAGTTGATCAGGTCGCACACCGGGTGGCATCGCCGCCCGGCCCAACTGCGCGCCCACGAGGATGCGGAGGTATGCACCCGTCGCCGAGACTCGGGTCCTGCTACATGCCGGCCGGAAGGGCGGAGCCGGCAATGCTGCCGTTGACGCCGCTCATGACGCCGTTGATGATGCCTTGCTGGGTCACCGTGAGGGAGCGCCGGTCGAACAGCCCGAACCCGTATCGGCCGGTTGCACCGTTGTCCCAGTAGATGCTGGCCGCCCCGTATTTCTTGGCGGTGGCCGCGACGGCCCGTGCGAAGTCCGCGCGATACCTGTTGTTCGATGAATCGAACGATGACTTGTCGATCGCGCCGTATTCGCCGACGACCACCGGATACCCCTTCGTGACGAACACGTCGTGCATCGTCTTGAGCTGGGCGTCCAGGTAGTCTTCCTGTCCCCAGGTCGACGTCCTGGATGGATTGGTCGCTGCTCGTCCCCACTGCGTGATGGTGCCGTTTTCCTCTCCGGCGAAGTCCCACGGAGCGTAGTGGTGGACGGAGATCATGATCCGCCGTTCACTGGCGGGAATGGAGGGGGAACGGTACTGGTCGGACGGAAGCTTGAAGCCGTAATTCCCCGCGGTGTAGTCGATGTTCGTGTTCCAGCCGGCCACGAGCAGCCACCTCGAACTGTTGTTTCCGCCCGTTTTTCGTACGGTGTCCACGAAGATCTGGTTGTAACTGTTGATGTTCGAGTAGCACGGTTGGGTCGGACGGCCGTACTGCCCGTCGAACTCCTCGTTCATGGACTCAAGGATCAGGCGCTGGTCGTAGTTCTTGAACCTGTTCGCGATCTGCTGCCAGGCTTTCTCGTACTTGGCCTTGATCGTCGTCTGGGAGGACGAATCGCAGATCAACCAGGAGCCGCTGACGTTCTTGTAGCCGTCGCCGTGCATGTTGATCATCACATGCAGGCCCCTGTTGTAGGCGTAGTTGACGACCTCCTGGACCCTGTTCAGCCAGGCGGTGTTGATGGTGTAACTCGGGCCGGGTCCTATGTATCCCAGGTAGGAGACCGGGATCCGGATCGTCTTGAACCCTGCCGCTCTCACCTTGTCGATGAGGGCCTGCGTCACGGTCGGCTGGCCCCATGCCGTTTCGCTGGGGTATCCGTTGGTGGTGGCTTCGAGCTGGTTCCCCAGATTCCATCCCGCGCCCATGTCGGCCACGATCTGCGAAGCGCTCGACTGTGCCACGGTATCGGCCGACGCCTGATGGGCCGTGCCGTACGCAGATGCGGCAACCGTCAACAGGACGGCAAGGAGAATGACTCTGATCTTCCCTGCTAGTGAAGCCATGGGCTTTCCTCTCTTGCAGTCTTGAGGGTGTCGAACCCCCAAGTGGACCTTTCTGCCCGAGCGCGAGCGGCCGGAGCCGCCCGGCTGTTCGGGGGTGTGTTTTCTGGAGCCCGGGTCAACGTGCGCAACTGGTGGGCGCTGCGACAGGCATTCTGGACGGCCCAGGTGGGCTGCGCTCACGGCATGCGCGTCCGGGGCGGCCGTGCGTGGTTGCACCTCAACTCAGGGCGGATTCCCAAGTGGTCGTGCCGGAGGTGGCGTCGGAGCGAAGGCGGTCGCGGGCCGCGGTGTCGCCGTACAGACTCCACCGCATCCAGTCCACGAAGGCGTTGACGGTGCGGGAGTCGCCGAAGTAGTTGCTGTGGCCGGCGCCGCGGAAGGTGAGGAACGCCTTGGCGGCGGGCAGTTCCCGGTACGCCTGACGGGCGGAGGAGATAGGGCACGTTCCGTCTCGGTCGCCGTGCGTGAACAGGACCTTGGCGCGAACCGACGGGCTCGGGTTGCCCATGTCCACACAGGACATCGGGATCGTGGCGGTGATCCGCGCGTCCGGCCAGGCCGTGAGCAGGCCGTGAGCAGGCCGCGAGCAGGCCGTGGGTGGTCATGCCGCCCATCGAGTGGCCGGCGACGCCGACTCCGACGGCTGTGTTGAGGTGGCCGGCCAGCAGGTCTCCGGCCGTGTTCAGGGCGAGGGTCCGGGTGATGACCGCGGAAACGTCCTTGGACTGGTTGCCGTTGTAGACGTCCTGGCCACTGAGGTTGGCGAAGTGGGGGGCGGGGACCACGAAGCCGGCCTCGGCCAGGGGGCGGATGGTCGCCAGGGATTCTGCGGGCTGCTGCTGAAGCCGTGCATGAACACGCAGACCGGGAAGACGCCTTGGGCGACGGGCGCATTGGTGACCGGGGAGCCACCGGGAGCGCCGGTGGCGGGGTAGTAGACGTAGGTGGTCCACCGGCGGCTGCCGCGGCTCCAGGCATACGGCCGCACGCCGACCGCGAACCGCTGGGTCGGAGCTCCGGCCCTTGCGACGGCACCTGCTTGCCCTGTGCCGAGCAGGGACAGGGCTACGCCCGCGGCTCCGGCTGCGCTCAGGGTCAGGAAACTTCGCCGTTGCATGGTCATGAAGACTCCTGGTGTGGGGGGTGCGGAGCGCTGCTCGGTCAGGTGCCGGGAAGAGGCATCAGTGATGTTGGGGCCGGGGCGGTCGCACTGACCGAGGTGGTGGGGTCGTAGCCGTGGGGGTGGTCAGGTGGGCGTTTCAGGAACGGTGGAGGACGTTCCGGTCCTGCCTGTGGCAGCGACCGTGGCGATGATCGATGTGGCGTTGCCTGCGGGCAGAGACACAGCGACGGCGAGCCGGTGACCACCTGTGCCGCGCCTCTGGGAGCGTTCCCACATCGGGTTGCAACAGTCAGAGTCCCGATCGGGTGCCGGTCTGTCAATCATTGGCGCCCAACTCTGTTGTCTTCGACGCGCATTCGACAGATCGAGGGGCGGGCGGCGCGGTATGGCGTCGTACATCGCCCCGTCACGCTCGCGACGGTCCCTCGTCAGCCGTGACCGATACCCGCACTCATGCCGGCGATCGTATGGGCCCGGATGTCGAGGTGCGGTCCCTCCGCGAATCGGGTCACCACGGCGCGGACATGGTCCTGGGCGGGCTGGAGCAGCCCGTCGTACACCGCGACGCAGACTTCCCGCGCCCGAGAGCGGGGCCAGTCGGATGGCAGCAGCCCGATGGGGAGCAACGGGTCCAGGATGGGGAAGTGCCGGTAGGCGTGCATGACCTCGGTCCGGGCGCGCACCGCGTCGGCACCGGTGACGTCGTCGGCGCTGATGTGCGGAAGCAAGCCGCTCCAACGACTGATGAACGCGTGGTAGTGCTCGGCGATGCCGGTGAGGTCCCACGCCTCGACCGGGTTGCGGTCGACCGCCGTGTCCAGTTCCTCCTGCCGCGCGCGGAACACGGTCACCGCTCCTCGCGCCAGGTCGGCCACCTCGGTCCGCCCCTTGGGGGTGAGGGGGTGCGGCGACACCCAGAGCGCGTCGTACAGCGGCGCGAACCCGCGCCAACGCAGCGCGGTGCGCAACGCCCGCCGCCGCGTGCTCTCCTGTTCCGGAACGGAGAAGGCGATCAGTGTCCACCGTCCGTCCCACGAGTCGGGCTGAGTGGTGAAGGTGGCGATCGAGCTGGCGCCGCTCCACAGATCGACGGCGGCCTGAGACGTCAGCCGGTAGGAGCTGTACCGCCCTTGCCGGCTGGCCTCCAGCACCCCACGGCGCATCAGCCTGCTGATCGTCGTACGGGCTGCGCCCGGGGTCACATGGAACTCGCCGAGCAGCGCCACGATCGCCGCCGACGGCAACCAGGACCGGACGGGGAACGTGTAGTCGGCGATCAAAGTCACCGCGAGGCCCTGTGGCGAGACGGTGCTCTGCCAGCCGGGCGACCGCACGGGGCCGACGGCACCGTCACCCTCGTCGGAGAAGATCTCCTCGAGGTGGGACAGGTTCGGCAAGGTCGGCTCCGACGCGGTGGACAGGATCGGCACCACTTTAACGGCTGGGAGATCGTCGGGTGGAGCTCCGCCGGGATCGGCCCACCCCGGCGGGACCTCCGCGTACCGGTGAAGTGAAGGTGCCCGGACAGTGCCCAGCGGGCTCGGTACCCCTGCCTCGCGCTGCGCCTCGCGCTCTCGCGCCGCCCACGTACTGCTTTCGCACGTCGCGGCTGGGAGCCCGTCCGGAGGGCGGATGCGACGGAGCGCTACGGGCTCAGCGAGGCCGGCCATGGATGAGAAGGGCTTGGCATCCCATGGTCGGCGGGCGCATCCGTCACCGCCGGGTGAGGGTGGACGGCGCCCCGGCGGACTGGTCACCCTCGTCGCTCAGGCTCAGGGTGTCTCGGTCGGTCATCGTGACGACGTAGACATTGCCGTTGGGGCAGCCCACTTCGGCCGACCGGTCGGTGGGTTGGCTGGTGACAGCCTTGAGGACCATTGAGGCCTTGCGTATCTCCCGCAATTTCAGGGTCTCGGTGCATCCCAGCTCAAGTTTGGTGTTCACTTCGGTCACGTTGCTGACCTGCTTGCCCGCCAGCTCACCCTGTTGTGCCGGGTGGAGAGTCAAAGCATTTGGGGCGTGGCTATGCGTGGGAACACCATGCCCGCTCGTGGGGGGCGGATCGGGCCCGGGGTGGTCGCGGACTGGTTGGCCGCGTCGCTGACTTCGGCAGAGCCGGCGTAGCAACGAGAGATTGGTTGCCTTCTGAAAAGGGTCGGGCCCTTCGTGATTCGCTCCACAACAGACCGAAAGTCTGGCTGGTCCGGAGGGAAGTGTGGACACATTGGGCGCAAGTCTTCTAGCCTTCTCGACAGACCATCACGGTCGTCGATGTGACCCGACAGCGCGGTAACCATCGACTTCTCCTGTTTCCGAGCTGTTGCCCCCGCTCGGCGTAGTGGCCTGCTGAAGCACACCTGGCGGGCCGAATTGGCGACATCCCGCTACGGCAACGGCGCGGCAGCGCGCGCCCCAAGCCTGGCAGCCACCTGTTCAGGAAGGGGACTGCATTGTCATGTTCATGAAAATCATGAGGGCTCCCGCGCGGTGGCCGGCCATCGGTTCGGCTCTGCTCCTGGTCGCGGCCGCTCTCGTCGCGGCCTTGTCCAGTGCGACCCCGGCCTCGGCACATCCGATCAACCCCGCCGACTTCCAGCAGGTCCAACTGGCCCGCGGGGTCGCGGAGGTCGGCGAGCCGATGTCGCTGGCCGTACTCGCCGACCGGTCGGTGCTGCACACCGCTCGCAACGGGACCGTGCGCCGCACGGATGTCAACGGCACCACCACGGTGATCGGCACCATCCCCGTCTACGCGCACGACGAGGACGGCCTGCAGGGCATCGGCATCGACCCGGGTTTCGCCACCAACCGGCACATCTACCTCTACTACGCCCCACCGCTGTCCACACCAGGCGGCGACGCACCCACCACCGGCGGCAACTGGTCGACGTGGCAGGGTGTCAACCGGCTGTCCCGGTTCACACTCAACGCCGACTTCACGCTCAACCAGTCCAGCAGAGTGGACATCCTCGACGTGCCGGCCGACCGAGGAATCTGCTGCCACGCCGGCGGGGACATCGACTTCGACGCCGCGGGCAACCTGTACCTGTCCACGGGCGACGACACCAACCCGTTCGAGTCCGCCGGATACTCCCCACTCGACGAGCGGACCAACCGCAACCCGGCGTTCGACGCGCAGCGCACCGCCGCCAACACCAACGACCTGCGCGGCAAGATCCTACGGATCAAGGTGAACGAGAACGGGACGTACTCGATCCCCGCAGGCAACATGTTCCCGCCCGGCACGGCCAAAACCCGGCCGGAGATCTACGCGATGGGCCTGCGCAACCCGTTCCGGATGAGCGTGGACAAGGCCACCGGCATCGTCTACGTCGGCGACTACGGCCCCGACGCCGGCGCCACCTCGGCGCGCGGGCCGCAGGGCCAGGTCGAGTTCAACCGCGTCACGGGCCCCGGCTTCTACGGCTGGCCGTACTGCACCGGCACGAACACGAGCTCCGAGACGTACGCCGAGTGGGACTTCGCCACCAACACGGCAGGCGCGAAGTACAACTGCTCGGGCGGGCCGACGAACAACTCCCCCCGCAACACCGGCTTGAGCACGCTGCCCCCCGCCAAGGCCGCCTGGATCCGTTACGGCGGCGAGGCCGGCAGCCCACCGGCGTTCGGCGGCGGCTCCGAGTCACCGATGGCGGGCCCGGTGTACCGGTACGACCCCAACCTCAGCTCGCCCACGAAGTTCCCGCAGTCGTTCGACGGGCAGTTCTTCGCCACGGAGTTCGGCCGCGGCTGGATCAAGCCGATCCACCTCAACGCCGACGGTTCCCCGGGGACCATCGACAGCTTCCCCTGGACCGGCAAGCAGGTGATCGACTCGGCGTTCGGCCCGGACGGCTCCTACTACGTGCTGGACTACGGCGCCGGGCTGTACCAGGGCGACCAGTACTCCGCCCTCTACCGCTTCGACCACGTCGGCGGCGGCAACCGGGCGCCGACGGCGATCGCCGGCGCCAACCGGACCTCCGGCGCGGCGCCGTTGACCGTGACCTTCTCTTCGGCCGGCTCATCCGACCCCGAGGGTGGGGCACTGACCTATGCGTGGAGCTTCGGTGACGGCACCAGCTCCACCGCCGCCAACCCGACGAAGACGTACGACACGAACGGCGACTACACGGCCAGGCTGACGGTGCGCGACCCGCAGGGTGCCACCGGCACCGCCGACGTGCGGATCACCGTCGGCAACACCGCGCCGACCGTGACCATCAACAGCCCCGCCGCAGGGGAGATCTTCGCCTTCGGCGACACCGTGCCGTTCAGGATCACCGTGACGGATCCGGAGGACGGCACGGTCGACTGCACCAAGGTCAAGCTGACGTACATCGTCGGTCACGACAGCCACGGCCACCCGATCACCTCGAAGACCGGTTGCTCCGGCACGATCACCATCCCGGTCGACGGCGAACACGACGACGCGGCGAACATCTTCGGGGTCTTCGATGCCGAGTACACCGACAACGCCGGGCTCACCACACACACCCAGCACATCCTGCAGCCGAAGCACCGGCAGGCCGAGCACTACAAGACATCGTCCGGCATCACCACCTACGACAAATCGACCGCCGAGGGCGGCAAGTCCGTCGGTGACATCGAGAACGGCGACTGGATCGCGTTCGAGCCGTACAAGCTGAGCAACGCCACGTCGTTCAGCGCCCGGGTGTCGTCAGGTGGGGCGGGCGGCACGTTGCAGGTTCGGGCCGGCTCGCCGACCGGCACCGTCCTCGGCTCCGCCTCCGTCCCGGTCACCGGCTCGTGGACGAACTTCACCACCGTCAACGGCTCGATCTCAGGTGCACCGGCAGGCACCACCACGCTCTACCTGACCTTCGCCGGCGGCTCCGGATTCCTCTTCGACGTCGACGCGTTCACCTTCAACCCCGGCGGCGGCCCGGCACCCGGCGTGGGTCCGGTCGTGGGGCTCGCGAACAAGTGCCTGGATGTCCGTAACGGCAGTTCGGCGGACGGGACGGCGGTGCAGATCTCGTCGTGCACGGGCTCGGCGGGGCAGCAGTGGACGGGGACGCCGGGGGCGACGGTCAAGGCGTTGGGCAAGTGCCTGGATGTCAGCGGCAACAGCACGGCGGACGGGGCGAAGGTCCAGTTGTGGTCCTGCAACGGTGGCACCAACCAGAACTGGCAGGCGTCCTCGGACGGGTCGCTGCGGAACCCGCAGGCGGGCAAATGCCTGGACGTGTCGGGCGCCAACTCCTCCGACGGCACCCTCGTGCACCTGTGGACCTGCCACGGCGGAGCCAACCAGAAGTGGACCCTGCCCTGATTCCTGTCACCAAGAAAGGAGCGACGGACATGCGCAGACAACCCCGAATGCTGCTTGGTGGGGCGGTCACGGCACTCGCCGCCCTGGCCCTCCTCGCACAGCCCACACCCGTCAGTGCCGCGGACACCGCCTACGACGTCCTCGTGTTCTCCAAGACGGCCGGTTTCCGGCACGACTCGATCCCGGCGGGGATCCAGGCCATCCGCGATCTCGGCGCGGCGAACAGTTTCACCGTGACGGCCACGGAGGACGGCAACCAGTTCACCACCGGCAACCTGAGCCGTTACGAGGCGGTGGTCTTCCTCAACACCACCGGCGACGTCCTCAACGACACCCAGCAGTCGGCGTTCCAGTCGTACATCGGATCGGGCGGAGGCTTCGTCGGCGTCCACTCGGCCGCCGACACGGAGTACAACTGGCCGTTCTACGGCGAGCTGGTCGGCGCCTATTTCGCCTCGCACCCCGCTGTCCAGCAGGCCAACATCAAGGTGGAGGGGCGGGCGCACGCGGCGACCGCCCACCTGCCGCAGACCTGGACCCGCACCGATGAGTGGTACAACTTCCGGACCAACCCCCGTACCACCGCGCGCGTGCTCACCACGCTGGACGAGTCGTCGTACTCGGGCGGCTCGATGGGCGCCGACCACCCACACACGTGGTGCAAGAGCTACTCGGGGGGCCGGTCCTTCTACATCGGCGGCGGGCACAGCCAGGCGTCGTACGCGGAGCCGGCGTTCCGGGCGCACCTGCTCGGCGGCATCCGGTACGCGGCAGGCCGGACCAAGGCCGACTGCCGGCCCGAGACCGGCTATACGACCCTCTACAACGGTTCGACCACCGGCTGGTCGCAGGCCGGCCCAGGCGGCTTCACCAACTCGGACGCCACCCTCACCTCGCACGGCGGCATGGGCATGCTCTGGTACAGCGCCCGGCAGTTCACCAACTACTCGCTGAAGCTGGACTGGAAGATGCCCGGCGACGACAACTCCGGCGTGATCGTGGGCTTCCCACCGTCGAGCGACCCGCAGTCGGCACTGAACAACGGCTACGAGGTGCAGATCGACGCCACCGACGCGCCTGACCGCACGACCGGCTCGATCTACGCCGTCAAGGCCCCGGACACGGCTGCCCGGGACGCGGCGCTCAACCCACCGGGCGAGTGGAACACCTTCGAGGTGCTGGTGGAGGGCGAGCGGCTCCAGGTCTGGCTCAATGGCGTGAAGATCAATGACTTCACCAACACCGACCCCGCCCGCTCGCTCGCCGGCCACGTCGGCATCCAGAACCACGGCACGGGGGACGACGTGTCGTTCCGCAACGTCCGGATCAAGGAACTGGGCGGCAGCCCGACACCCACCCCCGGCGTGGGTCCGGTCGTGGGGCTCGGGGGCAAGTGCCTGGATGTCCGTAACGGCAGTTCGGCGGACGGGACGGCGGTGCAGATCTCGTCGTGCACGGGCTCGGCGGGGCAGCAGTGGACGGGGACGCCGGGGGCGACGGTCAAGGCGTTGGGCAAGTGCCTGGATGTCAGCGGCAACAGCACGGCGGACGGGGCGAGAGTCCAGTTGTGGTCCTGCAACGGTCGCGCCAACCAGAACTGGCAGGCGTTCCCGGACGGGTCGCTGCGGAACCCGCAGGCGGGCAAATGCCTGGACGTGTCGGGCGCCAACTCCTCCGACGGCACCCTCGTGCACCTGTGGACCTGCCACGGCGGAGCCAACCAGAAATGGACCCTGCCCTGAGCTGACGCGGCACGCCGGAAGGGCCACCTGCCACTGTGCGGTGGCCCTTCCGAGTGGTGAGAAACGGCAGCGACGGGTGAAGAGCGAGCAGTGAAGGCGGCACGTGATGTCACGTACCGCCTTCACTCGTGCGCCTGTGCTCGCGTCCGGCGCTGGTTGCCGCCGGGGTGGGCGTAAGAGCGTGATGACCACGGCGATCGGCGTGCGCGACTCAGCGGTAGCCGGCGGCGACGATGTTGGCGTGCACCGCGTTCTCGGTCGCGTCGGACGGGTATCCGGACACCATCGCGCCCTCGTAGAAGGTGCCGGCGCTGAGGTTCGCGCCGCCGCCGGGCTTGCAGCAGTCGCCACCGCTGCCGAGGATGATGGCCCCCTGCTTCTTCATGGGGCTGTAGCCGGGCGGAAGCGCGCCGTCCCAGAGCGTGGTCAGGCTTCCGGTCTGGGCGTTGCCACCCTTGAGCGCGAAACGGCTCGTCCCGTTGTTCTTCAACATCGCCGTCACGAACTTGCTGGTGAAGGCCCGCTGGTTCGTGTTCCAGGTCTGACTGCCACCGGAGTAGAGCCCCCATTCGAGGTCGGCCTGGACCCATGGGCCGGTGCCGACGCACCCGCCGAACCAGCACTGGGTGCTGAAATTGATCGCGTCCATCGCCCCGGCCGCGTCGGCCGCTCGGGTCGTCTCACTGTTGCCGTAGTCGAAGCAGCAGCCGCCGTTGACATGGGTGCCGCTTGTCACCATGTACATGCCTTCGGGGGCGCTGCCGGTCGGCACGCCGGTCAGGTGGCCGTCCCGCCAGTAGCTGTTGCCGGGGTTGATGTAGAGCGAGTAGGCCTTGCTGCCGCCGACCGCCAGGGACTCCGACGTCGCGTTCGCCGGGCGGCTCTGGCTGGAGCCGGGAACCACGCTCGATCCCTGGTACCACAGGTCGTTCCCGCGGCCGGACTGGTCGTAGATGACAGTGATGACACAGGTGGTCCCCGCGCAGAACGAGTCCTGCGTCGTCGCGTCGGCGGTGCCACCCGCGCTCAGGACGCCGATGTTCCGGGTCGTGCTGTCGGACGAGCGCCGGACCTGGTAGAGGTTGCCGTTGTAGGTGCCGTACAGCGCTCGTACGGTGCTGTGGGCGGCGATGCAGGGGGTGCCGCCCGAGGCGTAGATGTCGCACGTGCCCGCGCCGCCGGGCACCGGCGGGTCCGGCGGCGGAGTCGGCGAGTTCCACTGCTGGTTGGTGCCGCTGTGGCAGGACCAGAGGGTGATCCTGGTGCCGTTGGCGGTGCCGCCGGCGTTGGCGTCGAGGCACAGTCCGGACTGGACGCCGGTGATGGTGCCGTTGGGGTTGACGTTCCATTGCTGGTTGTTCTGGCCGTTGCAGTCCCAGATGATGACCGCGGTGCCGTTGGTGGTGCCGCGTCCGCTGGCGTCGAGGCACTTGTCGCCGTGGACGGTCAGTTGTTTGCCGGCGGTGTAGGTCCAGGTCTGGCCGGCCGCGCCGGTGCAGTCCCAGAGTTGGGTCTGGGTGCCGTTGGTGGTGCCGGCGCCGGGGACGGTCAGGCAACGACCGGACTGCGCGCCCACCACGGGAGCGGTCTGCCCGGGCTCGATCGGTGCCGCCACCGCGGTGGCGCCGACGGCGACAAGCGCCAGGACGGTGCCCAGCGCGGACAGCCGTCCGTACCGGCGGGGCCGAGGTATCCGAAACAGCATGGCGGTTCCTCACCTGGTCGTAGGGAGGGATGCCCGGCGCGCAACCACGCCGGGCATCCCGTCCGGACGGGCTATACGGCGGTGAACCGCCACTGTTGGTTGGTGCCGCCGTGGCAGCTCCATTGCAGGAGTCGTGCGCCGTCGGCCGTCGAGCCGCCGTTGACGTCGACGCACAGTCCACTGGGAAGGCTTTTCACCGTGTACACGCCCACCGTGGTGGTCGGTGTGACGAGGAACTTCTGCGGGTTGCTGTTGTTGCAGGTGGACTGCTGCAGGAACGCGCCCTGGGCGGTGGACCCACCCGTGACGGCGAGGCACTTGTCGCTGTGCGCCGCCTTCAGGTAGACGGCGCCGCCACCGGCGTCGACGGCCTGCCACTTCTGGTTGTTGGCGCCGGTGGCCGGCCACTGGACGATCTGGGCGCCGTCAGCGGTCGAGGCGCCGTTGACGTCCACGAATTTGCCGCTGTGCTGTGCTGCGACCGTCCAGGTCCGGCCGGCCACGCCGCCACCGTCGCCGCTGCCCGGTTCGCCGACCCCGTTGCCGCCGAAGATGAGCGAGTCGAGGTCGAACCAGTTGTTCGAGGTGCCCTTGAACACCAGGTAGAGCTTGTGCGAGCCGGCGAGATCGGCGGTGTTCACGGCCGGCGTGGACTGGTAGTTGTTCCAGCCGCCGGTGCTGGGCACCGGTGTCGTGGCCAGGAGTGTGCCGGTCGGAGAGTCGGCGCGCAGTTCGATCGATCCGCCGCCGCTCGGCGACGACAGGCGGTAGCTCACGCTCGTGATGCCCGACAGGCTCATCGGGTTGAACGCGATCCAGTCGCCGTCGGAGATGCTGCCGACCCGCTTGCCGCTCTCCGCGCCGGCCTGCTCGACGATCTGCACACCCGACTGGTCCGTGTAGAACTCGGCCTGCTTGTGCTTGGGCTGGAGGATCGCTTGAGCGTAGCCGGTGAGCGGCTTCGCACCGCCGGGGCCGCCGTCGTCGGTGTAGCGGGCGTTGAGGACGTAGTACAGGTTGGCGCCGTCAGGGTGCCCGCCGAGCACCTTCGTGTCGATGGTGCCCGAGCACCCCGGGTAGTCCGTGGTCTCATGCTGGTGGTCGTCGTGGCCGAGGGCGGGGTTGACGAAGACCTTGGTGCAGTCGATGGGCCCGCCGCCGGGGTCCGAGACGGACACCTTGTACGAGACGCGGTCGCCGAAGTCGAGCATGCCGCCGTTGGGCGGAATCGTGAGGGTGACGATCGGTGCGGTGTTGCCCACGGTGATCGGCACGTTGGCGAAGGCTGTTTTACCGGTGTTGTCGGTGACCTTGAGCTGGGCGGTGTAGTTGCCGTTGGCGGTGTAGGTGTGTGACGGGTTGGCCGCCGTGGACGTGGTGCCGTCGCCGAACGTCCAGTGGTAGCTGAGCGTGTTGCCGGGATCCGGGTCCGTGGACCCCGCGCTGCTGAACTGCACGTTCAGTGGCGCGTCCCCGTTGGTGGGCGTTCCGGTGGCTTTGGCGATCGGCGACCGTCCGCCGTGGTTGTAGTCGATGCGGTAGAGACCCGAGTCGTTGTTGCCACCGGAGAAGTTGTTGCCCCATTCGAGCAGGTACAGCGAGCCGTCGGGCCCGAACTCCATGTCCATCGGCTTGAGGAACTTGGCGGCGGGCATGAAGGGGTTGGTCCGGGTGACGGCGGTCGCGGAGTCGAAGTGGACCTCCTTGACGGTGTGGCGCGACCACTCGTAGAAGAAGTGGACCCCGTCGTAGTAGGGCGGGAACTTCGTCTCGGACGGGTTCGCGGCGTCGTAGCGGTAGACCGGACCGCCCATCGGGCCCGAGCCGCCGGAGCCGAGTTCGGGGAAGTTCGGCGAGACGCCGTAGCCGTACCACATGTTCGGCGCGACGATCGGCTTGAGACTGGTCAGGCCGGTGTTGTTCGGCGAGTTGTTGACCGGCGCGTTGCAGTTGAACTTGGCGCCGACGACACGGGTGTCCGGGTTGTAGGGCGCGTACGCCTGGTTGTCGCCGTGGCAGAACGGCCAGCCGTAGTTGCCCGGGGCCTTGATGACATTGAGCTCGACGAGCCCTTCCGGGCCGCGGTTCGTCGCGGGCGGGTTCCGGTCCGGGCCGTAGTCGGCGAGGTAGACCCACCCGTTGGCCGGGTCGATCGAGAAGCGGAACGGGTTGCGGAAGCCCATCGCGTAGATCTCCGGCCGGGTCTGCGCCGTGCCCTGCGGGTAGAGGTTGCCGGACGGGATGGTGTAGCCGCCGCCCGCCGACGGCCGGATGCGCAGGAGCTTGCCCCGCAGGTCGTTGGTGTTGCCGGCGGTGCGGGCGGCGTCGAGGTTGGCCTTGCCCGGCCGCCAGTCCAGCGGGGCGTAGCCCTGCCAGTTGGAGTCGAGGTTCGGTGGGACGTCGTCTCCGGTGCCGATGTAGAGGTTCCCGTCGGGGCCGAACTCGATGTATCCGCCCGTGTGTCCGGGCTCGGCGAACGTGCGGTCCCGGGTCGCGGGGATGTCGATGATCGTCACCTGGCTCGACATGTTCAGGGTGTCGCCGGTGAGCGTGAACCGGGAGACCCGGTTGATGTCGTTCGGGACTCCGGCCGGGGAGTGATACAGGTACACGTAGCCGTTGCTGGCGAAGTCGGGGTCGAGCGCCAGTCCGGTGAGGCCGTCCTCGCCGCCGGTGTAGACGCTGAGCGTGCCGGCTGTCACGGTGCTGTTCGTGGTCGGTTTGAAGATCTTCAGCTGCCCGGCCCGCTGGACGTAGAGCACCCGCCCGTCCGGGGCGACCGCGAGGGCCATCGGGTCCGCGGTGTTGTCGTCGAGGGTGCGCTTCTCGAAGTTGCTCCACACGGTGCCGCCGCAGTCGCCGGGCTCCTTGCCGGCCGCCCACTTGACGCCCCCGAGGACGTGGTTGCGGAAATGGGTCTCGCTGTAGGCCGCGCTGGTGTGCCCCATGCCGGTGGCCCACACGCGGCCGCCGCCGGTGTTGCGGCACCAGGAGATGGGGTGGTCCGGCCCCATGGCGCGGGGGCCGGGGTTGTACGTGCGCTCGTCCGCGGTGACCAGGACATGGACATCGCCGCGGGGGTTGCGGTCGAAGTTGTACCACTCCTCGCTGCGGTTCCAACGGTCCGGCAGGCCGGCCGTCGACGGGTGCTTCTTGTCCGCGACGATCGCGGTGCCGCCCAGCACGCCGGGGGAGTGCTCCGGCATGTGCGCGCCGCCGTTGATGGTCTGGTCCCACCACGGGTACTCGTTCTCGATGCCCATGTCCGTGGCGTTGTGGATCGCGACGATGCCCTTGCCGCTGGCGAGGTAGCCCTCCACCGCCTGCCGCTGGGCGGCCGTGGTCCACACCATTCCCGAGGTCTGGAACATGATGAGCACGTCGAAGGTGGCGAGGTTCGCGGGAGTGAAAACGCTCGAGTCCTCGCTGTGGACCAATTCGAAGTCGTTGGCCGCCGCCTGCTCCCGGAACATCGCGAGGCCGGCGGGGATCGAATCGTGCCGGTAACCGGCCGTCTTCGTGAAGACCAGGGCCCTGAACGCCGGCGCCGCTGACGCCGGTGGGGCGACGACGAGCGACAGGAGCACGCTCGCGATCGCCCCGAAGACAAAGATGATGCGACGCAATGCCGTCTCCTATTTCGGCGGAGCAACGATGGCATGACCACGGGCACGCGTCGGCCGCACCTGAAGATGCGCCGGAGTGCCCGAGCGCGTCGTAGGCACGCGTGTGCCGTCAGTTCGTCGTCCCGTCCGCCGTGACGGGCAGTCAAGTCCCTACGGAAGCAAGAGGAGTCACACCAGATGCGACCGTCTCCCGTGGTCTGCCGGCCAGCATGCAGCGGCGTATCGCAACAGTCAATATGAATCGGGTGCGGCCGATTCCATAACACTTTTTTCGTATCAATCGTCGTGGTTCGGTGCGCGACTGTCGGCGGGCCGAATCCATAACACATTTTGCGCATCGGTCGTCGTGGTCGGGTGCGCGACCGTGAGCGGGCCGATTCGATAACAGATTTTGGCGTATCAATCGCTGATGTCTGCTGGTATTGCCAGGCACTCATCTAGGCATTTACCCTCGGGGCCGCGATGTCGCCATCGCGTCCGGCGAAAGTTCGCAGCTATTCGACCTGACGACGCGAATGCAGAGGTTTCCACGATGTCTGGCCTGCTGCCGTCGCCGCTGCTCGCTCTGCGAGGCATCGGCAAGTCGTTTCTCGGCGTGCGGGTGCTCGACGGCGTCGACCTCCAGGTCCGGCCGGGCGAGGTGCACGCGGTCGTCGGCGAGAACGGCGCCGGCAAGTCCACGCTCATGAAGGTCGTCGCCGGCGTCCACCAGCCCGACGAGGGAACGATTGAATTCGCCGGCGCACCGCGGACGTTCCGCACCCCGCGTGAGGCCCGACAGGCCGGTATCGGCATCGTCCACCAGGAGCTGACCCTGCTGCCCGAGCGCACCGTCGCGCAGAACGTCTGTCTGGGCCGCGAGCCCCTGCGCCGCGGGCTCGTCGACCGCAGGGCGATGCTCAGCCACACCGCGGGGCTCCTCGCCTCGATCGGGGAGGGCTCGATACCGCCCGACACGCGCGTGGGACGACTCGGCGTGGCGCAACAACAGGTGGTCGAGATCGTCAAGGCGCTCGCCCTCGACGCGCGGCTGCTCATCATGGACGAGCCCACCGCGGCTCTCGCCGACCACGAAGTCGACCAGCTCTACGCGCTCGTACGGCGGCTGCAGGAGCGGGGGATAGGCGTGCTGTACGTCTCGCACCGCCTCAAGGAGGTCTTCGACCTGTCCAGCCGGATCACCGTGCTCAAGGACGGCCGGGCGGTGGCCACCTTGGACACCGCGGACACCAGCGCCGATCAGCTGGTGCGCCACATGGTCGGCCGTGAGCTGTCGAGCTACTACCCCGCCCCGGCCAAGCCGCAGGAGCTGGGCCCGGTGCGGCTGACCGTCCGGGACGGAGGCAACCGGAAGCTGCGCGGCATCGACCTACGGCTGCGCGCCGGCGAGGTGCTCGGCGTCGGCGGCCTGCAGGGCTCCGGCCGGTCGGCGCTGGCCCGCGCACTGTTCGGCGCCGCACCGTTCAGCACCGGCCAGGTGACCGTCGACGGAGCACCGGTCCGGCTGCGCTCGCCCCGCGCGGCGATACGGGCCGGTATCGCCTACGTCTCCGAGGACCGCAAGGGCGAGGGGATCGTCGCCGGGCAGTCGGTGCTCGACAACGCGCTGTTGGCCGGCCGCGCCGTCCGCCCGGGCCGGCTCGGCCGCGGTGCCCGGACCGCGCGGGTCCGGGAGCTGCTCGCGGCCGTCGAGCTTCGCGCCGCGGGAGAGGACCAGGAGATCCGTTTCCTGTCCGGGGGCAACCAGCAGAAGGTCGTGCTGGCCAGGTGGCTCGCGCTCGCCCCGAGGATCCTGCTCTTCGACGAGCCGACCCGCGGCATCGACGTGGGCGCCAAGTCGGCGATCCACGATCTCGTCCGCCGGCTGGCCCGCGACGGCGCCGCCGTGCTGATGGTCTCGTCCGAACTGCCCGAACTGCTCGGCATGAGCGACCGGATCATCGTCATGCGCGACGGCCGGATCGCCGGAGAGCTACCCGCCGGCGCGAGTGAGGAGGATGTCGTCGCCCTGGCGGTCGGCACCGCGCGGGAGGCGGCCGGATGAGCGGCGCGCTGTCCCTGCCGGCCCGGTGGACCCCGCCCGGTGTGTTCGTCGCCCTGGTCCTCACCCTGACGATCGGCTGGATCGTCGTCACCGTCGACGGCGGCCGGCTGTTCAGCATGCCGACCACGGTGAGCCTGCTGCACGTCGCCGCCGGTCTGGGCCTCGTCGCGGTCGGCCAGACGCTGGTCGTCGTCGGGGGCTCGCTGGACCTGTCCGTGGCGTACGTGGTCAGCCTGAGCACCCTCGTCGCCGCCGAGACCATGGCCGGTGACGACGGTGCGCTGCTGCCGGCGATCGGCCTGACGCTCGCCGTCAGCGCCACGATCGGCCTCGTCAACGGCCTGCTCGTCACCACAGCGCGGATCAACCCCTTCATCGCGACCGTCGGCGTCGGACTGCTGCTCAAGGGATACCTCGACAACGGATACGACGGCCCGGCCGGCAAGACCGCACCCGCCCTGGTGCAGGGCCTGGGGTACCAGCGCGTCGGCCCGGTGCCGCTGTCGTTCCTGCTGCTGCTCGCCGTCGCCGCCGCGGCCTGGTTCGTGCTGGCCCGCACCCGCTTCGGCCACCACCTGATCGCCGTGGGCGGTGACCCGGAGGTCGCCCGGCTCTCCGGCGTGCGGGGCAGCCGGGTCCTCGTCACCGCCCATGTGCTGTGCGCCCTCTGCGCCGGCCTCGCCGGTGTCTACCTCGCCAGTCGGCTCGGCGCCGGCGCACCGAGGGTGGGCACCGAGGGACTGTACGACCTGGAGTCGATCGCCGCGGTGGTGCTCGGCGGCACCGCCCTGGCCGGCGGGCGTGGCGGCGTGGTCGGCACGGTCGGCGGCGTGCTGCTGCTCGCGAGCATCGACGCCATCTTCAACCAGCTAGAAGTCGACGTGTTCTTCAAGCAGGTGATCCGTGGCGTGATCATCATCGCGGCGGTCGCCGTCTACGCCCGCCGGGCGATGCGAAAGGCGTCATAGCATGCGGATCGCACGCCCACCGCGGCTCCTTGGATTCCGCTCCGGCAGTCTCGCACCGATCCTCGCGATCCTGGCGGTGTTGCTGGTTCTGCTGACCGCCCGCCAGCCGGACTTCCTCTCGCCGCCGTCGCTGATGTCGTTCCTCGGTCGCTCCGCGCCGGTCGTCCTGCTCGCCGCCGGCCAGTACTTCGTGATCGTCTCCGGCGAGCTGGACCTGTCCGTCGGCTCTCTGGTGACCGCGCAGGTGGTCATCGCCGCCCGGCTGATCGACGGTGATCCGTCGGCCGGCTGGCCCGTCGTCGTGCTCCTGCTCGCGTTCGGCATCGTCGTCGGCCTCGTCAACGGCCTGGTCACCACGCGGCTGCGGGTGCCGTCGTTCATCACGACCCTCGGGATGTTCCTGATCCTCGTCGGTGCCGTGTACCTGTGGTCCGACGGTGCCCCGAAGGGCGGCCTCTCCGAGGAGTTCCGCCGGCTCGGCCGGTCGGCGTTCGAGGACGTGCCCGTGCTGGGCCGGATACCGTACGCCCTGGTCGTCCTGCTGGCGGCGGCCGCCGCGGCGCTGGTGCTGACGCGTTCGGACTTCGGCCGCACCCTGGTCGCCGTCGGCGGCAACCCGCGGACCGCCGAGCTGAGCGGCGTGCGCGTGTGGCGCGCCAAGACCATGGCGTTCGTCCTCAGCGGAGTCGCCGCCACGCTCGCGGCGGTCCTCATCGGCGGGTACAGCGGAGTGTCGTTCCAGGCCGGTGCCGGCCTGGAGTTCGGCGCGATCACCGCGGCGGTCCTCGGCGGTGTCGCTCTGGGCGGGGGCCGTGGTTCGGTCGTCGGCGCGATGCTGGGCGCGCTGACCCTGGAGACGCTCTTCACGCTCATGAACTTCTACGGCGTCTCCGGCGCCCTCGAACCGACTGTCCAGGGCGCGATCATCCTGTTCGCCGTGGCGGCGGCGTCCTTCCGTTTCCCGTCCAGGTAAAGGGGATTCAGTGAGGCATTCCATGACGGTGCTGGCCGTGAGCGCCTTACTGGTGCTGGCCGGGTGCTCCACCGACGAGCCCACCACCGGCGCATCGGGTTCGCCCTCCGCGAGCACCGGGTCGGGCACCGGGGAGCAGTCGAAGTTCTTCGTGCAGGCCGAGTACGACAAGCAGCTCGCGCTCCTGGACGCCGCGCCCACCGGGCCGGCCGGCAAGCCCTGGGAGCAGGCGCTCAACCCGGCGATGGTGGAAACCGCGAAGTTCAAGAAGCCCGGACCGTACAAGCTCTGCTTCTCCAACGCGGGGCTGAACAACCCCTGGCGCCAGGTCGGTTTCAAGACCATGCAGGCCGAGGTCGACACGCACCGCGGCCGGATCTCCGAGTTCGTCCACGTCGATGCCGAAGGCAAGGACCAGAAGCAGATCGCCGACATCAACGACCTGCTCGGCAAGGGCTGCCACGCGCTCATCGTCTCGCCGAACACCACCGCGACGCTCACCCCGGCCGTGGAGGCCGCCTGCCAGAAGGGCCTGCCGGTCATCGTCTTCGACCGCGGCGTCGACACGACCTGCCCGGTGACGTTCATCAACCCGATCGGCGGCTACGGATTCGGCCACGTCGCGGCGGAGTTCGTCACCCAGAAGATGAAGCGGGGCGGCAAGGTGCTCGCGCTGCGCATCCTGCCCGGCGTCGACGTACTGGAGACCCGTTGGTCCGCGGCGAAGGTCGCCTTCGACAAGGCGGGCGTCGACGTCGTCGGCGTCGAGTTCACCGACGGCGACCCGGCCAGGACGAAGAAGATCGTCAACGACTACATCCAGCGGTACGGCACGATCGACGGCGTCTGGATGGACGCCGGGGCGGTCGCGGGCGCGGCGGTCGAGGCGTTCGAAGACGCCGGCAAGCCCGTGCCGCCGATCAACGGCGAGGACCAGCTCGACTTCCTGAAGCTGTGGAAGGACAAGAAGCTCACGGCGATCGCCCCGACCTACCCGACCTACCAGTGGCGCACCCCGATCATCGCCGCGCTGAAGATCCTCGACGGCGAGCAGGTGCCGAACCCCTGGAAGCTGCCACAGCCGACCATCACCCAGGACAACCTGGACGAGTACGTCGACCCCACCATGCCGCCGCTGCACTACGCGATGTGCGGCTGCACCGACCTGCCCGGCTACCCCAAGCGCTGGAAGTAGCCCGGTGTACACCATCGGTGTCAATCCGTGGGTCTGGGCCTCGCCGGTCGACGACGAGGCCCTGGCCGAACTGGTGCCGCGGATCGCCGCGTTCGGTTTCGACGCGGTCGAGCTGCCGATCGAGCAACCCGGCGACTGGGACCCGGCCCGCACCCGGGACCTGCTGGCGGCGTGCGGGCTGCGCGCGGTCGGCGTCTGTGCGGTCACCTCGCCCGGACGTGACCTCGTGAACGCTCCTTTGGAGGCCGTCGCCTCCACCGTGGCGTACCTGAAAGCGTGTGTGGACAGTGCGGTCGCCGTCGGCGCGCCCTGCGTCGGCGGCCCGGTCTACGCCGCGGTGGGGCGGACCTGGCGCATGTCACCGCCTGAGCGCGCGGCCTGCTACGCGGATGTCCGCCGCGCCCTGCGGCCGGTGGCCGACTACGCGGGGGAGCGGGGCGTGAGTATCGGCGTGGAGGCCCTCAACCGCTATGAGACGAGCGTCGTCAACACGGTCGAGCAGGCGGTGGAGCTGATCGACGGCCTGCCCGCGAACGTCGGTCTCATGATCGACACCTATCACATGAATATCGAGGAGGCCGACCCCTATGAGGCGCTCGTCACGGCTGGTCCGCACCTCAAGCACGTCCAGGTCAGCGGCACCGACCGCGGCACCCCGGGCGCCGACCACTTCGACTGGCCACGCTTCCTCGCCGGCCTGGCCGCGACCGGCTACGGCGGCGCGGTGTGCATCGAGTCGTTCACCGCGCAGAACGAGGCCATCGCCACCGCGGCCTCGATCTGGCGGCCGCTCGCCCCGTCGCAGGACGCCCTCGCCCGTGACGGGCTGTCCTACCTCCGAACTGTCCTGCGTGGACTGGAAAACGCTCCCTTGACCGGGTGATGGGGGAGGGACTCGCTCTTGCTGTCATCCCCTTCGGCCCGGGAACCCCCACAAGGAGAAAACGTGTTCACACCTCTCACGATACGAAGGCGGCTGCTGGCCGGAGCCGCCACAGTCGGTTTGACCGCGACCGCCGTGATGGCGTTCCCCGCGCCCGCATCCGCAGCGCCCCTCACTCTGTATGTCTCGCCGTCCGGCACCGGCACCGACTGTTCCAGCGCGCAGCCGTGTTCACTGACAGCCGCACAGGCGGCGGTGCGATCGCTCAACGACGACATGTCGGACGACATCGTGGTGCAGTTGGCCGACGGTGTGTACCGGCTGGCCCAACCCTTACGGCTGACGGCGGAGGATTCCGGCTCAGGCGGCCACACGGTCGTGTGGCGGGCCGCCCCGTCGGCGCGTCCGGTGATCACCGGTGCCCGGGCGGTCACCGGCTGGTCGGTGGCCGACGCGGCCAGGAACATCTGGCGGGCCGACGTGCCCGCCGGTCTCGACGCCCGGCAGCTCTATGTCGACGGCGCCGTCGCCACCCGGGCACGCACACAGGTGAACAGGGCCGACTTCACGGCCTCCAGCGCCGGAATGAGGTTCTCCAGCGGTGCGCTGAGCTATCTGAACAACCTGGCCGACCAGAGCCGGATCGAGGTGGAGAGCGTCAACTCCTTCACCGACCGGTACTCGCCGGTGCAGAGCATCAGTGGGAACTTCATCACGATGCAGCAGCCGGCGTGGAACAACAACAACTTCGGCTACGACACCCTCATGCGGCCCCACCGGGCCGGTCCGTTCTACCTGTCGAACGCGTACGAGTTCCTGGACTCGCCCGGCGAGTGGTACCTCAACCCCACGGCTGGATCCTTGTACTACATCCCCCTGGCCGGGCAGAACATGAGCACCGCCAACGTGGAACTGCCGAGGCTGCAGTCGCTGGTGAGCGTCGGGGGCACGTACAGCGAGCCGGCGCACCACGTCACGTTCAGCGGGATCACCTTCACCGGTACGAGCTGGCTGGGCCCCAGCAGCAACCAGGGTTACGCAGACCAGCAGACCGGCGCGTACATCTCCGGCAACTGGAGCTGGCCGGGCTTCGACTCCTGCCACAACGGCTGCACGCAGTTCGAGGCCGCCCGGCCGCACTGGCAGCAGATGCCGGCCGCCGTGCAGATCTCCGCCGCCAACACCATCACCTTCAGCGACTCCCGGTTCGTCAACCTGGGCCAGACGGCCATCGGTATCGGCAACGACGCGGGCGCGCACGCCAGCGGCGTCGGCCTGGGCGCCCGCAACATCACGGTGACCCGGTCGGAGATCGCCCGGAGCTCAGCCGGCGGCATCCTCGTGGGCGGCGTGCGCGCCGACGCCCACCACCCCGGCGACCAGCGCATGGTCAACCGGGACATCACGATCAGCAACAACCGCATCCACGACCTCGGGGCGGACTACCGGGGCATCGTCTCCGTCCTGACCACGTACGTCACCAACAGCACCGTCGCCCAGAACGAGGTCTACAACATGCCGTACTCCGGCATGTCGATCGGGTACGGCTGGGGCGCCAACGACGCGGGCGGCAGCAACCACTATGCCAACCGCGGCCTGTACAACTACCAGCCGCGCTACACGACGCCGACCACCGCGTCCAACAACCGGCTCATCGGCAACTACATCCACGATGTCATGCAGCAGATGAACGACGGCGGCTGCATCTACACCCTCGGATGGAACCCGAGCGCGCAGATCAGCCGGAACCACTGCCAGCGGACGAACGGATACTTCGGGCTGTACTTCGACGAGGGCTCCAAGTACTACACGGCCAGCAACAATGTCTTCTCGAACACCGGTACGTGGGCGACGGCCAACTACTGGGGCGGCGAGAACATGGGGAACTGGACCGTCACCAACAACTGGTCGACCAACGGCAGCACGAACATCACCAACGGGGACCGAGGCAACGTGGTCTCCGGCAATGTCACGGTCACCAATGGCAACTGGCCTTCCGGAGCCCAGGACGTGATGGCGTCCGCCGGACCGCAGGGCACCACCCCACCGCCGACAACGGCTCAGCAGATCGTGGGCGCGCAGTCCGGTCGCTGCCTGACCGTCCCCGGCGCCACCAACGGCACCCAGACCCAACTGTGGGACTGCACCGGCGCGGCCGGCCAGAACTGGACCTACACCGCCGGCAAACAACTGACCGTCCACGGCGACAAGTGCCTCGACGCCAGCGGAGGCGGCACCACCAACGGCACCGCGGTCATCATCTGGGACTGCAACGGCCAGAACAACCAACAGTGGAACGTCAACCCCAACGGCACCATCACCGGCGTCCAGTCCGGACTGTGCCTGGACGCCAACGCCGGCGGCACCGCCAACGGCACCAGGATCACCCTCTGGTCCTGCCACAGCGGCGCCAACCAGCAGTGGGCACTGCGCTAGCGGAATGCGTCGGCCTCGCTCGCGGCAGGCCCCGTAGGCCGTGAGCGAGGCTCGCCTCTAACGCCGCAGCCGGGTCGGCTCGCCCGGCCCTCTGCGGCGTACCACCCATGCCTCGGTGATGTGGGTGAACATCGCCTCGGCCGCACCCTTGGGGTCGTGCGCGGCGATCCGCTCGTAGATGCGCCGATGGCCGTGGTTGGACGCGACGCAGAAGGCGCGGCCGGTTCGGCCCATGTAACGGGCCGAGTCGATGACCTGGCGCTCCAGCGAACGGACCACGGCACGGCCGATGGGGTTCTCCGACGCCTGCATGACGGTGTCGTGGAACGCCCGGTCCGCTTCGTGGTACGAGGCGGGGTCGTCGACGAGCTCGTCCATCCGCTCCACCAGACTGCGCAGCTGGTCGATCACCTCGGCGTTCGCCAGGCGGGCGGCGACGTTGGCCATATCGGACTCCAGCGCGCGGCGGGTCGCGACGAGGTGATCGAGGATGGCCAGGCTCTCGTCCTCGGCGATGGTCGCGCCGAGGACCAGCTCGTCAAGCATGTTCCACTTCGCCGGCGGGGTGACCATCGTGCCGGCGCCCTGGCGGACCTGCACCAGCCCCTTCTCCTGAAGGATCTTCACCGCCTCGCGGACCACGGTGCGGCTGACCGAGAAGGTCTCGCAGAGCACGGGCTCGGGGGGTAGCGGCGAACCGGACGGGTGGACTCCACGGACGATCCGCTCCACCAGCTCAGCCGTGACCGCGGCGGCCAGGTTCGCCGGGCGCCGGCTCCAAGCGGGAGCCCCGGAGGCCCCTGCGGATGACTGCGGTACTGCCGTCATGACACCCCCCGGGGCCCGTGCCGTACCACGGATGCTCGCCAACTATACGGCATCCGGTTGACGTCATACGTCATACGAGTTACACACGTCATACGAGTTGCGTTCCTCCTCAACCTCAACTGCCGGACAGCCGGCCACCTCAGGAGAGTGGGGCAGCAATGAAGCAGCGAACACTGTGGTCGGCGATCCTGGTTGCCGGGCTCGTTGTCTTAGCCGGCTGCGGAAGCGCCTCCGACCCGGATTCGGCGTCAGGCGGTTCGCAGGGCAAGCTCGTCGTCTGGGACTGGAAGTCCGGCGACGCGACAGCGTCCTCGTACGTCAAGAAGGCCAAGGCCGACTTCGCCAAGCGGCATCCCGGCGTGACGGTGGAGTTCGTCGCGCAGCCGTTCGAGCAGTACTACACCTTGCTCGGGGCCGCCATCCAGGCCGGCAAGGGACCGGACGTCATGCTCTTCAACGGCGGCGGGCAGATCCGCGACCGCGCGGACTCCCTTCTGCCGTTGGACGAGTACGTCCGTGATGACAGGAAGCGGCTGGCCGGGTGGGAGGCCTTCACCAAGGACAGCAAGACCTACGCCGCTCCGGTGACCTTGCAAGGTCACCCGATCTACTACAACAAGTCGCTCTACCGGAAGGCAGGCCTGGACCCGGAGCAGCCGGCCACCAGCTGGGACGAGTTCCTCGCCGACTGCCGGACCATCACCAAGGCGACCGGTGCCAGATGCTTCGCGCAGGGCAACAAGGAAGGCATCGGTATCCAGTTCTTCCTGTCCGGGCTCGGCTCGGGCGTCCTGTCGCCCACGGAGTACGACGACTGGATCGCAGGCAGACGAGACTGGTCCTCACCTGCGGTCAAGCGGATCTTCTCGCTCTGGAAAGAGGCCGACGACAAAGGCCTGAACAACGACGGGGCGAACTCGACGGCGATGTTCAACGACGCGTTCGCGGTGTTCCAGTCCAACAAGGCCGCCCACGTCATCGGGTTGATGTCGGACATCGGGCATTGGAAGGACTTCGCCGAATTCCTCGACGCCGACGATGTCGGCGTCATGAAGGCGCCGGTCGTCACGGCCGGGGCCACGCCGAACCTTCCCTACGACGGCGGCATCGGCTACGCCGTCGCGAAGTCGACCAAGGACCCCGAGGTCGCCGCCGACCTGGTGCGCTCCCTGACCTCGACCGCCGCACTGAAGTCGTTCCACACCGACGCGGGCGCCATCGCGGCCGACCGCACCGTGGACGTCTCGAGCGCCGGCCCGGCCGTCGCCACGATCGTGTCGGAGATCGACCGTGGCAAGCCCGCCCTGCACGTGGCCCTGTCGTCCAAGACCGTAGACCTGATGGGGAGGCTGTCCCAGCAACTGCTGAGCGGATCGGTCACGGTCGACGCGGCGGTCGAGCAGCTGGCGGCATCCGACCAGGCGGGCTGAGGCCATGTCACGCATTGGTTCGTCGGGCCGCGCCGCTCAAGCAGGGCGGACCGACAGGGCGCCAGCAGGTGAGGCGGTAGATGGCCGCGGCCCTGCGCCGAAGTCTCCGCGAGTCCGGGGCGGCCGGCGCGCCGATCGCCTCGCCCCCTACATTCTGGTCGCTCCCGCTGTCCTGATCATCGTGGTGCTCCGGCTCTGGCCACTGGGACTGGGTGTCAACTTCTCCTTCACCGGTGACGGCGAACACAACGGCGCCACGGTGGGGTTCGACAACTACGCGGAGCTCCTCGACGACCCGCTGTTCCGCACCGCGCTGCGCAACGTCGGACTGCTGGTGCTGCTGCTGCCGGTCGCGGTCGCGATCCCGGGACTGCTCGCCACCTTCATCTATCTGCGAGTCCCAGGACACTCGATCTTCCGGAGCGTCTACTTCTTCCCGGCTGTGCTCTCACCGGTGATCGTCGGCGCGATCTTCAACCTGCTCCTGGCCTTCGACGGCCCGCTGAACGCCGTGCTCGGCGGCTTGCGGCTCGGCCCGGTGGACTGGCTCGGCGATCCCGACGTAGCCATCTTCACCGTCGTCGGCGTGCACATCTGGGCGACGTCAGGGATGGCGCTGGTGGTGTTCCTGGCCGGGTTCGCGACCCTGGACTCCGCACTCCTGGACGCCGCCCGGGTCGACGGCGCCTCGCTTGCGCGGATGATCTGGCACGTCATCATCCCGGGGCTGTCCCGCACCATCCAGTTCGTCGTCGTCACCACGATGATCGGGATGCTGACCTCGATGTTCGGGCTGCTCTACGTCATGACCAGTGGCGGCCCGGAAGGGTCGACCTACCTGCCGGAGTACTACATCTGGGTCCAGCAGGGGCAGATGAGCCGCCCGGCGCTGGCGTCGGCCGCGTCCACAGTCCTCTTCCTCGTCATGCTGGTCGTGGGCCTGCTACAGGTCGGCCTGCTGCGCCGGGCGGGGAGGGAGGACTGATGTCCCGCCTGGGACCGAGCAGATGGCTGGTCGCCGTGCCGATGGCGCTCCTCGCCCTGGCGACGATCTACCCGCTGCTGTTCACCGCCAACGTCGCGATGAAGACCCGCCGGGAGTACGTCCTCGACCGGTTCTCCCTGGCACGCACTCTGAGGTGGGACAACCTCAGCACCGCGTGGAACAGCGACGGCATGGGGCGGTACTTCCTCAACTCGGTGATCGTGGTGGCCTGCGCCGTAGCGCTGTTGCTGCTCATCGGGTCCATGGCCGGGTTCGCGCTGGCCCAGGTGCGGTTCCGTGGCTCGTCCGCGCTGACTCTGGTCTGCCTCGCGGCACTGTTCATCCCGTTCCAGGTGATCATGGTGCCGCTGGCCAGGATCATGGCCGACGGCGGTCTCATCGACACCTATCCGGGGCTGACCCTCGCCTACGTCGCGCAGTTCCTGCCGTTCACCGTCTTCCTGATGACGAGCTACTACCGAGCGGTGCCCACCGAACTCGTCGACGCCGCACGGATCGACGGCAACACCCTGTACGGCGTCTACCGGCGGATCATGCTGCCGATGGGTGCTCCGGCACTGCTGTCGGTGGGCATCCTCGACGCGCTGTTCTGCTGGAACGACGTGCTCATCTCGCTGCTGATGATGCCGTCGGCCGACCATCGCACCCTGATGGTGGGCATCACCACGCTGCGCGGCCAGTACTCCGCCGACATCCCCACCTTCGCAGCCGGCGTCCTGATCGCCGGGCTCCCCGTGTTGGTGACCTACCTGTTCCTGCAGCGCCAGATCGCCGACGGCGTGACGGCCGGATCGACGAAGGGCTGACGCATGCGCATCACCGGGTACAGAACCCTGACGACGGCGCAGCGATGGGGCCGACCTGTCGGTGACGCCAACGGCGTCTACGCCGACGGCGTCGTGCCCGTGCCGGTCGTCATCGTCGAGACCGATGAGGGGATCACCGGAGTCGGCCTGGGACCGCACGTGGAAGCCGAGGCGATCTTCGCCGCCATCGACGGCCAGGACCCGCGCGCGGTGACCGCCCTCTACGACCGCATGCTGCGGCACACCTTCAAAGCCGGGCATGCCGGCGTGGTGTTCGGCACGATCGGCGCGTTCGACACGGCGTTGTGGGACATCAAGGCACAGGCCGTGGGCGAGCCGCTGTGGCGGTTGCTCGGTGGCAACGACCGCACGGTCCACGCCTACGCCTCCGGCTTGGACATCGGCCTCACCGACGACGAGCTCGTCGCCACCTACCAGGTCTATGCCGAACGCGGTCTGAGAGCGGCGAAGCTCAAGGGCGGTCTGGACATCGAGCGTGACCGGCACCGGCTGTCTCTCGTACGCGAAGTACTGACCGAGGCTGCGCACGGGACCCGGCCAGGGCTCATGCTGGATGCGAACGAGTCCTGGAGCCGTAAGCAGGCGGTACGCCACGTCGGTGAACTGGAACGCACACTCGACCTGACCTGGATCGAGGAGCCGGTCCGGCGCTGGGACGCCGACGGCCTGGCCGCCGTCAGCCGTGGCGTACGGACGGCCGTCGCCACTGGGGAGAACCTCACCGGCCTCGAGCAGTTCCGCCCGCTGATCGCGGCGGGAGGCGTCGACATCGTCCAGACGGCCGCGGTCTGGGGAGTCACCCACTTCCTGCGTGTCGCCGCGCTGGCGCACGCCTACGACCTGCCGGTCAGCCCGATCGGCAACACGCCTGTCGCGTTGCTGCACGCCGCGACGTCGGTGCCCAACCACCTCGTCAGCGAACTGCAGGGCCTGCAGCCGCCGGTCGGCGTCGCGATGGACCTGCACGTCGAGGACGGCGCCTTCGTGCTCGGCGACACGCCGGGCCTGGGCATCCGGATCGACGAAACGACGATGATCGCGGCCCGTCAGCGCACGGCACACGTATCCGACGGACCGCACATACGGCCGGAGCAGGCCGGCCGGCGGCTCCTCGCGGTCACCCCTGGACCATGCCGATCCACCGCGGAAGGGACGTTCGACATCATGAGGATGGAGGATCGATGAAGGCGGTTGTCTACCGCGGGACCCGCACCCTCGAGATCGAGAGCCGGGCCGCCGAGGCGCCGGCCCTGGGGAGGGAATGGCGCGGGCGCGACGTCAACGTCAACGCACCGGGCTGCATCGCCACCGACGACACCGAGGCGTTACGCGCGGACTCCCAGCGCGATCAGGCCATCCTCGGCCGTATCCCGGCCGGTCGTTGCAGACGCGCCGATGGTCTCGCCGGGGCCACGGTGTTCTTCGCCTCCCCGGTGTCGGACCACGTCAACGCCATCGTTCTTCCCGTTGATGGCGGACGGCTGGGGCGATGACGGGCCGCCAGGTATTACCAGCCGGCCGCACCCGAGTCGATCGTGCCTGCGAGCCCGAGGGGGGCGACGTGCGCGGCACCTGGGGCGGCCTTGCCCGAGGCAACGGGTACGGGCTCGTGAAGCGAGTCGGCCGAGCCGACGAGCCGAACCTGGTCGTCGCCGCACAGGCCGGCGATCCACGAGCGCTCGACGACCTGGCCGCGACGTACCTGCCGCTGGTGTACGCGATCGTGCGCAGGGCAATGGGCGAGCTCGCGGACGTCGACGACGTGGTGCAGGAGACGATGCTGCGGGTCCTTCCCGAGCTGCGCACGTTGCGCGCCCCGGAGTGCTTCCGGCCCTGGCTGGCCACGATCGCGACACGACAGATCAGCACCCATCTGCACCGGCGGCAGGCGGACGCCGAACGGACGGCCCCCCTCGACGAGATGACCGAGCCGCCGGACGCCGACGCCGAGAACCTGGCCCTGATCCACGTCGAGCTGTCCGGTCATCGCCGAAAGGCCGTACGCGCCAGTCGATGGCTCGACCCGGACGCCCGGGCGCTGCTGTCGCTGTGGTCGCTGGAGACCGCGGGCCGGCTGACGAGGGCGGAGCTCGCGGCGGCGCTGGGAACGAGCGTGGCTCACGCGGGTGTGCGCGTCCAGCGGATGCGCAACCAGCTGGAGCTGAGCCGGTCACTCGTCGCCGCGCTGGAAGCCAGCCCCCGGTGCCCACAGCTGACCGCCGCGCTGGGGGGCTGGGACGGCGTACCGAGCACGCTGTGGCGTAAGCGCATCACCCGGCACACCCGATCCTGTGCGGACTGCGGCCGGGCCGCCGACGAACTGGTACCCCTTGAGCGGCTGATCGTCGCCTTGGCGCTGCTCCCGTCCCGTCGGCGCGGTCGGCCATGGTGTTTCGGCACTACGGCCAATGCGAATGCGACTGTTCAAGCCGGTCGCCGATAACGAAAACTGCCGAGATTTACACACGTCTGTCGCTCCAATTCACCGTCTGAAATGGTTATGAGGGGTGGCCGTCAATAGTCCCGCTTCTCCGGCTGGTTGCACGACGGCTCAAGCCCGCAAATATCGACGATTCCCTCTTGAATGGACCATGTCAATCTGTCAATCTTTTAGTCGTCGACCCGTAACATTCCCCATTCACGACCTGTGACGGGGGAAGCCAAAAGCGATCTACGGATTGCCGGCGCAGGCACAGTGATGTGACTCCGACTGCGAAACTCCACCTGCTGACCGGCGATCCGGGCGAAGCTGGGGAGCGAGGCTTTCCAGGCGCCACGGCAGCGGCATGACGCTGACATGCTCGCTGCGCGAGCGATCTGGGAGGGGGCCGGCGCGGAGAGGGCAAGCTCCGCGCCGGCTCGCCCGGCTGCCGGCAGGCGGCCAACGTCGACATACCCCGCACAGCGCAGACGTGACCACACCGCCAACCGGGAAGGCACGACCATGCCCCACACCCATCGTCGGCGCCACCTCGCCCGGGCGCTCGCCTGCATCCTGACCGCCCTCGGCGCGCTCGCGGTCGTCGAGCCCCAGAGCGCCTCGCCGGCCGCCGCCGACACCGCCCAGTTCCGCGGCGTCAACTGGGCCCGGCTCGGTGACAACTTCCACGGTGGACCGCTGGTTTTGCACGGGTTGAGCGGCTCCGACAGCTACCAGACGGTCGTGGCGAAAGCCAACGCCGTTTACACCGGCTTCGAGAACAACCTCGGCGCCAACACCGTTCGGCTCCCGATCAACACCTACACAGTCGGGACGAGCTGGTGGAGCGCGTACACGGGCGCGATAGACGCAGCCACCACGAAGGGATTCAAGGTCGTCCTGTCCTATTGGGAGGACGGGGTGGCCGCCCGCGACGGTCGCATCGTCAACCCGAGCGCCTTCGACACCATGTGGAACACCGTGCTCGCCCGGTACGGCACCAACAGCCTCGTCTACTTCGAGCCGATGAACGAACCGGGCGGGCACAGCGCCGGCGAGTGGGCGAACGTGGTGAGCAACTGGATCAGCGGCCACCCGTCGATTCCGCGGAACCGCATCTTCGTCAGCGGCGCCGGCCTGAACACCGACATCAAATCCATGTGCGCCGACCGCCGCCTCGACGGCACGTTCCTGTCGCTGCACCACTACACGTTCTTCAGCGGCGCGAAGACCTACGACCAGTGGGTGGCGTACCTGCGGAACGCGATCGGCTCCTGCGCCGACCGCACTGTCGTCGACGAGTTCGGCGCGCCGATGGATACCGGGCTCAACTACCACGACGCCGGCAGCACCGACAACTTCGTGCGCTACTTCCGGGCCACCACCACGGTGCTCCGGGAACTGCGGATCGGCTCCATCTACTGGCCCGGGCTGGGCGGAAAGATACGGGCCGGCCAGAGTGACGACTGGTATGCCATGCAGAAACTGCACGGCACCGGTACCAACCTCACGCTCAGCACCCCCAGCGCCAGCGGCCGCGAGCGCCTCAGGTACGGCTGGGGCCTGGACGGCGACGCCCCGGCCCCGACCAGCCTGCTGCGCAACGTCGGCACCGGGCGCTGTCTGGACATCCCGGACGGGACCACGGCGAACATCCAGGTCCAGGTGTCCACCTGCGCCGACTCGGTCGGCCGGCAGTGGACCTTGACGGCCGGCGGACAGATCACCGCACTCGGGGGCCAGAAGTGCCTGGATGCGTACAGCAGCGGGACGACGAACGGCACCGTGGTCGGCACGTGGGCGTGCAACGGCGGCGACAACCAGACGTGGACGGTGGGCACTGACGGCACCATCCGCAGCGTTCACTCCGGCCTCTGCCTCGACGTGAACACCGCCACCTCCAAGGTGCAGCTGTGGGCGTGCTGGGGCGGCGACAACCAGAAATGGCAGATCCAGAACACTGACGCTCGACGCGACGCCCGACTCGGCGGACACGGTCGACGGTGACCGCAGGCCGCGGCCGAGCCGATGGCAACGGCCTGCGGCTCGTCGGAGAAGCCGGCGTGCGGGCGTCGACTTTCTCACCGGCGGTTTGTCATCACCCGAGTCAGTGACCTGCTCCAGTCCTGAAGGGAGTACGACATGTCCGAGGTGACACGCAGACGATTCCTCGCCGCCGGGGCGGCGGCTGGAGCAGGGATCGTGTCGGGTGGGTGGACGGCCACTGCCAGGGCCGGCTCGGCCGCCCCTCCGGAGGGTCGGGCCGCCGACGACCTCGCCCTGTGGTACGACAAGCCGGCCGGCGCGGACTGGCTGCGGGCACTGCCGATCGGCAACGGACGCCTGGGCGCGATGGTGTTCGGCAACGTCGACACCGAACGGCTGCAGCTCAACGAGGACACCGTCTGGGCCGGCGGTCCGTACGACTCCGCCAACACCCGCGGCGCGGCCAACATCGCGGAGATCCGACGGCGGGTCTTCGCGGATCAGTGGGGGCCGGCGCAGGACCTGATCAATCAGACGATGCTGGGCAGCCCGGCCGGACAGCTTGCCTACCAGCCGGTCGGAAACCTTCGGCTCTCCTTCGGCAGCGCGACCGGTGCGTCGCAGTACAACCGGACGCTGGACCTCACCACCGCCACGGCCACCACGACCTACGTGCTGAACGGCGTGCGGTACCAGCGTGAGGTGTTCGCCAGCGCACCCGACCAGGTGATCGTGGTCCGGCTGACGGCCGACCGGGCCAACTCCATCGCCTTCACCGCCACGTTCGACAGTCCACAACGGACCACGGTGTCCAGCCCTGAGGGGGCCACGATCGCCCTCGACGGTATCTCCGCCACCATGGAGGGCATCGCCGGGCGGGTCCGGTTCCTCGCCCTGGCCAACGCCGCCGTGACCGGCGGCACGGTCAGCAGCTCGGGCGGCACGCTGCGGGTCTCCGGCGCCACCAGCGTGACGGTACTGGTGTCGATCGGCTCCAGCTACGTCAACTTCCGGAAGGTCGACGGCGACTACCAGGGGATCGCGCGCAGCCGCCTCAACGCTGCCCGCGACGTCGGCATCGACGGACTGCGCAGCCGGCATCGCGCCGACTACCAGGCGCTTTTCAACCGGGTGTCGGTCGATCTGGGACGTACGGCGGCGGCCGACCAGCCGACCGACGTACGAATCGCACAGCACGCGCAAGTGAACGACCCGCAGTTCTCCGCCCTGTTGTTCCAGTTCGGCCGGTATCTGCTCATATCGTCCTCGCGGCCGGGCACCCAGCCGGCGAACCTGCAGGGCATCTGGAACGACCAGATGGCTCCGTCCTGGGACTCGAAGTTCACCATCAACGCCAACCTGCCGATGAACTACTGGCCCGCCGACACGACGAACCTGTCCGAATGCTTCCGCCCGGTCTTCGACATGATCAACGACCTGACCGTGACCGGCGCCCGGGTGGCCCAGGCGCAGTACGGCGCCGGCGGCTGGGTGACGCACCACAACACCGACGCGTGGCGGGGCGCCTCGGTCGTCGACGGAGCGCAGTGGGGGATGTGGCAGACCGGTGGCGCATGGCTGGCCACGCTGATCTGGGACCACTACCTGTTCACCGGTGACATCGACTTCCTCCGGTCGAACTACCCCGCCCTGAAGGGCGCCGCCCAGTTCTTCCTCGACACCCTGGTCGCCCACCCGACGCTCGGACACCTGGTCACCAACCCGTCGAACTCTCCGGAGCTCGCTCACCACACGAACGCCACCGTCTGCGCGGGGCCCACCATGGACAACCAGATCCTGCGCGACCTGTTCAACAGCGTCGCCCGAGCCGGCGAAGTCCTCGGTGTGGACGCCGCCTTCCGCGCTCAGGCACTGGCGGCCCGGGACCGGCTGGCGCCGACGCGGGTCGGCTCCCGGGGCAACATCCAGGAGTGGCTGGCCGACTGGGTGGAGACCGAGCGCAATCACCGGCACGTCTCCCATCTGTACGGTCTGCATCCGAGCAACCAGATCACCAAGCGCGGGACACCCCAGTTGCACGAGGCCGCGCGGCGGACGCTGGAGCTGCGCGGTGACGACGGGACGGGATGGTCGCTCGCGTGGAAGATCAACTTCTGGGCACGGCTGGAGGACGGCGCCCGGGCCCACAAGCTGATCCGGGACCTGGTGCGGACGGACCGGCTCGCGCCCAACATGTTCGACCTGCACCCGCCCTTCCAGATCGACGGCAACTTCGGCGCCACCTCGGGCATCGCGGAGATGCTGTTGCAGAGCCACAACGGCGAACTGCACGTGCTGCCGGCGCTGCCGGCCGCCTGGCCCACCGGGCGCGTGAGCGGACTGCGCGGCCGCGGCGGACACACCGTCGGCGCCGAGTGGAACAGCGGCCGGATCGAGTTCGCCGTCACACCCGACCGAACCGGTGCCGTCCGGGTGCGCAGCCGGATCTTCGCCGGCGACTTCACGCTGCGGGACGAATCGAGCGGCGAGCCGGTCCAGCCGAAGCGGCTCGAGGCCGATCTCATCGAGTTCTCCGGCCAGGCCGGCCACACCTACCGCGCGTCCGCACTCAGGTCGGGTCCGGTGGAGGCCGGCGTGGCCTACCGGCTGGTGGCCCAGCACAGCGGCAAGGCCGCCGACATCAACGGTGCGTCCACGGCCGCCGGTGCGCGGCTGATCCAGTGGCAGATCACCGCCGGTCCCAACCAGCACTTCGAGTTCCTGCCCTCCGACGCCGGGCACTACAAGATCCGGCTTGGGCACAGTGGTCTGTTCCTGCAAGTCGCCGGTAGCGGCAGCGGCGCCGACATCACCCAGCAGCCGGGCACCGACACCACCGGCCAGCAGTGGCGGATAGTCGACCACGGCGGTGGCGTGGTCAGTGTGGTCAACCGGCAGAGCGGCCTCGCCCTGGACGTGTGGGAGGCCTCCACCGCCGACGGAGCCCGCGTCTCCCAGTGGGCGGCCACCGGCAGCACCAACCAGCGATTCCAACTCCACCGCATCCAGCCCCAGGGCGAACTGCGGCCCGATCGACCAGGGAGAGCCATGTCACCGAGCAGCGAGGGAGTCGCATGATGTCGATCCACAGATTGTTTTCCTGGCGAGCCGTGTTGGCGGCATTGCTCGTTCTTGCCATGGCCGACATGGCAGGAGCCGGCGCTGCGGCCGCCACGTCGCCCACCGCCGGGGCCACCCTCGCGGGGACTGCCGGATGCGGACGTGCCCCCACACTGACGAGCGGGACGCACACGATTCAAAGCGGCGGTAAGAGCCGCTCCTTCATCCTGAGCATCCCTGAGAACTACGACAACACCCGCCAACATCGACTGGTCTTCGGGTTCCACTGGTTGGGTGGCACCGCCGGGCAGGTCGCCGGCGGCGGAAGCGATGGCGATGTCTATGCCCACTACGGACTCCGGCGACTGGCGAACAACAGCGCGATCTTCGTCGCTCCGCAGGGCCTCAACAACGGCTGGGGCAACTCCGGCGGCGAGGACGTGACCTTCGTCGACGACATGATCAGGCGTATCGACAACGACCTCTGTGTCGACACCACGCAGCGCTTCGCCCTCGGGTTCAGCTACGGCGGAGCCATGAGCTACGCCCTCGCATGTGCCAGGCCGAACGTCTTCCGTGCGGTCGCCGCGATAGCCGCGCCCGGGGGGATCAGCGGGTGCAGCGGGGGCACCCAGCCCTTCGCCTACATGGGAATTCACGGCATCAACGACAACATCGGCGCCGGTCGTGGGATGCGGGACAGGTTCGTCAGGAACAACGGCTGCACTCCCCAGAACCCGCCGGAGCCCGCGCAGGGCAGCCGCACCCACATCACCACCACCTACTCGGGCTGCCGAGAGGGGTATCCGGTCGTCTGGGCCGCGTTCGACGGAGGTCACCAGCAAGGCCCCGTGGACGGGTGCGCCGGTTGTGAGAGCGGCGCCAGGAGCTGGGTCAAGGGAGAGGTCTGGAGCTTCTTCACGGGCGCTGACCCGGATCCGACTCCTCCGAACCCGACCGCATTCCGGCTGCGGAGCCAGTCCGCCGGCCGATGCCTGGACGTCAGCGGTGCCGACTCGTCCAACGGCGCCCCCATGATCATCTGGGACTGCCACACCGGCCCCAATCAGCAGTTCACCCAGACCGGACAGACCCTGCGGGTGATGGGCAGATGCCTGGACGTGCCGAGCAACGCCGCCTCCGGCGCCCGCGCACGGATCTGGGACTGCACCGGCGGCGCGAACCAGCAATGGAATGTGAACACCGACGGAACCGTCAGCAACGTCCAGACCGGACTCTGCCTGGACGTCAATGGCGGTAGCACCGCCAACGGCGCTGCGGTGATCGTGTGGAGCTGCCACACCGGTGTCAACCAACGCTGGGCCCGAGCGTAAGCAAGGCAGGCCGGGGCCCTGGCCCGGAGGGGGCGTCCCCTCCGGGCCAGGGCCCCGCGCGCGGCGGCGGATCCGCCGGGTGCGCGGCCGGTTCAGGAGACCCGCTCGGGCTCCTTGTGCTCCACCTCCGGGGCCTTCTGGAGGCGGGTGCCCTCGACATCGAGGTCGGGCAGGAGGCGGTCGAGCCAGGCGGGGAGCCACCAGGCGTGTCGTCCGGCGAGGGCGAGGACGGCCGGGACGAGGGTCAGGCGGACGGCGAAGGCGTCGATGGCGACGCCGACGGCGAGCGCGAAGGCGATGGGCTTGATCAGGGCGTCGTCGAGCGGGAAGAACCCGGCGAAGACGGTGAACATGATCAGGGCGGCCGCGGTGACGACCCGTACGCTGTGCCGTGCGCCGTCGACCACGGACTTGCGGGCCGCGCCGGTGTGGACCCACTCCTCCCGCATCCCGGAGACGAGGAACACCTCGTAGTCCATGGCGAGTCCGAAGAGCACGCCGATCAGGATGATCGGCAGGAAGCTGACGACGGGACCGGTGTCGGCAAGGCCGAGGGTGTCCGCCAGCCAGCCCCACTGGAACAGGGCGACGACGATGCCGAGCGAGGCCGCCACCGACAGCAGGAATCCGACGGCGGCCTTGAGCGGGACGACCAGCGAGCGGAACACCATGGTCAGCAGGATGAGGCTCAGGCCGACGACGATCGCCATGAACGGCAGCAGGGAGTCGCTGAGGCGGTTGGAGACGTCGATGTTGACGGCGGTGGTGCCGGTGACCTCGACGGTTGCTCCGGTGGTCCGGTGGATGCCCGGGGCGGCGGCACGGATGTCGCGGACGAGTTGGGCGGTCCGGGCGCTGTCGGGGCCGGTCTCGGGCATGACCTGGATGACGGTCTGCGCGGGGTCGCTCGTGGGCACGGGCGGGAGCACCGCCTCGACCCCCTCGAGGTCCCGCAGTTCGCGCGCGGCCTGAGCACCCGCCTGCGCCCCGGGCCGGTCATCGGTCCTGGTCAGCACCAGGAGCGGGCCGTTGAAGCCGGGTCCGAACTTCTCATCGACCGTGTCGTACGCCTCGCGTTCGGTGGAGGCGACCGGGGCCGAGCCGTTGTCCGGCAGGGCCAGGCGCAGGTCCGCCGCGGGGAGCGCGAGCGCGACGAGGATGCCGGCGACGGCCAGGACGGTGAGCAGGGGCTTGGCGACGACGGTCCGCACCCAGCGGGCGCCCAGGGTGGCCCTGCCGGCGGGTCCGTCGGGATCGGTGGCCCGCCGGGCCTCCTTGCTGCCGGGCTTCGGGGTCAGCCGGGTGCCGGCGAATCCGGCGAGGGCCGGGAGCAGGGTGATCGCGGCCAGGACCGCGACGAGGACGGCTCCGGCGGCACCGAGACCCATCACGGTCAGGAACGGGATGCCGATGACGCTGAGCGCGGCCAGGGCGATGATCACCGTGCTGCCGGCGAAGACGACCGCGCTGCCGGCCGTGCCGTTGGCCAGCGCGATGGACTCCTGGGGATCGGCACCGCGGGCGAGCTGCTGGCGGTGGCGGGACAGGATGAACAGGACGTAGTCGATACCCACGGCCAGCCCCAGCATCAGCGCGAGCGTGACGGCGGTGGAGGAGATGCTGACCGCCGGAGTGAGGGCGAGCAGCCCGGCGAGTCCCACGGCCACACCGAGCAGTGCGGGCAGCAGCGACATGCCCGCGGCGAGCAGGGAGCCGAAAGTGACGACGAGGACGAGCAGGGCGACGGCGACACCGATGATCTCGGACGGGCCTATGTGCACGCCGTTGCTGCCGTAGGCACTGCCGCCGACCGAGGTCCTGAGCCCGTGCCTCTCGGCAGCCTCGGCCGCCCGTTCGATCACGTCCAGGGACGAGGGGCGCACCTCGGCCCGCTGCACCGAGTACTGCACCTGGACGAGGGCCGTGCTCCGGTCGGCCGACACGGCCCCGGAGACGCCGGGGCCTATGACGGCTTTGACCTGGGGCGCCTTCGCGACCGCCGCCTCGGCTCCGGCGATGGCCGCGGTGTACGGGGCCTCGGTGATGAGGTGGCCCTCGGGTGCGGTGAAGACGATCTGGGCGCCCGCTCCGGAGGCCTCGGGCAGCGTCTTGCCGAGCGTGTCCAGCGCGCGCTGCGACTCGGTCCCCGGCACGGTGAAGCGGTCGTCGAGCTTGCCGCCGAAAACGCCGACGCACGCGATGAGGGCGGCGAGGATCACGAGCCAGACACCGAGCACCGGCTTGCGATGACGGTAGGCACCGCGGCCCAGCCGATGGAGCAGGACAGCCATGACGAACTCCCGAGGTCGGTAGGGGTTTCGGGCAACCGACTTTATCACCTGCTCAAGTCATGCGAATCAATCACTTAACTTGAACCGCTGACATTGTCACTCGACCATGTCGTCTGTATGGTGGTGGTCACCGGAGCGCGCCGCCCCCGGGAAGAGCCAGGTCGTGGGCCTGTGCCGCTTTCCCCGCGGAGCACTTCGCCGCGCCGGACCCATGACAAGGAGTGATCATGAGCAGCACGCAGAGCAGGGACATCGCGACGGCACACCAGGTCCGCAGGGCGGATGTGGTGGTGATCGGCGCGGGACTGGCCGGTCTGACCGCGGCACGGGAACTGGTGGCGGCGGGCAAGTCGGTGGCCGTGCTGGAGGCCCGCGACCGGGTCGGCGGCCGGCTGCTCAACCATCACCTCGGCGACGGCCGGGTCACCGAGATCGGCGGGCAGTTCGTCGGCCCCACCCAGGACCACATCCTGGCGCTGGCCAAGGAGGTCGGCGTGGACACCTATCAGGCCGCCGTCCCCGGCGAGACCGTCTACGTCCACGAGGGCAAGGCCAAGCGGTTCACCGGGCACACCCCGCCGGACCTGTTCGCGCTGCCTGACATGGGTATCGCCCTGGCCCGCATCGGCCAGGCCGCGGCCAAGGTGGACCCGGCCGCCCCCTGGCGGGCCCCGAACGCCCGCGAACTGGACGGCATGACCTACGAGACGTGGCTGCGCAAGGCCGAGATCACCGGCGACGCCGTCGACATGATCAACATGTTCCTGAACTCCGCCTACGGCGGCGAGGCGCGCGACGCGTCCGCGCTGTTCAGCCTCTGGTACGTCTCGACGTTCGGCAACGAGACGCACCCCGGCACCATGGAACGCGGCACCGGCACCACCGGCGGCGCCCAGGACAGCCGGTTCGTCGGCGGCTCACAGCTGGTCGCCCAGCGGCTGGCCGAGGAACTCGACGGCCGGGTCCATCTGTCGGCTCCGGCGCGGCGCATCAGCCAGGACTCCTTCGGTGTCACCGTGGTCTGCGACGCCGGCGACTGGCGGGCCGACCGGGTGATCGTCGCCGTCCCGCCGCTGGTGGCGTCGCGGATCGTGTGGGACCCGCTGCTTCCGGCCCAGCAGGACCACCTCTTCCAACGGCTGCCGTTCGGCACCCTCATGAAGTGTGTCGCCGTCTACGACAAGCCGTTCTGGCGGGAGGACGGACTGTCCGGCATGGGCCTGCTGCGCGGCGGTTCCCCCATCCGCGAGATGTTCGACAACACCCCGCCCGACGGCGGTCCGGGCGTGCTCATGGGCTTCCTGGGCGGCAGGGAGTGGCGCAAGTGGGCGCACCGTCCGGCCGCCGAGCGCCGCGGCGCCGTCCTGCGCTGCTTCGCCCAGGTCGTCGGGGACCGCGCCTTCGGCACCGTCGATTACGTCGAGCAGGACTGGACCGCCGAGCAGTGGACCCAGGGCGGCCCCACCTCCGTCGCCGCTCCCGGCGTGCTCAGCGACTTCGGCCAGTGGATGGGCCGCCCCCACCACCGCGTGCACTGGGCGGGCGCCGAGTTCTCCCCCTACTGGAACGGCTACATGGACGGCGCCGTCCGATCCGGCCGCCACACCGCCACCGAACTCCTCCACCAGATCTGAGCGCGACAACCACCGACAAGCAAGGGAACCCCGCCATGAACCGTTTCGTCGTCGCCGAGACCGCCGTCATCGACGCCCCTCTCGGGCGGGTCTGGGACGTCATCTCCCGCACCGACCGGTACGCCGAGTGGGTCGCCGGCGCCATCGAGGTCACCGACCACCACGGCGTCGCCACCATCGGCAAGACCTACGCCGAACGCAACCGCACCCTCGGCCCGCTCAAGACCGACTCGGTCTGGACCGTCACGGAGATCGAACCCCTCAAGCGCCGCGTCGACACCGGCACTGGCTTCGCCCCGCTCCAGGACGTCACCAACACCTTCGAGTTCCGCCCGGCCCAGAGCGCCGACGGCCGGGAGGTGACGGAGATGCTCTACCAGGTCGAGTACGCCATCGGCCTCGGCCCACTGGGGCTGCTCCTCGACGCCATACAGCAGCCCGCGATGCGTGCCGCCATGCGCACGTCCATGGCCAACCTCAACACGCTCCTCCGCTCCGAGGCGTCGAGGACCGCCCTCTGACCGGCGGCGCATGGAAATTATCCACACGGACAGGTATTGACCGCCGTGCGGGGGCTTCCTATCTTGTTTGAAGCCAAATGGAATTCCGCGTGGATTCCCGACAGCTCCTCAGCTCCTTGCCCGAGGCCCGGCCATGTCCACTGACCGCCGAGCGCCACGACACCGACCAGCCGGCCGGCTGTGTGGTAACCGACGAGCAGCCCGCCCTCACCGTGTAAGGACATCCCCGCCATGAGCCCCCGATGAGCCCCCGACGCCTCGCCCCTCGACGGCGCTCCTCCGCTCCTGAGCCGGGCGCCGTCCCGCTCGGCGTGCCGTCAGCTCCTGGACCGGCGACCGCTGCGACGGGGCGCGGGCTCGGCGCCGTTCAGCAGCGACTGGCGCCGCTCCTCGCCGTGCTGCTCGACCTGCATGACGACACTGCGCAGACCGTCCGCGAGACGGCGGCACTCCGCGTCGCTGAGCCCGGCGGTGACGAACGCCTCCTCCTCGTTGAACGCCGGGAACACCCGCCGCATGAACTCCTCGCCCTCGTCGGTGAGGCCGAGCAGTACCAGCCGTCCATCCGTCGGGTGCCCGCTCCGCCTGATCAGGCCACGCGACTCCAGAGTGCGGGAGACCCCGGTGAGGGTGCCCTTGGAGATGCCGGCCTCCTCCGCCACGTACCGCGTCTCCGACTCGCCCCACACCCAGACCACCCACAGCACGACGAACGCCGTCCAGGTCAGGTCCGAGCCGCGCAGGACGGAATTCTCCAGGTGATGGCGGACCGCGGAGGCGGCTCGGTAGATGTTCGCCACAGCGGCCATCTGCTCCCGACGGATCGGGAAACCACCGAGCTTCGCGGCCGCCAGCTTCTCGGCTTCGGTGATGGATCGCTGGCCGGGCATGGGCGGCTCCTCCGTCTGGTCGCGGCAACTGCTGCTCCCCGAACGGACTCGCGTCCCCCGGGTCGTCCGTTCGGCTCCAAATTGTACGAACATGAACAGGAGCCCCATGAGTACCCCCGCCACCCCACGCATGCTGCTCGTCCTCAGCGAGAACTGGACCCTCACCGGAGGCCGGGCCGACCTGCCCACCGCCGTACGGTGGGCCCGTGAGGCCGAAGACGCGGGCTTCGACGCCGTCATGGTCAGCGAGCACATCGTCCTCGGACCCGACGCGGCGGACCGGGGAATCATGGGCAACCCCCGTGACTACGCCCTGCCAGGCAACCAGGACCCGTACACCCCCTGGCCCAACTCGCTGCTCCTGCTCGCCGCCATCGCCTCGGTCACCGAACGACTCCGGCTGGTCGCCGCGGCCGTCCTCGCACCGCTGCGCCACCCGCTGCTGCTCGCCCGGGAACTGGGCACCCTCGACCTGATCAGCGAGGGGAGGCTGGTGGTGCAACCCACGGTGAGCTGGAGCAGGGACGAGTACGAAGCGCTCGGCGTGCCGTTCGGTGAGCGCGGAAAGCTGCTCGATGAGCATCTGGAGGTGTGGGCGAAGGCGTGGGGGCCGTCACCCCTCTCCCACGACGGTCCGTACTACCCCTTCCAGGACGTCTACTTCGAGCCCAAGGCGTACCGCCCAGAGGGCCCCCGGCTCTGGTTCGGCGGGCAGCGACTGCACGGCCCGCTGCTGCGGCGGCTCGTCCGCCACGGCCATGGCTTCCATCCGCTCGGCCGGCCCACGCCCGAAGACCTGCGGGCGCTGAAGGACGCGATGTCGGCTGCGGGACGCGACATCACCGACCTGGAGATGATCGGCGGCACCCAGGCCGTCTTCCCCGACGACCGCTCGCCGGCCGATCTCGGAGCGGCTCTCGCCTCGGTTCCCGAGCAGTGGGAGAGCGGCTTCACGACCTTCTGCGTCAAGCCGAACCAGTTCATCGACGACCCCGACGGCGTCGGGGCGTTCTGCCGCGAGGTGATGCGGCGCGTGGCGAGACTGGTCAGCTGACCCGGCGTACGGACGGACTGCCCGGCCCGGCGCGCAAGGGCAGCTGCCCGGCACGCGCGCGCCGGTGCCGCCCGGCCCGGCACACCTCACCGCTCGACGAAGCGGGCCACCTGATCCGGAGCCGGGCGCAGCAGACCGTCGCGGACCGCCAGGGCGGTGGCCTCGGCGCGGGAGGCGGCGCCGGTCTTGCGCAGCAGATGCTCCATGTGGGTGTGCACGGTCCGTGGCGCCAGGTACAGCGCCTGCGCGATGGCCTGGTTGGTCTGGCCGGTGGCCGCCCGGGTCAGCACCTCCAGCTCCCGCGGGCTGAGCCCGTAGGGGAGTTCGGTGGGTGTCTCCACCACCAGCACCGCACCGGTGAGGCGGTGGGCACCCGGCAGGTACCGCTGGAGCGTCACGCGATGCCAGTCGCCGCCCACCGGCCACAGCAGGCGCAGCCGCCGCCCGCCGGTACCGGTGAAGGCCCGCAGCAGCTCGGGGAACACCTCGTCGCGCACGATCCCCGCGCGCTCACGCCCGGGTACGTCGATCACGGCACCGTCCGTCACGAGGCTCGCCGCACTCCCCGGCGTCAGACCGTTCTCCAGGTCGGTGATGTACGGCACCGGGTCGGCCAGCGCCGCGAGCGCCGGCGTGACGCAGGCGAGCAGGCGCCGTGCGTCGGTGTCGTACGCGTCGGCACGCTCCGTGGACAGGTGCACCAGACCGACCAGGCGGCCTCGGTGACGCAGCGCTCCGGTCACGCCGTCGCGGAACCCGGCGGGGCGGACCCGTTCGGCGTAGAACCAGCCGTGCCGGAAGCGCGTTCCGCTGTCGTCGGCGTCCTCGGAGATGGACGGCGGCAGTTCCTGCCGCATGACGTTCTGGTACCAGGGGGTCCTGACGAACTCGGAGGCCAGGTTCTGGGACAGCTCGGTGGTGTATCCGACCCCGGCCAACTGGACGTGTTCGCCGGTGACCGGATCGATCGAGAGCAGCGTCGCCGCGTCGAGGGGGAGGGCGCGGGCGAGTTCGCGCAGGACCTCGGCACAGGCAGTGGGTGTGTCCGGCTCGTGGGCGAGCATGCCGATGCGGGCGGCCGCCGCGATCTGGTGATGGCTCTGCAAACGAGCCTCCGGGGTGGGCTCGGAATCAGGAAGTTCGTTTGGGGCCCAACGATAGGAGGCGGGTGTTCGGGCGGCAAGGTGTTCACCGTTCCGTGACCCAATCGATCCCGTGAGGGCACGTCGTCGTTCCTGATCGGTATTTCTACCGATGGCGGCGCGGCGGCCGGGAGTCTTTCCTGTTCGACACGTCACTCGACACGTCACTCGGCACGACCCGGACGCCCGCCTCCCGCGGGCCTGCCCCTCGGAGAGCCCTGCCATGATCACTCCTGAGTCCAGCATGCCGTCCGCCGCCTCCCGCAGACGGTTCCTCGCTCTGTCCGCCGGCGCGCTGGCCACCACGGCGCTGGCCGCGGCCGGCTGTTCGGCGCCGGAAAAGGCGTCGGCCTCGGCCAAGCCCGCCGCGGGGGGCAAGGATCTGACGAAGATCGGACTCGACTACCCCTTCACGCAGCTCCCGCTCTACTCCACGCTGGTCAAGCTGTCCACGGCCGAGGCGAAGAAGCACGGCAGCTCCCTGATCACCACGAGCGACAACGCCAACGCCGACACACAGGCCTCCAACCTCAACACCTGGATCGCGCAGAAGGTCCCGGCGATCGTGTCCTTCCCGATGGTGTTCGAGGCCATGGAGGCCGTCGCGCAGCGGGCGATGGAGGCGGGCCTGATCTGGGTCACCTACGGCGGATCGCTGGAGCACCAGAGCGCCGACATCCAGTTCAGCTTCCGTGAGGGCGGAACCCTGCTGGGCGAGGCGGCGGCGCAGTGGGCCCAGGAGAACCTCGGGGGCAAGGGCAAGGTCGCCTTCCTCACCGACAGCACCATCGAGCTGGGCCGCGAGCGGACCAAGGGCATGGTCGAGGCCTTCACCAAGGCCGCTCCCGGCGTCGACGTGGTGGCGCGGGAACAGGCCATCGACCCGGACACCGGCTTGTCCAAGGCCAAGGCCATCCTCGCCAAGCACCCCGATCTCAACATCGTCCTCGGTATCACCGACGCCGCCGCCTACGGCGCCTACAAGGCCCTGCAGCAGACGGGCCGCGCCAAGGACGACGCCAAGACCTTCGTCGGCGGACAGGACGGCTCCGCGCCCTCTCTTCTCGCGATCAAGCAGGGCACCTTCTACCGGGCCTCGGCGGCTCTGGCCCCGAACGATCTGGCCGCCGCCATCGTCGACGTGCCGCATGCGGTCGCCGCCGGCAAGGCCGATCCCAGCGCCCAGGTGCCGGTCAACCTCGTGCGGCGCGGCGACACGGCCAGGATCGACGACCTGCTCGCCCAGAACGCCTGAGACCGGCCATGACGACGAACCTCCGCATCCGGGGGCTGACCAAGTCCTTCGGTGGGGTCAAGGCTCTGGACGGCGTGGACCTCACCGTACCCGCCGGTCAGGTGCACGCGCTGCTCGGCCACAACGGTGCGGGCAAGTCCACCCTGATCAAGTGCCTGGGCGGCGCCTTCCCGCCGGACTCGGGCACGATCGAGATCGGCGGCCGGTCCTACACCCGCCTCACCCCGCGCGAGTCCATCACCGCGGGCACGGCGATCATCTACCAGTCCCTCAGCGTGGTCGACGCGCTCACGGTCGCGGAGAACGTCTTCCTCGGCCAGGAGTGGACCCGCCACGGACGTGTCGACCGGCGCGTCCAGGAAGAGGCCGCGGCCGGCCTGTTGGAACGGGTGGCGGCCAGTTGCTCCCCGCGCGACCGCGTCGGCGACCTGCCGATGGGCCAGCGCCAGCTGGTGGAGATCGCCAAGGCGCTCAGCCGAAGCGCGTCCGTGCTCGTTCTGGACGAACCGACCGCCGCCCTGTCCGGCGCCGAGAGCGACGCCCTGGCCGAACGGGTCGAGGACCTGCGCGCCCAGGGCCTCGCCATCGTCTACGTCACCCACCTGCTGTCCGAGGTGGAACGACTCGCTGACGCGGTCACCGTGATGCGCGACGGCCGCGTCACCCACCACTCATCCGTGGCCGGCCTCTCGCGCGGCGAGCTCGTCGAGGCCATCGCCGGCCGCCGTCACGACGCCACGGCACGAAGCGGTCCGGCGCGGACCTCCGGGCGGCCTCGCCTCACCGTCGACGGCCTGCACGGCCCCGGCTTCGGCCCCGTCAGCCTGACCGTCGGGGAAGGCGAACGGGTCGGCCTGTTCGGTCTCATCGGCTCCGGCCGTACGCGCCTGCTGGAGACCCTCTTCGGCAGGCGCCGGACACTGGGCGGAACGATCCGGGTCGGGGAACTGACGGTGACTCCGGCCCGGCCCGCCCAGGCCCTCGCCGCCGGGATCGCCCTGGTGCCCGCGGACCGGCGGGCCCAGGCCCTGTTCCCGTCGCTGACCGCGCAGGACAACGTGCTGCTGCCCTCCATCCGGCCGCTCTCCCGCGCCGGGGTGCGGGCGCTGGGCGCGGAGCGCCGCGTCTTCGGCTCCTTGGCCGAGAGCGTCGGGCTGCGCCCGGCCCGCCCGGGCCTTCCCGCTGGAGCCTTCTCCGGCGGCAATCAGCAAAAGCTCGTCCTCGGCCGGTGGATCAACGAGGCCCGCGACGTGGAGGTGCTGCTGCTGGACGAACCGACCCAGGGCGTCGACGTCGGCGCCCGGCAGGAGATCTACCGCGTGGTGACCGGGCTGGCCGACGAACGCGGTACGGCCGTGCTGTTCGCGTCCAGCGACCCGGAGGAGGTCGTCGCCCTCGCCGACCGCTGCCTGCTCGTCGCCGACGGCCGCGTCGTCGGTGAACTCTCCGGCCCCGACCTCACCGAACAGGCCCTGCTGTCGGCCGTCCACGAGCCCGACTCCCGGCCCGCCCAAGGAGCAGCATGACCACCGCCGACCGCTTCCTCACCCGCCCGCGCGTCCTGGCCACGGGCGGTCTGACCACCCTCAGACGCCACCCCCTGCTTCTCGTCCTCGCCGTGATGGTGGTGGCCTTCCAGCTCTCGACCGGCAGCTTCCTCGCCCCGGCCAACCTCGGCGGCATCGCCACCGACGCGGCCACCCTGGCCATCGTCGCCGTACCGCTGGCCCTGCTCGTCATCAGCGGCTATCTCGACCTCTCCGTCGGTTCCACCTTCGCCCTCGGCGGGCTGGTCGCCGGCTGGCTGGCGAGCGACGGGCATACGCCGATCGTCGCCGTCCTCGGGGCGCTGGCGGCCGGAGCCGCGGTCGGCGCCGTCAACGGCGTGCTGTGCTGCCATCTCGGGCTGTCCCCGTTCATCGTCACCCTCGGCATGCTCACCGCGATCCGCGGCCTCGCGCAGCAGCTCTTCCCCCTGCCGCTGAGCGGATTCGGCTCCGGCTTCGCCTGGCTGGGCGGCGCACGGATCGCGGGGATCGCCGCACCGGTCGTCGTCGCCGCGCTCGTTCTGATCTCCGGCGCCCTCTTCCTGGCGCTCACCCCGACCGGACGGCACGTGTTCGCCATCGGCGTCAACCGCGAGGCCGCCCACCTGTCCGGCATCAACATCCGCCGTACGCCCTTCGCACTGTTCGTGGCCACGGGCGCGGCCGCCGCTCTCGCGGGCACCATCAAGGCATCGGTCCTGGACAGCGTGGTCGCGGGCACCTCCGGCTCCGGCTTCGAACTCGCCGTTCTGACAGCCGTGCTCATCGGCGGGGTCGCGCTGACCGGCGGCTCCGGGTCGATCCTCGGCGTCCTGCTCGGCGTGCTCTTCCTCGGCGGGCTGCAGAACGGCCTCACACTGCTGAGCGTGCCGACGTTCTGGCAGCAGATGGCCCAGGGCACGGCGCTGGTGGCGGGCGCGGCACTGGCCTACTTCGCACCACGCCCCGGGCGCTGACCTCCAAGGCCAGCTCCTCCCTCCCCCCAAGGAGTCCACCTGTGACCGAATCCGCCCCCACCCTGATCCTGACCGGCGGTCAGATCCTCACCGTCGACCGGGACTTCACCGTCGCGGAAGGAGTGGCCGTACGCGACCGGGCCATCGTCGCGGTCGGTACCGACGCCGAGATGCGCGCCCTGGCCGGCCCCGGCACCCGCATCGTCGAACTCGACGGGAGGACCGTCCTGCCCGGCATCAACGACTCCCACCTGCACGGGGCCGCGTACGGGATGACCAAGCCCCCCTTCGCCCTCGATGTCGGCCATCCCGCGGTGGGGTCGATCGCCGACATCACCGCGCTCGTCGGCGGCGCGGCGTGCGCCGCCCCGCCGGGCGAGTGGATCGTCGGGCTCGGCTGGGACGCCGGTTACCTCGCCGAGTGCCGCACGGACCCCGGGCGCTTCCCGCACCGCCGCGACCTGGACGCGGTGGCCCCGGACAACCCGGTCTGCCTGACCGACTTCTCCGCGCACATGGTGTGGGCCAACACCGCCGCCCTGCGCGCCTGCGGTATCGACGCGGACACCACCGCACCGGACGGCGGCGTCATCGACACCGATCCCGACGGCACACCCACCGGCATCCTGCGCGAGGCCGCCCAGCGGCTCGTCCAGAGCGCGCTGCCCACCCCCACCGTCGCCCAGCGCCGCCAGGCCATCGAAGGGGTGATCCGGGAACTGCACTCCCGGGGCATCACCAGCTACACCGAGCCCGGCCTCGGCCCCGGCGGCACCGGCACCCTCTTCGGCGGCCTGAGCACCGACAACTGGACCGCGTACGCCGACCTCGCCGCGACAGGTGACCTTCAGGCGCGCGTCAGCGTGCTGCTGCTTCCGGCGCCGATGGGCGGATCCGCCGACGACGTGCGCAAGGGGCTGGCCGAGCTGCGCCGCCCGGAGTCGGCCGACCCGCGGCTGCTGAACGTCATCGGCGTCAAGATCTTTGCCGACGGGGTGCCCCCCAACCGTACGGCCTGGATGAACGAACCGTATCCGGACGGCGGCCACGGCGCCCTCTGCGTGCACGGAGAGTCGCCCGCCCTCCAGGTCGAGGAGCTGCGCGAGATGATCCGCGTCGCGCACGAGGCCGGATTCCAGCTCGGGGTGCACGTCACCGGCGACCGGGCCATCGACACCGTCGTGGACGCCTTCGTCGCAGCCGACGAGGCCGCGCCCCGCCCCGACGCCCGCCACTACGTCATCCACGGCGACTTCATCGGAGCGGACAGCCTGACCAAACTCGCCGCTCACGGCTACGGCGTCAACATGAATCCCGGCATCAAGTGGACCATCTCGGACCTCATGGACGAGGTCGTGGGGCCCCAGCGGTCGGCGTACCAATGGCCGGTGCGCTCAGCGATCGACGCGGGCGTCAGGGTCTGCTCCAGCTCCGACGCGCCGATCACCGAGCCCGACTGGCGCCAGGGTGTGGCGTCCATGATGCTGCGCGAGTCCAAGGCGAGCGGCCAGCAAAGCGGCCCCGAGCAGTGCGTGGACCTCGCCTCGGCCCTGCGCGCCTACACGGTCAACGCGGCCTGGCAGGACTTCGCCGACGACTGGAAGGGCACCATCGAACCCGGCAAGGTCGCCGACCTGTGCGTCCTGGACCGCCCACTGCTCCATCTCGACCCACACGACATCAGCCAGGTGGAGGTGGACCTCACGGTGTTCGACGGGCGCGTGGTCCACGAACGCTGAGTGGTGCCGTCCCGGCCGGCCGGCTCGTGGCGGCCGGCCGGCCTCGAAGGCGACCTCGCCTTCTTCGTGGCCGATTCTGACCGGCCGTCAAATTGCTCGTATCGCGCTCATCGATGAGTTCGATAAAGCGGTGTCGAGTAGATCTGCTGTGTGCTGTCCCTGTCCGCGGAATGGGCCGGCCGGTCGGACCTCCAGAATCTGCGTTTCACCGATCGGGGCCGTTCGGCCGGTCGAGCGCAAGGTCGACTATCGCGCTCGCCATCAGCCCCCACCGATAGCCGGGAGCCGACCATAGAGTCTGTGCTCCTTCCGGAGTGGCTCGGTTCGTGCAGGTGGTCGGGCTGCCCACGAGGGAGATTCACTGCCTGGTTGATCACTCAACGAATGGCTACGGGTGAGTCTGGTGACCAATTCCCGGGCCGCTCGGCTTTTCTGGTGGTTACACGTGCCGTCGTTACCTTCACGTTGTCGACCTCCCATGCCCAAGTACGTATCGGTCTTGCTAGATTGACTCCCGCACCTCCGAGACGAAGTCGGGCAGATCCCGCGGCTCACGGAGGAAGTATTCCCCCAAGCCTTCATAAGGCTTTCTTTGGGTGTCCGAAAACCGTTGCGGCTGAGTTGTGTTGCTTCCAGCCACGCTTCACGCCAATCCGTTTCGGCATCCAAACCCCCCCAACACACTGGAAAGCGCGCGTAAGTGATGAGATCCCTTCAGCGTTTCGGCCCTCTGCTGGCCGTCTCCGCCGTGACGGTCGTGCTGAGCACGCCCGGACCGGCCGCCGCGGACGAGGCGACCGGCGGCAAGGACACCACGTACTACATCTCGCTCGGCGACTCCCTGACCACCGGCTACCAGCCGGACGTCGACAAGGACACCGACGTCGCCTACACCGACCAGCTCTACGCGCAGCTCAAGCAGCGCACCCCCGGACTGGAGCACATACGCCTCGGCTGCACCGCCGAGACCACCGAATCTCTGATCAACGGTGGAAAGTGCGACTACCCGAACGCCAAGTCCCAACTGGACGCCGCCCTCAAGGCCATGGCCCAGCATCAGGGCAAGGTCGCCTATGTGACCCTCAGCGTGGGCGCGAACGACATCCTCCTCAACTGCGTCAGCCCGGCCGGCACCCTCGACGGGGAGTGCCTGAACAGCCGGAGCCAGACCATGGCGAAGAACCTCGCCCAGATCACGGGCGCGCTCCGTCAGGCGGGCGCGAAGGGCACCCAGTTCGTGGGCTCGACGTACCACAACCCGTTCCTGGCGGCCTGGTTGCAGGGCGCCGCGGGGCAGCAGGCCGCGAAGGAGTCGGCACCCCTGGTCAAGGCCGCCAACACCGGGATCACCCAGGTGTTCACGTCCACCGGCTTCAAGGTGGCGGACGTGGCAGCGGCCTTCTCCTCGGACGACTTCACCACTCAGGTGAACGTGCCCGGCGTCGGCGAGGTGCCGGCGAACGTGGCCAAGATCTGCCAGCTGACCTGGGCGTGTGCCAAGAAGGACCCGCACCCCAACGCTGATGGCCACAAGGTGATCGCAGGCGCCTTCGCGGCAGAGCTCGCCAAGAACGACGCGCCCGGTGCGGGCGAGTCTCCGACTCCCAGCGAGCCGGCCACGCCCGGTGGAGGCGAGTCCCCGACTCCCAGCGAGCCGGCCACGCCCAGTGCGGGCGAGTCCCCGACTCCCAGCGAGTCCGCCAAGTCGGCGCCCGCCGCGGACACGGGCGCGAACAGCCCGACCGCGAACGGGGATCTCGCCGAGACCGGCGCGTCGAGCAGCACTCCCGTCCTCGCGGGTGCGGGTCTCGCGGTCGTGGCGGTCGGCGCCGCGGCCGTCTACTTCGCGCGCAAGCGCCGTACCAACGAAGCGAGCTGACGAGCAGTCAGTAGATCGCATCTGAGAAGCAGGCCGCCCGCGGTGTCGCGGGCGGCCTGTTCGGTGTCTCCCGGCTTTCCCGCACGACCCTGCCGGTGAGGTGACGCCGCTTGCGTCCCGGGCGGGGTCCCTCAGCCGTGGCGGGGCCGCAGGCCGTGATGCCCGCGGCCCCGCTCGGGTGTGGGGGTCAGGACGGGTCGCCGTACTGGAGGCCGCGTCCGTTGGTGCCGATGTAGACGCGGCCGTAGGTGTCGGGGTCGCCGGTGATGACGCCGGTGCCGCCGATGCTGCCCCACTGGTGGTTGTCGTCGTTGACGCGGAGCCAGGTGGCGCCCTTGTCGGTGGAGCGGAAGACTCCGGTGACGTCCTTGACGGTGCCGATCAGGTACAGGGCTTGGTAGCTGGTGCCCGGCTTGGCCTTGCCGAAGCCGAGGGCGGAGGCGGACTTCACCGTGGTGAGCGTGGTGAAGGTGCGGCCGCCGTCGGTGGAGTGCAGCAACCCCTTGCCGTAGCCGGCGATCCACAGATCCCCGGCGATGTCGGGGACGGCCTTGAGCCGGCCGTCGGCGGGCAGGTTGGTGGCGCGGGCGGTGAAGGTCGCGCCGCCATCGGTGCTGGCGTAGAGCGTGCCACCGGACAGCGAGTAGAAGGTCCTGGCCGAGGAGCGGTCGGCGACGACCACCGCGCCGGTGCCCAGACCGCCGACCCTCGACCAGCTGGCCCCCTTGTCGGTCGAGCGGTACGGGGCCTGGCCCGCCTGGGTCCAGACGATGGTGGATCCGTCGGCCGTGAGCGCGACATGGCCGTCCTGGGCGCCGGCCACCGGCTCTGCCTTGAAGCCGCTCCAGGTGCTGCCGCCGTCGGTGGAGTAGGCGCCGTCCTGGTCGCCGCCACGGCCGACGCGGACCATCATCGAGGGCTTGGACTGGGCGAAGTCGATGTCGGTGCTGTTGGTCATCAACGGGTTCTTCAGCCGCCCGGAGGGCACCTTGGTCAGATCGTCGTGCCGGAAGCCGCCCTGGTCGCCCATGGCGGTGATGACGGTGGCGCCGCCGGGCGGGGCGATCGCGTCGATCAGCGCGGTCTCCTCCAGCCCCCGGGCCCCCATGCTCCAGTGGCTGGTGCCACCGCTGTCGGTGGCGCCCGCGTCCTTGCTGCGCAGGATGCCGTTGCCGGTGCCGTACAGCACGTGCCCGGAGTCGAAGGGGTCGATGGCCAGGGCTGTCATCCAGTGGCCGGTGTGGGTGCCGACGTAAGGAGCGGCGGAGGCGTTGCGCACCGACTTGTCGGCCAGTGCCTTCCACGTCGCGCCGCCGTCGGTGCTGCGGTAGATCTCGTCCTCGGGCCACCAGCGGCCGAGTGTGGTGACCATCACCGTGGACGGCTTGCGCGGGTCGACGGCCAGACCGGAGAACCCGTAGTTGCCCTGGGAGGGGGAGATGTTCTTCCACGCCCCGCGGTCCGGCGTGTACTTCCACACCGAGCCCGCCGTCACGCCGTTGGGTCCGAGGTTGTTGGTGTACGTCAGGTACAGCGAGCCGTCACCGGAGAGCACGCCGTGCTGCGGCATCTGGCCGGTGGGCTGCCCGGCAACCGCCTGCCAGGTGCTGCCGCCGTCGGTGGAGCGGTACAGGGAGGTGGACTTGTCGTTGACCCCGACGTAGATCGTCTTGCCGTCGGAGGGTCCGTACGTCACGAAGGAGATACCCGCGCCGCTGCTCGCCCCGTCCTTGACGGGGAACGAGGTGACCTGACGCCATGTCACGCCGTGGTCGGTGCTGCGCCACAGGCCGTTCTTGCGGGTGCCCAGCAGCAGGGTGCCGTTGTCGGCGGGGTTGACCGCGAGCCGTTCGCCCGCGCCGCGGCCGTCCTCGTTGGCGCCCAGCTTGAAGGGAAGGTCGGTGCGCTGGAAGGTGCGGCCCCGGTCGGTGGAGCGCAGGATCGCGCCGTTGCCGGCCCACTCGTTGGTGTAGGTGCCCGCCGCGAGGTAGAGCCGGTTGGGTTCGACGGGGTCGGTGGCCAGCGAGTCGATGCCCAGCAGGTTCCAGTCCTTCTCGCCGATCCAGTCGGTCAGCGGGATCCACTGCTCGGCCCCGGTGTCCCAGCGGTAGGCGCCGCCCATGTCGGTGCGTGCGTACAGCAGACCCTTCTCCCGCTGGTTGAACACCAGACCGGTGACGTAACCGCCGCCCACCACCTGGGCGTTCTTCCACACATACGGTCCGGTCGCGGCCGTGGTCTGCGCGGTGCCGGACCCGGACGCCTGGGACTCGGCGACCTTCACCAGCTTCCACTGCTGGTTGGTTGTGCCCCTGCCCGGATACTGGATGACTGCCGCGCCCTGGGCCGCGGAGCCCCCCGAGACGTCCAGCACCTGGCCGCTCCTGCGGGAGGTGAGGGTGACGGCGCCGGAACCGCTCACCTCGCTGATCTTCCACTCCTGGGAGGTGGCGGAGCTGTCGGTCTGCTGCTCGGCCGCGGCTCGCTGAGCGGTGGAGTTGCCTGCTATGCCCAGCACCTTGCCGCTGTTGCGGTTCACCAGCTCGTAGTAGCCGCCCCCGATGGACTTCAGCTTCCACTGCTGGTTGGCGGTGTTCTGGTCGGTCCACTGCTGGATCCGGGTGCCGTCGGCGGTGGAGAAGCCGTTGACGTCCAGCACCTTGCCGCTGCGCACGGAAACCAGCCGGTAAAAGGCATCAGCGTCGACCGTGGCGGCCTGCGAGTCCTCCTGCGCGTAGAGGAGGTACGGCACGAGGACGGCGGGCACGCCGAGCACCAGACCGGTGGCGGTCCAGCGGCGGCGGTGACGCCCGCGGCGCCCGCCGTTCGTGGGGTTGTTCATGGGGGAGATGTTCTCCTTGCATGCTGTTCAACAGACGAAAGCCTGATCCGGGCCATCAGAACTGGCCGGATCTGCTTCCTTGTCGTCACAGGCCACGCTCAGGTTGCCGCGAGGCGGAAACTTTTTTCGATCACCTCGCGTGCGAAGGCGTGAAGCGGAGGTGCTTGGTCGGTGTCCCTCCACCCCGTGCGGACGCCGAACCCGGTACGGCCCGCCCTGCTCGGTCTCACCGCGGCGCGGGTCGGGTGAGGGTCTGGGCGCACCAGATGGTCTTGCCGTCGGTCGTGTGCCGGGTGCCCCACCCCTGGGTGAGCTGGGCGACGAGCAGCAGGCCCCGGCCGCCCTCGTCGAAGGCGCGAGCCCGGCGCAGGTGCGGGGCTGTGCTGCTGGCGTCGGAGACCTCGCAGATCAGGGAGGTGTCGCGAATCAGCCGCATTCTGATCGGCGGCTCGCCGTACCGGATGGCGTTGGTGACCAGCTCGCTGACGACCAGTTCGGTGACGAACGCCGCCTCCTCCAGGCCCCAGGCATCCACCTGGTCGACGGCGAACTTCCTGACGCGCGACACCTGCGCGGTGTCGGGCTCGACGTCCCAGTCGGCGACGTGGTGGGGATCCAGCGCGTGAGTGCGAACGAGCAGCAGGGCGGCGTCATCGGTGCGCCGATCGGGGAGCATGGCGTCCATCACCGTGTCGCACAGGGCCTCCAGTGAGGTGGCCGAGTGGTGCAGCAGCTGCCGGAGTTCGGTGGTCCGCTGGTCGACGTCCCGTTCGCGGCTTTCCACCAGTCCGTCGGTGTACAGGGCGAGCAGGCTGCCCTCCGGCAGTTCGAGCTCGGTGGCCTCGAAAGGCAGACCGCCGATGCCGAGCGGCGGTCCCGGGTGGGCGGGTACCGGGGTCCTGGTGCCGTCCGGAGAGATGATCAGCGGCAGGGGATGGCCGGCGCTCGCCAGTGTGAAGCGCCGGGAGACAGGGTCGTAGACGGTGTACAGGCAGGTGGCCCCGGACTCCCCGGTCGGCTGGAAGTGGCCGGTGGGCTGGAGGTCGCTGGCGAGGTGGAGGACCAGGTCGTCCAGGTGGGTCAGCAACTCGTCCGGCGGCAGGTCGACGTCGGCGAGGGTGCGTACGGCCGTACGCAGCCGGCCCATGCTGGCCGAGGCGTGCAGGCCGTGGCCGACGACGTCGCCGACGACCAGGGCGACCCGGGCGCCGGACAGCGGAATGACGTCGAACCAGTCACCGCCCACTTCCGTGCCGGTCCCGCCGGGCAGGTAGCGGGATGCCACCTCGACCGCCTCCTGGACCGGCAGTCCCTGGGGTAGCAGGCTGCGTTGCAGAGTCAGCGCGGTCGCGCGCTCGCGTGAGTACCGGCGGGCGTTGTCGATGGCGACGGCCGCCTTGGCGGTCAGCTCTTCGGCGAGGATCAGATCGTCGGCGGTGAAGGCCTCGGGCCGGTCGAGGCGGGAGAAGGCGACCACGCCGAGGAGCGCGCCGCGCGCCCGGAGCGGCACGGTGATCCGGCCCGTCAGCCCGTCCGCGGCGATGGACGCGTCGATCACCGGGTTGCCCGGTGGCCAGTGGGCCGGGTCGGCGGCGAGCCCGGGTCCGAAGGCCCACTCGCCGCCCTGGCCGGGTTCGGCGGCGAGTTCGACCGTGGATCTCCCGGTGGCCATGCAGCGGGCGGCGACAGAGCCGGGAACGTGCGCGACCGGCTTCGTGGGCCCGGCAGCCCGGTCGGCGACCTCCTTCGCGCTGTGCCGGGCGGCACGGGTGAGCCTGATCGTGCCGCCGGGGTTGAACGCGGACGCGGAGGGCGGTTCCTCTCCGCGCAGCACCTCGTCGAAGAGATCGACGCTGACGAGGTCGACGAATCCCGGCACCGGGGTCATGGCCAGTTCCTGGGCGGTGCCGATCACGTCGAGTGTCCGGCCGATGCCACCGCTGGCCTTGTTGAGGAGGAGCAGGCGTTGCCGAGCCCAGTACTCGGCGCTCATGTCGAATCCCCAGTTGGCGACCGCGCGAACCCTGCCCTCGGCATCTCGGACGGGCCAGATGCTGGTGGCCCAGGCATTGGCGTAGTCACTGCCACGAGGGCGGAAGACGGTGATGAGACGCGCGGGCTCGCCCGTCCTCGCCACTTCCGCGAGCTTGTCGGTGTAGGGCTTGTCGTCCCTTTCGGGAAACAGCGAGCGGTCGAATTCGGGAAGCACCTCGCGGTACTTCTTACCGAGTACTTGCTCCTCGGTGTGCGCGATCACCCGGCCCGAGGAGGCGTTGATCCACAGGAACCTCAGCTCAGGGTCGTAGACGCCCAGGGCGAAGGGTGACTGCTCGAAGGCCCGGTCGGCGATCACCGGGCGGCCTCCCCAACGCTGGATGGTCACCACCTGGCCCAGCTTCCGCCCGTCGGGGCCGAGCAGCGGGTGAGCCGTCACCACGGCGTCCACCGTGGAACCGTCCCGGTGGCGCAGGGGGACCCACCCCGTGGGGCCGAGGCCGGCCGCGTGGCCCTCGGGGAAGCCGGAGGGCGGGGGATCGACCAGCAGGTCGGTCACGGGACGCCCGACGGTGTCCTGCGCCGTCCAGCCCAGCAGCAGCCGTCCCCCCTCGCTCCAGCCGCTCACTATGCCGTCCCGGTCCACCACGGCAGCGGCAGTGGGGGCGTCGTGCTCACCGGCCACGTCCACGCGCGACACCTCCGTCCGGATGGATGTGCCTGTCAGGGCGGGTTCCCAGCGCCAGCTTCCAGGCTAGATCCGCTTCTGCTCCACGGCGCCCCGGCCGTACGTTCCGGTCGCCGGGTCACCGGATCACCCAAGGCATCGGGAGCGGCGGCCCGGCGGCCATTCGTTGGGGGAGAACCGCAGGTCAGCGGCGCGAGGCAGGCCTGGGTGGTCGGCGTCGTCACCAGCCCGTCGGCAGACCGGCGATGAACGGGACGAGCCGGTCGGAGATGAGCCTGTCGTCGTGGGCCGAGTAGTGCCAGTCGCAGCCGAGGAAGTCCAGCCCCGAGTCGTCGAGGAACCAGTAGCGGACCCGGCTGTCGCCGGCGTCGTTGCGTGCCTTGACCACCTGCTGGACATGATCGGCGTACCGGCCGGAGCCCACCGCCACGATGGTCGTGCCGGCCCCGTAGCGCGTGCGCAGCTTCTGGACGAAGTCGCCGTAGGCGGTGCGGTAGCCGGCCGCGAGACTGTCGGACGTCCAGGGCTCACCGGGGTTGATGGCGGTCGAGAAGTCGTTGGTACCGAGGTTGACCACCACGACCTGGGGGCGCCAGGTGCCCGGGTTCTGCCAGACGTCGCCGGACACGTTCAGCAGGGCACGGTCGTAGAAGGTCCGGTAGGTGACGTCCGTCCGGCCTCCGTTGTAGTTCCGGACCATGCCGAGGCCCGAGTAGCCGTTGATCTGGTAGTCGGCGTTCAGTCGCCGGGCGGTGAGGGCGCCGTAGCTCACGTCGGCATTGGTGGTCCGCTTGAGCTGTTCCTGGGTGCACTCGCGGGAGGTCGAGAGGTTGCCGTAACCCACCGTGAGGGAGTCGCCGATGAACTCGATCTGGCGGGCGCGGGCGGCCGGCTTGCTCAGTACGGCACCACCGGGCGCCGCGACGAAGCCCCCGAACGTGCTGGTGCTCCAGGGCGTGTCGGTGCGCTTGACGAGTCGCACGGTGTGCTCACGGTTGTCCAGACCGTTGATCCAGTGCGTGGTGTTGCCTGGCGTGACCAGTGTGGCGACAGTGGTTCCGTCGACCTGGACGTCGTAGTCGGCGGCCGAGTCGTTGAGCACGATGCCGACGCCGGTGCCGCTGACTCGGCCTTCGAAGTACACGCCGGGCCAGCTGTACTGCATGGTGTTCCCGGCGTCCTTGACCCGCCCCGCGGTGTGCACCTGTCCCAGTACTCCCGTCGTGCGGACCAGTTGCCACTGCTGGTTGGTCCCGCCCCAGTCGGTGTACTGCACGACCTTGGCGCCGTCCGCAGTGGAGGCGTTCCGTACCTCGACGGCCTTGCCGCTGCCCCGGTTGAGCAGCCGTAGGTAGCCGTCGGGCGAGTCGGCCAGCCGGAACTGCTGGTTGGCGCCGCCCGCATCGCCCCACTGCACGATGTCCGCGTGGTCGGCACTTGAGTGGTTCAGGACGTCCAGCACCTTGCCCGAGTGCTGCGCCTTCAGCCGGTAGTAGCCGCCGCCGGAGTCGACGAACTGGAAGCGCTGGTTGGCACTGTCCGTGCGGGTCCACTGTATGAGGCCGGCGCCGTCGGCGGTGCTCGCACCCGACACGTCCAGCGCCTTGCCGCTGCCCCGGTTGACCAGCACGTACCACGCGTTCGTGTCCACGGTGGCCGCATGCGCGGTCCCGGCGGCACCCAGCCCGCTCACAAGCGCCGCCAGCAGCGCGGTCACCGCGACGAGGATTCCCGTACGCCTCCCGCGCCTCGACCATGACTCTCTGAATGTCAGATACATGTCACCTCGATGCATTCGGGTCCCTTTCGCTGAGTGCGGCTGCCCGTTCCGCGGAGGGATCCGCCGGTCAGACGGCCGTGACGGTCCATGAAGCCGTGGTACGGCCATGGCCCGGGTCGGCCGCAGGCCGCGATGGGGTGCTGGTCGATAGCAGGGGAATGCGGGGCCATGTCGAAGGTCGATCATGGCGCCCTGGGATGTCAACCGGCGTGCAGGGATGAATGCAAATGCATGGTCGGCCAAATGTTCTGGTTCAAGCACCTCTGGCGTGTAACGCGGTCAGGTAGACATGGCAGGTCTCATACGGTGCTTCATGGCCGGTTCGGGTTATTGGTCAGCCGCGGCGAGATGGTGCGCGCCGGAGACGGCCAGACGCTGACCGTCGATCCGTGCCGACTGCGGACCGTCTGCCAGGGTGTTCGGCGTCGGCATCGCTCCGGACGCGTCCCCGCGTGCCCTCTGCGCCATCCGCGGGGCCGCCTCAGGCCATGGCCAGAACGGCCGAGACCAAGGCGCGAAGGCATGCCCTTTCGGCCTCCTCGTCCGGCAGCGAGAGGTGCTGCATCGTCAGTCCGTCGAAGCCCGCGAGGAAGAACCTCGCGATCGTCTCGGCAGGCTGGGCCAGCTGGTGGCCGGTGCGTCCGGCGGCCTCGCTGATCAGCTTCGTCGTCACCGCCAGGACCTCGCTGTAGTGGCTGTGCAGCGCGTCCTTCAGTGGCGGTGTGCGCAGGGCGAACATGCTGAGCTCGGTCAGCAGCTGGTGTGCCTCGGGCTGATCGAGCACCGTGCGCCAGAGCGCTTCGGAGAGCGTGACGACGGTGTCCTCGAAGCTGGCGTCCGTGGGCGCGGCCTGCTCCACCTGGGCGATCAGCCCCCGGGTGACCTGCTGTATGACAGCTCGGTAGAGGTCTTCCTTGGTGCCGAACGTGTAGTGCACGGTCGCCTGTGCCACGCCCAGCTCGGCGGCGATGGCGCGGGTGCTGCCGGCGGCGACGCCTTCCCTGGTCATCAGGTCGATGGCCGCCTTGATCAGTTGCGGGCGGCGCTCTGCCGCGGATACATGAGCCATGACTGCATACTATGCGACTGAGTCTCCTGAACAGGTCACTCGACCACATAGCGCCACACATGGGATGTCAACGGGTCGGCATCAGAGGTGAAGGGGCGGCGAACAGGCTGCGGAACAGCGGCCTGAGAAGGAGACCACGAAGAACTCACCTCGTGTCGCCGATCTCAGAATTCTCACATCCATGGGATGTCCAGGCGGTGGTCTGCGTGATATTTGTACGAGGACAGTCAAGGGGCCGCTCAGTATCGAACCCGCTCGGCAGGCGAACCCGCTCGGCAGCGTTCAAGCGTTAAAGATCCTCTCCCACGCCGTTCCGCCCGTACGTCAGGCGGCCGCCGACGTCGACAGGGCGGCCGGGCGCGCCGAAGTGCCGGCACTACGTCGATCAGTCCCGTCGATTCAGCACTCACTCACCGAAGAGGACGCCCGCATGAGAAAGTCCTGGTTTCTTCCCCTGGTCACGCTCGTCGCCGCCGTACTCGGGGTGACGGCGGCAGGTGTGACGCCTGCCGCCGCCGCCCCCAACACCCCTCTGCGGGTCATGCCGTTGGGCGACTCCATAACCTGGGGAGTGGGAAGCAGCACGGGCAACGGCTACCGGGGTCCGCTGTGGAACAGGCTTGCCGCGGACGGCCATCCGCTGGACTTCGTGGGCACGGGACGGAACGGTCCGATGTCCGACCCCGACAACGAAGGCCACTCCGGATACAAGATCCACCAGATCGCCGCACTCGCCGACGCCTCACTGACCCGCTACCGGCCCAACGTCGTGACGCTGCATATCGGCACCAACGACCTCAACGAGAGTTACCAGGTCTCCACCGCCACCGACCGACTGAAGTCGCTGGTCAACCAGATCACCGCCGCCGCCCCCGACGCTACCGTCCTCGTGGCCTCCCTGGTCGTGTCCACCAGCGGCTCGGAGGAGCGGTACAGGGCCGCGTACAACCAGGCCATCCCCCGGATCGTGAGCGACGCTCAGGCCGCGGGCAAGAAGGTCGCCCACGTGGACATGAGCAGCCTGACCACGGCGGACCTGGTCGACGCTCTGCATCCCAACGACTCGGGCTACCAGAAGATGGCCGACGCCTTCCACCGCGGCGTCCAGAGCGCGGACAGCGCCGGGTGGCTGAAGAACCCCGCCCCCGCCCCCGCACGCGTCGAGTCCGGCACCTCCGGCAAGTGCCTGGACGTCAAGGGCGCCGCCACGGCCGACGGGACCGCTGCCCAGATCTGGGCCTGCTCCGGCGGCGCCAACCAGCTCTGGTCCGCCTACACCGACGGCACCCTGCGCTCCATGGGCAAGTGCCTCGACGCTGCCGGGGGCGGCACCGCCAACGGCACCAAGGTGCAGCTCTGGTCCTGCCACGGCGGCTCCAACCAGGTCTGGCAGCCCTACAACGGCGGCTACCGCAACCTCGCCTCCGGCCGCTGCCTCGACATTCCGGGCTTCTCCACGGCCGACGGCACGCAGCTCCATCTGTGGGACTGCCACGGCGGCTCCAACCAGAGGTGGACCACTCTGGCCACCGGATGAACCCCGCGCCCGGGATCTGAGTTCTTCCCGGGCTTCGGTGTCATGAAGTCCTCACTCCGGCGGGGCGCGGGTCGCGGGGGAAGCGCACCGGACGGCACTGGCCTCAGCGGACCCGCAGGACGTCGAGGGCCGTGAGGGCCACGTGCAGTTCGGTGCGCTGTTCGCCGGACTCCAGGTCGCAGTCGAGGATCCGCTCGATGGCGCGCAGGCGTTGGTAGACGGTCTCGCGGGCGAGGCCGCCGGAGCGGGCGGCCACCGTCTTGTTGCCTGCCGCGTCCAGGTAGTGGCGCAGGGTGGTCAGCAAGTCCGTGCCGTGGCGGGCGTCATGGTCGGCGAGTCGGCCGACCCGGCGTTCGGCGTAGTCCTGGATCCGGGTGTCTTCGCGCAGTGCGAAGAGAAGGCGGCGCAGGCCGATGTCGGATCGTTCGTGGTAGGAGCGTTCCGGCGGAAGCGGCTGGCCGGGCTCGGTGGCTTCGGCCACGCGGGTCGCCTCGCGGAAGGAGCGGGCGACGGCGAGGAGGTCGGTCGCCTCGCTGCCCGTGCTCACCGTCGTCCCGGGAACCAGGTCGAGTGCGGTGCGGCTCAGGTGTTGGACCACGGGTCGCCACAATTGCTCGGGGCGCAGCGACAGAAGGACGCCGAGGCGGGTCGGTCCCAGAAGGCCGACGAGGGCCTGTGTCCCCTTCTTCTTCAGCTCCTCGGAGAGGAGTTCCTCGGCCTTGGCCGTGTCCCCCTGGCAGGGGACGTCCGCGAGTACGGCGATGAAACGGCAGCCCGCCGTGGGCACGCCCAGCGCGGCGATCCGGGCCTCGGCGTCGGCGGGCGAGCGGTAGCGCTGTTCGACGAGGTCCCGCAGCACGCTGCGGTGTGCGGCGCGTTCCCAGGGCGTGTGGTGGGTGAGACGGGCGATGGTGAGGGCCATCGCGGTTCTCTCCAGGACCGTGACGGCTTCCGGACCGAACGGGCCGAAGGCCGAGTGAGCGGCCGGGCCGGGCGGGGGCGGGAGCATGGCCACCCTGCCCCAGCGTTCGCCCTGGTACTCCACGGGTGCCACGAGCCAGCCCTCGGGGCCGGAGACGGCGGTGTGGTCGGCGGGCGGTGTCGCTCGGGAGCGCTGTTCCCAGGAGGTGAGCGCCGCCTCGGCCGTGTCACCCGAAGGCTCGCAGACGAGTGCCTGGTGGACCAGGTTCTCCAGTACGACGGTGTGGCCGCTCATCTCGGCGGCGGCGCGTACGACCTCCTCGGGCCCGGCGCCGCGCAGGGTGAGGGCGGTGAACGCCTCGTGGACGCGCTGGGTCCGCCGCATCACCTCGGCCTGGTTGCCGAGGATGACGGCGTGGACGACCTGGGTGACCTCCAGGAAGTTGACGTCCTTGGCCAGGGTGACGAGGGGCAGGCCGCGGGCCTGGCAGGCGTGGACCAGGGCCTCGGGCGGGCGGTGGTAGCGGCGGACCAGCTCGATGACCAGGGCCGCCGCGCCGATGTCGGCGAGTTCGTCGACGTAACGGCGTACGCCGGCCGGCTCCTCGGGCAGAGGCATGCCGGTGGTCAGGACGAGTTCGCCGCCCTTCAGGAAGGAGGCGGGGTCGGTCAGCTCGGTGATGTGGACCCAGCGGACGGGCCGGTCGAGCCGGGACGAAGCGGTGACCACCTGCGGCTGTCCGGCGGCCAGGACGGGAAGGGCCAGCACGTCGGCCACGGTGAACGGGCGGCTGCCGGTGTTCATGTCGCGGCCCGGCCCGCCCGCGTCGGGGCCGCCGGCGCCGGGCTCTGGAGCCGTTCGGTGGTTCTCGCTCACGGTGCCTCCATGGGGGGCCCGGCTCCAGTGCAGCCCGAGACCTTGGGGAAGTGCCCCGTCACTCTGACAAGCGTCGCTGACCTGCGCAAGAGCCCGGAGATCGCGACCACGAGGCGGAGGGGCGGGGCGAGGGCCCGGCGCGCCTGACACAACGTCCGGATGTCGCGTCCCGGCCGGACAGATCGCGCGTTGGCGCACCCCCCGCCCGCGGAGATGCTCGGAAGACCGCAGCAGACCGAACACCGAGGCCGGGAGACGAACATGACCGCACTGTCGCCGCACCTTCGCCAGGCCACGCCCGTGGTGGCGGCCCGGGGCGAGGGCGTCCACCTCTTCGACCAGGACGGCCGCCGCTACCTCGACTTCACCGCCGGCATCGGCGTCACCAGCACCGGGCACTGCCACCCCAAGGTGGTGGCGGCGGCCCAGGAGCAGGTGGGCTCGCTGATCCACGGCCAGTACACGACGGTCATGCACGAGCCGCTGCGCCGCCTGGTCGACAAGCTCGGCGAGGTGCTGCCGGCCGGCCTGGACAGCCTGTTCTTCACCAACTCCGGAAGCGAGGCGGTGGAGGCCGCGCTGCGGCTGGCCCGCCAGGCCACCGGCCGGCCCAACGTCATCGTCTGCCACGGCGGCTTCCACGGCCGTACGGTCGCCGCCGCCTCCATGACGACCTCCGGCACTCGCTTCCGGTCCGGCTTCTCCCCGCTGATGAGCGGTGTCGTCGTCACGCCCTTCCCGTCGGCCTACCGCTACGGCTGGGACGAGGAGACCGCGACCCGCTTCGCCCTGAAGGAGCTGGACTACACCCTCCAGACGATCTCCTCGCCCGCCGACACGGCCGCGATCATCGTCGAGCCGGTCCTCGGCGAGGGCGGCTACGTTCCCGCGAACCGTGCCTTCATGGAGGGCCTGCGCGAGCGCGCGGACCGCCACGGCTTCCTCCTCATCCACGACGAGGTGCAGACCGGCGTCGGCCGCACCGGCCGCTTCTGGGGCCACGACCACTTCGGCGTCACCCCGGACATCATCGTCACCGCCAAGGGCCTGGCCAGCGGCTTCCCGCTGTCGGGCATCGCCGCGTCCGAGGAGCTGATGACCAAGGCGTGGCCCGGCTCGCAGGGCGGCACCTACGGCGCCAACGCCGTCGCCTGCGCCGCGGCCTGCGCCACCCTCGACGTCGTACGCGACGAGAGGCTCGTGGAGAACGCGGAGGCCATGGGCAAGCGGCTGCGCCAGGGCCTGGAGGCGGTCGCCGACCGGACGCCGGGCATCGGCGACGTGCGCGGCCTCGGCCTCATGCTCGCCACCGAGTTCGTCACCGAGGACGGCAGCCCCGACCCCGAGACCGCCGCCCGCGTGCAGCGCGCCGCCGTCGACGAGGGCCTGCTCCTGCTGCTGTGCGGCGCCTGGAACCAGGTCGTACGGATGATCCCGGCGCTCGTCATCGACGAGACGGCGGTGGACGAGGGGCTCCAGGCATGGGCGACCGCCGTCGAGGCCGGCACATCGGGAGCGGCACGGCGATGACGGACACCACCACGGCCCTGGAGCCGCTGGTCGCGCGGCTCACCGAGACCGCTCCCGGCCTGCGGGTGGAGACCGGCCCCGGCTCCACCGGTCTCTACGCCTACGACGCCTCCAACTACCGGGTCCCGCCGAGGGCCGTGGTCTTTCCCCGCAGCGCCGACGACGTCGTCGCGGTGCTGCGGGCCTGCCGGGAGACAAGCGTCCCGGTCACCGCGCGCGGCGGCGGCACCAGCATGGCGGGCAACGCCGTCGGACCTGGCGTCGTGCTGGACTTCTCCCGGTACATGAACCGGATCCTGGACATCGACCCCGAGGCGCGTACCGCGCGCGTCGAGGCCGGAGTGATCCTGGACGCGCTGCGGTCCGCGGCCGCTCCGCACGGGCTCACCTTCGGCCCCGACCCCTCCTCGCACAGCCGCTGCACCATCGGCGGCATGATCGGCAACGACGCGTGCGGCAACCGGTCCGTGCGGCACGGGCGCACCAGCGGCCACATCGAGGCGCTGGAGATCGTGACGGCCGACGGCGTGCGGGCCGTCGCCGACCGCACCGGACTGCGGGCCGCCGACCCGGACGACCCGGACGCCGTCGGGCGTGTCGCCGGTCTGGAAGCGGAAGTGCGCCGCCTGATCGACGGCAACCTGGCGTCGCTCCGTACCGAGCTGGGCCGGATACCGCGCCAGGTCTCCGGCTACCAGCTGCACCACCTGCTGCCCGAGCACGGCTTCGACATGGCTCGCGCCCTGGTGGGCACCGAGGGCTCCTGTGCGGTCGTCACCGCCGCGACGGTCCGCCTGGTGGCGACCGCACAGGCTTCCACCCTCCTCACCCTCGGCTACGACGACGTGGTCGACGCCGCCGAGGACGTCCCGGAGATCCTGCGCTGGAACCCCACCGCCGTGGAGGGCATGGACGAGGCGATCGTCGCCACCATGCGTGCCCGCCGCGGTCCGGACTCCGTCACCGGTCTCCCCGAGGGCAGTGCCTGGCTGTACGTCGAACTCGACGGCGACGACCAGGCGGCCGTCGACGCCCGCGCCGGCGAACTGCTGGATGTGCTCGAAGCGCGGGGCCGGATGACCGGCGGGCGGGTCGTGCACAGCCCGGCCGAACGGCGCTCGCTGTGGCGGGTCCGCGAGGACGGAGCGGGGCTCGCCGCCCGCCTGGTCGACGGCGGGGAGTCCTGGCCCGGCTGGGAGGACGCGGCCGTCGCGCCCGAGGACCTGGCCGCCTACCTGCGCGACTTCCGTAAGCTGCTGGCCGCGCACGGCCTGACCGGCGTGCTGTACGGCCACTTCGGCGCGGGATGCGTCCACGTACGCATCGACTTCGACCTCGCCACGGACGCGGGGCGGGCCGCCACCCGTCGGTTCCTCTCCGAAGCCGCCGCCCTGGTCGTCGAGCACGGCGGAACCCTGTCGGGCGAACACGGCGACGGGCGGGCCCGGGGCGAGCTGCTGGAGGTCATGTACAGCCACCGGCTGATCCGGGCGTTCGCCGCCTTCAAGGAGATCTTCGACCCCGAGGGGCTGCTCAACCCGGGCGTCATCGTGGCCCCGGCCGGCCTCGACACCGACCTCGCGCTGCACACGCCTTCCGATGTGCTGCCCGTGGAGACGCTGTTCTCCTTCCCCCACGACGAGGACGGCTTCGCGGGAGCGGTACGCCGCTGTGTCGGTGTCGGCCGCTGCCGCAGCGACGCGGGCGGCGTGATGTGTCCCAGCTACCGGGCCACGGGGGAGGAGAACGACTCGACGCGAGGCCGGGCCCGTCTGCTCCAGGAGATGGTGCGGGGCGGAACCGTCCAGGACGGCTGGCGCTCCACGGAGGTGCGTGACGCCCTCGACCTGTGCCTGTCCTGCAAGGCCTGCTCCAGCGACTGTCCGGTCGGCGTCGACATGGCCACGTACAAGGCGGAGTTCCTGCACCAGCACTACAAGGGCAGAGTCAGGCCCCGATCCCACTACTCCCTGGGCTGGCTGCCTCTGACGTCCAGGCTCGTCGGGTACGCGGCCCGCCCGGTGAACGCGCTGCTGCGCGGAGCCGTCGGGAAGCTGCTCGCGCGCCTCGGCGGTGTGACCACGAAACGCCGGATCCCCGCCTTCGCCTCCCGGCGCGCGCTGCGCCGGGCCCTGCGCACGGCGCGGACCGGTGAACCGGCGAAGGCGCTGCTCTTCGTGGACAGCTTCACCCGCGCCTTCCGCCCCGAGGTGGCCGGGGCGGCGAGCCGCGTACTCGCCGACGCCGGCCTTCCCTGCACGGCGCGGGACGACCTGTGCTGCGGCCTGACCTGGGTGAGCACCGGACAGCTGTCGCTCGCGCGCCGCGTCATGGCCCGCACCGTCGCCCGCCTGGACAACGGTGACGACCGGCCCATCGTCGTGGCCGAACCCAGCTGCGCCGCTGCGCTCAAGCGGGACGTGCCCGAACTCCTCGGCACCGACGCCGCGCGGCGCGTCGCGGCCCGCGTGCACACCCTCACCGGAGCCCTGACCGACCTCGCCGCGCCCGGCTGGGCGTCCCCGGAGCTGCCGGACAACGTCGTGCTGCAGACCCACTGCCACGAGTACGCCACATTCAAGGGCCACCACCCCCGCGACCTGCTCGGCCGCCTCGGCGTGGCGAAGGTCGACGAGGCCGAGGGCTGCTGCGGACTCGCCGGCAACTTCGGCTTCGAGGCAGAGCACTACGACACCTCGATGGCTGTCGCCGGCCTCGCCCTGAAGCCCCGCCTCGACGACGTCGACCCGCGATCACCGGCGGTCGTCGTGGCCGACGGCTTCAGCTGCGCCACCCAGATCGACCACCTCGCCGGAGACCGGGGCATCCGCGCCCTGCACCTCGCGGAACTGCTCGACCCCGCCGCCGACCGACCCGGACAACCAGGAGAGTACTCATGACCGACACACCCACGCAGTTGTTCATCGGCGGGGCCTGGGTGGACGCCGCGGACGGCGCCACCATGCCCGTCGACGACCCGGCCACCGGCGAGGTCCTCTGCCATGTCGCCGACGCGGGTCCGAAGGACGCCAAGCTCGCCGAGGAAGCGGCCGTGCAGGCGCAGGAGGAGTGGGCGCGTACGGCGCCCCGGGTGCGCAGCGAGATCCTGCGCCGTGCCTACGAGATCATCATCGAGCGCACCGACGAGCTCGCCCATCTGATGACGTCCGAGATGGGCAAGCCGCTCGCCGAGGCCAGGGGAGAGGTGGCGTACGCGGCCGAGTTCTTCCGCTGGTTCTCCGAGGAGGCCGTCCGTATCGACGGCGGCCTCGCCACCTTGCCGGACGGCCGCAACCGCATGCTGCTCTCCCGCCGCCCCGTCGGTCCCTGCCTGCTGATCACCCCGTGGAACTTCCCCCTCGCGATGGGCACCCGCAAGATCGGCCCGGCGGTCGCCGCCGGCTGCACGATGGTGCTCAAGCCGGCCCCGCAGACCCCTCTCTCCAGCCTCGCCCTCGCCGCGATCCTCAAGGAGGCCGGGCTGCCGGACGGCGTGCTGAACGTCGTCACCACCTCCCGTGCGGGGGAGGTGTGCGAACCGCTCCTGCGCGGCGGGCGGATTCGCAAGCTTTCCTTCACCGGCTCCACGGCCGTCGGACAGCTCCTGCTCGCCCAGAGCGCGGAGGCGGTCGTACGGACCTCGATGGAGCTGGGCGGCAACGCGCCGTTCGTCGTCTTCGAGGACGCCGACCTGGACAAGGCGGTGGACGGCGCGATGGTCGCCAAGATGCGCAACATGGGCGAGGCGTGCACGGCGGCCAACCGCTTCTTCGTGCACCGGTCGGTGGCGGAGGAGTTCGGGCGGCGGCTGGCCGAGCGGATGGGCGCGCTGGTCGTCGGTCCGGGCACCCGGGACGGCGTCGACGTCGGCCCCCTGATCGACAGGCGGGGACGCGCCAAGGTGGAGGAACTGGTGGCCGACGCGGTCGAGCGCGGGGCCCGGGTGCTCGTCGGCGGCAGGACCCCCGAATGCCCCGGCTGCTTCTACCCGCCGACGGTGCTGGCCGGAGTCGACCCCGAGAGCCGTCTGATGGACACGGAGATCTTCGGCCCGGTCGCCGCGATCCTCACCTTCGACGACGAGGACGAGGTGATCCGCCGGGCCAACGACACCCCCTGGGGCCTGGTCGGCTACGTCTTCACCGAGGGCCTGGACCGGGCCCTGCGGGTGAGCGAACGGCTGGAGGTGGGCATGGTGGGGCTGAACACGGGTCTCGTGTCCAATCCGGCCGCCCCCTTCGGCGGCGTCAAGCAGTCGGGGCTGGGACGCGAGGGCGGCCGGGTGGGGATCGACGAGTTCCTGGAGTACCAGTACCTCGCGGTGCCCGTGCGATGAACGCGGTCATGCCCTGACCGCGCCCTGACCGCGCCGCGTCACGCACCATGACGGGCCTCCCCCGTGTCCGGTTTCCACGCCGCCGGGCACGGGGGACGGCCGTGCCCTCTCCTCGGCGACGGCCTCGGCGGCCGGCGCCTCCAACACAGTCTCCTGCCCAGGCCCATGGGTCGACCGGGGCCGCGGCTACCGATTTCTCGAGTCCAGGAAAGGAAGAACATGTCGTTCCTGAAGACCATCGACACCGATCCCTCCTTCGCGCCGCACAAGTCCGGCCCGCTCCCGGAGCGTCTGGTCTCCGGCGACCCCGCGTTCCTGACCTGGCCCCAGGACATCGCCCGCGGGGAGATGATCCATACGGGAGTCTGGGAAGCGACGCCCGGCGAGACGCGCTCGATCAAGGGCGAGACCTTCGAGTTCTGCCACATCCTCGCCGGCGTCGTCGAACTCACGCCGGAAGGTGGTGAGCCGGTGGTCTACAAGGCAGGCGACAGCTTTGTCATGAAGCCGGGCTTCGTCGGTGTCTGGAAGACCATCGAAACCGTGCGCAAGATCTACGTGATCGTGAAGTGACGGGGGCGCGGCCGTCGGCCGGGGTGAGGACCCGGAGCGGGGGCCGTCGTCAGGCCAGGTGCCGGGCGGTGATCTCCGCCGCCGTCTCGGCGACCAGCCGGCCCAGTTCGGGCAGTCGGCCGGGCTCGAAGCGGGAGTCGGGCAGGGAGACGGCCACGGCGGCCAGCGGTGCGCCCTCACCGTCGAGCACGGGTGCCGCGATCGCGCAGACACCCTGGAGGTACTGGTTGTGGTTGACGGCGTAGCCACGCTCTCTGACGCGATGGAGCTCCGCGCGCAGTTGCCCCGGGTCGGTGATGGTCTCTTCGCCGTAACCCTCCAGCGTCCCCGCGGCGACCTCTTCTATCTCGGACTTCCCCAGGTGGGCCAGGACGGCGTTCCCGGCGGCGGTGGCGTGCAGGGGCGAGGCGTCGCCGATGGCGTGGAAGGTGCGTACGGCGTGGTCGCAGTCGACGCGGTCGACGACGACCATGCCTTGCAGGGCGTCCGGCACCGACAGGTGGATGGTCTCGTTCAGCGCGTCGCGGAGCCGGATCATCGGCTCACGCGCGGCGGCGAACAGGCTGGAGCCCTGAAGGGCGGCGGGTCGCACGGCCAGGACGCGGGCGCCGATCTCCCAGCGGGTGGTGTCCTTGCGGTTCGCCCGCAACCAGCCCGCCTCGCTGAGGGTGACCAGGGTGCGCTGCACGGTGGACTTCGGCAGCCCGAAAATCCTCGTCAACTCCCCGACAGTCACGGGTTGATGTCGGGCGACTGCCTCCAGAACCCGTAGCGACCTGGTGACGCTCTTCATCTCCATTCGATGCCCCCTCAGACCTGTGGTTGCCTGGTTCTCGTTTCTTGTCTCCAGCACGGAGTCACGGACAGGATCTGTGCCGGATTTCAGCATAGCGTGCCACAATACGGCACGTAGCTGGGTTCGGTCGATCGGTGGACCGGGCAAGGCCGAGGGCCGGCTCGCGCGCTGACGCGTGCGAGCCGGCCCTCGGTCGACGGCTTGCGGCCGTCGTCTGTCGTTCAGGCGCCCAGGCGGCGCTGTGAGATCTCCGCGGCTGTGTCGGCGACGAGGCGGCCCCACTGGGGCGCACGCTCATCGTCGTACCGTGCCTCGGGCATGGAGACGGCCACTGCGGCCAGCGGCGTGCCGTCCTCGTCGAGCACGGCGGCGGCGAGGGCGCAGACGCCCGGCCGGTACTGGTTGCGGTTGACCGCGTAGCCGTCGGCGCGGATCCGGTCCAGCTCGGTGCGCAGTTCGTCGGGATCGGCGGGGGTCGTGTCGCTGAACCGCTCCAGGCCTGCCGCGATGAGGTCGTCGACGTCCTGCTGGGGAAGGTGGGCGAGGATGGCGCGTCCGACGGCGGTGGCGTGCAGCGGCGAGGTGTCGCCGATCGTGTGGAACGTGCGTACCGCCTGATCGCAGTCGACGCGGTCGACGACGACCATGCACTGCAGGGCGTCCGGCACCGACAGGTGGATGGTCTCGTTCACCGCGTTCCGAAGGCGAACCATGGGTTCACGGGCTGCCGCGAACAGGCTGGAGCCCTGAAGCGCGGCGGGTCGCACGGCCAGGACGCGGGCGCCGATCTCCCAGCGGGTGGTGTCCTTGCGGTTGGCGCGCAGCCAGCCGGCCTCCGCCAGTGTGACCAGGGTGCGCTGCACGGTGGACTTCGGCAGCCCGAAGATTTTCGTCAACTCCCCTACGGTCACGGGCTGATGCTGGGCGACCGCCTCCAGGACGCGCAACGACCTGGTGACGCTCTTCATTTCCATCCGGTTTCCCCCTGTTAATCCTCGAAATTTCTGCTGGACACCCTCTTGACTCCCGTCTGGAGCCACTGTCATTCTCTGTGCCAGATTCTAGCACAGCATTCCACATTGTGGCACGGTCCTTCGAGGGATCCCCCGAAGTGAGCCGGACTGCGAGACGCGGCGGTTGCGAGCCACAGGCCCCTAAAGGAGGACCTGGCTCCCGCCCAAATCATCTCGAATCGAACAGCCTCACGTCGAAGGCTCAGCATGCGCCTCGGCGATACGAAAGGAAAGTCCTGTGGCAGCTGCCAGGAAGCGCGTCGCGGTGGTCGGCGTCGGAACGATGGGCAGCCAGGCCGCCTGGCGGCTGGCGGCCCGTGGAGCCGACGTCGTCGGCTACGACCGCTACGCACCCGGCCACGACCGCAGCGCCGCCGGCGGCGAGTCCCGGATCTTCCGCAGCGCGCACTTCGAGGACTCCCGGTACGTCCCCCTCCTCAAGCACGCCGACGCCCTCTGGGAACAGCTCCAGCGGGAGACCGGCCGCGAGCTGCGCCGCCTGACCGGTTGCCTGCTCATGGGGCCGACCGACCACCAGCAGATGGCCACCGTCCTACAGTCCATCGCCGAGCACGACCTCGACCACGAGGTGCTGGACACCGATGCCCTGGCCAAGCGCTTCCCGCAGTACCGCATCGAGGACGGCGACGCGGCCGTTCTCGACCGCCGCGCCGGGTTCATCCGCCCGGAGCTGACCATCCAGACCGCCGCCCGACGCGCCGAGCAGTTGGGCGCCGTGCTCCACCGCTACAGCACGGTCCGCGAGATCGTCCCCGTCGCGGGCGGCGTGGAGATCCGCACCGACTCCGGCAGCGAGCGCTTCGACACCGCCGTCGTCACGCCCGGCCCCTGGGTCAATGACCTGCTGCCCGACCTGCCGTGGGAGGTGGAAGTCCGTCGCCTGGTCAGCGCCTGGTACGTGCCCACCGCCCCCGACGCCTGGTTCGGCGAGGAACGCCCGGCGTTCATCCGCACGGCACCCACCCACTGTTACGGCCTGCCCTCCCCGGACGGCGTCTCGGTCAAGCTCGGACTGTCCCGCGCGCTGCACCGGCTCGCCGACGACCCCAACCAGCTGGACCGCACCGTGCGGCCGGACGAGCTGGAGATCTTCTCCGAGCTGATCGGGCGTTACCTGCCCGACCTGCACCCGGACCCGACGCGCCTCTCCGTCTACATGGAGGGCTACACCGAGAGCAGCCGCCCCCTGGTCGGCCCGCTGCCCGGCGCCGAGAACGTCATCCTGCTCGCCGGCTTCTCCGGTCACGGCTTCAAGCTCTCGCCCGCCTTCGGTGACATCGCCGCGGACCTCGCGCTGGACGGCGCCTCGCCCCAGCCCATCGACTTCCTCTCCACCGTCGGTCGTACGGAGGCATGACGATGAACGACGCCACGCTCTCCGTCGGCACCCTGGTCGCCGAGCCGGGCACCAAGGTCCGCGGCTACGTCCACGCCGACCTCGGCACCCTCACCGCGGACATCCCGCTGACCCTCGTCCACGGGACCCGCCCCGGCCCCCGGGTCGTCATCACCGCGGGTGTGCACGGCGGCGAGTTCACGCCCGTCGACGCCGCCGTGCGACTGGCGGACGCGCTGGAACCCGCCGAGGTGCACGGACAGGTGGTCATCTGTCCGGTCGCCAACCCTCCCGCCGTGTACCAGGGCCGCCTCAACGTCTCCCCGGTCGACGGCGTGAACCTCAACCGCGTCTTCCCCGGCGACCCGGCCGGCGGCCCCACCGAGCGGCTGGCCGCCTGGCTCTTCGCGAACCTGGTCGACGGCGCCGACGTCTACATCGACCTGCACTGCGGCGGCATCGACCAGGTCCTGCGGGACTTCGTCGGCTACCGCCTCACCGGTGACCCGGACCTGGACAAGGCGACGGCCGAACTGGCAGGCTCCTTCGGCATCGAGGACGTCATCCTCGGGCTGACGCCCGAGGGCGGCAACAGCCACGCGGCCGCCGCCCGCCGGGGTGTCTCGGCGGTCCTCGTCGAGGTGGGCCAGCTCGGCCAGCGGGACGAGGCCACCGCCCTCCGCCGTGTCGACGGCCTGCTGACGTCACTTCGCCATCTGGGCGTCCTCGACCAGGACGGTTCCGTCCCGGCGCCGATCCGGGAATGGGTCTGGTCCGCCGGCGTCACCGCCGAGGCCACCGGCCTGTGGTACCCGGAGTTCTCCTTCGACGCAGACGTCATCGGCGAAGTCGCCGAGGGCGACCTCCTCGGGCGCATCGTCGACCCGACCGACGGCACTGAGCACACCGTCCACGCCCCGGCCGACGGCCGGATCTTCTACGGCATGCACGGCCTCACCGTCGCCCCCGGAACCGAACTCGCCGCCCTCGCCGTCCCGTGGGACCCCGACACGGCCGCGCGGGCCGACACCTTCCGGGCCCCCGGTCTGGGTGCCGGATCCGACGAGGCGGATCCCCGCCCCTAGACCCCCGTTCCAGCCGCCCCCCTTTCCACGTCCCCGGCCGCCCCTTCTCACGGCCAGTACCACCAGGAGGCACCAAATGAAAGATGCCCGAATAGACCGCAGACTGTTCCTGAGAGGAATAGGCGGGGTCACGGCGGGTGTAGCCGCCGCGAGCGCCCTGTCCGCCTGTGGTACCGGTACCAGCCGCGCCTCGGCCGGCGGCGGCAAGGGCGGCAAGACGGTGATCGTCCGCGACAGCGGCGGTTCCTATGGTGCGGCCCTACAGAAGGCGATCTACACGCCGTTCACCCAGGAGACCGGCATCCAGGTCAAGGTGCTCAACCTGGACGACGCCCCGCTGCTCGCCCAGATCAAGCAGGGCCGCCCGCAGTGCGACCTCATCAACAACTCGATGATGTCCCACAACAAGTACCTGAAGCAGGACGCCTTGGAGATGCTGGACCTCGACCGGATCAAGAGCGTGAAGAGCGCGAAGATCCCCGAGGCCCAGATCACCGACCATGCCGTCGGCAGCAGCTTCTACGGCGCGTGTATGGCGTACCGCACCGACGCCTTCGGCGGTAAGAAGCCGGAGTCGTGGGCGGACTTCTGGGACACGAAGGCGTTCAAGGGCGGCCGTTCGATGTGCAGCCCGGACGGTGACCTGCCGGAGCTGGAGTTCGCGCTGCTGGCCGACGGTGTCCCGATGGACAAGCTGTATCCGCTGGATGTGGACCGCGCGTTCAAGGTGCTGACGCGGCTGCGGGGCGAGATCAAGAAGTTCTGGGACAGCGGCCCGCTCCCGGGTGTGCTGCTGAGCCGCGAGGAGGTGACGATGTCCACCGTCTGGGACGGCCGGATCGCTGATCTGGAGAAGCAGGGTGTCCCGGTCACCCGGCAGCTGAACGGTATGCGCCGCCAGTTCCAGGGCTACGCCATCGCCAAGGGCGCCGCCAATGTGGACAACGCCTACAAGCTCATGGACTTCTCGCTGCGTGCCGAAAGCCAGGCTGCCCTGGCCAAGGCGTTCCCGTCGAACCCGTCCTCTCCGCTGGCCTACGAACAGCTCACCGAGGAGGAGCGCAATGCGCTCGCGGGTGCGCCGAAGTACTACGACAAGGGTTTCGACGCGGATGTCGACTGGTGGCTGAAGAACGAGGCGGCCGTCACCAAGCGCTGGTTGGAGTGGGCTCGTGGCTGATTTCGGTGTTGCCGCACCGTCGGTGGAGGTGGCCGGCTCCAAGCCGGCCACCGCGACCGGCAAGGCGCTGTCGGTGGTGGCCCTGCGCAAGACCTACGGCGACGTCGTCGCCGTGGACGAGGCGTCCATGGAGATCGCCGCCGGGGAGTTCGTGACCTTCCTCGGCTCCTCCGGGTCGGGCAAGACCACGACCCTGATGATGATCGCCGGTTTCTGCGAACCGGACTCCGGCACGATCACCGTCGGAGGCCGTGACGTCACACGCCTCGCCCCGCAGAAGCGAAACCTCGGCTTCGTCTTCCAGCAGTACCTGCTCTTCCCCCACATGACCGTGCAGGAGAACGTCGCCTTCCCGCTCACCCTGCGCGGCGTGGGCAAGGACGAGATCCGCCGCCGGGTGGGGGAGACGCTGGAGATCGCGGGCCTGTCCCGCTTCGGCGGGCGTAAGCCGCGGGAGCTGTCCGGTGGCCAGCAGCAGCGGGTCGCGCTGTGCCGGGCGCTGGTCTACCGCCCGCCGGTCATCCTCATGGACGAACCGCTCGGTGCGCTGGACAAGAAGCTCCGCGACCAGCTCCAGGTCGAGATCAAGACCATCCAGCAGGAACTCGGCCTGACCGTCATCTATGTGACGCACGATCAGGAAGAAGCGCTGGTGATGTCGGACCGTATCGCGGTGATGCGCAACGGTCTGATCGAGCAGTTCGACACTCCCCGGGAGCTGTTCGAGCGGCCCAAGACGCCGTTCGTGGCGGACTTCCTCGGCGCGGCCAACTTCCTGCCCGGCCGCGTGGAGAAGCAGGACGGCGAGCACACCCTGGTCCGCCTGGACAACTCCGGTGGCCTGATCAAGGCGCGCCGCCACGAGCTGGCCTCCGGCGCCGAGGTGAAGGTGGCTGTGCAGCCGGGCCGGCTGCGGGCCTGCGCCACCGACGACGGATTCTGTACCGGCACGGTGGAGAGCGCCACCTACGTGGGCACCCTGGTCCGCGCCGGGGTACGCATCGACGGCAAGGACGCGCCGCTGCTGCGCCTGGAGGTACCGGCCGGCCGCGGGCCCGTCGCGGGCGAGCGGGTCGGGATCACCGTCGATGCGGAGGACGTCAACCTCTTCGCCAGCGAACAGGCGGAGTGAGTCATGGCAGCCCTCACCGCCACCGCCCCTGCCAGCCCGCGCAAGCTGCTGGCTTCGCGCCGGACCCGGATCGGGATCCTGTACGCGCTGCCGGTCGTCGTCTACCTGCTGGTGCTGTTCGTCTACCCGATCTTCAGCACCCTGCTCCTCAGCCTGAAGGACGCGGACGGATCCTTCACACTGCACTGGTACGCCGACGCACTGACCGGTGTGAACCTTTCGGTGCTGTTCACCACGCTGCGGATCTCCGCGGAGACGGCCGTTTTGAGCCTGGTGTTCGGGT
>NZ_BQUN01000200.1:79789-80832 GCF_026008495.1 Streptomyces sp. A012304
CGGCCTGGCGATGCTGGTCGTCGTCGTCCCGCACTTCATCAGTGCCCTGGTGCGTACCTACGGCTGGATCATCATGCTCGGCGACAAGGGCCTGGTGAACGAGAGCCTGGCCGCCATGTCGGTCCCCGGCGCGCCGTTCCAGCTGCTCTACAACGAGCTCGGCGTGGTCATCGGCACCACCTCGATGATGCTCCCGTACACGGTGCTGCTGCTGTACGGGGTGATGCGCGGCGTGGACCGGCGGCTGCTGGCGGCCGCGTCCAGCATGGGCGCGGGCCGGGTGACGATCTTCCGGCGCGTCTACCTGCCGCTGGTCGCCCCCGGACTGGCCAGCGCGGGCCTGCTCAGCTTCATCCTCTCGCTGGGCTACTACATCACCCCCGCCCTGATGGGCGGCCCCAACCAGACGATGATCGCCACCCTGATCAACCAGCAGGTCACCAAGGAGAACCAGTGGAACGGCGCGGCCGCTCAGGGCGTCATCCTGCTGGTCCTCACCCTGGCCGGACTGCTGCTGGTCAAGGCCGTCAGCTCCCTGGGCGCCAGCCGTAAGAAGAGGAGCGCGTCATGATGGAGCTGCGCAAGTCCCTCGCCGGACGCATCGCCCTGACCGCCGTCGCCACCGTCATCCTGCTGTTCCTGGCCCTGCCGATCGTCGTCATCCTCGTCACCTCCTTCAGCAACAACGCCTTCGCCGCCTTCCCGCCCGAGGCGTGGACGCTGAACTGGTACAAGGCCCTGTTCGCCGACGGCAGCAAATGGCCCGCCGCGCTCTCCCTGTCCGCTCTGGTCGCCGCCCTGAGCACCGTGTTCTCCCTGATCATCGCGGTGACCGCGGCGACCGCCCTGACCCGCAGCGAACTCCCCCTGCGCTCCGCCGTCTTCGCCCTGGTCCTCGGACCGCTCGTCATCCCCCAGATCGTCACCGCGCTCGGCCTGTTCCTGTTCTTCGAGCCGGCCGCGATGCTCGGCAGCCCCATCGCCATCGCCCTCGGCCACACCGTGCTCGCCTCACCCATCGCGGTCCTCATCCTGATCGCGAC
>NZ_BQUN01000200.1:80842-88865 GCF_026008495.1 Streptomyces sp. A012304
AGACGCCGCCGCCAGCATGGGCGCCGGCCGCCTCACCATCGCCCGGCGCATCACCTTCCCCCTCGCCGCCCCCGGCATGATCGCCGCAGCGATCTTCTCCTTCATCACCAGCTTCGACGAGTTCTACATCTCCCAGTTCCTCTCCTCCGTCGACACCGTCACCCTGCCGGTGCGGGTCTACAACTCCCTCACCTTCGAGATCGACCCCAGCGTCACCGCCGTCAGCGCGCTCCTCACCGCCTTCGCCATCCTCGCCCTCGGCCTCGTCGCCCTGGTCCGCTGGATCGGCTCCGGCCGACAGGACTCCCTGCTCTCGGTCGAGAACACAGTCGGCGTCGCCAACCCCGGAGGCGACGCCGTATGACCACCGCCACCGCTCAGCGGCACCTGCTGCTGAACATGACCGACAACGGCTCGCTCGCGCTGCCGGATCAGGAACTGTTCGTCGTCCGCCGCGGCGAGGGCCCGTACGTCGATGACGCGGAAGGCAGGCGTTACATCGACGGCCTGTCAGGGCTGTACTGCTGCCAGCTCGGCTACTCCTACGGTGCCGAGTTCGCCGAGGCGGCCGAACGGCAACTGCGCGAACTGTGCTACAGCCCGCTGTGGACCGGCTCCGCGCACCCCTCGGCCATCGAACTCGCCGAGCGGCTGTCCCGGATCGCCCCCGTCGACATCGAGCACACCTTCTTCTCGAGCGGCGGCGCCGAGTCCGTCGAGACGGCCTGGAAGATAGCCCGCCGCTACCACGCCCTGCGAGGCGAGCCGGGCCGCACCAAGGCGATCGCCCGGCGCGGCGCCTACCACGGCCTGACCATCGGCACCCTGTCGTTCAACGACGACCCCGGCCTGACGGAGCCGTACGGACCGCCGGCGATCGACACCCGGTTCGTGTCGAACACCAACCGCCACGGCCTGGCCCCGGAGTTCGCGGACGACGAGGTGTACACGGCCTGGCTGCTCGCGGAGTTGGAGGCCGCGATCCTGACCGAGGGTCCGGAGACCGTGGCGATGCTCATCGCCGAGCCGGTGCAGAACCGGGGCGGCTGCATCACCCCGCCCCGGGGTTACTGGCAGGGTTTGCGGGCGCTGGCCGACCGGTACGGCTTCCTGCTCGTCGCGGACGAGGTCATCACGGCCTTCGGCCGGATCGGGGAGTGGTTCGGCGGGGACCGCTACGGCGCCCGACCGGACATGGTCACCGTCGCCAAGGGCATCACCGCCGGATACGCCCCCCTGGGCGCGACCCTGGTCGGCACCAAGGTCACCGAGGTCATCAACCGGCCCGGCGCAGTCCTCAACCACGGCTACACCTTCGCCGGGCACCCGCTGAGCACGGCCATCGCCCTGCGCAACCTGGAGATCATGGAGCGGGACCGCGTCCTGGACAACGTCCGCGGACTCCAGGGCGACCTGGCCAAGCGCATGGCGGCGCTCAAGGACCTGCCGATCGTCGGCGACGTCCGCGGCACCGGGTTCTTCTACTCCTGCGAACTCGTCGGCGACCTCGACGACGGCGCTTTCAGCGCCAAGGCCCGAGCCGAGCTGATCGGCGACCTGATCCCGCGCCGACTGCGCGAGGCCGGCCTGCTGGCCCGCGTCTACGACCGCTCCAGGCCGCTCGTCCAGATCGCGCCCCCGCTGATCAGCGACCGCACCGTCCTCGACCGTATCGCCGCGATCATCGCAGGCACCCTCGCCGAGGCGTCGTCCCGCATCTGATCCCCGTATTGGGAAGGAACCACATGTACTCCATCGGTCCGCTGACCGTCGCGCCGGGCGAGCGCGCCCACGGCCTGATCCCGGTCGGCACCAGCAGCTACGGCGTGGAGCTCGGCATTCCGCTGATCGTCGTCAACGGCGCCCAGGACGGCCCGGTCCTGTGCGTGGACGCGGGCGTGCACGGCGACGAGTACGACGGCCAGGAGGCCATCCGCCGCGTCCTCGCCGACATCGACCCGGCCACCCTGCGCGGCACCGTCGTCGGCATCCCCTGCCTGAACACCCCGGCCTTCGAGGCGGCGGCCCGCGCCAGCGGCATCGACCACCTCAACCTCAACCGCATCTTCCCGGGCGACCCGGAAGGCTCCTACTCCCAGCGTCTGGCCGCCACCTTCGTGGAGAAGGTCGTGCCGGCCGTCGACGCCGTGATCGACCTGCACACCGGCGGCGCCTACGGCGAGATCGCCCCGCTCGTCATCCTCCAGGGCGGCTACGAGGACCTGGCGACGGACCTGGCGCTCGCCGCCGGGCACGAGCTGGTCTGGAAGGGCGGCAAGTGGGGCGGCACGGTCCGCCACCCCGTCCTCGAAGCCGGCAAGCCCGCCATCACCATCGAGTGCGGCGGCGCCACCTACCGCGAAGCCAACGTCGAGCACCACATGCACTCGATCCGCAACATCCTCCGCAGCCTCGGCATGATCGACGGCGCGGCGGAGCTGCGGGACACCTACACGACCGTCTCCGGCACCTTCGCCCGGTCCGCCGCCGGCGGCTTCTTCGTCGCCCGCGCCGAGCCGGGGGAGAACTGCAAGGAAGGCGACCTGATCGCCACCATCACCGACCACTACGGCAACGTGCTGGAGGAGGTCAGCGCGCCGCAGGACGGCATCGTGCTCTGGGTCCGCCGGATCCGCACGGTCCGCCCCGGCGACGAGGTCGTCATCTTCGGCGAGGTGCTTGGGGAGATCCAGCCATGACCGGCGAACTGCAACTGACCGAGCTGCTCATCGACGGCAAGCACGTCCCCGCCGCCGACGGACGCTCCTTCACCGTCCTCGACCCGTCCAACGACACGGCCCTCGCCCAGGTGGCACTGGCCGGCAAGGCGGACGTGGACCAGGCGGTGGCCGCCGCGCGCGCGGCCTTCACCGCTCCCGAGTGGGCCGGGATGCGTGCCGCCGACCGGGGCCGGATCCTGTACCGGATCGCGGAGGCCATCCGCTACCAGGGCGAACGGCTGGCCCGCCTGGAGAGCCAGGACGTCGGCAAGCCGCTCCGCCAGGCGAAGGCCGACGTCGAGGCGGCGGCCCGCTACTTCGAGTTCTACGCGGGCGTCGCCGACAAGCTCGGCGGCTCGACGATCCCGCTCGGCCCCGGCCTGATCGACTACACCGTCCGTGAGCCGATCGGCGTCTCCGGTCAGATCATCCCGTTCAACTACCCGCTCCAGAACACCGCGAGGGGCTCCGCCCCGGCGCTGGCCGCCGGCTGCACGGTGGTGCTCAAGCCGTCACCCGAGGCGCCGCTCACCCCGCTGGAGATCGGCAGGATCGCCCTGGAGTGCGGACTTCCGCCAGGCGTTCTGAACGTCGTCCCCGGCGACGGCGAGACCGGCGCGGCCCTCGCCGGCCACCCGGACATCAACCAGGTCACCTTCACGGGCTCGGTGCCGACCGGTATCAAGGTCGCCCAGGCCGCCGCAGCCAACGTGGTGCCCTCCGTCACCGAACTGGGCGGCAAGTCGCCGGTCGTCGTCTTCGCGGACGCCGACTTCGACCTGGCGCTCGGCGCGGTAGCCGCCTCCGCGTTCGGCAACGCCGGGCAGACCTGCTCGGCCGGCACCCGGCTGCTGCTCCAGCGCGGCGCCGAGGAGTTCCTGGACAAGCTCGTCGCACACGTCGCGTCCCTGCGCCTCGGCCCCGGTCTCACCGACCCGGACGTCGGCCCGCTCGTCGCCGCACGGCAGCGGGACCGGGTCCTCGGCTACCTGGAGCTGGCACGGGAGGAGGGCGCCGTGGCACGGGCCGGCGGAGGCGCCCCCTCGGACCCCGAGCTCGCCGACGGATACTTCGTCGAGCCGACCGTCCTGACCGGTCTGGACAACCAGGCCCGTTGCGCCCGCGAGGAGATCTTCGGTCCCGTCGTCACGGTCATCGAGTTCGACGACGCGGCCGAGGCCCTGGAGATCGCCAACGACAGCCCGTACGGCCTCGCCTCGTACGTGTGGACCCGCGACATCGACAAGGCGATGCGGATGGCCGAGGGCATCCGGGCCGGCCAGGTCTACGTCAACGCCACCGGCGTCGGCACCGGCGTCGAGCTTCCCTTCGGCGGCTACAAGCACAGCGGCTGGGGCCGGGAGAAGGGCCTCGAAGGCCTGGCCAGCTACCTGCAGACCAAGAACGTCTGCATCGGATTCGGCAGCCGGCCATGAGATACCGATCGCTCGGAGAGCGTGGCCCGACCGTGTCGGTGGTCGGCGTGGGCGGCAACAACTTCGGCGCCCGCCTCGACGAGGACGGCACGAAGGCCGTCGTCCACGCCGCCCTCGACGCCGGGATCACCCTGTTCGACACCGCCGACATGTACGGCGGGTCCGGGGAACGGGGCGGCCTCCGCGGCGACGGTGAACGGCTCCTCGGGGCCGCCCTCAAAGGCAACCGCGACCACGTGGTGCTGGCCACCAAGTTCGGCATGGAGATGGGCCGGGACGCCGACCTGTACGGTCCGCGCGGGGCCCGCTCCTACATCCGGTACGCGGTCGAGGCATCGCTCACCCGGCTCGGCACCGACCGGATCGACCTGTACCAGTACCACGAACCCGACGGCGTCACGCCGCTGGAGGCGACGGTCGCCGCGCTCCAGGAGCTGGTCGACGAGGGCAAGATCCGGTACATCGGCTGCTCCAACCTCCCGGCCGAGCAGGTCACGGACGCCTTCGTGTCCACCCAGGACCGCTACCACCTGCTCGACCGCGGCGTGGAGCAGGACCTGATCCCGGCCTGCCTGCGCCACGGCGTCGGCCTGCTGCCGTACTACCCGCTGGCCAACGGCTTGCTCAGCGGCAAGTACCGGCGCGGCGAGGAGCCCCCGCCCGGCAGCAGGCTGTCCTGGCGGCAGGGCTGGCTCACCGATGCGGCCCTCGACAAGGTCGAGGCGCTCACCGCGTACGGCGCCGAACGCGGCCTGACCCTCCTCCAGGTCGCGGTCGGCGGCCTGGCGGCCCTGCCCGCCGTCGGTTCCGTCATCTGCGGCGCCATGAGCCCCGAGCAGGTCACCGCCAACGCGGCGGCGGCCGACTGGATACCGAGCCCGGCCGACCTGGCCGCGCTCGACGCGATCGTCACCCCCGGCGAACGCGTCGTCTGAAGCCCCCACCCCCTCTGAAAACCGCGAGAGACCAAGGCTGGACACCATGCGAGAGATCGTCACCTTCGACGCGTATGCGACCCTGATCAACTTCGAGCTCGGTCCCACGACCCTGAAGGTCCTGGAGGACCGGCTGGATCTGGACAACCTGGATGTCGACGAGTTCCTCGACGACTTCCGCGTCATGCGCTTCCAGGCCGTCCTGGAGGCCTACCGCCCTTACCACGAGGTCCTGCACTCCAGCCTGCGCAACGCGATGCGCCTGCACGGCCTGGAGTACCGCGAGTCCGACGGCGAGGCCCTCGTGGACGCCGTCCCCACCTTCGGCCCCTGGCCGGAGGTCCCCGCGGCCCTGCGGCAGCTGAAGACCAAGTACGAGATCGCCATCATCTCCAACACCGACGACAACCTGATCGCGCGGAACGTCGAGAACATCGGCGTCGATTTCGACTACGTCATCACCGCCCAGCAGGCCGGTGCCTACAAGCCGGACCGCCAGGCCTTCAAGCACGCCTTCCGGACCATGGGTGTCGAGCCGTCGCAGGTCATCCACGTCGCCCAGGGCTGGGAGTACGACCACATCCCGACCCGCGACCTCGGCCTGAAGCGCCGGGTGTGGATCAACCGCTACGGCCGCAAGGGCAGCGCCGACTACCAGCCGTACGACGAGCTGCCCGACCTGTCGGGCCTGCCGAAGCTCCTCGGCTGCTGACCGACGGCGCAACCGGCGAAACAGACCGAGAACACAGAGGACGCACGCCATGAAGCAGATCCCCTACTGGATGGACACAGCCCCGGCCCTGCCCGACCGTTCCGGGAAGGACCTGCCCGACGAGGCGGATGTGGTGGTGATCGGCGGCGGCCTCACCGGCCTGTCCACCGCCTACCACGCCGCCCTCAAGGGTGCCCGGGTCGTCCTGGTCGAGAAGGACCAGGTCGGTTCGGGCGCCTCGGGGCGCAACGGCAGCCACTGCAACCCCGGCATCACCATCAGCCCGGCCCAGGCCCGCCAGCGCTACGGGCAGGAACGTGCTCGCGAACTCTACGACGCGTTCCGCGTCGCAGTGGACCTCGTCGAGGAGATCGCGGTCAAGGAGAAGATCGACTGCGACTTCCACCGTGCCGGGCGCCTCGGCTTGGTCTGCAAGCCCAAGCACCTCGAGGGCATGCACGCCAAGCAGCGCGACCTGGCCGAGAACTTCGGCCACGAGACGGTCGTCCTGAGCAAGAGTGAGCTGCGCGCCGAGCTGGGCTCGGACTACTACCACGGCGCCCTGCTCGACCCGCTCGGCGCAGCCCTGCACGTGGGCAAGTTCGTCGTCGGTTTGGCAGACGCCGCCGAGCGTGCCGGCGCCGAGATCCACGAGCGCAACGCCGCCACCGGCCTCACCCGCCTCCCTGGCGGCGGCTTCGTGGTGGAGACCATGCGCGGCACCATCCGTGCCAAGCAGGTCATGGCGGCGACGGATGCCTACACCGACCAGTCGATGCCGTGGTTCCGTAAGCGGCTGATCAACGTCGGCAGCTTCATCATCGTCACCGAGCCGCTGGGGGAGGCGCGCGCCAAGGAGCTCATCCCCAACGGCCGCCTGCTGGTCGCCCACAAGAATGTCGGCAACTACATCCGTCTCACGCCGGACAACCGCCTCGCCTTCGGCGGCCGGGCCCGCTTCGCCCCCTCCAACCCGGCCTCCGACATCAAGAGCGGCGACATCCTCAAGCGGGAGATGACCGAGATCTTCCCGCAGCTGGCGGGGGTGCGCATCGACTACGTGTGGGGCGGCATGGTCGGTTTCTCCTGGGACCGCATTCCGCACGCGGGCGAGGTGAACGGCCTGTACTACTCCATGGGTTACTGCGGCCACGGCGTTCAGATGGCCACCTACATGGGCCGCGCGGTCGCCGAGATGATGGACGGCAACCCCGAGGCCAACCCGATGCGCGGCTTCGGCTTCCCGAAGGTGCCCGTCCCCTTCTACAACGGCACCGCCTGGTTCCTGCCGTTCGGCGGCGCCTACTACAAGGCGAAGGATCGCCTGCTCTGAGCAGGTACCGACACCGGTGACACCGCGGGGGCCTTCCACGCAGCGACGCGGAAGGCCCCCCACCATGCCTCCCGAGAGAGGGCCCCAGCCCATGACCGCCGTCACCCGCACTGAGCACGATCTGCTCGGCGACCGGGACGTTCCCGCCGATGCCTACTGGGGTGTGCACACCCTGCGGGCGACCGAGAACTTCCCGATCACCGGCACTCCGATCTCCGCCTACCCGCACCTGATCGACGCCCTCGCCGCGGTCAAAGAGGCCGCTGCCCTCGCCAACGAGGAGCTGGGCCTGCTGGAGCCGGCGAAGGCCGCCGCGATCGTCGCCGCCTGCCGCGAGATCCGCGCCGGCAAGCTGCACGAGCAGTTCGTCGTCGACGTGATCCAGGGCGGTGCCGGGACGTCGACCAACATGAACGCCAACGAGGTCGTGGCCAACCGGGCGTTGGAGCTGCTGGGCCACACCAAGGGCGAGTACCGGTACCTGCATCCCAATGAGGACGTCAACCTCGGTCAGTCGACCAACGACGTCTACCCGACCGCTGTGAAGGTCGCGACGGTGTTCGCGGTGCGCGGGCTGCTCAAGGCGATGGCGGTGCTGCAGGACGCCTTCGCGGCCAAGGCGGTGGAGTTCCGTGACGTGCTGAAGATGGGCCGCACGCAGTTGCAGGACGCGGTGCCGATGACGCTCGGCCAGGAGTTCTCCGCGTACGCCGTCATGATCGAGGAGGACCGCAGCCGACTCGCGGAGGCGGTGGAACTGATCCATGAGATCAACCTGGGGGCCACGGCGATCGGTACCGGTCTCAACGCGCCCGCCGGGTATGCCGAGTCGGCCCGCCGCCACCTCGCCGCCATCACCGGGCTGCCGCTGGTCACCGCCGCCAACC
>NZ_BQUN01000200.1:89078-144940 GCF_026008495.1 Streptomyces sp. A012304
CGGTTCGTCGATCATGCCGGGCAAGGTGAACCCGGTGATCCCCGAGGTCGTCAACCAGGTCGCCTTCGAGGTGATCGGCAACGACGTCACCATCACGATGGCCGCCGAGGCCGGACAGCTCCAGCTCAACGCCTTCGAGCCGGTCATCCTGCACTCCCTGTCGGAGTCCATCACCCACCTGCGCAACGCGTGCGTCACCCTCGCCGAGCGCTGCGTGTCCGGCATCACCGCCAACACCGAGGCGCTGCGCCGGAGCGTGGAGAACTCCATCGGGCTGGTCACCGCCCTCAACCCGCACATCGGGTACACGGCGGCCACCGACATCGCCAAGGAGGCCCTCGTCACCGGCCGGGGCGTGGCCGAACTCGTCCTGGAAAAGGGCCTGTTGCCCGCCGAGACCCTCGCCGACCTGCTCCGACCCGAGGCTGTGGCGGGCAGCGGCCAGGTGCTGGCCTGACGGTGCCTTATAAGCTGAAGCGGCCCCTTCGATTCATGTGCGAGCAAGGGGCCACACCCTCTCCTTCCGCGTGACAGGACCCTCCATGCGTACGACCTACCGCCGCCTCACCGCGGCACTTGCTCTCACCCCACTGCTGGCCGGTTGTTTCGTGTCCAGCGAGGGAGGCACGGGCACTGAAGGCGGGTCAGGAGGGCGGCTCAGGGTCGCGCTCGCCCGCCCGCCGGTGCAGGCGCTGTCCCCGTACAGCGACGACGCCACCTTGCTGGGCAAGCTCTCCGTGGTCGAAGGACTCACCGCCCTGGACAAGGACGGCGCCGCAGCCCCCGCGCTGGCCACGTCCTGGAAGCAGGTCAACCCCACCACCTGGATCTTCGAGCTGCGCAAGGCCACCTTCCAGGACGGCACGCCGGTCACCGCCGACGCGGTCGTGGGCGCCCTCGACCACGCGGACGCCGCCAAGCCCAAGCCCCGCGTCCTCAGCGACGTGACCCTCACCGCGAAGGCCGACGACGCCGACACCGTCACGATCAGCACCAAGGCCGCCGACCCGGTGCTCCCGCTGCGGCTGGCCAGCCCGGTGCTGGCCATCCTCTCCGCCAAGGCGTACCACGAGGACGGCACCGTCAGCCCGATCGGCACCGGCACCGGCCCCTTCAAGGTCACGAAGCTCATCGGCAAGTCCAAGGCCACGCTCGACCGTTACGACGGCTACTGGGGCGGCAAGGCCAAGGCGCCCGGCATCGACGTGACCTGGATAGCCGACGGCACGGCCCGCGCGGGCGCCCTGCGCTCCGGCGACGTCGACATCGCCGAGTGGATCCCCACCTCCCAGGCCAAGCTGCTGGACGTGAAAACCCGTCACGAAGTGCCGTCCGTACGGACCGACAGCCTCATCCTCAACACCGGCGACGGCATGTTCACCGACCCCGCGCTGCGTGCGGCGGCCCGCGAGGCCGTGGACGCCTCCGCGCTCGTCGACTCGGTCTTCGGCGGCTACGCCGACCCCGCGCAGGGCCTGTTCGGACCCGCCGTCCCCTGGGCGGTCGGCAAGCGCGTCGACGTCACCGGCCGGGCCAAGGCCGCGACACCCGCACAGGTCAGGTCCAGGACGAAGGGCAAGGTCGTGCGGCTGGCCGCCTACACCAACCGCGCGGAGCTGCCCGAGGCCGCCACCGTGCTGCAGCAGCAACTGGAGCAGGCCGGGTTCACCGTGAAGCAGGACGTCCGCGAGTACACACAGATGGAGGCCGACCTCCTCGCCGGCAAGTACGACGCCCTCGTCATGTCCCGGGTGGTGCTCCTCGACACCGGCGACGCGGTCGCCTACCTGGCGAGCGACTACACGAGCAACGGCGTGTACAACATCGCCCGCCTGAAGGACCCCAAGGTGGACCAGGCGGTCAAGTCCGCCGCCGTGGAAGGCGACGTGACGAGGCGGCAGCAGAAGACCATGGCCGCCGAGGCGCAGATCCTGCGCACCGACGCCGTCGTCCCGCTCGTCCACGAGAAGGTCGTCCAGGGCATCGCCACCGATGTCGAGGGCGTGCTCCTCGACCCTCGCGAGCGCTCCCTGATCGACGTCGACACCCACCTGAAGTAGCTGCCGGTGAGCGTCATGTCGGCCGGTACCGAGGCCCGCCCGTCCCGGTGGCGCGCGCGGGCCTCGGCCGCCTCGCCGCCGGGACCGCGCTGCTGACGGCGGTGGCCCTGCTGCCCTGGCTGTCCGGGAACGACCCCGCGCTGACCGTCCTGCGGGCCCGCTCCGCCGACCAGGACCCCACGCCCGCCCAGCTGGCCTCCGTTCGGGAGCAACCGGGTCTGGGCGAGGGGCCCTTCACGCATCTTGTGCACTGGCTGGGCGGGCTGCCGCGAGGCGACGCGGGCACTTCCTGGGTGTCGGGCGAGGCGGTGCTGCCCCAGGTGACGAACGCCTTCGCGGTCTCCGTCACCCTGATGCTCGGGGCGCTCGTCGTCACCGTCGCGGTCGCCGCACTGGTCAGCGCCCGCACCCTGTACCTCGGCTCCCGGCGCCGGCTGCACCGGGGGAGAGGGGCCGTCGGGGTCGCCGTCCTCGCCGCGCTGCCCAAGTTCCTGCTCGCCTCGCTCCTCGCCACCGTGTGCGCCGACCGATGAAAGCGATGCTGTCCTGCGAGTCGATGAACCCGCTCCTGTGCACAGGCCCGACTTCCGCATGACCGGAGTCCGGCCTGTCGGCGGGGGTGGTCCCGCTGGCCGGCGGAGTGAATGCCTCTGGCTCGGTGACCGAACCGGGCGGCACCGTGGCGGCGGCTGCGGCAGCGTACGAGGAGTACGCCGCCACAGCCGCTCGCGCGTCCCGAGGATCAGACGGCCGTGAACGTCCACAGCAGGTTGGCGCTGCTGCCGTACGTCCACTGCTTGGTGACGGAGCCCGAGTCGACCTTGCCGCCGCCGTCGAGGACCAGACCGGTGGTGCGGTTGGCGATCGAGTAGCTGTCGCCGCCCCGGTGGGTGATCGTCCACTGCTGGTTGGTGCCACCGTTCCACGGGGCCTGTCGGGCCGCGGAGCCGTCGGCGGTGAAGCCCCAGCCGTCGGCGACCATGCCGTTCGTGCGGTTGACCAGCCGGTAGTAGCCGCCTCCGACGGGCTCCGCGTGCCACTGCAGGTTGGGGCTGCCGTCCCAGGTCCACTGCTTGAGGTTGGACCCGGAGGCGACGTTGCCGCCGCTGTCCAGGGCGAGGCCGCTGGTGACGTTGCTGATCCGGAAGTACGTCGCCGGGTTGAACTGAACCCTCAGCGAGGTGATCTGGTCGTTGTTGCCGGTGACCCTGAGGTCGGCGTTGTCGGTGGTGAAGGTCCAGGAGGTGCCGGTGAAGTTGTCGCCGGCGTAGCCGATCACCTGGTAGCCGGGGGCCGGCCGGAGGGAGGAGAGGGTGCGCGCGCCCAGCCCGGCCGCGGTCAGGTCGGCCGCGGTGTGTTCGCCGACGGGGAGCACCGCGTAGTCGCCGGTGTAGTTGACGTCCTTGAAGCCGATGGCGCCGGCGAGCGGCCGCAGGCCCGGGATCGGGCCGGAGAACGAGAGCTTCAGGACGTAGGCGTTCGCACTGTACGGCGCGGAGGACGGCAGGGTGACCGTGAGGCCGGAGGAGCTCTGCGTCGGCGTGGGCAGGTCGATGTAGGTGCCGGCGGTGGAGCCGAGGAGCTTGACCGAGGTCAGCGAGGAGAGGTTGATCCGGTCCGAGCTCAGGGTCTTGATCGTCAGCGAGCTGCCGGGCCAGCCCAGGACGGTGGCGTACAGGACGTTGCCCGCCTTGTTGCGGGTGAAGCGGATGTCCTGCGGCGTACCGGCGTGCGGGGTGGTGAACGAGCCGCCGCCCATCTTCGTCGGGCCCTCGCCGTACGCCGACCAGGCGCGGGTCGCGTACAACGACTCGCCGAAGCGCTTCAGATGGTCTCCGATGCCCAGCAGGATGTCCTTCTGCGCCTGCGGGATGGTGCCGTCGGCCATCGGCGCGATGTTCAGCAGCATGTTGCCGTTCTTGCTGACCCGGTCGATGAACGAGTGCAGCATCTGCTGGATGGTGTAGTAGCCGATGCCCTGGGTGTAGCACCAGCTGCTGCTGGAGATGCTGTCGTCGGTCAGCCAGTACGGGGTGGTGAGGTCGGCAGGGCCGCCGCGCTCGTAGTCGAAGACCTCGCCCTTGCCGTGCATGCCGTCCTTGTACGTGGTGACGACCTCACGACCCCAGCTGTTGGCCTGGTTGTAGTAGTACGCCAGGAAGTTGAGGCGCTGTTGTTCGTCGACGTCGTCCAGGTTGAAGTCCTGCCACAGGATGTCGGGCTGGGCGCGGTCGATGACCTCCTTGAGCTTGTCGAACCAGAGCTGGTTCTCCGCGGCCGACCCCAGCTGCCCGTAGAGCTTCTTGAGGCTCGGGTCCGTCTGGGCGGGGGCGGATTCGTAGAAACCGGTGAAGTTGTACGCGTGGTGCATGGCCACCAGCAGCTTGAGGCCCTTGGCGCGGATGGCCGTGGAGAAGAGCTTCAGCAGGTCGAGGCCCGGGCCCTTCTTGACCGAGTTCCACTCGTTGACCTGGCTGTCCCACATGGAGAAGCCGTCATGGTGCTCGGCGACCGGGCCGGCGAACCTGGCGCCGGCGTCGACGAACAGCTGCACCCATTCTTCGGGGTCGAACTTCCCGCCGGCCGACTTCAGCTTCGGCGCGAACTTCACGAAGTTGCCCGCCAGGTCCTGAGCCCCGTTGATGAAGTTGTGGTACGGCCACGCCGATGGCTGGCCGTAGGTCGCGATGTGGTGCTGGTGGGCGCTGTCGTCGGCCCGGTACATGTTGCGGGGATACCACTCGTTGCCGAAGGCCGGGACGCTGAAGACGCCCCAGTGGAAGTAGATCCCGAACTTCGCGTCCTGGAACCACTCCGGGGCCGGCGGGTGCTGGTCGACCGAGTTCCAGTCCGGTGTGTAGGTGCTGGGTGCCGCCTGGGCGACGTTCGCGCCGAACAAACCTCCGGCAACGGCGGCCGCGGCCACGCAGGTTGCGCCCGCCAGGAAGTGGCGTCTGTTGATCGAACTCGACATGGAGACATCCCTGGTGCAGAGGGGACAGGGGAGTGCAGGGCGCCGCTTGTTACGCATGAAGGTCCGCCATGTCTCCCTGGGATGTCAACCGCCGTGCAGGGATGAAAAGCGTCATGCGGTTCGGCAATCAGCCCCATTTGGGGCAGGTTTAGTGCGGTTTCCGACCATCGAAACATGGCATGTCTGTCGGAGTCTCGTGGCCGACTGAGGCCATCCATCGGCGAAGATTGATGGGATGGATCTCGCGCCTTCCCGCTGTCGCGCCCCCGTCTCGGAGCGACTGTGAGCTGGCTTTTCAGTACGAACTGATGCAGGAGGCTAGACAGCGTGCCAGTAACGCGCCTATAAACATCCCATCTCTACGGCCGCGACGATACGCAGATGTCGCCGAGGCGAAACATCTCCCGCTACGGGACCGGCGCGAGGAAGCACCGATGAGACTCAGAACCGCCCTCTGTTCCGCCGTCTCCACCCTCTCCGCAGTGGCGCTGCTCAGCGCGTGCAGCGGCTCCACCACCGCGGCGTCGTCGAGTGGCACGCCGCTGGTCGGTGTCGACTACCCGCGCTCCGACACCGACTTCTGGAACTCGTACATCAAGTACACACCCCAGTACGCCAAGGAGCTGGGACTGGACCTGAAGACCACCAATTCCCAGAACGACGTCGCCAAACTCACCGCCAACGCACAGACGTTCATCAGCCAGGGCGTCAAGGGCCTCGCGATGGCCCCGCAGGACACCGCCGCCATCGCCCCGACGCTCGCGCAGATGGAGGCGAAGAAGATCCCGGTCGTCACCGTCGACACCCGCCCCGACACCGGCAATGTGTTCATGGTCGTGCGCGCCGACAACCGCGCCTACGGCGAGAAGGCCTGCCAGTACCTCGGCACCAAGCTCGGCGGCAAGGGCAAGGTCGTGATGCTCCAGGGCGACCTGTCCTCCATCAACGGCCGTGACCGCACCGAGGCGTTCAACGACTGCATGAAGAAGAACTACCCGGACATCAAGGTGTTCGGCGAGGCCACCAACTGGGACGGCGCCGTCGCCGCACAGAAGCTCCAGACGCGGCTGACCCAGCACCCGGACATCAAGGGCGTCTACATGCAGTCCAGCTTCGCCCTGTCCGGCACGCTCCAAGTCCTCAAGCAGAAGGACCTGTTGACGGGACCGGAGGACAAGAAGCATGTGTTCGTCGTCTCCAACGACGGTATCCCGGAGGAGCTCAAGTCCATCGCCGCCGGGAAGATCGACGCCACCGTCTCCCAGCCGGCCGACCTCTACGCCAAGTACGCCCTGTACTACCTCAAGGCCGCGATCGACGGAAAGACGTTCAACCCCGGCAAGACCGACCACGACAGCACGATCATCCAGGTCCGCGACGGCGTGCTCGAGGACCAGCTCTCCGCCCCGCTCGTCACGGCCGACGGCGGCACCTACGGCGGTGTGCCCAGCGTCAAGAGCGACGACAAGTCGCTGTGGGGCAACAACCTCGGCTGATCTCTCTGATTCCTCCGATCCCTCTGATTCCTCATCAGGAACACAACGGCTCACGAGAACAAGGCGGTTGAGATGAGCGACGGGGAGCGAGCAGTCACCCCCGCACCCGCCCCGGCGGACGACGGACGGGCCCCCTCGGACCCGCCCGTCGTCGAGGCGACGGGCATAGTCAAACGATTCGGTCCGACGGTGGCCCTGAACGGCGCCCGGATCACCATCAGACCCGGCGAGACCCACGCGCTCGTCGGCCGCAACGGAGCCGGCAAGTCGACCCTGGTTTCGGTCCTCACCGGCCTGCAGGCCCCCGACGAGGGAACGGTGACCTTCGACGGCGAGCCGGCCCCCCGGCTCAGCGACCGCGACGCCTGGCGCCGGCGCGTGGCCTGCGTCTATCAGAAGTCGACGATCATCCCCACGCTGACCGTCGCCGAGAACCTCTTCCTGAACCGGCACGACCACGGGCGAGGCCGGCTCATCAGCTGGCAGGCCACCCGCCGCCGCGCACAGGAGCTGCTGTCGACCTGGTCGGTGGACGTCGACCCACAGACCCCGGCCGGTGATCTGAGCGTCGAGCAGCGGCAGTTCGTCGAGATCGCCCGGGCACTGTCCTTCGGGGCGCGGTTCATCATCCTCGACGAGCCGACCGCCCAGCTCGACGGAGCCGCCATCAACCGCCTCTTCGACCGCATCCGCGACCTGCAACGCCAGGGCGTGACCTTCCTGTTCATCAGCCACCATCTCCAGGAGATCTACGAGATCTGCGACATGGTGACGGTGTTCCGCGACGCCCGGCACATCGTGACCGCGCCGGTCGCGGAACTGGGCCGCGCCGATCTGGTCGCCGCCATGACCGGCGAGGCGGCGGCCGACCGGCGCGAGGACCGGGCGAGCACCGTCGACCCCGGTGCCACGGCCGCGCTGAGCGTCCGCGCGCTGCGGGGCGACGCGTACGACGACGTCAGCTTCCAGGTCGGAGCCGGCGAGATCGTCGGCCTCGCGGGCGCCGCCGGCAGCGGGCGCACCGAGGTCGCCGAGACCGTCGTAGGGCTGAGGACGGCAGCGGCGGGCGAGGTGGAGATCGCGGGGCGGCGGCCCCGGCCGGGCAGCGTGCCCGCCGCGCTCGCCGCCGGCGCCGGTTTCGTCCCCCAGGACCGGCACCACCAGGGCTTCGTTCCGGACATGTCGATCGCGGACAACGCCACGCTGTCCGTGCCGAAGCGGCTCGGCCAGGGCGGCTTCCTCAACCGCGGCCGTCGGGACAGGATCGCCGAGGGCCTGATCGAGAACCTCGCGATCAAGACCCCCGGTCCGGACCTGCCCGTCTCCACCCTCTCCGGCGGCAACCAGCAGAAGGTCGTCATGGCCCGCGCCCTGGCCGACGACCCGAAGCTGCTGGTCCTGATCAACCCGACCGCGGGCGTGGACGTGCGCTCCAAGGAGTTCCTCCTCGGCAAGGTCGAGGAGACCGCGGCCACCGGCACCGGAGTGCTCATCGCCTCCGACGAACTCGACGACCTGCGCATGTGCGACCGGGTCCTGGTGATGTTCCAGGGCCGTGTGACCTCGGAGATCGCCCGCGGCTGGCACGACCACGACCTCGTGGCCGCGATGGAAGGAGTGGACCTGCATGCCTGAAGTGATGCCTGAAACCGTCCTCGCGGACACCGCCGCGGCCAAGGGCACGGAGCCGGCGCCCAAGCGGACCGCGCTGCTCGGCGGCCGCATCCCCCTGGCCCGGCTGCGCGACCTCGCCCTCGTCCCCGCGATCGTCGCCATCGCGATCGTCGGCCAGATCGTCAACCCGGTCTTTCTGCAGACGGACAACCTCATCAACGTCCTGCAGACGATGTCCGAAATAGCCCTTCTGGTCCTCGCCCAGACGATGATCCTGATCGTCAAGAAGATGGACCTGTCACTCGAGTCCACCATGGGCCTCGCCCCCGGCGTCGCCGCCTGGCTGGTGGTCCCGGCCGGCGCGGGCCATGGACTCGGACTGCTCCCCGGCGCCTGGGCCATCCCCGTCACCCTCGCCGTGGGCGCGCTCGTCGGCGTGATCAACGCCCTGCTGATCATCCGCTTCGGCCTCAACGGCTTCATCGTCACCCTCGGCATGCTGATCGTGCTGCGCGGTGTCCTCACCGGCATCTCCGGCGGCCAGACCTTCTTCCAGCTGCCGCCGTCGATGCTCTACCTCGGCACCGAGCAATGGTTCGGGATGCCCGCGTCCATCTGGATCTGCCTGGTGCTGTTCGCCGTTGCGATCGTCGTCCTCGGCTGGACCAGCTTCGGCCGCTCGCTGTACGCCATCGGCGGCAACGTCGACGCCGCGAAGGCGGCCGGCATCCGCACCGACCGGGTGCTGTGGATCGTCATCGTCACCGGCAGCCTGCTCGCCGCCCTCGCCGGACTGATGCTCTCCGGACGCCTGGCCTCCGTCGCCTCGGCGCAGGGCAACGGCTACATCTTCACCGTCTTCGCCGCCGCCGTCATCGGCGGGATCAGCCTGAACGGCGGCAAGGGCACCATGTTCGGCGCGTTCTGCGGCATCCTGCTGCTCTTCATGATCCAGAACGTCCTCACGCTGGCGGGCGTCCCCGCTCAGTGGATCGGCGCTCTCAACGGCCTGATCATCCTGGTCGCCCTCGCCATCTCCCGCATCACGGGCGGCAAGGTCCAGGAGTGACCCGGGCGGCCCCACCGGCCGCCCGACCTCCGCCGCGTTCACGTCTCGTTGCCAGGGGCCGGACCGCCCCTGCTCTCACAGGAGTTGCCGCCATGTCCTCCACCGTGCCCTCATCCGCCCGCATCACCGCCCTGGACGTCCTGGACGTGCGGTTCCCTACCTCCGAACACCTCGACGGCTCGGACGCCATGAACCCCGAACCCGACTACTCCGCCGCCTACGTCGTCCTGCGCACCGACGCCGGCGACGGACTCGAGGGCCACGCCCTGGCCTTCACCACCGGCCGCGGCAACGACGTGCAGGCCGCCGCCATCGCGGCCCTCGCCCCGCACGTGGTGGGACTCTCGGTCGAGGAGGTCTGCGCCGACCTCGGCGCGTTCTCCCGCTCCCTCGTCCACGACCCCCAACTGCGCTGGCTGGGACCGGAGAAGGGCGCCATCCACATGGCCACCGGAGCCGTCGTCAACGCCGCCTGGGACCTGGCCGCCAAGCGCGCCGGCAAGCCCGTGTGGCGGTTCCTCGGCGAGATGTCGCCGGAGGACCTGGTCGCCCAGGTCGACTTCCGCTGGCTGAGCGACGCCCTCACCCCGGAGGAGGCCCTGGAGATCCTGCGCCGCGCCGAACCCGGCCGCGAACAGCGCATCGGCCACCTGCTCGACCGGGGCTACCCCGCCTACACCACCACCCCCGGCTGGCTCGGCTACTCCGACGAGAAGCTGGCCCGCCTCGCCCGCGAGGCCGTCGCCGACGGCTTCACCCAGATCAAGCTGAAGGTCGGCGCGGACCTGGAGGACGACGTACGGCGCATGCGCACCGCCCGCGAGACGGTCGGCGACGGCATCCGCATCGCGGTGGACGCCAACCAGAGATGGGACGTCCAGCCCGCGATCGACTGGATGAGTGCCCTGGCCCCTTTCCAGCCGTACTGGATCGAGGAGCCGACCTCCCCGGACGACATCCTCGGCCACGCCGCCGTGCGCGAGGCCGTCAGCCCCATCAAGGTCGCCACCGGCGAGCACATCGCCAACCGGGTCGTCTTCAAGCAGCTCCTCCAGGCCGGCGCGGTGGACATCGTGCAGATCGACTCCGCGCGGGTCGGCGGCGTCAACGAGAACATTGCGATCCTGCTGCTCGCCGCGAAGTTCGGCGTGCCGGTCTGCCCGCACGCGGGCGGCGTCGGCCTGTGCGAGATGGTGCAGCACCTGTCGATGTTCGACTACATCGCCGTCTCCGGCACGACCGAGGACCGCGTCATCGAGTACGTCGACCACCTGCACGAGCACTTCGTCGACCCGGTCCGCATTGCCGACGGCAACTACCTGGCCCCGACCCTGCCGGGGCTCAGCGCGCAGATGCACCCCGAGTCGCTCAAGGAGTACGCCTACCCCGACGGCCCGGTCTGGACCGCTCGTGTCTGACGCCCAGGCCCTCGTCGACGCCCACCACCACGTGTGGGACCTGGACGTCCGGCCGCAGCCCTGGTTGGACGAACCGGGCCACGAGCCGATCCGCCGCAACTTCAGCTCGCACGCCCTGCGCTCGGCCGCGACCCGGCCGATCGCCGGACGGCGATTGACCAGCACGGTGGTCGTCCAGTGCATTACGTCCGTGCCGGAGACCCGGGACCTCCTCGCCCTGGCCGACAGCGACCCGCTGATCGGTGCCGTCGTCGGCTGGGTGGACCTGACGTCCCTCGCGATCAGTGACGTACTCGACGACCTGCGGACCGGCTCGGCGGGCCGGTACCTGCGGGCCGTACGGCACGTCGTGCAGGGCGAGTCGGACCCGCACTGGCTCCAACGGCCCGACGTCGAACGCGGGTTGGCAGCGGTCGGGGAGCGCGGGCTCGGATACGACGTGCTGGTCCGCAGCCACCAGCTCGCGCAGGCGATCGACCTCGCGGAACGGCTCCCCGAGCTACCGCTGGTCCTGGACCATGCGGGCAAGCCCCCCATCGCACGGCGGGAACTGACCGACTGGGCACAGCAGTTGCGGAGGCTGGCCTGGCACAAGCAGGTTCGCTGCAAGGTGTCGGGGCTGATCACAGAGGCCGACCACGAGAAGTGGACCGTGGACGACATCCGCCCCGTGTGGGACGTCCTGCTCTCCGCCTTCGGGCCCGACCGCCTGATGTTCGGCTCCGACTGGCCGGTCTGCGTGCTCGCGGGCGGCTGGAACCGCTGGGCCGCCACCGTCGAAAAGCTGCTGGACGACTGTTCCGAGAGCGAAAAGCAGGCGGTGCTGTCCGGTACGGCGACTGCCTTCTACCGGCTGACCGACGAGAAGGAGAGGACACCCCCGTGCTCCTGACGGAACTACTGCATCCCGGCATCCTCGAAGCCCTTGCCGGAGCCGGCCACGGCGCCCGCGTACTGCTCGCCGACGGTCACTACCCGGCGAGCACCGCCACCGGCGAGCGCGCCAGAACCGTCCACCTCAACCTGGCCCCCGGCCTGCTCGACGTCACCACTGTCCTCGACGTCCTGCTGCGCGCCCTGCCCGTCGAGGCGGCCCATGTGATGGTTCCGCCCGAGGGTGAACCCGAGCCGCCGGCCATCGCCGAGTACCGCTCGATGCTGGCGCCCGTCCCGGTCGGCACGCTCGGCCGCTTCGAGTTCTACGACGCCGCCCGCTCGCCGGACCTGGCGCTGGCGATCGTCACCGCCGACACCCGTACCTACGCCAACCTGCTGCTGACCATCGGCGTCCGCGCTGAAGGGACCCTGACGACACGATGACACTCGCCGTCCGCTACACAGCCGCCCGCACCTTGGACACGGCTCCCGCACCTACTACGCCGCCCGGTCCCGGCGAGGTGGAACTGGCCCCCGCCTACGTCGGTATATGCGGCACCGACCTGCACATCTTCCACGGCGACATGGACGCCCGGGTCACCGCGCCCGCCGTCCTGGGACACGAGATGTCCGGCCGCGTCGTACGCGTCGGTCCGGGCGTCGAGGGCTGGCAGCCCGGCGACGCGGTCACCGTGATGCCGCTGCGCTGGGACGACACCTGCCCGGCCTGCCGCGCGGGCCACCAACACATCTGCCAGCACCTGGACTTCATCGGCATCGACTCCCCGGGCGCGATGCAGCAGCGCTGGACCGTACCCGCCTCGACGCTCATCCGGCTGCCCGATTCCCTTCCTCTGGACCGGGCCGCGCTCGTCGAGCCGACGGCGGTGGCCGTGCATGACGTGGGCCGGGCCGAGGTCGCCGAGGGCGAGAAGGTGGTCGTTGTCGGCGGCGGCCCCGTCGGCATCCTCATCGCGCTGGTCGCGCGAGCCGCGGGCGCCGAGGTCCGGGTGGCCGAGCTGAGCGCCCACCGTCGGCTGCTCGCCGAGGAGCTGGGACTGACGGCGTGGAACCCGGCCGACGTCGAGGTGCCGGAGCTGGTGCGGCAGTGGACCGCAGGCGCGGGCGCGGACGTCGCCTTCGAGGTGTCCGGCGCGGCGGGCGGCGTCAACACCGCGGTCGACGTGCTGGGTGTGCGCGGCCGTCTCTGCCTCGTCGCCATCCACCCGCGCCCCCGCGAGGTCAACCTGCACCGCTTCTTCTGGCGCGAACTCACCCTCGTCGGCGCCCGGTTGTACGACCGCTCCGACTTCGAGAAGGCGGTCGCCCTGGTCGACGACGGCACGATCCAGGCCGACCGGCTGATCAGCAAGGTCGTGCCGCTCACGCAGGCACCTGCCGCCTTCGAGGCCCTGGAGGGCGGCGGCGACGTGATGAAGATCCTCGTGGACTGCACCGACGACGCCCAGGGAGCCGCCGTATGACCGCCTTCGACCTCACCGGAAAGCTTGCCGTCGTCACGGGAGCCCGGCGCGGTATCGGACGGGCCATGGCCCGCGCGCTCGCCGAGGCCGGCGCGGACGTCATCGGTGTCAGCGCCTCGCTGGAGGAGTCCGGCAGTGCGGTGGAAAAGGACGTCGTCGCCGCGGGGCGCACCTTCGAGGCGATCCGGACCGACTTCGCCGATCCGGAGGCCGTACGGACCCTGGGTGCGGACCTCGCCGGGCGCGAGCGGCCGGTGGACATCCTGGTCAACAACGCGGGTACGATCCGCCGCACTCCGGCCGCCGAACACACCGACGCCGACTGGGAGTTGGTGCTCCAGGTCAACCTCAACGCGCAGTTCGCGCTGAGCCGGGCTGTGGGCGCGGCGATGGTGGCCCGCGGCCAGGGGAAGGTCATCTTCACGGCGTCGCTGCTCAGCTTCCAGGGCGGCATCACCGTCCCCGGTTACACCGCCGCCAAGCACGGCATCGCCGGACTCACGAAGGCGCTGGCCAACGAGTGGGCGCCGCACGGCGTGAACGTCAACGCCATCGCCCCCGGCTACATCGCCACCGACAACACCCAGGCACTGCGGGACGACCCGGTGCGCAGCCAGGCGATCCTGGACCGCATCCCGGCCGGCCGCTGGGGCGACGCCGACGACCTGGCGGGCGCCACGGTGTTCCTCGCCTCGGACGCCGCCGCCTACGTCCACGGTGTCGTCCTGCCCGTCGACGGCGGATGGCTCGGCCGATGACCGCAACCGACCTGGGCTCCGTGCTGGCCGGAGCACGCGTGCTGCCGGTACTTACGGTGCGGCGCGTCTCGGCCGCCGGCCTGCTGGCCGAAGCGCTCGCGGCGGGCGGTGCTCGGTGCGCCGAGGTCACCTTCCGCACATCGGACGCCGAGCAGGTGCTCAAGGAGATGGCCGCCCACGGTGGCCTGGCTGTCGGCGCCGGTACGGTCCTCACGGCCGAGCAGGCGGAGCGGGCCGTGGTGGCCGGCGCCCGCTTCGTGGTCTCGCCCGGCTTCGACGAGGAGGTCGTCGACAAGTGCCGCGAGCTGGGGGTGCCCGTGGTGCCCGGCATCGCCACCGCCACCGAGCTGATGCGCGCCCTGAAGGCAGGCCTCGACACCGTCAAGCTCTTCCCCGCCGAGCCGCTCGGCGGCGTGCGGATGCTGCGGGCGCTCGCGGCTCCCTTCCCCCGGACGCGCTTCGTACCGACCGGCGGGATCGGCACCGACCAGCTGGCCGCCTACCTCGCCGACCCGGCGGTCCTCGCCGTCGGCGGCAGCTGGATGGCCACCGCCGACCACCTGGACCGGGGCGACTACGCGGAGATCCGCAGGCTGACCGCAGATGCGGTGGAGAGGAGTGCGACGTGATCGACGTGGTGGCCCTCGGCGAGGTGATGCTGCGCTTCGACCCGGGCGAGGGACGCATCCGCACCGCCCGCTCCTTCCAGGTCTGGGAGGGCGGCGGCGAGTACAACGTCGTCCGCGGACTGCGCCGCTGCTTCGGCCTGCGCACCGCCGTCGTGACCGCGCTCGCCGACAACGCGGTGGGCCGGCTCGTCGAGGACCTGATCCTCCAGGGCGGCGTCGACGCCTCGCTGATCCGCTGGGTGCCTGACGACGGCATCGGCCGGACCGCCCGCAACGGCCTCAACTTCGTCGAACGCGGCTACGGCATCCGCGGCGCCCTGGGCGTCAGCGACCGCGCCCACACCGCCGTCTCCCAGCTGCGCAAAGGGGACGTCGACTGGGAGGCGGTGTTCTCGGGCGGGGTGCGCTGGTTCCACACCGGCGGCATCTTCGCCGGCCTGTCCGACACCACGGTGGACGTCGCCGACGAGGCCATGGCCGCGGCCCGCCGGCACGGCGTCACCGTCTCCTACGACCCCAACTACCGCCCCAGCCTGTGGGCCGGCCGGGGCGGCGCCGACGCCGCCCGCGAGGTCGACCTGCGGCTCGCCCGGCACGCCGACGTCGTGGTGGGCGCCCTCGGCCTGGCCGGGACGTACCCGGGCGACGTGCGGGTCAGTGCCGACGAGGTGTGTGACGCACTCGCCTCCGTCGCCGCCCTCCTGCCCGACGCGAAGGTACTGGCAACGACCCTGCGCGACGTACGGTCGGCCGGCGTCAACGACTGGTCCTCGGCCGCCTGGTCCGCCGAGACCGGCTTCGTCACCGGCCCCAGGATGACCGGCCTGCAGGTGCTGGACCGCATCGGCTCCGGCGACGCATTCGCCGCCGGACTGATCCACGGACTGCTCGGCGACGCCGGCCTGGAGCAGGCCCTGGCCTACGGCACCGCCCACGGCGCGCTCACCATGACCACGCCCGGAGACGTCTCCATGGCCTCGCTCGCCGAGGTCGAGGCGCTCATCGCGGGCGGGACGGCCCACGTCAGACGCTGACCGGCGCCCCCACCCCCGTATCCCAGGAGCACCACTTGCACCAGCGGAAGATCCAGAACACGTCCGTCTCCCTCACCGAGCTCGGCTTCGGGGCGTCCGTGATCGGCAACCTCTACCGCGTCACCCCGGCCGACGACGCGACAGCCGCCGTCGACGCGGCCTGGGCGGCCGGCATACGGTACTTCGACACCGCCCCTCACTACGGCCTCGGCCTCTCCGAACGCCGCCTGGGCGCCGCACTGCGAGGCCGACCGCCTGACGCGTACGTCATCTCCTCCAAGGTGGGCAGGCTGCTCGTGCCCAACGAGGAGCCACGCGGCGTCGACACCGAGGGCTTCGTCGTACGGGACGACCTGCGCCGCCAGTGGGACTTCAGCCGGGACGGCGTACTCCGCTCCATCGAGGACACGCTGGAGCGCACCGGCCTGGACCGCCTCGACATCGTCTACCTGCACGATCCGGACGACCACTGGCGCCAGGCCGCCGAAGAGGCCATGCCCACCCTCGCCGAACTACGCGACCAGGGCGTGATCGGCGCGATCGGCGCCGGCATGAACCAGTCGGCGATGCTCGCCCGCTTCCTCCGCGAAACCGCCGCCGACGTGGTCATGCTCGCCGGGCGCTACACCCTCCTCGACCAGTCGGCGCTGGACGACGTCCTGCCCGCCGCGCGGGAACTCGGCAAGAGCGTGGTCGCGGTGGGCGTGTTCAACTCGGGACTGCTCTCGCGCGACCGGCCCACCGAGGGCATGAAGTACGACTACCAGGACGCCCCGTCGGCCCTCGTCGTCCGCGCCCAGGCCATCGCCGAGGTCTGCGCGGCACACGGGACCACCCTGCCCGCCGCCGCGATCGCCTTCCCGTACACGCACCCCAGTATCATCAACGTCACCCTCGGCATGCGAAATCTCGAACAGGTCGTACGAAACGTGGAACTCCATGGTCAGCACGTCCCCGGCAGCCTCTGGGGCGATCTTCGCGCTCAGGGGCTGATCAGGTCGGACGTGCTCGCGGGGCACGGTGGGGGGAGGGATGCGCGGTGTCTCTGACGGACAAGGCCATCGAACAGATCCGTGAGCTGATCCGGACCGGTGCGCTGCCGCCGGGGTCGAAGCTGCCGCCGGAGCCGGACCTGGCCGCCCAGCTGGGACTGTCCCGCAACCTCGCCCGGGAAGCGGTCAAGGCACTGGCCGTGGCACGGGTCCTGGAGGTCCGGCGGGGCGACGGCACCTATGTGACCAGCCTGCAGCCGAGCCTGCTTCTGGAGGGTCTCGGCGGCGCGGTGGAGCTGCTGCAGGGCGACACGGTGGCCCTGCAGGACCTCATGGAGGTACGACGGCTCCTCGAACCGATGGCCACGGCCCTTGCCGCCACCCGGATCTCCGAGGCCAAACTGGCCGAAGTCAAGCGGCACTTGGACGCCATGCGCGAGGCGCGCGACGAGGTGGAACAGCTCAACGCCCACGACGCCGCCTTCCACCGCGCCGTCGTCTCGGCCACGGGCAACGAGACCCTCCTCACCCTCTTGGAGGGAATCTCCGGCCGCACCCTGCGTGCCCGGACCTGGCGCGGTCTGGTCGACGACAAGGCCGCGGGCCGCACCCTCGCCGAGCACGAGGCGATCTTCAACGCCCTGTCCGCCCGCGACGCCGCCCTCAGCCAGGCCGCCGCACTGCTGCACGTGAGCAACACCGAGCAGTGGCTGAGGGAACACCTACGCTCGGGCGAAGCCCTGCCCTTCGGGACGGCAACGCGGAAGTGACGTGCGGGCGCCGCCGGTGGTGCGAAGTGGTCGTCGAAGCATCCGGACCATCGAAGGCGTCGCCCGTCGTCGGGATCGTCAGACGGCGATGATCTGCCACTGCTTCTCAGGCGCGCGGTTGTACGTGGACTGGTTGATGTTGGCCCCGTCGGCGGTCGAGCCCCCGTCGACGTTGAGCGACAGTCCGCTGAACCGGTTGGTGAGGTAGAAGTAGCCGTCGCCGGTCGGCGTGACTGCCCAGTGCTGCTGGGGAACGTTGTTGTCCCCGTAGATGGCGACGTTCCCGCCCTCCACCCGTGAGAGTCCGGCCACTTCCATCAGCTTGCCGCTGTTCACGTTCTTGATCTCGTAGTAGCCGTCTCCCGTGGAGGCGAAGGTCCACTTCTGGGCGGTGTTGTTCAGCCACGGCCACTGCTGGATGTTGGTGCCGTTGGCGGCGCCGAAGTTGAACACGTCGGCGACTTTGCCGCTCTTGCGGTTGACGATGCGGTAGACCGTGCCGTTGCCCGGCAGGACTCTCGACACCAGGGCCGGCTTGGCCGTCCGGCCGCCGATCCTGACGCCGCCGATGTTGGCGTAGCCGCCGGTGGCCGCGGTGGCCTGGATCCGTACGAAGCCCACGTTCCGGGCGGGCCATTCGGCCACCTTGGTGGTGCGGTCGCCGGCCCAGGTGCCGGTGGCGACCTGGGTGAAGTCCGTGCCGTCGGTGCTGGTGGAGATGGTGTACGAGGTGATGTCGCCGTCGGTGGTGTTGTTGCGGTTCCACTGCTTGGGCAGGTACTCGAGGGTGGAGACGTTGCTCCACACCCCGCCCAGGTCGATCGTGATCGAGTGAGGCAGGGCCGGGGACAGTCCCCACGTCGACCAGCAGGTCTCGTAGCCCCTGTCGCTCAGCCCGTCGATGGCGTTGAGCGGTCCCTCGCCGGTGCGGAATCCGGTGGCGTAGGCGCTGACGGGGGTCACGGGATGTTCGGCGCGGGGCATCTGGGCGGGCAGTCGCGGGCGGGAGGTGTTCGGGCTCCATGCCGCCCCGACTTCGGCAAGTCGGTTGACGATGTTGGTGTCCAGCTTGCCGTCGCGGTTGGGCGGGCAGTTGAGGATGAACGAGGTGTACTTCGGTTCCAGGTCCGCCAGGTGCGACAGGATCGCGTCCTTGCTCATCAGGCCCTCGGTCGGCGTGGACGGATGCCAGAACCACCCGTTGCTGATCGTCTGTCCCTGCGTGGCGGCGTAGGTGTTTCCGGCCGGCGCGGTGATGCCCAGCGGCTCCTCGAAGTAGATCGCGTCGCCGAGGAACGGCACCGACAGCCCACCGTGGTCGATCATGACGATGTCCGGCTGGAGCGACTTCACGTGCTCGCGGATCCGCTGGTACGAGACGGCCTGCTGGCCCATCTGCCACGCGTAACCGTCGGTGACGAACATGTCGATGGTGCCGTAGTTGGTGAGCAGCTCGGTGATCTGACCGAGCATGAAGGTCATGTCGCTGGGCTGGATGGCATCGGTGATGTCGAGACCGGACACCCTGTGCCGGGTCTCCCACGCCTCGACGCCGAAGGTGCGGTCCCAGATCGAGTAGTAGAACCCCACCCTCAGCCCCTTCGCCCGGAAGGCGTCACAGTACGCCTTCACCACGTCCTGCTTGTAGGAGCTGTTCGCGACGTTCTGGGTGCCGTAGGCGCTCGGCCACAGGGCGAAGCCGTCATGATGCTTGGTCGTCAGGATGCCGTAGCTCATCTTCGCCGCCGCGGCGGCGGCGGCCCACTGGGCACAGTCCACGGCCGTCGGGGCGAACAGAGCGGGGTTCTGGTTCGGGGCGGCCCACTCCTCGTTGGTGAACGTGCCCAGGCTGAAGTGGTTGAACATGCCGAACCGCATGTTCACCAGCTTTTCCAGGTTGGTCTGGGGGTCCGCGGCGGCGGCCTCCGCCGGCAGGGGCGACAACGCGGGGGTCACGGGCAGCGCGGTCGCGGCCACAGCGGCGCCCGCGGCACCCAGCAGCGTGCGTCGGGACAGTCTTCCTGACGACATGGGGCTTACTCCTACGTCCAGGGGGGTTCGGCGTATGCATCTACGGGAAACCGCCCGTCCGTTCGCGGGAGGGAGGCCGTACGCCCCGACGATGTGGGCACGGGGGCATCCCTTGGCGGAGAGAACACACGAGTGGCGCGGTACTCCTGGGTGTCGGGTACCGGTGTTACGCATGAAGTTGGGCTATGTAACCCGTTCATGTCAACGGGTGTGCAGGGATGAACTGCCATACACGGGAAGTCGTTCTGCCTGCTAACGGCAGTGATATTGCGATTCGTCCATCGCTATACATCGCATGTCTGGCGCGTCCTTGCGGGTCCGACGGACCACTGCGGTCGGAGGTATTGACGCGTTCTGATTCCCAAGCTTAACGTCTGCCCGACCATACGAACATCGTTCGATTTGTCGAACAACTCGCCTCGGCGGACTGGGAGTCGGCTACGGAGGCTTCCTTCCACCGAGCACTGGGAGGCACACCGCACGGCGCGACAGCGGTCAGGACCTGGAGGCGGAGACCGGGTCGACCACCGCTGACTTCGCCGTACCCGAAGGCCGTTGGGCTTGGACGCCAACACCGAGACCGAACTTCCCCCGCGCCACCCCGATTTGGGCAACTTTCGCCCGGTGATGGCCTTTGCAGAACGACAGGAGACACATATGTCCGCGCTTCGCGCCCGGCTGTCGGCGATATTGCTCGCCGTATGCCTGCTCCTCACATCCCAAGCCTTGATCACACCGGACCGGGCGGCCGCTGCCGACCCGGGTTATCTGATGCTGCACTTCACCGGGGAGGGGTCGACCGGTCAGCAGATGTACCTCGCGCACAGCGCGGACGGTCTGCACTGGAACGACCTCAACGACGGAGCATCGATCCTGCGCTCCACGGTCGGCACCAAGGGGGTGCGTGACCCCGCACTGGTGAGATCCCCCGACGGCAGCAAGTACTGGATCATCGCGACCGACCTGTGCTGGGGCTGCGGGTCGACCGTGGACGGCTCCATCAACAACGGCAGCCGCAGCATCGTGGTGTGGGAGTCGACGGACCTGGTCAACTGGTCGGAGCCGTGGCTGCTCAACGTCGCCGGCGCGATCCCCGACGGGCGCAACGCGTGGGCGCCGGAGGCGATCTTCAACCCCGCCACCAACGACTACGTCCTGTACTGGGCGACGAACGTGCCCCTCGACGGAAAGACGAAGCACCGCATCTTCTACGCCCGCACCAGCGACTTCCGCACCATCACCACCCCGCAGATCTACATCGACCGCCCCGGCGCCCAGGAACTCATCGACACCCAGATCGTCGAGGTGCCGGCCGGCGTCGGCAACTTCCGCTACGTACGCGCCTCAGGTGACGGCCAGATCACCCTCGAAGGCAGCAACTCGATCCTCGGGACGTGGACGAACCTCGGCGACCTCTCCGGCATCGGCCTGACCGGCGCGGCGGGCACGACCGGCACGGCGGTCGAGGGTCCGATGTGGATGAAGTTCCGGGACCGCAACGAGTGGGCCCTGTACCTCGACCAGTACGCCATCCGCGGCGGGTACATGCCGGTCACGACGACCAACCCCTCCGCCCCCGGCACCTACCAGATCCCGGCATCGGGCAGCTACAACATGGGTGTCAACAAGAAGCGCCACGGCTCGATCCTGAACCTCACGGCCGCCGAGGAGACGCGCGTCCTCGCCCGCTGGCCCAGCACCCCGGCCCAGCGGCTCCAGTCGTTCAACTTCCAGGACCGCTACGTGCGGCACGCCAACTTCGACGTGCGCATCGACCAGAACATCACCGGCCCCGACGCACAGTTCCGGCTGCGGCCCGGCCTGGCGGGCTCCGACACCGTCTCCTTCGAGTCGGTGAGCCACCCCGGGTACTTCCTGCGGCACGCCAACTACGACTTCCAGCTGGTCCGCAACGACGGCACCGCCCAGTTCGCCGCGGACGCCACCTTCCGCCAGGTCGCCGGCCTCGCCGACTCCACCTGGTCCTCCTTCCAGTCCTACAACCACCCCGACCGCTACATCCGCCACTACGCCTACCAACTCCGCCTCGACCCGATCAGCACCGCGACGGGACGCAGTGACGCCACCTTCCGCGTGACGAACTGACCCGACACCGACCGGGATGCCGGCGCCTTCACGGCGAACCCCTCGCCAGCCAACCGCCCACCAGCGGAGCAGGCGCCGGCTTCCCTCCACGAGCCATCCCGGCGACCCCGACGTCCGACCACACGTCTCCCCACCGCCGACCGCCACCGAGTTCAGCGGGGCCGCGTCCGGTCGACCAACTCGCGGTGATGATGACCGCCGAGGTCTCGCGCGCGCCCTGCCACAGCCATGTCTTCTTCAGGATGTGAATCCATGCACAGCGTGAGATTTTCCGGCCGCCGCAGGTTCCGGCCGGGCGCTCTGGCCGCCGCGGCCGCCGCCTCGCTCCTGTTGGGCCTTGCCGGCCCTGCCGTGCCCGCCCAGGCCGCGGAGAGCCCGGTCCTGCCAGGGCTCACCGCCGACCCGAACATCATCCGCTTCGGCGACACCTACTACATGTACCCGACGACCGACGGCTTCCCGGGCTGGGACGGCACGCAGTTCAAGGCGTACTCCTCCAAGGACCTGGTCAACTGGAACGACCACGGCGTCATCCTCGACCTTGGACCGGACGTCAGCTGGGCCGACATCAGGGCCTGGGCGCCGGCGATCGAGGCGAAGAACGGCAAGTACTACTTCTACTACTCCGCCGACACGAACATCGGCGTCGCGGTCTCCGACTCGCCCACCGGTCCGTTCAAGGACCCCCTGGGCAAGCCGCTGATCGCCCGCGGCGCGTACACGGGCCAGATGATCGACCCGGCGGTCTTCACCGACGACGACGGCCAGTCCTACCTCTACTGGGGCCAAGGCCGCGCCCGCGTGGTGCCGCTGAACGACGACATGATCTCCTTCGACGCCTCGAAGGTCCGCGACATCACACCTAGCGGCTACAACGAGGGCACCTTCGTCATCAAGCGCAAGGGCACCTACTACTTCATGTGGTCGGAGAACGACACCCGCGACGAGAACTACCGCGTCGCCTACGCCACCGGCCCCTCGCCCACCGGACCCTGGACCAAGCACGGTGTGATCCTCGAGAAGGACCTCTCGCTCGGCATCAAGGGCACCGGCCACCACTCAGTCGTCCAGATCCCGAACACCGACGACTGGTACATCGCCTACCACCGCTTCGCCATCCCCGGTGGCGACGGCACCCACCGCGAAACCACCATCGACAAGCTGGAGTTCACCTCGGACGGCCTGATCAAGAAGGTCGTCCCCACTCTGAGCAGCATCGACCCGGTCACCGCCGGCACGGCCCTGCCGACCGACACCACCCGCTCGCTCCGATCGGCCAACTTCCCCGGCCGCTACGCCGTCGTGCGCTCGGACGGCCTCGGCTACCTCGACCCGGTGACGTCCTCCAGCACCACGGCGGTCAAGCAGAGCGCAACCTTCACCATCGTCCCCGGCCTGGCCGACTCCAAGTGCTACTCGTTCCGTGACACGTCCGGCCGCTACCTGCGCCACAAGGACCTCCGGATCCGCTTCGACGCGAGCAACGGCACGACGCTCTTCAACAAGGACGCCACGTACTGCGCGCGTCCGGGCGCGACCGTCGGCTCGGTCAGCCTGGAGTCGTACAACTACCCCGGCCACTACCTCCGCCACTACTTCTACGAGCTGCGCATCGACCGCTACCAGGACAACGCCACCTTCCGCGCCGACAGCTCCTTCACAGCGGTCAGCCCCTGGGCCTGACCAAGGCAACGTCCCTCCCGCTCCCGGCGTGAGTGATGCGCCGCGGACCACCTGCAACCACCTCACACGGAAGGCCCCATGAGACTCCTCCAACGAAGCGGGATCCGAGTCGCCGGTACGGCCGCCGCCGTCCTCGCCGGCATAGGTTCGGCGGTCACTGCGCCGCCCGCCTCCGCCGCCACGCCGGGGAACTGGACCTCGGTCCAGCCCGGTGTCGCACAGACCGGCTGTGACGGCGTGCGCGCCACCGTGGCGCTGGACGCGAACGGCGCCCTCTCGCTCGGCGCGACCTGGAACTGCCGCCAGGCCCTGATACCCGCTCCGATCGGCCTGGTGACCAGTCAGGCCGACTTCACCACCGGACTGGACTTCGTCAGACGCACGGATACGCCCGTCTCGTACAACTACGAGGTCGAAGCGGGGAAGTCCCGCGTCCGGACGCGGTCCGCGACCGAGACCAGACTCGTGTTCGCGAAGGGCTCCGCGCAGATGACCGTGCACGTCCGCACGTCCGCGGATGGTATGGCGCTGCGCTACGAGCTGCCGTCGGGTGCGACGGTGTTGAGAGAGGTGACGTCGTTCGAACTGCCGACCGACGCCCAGCTGTCCCGGCAGGAGTTCAGCCCCGATCACGAGAGGGGTTATGTGACCTCTACGGTCGCCGAGGTCCCGACGGGCTCCTACGACATGGGCATGTTCGCCCAGCAGAGCAACGGCGCGCGGGTGCTGCTCGCCGAGTCCGGTGTGGACGGTGGCTATTCGGGTGGCCGGTTCACCCACAGCCAGGGCACCGGCCGGTTCACCGTCGCGCTGGCCGACGCGCAGATCGTGCGGTCCGGCGCGTTCACCACAGCGTGGCGCACCGCCACCATCGGCAGCACGGCGACGGTCGTGGAGTCCACGCTGGTCGACGACGTCGCACCCGCGTCGAAGATCTCCGACACCTCGTGGATCAAGCCGGGTGTCGCCGCGTGGCCGTGGCTGGACGGCATGTGGAACACCCAGCGCGACCTGACTAAGCTCAAGCAGTGGGCCGACTACGCCTCCTCGCAGGGCTGGCCCTACCTCCTCGTGGACGACGGGTGGAAGGACAACCAGGCGATCATTCCCGAGCTCGTCGCCTACGCCCGCGAACGCGGCGTGCGGATCATGCTCTGGTACCACTGGCAGGACCTGGACACCGCCGCCGAGCGGGACGCCCAGTTCACCAAGATCACCGGGTGGGGTGTCGTCGGCGTCAAGATGGACTTCATGGGCTCCGAGGCCCAGGCCCGTCAGCAGTGGTACGACGCGGCCCTGGCCGACACCGCCCGCTACAAGCTGATGGTCGACCTGCACGGCTCGCGCCTGTCCGTCGGCGTCCACCGCACCTGGCCGCACGTGCTGACCAACGAGGCCGTACGGGGCGAGGAATACCCCAACGGCCGGAACATCGGGCACGTGGCCGCGCTCCCGTTCACGCGCGGCCTGCTGGGCCCGGCCGACTACTCGCCGATGAGCTTCCAGCAGGGCAACCCGAACAGCGACGCCGCCGAACTCGCCCTCGGTGTGCTCCTGGACAGCGGCATCATGCTGCCCGGCAGCCGCATCTCGGACTACGAGGCCCGGCCCGAGGCGCAGCGGTGGATGCGCATGCTGCCGACCGTGTGGGACGAGACGAAGTACGTCTCGGGCGACCCGCTCACCGGAGGGGTCATCGCGCGCCGCGACGGCGACCGGTGGTTCGTCGGAGCTCTCAGGCGCGGCGGCGCCGGCACCATCAGCTACCCGACCACGTTCCTCGGCTCCGGTACCTGGCACGCGGAGATCACCACCGACGGCTCTGGCGGCCTGACCCGTACCAGCAAGGTCATCCAGGCCGGTGACACACTGAGCGTGCCGGCGGTCGCGAACGGCGGCCATGTGGTCAGGCTGACCAAGGTCCCGGTCATCCCGACCGGGAACCGCACGGTGACCATCGCCGGCAGCAGCCACGTACTCGACGTGAAGAGCGCAAGCCTCGCGAACGACGCCGCGATCATCCGCTGGCCCAGCACCGGCGGCACCAACCAGCGCTTCGCATTCGTGCCCCTCGGCGACGGATACACACGGATCGTCAACCAGGCGAGCGGCAAGGACGTCGTCATCCGGTGGGCCTCCCGTGACGCGGGCGCCAAGGCCGTCCAGTACTCGTACGAAGACAACGCGAACACCAACGAAGAATGGCTGGCGGAAGACGCCGGCAACGGCCGTATCCGGCTCCTCAACCGCCACAGCGGTCTCTACCTCACCGCGGGCAGCGCCCAGGGCGAGCAGCTGGAGCAGCGTCCGTTCGACGGCGCCGACCACCAGCTGTTCACCGTCTCCTGATGCCGCTGAACGAGACAGCCGTGTAACGGCCATCACTGGGTCAGAACCCTGCGCCCCCAGGCCGGGGCCGTGGTCGAGGGCGACGGCCGCGGTGACGGCGGCGGTGGCCACGGCGTCCGTCCGTCGAGCCCGCCGACCGTCATCGGCGGGAGTCTTCCATCCGGAACCAGGGCTGGTCGGGGACGACGTTCTCGGACAGCCCTGGCGGCACGACCACGGACCGCGCCCCGGTGCGCCGTCGCGCACCCGACGGCGGCCGAGGCACCGGCCGCTCCCACCGAGCGGGAAACATGCTGCAACTGCCGGATTCGTCGACGGTCCCGGACGAGGCCCGCACCCGGACGGCGTCCGGCCGGGACCTGAGCCGGACTCAGGTCCCGGGAGCGGGTTCATCCGGCGGTCAGAGTGGTCCACTTCTGGTTGGAGCCGCCGTTGCAGTCCCACAGCACGAGCTGAGTGCCGTCGGCCGTGGAGGAGCCCGGGACGTCGAGACAGCGGCCAGAGGCGGGGTTGCGGTAGCCGCCGTTGTAGGGCTGCCAGACCTGGTTGGCGCCGCCGTGGCAGGACCAGAGCTGCACCTTGGTGCCGTTGGCGGTGGCCCCGCCGGCGGCGTCGAGGCACTTGCCCATGGAGCGCAGGGTGCCGTCGGTGTAGGCGGACCAGTACTGGTTGGCGCTGTCGCCGCAGCTCCACGTCTGGACGGCGGTCCCGTTGGCGGTGCCGGCGCCGTTGACGTCCATGCACTTGCCGGCGATGCCGGACTGTACGCGTGCGGGGGCGGGGGCGGGGTTCCTCAGCCACCCTGCGCTGTCCGCGGCCTGGACGCCGCGGTGGAAGGCGTCGGCCATCTTCTGGTAGCCGGCGTCGTTGGGATGCAGGGGGTCGGCCAGGTCGGCCGTGGTCAGGCTGCTCATGTCGACGAATGCGACGCGCTTGCCCGCGGCCTGTGCGTCGCTGACGATCTGGCGGGTGGCCTGGTTGTACGTGCCCCGCCACCGCTCCTCCGAACTGCTGGTGGACACGACCAGGGAGGCGACGAGGACGGTTGCGTCGGGGACGTCGGCGGTGATCTGGTTGACCAGCGACCTCAGCCGGGCGATGGCGCTGTCGACCTCGGAGGCCCCTTGGAGGTCGTTGGTACCGATGTGCAGCGTCACGACGTTGGGCCGGTAGCGGGTCAGCGAGGCGTCGGCAAGGGCGGCGATCTGGTCGATGCGGTATCCGGAGTGGCCTTCGTTGTCGGGGTCGGACATCGACCCGTTCCGCACCGTGCCGACGAAGTCCAGCGGATGGCCGTCCGCCGCAAGCCGGTTCCACAGCGGAGCCCGGTAACCGTTGCCCGTACTGCTTCCCACACCCCAGGTTATCGAGTCGCCCAACGGCATGACTCGCAAAGGGGTGTCGGGGGCGGCGGAGGCAGGGGTCACACCTGCCACGGTGACCCCGAGCGCGGCAGCGACAAGCGAGATCAAGGGTAGAACCCGGGATTTTCTCATGCAGCGTCCTCTTCTGCGAATGAGTGCTGAATCAGCGGGGATGATCGCCGTTCGTGTCAGCAACTCGGCCGCAACGCCTTCCCTTCGGCGACGGCCGCCTGACGTACTGGCAGAACGGGTGGGTGGGGAGCACGCACCGAGCGGGTCGGCCCTGACCCGCCTCGCAAGCGCATCCGTATAGATACCACGATCCCGCTGGAACATCCCATGAATCGCGGGGAATTTAGGGGTCGGTGGCACGAGGGCGAGTCCAGTGCTGTTTCGTGCCGAGGTAGCTGCTGGTGCGGCCTTTTCGCCGATCCGTCCCTCGCCGATGTAGGCCCACGAACATCCTATGTCTGACACTGCTGGTGTTCAGTCCTCTGATCACGCGCCCCGTGTCGTCGGCGCCGCCGATCGCAGTACGACGGCGCTCGGGTGCCGGACGACGGGCATGACGACGTCGACTTGTGAACATCAACAGCCCTGTGATGGCTTGTGGTTAAGGCCTTAATCGCTCAACCTACCCAGCGACGGCCGCCGGGTCGGCCGCCTGTGAAGGGGTTGGAGTTCACCCCGTAAGGCACGGTGTGGTCGGCTCGACCATCGTGCTGACCCGCGGCACGAGAACGGTCGACGCTTTGCAGATCAAGTTCCGTAGTTTTGTCGCAACCGGAGCCAGTATCAGGTGAGGACGCTGGGATCCTTGCGACCTTGCAGGTACCGGGCGCGAGTGCGTCACATGGGCAAGAGGGGAAGCGGTGGAGGCGACGATTTCAAGGGTGCGGCAAAGCACCATACCTCCGGTCGTTGCGGCGCGGTGGGCGCTGTGGACGTTTGTCATCACCAACTTGGTGGTCGTCGAGGCCCTGTTCCTCACCGCCGGGACTGGCAAGAACGGGGTGCTCACGGTCGCCAAGTTCTTCGGCCTGCACGCCGCCGCGCTGATGCTGTTCCAGCTGCTGCTCGTGGCCCGGCTGCCGTGGCTCGACCGCCGCATCGGCATGGACCGGCTGACAGTGTGGCACCGGTGGGTCGGCTTCACCCTGCTGTGGACCATCCTCACGCACGCCTTTCTGGTGGTGCTGGGCTACGCGAGGCTCGATGACGCGTCGATGACGAAGACGTTCTTCGCGCTGGCCGGAGTGCCGGCCTCCCTGCTCGGGATGCTGGCCGCGGCGATCGTCGTCGTGGTCGGTGTGGTCTCCGCCCGGTATGTGAGGCAGCGGCTGCGGTACGAGACCTGGCACGGCCTGCACCTGCTGCTGTACCTGGCGTTGGGGCTGGCGTTCGTCCACCAGCTGCAGGAGACCACGACCTTCAGCTCGTCCACGCTCGCGATGATCTACTGGTGGGCCCTGTGGCTGTTCGCGTTCGGTGCCCTGGTCACGGGGCGGATCGTCATGCCCCTGTGGCGCAACGCCTATCACAGATTCCGGGTCGCGGAGGTGGTGGCGGAGTCGGACAACGTGGTGTCGGTGCGCGTCACCGGCCGCCACCTCGACAAGCTGCCGGCCCGGGCCGGCCAGTTCTGCATCTGGCGGTTCCCCGGGCACAACCACTGGTGGCTGGCCAATCCGTTCTCGCTGTCGGCGGCACCCGACGGCCGTACGTTGCGCCTGACCGCCAAGGCGGTCGGCAGCACCAGCGCCGGCCTGCGGCACGTCCCGGTCGGGAGCCGCGCGTTCGTCGAGGGGCCGTACGGGGCGTTCACCTCGCTGCATCGAACGCGGCCCGGCGCACTCCTGATCGCCGGGGGAGTGGGGATCACGCCGGTTCGCGCCCTGCTGGAGGAGGAGCCGGCCGGTGATGTCGTCGTGCTGTACCGGGTGCGCAGCGAGAACGACGCCGTGCTGGTCGACGAGGTCCGAGCTCTGGTCGCGGACCGCGGCGGACAGCTGCACCTGCTCACCGGCCGCACGGGGGAGGGGAACCCGCCGTTCGAGCCGGACAGTCTCCGTGCCCTGGTCCCCGACATAACCGAACGGGACGTGTACGTCTGCGGCCCGCCCGCGATGACCTCGGCCGTGCTCAGCGCCCTGCGCAGCCTGAAGGTTCCCCAACCGCAAGTGCACGCCGAGCGGTTCGGCCTGGCCTGAGCCCCGCCTGCGGCGGCATCCGGCTCAAGACCGAAGGCAGTGAGGCTGCATGCAAAGCGCCGAGCGCCTGCATGCAGCCTGAGGCGACACTTCACGGGTCATCCGCGAGAAGTTCAACCTCCGTGCCCCGTGGCCGGCCGGCACGCATACCATGATCGATCCGAATAGCCGTCTTCTGAGCACGACTTGGACGTGGGTGATGCACGGCCTCACTCAAGCCGGAGGACGTCCGCAGCGGCAGACAGTTCGACAAGGAGAGGACAATGAGCGTTCTCGATGAGATCCTCGCGGGAGTCCGCGAAGACTTGGAAGAGCGTAAGCGTGCGACGCCGCTGGCAGAGTTGCGCTCCCGGGCAGCGGACGCGGCACCCGCGATCGACCCCCTGCCCGCCTTCCGGGCGCCCGGGGTGTCCATCATCGCCGAGGTGAAGCGAAAGAGCCCCAGCAAGGGTGAGCTGGCGGACATTCCCGATCCTGCGTCCCTCGCGGTCCAGTACGCGGCCGGCGGTGCCGCCGCGATCAGCGTGCTGACCGAGCGCAGGCGTTTCGGCGGCTCTCTCGCCGACCTGGACGCCGTACGCGCCCGGGTCGACGTGCCCGTCCTGCGCAAGGACTTCATCGTCGACCCCTATCAGCTGTGGGAAGCCCGCGCACACGGCGCCGACCTTGCGCTGCTCATGGTCGTGTCGCTGGACGACGGCCAACTCGCCGACTTGATGGGACTGTGCAAGGAGTTGGGTCTCACACCGCTCGTGGAGGCGCACACAGCCGACGAAGTGCGGCGCGCCGCCGCCGCAGGCGCCGAGCTCCTCGGCATCAACGCGCGGGACTTGACCACGCTGGATGTGGATCGCAGCGTGTTCGCCGACCTCGTGACAGCCATCCCGGAAGGCACGGTCAAGGTCGCGGAATCGGGAGTGACGGGCCCGAAGGACGTGGCGGAGTACCGCGGTTGGGGAGCCGACGTGGTACTGGTCGGTGAGGCACTGGTCCGCTCGGGGGCCCCGAGCACCGCCGTGCGCGAGTTCATCGAGGCGGCCGGAGCGTAGCGGCGTCCGGCTCGGCCCGTGGCATGCCTCGACATGCCGAGCCGAGCCACCGGACTGCATGCCGGCCGTCAGCGGCGGGCCAGGCGTCGAAACCGTCGCCGGTGATCCACTCGGCCCGGGGTGCTCGTCGGCCCAGTGCCGTGCTGAGGGCCGGCCGGATCACGGTTACGCCAGACCCCGTACACCTGCCGGTCCTGTGCCGTCGCGTCCTTCCACGTCCGCGGCCGCTCAATCAACCCTGATCCGCTGTTCTTCCTTCATGCCGCGGGCGAACGCCAACTGCGTGTTCACCGGACTGCCGATCGGAGCCGGTGACCTGCCGTACCCGTTCAGGTCCGTGTCGTACTCACCGGCCGGACTGGTCCGGGAACGCTGTTCCATCCGGAATGCCCTGAGCGGCCAGCCACCGCCGATCCTGCCGCCCGTGACGGCGAGGGCGTCGAGCACCGGGCCTTCGGCGGCCCCGGTCCTGGCGGTCCCTTCGGTGAACACGATGTCGGCCTGCATAGCGGCGGAGCCCTTCCCGTCGCACGACAACCGAGCTGAACCGAATCGAACTGAAACTGATTCGGTTTCGGTAGAGTAGGGCGGCCGAGCTCGCGTTCGACACCGGTCTGCGTGCCCTGTTCACCGGCTTCCGGGAGCTCCTTGCCCGGTGACCGGCTCGTACCGCCCCACACCACGCCCATCCCCGAGGAGCCCCTCATGACCGCTGCCTTCCACGTCCTGACCACCGGCTACGCCGACACGCGGGTGGCCGGCACCGTCACCCTGCTCGTCGACGGCGAGACGGTCGCGATAGTCGATCCCGGCATGGTCGCGGATCGCCGACTCATCCTGGACCCGCTCACGCACCACGGGCTGAGCCCCGAAGACGTCACCGACGTGATCTTCAGCCACCACCACCCGGACCACACGCTGAACGCGGCCCTGTCCCCCGAAGCCCGCTTCCACGACCACATGGCCATCTACCGGGATGACATCTGGGAGGACCGCGATGCCGACGGATACCGGCTCTCCCCGTCGATCACGCTCATGACGACCCCGGGCCACACCGCGCAAGACGTCAGCACCCTCGTCACGGCCGAAGAGGGCCTGGTGGTCCTGACTCATCTGTGGTGGACCGCCGAGGGACCGGCCGACGACCCCTTCGCGCCCGACCGCGAGCAGCTGCGGGCGGCCAGGGAGAAGGTCCTGGGCCTCGGCCCGGCGCTGATCGTGCCGGGACACGGGGCACCGTTCGTGCCGTCGGCGTCGACGCCCGTCTAGCCTGCCTCATACCGTCGTCGCCCTGCCATGGATCTTCGGCCGACACCTTCCCGCCTTCCCCCCTCCCACACTGATATCGACCCAGGGGGCGCCACGGGGGAGAGCGAACATGAGAATCAGCCGGGCTCGTCTCCTGGCCATGGCTTCGGCGCGGTGGGCACGCTGATGCGAAAGTGACACCGCCATCGGACTTCGTGCCGACGCCGCCGGCTGACGTCGCGGGAGACGGCACTCGCGGCGTCATTGCGGCGAGGGCGGGTTCAACGCTCGGCGGTGTGCGGTCGAGCCGCTTCCCGAGAGGCCGGCTGATCGGGGCGTTCGACGGACACCCTGGGCAGCTTTCGGGCGAGCGGTGCGGGCAGCCACCAAGCCCTCCTGCCCAGCATCTGCCAACGACGAGATAGCGGCCCGCCTGGTGGTCTCTCCCCTGACAGCGAAGACCCACGTCAGCCGCATCATGGCAAAACTCGGCGCGAGGGACCGATCCCAGGTCGTCGTCCTCGCGTACGAATACGGGAGGGTCAGCCCCGGCTGGCTGGCGGGCTAGGCCCTGTCGTTCGGATCAGACCGGCCCGTGCCCGGACCGGGAACGGCACACCGTGGGCACGGCGCCGGAACGCGGCCGGTTGAGCGGGGTGGGCAGTGGCGGGATGCTGGAGGCAGCGGCGTGAGAAGCGACGCGACGCCATGCTGAGTGGCTGCAGGAACGAGGTCGTGGTACGCGCATGGACAACGAACTCGACACGACCACCGAAGCGAGGGGCGCGGGAGCACCCGAGGACTTCGCCGTCGTCATCGACGGCCGCGGAGCCGTCACGGCGTGGAGCGCCGGAGCACGGCGACTGCTCGGATACGAGTCCCAGGAGGTGGTCGGCCGGCCGGCCGCCTACCTGCTCGCCGCGAAGCTGCCCGTCGCGTTGCGGCGCCACCTCGCGGCCAGGGAGCCGTGGACGAGCGATGTGTCGCTGCGGAATCGGGACGGAGACCGAGTCAAGGTGCAGCTGCGGGGTACGCCACTGGCGGACCCGGACGGCGACACCCTGTGGGTCGTCACACCGGCGGCCATGGCATACGCCGCCGCGCCGACCGAGGCGGGGACGGCGCGGCTGTGGGACCTCACGCTCGCACAGCTCCCGGTGCCCGTGGCCGTCTACGACCATGAGGCGCGGTTCGTGGCCTGCAACCAGGTGATGAGCCGTGCCATGGGCCTGACACAGGAGGAGATGCGGGGCCTGACCTTGTGGGAGATCTATCCCGTCCCGCCGCTGGACGAGATCGACCGCCTTCAGCGGCAGGTGGTGCGCACCGGTGAGATGATCTTCCGCGAGGAGCAGCCTTTTCGGGCCTCCGGGGAGGTCCGCGATCACGCGTGGTCGGTCTACCTCTCGCCGCTGAAGGACCGGGCGGGCGCGGTGCTGGGGATGTCGGCGCTGGTGATCGACATCACCGGGCAGTACTGGGCCCGGCGCCGTCTGGCGGTGCTCAACGAGGCCAGCACGCGGATCGGCAGCACCCTGGACGTGACCCGGACGACCGAGGAGCTGGCCGAGGTGGCGGTGGGCGGGTTCGCCGACTTCGTCACCGTCGACCTGCTGGAGTCGGTCGTCCAGGGGCACGAACCGCAACCGATACCGCCCGACACGCCGGTGCAGTGCCGCCGTACCGCGCAACGCTCGGTGCTCTCGGGTTGCCCGGAATCCGTGGTCCGGACGGGCGACGTCGACGTATACCCGCCCGGCTCACCACCGGCACAGGCGCTGACCACCGGCCGGGGTGCCCACTACCGCGCGGGAGACCCGCGGCTGCGCGAGTGGTCGACGGCTTCCCCGGCCCGCGCCGAGAGCATGAGGCGGTTCAGGATCCATTCGGTGATGATGGTGCCGCTGCGCGCCCGGGGCGTCACCCTGGGCGTGATGCACCTGCTTCGACACCGTACGGGGGACGCCTTCGTCGAGGACGATCTGACGCTCGCCGAGGAGATCGCCGCCAGGGCGGCCGTGAGTATCGACAACGCCCGCCGCTACACCCGCGAGCGCCGTACCGCGCTCACCCTCCAGCGCAGTCTGCTGCCCGAGCGGCTGCCCCAAGCACCCGCCGTGGACCTCGCCCACCGGTACCTTCCCGCCGGTCCGGGGGACGAGATCGGCGGAGACTGGTTCGACGTCATCGCGCTGTCCGGAGGACGGGTCGCGCTGGTGGTGGGCGACGTCGTGGGCCACGGCGTGCACGCCTCGGCCACGATGGGCCGCCTGCGCACCGCGGTACGGACTCTCGCCGACGCCGACTTCGCACCCGACGAGCTGCTCACCCGGCTGGACGACCTGGTCATCCGCCTCGACCGGGAGGAAGGCCCCGACACCCGGGGTCAGGCGGAGGGAGCCTCGGGAGAGGTCGGTGCCACGTGCCTCTACGCCGTCTACGACCCCGTCGCCGGCCGATGCGACCTGGCCCGGGCCGGGCACCCGCCGCCCGTCCTGGTGGACCCCGACGGCACCGTACACGTCCTGGACCTGCCCGCCGGGCCACCGCTCGGCCTGGGCGGACTGCCCTTCGAGGCCGCCAGGATCGACGTGAGCGAGGGCAGCCTGCTCGCCCTCTACACCGACGGCCTGATCGAGGCCCCCGGCCGGGACATCGACGTCGGACTGGACCTGCTGACCGAAGCGCTGCACCGTCCGGCCGCCGGCCTGGAGGAAGTCTGCGACGAGGTCATGCGCAAGGTACGACCCGACCCGCCCGCCGACGACATCGTCCTGCTCCTGGCCCGCACCTCCGGTCTCGGCGCGCAACAGGTACGCACCTGGCAACTGCCCGTGGACCCCGCGGCCGTCGCGGGGGCCCGCCGGATGGCGAGCGAACAGCTGGCCGCCTGGGGACTGGCCGAGTTCGAGTTCCCCACCGAGCTGATCGTCAGCGAGCTGGTCACCAACGCCATCCGATACGGAAACGCCCCCGTCGAGCTGCGGCTCATCCGGGCCGACGTGCTCATCTGCGAAGTCTCCGACGGCAGCAGCACCGCCCCGCACCTGCGGCGGGCCCGCGTCTTCGACGAGGGCGGACGCGGACTGCTGCTCGTCGCCCAGATCGCCGAGCGCTGGGGCAGTCGCCACACCGCCGCAGGCAAGACGATCTGGGCCGAACAATCTCTGCCTCACTGAGCGTCCCAGCCGCTCACACCGCGATGATCTGCCGCCCCTGGTCGGAGCCGCCGGTGGGACGTGGAGGCGTCCCACCACGGTCGGGTCTCATCGGATGTGCTTCGCCGGCTTGGTGGCGGCGTTGAGGAGGTACTCCAGGGGGCCGCGGCGGAAGAAGCGGGACCAGAGTGCGGCGAACAAGATCGCCCCGAGGACGAACAGGAGCAGCGGCACCCATGACTGCTGGGTACTGGTCCCGGTGGGCAGGGACAGCATGGACTGTGCGAGGAAGTGGCCGACGTAGGCGGTCAGGGACATGGTGCCCACGGCGATGACCGGTGTGGCCAGGCGGCGCAGTCGCGGCAGGCGGTCCATCGCCACCGTCGCGCCCACGATCACGAGGATCGCGACTCCGATGCTGCCGATGATGTCGAACGTGGTGCCGCTGTGCGGCCCGGCCGTCAGGAGCGACGATGCCGGCATATCGGGGAACGACCCGCTGTCGGGGGGCATCGACCCGGAGCCGCCGGACGACGGCCCGTCCTCCGCGAGGCTCCTCAACGCGCCCGGACCGGCGAGCAGCAGGGACATGCCGTAGGCGGTCACGGTGAGGGCGGCACCGAACACGGCCAGGCGCCGCTGGACAGTGCCGGAGGACAGGTCGAGGCGGCCCAGTGCCATGCCCGCGATCACGAACGACAGCCATGTGAGCGCCGGGTAGAAGCCGGTGAGCAGCAGATCGAGAACTCCCACCTCGCTGAGCCGGTACAGCGGGTCGTAGGCGTTGACGCTCTGCCGGATCGAGTCGGTCAGCAGCGAGTTGAGGGCGAAGGCCAGCTGCGGTGTGACGAGCGCGAACGCGGCCGCGGTGATCGCGAGGGTCCTGGCGCTCAGTCGCACCAGGGGCAGGGCGAGGAGGAAGTAGACGCCATAGAAGCCGAGGATGATCACTCCCCCGTACTCCATGGCCATCGCGGTGCCCAGCGCCAGCAGGACCACGGCGCGGATCGCGATGCGGGCTTTCGCCTGCCGGCCGGCCAGGCCGGTCTTCGGCTCCCGGCGGCCGGCGAGCAGCATCAGCGAGAACCCGGCGAGGGTGGCGAAGAGGACCGACGAATGACCGTCCGCCAGGTACCGGATCCAGCTGGCGACGCCGTCCGTGGCCGACAGCGGGGGGCCGATGTGCACGACGTACATGCCGAACACCGCCAGCGCGCGGGCCAGATCCACCCCGACGAGGCGTCCCATCGAGGGACCGGGCGAGTCCGGCACGGCGGACTCGGGGGAGGTTCGGGGCTGCGGAGGCGAGTTCTCCTGGAGAGCTGACGTCTCCTGCGGCGGCTGTGTCTGTGTCATACGGAGAATCTCGCGTGGACGTCAGGGGGCGGACCATCCGGCAGTCTTCGGTAACGCCCCCGCCGATCGGCGGGTACCGCCCGGCCGACCGGCGGAGTCTCGCCCTGACCGGTCTCCGGCGCGACCGGAGGGCGGTCCTCTCCAGCCACTCGGCGGGGGTGGACCCGACAGTCGCCGGATGGGCGCGGGGCGGACGGGCTTCCATGCTGAAGGCATGACACACCGTGCGCGACACAACGAGCGTGAGGACTTCCTCGAGTCAACGGCCGACGTACCGGGCCGTGACGTCGTCCCTGGCAGGGGCGAGTTTCTGGAGTTCCTCGGTTTCACGCTGGCGGCGGGCGCCTTCGTACTGTTCGTCGTCCGTCCTGAGGTCTCCGAAGCGTTGGCGCACACCCTCGCCACGAGCACAGCCGGACTCGGTCACTGAGCCGACACCCGCTCACGCTCCCTGGTACGCGGCACCGCTGATGTGGTGCCCGGCACACCGTAGAAGAAAGGCATTCTGTGAACACCGCATCCGCCCCGACGACGGATGAGACGTCCCTGTCCGCCCGAGAGACGGTCAAGGCACTGGGCGCGTACGTCCGGCCGCACCGGTGGGCCGTCGCCCTCGGCCTGCTGTGTGCCCTGGCCGGAGCCGCCGGGGGACTGTTGCAGCCGCTGGCCACGAAGGCACTGGTGGACCGGCTGGCGTCCGGTGACACCATCGCCGGGATCCTGATCGCGCTCACCGTGCTGGTGGTGCTGGGCACGGCGGTCGAGGCGTTCGGCGCGTATGTGCTGGAGCGGACGGCGGAGTCGGTGGTCCTGGCCGCGCGGCGCACCCTGGTGGGACGGCTGCTGCGGCTGCGGATCGCGGAGTGGGAGCGGATCCCGCCGGGCGATCTGATGTCCCGGGTCACCTCGGACACCACGCTGCTGCGGGCGGTCAGCACCCAGGCGGTCGTCTCCGCGGCCACCGGCGCGGTGGCCTTCGTGGCGGCGATCGTGATGATGGCCTACCTGGACGTCGTACTGCTGGCTGTGACGCTCGGGGTCGTCGTGCTGGTCGGCGGTGGCGTCGCCCTGGTGATGCCGAGGATCGCGCGGGCCACCGAGCGGTCGCAGGAGGCGGTCGGGGAGATCTCCGTCGCGTTGGAGCGGGCTCTTGGGGCGTTTCGTACGGTGAAGGCGTCCGGTGCCGAGGAGCGGGAGACCGCCCGTGTGGAGGCGGCGGCGCAGCGGGCGTGGCGGCACGGGGTGAAGAGCGCGAAGTGGGAGTCCGTGGCGGGCTCGGCGGACGAACTCGCCGTCCAGCTGGCCTTCCTCGCGGTGCTGGCGGTCGGCGGGGCGCGGGTGGCGTCCGGGGACATTCCCGTGTCCACCCTCATCGCCTTCCTGCTGTACCTCTTCTACCTGATCGAGCCGGTGTCCACGCTGATCGACGCCGTGACCTCTTATCAGGAGGGGGCTGCCGCGATCTCCCGGATCGCGCGGGTGGAACGCCTGGCGACGGAGCCCACCGACCGGCGGACGGTCGCCCTGCCCCAGCAGGGGGCAGCGGTGCCGGGTCCGGCGTCGGTCCGCTTCGAGGACGTGTCCTTCCGCTACCGCCCCGGCCTGCCGTACGTCCATCAGCAGGTGACTTTCGAGGTGCCGGGCGCCGGGATGACGGCCTTCGTGGGTCCCTCCGGTGCGGGCAAGTCGACGGTGTTCGCCCTGATCGAGCGGTTCTACGAGGCCACCGGTGGCCGGGTCCTGATCGACGGCAAGGACGTACGGGACTGGCTCCTGCCCGAGCTGCGGTCCGCCATCGGATACGTGGAGCAGGACGCTCCGGTGCTGGCCGGCACGCTGCGGGAGAACCTGGTGTTCGCGGCGCCCGGCGCGACGGACGACGACCTCCGCGGCGTCCTGGCCCGGACGAAGCTCGACACCCTCGTCGAGCGCCTTCCCCACGGCCTGGACACACCGGTAGGACACCGCGGCTCGAAGCTGTCGGGCGGCGAGCGGCAGCGCATCGCCATCGCCCGCGCCCTGCTGCGCAGGCCCCGGCTCCTGCTCCTCGACGAGGCGACCTCGCAACTCGACGCCGTCAACGAGCTGGCGCTGCGGGACGTCATCGCGGAGGTGGCCCGCGAGACCACCGTGCTGGTGGTGGCCCACCGTCTGTCGACGGTGACCGGCGCCGACCGGATCGTCGTCATGGAATCCGGCCGGGTCCGCTCGTTGGGCACGCATGAGGAACTGGTGGCCCAGGACCCGCTGTACGCCCAGCTGGCGGCCACCCAGCTCCTGGCCCCCGCGCGATGACCCGCGGGCCTTGGCTGGTGGCGCTCGACAGGCATCGAGAAGGGCGTGGCCGATGGCGCCGAGCCGCATATCGGCCCTGCCCGGTCTCCGTCACGCCGTGCACGGTCAGCCACTACCTGAGTGAGGGGGCGGTCAGTCCGCGCTGACGGGAATCCGCACCCGCACCCGGTAGCCGCCCTCCGCGGTCGGGCCCGCATCCAGGGTGCCGTGCAGGATATCGGCCCGTTCCCGCAGTCCGACCAGGCCATGCTGCGAACCGGGCAGGGAGAGCGAAGGACGCGTGGGGGGAGTGTTGGTGACGGTCACTCCGATGCCGTCGCCGTCCTGCCACAGCTCGACGGACGCCGTGGCGCCGGGGGCGTGCTTGCGGACGTTGGTCAGCGCCTCCTGGACCGTGCGGTAGAGGGCCCGTTGCGCGGGGGTGCCCACGGCGGGCGGCAGCTCACCCGTCAGCTGCGCGTTAGTGCCGCTTGATTCCACCAGTTTGCGCAGGTCGGCCAGGGTGGGCTGGGGCGTCAGCTCGGTGGTGTGGCCGCCGGAGGCGCGCAGCAGCGTGACCATGGTGCGCAACTCGTCGAGCGTGGTGACGCTCAGCGAGCGGATCGTGCGGGCGGCCTCCTTGGCATCCGCGTCCTTGGTGGCGACCTGCAACGCTCCGGCCCGTACGGCGATCAGGCTGACCTGGTGGGAGACCACGTCGTGCATCTCGCGGGCCAGTTGGGCGCGTTCGCGGGCGAGCACGGCCTGTGCGTGCAGGGTCCGCTCGTGCTCCCTGGCCTCCTCGATCTCGGTCAGCCGCCGCGCCAGGTCCCGTTGCGCCTGGAGAAGCTGGCCGAAGAGAACCGGGGCCGCGGCGGTCGCCAGGCCGTACACGAAGAAGATCAGGGTCATGCTCCGGTCGGCCTCGGCCAGGGGCCACGGAGTGCTGCTCGCGACGGCGGCCAGGGCGACGCACACCGCGAGGAGACGGCGGTCGCGGGAGTGTGCGGCCAGGGTGAACAGCGCCGCGAGCACAGCGACGGCGACATCCTGCATCAGCGCGATGGGCAGGGTGAGCAGGAACACGCCGAGCGGGAACCTGCGCCGGAACGCCAACGCGGCACAGCCGACCACGGCCAGCGCCACCTCGAGGCGGGTGTGCTCCCACATGCTCACCACCCGTACGTCCACGGCCGCCACCGCCACCAGGACGAGGTCGATGACCGGCGTGGGAACCCGCTGCCACACGGCACGTGCACGGCTCATCGCCCGGCCTCCGACCGCGGGTGCTCGTCGAGCAGACCGGCCCGCTGCGCCAGCAGCGCGGCCTGCACCCGGCTCGTCACCCGCAACTTCGTGAGGATCGCGCTGACGTGGTCCTTGACCGTCCCTGCACTCAGGTGGATGCGTGCCCCGATGTCGGTGTTCGACAGGCCCTCCGCCACCAGGACGAGGACGTCGCGCTCGCGGGCGGTGAGCAGCCGGACCCGGGCGGCCTCCTCATCGACCGCGGCAGTGGTGCCGGGGTGGCTGTGCAGCAGGGTCCGCGACGCCTTGGGGGAGAGGACCACGCCGCCCGCGGCCAGGGTGCGCACCAGGTGGGCGAGCTGCTCCGGCTCGGTGTCCTTGAGCAGGAAACCGGCCGCACCGCAGTGCAGCGCGGTCAGGATGTACTCGTCGGCATCGAACGTCGTCAGCATCGCCACCACCGGAGCGTCGGGCGTCTTCCGCAGCTCTCGCAGGACGGTGAGTCCGTCGACGTCGGGCATCCGGATGTCCAGCAGCACGACGTCCGGCCGCTCCCGGCGGACGGTCTGCACGGCCTCGCCCCCGCTCGCGGTCGCGACTACCTCGATGTCCTCGGACGCGCCCAGAATGAGTTCGAACCCCGACCGGACCAGTGCCTCGTCGTCCACCACCACTACCCGGATCACGCGCGCTCCCGCCTCACCTTCGTTCATGCCGGCCGGCCCATGCCGACTCGACCTTAAAGCCATGCGGAGCGTCGGCGGCCCGACGAGCGGTAGGTCCAGCCACACGGCGGGGTGACACCCACCGGTCGGCAGGGACACCGCGGCCTTCTGCCTGCGGTTCCGTGGGCTCCTCGCGCTGAAGGGCCGGGGTAGGTCACCCCGGCCCTTCAGACCGTCGTCGATCAGATCAGCCGTTGCTGAGACACTCTCCTACGGCAGTGTGGTCCACTTCTGGCTGTTCTGGCCGTTGCAGGTCCACAGGACCAGCGGGGTCCCGTTCGCGGTGCCGGACCCGTTGACGTCGAGGCACAGTCCGGCGTGGGCGTTGCGGATCGTCCCGTCGGCCTGCTTGGTCCACTTCTGGTTGTTCTGACCGTTGCAGGGCCAGATGATGACCCGGGTGCCGTTGGTGGTGCCCTGGTTGGTGGCGTCCAGGCACTTGTCGCCGTAGACGCGGATCTCGCCGCCGGCCCAGGTGGTCCAGAGCTGGTTGGCGGCGGTGTGGCAGTCCCAGATCAGCGTCGCCGCCCCGGCCGCGGTGGAGGCGCGATCCACGTCCAGGCAGCGGCCGGATCCGTTGCCGCGCAGGCGTGCGGTGGTGGCGGCCAGCGGGCTGCCGCCGGTCATCTTGAACACGGCGACACCGTGCGCCGGGACGCTCGCCGAGATCTGGCCGGACGTGCTCGACGTGCCGCCGGTCCACAGGTCGGTGAGGGTGAACGACCCGCCGGTGAGGCCGACTTGCGCGGCCGTGGCGGTGATGGTCGTGGTGCTCCCTCCCCGGTTGAACAGACCCACGGCGACCGAGCCGTCCGACAAGGGCTTGGCGAACACCTCGGTGGCGCCGTCGTCGCGCACCCTGCGTCCGCCCGCACCCAGCGAGTCCTGGTTGACCGCCAGCAGACGCGGGTTGCGCAGGATCGCGCTCACGTCGGCGGACATGGTGCGGATGTCGTTGCCGGCCATGAGCGGGGCGCCCAGCAACGCCCACAGGGCGAAGTGGGAGCGGGACTCGGTCAGTGACAGGCCGGGGCGGCCGACGACGAGCATGTCGGGGTCGTTCCAGTGCCCCGGGCCCGACTGAGCGGCCAGCGGCGCGGTGACGTCCAGAACGTTGCCGACGCCCATCGGATAGCTGTTGGTGTTGTTGTTCTGCCAGATGTCGAGCAGGTCCTCGGTGGTCCGCCACAGGTCGGCGACCTCGCCCCAGTTGTACTTGTCGCCGGTGGGGGCGTGGAAGCTGTTGGGATTGATGCTGTAGACGATCGGCCGCCCCGTGGCGCGCAGGGCGTTGCGCATGAGGGTGAACTGTGCGATCTGCTCGTTGAGGGTGCCGCTGCCGGAGCACCAGTCGTACTTGAGGTAGTCGACGCCCCATGACGCGAACGTGGCGGCGTCCTGGGCCTCGTGGCCCTTGCTTCCGGTGGAGCCGGGGTAGGTGCCCACTCCCTGTGCGCACGTTTTCTCGTTGGGTGCCTGGTAGATGCCGAACTTCAGGCCCTTGCTGTGGATGTAGTCGCCCAGCGCCTTCATGCCGCTGGGGAACTTGGTCGGGTTGGCCCGGAGGTTGCCCGCGCTGTCGCGCTGCGGGTCGAACCAGCAGTCGTCGACGACGACGTACTGGTAGCCGGCGTCCTTCATGCCCGAGGACACCATCGCGTCGGCTGCCTGGCGGACCTGCGCCTCGGTGATCCCGCATCCGAAGCTGTTCCAGCTGTTCCAGCCCAGGGGCGGGGTGAGCGCGGGGCTGCCGGGCGCGGCCGTGGCGGTCGTGCCGGCGGAGGCGGTGACGCAGGCGGTGAGCGTCAGTGCGGTGGCTGCGAGGAGACGCAGCAGTCGTGTGTGCAGGGGTGCCATGAGGGGGGTCCTTCCTGGCCCGCACCGCGGAAGCCGCGGTGCGGGCGTTGGGAGCATGGTCACGAGCTCGGGATGACGCGCGGTCAGCGCTGCAAGGTGAGCAGGCCCGGCCGGTACGGCAGTTTCAGGTAGTCGGGGCTGTTCGCGCCGGGGTCCCTGCCCTGGTAGAGGAACTGCAGGTTGCAGGGGTCGATGGTCATGGTCTGGTCGGCGTTGACGCGGATCAGGTCACCGTGGCTGATGTCGTTGGTCCAGGTGGCACCGCTGTTGGCCTTGCCCGCGAAGGGGCTGCTCTCGGTGCCGGCCTGCTCGGTCCACGGACCGTTCAGGCTGGGGGCGGTGAACGAGCGGAAGTAGCGCCCGCCCGCGCCCTTTGCCTCGACGATCATGAGGTACTGGTTCTGGCCCTGGACCTTGTAGACCTCCGGGGCCTCGAACAGCTTGTCCTCCGTGTCCTTCATCACCGTCGTGTACGACGAGCCGAAGCTGCTCGGGAAGTTCCCGAGCGGCATGGTCGACCTGTAGATGCTTCCGAGGTCATCGGCGAAGAACAGGTACATGTTCTGGCCGTCGGCGATCATGGTCGGGTCGATCGGGCCGCCCACGGGGAGGCTGCCGGTGAACAGCGGCTGCGGGGAGGACCAGCCGTTGGGGTTGGTGGGGTCGCTGGACGTGCGGTAGACGAAGGGCCAGGCGGTACCCCAGCCGTTCGAAGCCAGCACCCAGATGTTCTTGGTGGAGAGGTAGAACAGTTTGGGCGCCACCGCCAAGCCCTCGCCCATCCCGGTCTGGGTGGCCGTCGCCATGTCCGACCAGTTCGTGAAGGGACGGAACGCCATGGAGTCCCACGACGATCCGTCAGAGGTGGTCGCGTAAACCAGGTTCTGGCCGTTGTACTTCACGGTGGTGAAGTCCTTCAGGGCGACCCACCCGTTCGCCGGCTGCGCCAGCGGACCCGTCGAGGTCCACCGGTACGTCGACGGAAGAGCACACGTGTTGCCCGTCCCGGACAGGCCGGTCCACTTCTGGTTGTTGGCGCCGGTGCAGTTCCACAGCTGTACGGCCGTGCCGTTGGCTGTGGCGCCGCCGCTGACGTCCAGGCACAGCCCGGACTCCACGGCGACGACCGTGCCGTCGGAGTTCACCCGCCACTGCTGGTTCGTACCGCCGTTGCAGGGCCAGATCACCGGCCGGGTCCCGGCCGTGGTGGCGTGGCCCGGGACGTCCAGGCACTTGTTGCCGTAGACGGTCAGCTGGTTGTTGTCCGTCAGCGTCCACTGCTGGTTGGTCCCGCCGTGGCAGTCCCAGATCTGCAGGTTCGTACCGTCGGTCTGGCTGGCGCCCGGCACATCGAGACACCGGCCGGAGCCGACACCGCGCAAGGCGCCGGTGCTGGCCGCCTGAGCCGGGCTGGGGTTGACGACGAGCGTCGCCGCCGAAGCGACCAGGACCGAGAGTGCCACGGACAGGTGCCTGCGACTGAACGTACTTCTGAGCACGTAGACCTCATTCTTTGCGGGAGCGGGTCCGGACGGCCCGCTGACGGGCCGTCCGGACGGATGGGGCTGCGACCAGGGGGAGATGTTCGGAATGCCGAACCATGGTCGGGGGAGTGAGCGGACGATGAGGACGGGATCGATGGAGATCTGGTTCCGCGGCGGACTCAGTTCCGCACGATGCGCCACCGGTTGTCGGCGGTGCCGTCGTCCGCGTCCTGGATGGCGAACGCGCCGACAGCGGTGGAGTTGTTGGCGATGGCCAGCAGCTTCCCGCTGTTGACGTTGCGGATCTTGAAGGTCCCGTCTCCCTGGTCGAGCAGCGTCCACCGGTGGTCGGCGGTGCCGTTGTCCGACCACTGCAGCACCGTCGCGCCGTCCGCGGTGGACATGTTCAGGACGCCGAGCACCTTGCCGCTGTGGGCGTTGCGGAAGCGGACCGCGCTTCCGTCGGTGATCATGTACCAGTCGTGGTCGGCGGTGCCGTTGTCCGACCACTGCAGAGCGCGGCCACCGTCGGCCGTGGACATGTTCTGGATGCCCAGCAGCAGACCACTGGCCACGTTGACCAGACGGACGCTGCCGGTGGTGTTCCAGTACACCGTGTAGTTGTGACCGTGCGCGTCGTGGAACGGGCCGAGGTTGACGGTGGAGCCGTTGGCGGTGGCGGTGAAGGCGAGCGACGTGCTGCTGGCCCGTGTGATCGAGGACGTGTTCAGCGTCGGGAGGGAGCTGAGCGTGGAGTCGCCGTAGTTGCCGGACAGGACGACCGGGCCGTAGGTGATGGCGGCGATGTTCGCGTTGTCGTTGGCCGCTCGCATCACGACCCGCATGGGCAGGCGGACGGTGACCGTGTCGCCGGAGGTCCAGGAGCGGGTCAGGGTGGCGTAGCTGCCGGGGGTGGTGGTGATGTTCTGCGCGACGCCATTGACGCTGATGGTGGCCCCGGTGGTCCAGCCCGGGATGCGGACGCGCATCGCCCAGGTGCCGCTGACGTTGCCGGTGACCTGCAGGGTCGTGGTGTCGCTGACGGGGTATGTCGTGGTCTGGGTAACGGTGATTCCGCGCTCGGACCAGTTGAGCACCGAGGGCACGAACATGTTCACGATCAGCGTGTCGTCACTGCGGAAGTAGATGGAGTCCATCAGCCTGGTGTGCATCTCCAGGCCCGTGCCCTGGCAGCACCAGAAGGTGCCGTAGTCGGTGCTCCAGGTGCCACCGCCCCAGGCCGGGCCCACACCGCGTCGGCCGCCCGGGTTGAGCGGGGTGAAGTAGGTGACGTGGCCGTGGTCGTCGGCCGGGTTCTGCTGGCCGATCATCTGGTTCAGCCATGCCCGCTCGTAGTAGTCGAACAGCGCGACTCGGTTCGGGTCCAGGGCGAACAGTTCCCGGGTGAGGATGAGCATGTTGAAGGTGTTGCAGCTCTCGCACGTGTCCTTGTTCAGGAAGCCGGCGATGGCGTTCGGGGCGCGGAAATGCTCCGCCTGGCTGTTGCCGCCGATGGCATAAGTGTGCGAGTTGACGGTGATGTTCCAGGCGTTGGTGGCGATGTCCCGGTAGCGGGTGGTGCCGGTGGCCTTGTACTCGCGGGCGGCCCCGATCCACTTGGGTACCTGGGTGTTGGCGTGCAGTCCGTTGAGCTGGTCCTGGCCGGCCGCCAGAGGGTCGAACACCGCGGCGTGGTCGAAGCGTTGGGCGACGGTGAGCCACCGTGCGTCGTTGGTCTGCATGTAGAGATCGGTCAGCACGGTGTTCATGCCGCCGAACTCGGTCTGCAGCATGGCCTGCATCTGCTGGCTGCTCAGTCTGCCGGTGCGCCAGTCGACCCATCCGGCCAGGGCGAGCAGCACGTCCCGGGCCTGCGTGCTGCCGATGTGGCGCCATACGTCCAGCAGGCCGGCGAGGGTCTTGTGGATGGTGTAGTACGGCACGTTGCCGTTGCTCAGGGTCCGCTGCTCGAGGGCGGTGAAGTCGGACTCGGGGTAGCCGGAGAGGTATCCGGCGTTGAATCCGGCGGCGCTGTTGTTGGTCTGGCATTTGGCCAACTCGGCAACCATGTAGGTCGCCTTGTCCCGGCAGGTGGTGTCCCCGGTCACGGCGTACAGCTGGGCCCATGCCGTGAGGAAGTGCCCTTGGACGTGGGTGCGGAAGGGGAACGTCGGCGCGTCCCAGCCGCCGGTGGCAGCCGCGCCGTTGGTGGACAGCCGGTGGTTCGCGCGGAAGTTGTACAGCAGCCGGTCGACGTCGACGAACCGGAGGTAGTTCCGCGTACGGTTCTGGTTGTCCAGCCACCGGCTCGCGGTGAGCCGGACCTGGTCGAGTTCGAAGGGGCGCGCGGAGACGCCGATGTCGACCCTTGCGGGAGGGACGGCCGAGCGTGCGGGAGATGCGCCGATGAAGGCTCCGGTGGCAGAAGCGGCGGCGGTGGCCCCGGCTACTTGCAGGAGGCGCCGTCTGCTGACGGAAGAGGGCATGGTGCACCTTTCGTTGAGGAGAGAGTGACGGCTCGGTCGTTGGTCGGTGCAGATCTCCTGCGGTCGGCTGCAGCACGTCGCGGACTTGTCTGCTGCCGAAGTGGCGCCATACGTCGAGCGCGGCGACGACACCGCAGCCCAGCTGAGCAAGGAGGCCTGGGGGTCATGGGAGTCTCGGTCCCATCGGCCCTCTCCAGCGATACATAGGATGGATTAACGGATATGAACGTTGCCCGTGTCTAGCCTTGGGACACGGAATACTTGGCTACTGGCGGATGAGTGGCCGATTAGCGCCATGACGGCCAGTCAAACATTGGATGTGTGATCGTCGTTGGTCGTCCTGTGGCCGCGCGCAGCGAGTCAGGGCCGCGCCGCCGCGGGTCGCCAGCCACGGCGGCACGGCAGGGGGTGGGGCGGACAGGTCAGGCCCAGGGGCTGACCACCGTGAAGGAGCTGTCGGCTCGGAAGGTGTCGGTGTTCTGGTAGGGGTCCACCTGCAGCGCGTAGTTGTAGTGACGCAGGTAGCGGCCGGGGTAGTTGTACGACTCGAGGCTGACGGAGCCGGATGTGCTGCCGGGGCGGGCGCAGTAGGTGGCGTCCTTGTTGAAGGTGTCGGTGCCGTTGCTGCTGTCGAAGCGGATCCGGTAGTCCCAGTGGCGGAGGTAGCGGCCGGAGGAGTCGCGGAAGGAGTAGCAGTTGGCGTCGGCGAGACCGGGCACGACGGTGAAGGTCGCGCTCTGCTTGACGGCGGTGGTGCTGGAGGTGCTCACCGGGTCGATGTAGCCGCGGCTGTCGGAGCGCACCACGGCGTATCGGCCGGGGAAGTTGACCGACTGCAGTGACCTGGTGGTGTTGGTGGGCAGGGTGACACCCCCGGGGACCGTCTCCTTCAGCACGGTGAGGTGACGCGCGAAGCCGGTGAGCCCGGGCAGCTCGGTGGGGGTGGTCCAGGTGGCGAAGTCGTCGTAGCTGTCGCTGTACCAGTACTTCCCGGCGCGGTAGCCGTCGTAGTAGATGCGCCAGCCGCCGTTGTCGAGCTGGACCAGGGCCGGGCCCTCGACCCAGTCACCGAATCCGGCCCAGTTGCCCGTCTTCAGCATGGTGTACGGGCCGGTGAGGCTGGAGGCGGTGGCGTACTCGATGTACTTCGTCGTCTCGTTCTTGGTGAACGCGTGGTACGTGGAGCCGACCTTGACGATGAAGGTGTCGATGTAGTTCGGGCCGATGCCGGACAGCTGGGTGGGCGTCGACCAGGTGGTCAGCGCGGAGTTGGTCGCGGTGATCTTGTAGGCGGTGAAGTGGGTGGCGGTGCTCGCCGTTGTCAGCGACACGATGATGTTGACGCTGCCGTCGCTGTCGATGAACCACTCCGGCGCCCAGGTGCGGGTCAGTCCGCTGATCGGGATCGTGTAGTTGTACAGGAACGTCCAGTTCACCCGGTCGGTGCTCCGGGCGAAGCCGATCGTGTTCCCGGTCCAGTTGGTGGTGTAAGTGATGTAGTAGAAGCCGTCCGTGTGCTTGAAGACGCTGGGGTCGCGAATCAACCCGGAGGGCGGGGTGTACGCCGGGCCTTTGCGGAGGGTGAAGCCGGTTGCGTCCGGCGAGTCGTACACGTACATGTTCGACTCGCTGGAATTGGTGAACGCGGTCATCGTGTACCGCGTGGCCTGCCCGGGCGGCGGGGCGGCGGCGGAGGCCGTGCCCTGAAGGGCGGGCACGCCCAGCAGGACCAGCATCAGCGGGCCTAGCAGGGCGAGCAGGGTTCTGACGGTTCTGTTCAACTCTTCCTCCGGAGGCCGGCCCGTCCGCTTGACTGATTACGCCGTCGCGAGGGGCCCTAATTGTTCGACATTGCGAACAATGTGCGGTGGTTCGAGCAGAAGATAAGTTTGAGTCGTGGCCCCGTCAATGTTTCCCACGAGTTTCGTTCCTGCGCGGTTCATCCGCCGGGATGGCGGAAAAGGCGCGCTGCCGCATGGGTTGACTTCCGTACGGGGGTGCCCTTTGCGTTCGGGCGGCCATTCCGTAGGACCTGCGTCCGGCAGTCGGACATGCGCGTGCGAGTGCGATCCGGCCACCGTAAGGAACCCCCGTGCCCCGAACCGGGCCTGCCGACCCGGTTCACGATCGGCCTGGGCGGGGTGTGGAGCAACGTCTCCGCCCTGGAGTACCTGCGCAAGCAGTGGAACCGCACCGACTCAACCGACGGAGACATCACCTCGTACGCCGTCACGCCCACCGGTGACGCTACTTCTTCCTCATCAACCGCTACAGCGGGCTCTGCCTCGGCGTCGACGAGGGCAGCACCGCCGACGGAGCCAGGGCCGAGCAGCAGCCGTGCGCGTCACTGACGCGCCAGCAATGGCAGATCATCGCCTTCTGACGATCCCGCCGACGGGCGGCGCCTTCGTCGGGCCATCCGACCGACGGCCGCCCGCCTGGCGTACTCAGCCTGCCGGAGGTGGGGTGGGCGGCGAATCGTCATCACAACGGTGCAGATCGGCATGCCGGGTGGTCGTTGCGGCATGGAGCAGGTGACAGGCGGAGAAGCGAGGCTCTGAGCAGCCGCACCGTGGAGGCGGCGGACTGTGAAGGAGCGATCTCATGGGCCGATACGATCTCGCCCTCATCGGATTCGGCGGCGTCAATCGCGCGCTCGCCGAACTCATATCCCAACGCGGGCACCGCCTCGCCGAGGACTTGGGCTTCGCCCTGCGGGTGGTGGCCATCACCGATCTGCGGGCCGGTTCCCTGGTGGACACCGACGGCATCGATCTGGCGCCGCTGCTGGCCGCCGAGCCCGGGGAGCTGAGCTTCGCGGGACGTGCGGGCGGCAGCGCTGAACCGCGCAACGAGTGGGTGATCCGCGAAGTCCCGGCCGACATCGTCGTGGAGGCGACGTTCACCGACCCGACCGACGGAGAGCCCGCCCTCTCCCATGTGCGCTGGGCCCTGGAATCGGGCAAGCACGTGTGCACCACCAACAAGGGACCGGTCGCACTCGCCGGCCGCGCACTGAAGCAGCTTGCTGCCGAGCACGGTGTCGGCTTCGAGTTCGAGGGCTCGGTACTCAGCGGCACCCCCATCCTGCGCACCGCCGAGCGCATGTTCGGCGGCCTGGAGATCACCGGTGTCCAGGGCATCATGAACGGCACCTCGAACTACATCCTCGGCCGCCTCGAAGAGGGCATCGAGCTGTCGGCGGCCGTCGCCGAAGCCCAGGAGCTGGGGTACGCCGAAGCCGATCCCACCGCGGACATCGAGGGCCACGACGTCCAGCTCAAGGTCATGATCCTGGCCAACGAGGTCCTCGGCGCCGAGCTGCGCCGCGAGGACGTCTTCTGCGAGGGCATCTCCGCGCTCACGCCCCACGAGGTGCGGGACGCCGCCTCGAAGGGGCTGCGCTGGAAGCTGGTCGGCTCCGCCACCCGCCAAGAGGACGGCAGCGTCGATGCCCGCGTCGCCCCCCTCGCCCTGCCGGCACACCACCCGCTGGCGGGGATCTCCGGCCCGGTCAACGCGGTCGCCTTCCACACCGACCTCCTCGGCACCGTCACGGTGTCCGGGCCGGGCGCCGGCCGCTTCGAGACCGCCTACGCCCTGCTGTCGGACATCATCGCCATCCACCAGCGCCACGCCGACGACGACACCGCCCCCACGCGCCCCGTTCTCCAGGAGACCCACCGTGTCTGACACCGCCGTGCCCCCCAGCATCGAACTCGGCGCCGACACGGTGCCCGTGCACAACCCCTACACCGGCGAGGTCATCGCCTCGGTCCCCACCGTCGACGCGGGCGCCGTCGGCGGCGTCCTGCAGCAGGCCAGGTGCGGGCGCCGTACCGCCGCCGCGCTGTCCCGCGCCTCACGGGCTGCGGCCCTGGAACGCGCCGCCCACCTGGTCGAGCGGCGCGCCGAGTCCTTCGCCCAGCTCATCGTCAGCGAGGCCGGCAAGACCATCACCCAGGCCCGCAAGGAAGTCGCCCGCGCGGTCAACACCCTGTCCCTGTCCGGGGCCGAGGCACGGCGCAACGCCGGGGAGGTCATCCCCTTCGACTCCTACGAGGGCTCGGAGAAACGGCAGGGCTGGTTCACCCGCGAGCCGCTGGGCATCATCGCCGCCATCACCCCGTTCAACGACCCCCTCAACCTGGTCGCCCACAAGCTCGGCCCGGCCATCGCCGGCGGCAACGCCGTCATCCTCAAACCGTCCGCCCTGACACCGCTGTCCGCGCTGCGCCTGGTCGACACCCTCATCGAGGCCGGCCTGCCCGAGGAGATCGTCACCGTCGTCAACGGCGACGCCGGCATCGCCGCCGCGATCGTCGCCGCCCCCGACGTGCGCATGGTGTCCTTCACCGGCGGATTCACCACCGGCGAAGCCATCTCCCGCACCGCCGGCCTGAAAAAGCTCGCCATGGACCTGGGCGGAAACGCCCCGGTCATCGTCATGGACGACGCCGACCTCGACGAGGCCGTGGCCTGCTGTGTCTCCGGCGCGTTCTGGGCGGCGGGCCAGAACTGCATCGGCACCCAGCGGATCCTCATCGCGGCCGAGGTCTACGAGCGCTTCCGCGACGCGTTCGTCGCCCGCACCAGGCTGCTGCGCGTCGGCGACCCGCTCGACGAGCGCACCGACGTCGGCCCCATGATCACCCCGGACGCCGCGGCCGCCACCCGGGCCAAGGTCGACACGGCGGTGGCCGAAGGCGCGGTGCTGCTGTGCGGCAACGCCGTCGCCGGCGCCCTGTACACGCCGGCCGTCCTGGAAGACGTCCCGGCGACCTGCTCGATCTGGCAGGAGGAGGTGTTCGCCCCGGTCGTCGTGCTGCAGCCGTTCACGTCCTTCGAGGACGCCATCGAGCAGGCCAACGCCGTCGACTACAGCCTCCACGCGGGCATCTTCACCTCGCGCCTGGACCGCGCCCTGACCGCGGCCCGGCTGCTGGAGGCAGGGGGAGTGATGATCAACGACTCGTCCGACTACCGCTTCGACGCGATGCCGTTCGGCGGGTTCAAGTACGGCAGCATGGGCCGCGAGGGCGTGCGCTTCGCCTTCGAGGAGATGACCCAGCCCAAGGTCGTCTGCGTCAACCACATCTCCGACGTGGTGCGATGACCGCTTTCCGCACCGAGCGCGAAGCCCTGGAACCGAACGGTGACCGGCGAGGACCTGCCGATGCGCTGCTCACCCCGGCTCCGTCGAAATCCGCGGTCCTCGCCGAGGGTTGACGACCCTGGACAGGGTGAGCGCGGTGACCGTGTCCCGTACACCGGGCATCTGGGCGATGTCCTCCCAGATGCCCCGTACGCGTTCCAGTGAGGCCGCCTCCAGGCGCACCATGATGTCGAAGTCGCCGCTGAGGATCTCGCAGAGGACGACCTCGGGGATGCGTTTGAGCGCGGCCAGGACGTCGCCGCCGCGCATACGGTCCTGGCGGTACACGAGTACGAGCGCGGAGACCGCATCGCCGGTGTCGCCGCCTGCGCGGACGATGGTGTAGCCGGCGATGTGGCCCTGGCGCTCCAGCCGTTCGACGCGCTGGCGCACCGCGTTGCGGGACAGCAGCACCTTGCCGGCCAGCTCGGAGTGTGAAATGCGGGCGTTGCGGGTCAGCTCGGCGATGATCTTCTCGTCGATGGCGTCCATGGCGGACCGTCTCCTTCGCGAATCGTCCCTCGGCATCCCGGCTCACCGGGGACCGGCGATCTCCACGGACGTCCCATCGACGGCGACGACTCGCCGTAGATCTTGCGCGGGGCCGCTACCGACAGCGATGTGCCGGTCGCGGTGGCCGGCTTGCCGCCGGCCACCGCGACGGACGGTGCGCGACACCGAATTCAGCCACGAGCCCACTCCAGCCGGCGCTTGATGACGGCTGCTTCGTTCGCTGGTGGGGCATGAGGCCCGTCAGTCGCGGGGGGCGGCGATGGCGGCCAGGTGCGTGCCGGGACGCACGGTCAGCCCGTTCATGTTGTAGATGATCGTTCCGGTGGAGACGGCGGAGACCTTGAGCTCGGCGCCGTCGACCGGGTCGATGACGCGGCCGATGGTCTGCCCCTCGGTCACCTCGTCACCGGTGACCGCGTCCGGGTACCAGAGGCCTGCGGCCGGAGATTCGACCTCGCCCGTCCAGATCCAGTCGCGCGGCTGCACGGCCACCTGCGCGACGTGCTGCGGCGCCTTTGTGACGCCCAGGTGGTGCAGGAGCCGGTACAGGCCGTCGAGGAGCCTGCGCACGGTGGCCGGGTCCCGGTCGCCGAGTTGCCCGGTCTCGACGAGGATCGCGGGGATCCCCCGCCGGTTCGCCGCGGCGTGGCTGTTGCCGCCGTCCGGGCTGGTGCCGAAGATGACCCGCTCGTATCCGACCGCGTGGGCCATCGCCTTGTTCTTCGCGTCCAGCTTGTCGTCGCCGGTCAGGCGGTAGCCGACGAAGTCGAGCAGGTGCTGGTCGATGCCGCCGCTGTGCAGGTCGATGTAGGCGTCGGCGCCGTCGATCAGGTTCTCGAACAGCCAGGCCGCCATCCGCTCGGTGGGGCCGCCGTCCTTGTCGCCGGGGAAGACGCGGTTGATGTTGACGCCGTCCAGCGGGGAGATGTTGAGCCTGCCCCCGTAAACGGCCGGGGGGTTGGCCACGGGGCAGATCACCACCTGGCCGGCGACCTCGTCCGGTTCCAGCAGCCCGGCCAGGCGGGTGGCGGCGTCGACGCCGATGAACTCGCCGCCGTGGACACCACCGGTGATCACGACCCTGGGGCCGGGCCGGGAGCCGTTGACGAGGATCAGGGGCACCTCCACCGTCGTGGTGCCGAGGTCGGCGGGCAGGCTCCCGCGGGTCTTCCGGCCGGGCTCGGCCCGCAGCGCGCCGATGGTCAGGATCATGGTCTTCCTCGTCGGGGCTCAGGCCGCAGTGCGGTCGTGTGTGGTGATGAAGTCGATCGGCTGGGAGGTGTGGCCCTCCAGGGCGAGGTCCGCGGCGATGTCGCCCATGGCGGGCGAGATCTTGAATCCCTGGCCGGAGAAGCCGGCCAGCAGGACGATGTCGTCGCAGCCCGGCAGGGGGCCGACCAGCGGCCGGGTGCTCTCGGTGTAGCCCTCCATGAAGACGGACAGACGCACCGGGTCGGGGTTCAGGCCGGGCAGGTGGCGTCGCACCGCCGTGGTGAAGGTCTCCAGCTCCTCCGGTGCGACGGTTCGGTTCAGCCGGTTCGGGTCGTCCACGGGCTTGTGGTGGGGCTGGGGCAGGCCGAGCTTGACAGCCAGGCCGTCCGGGGACGGGATGCCGTAGAAGGGGGTGTCGCCGCAGCGGACGAAGGCGGGACGCTCGATGTCCGCCGGGTGGTCCTCGTGGGGCAGGAACCAGGCGCTGATCGCGCGGTAGACGCTCACCTCCCACGGCAGGTCGGGCAACAGGTCACCCACCCACGGGCCGGGGGTGACGACCGCGGCGTCGAAGCGCTCCGTGTCGGTGTCGGTGCGGATCTCCACGCCTCCCCCGGCGACGGGAGTGACCTCCCGCACCCGGGTGTAGCGGCGGATCCGGGCCCCCAACTCCTCGGCACGCCGGGCCGCGGTCTGGACCGTCAGCTCGGGGCGGACGAAGCCCGCGTGGGAGTCGAGGACCACCAGGTCGCCGTCGTCGACGTGGAACTGCGGGAAGCGCTTCGCCATCGCCTGGGTGTCGATCACCTCGTGGTCGAGGCCGTGTTCGGCGATGCCGTCCATGACGTTACGCATCTCGGGGTCGTCGGCCGGCCCCATCACCAGGGCTCCGGTCAGACGGCGCAATTCCCGCCCGGTCTCCGCCTGCAACTGCTTCCACAGGGCGTCGGCGTGCCGGACGAGCGGCACATAGCGGCCGTCGTGGGTCTGCACGCTGCGGAAGACCCGGGTCTCACCGCCGGCGGCGCTCCGGTCGTGGCCGGGGGCGAACCGGTCGTAGCCGACGACCTCGGCACCCCGGGCCGCCAGCCGCCAAGCGGCCTGGCTGCCCATCGTTCCCACGCCGACCACGGCGACGCGCCTCCTGGCAGCTGACACAGGACTTTCCTTTCGTACCACCGGGCCGCGAGCCGGGCGCCGAGCGTGAGGATGCTTGGTGGCGACTTGGAGCGGAGCGCGCCCTAAGGCCCCAACACTCGTATCCGTCCCGGGTCCGGGGGACTGGTGGTCCCGAGTCCTCGAACCCTTCCCAAGCCGTGCCACATTGTGGAATGCTGTGCTAATATCTGGCACAGAGGATGGCATTGGCTCAGGCGGGAGTCAAGAGTCCCGGGGATGGCCGCGCGACTCGCCCTCACGCCGCGCGTGACCCCGCCCGGTCCTCGTGGACCGGCGACGGGCCCGTCTGCCGACCCGATCTCGCGACCCGCCTGACCGGCGCAGGAAAGCAGATCCCGCCTCCCAGCAGCCCCTGGAGCACTTCTGACTGACCCGGTTCCGAACCGGTGTGACGGCTCAGGTGTTGAAGCCGGGCATCGACAGGTACTTGAGCTGCTGGTACTCGTGGAGACCCTCGGGTCCGCCTTCGCGGCCCAGGCCGGACTGCTTGATCCCGCCGAAGGGCGCCGCGACCTCGGAGACCAGGCCGCGGTTGATACCGACCATGCCGGCCTGCAGACGGGCGGCGACCCGGCGGGCGCGGTCGATGTGGGACGTCATCACATACGACGCGAGGCCGTGCTCGGTGTCGTTGGCCACCGCTATGGCCTCGGCCTCGGTGGAGAACCGGTGGATGGCGGCGACAGGTCCGAAGACCTCCTCGTGCATGATCGCGGCGTCGGCGGGGACGTGGTCCAGCACGGTCGGGGCGGCGTAGTGGCCCGGCCCGTCAGGGATGTCCGCCTGGCCGATGACGACGGCACCACGGGCCACGGCGTCCTCGACGAGGTGGCGGACCTTGTCCACCGCGCGGTGGTCGGCCAGCGGGCCGAGCTCGGTGTCCTCCCGGTCCGGGGCACCCACCCGGATGGCGGCGATCCGTTCGCCCAGCGCCGCGGCGAACGCGTCGGCGATTCCCTCCTGGACCAGGAACCGGTTGGCGCCGACACAGGACTGGCCGCCCAGCCGCATCTTCGCGATCATCGCTTCGCGGACCGCGAGGTCGAGGTCGGCGTCGTCGAAGACCAGGAACGGCGCGTTGCCGCCCAGCTCCATCGAGGTGCGCAGCACCCGGGCACCGCTTTGCTGAAGCAGCAGCCTGCCGACCGGCGTGGACCCGGTGAAGGACAGCTTGCGCAGACGGGGGTCGGCCAGCAGCGCCGTGGTGACCGCTGCCGCGTCGCTGCTGGTGATCACGGTCAGGACACCCGCGGGCGCGCCGGCCTCGCGCGCCAGTTCGCCCAGTATCAGGGAGGACAGCGGGGTGAGCGCGGCCGGTTTGAGCACGGCGGTGCAGCCTGCGGCGAGGGCGGCGGCGGCCTTGCGGGCCGCCATGGCCAGCGGCACGTTCCACGGAGTGATCAGCAGGCAGGGCCCGACCGGTTCGGCGACGGTGACGATGTGGCTCTTGCCGTCGGGGGAGGGGGTGCTGCGTGCGTGGGGGCGGACCGCCTCCTCGGCGTACCAGCGGAAATAGGCCGCGGCGTAGTCGACCTCGCCCCGGGCTTCGGTGATCGTCTTGCCGATCTCCAGGGTGATGATCCGGGCCAGACGCTCACGGTGTTCGGTCATGGCGTCGGTGATCCGGTGCAGGACGGTCGCACGGTCCCGCGGGCTGGTGAGGGCCCATTGGTCGGCGGCCGCGGCCGCCGCGTCCAGTGCTTTCAGCGCGTCTTGTGCGCCGCAGTCGGCGACGGTGGCTATGACTTCCTCGGTCGCGGGGTTGCGCACCTCGAAGGTGCGACCTCCGGTGGCGGGTTGCCAGTCGTGGGCGAGGAAACCACGGGGGACGGATTCGAGGACTTCCGACTCCCCTGAGGGAGCGGTGAGCGTGTCAGTCATGCGCGTGGCTCTTTCGCTGAACGCAGGATGGTGTGGTTGAGGGAGCACGATCGGTGGGTGGTCATACGGCGTCGCCTCCGGGGTTGGCGACGCCGACTGTGTTCTCGACCGAGAGCAGGG
>NZ_BQUN01000200.1:145132-145713 GCF_026008495.1 Streptomyces sp. A012304
GAGGGTGACGGTGTCGACGGAGGAGAGGAACTGGGAGATGTGGAACTCGTCGAAGCTGGTGATGAAGGAGAAGATCGCTGCGGCGATCATGCCCGGCGCGGCCAGCGGGAAAGTGATCTTCCGGGCGATGGTGAGCCGGCCGGCGCCCATGCTGGCGGCGGCGTCCTCGAGGCGTTCGTCGATGCCGCGCAGGGTCGCGATCAGGATGAGGACCGCGATGGGTGAGGCGAGCACGGTGTGGCCGAGGGCGATGGCGAGCGGGCTGCCGAGCATCGCGGCCGGCTCGAAGAACAGGAACAGGCCGAGTGCGGTGACGATCTGGGGGATGACCAGCGGTCCGAGGACCAGGGCGAAGACGGCGGAGCGCAGGGGGAGTTCGCTGCGGGTCAGGGCGGTCGCCGCGGTCACCGCGATGATCAGGGAGAACACGGTGCTCAGGGCGGCGATCAGGGCGCTCAGGGAGAGCGCGGCGGGCCATTTGCTGCCGTCGGCGAACAGCGCCTTGTACCAGTTCAGGGTCCACGCCTCGGGCGGGAAGGCGGCGAAGGCGTTGTTGCTGAAGGAGGTGACGAGGATGACGA
>NZ_BQUN01000200.1:146002-163330 GCF_026008495.1 Streptomyces sp. A012304
ACCCATCAGGGCGGGGGTGATGTAGTAGCCCAGCGAGAGGATGAAACTGAGCAGTCCGGCGCTGGCCAGTCCCGGCGCGACCAGCGGCAGATACACCCGCCGGAAGATCGTCACGCGTCCCGCGCCCATGCTGGACGCGGCCGCCAGCAGGCGCCGGTCCACACCGCGCATCACCCCGTACAGCAGCAGCACCGTGTACGGGAGCATCATCGAGGTGGTACCGATGACCACACCGAGCTCGTTGTAGAGCAGCTGGAACGGCGCGCCGGGGACCGACATGGCGGTCAGGGTCTCGTTCACCAGGCCCTTGTCGCCGAGCATGATGATCCAGCCGTAGGTGCGCACCAGGGCACTGATGAAGTGCGGCACGACCACGACCAGCATCGCCAGGCCCGCGAGAATGGGCTTGAGCCGGGAGATCGCCTGGGCCAGGACGAACCCGAACACCAGGCTCAAAACGGCCGTCTCCGCGGAGATCCGCAGCGTGGTGAACAGCACCGACAGGTTGACGCCCGTGAGTGCGTCGGCGTACCAGTGCAGGGTGAACGACCCGTCGGCGTCCTTCAGGCTCAGCAGCAGGGTGCTGAAGATCGGGTAGACGAACAGCACCAGCAGGTAGACGACGACCGGCAGGGCGTACAGGATCCCGATCCGGGTCCGGCGCGAAGCCAGCAGCTTGCGCGGACGGGCGGGGGCGCCGGCGGTGAGGGTGGCTGCCATGGCTCACCCGCCCTGTTCGTCGGCGAAGAGGTTGACGTCCTCGGGGTCAGCGCTGATTCCGACCCGCTCGCCTGCGACGGGGCCTCGCCCGGCCGGTACTTCCAGGCGCAGCAGCGGCGCGTCCTTGCCGTCGATGCGCACGCCCGCGCGGACCAGGGTGCCGACGTAGGTGGCGCTCTCCACCGTGCCGGTACAGAACCCGTCGTCGGTGGCGCAGGCCCGCAGCCGGCCCGGCTGCACAGCCACCTTCACCTCGGCGCCGGAGGCCAGCTGGTGACGGCGCGCCTTGATCAGGCCACCGGAGTTGTCGAGGCGGACCAGGGTGTGCGCGTCGGTGTGCTGCTCGATGCGGCCGGGCAGGAAGTTGGCCGCGCCGAGGAAGTCCGCCACGAACGGCGTCCTGGGCCGCTCGAACAGCTCCCGGGGGGTGTCGAACTGCTCGATCAGACCGTTGCGCATCACCGCGATACGGTCCGACATCACCAGCGCTTCTTCCTGATCGTGCGTCACATAGATGACGGTCAGGCCGAGTTCCTGCTGGATGGTCTTGATCTCGACCTGGAGCTGGTCGCGGAGCTTCTTGTCCAGGGCGCCGAGCGGTTCGTCCATGAGGATGACCGGCGGGCGGTAGACCAGCGCCCGGCACAGGGCCACACGCTGCTGCTGCCCGCCGGACAGCTCACGCGGCTTGCGGCCGCCGAAGCGGGACAGGCCCGCGATCTCCAGCGTCTCCCCCACCCGCCGGCGGATCTCGTCCTTCGGAACTCCGCGCAGCGTGAGCGGGAAGGCGACGTTCTCCTGCACGGTCATGTGCGGGAAGAGCAGGTACTGCTGGAAGACGAACCCCAGGCCCCGCTTCTGCGGGGCGAGGCGGGTGACGTCGCGGCCTCCGACGGTGATGGTGCCGGAGTCCGGTTCGCAGAACCCGGCGATCATCATCAACGTCGTGGTCTTGCCCGACCCCGAGGAGCCGAGGAAGGTCACGAACTCCCCGGCGGCGATCTCCATGGACGCCTCGTCAACAGCGACGACGTCCCCGTACGTCTTGCGCAGGGCCACCACCGACAGCGCCTTGCCGGTCGCGGTGGCCGGCGTGACGCCGGCCACCTTGACGGACGGTGTGGCAACACCGTTTTCAGCCACGAGCCCACTCCAACCAGCGCTTGGTGACGGCCGCCTCGTTCTTCAGCCACCAGTCGACATCCGCGTCGAAACCCTTGTCGTAGTACTTCGGCGCACCCGCGAGCGCATTGCGCTCCTCCTCGGTGAGCTGTTCGTAGGCCAGCGGAGAGGACGGGTTCGACGGGAACGCCTTGGCCAGGGCAGCCTGGCTTTCGGCACGCAGCGAGAAGTCCATGAGCTTGTAGGCGTTGTCCACATTGGCGGCGCCCTTGGCGATGGCGTAGCCCTGGAACTGGCGGCGCATGCCGTTGAGCTGGCGCTCCACCGGGACGCCCTGCTTCTGCAGATCGGCGATCCGGCCGTCCCAGACGGTGGACATCGTGACCTCCTCGCGGCTGAGCAGCACACCCGGGAGCGGGCCGCTGTCCCAGAACTTCTTGATCTGGGGCCGCAGACGGGTCAGCACCTTGAACGCGCGGTCCACATCCAGCGGATACAGCTTGTCCATCGGGACACCGTCGGCCAGCAGCGCGAACTCCAGCTCCGGCAGGTCACCGTCCGGGCTGCACATCGAACGGCCGCCCTTGAACGCCTTCGTGTCCCAGAAGTCCGCCCACGACTCCGGCTTCTTACCGCCGAAGGCGTCGGTGCGGTAGGCGATGCACTGGCCGTAGAAGCTGCTGCCGACGGCATGGTCGGTGATCTGGGCCTCGGGGATCTTCGCGCTCTTCACGCTCTTGATCCGGTCGAGGTCCAGCATCTCCAAGGCGTCCTGCTTCAGGTACTTGTTGTGGGACATCATCGAGTTGTTGATGAGGTCGCACTGCGGGCGGCCCTGCTTGATCTGGGCGAGCAGCGGGGCGTCGTCCAGGTTGAGCACCTTGACCTGGATGCCGGTCTCCTGGGTGAACGGCGTGTAGATCGCCTTCTGTAGGGCCGCACCATAGGAACCGCCGCTGTCGCGGACGATCACCGTCTTGCCGCCCTTACCGCCGCTGCCGGACGCCACACGGCTGGTGCCGGTGCCGCAGGCGGAGAGGGAGGGAAGAGCAGCGAGGGCGGCGAGGCCGCCTGCTCCGCGCAGGAGCGCTCTCCGACCGATCTGGGCATCACTCATGGCAATACTCCTCATCTAGGGATGCGTGGGACCAGCTGTGCGGGGGCTTTACTTCGCAGGTGCGGGGGGTGGTGGATCGCGCAGGGCGACGAACGCGGACAGAGCGTCGTCCGCTTGCGTCGCCGGTCGGCGCTGCTGGGCGCGTGTTCGCCGTGGATCGAAAACCCCGACGGCTTCTGTTGTCCGGGCGATGTCGACTGAAAGGCCAGGTGAACGGCGGTGGGGAAGCCGGAGCCGTCGCAGGCGGTGACCCGCAGGGTGGCGGCGGTCCTCAGCACGACGCGTCGTGGTGACATCCAGGTGGCCGGGGTGGCGAGGATGCGGTCCTCGGCGCGGACGCACTGTGGCTGGCGCAATGCGAGTGCGGCGATCGGGGCATGCGCTCGACCCGTGGTCGTTCGGTCATGCCGCTGACAGCGGTCGCCGGAGGCGGAACGAGGGACGGAGAACAGGTCGTTCAGTCCCATGCTGGTGGCGATGCCCAGCAGGGTTTCAGAAGGCGGTGTACCCGCCGTCGACGGTCAGGACCGATCCGGTCACGTACGACGACTCCGACGACGCGAAGAAGAGCACCGCGTCAGCCACCTCTTCAGGAGTGGCGAGGCGTTGGAGCGGGATCGTGCTCTCGCGCTGGCGGCGGTAGGCCTCGGGGTCGGGCCTGCGCTGGAACGCCGCCTCGATGACCGGAGTGACGGTCAGACCCGGAGCGACGACGTTGACGCGGATGTTGCGGGGAGCCCATTCGATCGCCGCGCCCTTGGCGAGCATGATGAGGCCCCCCTTCGCGGCGGAATACAGGACCTGCCCGGACATGCCGACCATGCCCAGCCGTGAACTGACGCAGACGAACGAGCCACCGGTCTCGGGCATCAGCGGCGCGAAGTGCTTCATCACCAGGAACGCGCTGAGCAGGTTGCTCTCCAGCACGTTCCTCGCGTCGTCGCAGGCCATCTCGGTGAGCGGACCGTCGGCCTGCAGGCCGTGGTTGAGGACGACGACGTCGACGGTGCCGAAGGACTCCGCGGCCTGCTCGGCCAAGCGCTCGACGAACGCCTCGTCGTTGAGGTCTCCGGGTACGTACAGGTCGTCGGGCTGAGCGCTGTCGAGCCGCTCTCTGCGGCCGGTGAGCAGCAGCCGCGCGCCCTCGCGGCGGAAGTGGGAACTCACGGCTTCCCCGATGCCACTGCTGGCACCGGTCACCAGGGCCGTGACGTTGTTGAGTCTCATGTCAGGCACTCCTTTGCGGGGAGGTCGGTCGGGGCGCGGGCTCGGGTACGAGGGTCCCGTCCCCGCCGTCGGTCAGTTGAGGAATCCGCGGGCGTCGACCGGCCAGCGCTGCAGCGACGTGCCCGTGCTGTCGGTGACGATCAGTTCCTCGAAGCCGAGCACGACCGGGCACACGTGGTTGGGCACCACCGGTACGACGGTGCCGACGCTGGGGCGGAAGTCGCCGTCCGGCAGCGGGAGGAATCCGTGGTACTCGTTGACCTTGGACAGGACCGCCTTCGTGCCGGCGATGCCGCCGTAGCCGATCTCGGGGCTTCCTTCCTTGCTGAGGGCCTTGTTGCCCACATCGACGATGACCTGGTCGGGGATCCAGTCGCTGACCACGGTGCCGGCGACGAACAACGCGATCTGGTCCTCCGTGCAGGAGCCCAGCCGGGCGTTGTTCAGGTCGCCGAAGACGTACTCGCCGGGACGGATCTCGGTGATCACGCCGCTCGTGGAGAACTCGAGGGTAGGGGTGGAGCCGGCGCTGACCACCTCTGCGGTGACGCCGACACCTTCGAGGCTGCGTACCGCGGTGGTGAGCGCGGCCTCCTGGTCCTGCGCGGCGCGCTGGCGAGCGTCGTGACCGGCGCCGCCGTGACCTGGATAGGTGAAGACGCCCACCGGCACCAGACCGCGCTTGCGGGCGGCGAGCGCGAGATCGCCCGCGACCTCGGCCGGAGCCCCGGAACGACGGGCGCCGCAGTCGACCTCGATCACGACCTCCAGCCGCTCGGGTTCGTCTCCCATCGCGTCGGCGAGGGCCTCGATCGCCGCGACGTTGTCGACGCCGACGCGCAGCCGGGCGGACTCGGCGAGCCGGCGGATCCGGGGCTTCTTCGATCCTGCGGCCCAGATCGGGTAGGCGAGGAAGATGTCGTCGAACCCGGCCGCGGCGAAGACCTCGGCCTCACCGACATTGCCCGCGGTGATCCCGACCGCACCGGCCTCGATCTGGCGTCGCCCGATCTCCACACACTTGTGCGTCTTGACGTGCGGCCTGACCTTGATGTTGTGCTGGTCGGCGAAGCCCTGTACGCGGTCGATGTTGCCCTGCATGACGTCGACCAGCACGATCGGCGCGGGGGTGTCGATCCGCTCGACCAGAGCGTCGAGTGCCTGTTGCAGTCGGTTCACGCTGCCCTCCTTGTGGTTCTGCCTGGGAATGATCGGGGGCGCGGGTGCCGGCTCCCCTCTGCTGCCGAATGCGCGGCCCGCGGAATCGCGTGCTTGCCTACGCCGCCGTCGGCCCCGCTCTACACCGCGGTGCAGACCATCTGGATCTCGACCGGGCTGTTGACCGGCAGCCCGGCGACACCGATTGAAGTCCGGCATGCCTGCCACGAAGACCAGCACTGCAGTGGCTTAAAACAGCCACCACATTGTCGTTTGTCGACCATATGGCTGCCCGTCGAGCACTGTCAATACAGGCTTCAACCTCGTCGAGCGCGACCTGGAGCCCCGCCCGCGACTCGATCCGCCGCTGCCGGAAGCGACGGTGGACACCGCGACCCGGCTCACCGCTCTCGTCCGGTTCGGCGTGCACGAGCGGAATGCCTGGCCGCATCACGGTCGCTGACGGTGGCGGGGTTCTCGAGCGGTTGACACGGATGGCCGACCTCGCACCCGACGAGATCTCAATGCCACAAGGGCGGCTCGACCTGCTGCGCGGTTGCGTCGGCAAGGCCTGCAGCGACTGACTGCAGGCGCGTGATGATGAGTTCGACGACGGAGTCGAGGGGTGACACTGAACCCGTTCCACGCTGGAAGAACGCCGCCGGGCGCGTCCAGGGTCCGCGTGACGGCCTCACACCCCTGAGTGGCTGCGGAATCAGTTCACGGGGTGATCTGGCGGTTCAGGGCAGGCGTGCAGTGGCGCGAGATGTCGGGCGAGTCAAGGTTTGCCCGACCGCCTATGTGTGCTTTGCGGGTCAGCGTGCCGTCTCGGTCATGTCGCAGGTGTGGCATACCACCCTGCGTGCCGGGACACGGCCATACGAAGCGCCCATGCCGCTCTGGCAGGTGACCTGTACCTGACGTACGCGGGCGTGGTTTTCGCAGGCGGCCAAGCTGCAGCGCGAGCACACACCGATGCCGGAGCACTTCGCGATACAGAGGTACAGCGGCGCGGTCCGCGTTCCCGGCCTCGCGACCCGCATCCCAGGAAGAGTCGCCGTTGAGCGTCGGCACGGTGCGGACGGCGCCGCCGGTGCAACTCCGACCCGTCTACCAGGAGCGCGGAGACCGACGAGTCGTCGGCCGATCCCCGAGATCAGGCGACTCGGCGAGACCCTGAAGCAGTGTACGGGCCTACCACGAGACCGGCCGCGCCGGCATCGAATCCGCCGCCAACGGCTTCATGGAGCTTCACGGACGCGTCGCCTGAGGCTTCAGGAACCGTGCCGACCCACGGCTACGCATGCGCCTCACCGGCGGCGGCTGACTTACCCCGAACCTCCAAGGGAGACGCGCCACTCAGACCTCGCTTCGCATGGCTAGAAGCTCGTTGAGCGGTGCCGGGAGCCAAACAGGACGGCCAGCGTGCCCGAGGCGGTGTCGAAGCATGGTCAGGTTGGTCCGTCAGTTCGCGGCGACCAACAGGACCCGATCCTCGAGAGGCAGGCTCCACGGCCGACCTTGCGGACCGGGTCCGCGCCCTCCCGACGCAGTGCTGTGATCAGCTTGCCGAACTGACGCGTGCACAACCCGATGAACGGCGCTGTCCAGGACGACTCCGACGCCGTGATCACACCAGCCACACCGAGACAACATTGCGCGGGTCCACTTACCCGGCTCCCCGGCAACGTGGTTGAGCGTCCACCAATGCGGCTGCGTGAGATCCTCCACCGCTAACTGCGCACGGAGGGCACCGACCACCTGTCGGTATGCCTCGCCAGTCCATGAGCCGATGGGCTGAGCAGCCAACTCCTCCCGGGAGTACTCCCTGAGCGTCACGCTCACGTGCCCCTCCTTCTCGTGATCCACAGAACGCGATCACCGTAGCCCCTCAGGTTCGGTTGAGGTCAATGCGTTTCAGGGCCCCACTGCTGCCGCCCGGGCCGGAGCGGTCGCCGGGGCTGAGGCCGGTGTCGGACCGTTTCTGAACACTGCTTCGACGAGGACGGGGTCGGGGCCGTCGGCTTCCGCCTCGATCGTGAACGGCCACCCGATGAAGTCTTCGGCCAGCCCGTAGTCCGGGTTGTCTCGGATCTCGAAGACCGTCCGGCCTGATCGGACCGTGTAGTGATCGTCGGCAGGGGCTCCGAGGGTTGCTGCGACGAGCGCAGTCACGGACTCGCGATTGCCGCCTCGCAGGTAGATCTGGCAGTCTCCGTAGTCCTTCGCCATGTTCACGCGGCCTGCTCCTGTCGCTCGACCAGGATGCCGTTTTCGAACCGGGCCCCGGTGCGGACCAGGGGGACCAAGTGGGCGCCGGTGAGGTCCGGGCCGACAAGGCGTACGACTCGCCGCGGCGCGTACCCTGGGTTTCCCGTGTGTCTGACAGTAACTGTTCGGGTGGTCGGCGGCGTTCAGGGTATCGGGTTAGTTCGGCCCATTGACGGCGCCCCTGAGCCGCCTTTAGGTTTCGTCCGCAGTTCCGCACGTTGTTCGTATTTTCGAATACGGTTGGGCATGGTCTACCTGGCGGCGACTACGCCCGCATCGTCAACGCCTCCACCGGCAGGGTCATGGACGTCGCCAACCGCGGCACGCCACCGGCACCGACGTATGCCGGTGGAGCTGGCTCAGCAACAACTGCCAGCAGTGGCGGCTCGTCCCCACGACCGCCTGATCCCGAAGGGCCGCAACAGAAACATGAGACATCTCGCCAGACGGGTTCTGGTGGCCGCGGCGGCCGCGTTCGCCGTGCTCACCACCGTGACCACCCCCGCCCAGGCCGCCGCGCCCGCGTCCCCCGCCGTGACCTTCACCAACCCGATAGCCGAGCAGCGCGCCGACCCGCACATCTTCAAGCACACCGACGGCTTCTACTACTTCACCGCCACGGTTCCCGCGTACGACAGGATCGTCATGCGCCGGGCCACCACCCTCCAGGGCCTCGCCACGGCCCCGGAGACCACGATCTGGACCAAGCACGCCAGCGGTGAGATGGGCGCCCACATCTGGGCTCCGGAGATCCACTTCATCGACGGCAAGTGGTACATCTACTTCACGGCCGGCTGGTCCAACGACATCTGGCGGATCCGCCCGTACGTCCTGGAGACCAGCGCCGCCAACCCGCTCACCGGCACCTGGACCGAGAAGGGCAGGATCAGCCTGCCCATGGACACCTTCTCGCTGGACGCCACCACGTTCACGCACAACGGCACCCGCTACCTGAGCTGGGCCCAGGAGGACCCGGCGCTCGGCAAGGGCACGCAACTGTACCTGGCGAAGATGGCCAACCCCTGGACCATCGAGGGCAGCCCGGTCATGATCTCCAAGCCCGAGTACGCCTGGGAGACCGCCGGCGCCCGCGTCAACGAGGGCCCGGCCGTCATCCAGAAGAACGGCAAGGTCTTCATGACCTTCTCGGCCAGCGCCACCAACGCCAACTACTGCCTCGGCCTGCTGACCGCCGACGCCACCGCCGACCTGATGAACCCGGCCTCCTGGAGCAAGACTCCCACGCCGGTCCTCAAGAGCAACGACAAGACCAGCCAGTACGGCCCCGGCCACAACTCCTTCACGGTCTCCGAGGACGGCAAGTCGGACATCCTCGTCTACCACGCCCGCAACTACAGGGACATCGTCGGCGACCCGCTCAAGGACCCCAACCGCCGCACCCGCTACCAGAAGATCTACTGGAACGCCGACGGCACACCCAACTTCGGCATCCCCGTCGCCGACGGTGTCACCCCCGTCCGCTTCTCCTCGTACAACTACCCGGACAGGTTCATCCGGCACTGGGAGTTCCGGGCCAGGACCGAGGCCAACGTCACCGAACTCGCCGACTCGCAGTTCCGCGTCGTCCCCGGCCTGGCCGGCAACGGCACCGTTTCCCTCGAATCGGCCAACTTCCCCGGCTACTACCTGCGCCACAAGAACAACGAGGTGTGGGTGGAGAAGGACGACGGCACCACCCTGTTCGACAACGACGCCTCGTTCCATGAGCGGGCCGGTCTCGCCGACCCCGCGGCTGTGTCGTACGAGTCCTACAACTTCCCCGGCCGCTACATACGCCACTACAACCACCTGCTCTACACCCAGCCGGTGACCACCACACTCGGCCGGCAGGACGCCACCTTCTACAAGGAGTAGGCCGGCCGGACGCACCGATCGGGTTTCCGCTTCCGCAGACAGGAACCGGGCCGGGCGACCGTGCTACGCGAGGAGCGGAGTGATCAGTGAGCCATCGACGCGTCACCTCAGGGCGGCGCGCGGGTGGCTCACTGTCATGAAGCGGTGCTCCTTTTGCAACAGACCCCAGGCCCTACTAGAGAGTCATTTCCGATGTGATCAGTGGTCGTAGGCGATCAGAGGTCGCATGACGGGCTGTGTGGTCTTGTGGTGGTGCCAGATCGCCGCGGCCAGCGCGAGGACGCGCTGTGCGACACCGGCGGCGACGACCTCGAAGGTCCGGCCGCCGTGACCCGGTATCTGGAGCTCAACCTCCGTGCCGGCAAGTCCCATTCACCTGCATGACCGGCCAAGCCGTGCAGCAGCACGATCGGCTGTCCAGGCCCGCCCCAGTCCCGGCAGACAAGCCGGACGCCGTCTCGCACCACCACGTGTTCAGACCATGCCACGTCGGCCCCCTGGGAATCGGCTGGCCTTGATCATGCCGCAACCACCTCGGGACGTTCGACGAGCTGACCGCGTTCGAAGCGGGCGCCCGCCCGGACGAGGGCGACGAGGTGCGGTGCATTCACGGCCCGCAACCGTTGCTGAGCGGACTCGACGAGTCCGAAGACCATGGCCAGGGCGGCGGTGCTCGCGCCCCAAGCGATCACGCGCAGCGCAGCACCTCAAAAGGCCCCGGGGCTACTGATGCGGCACGTGCCTGGTTCCGGCTGGCTCTGCATTGTCTGCCTCGGCTGCGGTGAGGCTGAGCCGTTCTTCATCTCCTGCTTCGACGACATTGACCAGCAGCGCGCTCGCATCGTCAAAGCGCAGGGTGAAGTGCGGATCGAGCTGCATCAGGAAGTCGAAGCTCTCCCTGTCCTCCACGGTCAGGGGAGGTTCGAGAGTCGCCTCGCACGTCCAGTTGTCTCCGGCGGCACGGACCACGACCCGCACTCGAAGCCTGCTCAGACACGTCGATCGGTTGGCCCACCACTCAAGCGTCGCGGTGCCCTCGTAGCTGTCCATGGTTCAAGTGTCGCGAGCGAGTAGGCGGCCGTGTGTCAGCTGTGCAGAACCTGAGGTCACAAGATCGTGCTACGAGCTCTTACTGACCTTCAAAGCGCGGTGTCGGAGGGATGACGGGCCATGATCCCTGCGGTATCCCGAGTGCATGCATGCAGACGGCATGGCCTCCTACCTGCCGGGGCGTGCGTTTCCCTCAATCTGCCCTGTGGGCTCGCAGCCCCATGGGGAAATGGGCAGCCAGTTCCTGGCGGAACGAGTCGGTGTCGCCTTCCAGGGCGACCGTGGCCAACCTCTCGTGCTCGACGACCAACTGATGCGGGTTGTCGCTGTAAGTGCGGTGATCGACGCTGAGGTAGAGGCGCAGCTTGGTCTCCCAGCCGTTCCAAAGACTCTGCAGGACGCCGTGCCCCGAGAGCTCGTAGAAGAGCCTGTGGAAGCGAAGGTGCGCGTCGATGCTGGCCGGGATGTCGTCCTTCTCCATCGCCCGGCGCAGATCCTCGACCGTTTGCAGCAACTGAGGCCGCTCAGAACCGCGCAGTGATTCGGACGAGAGCTCGGCGGCGTACGGTTCGACAAGTAGCCGGACCGAGTCGATCTCGGCGATCTCATGAGCGCTCACCTCTACCACGAACGCCCCACGGTAGGGGATCTTGACGACGAGCCCTTCCTCCTCCAGCTTGGTCAGCGCCTCGCGCAGCGGGGACCGGCTGATCCCGAGATCCGTGGCGATGTGCGCCTCGCGCAGCTGGCCGCCAGGAGGCACGGTCCCGTCGAGGATGGCGGCACGCAGTGTGCGGTAGACGCCGTCCGGCGTCGTCGTCCGCTGCTCCTGCCACTCGAACTTGTGGTCCACCCCGGCGCCCTCCCCTTGCTCAGTCGACCACTTGGTCGTTTGTCGACTATACCTCCGCTGGTTCAGGGCAGGCGGAGGTTCGAGGGAGCGCCGACCGGCCAGGAAGCCGTTGACAGGCGAGCACCATTTGGTCGACAATCGACACAGACGCAGATGGTCGACAATCGACCAGGGAGTGACCTTGGGTCGCTCCCCTGAAGGACTTGGAGGACTCGTGGTATTCGACATCAAGCCCAAGTTCGTGACGTTCGACATGAACGGAACGCTGATCAAGTTCAGCATCAACGACACGATGCGTGAGGTCCTGGGCGACCGGCTGCCGGCCGAGCTCGCCGATGAGTACCTGCGGATCTGCAAGGCGTACCGGATCGACGAGTGCACGGGCGCGTACCAGCCGTTCCACCAGGTCGTCGCTCGGTCCATGGAGCGAGCCTCGCGCTACGTCGGTCTCGAGTACCGCGAGGACGAGGCGCGGGCGGTGTACGAGCGCATTCCCACCTGGGGCCCGCACCCCGGTGTCACCGAGGCGCTGAACCGCCTGGCCGAGGCGGTTCCGCTGGTCATCATCACGAACAGCGACACCGCGCACGCCGTGCGCCTCGCGGAGAACCTCAAGGCCCCCTTCGAGGTCGTCATCAGCGCCGAGGAGATGGGCGTCTACAAGCCGCGACTCCGCGCGTTCGAGTACATGTTCGAGAAGCTCGGTGTGACGCCCGACGAGCTCGTGCACGTCTCCGCGAGCCCGATGTACGACCTGCGCTCCGCGGCCATCATGGGCATCGAGAACAAGGTGTACGTCGACCGCGGCTGGGAGCACGACGAGCACTGGCTCGGCTACGAGCGGATCACCGACATCGCCGACCTCCCGGTCCTCTTCGGCCTGCCGCGCCCCTGACGCCCGAGCGGAGAACCGAGAAAATGATCCACAGCAAGACGGTGGCGGCATGAGCCTGCCCCTGCCTCAAACCGTCAAGGGCGACTCGGCTTCGGAAAGGCTCCAGAACCTCGGACTGGAGCTACCCGTCCTCGCCGGCGACGCGTACTACGTGCACCACCGTGCGGTGGGCTCCAGCATCCACATCTCCGGCCAACTGCCTTACAAGGACGGCGAGCTGCTGGGGCAGGGCGTTGTCGGCCGGGACGTGGAGCTGGAGACCGCGAAGGAACTCGCGCGCCATGCCGCGCTCAACTGCCTCGCCGCCGCCGTGCAGGCGGTGGGCGATCTGGACCGGGTCCGGATCGTGCAGATGCTGGTCTTCGTGGCCAGCACACCGGACTTCGGTCTGCAGTCGCAGGTCGCCAACGCGGCCAGTGAACTGCTCATCGAGGTGCTGGGCGAGAACGGCCGGCACGCCCGCACCGCGATCGGTGTCGCCGGGCTGCCCCTCAACACCCCTGTCGAGATCCAGATGATCTGCACCGCGGTGTAGTGGCGAACCAGTCATGAGCAGCGCAGCTGGGAACCGGCTCCACCAGGCACTCGACACCCTCGTCGAGCGAATCACCACCCCAGCCGGCGCCGGTCGTGCTGACCGACGTGATGCAGCCATCGGCCTGATGCGGGGCTTCGCCGCCGAGCACAGCCCCGACGTCAGGCCACACGTCAAGAAGCGTCGCCCCGGGCCCCACCGCGACCAGACACAGAAGAAGGACACACCATGAACGCCCTCGCGGCACCGCCCCGAAACGGAGAGCTCGGCTTCTGGGTGGCCCAACTGGCCGACAGGAGACCGTCGTTCCCCCGCTTCACCGGCCAGGACTCGGTGGACGTGGCCATCGTCGGCGGCGGCTGCACCGGCCTGTGGGCGGCGTACTTCGCCAAGAAGCTCGAACCGTCGCTGACGGTCGCGGTCTTCGAGGCCGAGCAGGTGGGCTACGGCGCGTCGGGGCGCAACGGTGGCTGGCTGTCGGCGATGCCTCCGGGAAACCGTGCCACCTTCGCCCGTGCCGGGGGAGGGCTGGAGGCGAGCCGGGCGCTGCAGCAGGAGTTCGTCACCGGCGTCGACGCGGTCCTGGACATCCTCGCCGCCGAGGGCATCGACGCCGATCAGCACAAGGGCGGCGCGCTCGTGGCCGCCCACACTCGGGCGGGGCTGGGCCGGCTGGTCGCCAGGCGTGACGCCGACCTGAAGTACGGGCTGACCGACGACGAAGTCCACATGCTCGACCGGGACGAGTTCCAAAGCCGGATCAACATCTCCACCGTCCACGGCGGGCTCTTCTACAAGCACTGCGCGCGATTCCACCCCGCGAAACTCGTCTACGGCCTCGCCGACACCCTGACCTCCATGGGGGTCAGGATCTACGAACGCAGCCGAGTGGACGGTGTCGCGGGCAGGACCCTCACCCTGGCCGACGGACGCGTCACCGCGGCGAGGACGTTCATCTGCACCGAAGGCTATTCGGGACCGCTGCTCGGCCGCCGGAGCCTGATCCCGGTCAACTCCTCGATGATCGTGACCAAGCCCCTGTCGGAGGAGGCGTGGCAGCAGATCGGCTGGGACGGGCCGCAGTGCCTCAGCGACTCCGCGCACACGTTCATCTACGCCCAGCGGACCTCGGACGGCCGTATCGCGATGGGGGGCCGCGGTGTCCCCTACCGTTTCGGGTCCGGTACCGGGGGAGCCGGTGCCACGGCCCAGTCCACCATTGACCTGATCTCCCACAAGCTCAGTTCCTTCTTCCCGGGCGTCCCCTTCGAGGTGGACCACGCCTGGTCGGGAGTTCTGGGCGTCACGCGGGACTGGAACGGCGGCGTGCGCTGGGACCCGATATCCGGGATCGGGTCGTCCACCGGCTATGCGGGACACGGTGTCACGTCGGCTTACGTCGGCGGCAGGACTCTCGTGGAGCTCGCCTTCGAGCAGGAAACCGAACGGACCACCCTTCCCTGGGTCGGCTACCGGGCACGGAAGTGGGAACCGGAACCCATCCGCTGGCTGGGCGTTCACGCCATGTACCGGCTCTTCGGTATTGCCGACCAGTGGGAAGAGCGCAGGGGTTCCAGTACGACCTCACTCCTGGCGAAATTCGGCAGCCGACTCGCCGGACTTCACGAGTAAAGACAAGGAACTTGCTCTCATGGACGCACAACTCGCAGTCATCGGCCTGGGCGGCATCGGGAGCATGGCCCTGTGGCAGGCCTCCCGGCTGTCCGGCTCGGTAGTGGGCTTCGAGGCCGCCACCCCCGCGCACGGCCGCAGTGCCGTGGGCGGGGACACCCGCCTGTTCCGCATGGTCTACCTCGGCAAGCCCGACTACTACCCCATCATCGAACGCTCCCGCAGCCTCTGGGCCGACCTCGAAGCGGAAACCGGGCAGGAAATCCTCACCCCTACCGGGGGCCTGTCCATCGGGACGGCGAACGGCAGCTACATCAACAGCCTTCTCGACGCAACGCGCATCACCGGCGCCGAGCACTGCGTCCTCAGCCGGGAGGACATGGCGGAGCGCTACCCCCAGCACAACCTCCGCCCCGACGACTGCGCCGTCTACGACCCCCGCGCCGGCGTGCTGCGCACCGACCGCGCCGTCAGCGCCGCCGTCGCGGCGGCCCAGGCCAATGGCGCCACCGTCCTTCAGAACACACCCGTGGACAGCATCACCGAAACCGACCACGGCGTGCTCGTCACCTCGGGTGACAGAACCTGGACGTTCGAGAAGGTCGTCGTCGCCTCGGGCGGCTGGTCCCGCAGGCTCATGCCCGACCACCTCAAGGCCGTCACGGAAACCCATCGGATCGTCCTGACCTGGTTCGTCGCCCAGGACGGCGCGCAGTTCTCGCCAGAACGATTCCCCGTCTTCAGCCGGCTGTACGGCGATCGCTCCCTGTACGGCGCACCCGCCGTCGACGGCGTGACGGTCAAGGCATCGGTGGACGGACCGCTGGACGGGCGCGGAAGGGAAACTCCCGACCCGGACTCCGTGCCCAGGGAACTCACCCCGCGAGAAACCGAGAAGGTCACCGATATCGTCACCGAGTTCTTGCCCGGCCTGACCCCCACCATCGTGCGCTCCGACGCCTTCCCCGAGCTCTTCACCGAGGACAGGCATCCCCTCCTCGGCTGGCTGGACGAGAACAGCAGGGTCTACTGCGCCACCGGATTCTCCGGAAAGGGCTTCAAAATGGCCACCGGCTACGGACACATCGCCGCACACGAGGCGCTCGGCAAACGGACCGTCGAAGGCCTGGACTTCGTGCGTCCGGACCGGTTCAGGACCAGGTAGTAGTCACCCACTCACGCCGCCTCGGCGCAGCAATCTCGCACCGCCCGTCGTCCGCTGAACCGTCAGCTCCGCCGGACCGCCCCGAGCTGAGCCCGGTGCAGGTCCGGGGCGGTGAATCGCTGCGCCACCGTGCGCAGGACGCGGGCCATCGCCTGGGCAGGTGGGGTGGCGGGGCGTGTCGCGGCGCGTGCGAGGAGGATGCGGCGGGTGGGGGCCGGGACGTCGGAGGCGAACGGCAGTAGGCGTACGTCGCTGCGTCGGCTGGTGAGGGCCAGGCGGGGTGCGAGCGCGATACCGAGACCGGCGGCGACCATGGCCTGCGCCTCCTGGTAGTCGTGCGACGAGTAGGCGATGCGTGGCTCGAATCCCGCCTGTCGACAGCTTCGGCGCAGGACGTCGGCGACGGGATGGTTGTCGGCGCGGATGATCCAGTCCTGGTCGGCGAGGTCGCCGAGGCGCACGGAGGGATGTGTGCGCAGGGGTGAGTCGGCGGGGACGACCAGCACCGTGGGGTCGTCCAGCAGGTGGGTGAGGGCGAGCGCCGGATCGTCGAGGCGGTTCCATTCGTAGTCCCAGAGCAGCCCCTGCTCCACCTCGCCGGTGTGCAGCATCTCCCTCAGTTCCGCGAGGACTCCGGCGCGGACCTCGATGCGGATGCCGGCGTGGCGCCGTCGGAAACGCGTGAGCGCCAGCGGCAGCAGGGACGCGCTCGCCGTGGGGAAGGAACCGAGCCGCAGGGTGCCCTGGTCGAGTGCGGTGAAGGAGTCCAGGTCGGCCTGGGCGGCACGGAGTTCCCGGCGTATGGCCTGACCGCGTTCGGCCAGCGCGGCACCCGCCGGGGTGGGACGGATACCGCGTGGCAGCCGCTCGATGAGGGGCTGCCCTGCCTCCTGCTCCAGCAGGGACATCTGCTGGGAGGCGGCGGAGGTGGTCATACCGAGGGCTTCCGCCGCGGCAGTGAGTGAACCGCGTTCGGTGGCCTCGGTGAGCAACAGCAGACGGCGCACGTTGAGCATGCCGCGACTTTAGCTGAGCTGAACCCAGGTGAAGCGAACTGCGATTGTTCCGAAGTCATCGCTCTGCGAAGGTCTGCGCAATCGCCGAGCGGTCACCGGCCCGCAATGCGCCCGTAACCGCTGCATCGGCCCTTTCCCTACCTCCGTTGATCCAGGAAGAGCCTCAGACGTGCACATTCCCGCGACCCTGGTGCGTGGCGGCACAAGCAAGTGCTGGCTGTTCAACCAGGTCGAAGTCCCTGCCGACCGTGGCGACCTCGAAAGGCTGCTCGTCGCCGCGTACGGCGCCACCGACCCCGTGGAGCTGGACGGGGTGGGCGGGGCGACCCCCACCACCTCGAAAGCGGCCGTGGTCAGCGCCTCACCCCAGCCTGGCGTCGACGTCGACTACCTGTTCGCTCAAGTCGGCATCGGGACGGGCTCGGTGGAGTGGACGAGCAACTGCGGCAACTGCGCCACCGGCGTCGCCCTGTACGCGGTGACCAAAGGAATGGTTCCGGTCACCGGCGACCGGACGCGCGTGGTGATGCGCAACACCAATACCGGCGCGGTCCTCGAAGGGATCGTCGACACCCCCGGAGGCGTGGTGCACCACTTCGGCCGTCAGACGGTACCCGGCACCCGGGCCGGGGGGGGGGGGGGGGGGGGGGCCCCCCCCCCCCCCCCCCCCCCCCCCCCCCCCCCCCCCCCCC
>NZ_BQUN01000200.1:163416-210613 GCF_026008495.1 Streptomyces sp. A012304
GCCGCCGAGCCGGTACGCGTGAGCATGGTGACCGCGGGAGCTCCGATCGTCCTCGTCGACGCCGCCAGTGCCGGGCGTACCGGTGCCGAGTCACTGGAGCGGATGAGCGCGGACGTCCCCTGGCTGCGCACCGTCCGTCATGCCGCCGCACCCCTGATGGGGCTGCTCCAGCCGGGAGAGGAACCGGGCGACGCGGTGCCCAAGGTGGGCCTGGTCGGCCCGCCGGTGCCGTACACCACCACCCTCGGTGAACCGGTCGGTGCCGAGGACTACGACGTGTCGGTGCGCATGCTCACCATGAACGCACCGCACCCCGCGATCGGCCTGACCTCCGCCGTCGCCGTCGCGGCGGCCGGGCTGCTGGAGGAGTCCGTGGTCTCCCGGACCACGGGCGGCCCGACCGACGAGTGGTTGCGCCTCGGCACGCCCGCCGGCGTCGTCGCGGTCCGCTGCACCGATGTAAGGGACGGTCTGCCGCACCGGGTCACCGTGCAGCGCGCGGCCCGTCTGCTCGCCGACGCCCGCATCTACGTACCGGAAGCAGGCAGCCCGCAAGCCGCCTGAGCCGCGACGAACATCACCTCGTCAGGCCGGCTCCCAGCCGTCTGCCCCCGGATACCCTCGCGCCCTCGGGGCGCGCCACCCCGTCCCCACCGCACCAAGGACAAAGATGTCTGCTGAAGGGATCTCCATAGGCGCCCTGCTGGTGATGTTCGTGGTCGGCACCGTACTGCCGATCAACCTGGGCATCCTCGCCTTCGTCGCCACCTTCGGGGTCGGGACCGCCTCGCTCGGCCTCACCGAGGACGAGATCTTCGAGGGGTTCCCGGCGAAGCTCTTCGTCACCATCGTCGGAGTCACCTACCTGTTCTCCGTCGCCCGCCGCAACGGCACCATCGACTGGCTCGTCGCGGCCGGGGGGCGGCTGGTACGCGGCAAGGTAGAGCTCATCCCCTGGGTGCTGTTCCTCGTGGCCGCCCTGCTGACGGCGTTCGGCACGTTCACCCCGGCCGCGGTCGCGATCCTCGCGCCGATCGGCATGAACTTCGCCTACCGCTACAAGCTCAACCCGCTGGTCGTCGGCATGATGGTGATCAGCGGCGGGCACGCGGGCGCGTTCTCCCCGCTGGCCGTCTCCGGTGCGCTGGTGCTCGGCCTCGTCGACAAGACCGATCTGCAGGTCTCCGCCGTGGCACTGTTCAGCGCCAGCTTCGTGATCAACCTGGTGCTCTCGATCCTCACCTACGCCCTGCTCGCCAAGCGTCCCGCCCCGCTGGCCGAGGGCGCCGCGGAGGCGGCCGGCGACGAGGACCTCGCCGTCTCCGGCAGGCCCGACTGGCGGCAGTGGCTCACCCTCGCCTGCCTGGTGGCCCTCGTCGTCGGCGCGCTCGGCTTCCAGTTGGAGATCGGATTCCTCGCGCTGGCTGCCGGCGCCCTCCTGGCCCTGGTGGACATGAAGCGGCAGGAGAAGGCCGTGGACGGCGTCAGCTGGTCCACCCTGCTGCTGGTCGCGGGCATGATGACGTACATCGCGATGCTGGAGAAGGCCGGCATCATCGAGGAGATCTCCGAACATGCCGCCAACCTGGGCGCCCCGCTCCTCGTCGCCCTGCTGCTGTGCTTCACCGTGGCCATCACCTCCGCCTTCGCGTCCTCCACGGCGATTCTCACAGCGATCATCCCCATCGCCGTACCGCTGCTGCTCTCCAGTCACCTCAACGGCGCCGGACTGATCGCCGCGCTCGCCGTCTCCACGACGATCGTCGACACCTCTCCCTTCTCGACCAACGGAGCACTCGTCCTCAGCAACGCCCGTGGGGTGGACTCCCGCCGCTTCTATCGCCAGGTCATCGGCTACACCGGCGGAATCGTCGCGCTCGGCCCCGTCGTCGCCTGGGGCGCCCTGGTCCTGCCCTGGTCATAGTGCGACGTACGTCGACCGGCCGCTGGGGGAGGGGGCCGGCGCCGACCACCGGTCGACTTGCCTGCGAGGAAAGTCAAAGATAACTTTCCTCGTAGGAAAGTAAAGCCGGACGGGGAGGGCGAGGCCGTGAGCACGTCAGTGGATGCCGAACAGGCATGGAGGGATCTCCAGCGCATCCGGGTGCCGCAGGAGCGGGTGTACGACGAGGTCGAGCGGTCCGCCGCGGGCGGCTCGGGCACCACCTGGGCCACGGCCGCGCTGATGTGGGTCTTCCTGGCCGGTCTGGGCCTGGACCTGCCCGGGTGGGGCGTGGGGCTGGCTGTCGCGGTGTACATCGCGCTGCTGAGCGTGCTGGGCGTGCTCCACAACCGCCGCAGCCGGGTGCGCCTGCACCACACCCGCTGCACCCCACGGATGGTGGGCGCCTTCGTCGCGGGGGCGGTGGTGACCGGCGGGACGACCGTGCTGTCCGGCCGTCTTGCCGACTCCCTGGAGCCGATGTACGCCAGTCTGATCCAGGCCACCGTCTCGGCGGCGGTGTTCGTGGTGTGCGTGGGGCCGACGAGCCGCTGGGCGGCCCGGTCGGCGCGGGACCGTGGCGCACGGACGGCGGGCTCGGGGGCAGCGGGCGCGGGGGCGGGCCGATGAGCACTCCCAGCGGCTTCGACGAGCTGATCCATCCCGCGACCCGGCTGTCGGTGGTCGCGCTGCTCGCGGCGACGGAATGGGCGGACTTCGCGTTCGTCCGTGACAGCCTCTCGCTCAGCGACTCCGCGCTCTCCAAGCAGCTGCACACCCTGGAGGAGGCCGGATACCTGGAGCTCCACAAGGAGGGCGGCGGCCGCAAGCGGCGCACCAGGGTGCGGCTGACGGGCCGTGGCCGTGCCGCCTTCGAGGGGCATGTCGCGGCGCTCCGCGCGATCGTCGAGGGCGCTGCTCCCCGGGCGGCGGCCGACACATCACCAGGACGGCGACACCACTCGGGGGCAGGACGATGACGCCGCGGCACACACCCGACCGCCCCGTCGTCCACGCGCGCGACGTGAGGATGACGTACGGCGACATCGACGTCCTGCACGGCGTCGACCTGGACATCCACCGCGGCGAGGTCTTCGCGCTGCTCGGGCCCAACGGCGCCGGGAAGACCACCACCGTCGAGATCCTGGAGGGCTTCCGGCGGCGTTCCGGCGGGGAGGTGAGCGTCCTCGGCATGGACCCGGAGCGGGGCGACGACGCGTGGCGGGCCCGGATCGGCCTGGTCCTGCAGTCCTGGCGCGACCACCGCCGCTGGCGGGTCGCCGAGTTACTGAGGCACTTCGCGACGTACTACCCCGACCCCCGCGACCCGGCCGAACTGCTGGCCCTGGTCGGCCTCACCGACCAGGCCGGCCGGCAGGTGGACCGGCTGTCCGGCGGCCAGCGCCGGCGGCTGGACGTCGCGCTCGGCATCGTCGGCCGCCCCGAACTGCTCTTCCTGGACGAGCCGACCACCGGCTTCGACCCGCAGGCGCGGCACGAGTTCCACGTCCTGGTCGAACGGCTGGCCCGCGACGACGGCGTCACCGTCCTGCTCACCACCCACGACCTGGCGGAGGCCGAGCGGCTCGCCGACCGGATCGCCATGCTGGTCGGCGGCCGGATCCGAGCCTGTGGCACGCCCGCGGAACTGGCCCGGCGGGCCGCCGCACAGGCCGAGGTCCGCTGGACCGCCGACGACGGCACGCCCCGCCGCGAACGCACCGACGACCCCTCACGGCTGGTCTGGGAACTCCACCGGCACGCGGACGGCCCGATCGCCGACCTGGAGGTCCGCCGCCCGACGCTGGAGGACACCTACCTGCACATGGTGCACCGGGAGGCCGACCGCACGGACGGGGCCGCGGACGAGGAGGAACCGGCCGCATGAGAGGGACACCCATGACGAACAGCTGGCGTGCCGGGATCCAGCGCGGCGGCATCGAGCTGCGGCACCTCCTGCGCAACGGCAAGGAGATGTCCGGCCATCTGACCAACGTGGCCGTCGCGCTGCTCGTCGCCGCCTACGTCAGCGACGACGTGCCCGGCACCCGGACCCCGATGGCCCATCTGATCCTGGCGGGCTTCGCCGCCTACCTGTTGTTCCAGATCGGGCTGATCAACCTCCCGCAGATCCTCGTGACCGAGCGGGAGGAGGGCGCCCTGCTGCGGCTGCGCGCCACGCCCGGCGGGATACCGGCCTACCTCGTCGCCAAGTGCCTGCTGATCGTCGCCGTGGCGGTCGGCACCCTGGCGCTGCTCCTGGCGGCCGCGGCGCTGCTGGTGGACGGGCCACTGCCGCACGGGCCGGGCGATTGGCTGACGCTCGTGTGGGTCACCACGCTCGGGCTGCTCGCCGTCGTACCGCTCGGCGCGGCCATAGGCGCCGTACTGCCCAACCCCCGCGAGGCACTGGCGTTGATCATGCTGCCGACGATGGGTCTGCTGATCACCTCAGGGGCGGTGTTCCCGATCACCTCGCTGCCCGTGCCGGTCCAGCAGGTGGCGGCGGTCTTCCCGCTCAAGTGGATGGCGCAGGGCCTGCGTTCGGCGCTGCTCCCGGACTCCGCACGCACCGCCGAGGCGGCCGGCGCCTGGGAACTGCCCATGGTCGCCCTGGTCCTGACCGCCTGGGCGGTCATCGGCTTCCTCCTCGCGGTACCCCTGCTGCGGCGCGCCGCCCGCCGCGAATCCGGCTCCCGCCTCGCCGCACGCCACCGCAAGGCGGAACAGAGCGGCACGCCGCCCGCGTAGGCGGGCCTCGTGACCGCCGGGCGACGGCACGGCCCAGAGGTCCTGTCGTCCACTGTCGTCCACATGAGGGGGCGCTTGGGAGGGGTCGGCGGTGCTCCGCAGCGGTATACCGAGAGCGGCGTAGACGGGCCGGGGCGAAGGCCCCGTCAGGGCGGGTCCGTCACGGCGGCGGTGAGGCGGGCCGCGAGTGCCTCGGCCGCGGCACGCAGTTCCTCCCCGCCCTCGATACGGAAAGCGAACGGAATCCTCGCCAGCCATTCCTGCGCGTACATGTGCGGGTTGCGGGTGCTGCCGACCAGCAGGCATCCATCCCCCAAGGGCTCAAGGCGCCCCATGGGCGGGCGGATCCACGGGGCCACCTCGCTCAGGGGCGCGTCGAACACCACCCGGGTGGCGAACTCCCATCCCACGCCCAGGTTCTCCTCCAGCACCGCCACCGGATCGAGGCCCCTGGGCGGCTCGAACCCGTGCCCCGTCGGCCGGACCGCGACGATTCGGTCGACTCGGTAGGTGCGGATCGCGTCCGCACGACGAGAGTGGCACAGCAGGTACCAGCGCCCGTAGCGGACGACGATGGACCAGGGATCCACCTCCGTCTCCCACTCGTTGCCCGCCTCGCTGCGGTAGGTGACCAGCACGCGCAGCCGGGCCGCGACGGCGTCGACGAGCTCGCTGGTGATGGCCGGATCGGGGCGGGCCGAGAGCGGATCCGGTGCGGCCGACGCGTACCGCCGCAGCATGGCCGCCTGTTGGCCGACGCTCTCCGGCAGCGCCTTGACGACCTTGCCCAGCGCGGTACCGATCAGGTCGTCGGGGTCGGCCGCGGCCGGCTGGCCGCTGAGTACCGCCATCACCAGGCCGAGGGCCTCGGACTGCGTGAAATGCACAGGCGGCAGCCTTGTGCCGCGCCCCAGCCGGTATCCGCCGTGCGGCCCCCGGACCGACTCCACCGGAATGCCGGCTTCTCGGAGGATCCCGACATATCGGCGCGCTGCCCGCTCCGTGACGCCGAGCCGCCCGGCGAGTTCACCGGCCGTCGTACCGGGGCGGGCCTGAAGGACTTCCAGGGCGCGCAGGGCTCGCGCGGTGGGGCTGAGATCGTTCGGCACGGAAGCAGGCTAATTCCAGGGCCGCCACCGCACGCACCGCGCTCGGGTGGCCGCCGGAGGAACCGGCAGTGGATTGTCCGGATCCGCGCCTACGGTGACGTCCGTGAAGCAGAGGAAGGGGAACTGCACCATGGACATCCTGCTCATCGGCGGCCTGTGGCTGGACGGGTCGGCGTGGGGTCGTGTGGCGTCCGAGCTGGAGGCGCTCGGTCACCGCCCCGTGCCGCTCACTCTCCCGGGCCAGGGGGACGGCTCGGTGACCGCCACACTCGACGACCAGGTCGCGGCGGTGCTCGCCGCGGTGGACGCGGCACCCGGCAAGCCCATGGTGGTGGGGCATTCCGCCGCCTGCACGCTGGCCTGGCTGGCCGCCGACCAGCGGCCGGAGCGGCTGGCCAAACTCGCCCTCGTAGGCGGCTTCCCGCAAGCCGACGGACAGCCGTACGCCGACTTCTTCGAGGTGCGGGAGGGCGTCATGCCCTTCCCGGGCTGGGGCCCCTTCGAGGGGCCGGACGCCGCCGACCTCGACGACGAGGCCAGACGAGAGCTGGCGGCTGCTGCGATTCCCGTGCCCTCGGGCGTGGTCAACGGCGTGGTGCGGCTGAGGGACGAACGTCGGTTCGACGTCCCGGTCGTCGTCGTATGCCCGGAGTTCACGCCCGCGCAGGCGCGAGAATGGATCGACGCCGGCGACGTCCCGGAACTCGCCCGAGCCAAGCATGTCGACTTGGCCGACATCGACTCGGGCCACTGGCCCATGGTCACCAGGCCCGCCCAGCTCGCCCGGATCCTGGCTGGGGCGGCCGACACGGCCTGACAAGCGAACGGGTCGCCCTGCGCGGGGATCGTCGGCATGCTCGGCGACTTCGTCGCCGCGGCGGATGAGGAGCCGGAGTGGGCGGCGACCGCGGCCCGTTCAGGTCGTGCTGGGTGACATGTCCTGAAGGCCCACCACGCGCAGGAGCCGCAGGCGTTCGTAGGACTCGGTGCCCGGGCGGGGCGTGTGCACGACCAGGAGATGGTGGTGTTCGTGGCTGACCATCACCTCGCAGTCCAGTTCCAGGAGACCGACCAGGGGATGCAGGAAGCGTTTCGTCGCCCTGGCCCGCTGCGACACCTCGTGTTCGTCCCACAGTCGGGCGAACTCCTCGCTGGAAGACCGCAGTTCGGCGACCAGCGCGGCCGGTTCCGGGTCGTCGGGGCGGGCGGCTGCCACCGAGCGCAGGGTGGCCACGTGGGTGCGCGCGTGTCCCGCCAGGTCCTCCTCCGGGAAGAGCGTGCGCGCGGCCGGGTCCAGGAAGAAGAGACGGGTCAGATTGCGCTCGCGCCGAGGGCGGGACATCACGTCGCCGACCAGCGCCCTGGCCATCGCGTTCTGGGCCAGCACCTCGCCGCAGTCGTTCACCACCTGCGCCGGTGTGTCGTGCAGCCGGTCCAGGATCAGCAGCAGCCCGGGGCGGACGTGCGCCGACGCCGTCTCGCGCCGCGGGGGCTCCTCACCGGCCAGGTGGAACAGATGGTCCTGCTCCACGGCCGTCAGGCGCAGCGCACGGGCCAGTGCCGTCAGCATCTGGCGGGACGGGCGCGGTCCACGGGACTGTTCCAGGCGCGTGTAGTAGTCCACCGACATGCCGGCCAGCTGTGCCACCTCCTCGCGGCGCAGGCCGGGCGTGCGGCGCCGGCTGCCCGCTGTCAGGCCCACGTCCGACGGGGCCAGCCGGGCGCGGCCACGGCGCAGGAAGTCGGCGAGTTCAGGTCGGTTCACCCCTCAAGCCTGCCGCAGCGCGCCCGGCTTATCCAGGGACCGCCGATCCCATGATCGACGGGTCTCTGCCGCCGCTCGCGGCTGCGGCGGAGGCTGAGCACCGACGAGAGGAGCACATGATGCTGACGTTGGTGACGGGTGTGACCGGTCAGGTCGGCCGGCGTTTCGTACCGAGGCTGCTGGCGCAGACCCGGCCGGAGGAGCGGGTACGGGTGCTGGTGCGTGACGCGGCGCGCGGCGAGCCCTTCGCGGAGCTGGGCGCCGAGGTCGTGGTCGGCGATCTGCGGGACGCGGAGGCGCTCGGCAAGGCGGTGGCCGGGGTGGACGCGGTCGTGAACGTCGCGGCCTCCTTCCGGGGGGTCCCGGACGACGAGGCGTGGGCGGTCAACCACGACGCGGCCGTGGAACTGGGCCGTGCCGCGCTGGCCGCCGGTGTGCGGACGTTCCTACAGGTCAGCACCGCGCTGGTGTACGGCGTCGGACGGGGCCGCCCGTTGACCGAGGACGACGAGAGCCGCCCCGGCGGGCCGATGTGGGGCGCGTACACCGAGTCCAAGGCGCGGGCCGAGCGGGAACTGCTCGCACTGGAGGGGCTGGACGTGCGCGTGGGCCGGCTCCCGTTCGTCTACGGCGAGGGCGATCCGCACCTCGCCCAGTCGTTGATCTGGGCCCGGGACTGGGCCGCGACCCAGCGCCTCCACATGGGCCATCACATGGACGTGGCTCAGGGCCTGCTGCGCGTCCTGCACGCGCCGGGAACAGCCGGCCGGATCTACAACATCGCGGACGACGCGCCTGTGACGGCGGTCGAGTTGCACCAGCTGAACGGGGTGGAGATCCCGGAGGAGCTGTACACCCGGGCCGACCCCGACCCGTGGTTCGGGATCACCTCCACGGACCGGATCCGCCGGGAGCTGGGCTATCGGCCGGTGTATCCGTCGGTCTACGCGGCCAGGGACGCGGGAGCGCTCTGAGGGAGCCCTCCGAGCCGGCCAGATCATGATCGCTGCCCGGGACGTCCGGGCCCGCGACTGTTCTTCCAACGCGTTCCCGAAGGCTGCAGGTGACCGCTACGGAGCCGTGGTCAGGAGGGCACGCAGGTCGGTGAGTACCTGCGCGTCCGTCCCCTCCAGGGCGGACAGCGCGCTGCTCCATCGGCCCAGGGCCGCCCGTTCGTCTCCGAGCGCTCTCAGGACATGTCCCAACTCGTGCTCGGCCAGGCCCCGACCGTAGGAGTCGCCGCGCGCGGCGGCCTCCTGGAGCAGCGCCGTGCAGGCCTCCCGGGCCTCCCGGAGGCGGCCCAGCGCGCGCAGTGCCTGGGCCTGGCCCAGTCGCGTCTCCCGCTCCGCGTTCCAGTGGGCCGTGCCGGAGGCCATGACCCGCAGCGCCTCCTCGAAGCTGTGCAGGGCCGGGGCGGGCTCGCCGAGGGCCAGCAGAGCACGGCCGGTGTTGCACAGGGCGACCTGCTCGATCACGGCGCTGCCGGCCTTCCGGGCGAGTTCCCTGCTGCGCAGGTGGTAGGAGACGGCGGAGCGCAGGTCGCTGAGTTCGGCCACGTACCCCTGGTGCCCGAGCAGCAACGCCTCCTCGCCGGCGGTGACATGGTCGGGGCGCAGGGCGAGACACCGTGCCAACGTCGCCCGGGCGTCGGCGTCCCGGCCGAGTTCACGCAGCAGCGCGGCCCGGTTGCCGAGGTGACGCATCCGGGTGACGTCGTCGCGGAGGTGCTCGCTGAGCTCCACCGCCTCGTCCAGGATCAGCAGCGCCTGCCCGACGCGCCCGGCCGAGTAGTGCGCGGTGGCGAGCTGCCCCAGCGCCCGTCCTTCGGCCGCGGTGTTGCCGCTGGACCGGGCGAGGGCGATCGCGTGCCGCGTCAGGCGTTCGAGATCCCGCACCCGGCCGCGGTCGTGCAGATAGGGGAACAGGGCGTTGATCAGGTCGAGGGTGCGGGCCGGGCCCAGGCGTCCCCGCGCTCCGGAGCCGGCCAGGAAGAGCAGGTTCGCCGCTTCCGCGTCACCCCACGCGAGGGCCGCCGCGGTGTCGGCGAAGACCGTGCCGGGCCGGCCCCCGGGGTGCTCGGGCGCTCGCCCGGGGTTCGGCCGCAGGGCCGCGGCGCAGTGCCCGAGCCGCTCCTGGTACCAGCGCAGGGACCGTTCGACGGCTTCCGCGTTCCGGGCCCGCTCACCCGGCCGGCCGGCGAGTTCCCGGGCGAAGTCGCGGACCAGGTCGTGCGGGGTGTAGCGGCCCCAGCACACCTCCTGGAGCAGGGCCACTTCCGCCAGGCGGTCCAGGGCCTGCTCGGCGATCCGCTCGGTACGGCCGAGGGCGGTGGCCATCAGCGGCGCCCCGTACTCGGGCAGGTCCAGCGCACCGATGAGGACCAGGGCCGCGGCGGCGTCAGCGTCGTGCGGGTCGCCCGAGCCCAGGAGCGCCTCATGGGCCGCCATCAGGGAGCGGCGCACGCTGAGGTCCTCCAGTTCGAGGTGGTCCAGGCGGTCCTCCTGCCGGGCCAGGCGTTCCACCAGCTTCTCCACCGGCAGGGTCCGCCGGCTCCGCAGCCGGGCCGCGGAGATCCGCAGCGCCAGGGGCAGCCGGCCGCACAGGGTCACGAGCCGGGCGACCGGTTCGGCGTCGGACGCGGCCCAGGAGCGGCCCGAGGTCCGCTCCAGCAGCAGGGCGCTGTCCCGCGGTGAGAGCGGCTCGAGCCGGACGTGCGTGGAGGCTCCCAGGGTGGCCAGCGGCCGTCTGCTGGTCAGCAGTACGGCGCAGCCGGCGCCGGCCGGCAGCAGTGGACGTACCTGGCTCACCGAGGCCGCGTCGTCCAGGACGAGCAGTGTTCGGGTGGGGGCGAGCGCGGAGCGCAGCAGGGCGGAGGCGGCCCCCACGTCGCCCGGGATCCGCCGGGTGTCCACCCCGAGGCCGTGCAGGAGAGCGGCGAGGGCTTCGGCGGGTGCCAGGGGGGCCACGCCGGGTGTGGCCCCGTGGAGGTTCAGATAGAGCTGGCCGTCGGGGAACGCGTGCCGGAGCTGTTCGGCGATGTGCAGGGCGAGCCCCGTCTTGCCGACGCCCGGCATTCCGCTGATCACGGCGAGGGCGGTGCGGTCGCGGGCGGACCGGAGCTCCTCGCGGATCTCGGCGATGTGCTCGGCGCGGCCGACGAACCCACCGGGCGGCGCCGGAAGCTGCGCCAGCCTCGGGGGCGTCCCCGCCGCGGGGGCCGTCGCGGCGGTGGTCGTGGCGACGGGCGATTCGCGGTGCGGGGCGGCCGCGCCGCGGAGCACCTCCTGGTGGGCCTCCTGGACGGCGGGGCCGGGTTCCACCCCGAGTTCTTCGACCAGGGTCCGGCGCAGCGACCGGAAGAGCGCCAGCGCTTCGGCCCGGCGGTCCGTGCGGCCGAGGACGAGTATCAGCTGGCGGTGCAGCGCCTCCCGGAACGGATGCTCCTTGACCAGGACACCCAGTTCGGCGGCCAGCCCGTCGAGGCGGTCGAGGCACAGGAGCGCCTCGAAGCGGCATTCGAGCGCCTGTAACCGCTGCTCCTGGAGGAACGACACGACAGGGTGGCCGGCGAGGGCGGGCACGTCGGCGAACGGTGTGCCGTGCCACAGGGCCAGAGCGGCACCGGCGTCCCGCTCCACCGCCTCCCAGTCCTCCCGGCTCCGGGCTTCCTGCGCTCGTCGTACTCGCCCCTCGAACACGTCGCGGTCCAACTCGCCCTCGCCCACCCGCATTTCGAGTCCGTGGGCCATGGTGCGCAGCCGGGTGCCGCCGACGTCGCGGAGGTTTCGCCGCAGCCGGGCGACGTGGTTGTGCAGCGAGGCGGTGGCCGTCGGCGGTGGCTCCTCGCCCCACAACACCGTCATCACCGTGTCCAGCGGCACCGTGCGGTTCGGCTCCAGCAGCAGTGCGGCCAGCAACGCGCGGGACTTCGGGCCCCCGAGGGCGACAGCCGCGCCGTCGTCGTCGACCGCCGTGAGTGATCCCAGTACCGCGAACCTCACCGCCGTCCCTTCCCCCAGAGTCGGATGCCGAACACCGAACGTCCCGCGTCGATCGAAGAACATCATTTTCGTTCAGCGCCGAGCCGGGTTCAAAGGAGGTCGGCTCCGCGCCGTTGGCGCGCCGTTGGCCACCCGTTAGGCGCGGTCGACAGGATGCGTGTCCCGCACACGAGAGAGGGGCTGGCGCACATGTCGACTCGCCGGACACGGACGACCCTGGTGGGCGCGACAGCGCTCGCCGCCGCAGGGACACTGCTGCTGACGACGCCCGCGGCCGCCGCCGGCGGCACGATGACCGCCACGGAGACGCGGGAGTCCCGGCACGCCGCCACTCGGGCCGCCATGGACGCGGCCGTCGCCGCGGGCGTGCCGGGCGTCGTGGCCGAGGTACGCGACACCCGCGGCGTATGGAAGGGCACCTCGGGGGTCGCCGACCTCTCCACACGGCAGCCCCGCGGTCACGGTGATCGGTTCCGCGTGGGAAGTGTCACCAAGACGCTGGTGGCGACCGTCCTGCTCCAGCTCCAGGCGGAGGGAAAGGCCGATCTCGACGCCACGGTCGACCACTACCTGCCCGGTCTGGTGCGGGGCAACGGCCACGACGGCACGAAGATAACGGTCCGTCAGCTGATGAACCACACCAGCGGCATCTTCAACTACACCGAGGACGCCACGTTCTCGAAGAAGGTGCTGGGTATCGAGTTCCTCCGATCCCGGTACGACGACTGGACTCCGCAACAGGTCATCGCCCTCGCCCTCCAGAACCCGCCCCAGTTCGAGCCCGGCACCTCCTGGAAGTACTCCAACACCAACTACCTCCTGCTGGGGCTGATCATCGAGAAGCTGACCGGCAGGCCCTACGCCGAGGAGATCGAGCGGCGTGTCACCGGACCGCTCGGGATGCGTGCCACGTACTTCCCCGGCACGGATCCGCACGTGCCCGCGCCCACCCGGCACTACTCCACCTTCACGGAGGACCCGGGGAAGACCTACGACGTGACCGAACTCAACCCCTCCTGGGCCTGGGCGGCGGGGGAGATGGTCACCAACTCCTCCGACCTGAACCGCTTCTACACCGCCCTCTTCACGGGCCGGCTGCTGCGCCCCGCCCAGCTGGAGCAGATGACGACCACGGTCTCCACCGAGGGCAACCTGCCGCGCCAGCGCTACGGCCTGGGCCTCATCGAGTACGAGACGAGCTGCGGGATCAAGGTCTGGGGCCACTCCGGCGGCATCCACGGTTCCTCGACGCAGGCCTTCGGCACCAAGGACGGCCGTCACATGATCGCCCTGAACTTCAACGGCGACTGGGTCGGCGGCGGCAAGAACGTCGTCTCGGCCGAGTTCTGTCCGCCGGCGGCCACGACGGGCTGACGCCGGCCGGAACGCCGGACCGCGAGTCAGCAGGTCTTCTTCGTCGACGCCTGCCAATACGCGCGCCGCGTTCGTCTGCCGGCGTGACGGGCACGAGGACAGACGACGCCCGGCCCCCGCACCCGGCGACGAACCCGACGACCGCGACTGGCCCGTCTTCCTGCCGCTCGGGCACTACGAGGTCGAGGCCGTTCTCGGCCCGGACGACATACGGAGGGACGAACTCGACGCCCGCCCACCCCAGTTCCGCCTCCGATTGGTCAAGTTGGTCAGGCCATGAGCACCTCACTCGCCGTCCGCCTCCTCCTGTCGTCCCCGGGGGAGTCCAACGACGCCGTGATCCTCGGTGACATCCACTCGGCCGACCTCACCGGAGCGACCCTGCGTGACATCCGGATCCCCTGCGGGGTCGCGCCCCAGCCCCTGTCGTACGACGTGATGCCCGGGCGCTACCTCGTGTCGGCGTGGCTGCCGTCCGGCCTGGTGCTCACGGAGAACGCCGTGGCGGTGGAAGGCCGGGAGACCCAGGTGGACTTCAACATGACGGACTCGCCGTACGAGACCCACTCCTGGCAGTACCTGATGGGCAACATCGAGCCCGACATGGTCTACCACAGCCCCCGTCAGGCGCCCTTCACCGAGTCGGTGGCCTCGCGGTCCATGGTCGCCACCCTCGCCGGGCCGGACGGTGCCGTCCCTCGGGGAGCCGTCGACCTGACCGCCCTCGCCACCTGGATCGGCGACTCCACGCCCGCGAGCTGGTCCTTCGCGTCGATGCTGGAGCTGGCGAAGACGCCGCCCGAAAGCCCGGTCGCCCGGCTGATCGCCTCGGGCGAGCCCGTCGTCCTGCCCGCTCCCTATGACTGCGGCGATGAGGTCACGCCGCTCTACCGGTTCCGCCCGAACGGCCCGGTCGGGGCCCGGGGCAAACCTCTCGAGGTCGGTTCCGGACCTGTCGGCGAGCGGCAGTTCCTCGTCGTGGAGGCCGCCGACTCCGTACGGCTGGTCACCCTTCCACGGCCCTGGGGCGACGCCGACGTCGAGGTCCTCGTCAACCTGCGGCAGAGCCCGACCGGCAGTGCCGTCTCGGTGGCCGTCCGCGACCCGGAGGTCGGCGCGGGGCTCGCGTACATGGCTCAGGGCGCCCTGGACATGGCGGCCAGGCTCTTCACCGACGTCGAGTCGATGCTCTACTCCAAGGTCGAGAACCCGCTCGCGGCGGCGGCCGGGTCGTACGTCCTCATCGGCACCGACCACTCCGAGAGCGAGACGCGCTGGGACCCGTGGCTGGTCCGGCTCGCCGAGCGTTTCCCCTGGCTCAGCGACGGGGCGATCCTGAGGTCGGTGCGGCTGCTGCGCAGGAGACCGAGGGACCTTGGGTGGGCCCGGGACGGACTGATCGAGGCCTTCGACCGCGGCATCCCCTTCTACACGCTCGGGCTCGTCTGGCTCATCGAGGGGCCCTCCGCCTTCCCTGGCGACCCCGACTGCGCACGCCGCCTCGACCTGGCGAGACAGCTGGCCTGGCTGGTCGACCTGCGCGAGCCGTTCCTGATCCTCGACCTGAGGCAGGGGAGGGCGTGATGATCCGGCTCAGGATGCTCCCGGCGCAGGACGGCGACTGCCTGCTCCTGGAATACGGGAATGACGCGTTCACCCGGCGGATCCTGATCGACGGCGGACGCCACGGCACCTACCGGCGGATCAGACCGCTGCTCGCGGGGCTCGGCGGCCCGGTCGACGTCCTCGTGGTGACCCATGTCGACCAGGACCACATCCTCGGTGTGCTGGCGCTCATCGAGGACGACGACCGGCCGGTGGAGATCGGGGACGTATGGTTCAACGGCTTCGACCAGCTCCACGACCGCGAGAGCTTCGGCGCGGTGGAGGGGGAACGGCTCAGCACCGCGCTCATGACCCGGCACTTTCCCTGGAACCAGGCCTTTGACGGCCGCAGTGTCGAGGTGGGCCATCCGCTGACCTGGTTCGACGACGGGTCGTCCATGGAGGTACTGGCACCGGACCGCCGTCTGCTGGAGTCGCTGATCGAGACGTGGAAGACGAAGTGCGAGGAGGCCGGACTCATCCCGGGAGCGGACGCGGTGGAGAGAGAGCCTGTGCCGGGAATCGACCGCTTCGGGACGATCGACGTCGACAAGCTGGCCGCCACGCCGTTCAAGCGGGACGCCTCCCCGACCAATCCGACCAGCATCGCCCTGCTGTTCGAGTTCGAGGGCACCCGGATCGTCCTCACGGGTGACGCCGACGACCCGCGCCTGGTGACGTCGATCCGGCCACGTGCCCAGGCCGAGGGCGGGCGGCTGCGGATCGACGCCCTGAAGGTCGCCCACCACGGCAGCGCCAAGAACCTCTCCAACGAGCTCCTCGGTCTCCTGGACTGCGGCCGCTACCTGATCTCCACCGACGGGAAGGTCCACGGCCACCCGGACGACATCGCCGTCGCCCGGATCCTCAAGCACGGCGGGGCGACGAAGGACCTCGTCTTCAACTACCGCGAGCGGGCCGAGCCCTGGAACCTCGGCAGCCTCGAGGAACAGTTCGGCTACCGCGTAATGGCACCCGGGTCGGCCGACGAGAACGGCTTTTTCACCGTGGAATTCTGACCGACGGCCCGGACGGCCGTCGGTCTGCACGGTCTGCACCATCTTTCGGTCTATCGGGCTCGGGCGAGGTCGAACCGGTCGAGGTTCATCACCTTGTCCCACGCGGCGACGAAGTCCCGCACGAACTTCTCCCCGGCGTCCGCGGACGCGTAGACCTCCGAGACGGCTCGGAGCTGGGAGTGCGAACCGAAGATCAGGTCGACGGCGGTGGCGGTCCACTTGAGCTCGCCCGTGGCACGATCGCGGCCTTCGAAGACGTTCTCGTCCGAGGCCGACACCTTCCACTCCGTGCCCATGTCGAGCAGGTTCACGAAGAAGTCGGTGGTCAACGTCTCCGGCCGGTGGGTGAAGACGCCGTGCCGTGAACCGTCGAAGCCGGCGTTCAGGGCCCGCATGCCGCCGATCAGAACCGTCATCTCGGGAGCGGTCAGCGTCAACAGGTTGGCGCGGTCCAGCAGGAGCGTCTCCGGCGACAGCTTCTCTCCCGCCCGCAGATAGTTGCGGAACCCGTCCGCCCTCGGTTCGAGCACGGCGAACGACTCCACGTCCGTCTGCTCCTGCGAGGCGTCCGTCCGCCCCGGCGCGAACGGGACGGTGATGTCGTGCCCGGCGTTCCTCGCGGCCCGCTCGACGGCCGCGCACCCGCCCAGGACGATCAGGTCGGCGAGTGAGATCCTCTTCCCGTCGGCCTGGGACAGGTTGAAGTCCTGCTGGAGCTGCTCCAGCGTCCGCACCACCTCGGCCACCTCGGGGAGGGCGTTGACCTCCCAGTCCTTCTGCGGAGCGAGCCGGATCCGGGCCCCGTTCGCTCCGCCGCGCTTGTCGGTGCCGCGGAAGCTCGCCGCCGCCGCCCAGGCCGTGGTCACCAGCTGCGGGACGGACAGGCCCGAGGCGAGGATCCTGTCCTTGAGGGCGGCGATGTCCTGGTCCGACACCAGCTCGTGGTCGACCTCCGGGACGGGGTCCTGCCACAGCTGCGGCTCGGGGATCCACGGGCCGAGGTACCGCGACAGTGGTCCCATGTCGCGGTGCAACAGCTTGAACCACGCCTTGGCGAACGCCACCGCGAGCTGGTCCGGGTTCTCGTGGAAGCTCTTGGCGATCGGCCCGTAGATCGGATCCACCTTCAGCGCGAGATCCGTCGTCAGCATCATCGGAGCATGCCTCTTCGACGGATCATGGGCGTCGGGCACGGTGCCCTTGGCCGCGGGATCCTTCGGAGTCCACTGCTTCGCGCCGGCGGGGCTCGTCGTCAGCTCCCAGTCGTACCCGAACAGGTTGTCCAGGTAGCCGTTGTCCCACCTGGTCGGCTCGTTGGTCCACGCGCCCTCCAGCCCGCTGGTGAGCGCGTCGGGACCCTTGCCGCTGCCGTAGGTGTTCCTCCAGCCGAGCCCCTGCTGCTCGATGGGCGCGGCCTCCGGTTCCGCCCCGATGTAGCCGGGGTCGACCGCGCCATGACACTTGCCGAAGGTGTGGCCGCCGACGATGAGCGCGACCGTCTCCTCGTCGTTCATCGCCATGCGCCCGAACGTCTCGCGAATGTCCCGGGCGGCGGCCATCGGATCCGGATTGCCGTTCGGCCCCTCCGGATTGACGTAGATCAGTCCCATCTGCACGGCACCGAAAGGACCGGTGAGTTCCCTGTCGCCGCTGTAGCGCTCATCTCCGAGCCAGGTGTCCTCAGGACCCCAGAAGATTTCCTCCGGTTCCCAGATGTCCGCTCGCCCGAAGCCGAATCCGAACGTCTTGAACCCCATCGATTCCATGGCACAGTTACCGGCGAAGACCAGAAGATCGGCCCAGGAGATTTTCCGGCCGTACTTCTGCTTCACCGGCCAGAGCAGACGGCGTGCCTTGTCGAGACTCGCGTTGTCCGGCCAGCTGTTGAGGGGGGCGAAGCGCTGCGCGCCGGTGCCGCCCCCGCCCCGGCCGTCCGCGATGCGGTACGTCCCCGCGGCGTGCCAGCTCATCCGGATGAAGAGCGGCCCGTAGTGACCGTAGTCGGCGGGCCACCACTCCTGGGACGCCGTCATCACCTCGAAGACGTCCCGCTTCAGCGCGTCGACGTCGAGGGTCGCGAACTCTTTTGCGTAGTCGAAGTCCTCTTCCATCGGATTGGAGCGGGGCGAGTGCTGGTGGAGAACCTGAAGGTCCAGCTGATTCGGCCACCAGTCCCGGTTCGTCCTGGGACGAGTCGGTGTGGGGGTCGGGGAGGGGATTGCTGGGTTCTCGCTTTCGCTGCCGGACATGCCCGTCCTTATGGTGTCTCGGTGTTTCCCTGCTGATTGCTCCGTGTCGGTGTTTATATGGTCGCGCACCGCGGACCGCACCGCTACGAAACACGCAGAGCACCCTCGCGTGACACCGTGCGAGAAAGGCCGGCTCTTTTTTACGGGATCAGTTCTCGGCCGCGTCCAGAGGACCGTCGGCGAGGCTCGCCGCCAGCCATTGCTCGACGGCGGCGACATGGACCGACGCGGCGGAGACCGCGAGCTGGGCGTCGCGTGCCCTGAGCGCCCGGAGGATCTCCTCGTGCTCCCGGTGCGCGCGGTCCACGGCCCGATGGGTCCGGCTGCCGCGGACGATGCGGACCCGTTGGGTGCGGGTGGACAGCACGCTCAGCAGCATGGACAGCACCGGGTTGCCGACGGCTTGGACGATCCGCAGGTGGAAGGCGATGTCGTGGGCGACGAACTCCTCGACGGTGGTGGCGGACCGGCACCGGCCGAGGATGCCGTCCAGCTCGTGGAGGTCCTCGGCTGTCAGCAGCGCGGTGGCCAGTCCGGTGGCCTGCGGTTCGAGCAGCCGGCGCACCTGGAGCAGTTGCAGGGCGGTCTGGCCCTGGGAGACATCGGCGGCGAAGGACAGGCTCTCCAGCAGCAGATGGGGCTCCAGGCTGGAGACGTACGTGCCGTCGCCCTGCCGGGTGATCAGGATGCGCATGGCGGTCAGGGCCCGTACGGCCTCGCGCAGCGAACTGCGCGACAGACCGAGCTGTCCGGCGAGGACCTCCTCCTTGGGCAGGCGGGAGCCGGGTGCCAGCTCACCGGCGACGATCATCGCCTTGATCTTGTCGATGGCCTCGTCGGTCAGTGCCACGAGCGTGCCTCTCCGTGCCGGGTGGGTGCGGGGCGTCGGCTCCGCCGGGCCGCGGTGGGCGCCGGGCGGAGCCGGTCGTCGGCCGCCGCTACTCCTGCTTCTCGCCGGAGGCGAAGCGGGAGATGATCAGCGCGACGATGATGATGGCGCCGTTGAGGAACTGGTTCCACAGCGGCGGCACACCCGCCAGGGTCATGACGTTGACGACGAGCTGGAGGGTGAGTACGCCCGTGAGGGCGCCGAACACCGAACCCTTGCCGCCGTTGAGGCTCACCCCGCCGATCACCGTCGCGGCGAAGACCTGGAAGATCCAGCCGCTGCCCTGGGTCGCGGAGATGGACCCGTAGTGGCCGCTGTAGAGGATGCCGGCGAACGCGGCGAGCAGGCTGCCGATGATGAGGACGATCCACACGATCCGGTCGACCCGGATGCCGGCGGTGCGGGCCGCCTCCGCGTTGCCTCCGATCGCGTACAGCGCGCGGCCGTGCCGCAGCCAGGCGAGCGCGCAGCCGCCGAGCGCGAAGAGCACCGCGCACACCCAGATGGCGGCGGGCACGCCCAGCCAGGACGCCTTGCCCAGGTAGGTGAACGACGACGGCAGCTCGACGATGGACTGGCCCTCGGACAGCGCGACCTGAAGGCCGCGGAGCATGGTCAGGGCGCCGAGCGTGACGATGAAGCCGTTCAGACGCAGCTTGAGGATCAGGAAGCCGTTGACGGCGCCGATCAGCGCGCCGACCAGCAGGCACAGCGGGACGGCCGTCCATTCGGGCAGGAGCCCGAGCCCGTTGAACCGGCCGCCGCCGGCGGGCAGGACCAGCCAGACGGCGATGACGGGAGCCACGCCGATGGTGGATTCCAGGGACAGGTCCATCCGCCCGCAGATCAGGATGAACGTCGTCGCGAGGACGAGCAGGCTCAGCTCGGTGGACTGCTGCAGGACACCGATGAGGTTGTCGGCGGTGAGGAAGGCCGGCGAGACGATGAACCCGATCAGCATCAGGACGAGGATGGCGGGGACCAGGGACAGTTCACGGAAGCGGCCGAGGTCGATCCGGCGGGGGGTGCTGTCCGCGGCGGCCGGCTCCGCCGCGCTCGCTGCGGGCTCGGTGAGATCTGTGGTGGCGGACATGACTACCTTCCGTGCTCGTCGGTGCCGGATGCGGGGGAGTGCGGGGACGCGGTGCCGGAGTCGGCGATGCCTTCGATCGCGGCGACGACGTCCTCGTCCCTCCAGCCGCGCTGGAACTGGGCGACCACCCGGCCGTGGAACATGACGACGACCCGGTCGCACACCCTGAGGTCGTCGAGTTCGTCGGAGACGATCAGTGCGGCCTTGCCGCCGTCGGCGACCTGCCGGATCCTGCCGAGCAGGAACTCCTTGGACTTGACGTCGACGCCGTTGGTGGGCCGGATCGCGACCAGCACATGCGGGTCGGTGGCCAGGGCGCGGGCGACGACGACCTTCTGCTGGTTGCCGCCGGAGAGGGCGGAGACCGGGGTGGCGGCGCTCGGGGTCTTGATGTCGAGATCCCGGATCATGCGCCGGGCGAAGAGCCTGGTCCGGGAGGGCAGCACCATGCCGAACGGTCCGAGCTGGTCGGTGACGGTCAGGGTGGCGTTCTCCGCCACGCTCCGGTTGTTGACCAGGCCCTGGAGGTGTCGGTCCTCGGGGACCAGACCGACCCCTGAGGCCAGGGCGGACGGCACGCTTCCAGTGCGTACGGCCCGGCCGCCGACCGAGATGCCGCCGGCGCCGGCGCGGTGCAGCCCGGCGACGGCCTCGCCCACCTGCACATTGCCGCTGGCCGCGGCACCGGCGAGCCCGACCACCTCGCCCGAGCGGACCGAGAGGGACAGGTCCTCGCAGGCGCCGGGGAGTGTCAGACCGTCGATCGACAGCAGCTCGGCGGAGTCGGCCCGGGTGGTGGGGGCGGGGGCCTCGGCCACGGCCGCGAGGGAGGCGGACTCGCCGGTCATGGCCTCCACCAGCGCCTGGTGACCGAGCTCGGCCACGGGCGCGGTGAGGATGTGCGCCGCGTCGCGGTAGACCGTGACCGTGGCGCAGAGGTCGTACACCTCTTGCAGGTGGTGCGAGATGAACAGGAAGGCGACGCCCTGGTCCTGGAGGTCGCGGAGTTTGCCGAAGAGGCGGCCGATGCCGCGCGCGTCGAGCTTGGCGGTCGGCTCGTCGAGGATGATGAAGCGGGCTCCGAAGGACAGGGCCCGGGCGATCTCGACGAACTGGCGCTGCTCGACGGTGAGGTCCTTGGCCCGTGCGGCGGGGTCGACGGCGACTCCGTACTCGCCGAGCAGTTCCTCGGCGCGCAGCCGCAGCTGCTTCCAGCGGATGGGCTGTACCGCGCCGGGGCTCTGCCGGTTCAGGAAGAGGTTCTCGGCGACGGTCAGCTCACCGATGATCGTGGAGCGCTGGTAGACGCAGGCGACACGGGAGCGCCAGGCGTCGATGTCCCCGACGGCCGGTGCGGGCTCGCCCGAGAAGCGCAGGGAACCGGTGTCGGGCTGCTGGAGACCGGTGAGGATGGACACCAGCGTCGACTTGCCGGCGCCGTTGCGGCCGACCAGGGCGTGCGACTCGCCCGCGGCGATGCTGATCCGTGCGTCGCGCAGGGCGACGGTCGCGCCGAACCGTTTGCTGATGCCGGTCGCCTCGGCCACCGGGGCCGGATGCCCGGGGCCGGTCGGCGGGGCGGTCGCGGTGTCCGCCATGGTGGATTCCGTCCTTCGTGTGGGGATGCGGGGGCCGGGGAACGCGGGTGTGGCGCGGCGCGGAGAGAGGGGGCCGCCCGTCTCTCCCCGCCGCGGTGAGCTGCCGGCGGTCAGCCGACGTTGTTGCCCCACAGCGCCTTGTCGTCCACGTTCTCCTTGGTCACCAGCGGGGCGGGCAGCTGGTCCTCCAGGCCGTTCGGGATCTTGACGATGGTGGAGCCGTGGTCGGTCGGACCCGGCTTGAAGGTCTTGCCCTCCACCGCGGCCTGGGCGTAGGAGAGGGCGTACTTGGCGTAGAGGTCGGCGGGCTGCGAGACGGTGGCGTCGATGTGGCCCTTGCGGATCGCGTCGAACTCCTGCGGGATGCCGTCGTTGGAGATGATCGAGATGTGGCCCTTCTGGCCGGCCGGCTTGAGCAGGCCCTTCTGCTCCAGCAGCGCCAGGGTGGGCTGGAGGAAGACACCGCCGGCCTGCATGTAGATGCCGTTCAGGTCGGGGTGCTGGGCGAGCAGCGACTGGAGCTTGGCGGAGGCCACGTCGCCCTTCCAGTCGGTCGGCAGCTCGAAGACCTTGATCTTCGGGAACTTGGTCTTCATGCACTGCGCGAACGCCTCGGAGCGGTCGCGCCCGTTGATGGAGTCCAGGGCGCCCTGGAGCTCGGCGACCTTGCCCACGCCGTTCAGCTGCTTGCCGAGGAACTCGCAGGCCTTGGTGCCGTACGCCCGGTTGTCGGCGCGGACGACCATGTAGACGTCACCCTTGTCGGGGCGGGTGTCGACGCTGACCACCGGGATCTTCGCCGCCGACAGGGTTTCCAGCGTCGAGGCGATGGCGCCGGTGTCCTGCGGTGCCATGACGATGGCCTTGGCCCCGGTGTTCTGGAACACCTGGACGTTGGCGACCAGCTTGGTGATGTCGTTCTGCGAGTTGCTCAGCGGCAGGGTGTCGACGCCGTCGGTCTTGATGTCCTGCTTCAGGTACTGCGCGTAGGAGTTCCAGAAGTCGGAGTCGGAACGCGGCAGGTCGATGCCGATGGCGGCCTTGCCGCCGCCCGACGCGGCCGAGGCCGAGCTGTCGCGGTTGCACGCGGTGGCGAGGGACAGCACCGCGAGGACAGCGGTGGCTGCCGCGGCGGTGGAGCGGGTGCGAGCGAGCTTCATGGCCGTTGTTCTCTCCTTAGCCAGGGGCGGGAGCCGCAGGGCGATAGTGGGAGGTGGCGTGTCCGCCTGCCGGGGGAGGGGCGGGCACGCCGGCCGGGCGGGTGACGGTCCGGCACCGGGCGTGCGGACCTGGCCCGACGGGATCGGAAAGTGAGGGTCAGCCGGCCGAGGGGACGGAGGCGAGCGACCGCGTCGCGCAGATGCGAGCGGACGCCGGATATTTCCGAACTATTCCTCCGATGTATCTCGGACGTCGAGGACGTTACGTCGGCGTCACCGAGGTTGACAAGACTCCGCTCCCACGGAATTCCGAAACGCCGGGTCGCGGGCGGCCGAAGAGTCGCCGGCGCGGCCTCCATTCCCTCCCGCAATAGCCGCCGGCCTGCGCTTTTCGCGGTTCCATGGGCAAGTGGAGAGCGCTCGTCCGCAGTTCACGATTCGGCAACGGCGCACGCGCGTCCCTGTCCGGGCCCCGCGCAGGGGGTTCCGCTCGCGGCGCTCCCGCCCGGCGGCACCGGTGCGCGGTTCCACGCCTCACCGCGCTCTCCATGGGGCACGACGTCGCGACCTCTCACTCGATTCATCGGAGGGTGAGCCGTGCGCCACGCCCCTGCACCTGCGGACATCGATCGTGTGATCGGCGCCCCGGTGGCGATACCCCTCGCCTCCGGGCGGATACATCCGACGTATCCATTGCAAGTCGCGTCGCCTGCGTCTACAGTCGCGATGCCGCCATACATCCGATGACTCCATCGACGGCTGAGGGTGCAGGCCATCGAGGCCCCCTTGCGGCCATCCCCACACGACGAATCACCATGGCAAGGGAGTTGCCCAGTGAAACTGCTACGCGTCGGCGCCCCCGGCACGGAGCGGCCCGCTGTCCGCACCGACGACGGCCGGCTGCTGGACCTGTCCTCCGTCACCTCCGACATCGACGGCGCCTTCCTCGCCTCGGACGGTGTCGACCGGGCCCGCGCGGCGGTCGCGGAGGGCGCGCTGCCCGCACTGGACACGGAAGGCCTGCGGATCGGCGCACCCGTCGCCCGCCCCGGCAAGATCGTCTGCGTCGGCCTGAACTACCGGGACCACGCCGCCGAGACCGGCGCGCCGATCCCCCCGCGTCCCGTGGTGTTCATGAAGGACCCCGGCACGGTCGTGGGCCCGTACGACGAGGTTCTGATCCCCCGTGGCTCGGTGAAGACCGACTGGGAGGTCGAACTGGCGGTCGTCATCGGCCGCCGGGCGCGCTACCTCGACGGACCGGCCGCCGCCCGGGACGTGATCGCGGGGTACGCGATCAGCCACGACGTCTCGGAGCGCGAGTTCCAGCTGGAATACTCGCCGCAGTGGGACCTGGGCAAGTCCTGCGAGACCTTCAATCCCCTCGGTCCCTGGCTGGTCACCGCCGACGAGGCCGGCGACCCCCAGAACCTCGGACTGCACCTGAGCGTCAACGGCGTCAAGCGGCAGGACGGTCACACCAGCGACATGATCTTCCCGGTGGACCACATCGTGTCGTACCTGAGCCAGTACATGGTCCTGGAGCCGGGCGACGTGATCAACACCGGTACACCCGCGGGCGTGGCCCTGGGCCTTCCCGGCACGCCGTTCCTGCGTTCCGGTGACACCGTCGAGCTGTCCGTGGACGGGCTCGGCAGCCAGCGCCAGACCTTCGGCCAAGCGTGAAAGGCACCCCCTTGACTGCAACCTCCGCCCGGATCACCGCGGTCGACACCTACGACATCCGCTTCCCCACCTCACGGGAGCTGGACGGGTCGGACGCGATGAACCCGGACCCCGACTACTCGGCCGCCTATGTCGTGCTGCGCACCGACACCGACGACGGGCTCGAAGGCCATGGCTTCACCTTCACCATCGGACGCGGCAACGACGTCCAGGTCGCCGCGATCGACGCGCTGCGGCCCCACGTGGTGGGACGGGACGTGGCGCAACTGTGTGCCGACCCGGGCTCGCTCAGCCGCGACCTGATCGGGGACAGCCAGCTGCGCTGGCTCGGCCCCGAGAAGGGCGTGATGCACATGGCGATCGGCGCCGTCGTCAACGCCGTGTGGGACCTGGCCGCCAAGCGGGAGGGCAAACCGCTGTGGCAGCTGCTCGCCCACGCCTCGCCGGAGTGGCTGGTCTCCCAGGTCGACTTCCGCTACATCGCCGACGCCCTCACCCCCGAGGACGCCCTGCGGCTGCTGCGCGAGGGCCGTGCCGGGCTCGCCGAGCGGGAGACGAAACTGCTGGAGCGCGGCTACCCCGGCTACACCACCTCGCCCGGCTGGCTCGGCTACTCCGACGAGAAGCTCACCCGGCTCGCCAAGCAGGCCGTCGCCGACGGCTTCACCCAGATCAAGCTGAAGGTCGGCGCCGACCTCGACGACGACATCCGACGACTGCGCACCGCCCGGGCCGCCGTCGGCGACGGCATCCGCATCGCCATCGACGCCAACCAGCGGTGGAACGTGGACGAGGCGATCGAGTGGACCAACGCCCTCGCCGCGTTCCGGCCGTACTGGATCGAGGAGCCCACCAGCCCCGACGACGTCCTCGGCCACGCGACCGTCCGCCGGGCGGTGGCGCCGGTGAAGGTCGCCACGGGCGAGCACGTGCAGAACCGCGTCGTCTTCAAGCAGCTCCTCCAGGCGGGCGCCCTCGACGTCCTCCAGATCGACGCGGCCCGGGTCGGCGGCGTCAACGAGAACCTCGCCATCCTGCTGCTGGCCGCCAAGTTCGGCATGCCGGTGTGCCCGCACGCGGGCGGAGTGGGGCTGTGCGAGCTGGTGCAGCACCTGTCGATGTTCGACTACCTGGCCCTGTCCGGCACCACGGAGAACCGCGTGATCGAGTACGTCGACCACCTCCACGAGCACTTCGTCGACCCCGTGGTGATGCGGGAGGGCCACTACACCGCGCCGCTCGCCGCCGGCTTCTCCGCCACCATGCGGGAGGAGTCCATCACCGAATACCGCTACCCGGACGGAAGGTTCTGGGTCGCCGACCGCGCCGGACAGGAGGATGTGGCGTGACCGGTCTGTCAGGCCTCAAGGCCGTCGTCACAGGTGGTGCGTCCGGGATCGGACTGGCCACCGCCCGCGCACTGGCCGCCCAGGGCGCCGAGGTGGCCGTGCTCGACCTCGCCCCGAACGGTGTGCCGCAGCCGCTGCTCGCCCTCCAGGCTGACGTCGGCGACGACGCCTCGGTGCGCGCCGCCGTGGAGGCCGCAGCAACCCGGTTCGGCGGCCTCGACATCGTCGTCAACAACGCCGGCATCGGCGCCATCGGGACCGTCGAGGACAACGCCGACGAGCAGTGGCACCGTGTCCTGGACGTCAACGTCGTCGGCATGGTCCGCACCACGCGGGCGGCCCTGCCCCATCTGCGCCGCGCCGCCACCGCCCGTCCGGGCGCCGCGTCCGTCGTCAACATCTGCTCCATCGCGGCCACCGCCGGACTTCCGCAGCGCGCCCTGTACTCCGCCAGCAAGGGCGCCGTGCTGTCCCTCACCCTCGCCATGGCCGCCGATCACGTTCGGGAGGGCATCCGCGTCAACTGCGTCAATCCCGGCACCGCCGACACCCCCTGGGTGGCCCGGCTGCTGGACGCCGCCGAGGACCCCGAGGCCGAACGCGCCGCCCTCGACGCCCGCCAGCCCATGGGCCGTCTGGTCACCGCAGACGAGGTGGCGGCCGCCGTCGTCTACCTCGCGAGTCCCGCCGCGGCCAGCGTCACCGGCACCGCACTCGCGGTGGACGGCGGAATGCAGGGGCTGCGGCTGCGCCCCGAGGCCAAGCCGTGAGGACGACGACGCTGGGCGGCGGAGCCGTCGAAGCGACACGACTCGCCCTCGGCTGCGCGGGCATCGGCAACCTCTACCGCCCGGTCACCGACGAGGACGCCCACGCCACGGTCGACGCGGCCTGGGACGCCGGCATCCGCACCTTCGACACCGCGCCCCACTACGGGCTGGGCCTGTCCGAGCGGCGGCTCGGCGCGGCCCTGCGCGGCCGCCCCCGCGACACCTACACCGTCTCCACCAAGGTCGGCCGCCTCCTCGAGCCGAATCCGCAGGACGGCCACGGCGACGACCTCGCCGACGGCTTCGCCGTCCCCGCCACCCACCGCCGCGTCTGGGACTTCACCGCGGACGGGGTGCTGCGCTCCCTGGAAGCGAGCCTGGACCGTCTCGGCCTCGACCGGGTCGACATCGCCCTGCTGCACGACCCGGACGACCACGCCGAGCAGGCGCTGCGCGAGGCGTACCCGGCGCTGGAGCGGCTGCGCGCCGAAGGCGTGGTCGGGGCGATCGGCGTGGGGATGAACCAGTCCGCGCTGCCCGCCCGCTTCCTGCGCGAGACCGACATCGACGTGGTGCTGCTGGCCGGCCGCTACACCCTTCTGGAACAGGACGGGCTCGCCGAGCTGCTGCCCGAGGCCGCCGCCCGTGGCCGGAGCGTGATCGTCGGCGGCGTCTTCAACTCCGGGCTGCTCACCGCCCCGAAGCCCGGCGCCACCTACGACTACGCGCCCGCCCCGCGGCCCGTGCTCGACAGGGCGCTGCGCCTGCTGGAGGTCACCGAACGGCACGGCGTCCCGCTGCGCGCCGCCGCCCTGCGCTTCCCGTTCGGGCATCCCGCGGTCGCGAGCGTCCTGACCGGCGCGCGGTCCCCCGAGGAGGTCCGCGACACCGTCGAGCAGCTGGGCCGCCCCGTCCCCGACGCGCTGTGGGACGAGCTGCGCGCCGAGGGGCTGCTGGCCGAGGGCACCCCTGTCCCCGTAGCGCCGTCGAAGGAGCCGTGATGAGAGTCGCCCTGCACACCAGGGTCCGCGCCGACCGCGTCGAGGAGTACGAGGCCGCGCACCGCGAGGTGCCCGAGGAGCTGACCGCCGCCATTCGCGCCGCCGGCGTGACCGAGTGGACGATCTGGCGCAGCGGCACCGACCTGTTCCACGTCCTGGAGGTCGACGACTACCCGGCGATGATCGCCGAACTCGAGAAGCTGCCGGTCAACATCGCCTGGCAGGCGCGGATGGCCGAGCTGCTGGACGTCGTGCACGACTACTCCGCCGAGGGCGCGGACGCCTCGCTGCCGGTGGTGTGGCAGCTGTGAGCCACGAGGAGACCGAACCCGGCGTCGTCGACGCCCACCACCATGTCTGGCAGCTCTCCGTACGCGACCAGGACTGGATCACCGGCCCCGAACTCGCCCCGCTGCGCCGCGACTTCACCCTCACCGACCTGGAGCCGGAGGCCCGTGCCGCCGGGGTCTCGGCGACCGTGCTGGTGCAGACGATCACCGTGCCGGAGGAGACCCCGGAGTTCCTGGCCCTCGCCGCGCGCAGCGACCTGGTCGCGGGGGTCGTCGGCTGGACCGACCTGACCGCACCCGACGTCGCCGAGACGCTCGCCGGACTGCGCGCGGGCCCGGGCGGCGAGTACCTGGTGGGCATCCGGCACCAGGTGCAGGGAGAGGCGGATCCCCGGTGGCTGGTGCGCCCCGACGCGCTGCGCGGCCTGACCGCGGTCGCCGAGGCCGGACTCGCCTACGACCTCGTGGTGAAGCCGCACCAGCTGCCCGCCGCCGTCGAGGCCGCCCAGCGCCTCCCCGGTCTCACCTTCGTCCTCGACCACCTCGGCAAACCGCCCATCGCGTCCGGCGAACGCACCTCCTGGGCCGCGCTGATCCGACGGCTCGCCTCCCTCCCGAACACCGTCTGCAAACTCTCCGGCATGGTCACCGAGGCCGACTGGGGCTCCTGGACCGTCGAGGACCTCAGGCCGTACGCCGACACCGCGCTGGACGCCTTCGGTCCGGGGCGGCTGATGTTCGGTTCCGACTGGCCGGTCTGCCGGCTCGCCGCCTCCTACGCCGAAGTCCTCTCTGCCGCCCGCGAGTTGACAGCCAGCCTCGATCCCGCCGAACGCCACGAGGTCTTCACCGGCACCGCCGTGCGCGCCTACGGCCTGACCGTCACCGGATCCCCGGGCCCACCTCGGGAAGCAGCCCGCGCGTAGCCCCACGTCCGCCGCCTCGACGCGGCGCCGCGGGGCTTCGAGCCGCCGGCAGCGCGCGGCACCGCTCCGGCCGCGGAACACCGCGGCTGACGGCCGCAGACGGCCCTTGACGGCCGCCCCACAGGGAGGCGGCGTCGGCCGATCCCGTGCGACGCCGCCCGGGGTCCGTGTCGAGAGCCCCATCCAGGTCTTCTCCCGCGTCACCACCCGCGAGGTGCGCCTCGGCGAGGGCGCCGTGATCCCCGCCGGCGCCCGTGTCCCGCACGTTACGGCGCCGCCAACCGCGACGAGCGCCACTTCGGTGACCGCCTGCCCGTACGCGTCAGCTGATCCCGCCGGGGGCGTCGGCCTGCTCGGGCGGTCGCCGCGGGTGTTCGGTGATCCAGCGGGCCGCGAGGAGGCCGGAGCCCGCCGTGAGGGCGGCGGCGGCGATGACGGTGGCGTTCAGGCCGAGGGTGTCGGCCAGGACGCCGGCCACCAGAGCGCCGGCCGCGTAGCCGATGTCACGCCAGAAGCGGTAGACGCCCAGTGCGCCGGCGCGCCAGGCCGGGTGGGCGTGGTCGGAGACGGAGGCGATCAGCGCCGGGTAGACCAGGGCGGTGCCGAGGCCCAGGACGACGGCGGAGAGGACGCCGGCCAGCAGGGGGCGGTCGATGAGGGCCAGGGCGAGGACGAAGGCGGCGGCCTGGACGAGCATGCCGGTGACGATGAGCGGTTTGCGGCCGATACGGTCGGCGAGGTGGCCGCTGGGGATCTGGCCGATGCCCCACAGCAGCGGGTACAGGCCCTTGATCAGCCCCACGGCGGTGAGGCCGAGGCCGTGATGGGTGAACAGCAGCGGGAAGACACCCCAGGTCAGGCCGTCGTTGAGGTTGTTGACCAGACCGGCCTGGCCGGCGCCGCGCAGGGACCGGTCGTGCCAGGAGGTTTGGGCGAAGACCTGCGCGAGCCGCGGGGACCGCCCGGCCGGCGTGGCGTGCCGGGTGAGTTCCAGGGCGACGTGGGCGGCGGTGTCGCGGACGACGAGGGACAGGCCGAGTCCCGCGGCGACGAAGACGACACCGATCAACTCCGGTGCCGGACGCAGGCCGTGGGCGGTGGCGAGCCAGCCGGTGAGCAGGGCGGTGGCGCCGACGGCGACGTATCCGGCGGCCTCGTTGAGACCGGTGGCCAGGCCACGGCGGGCCGGGCCGACCAGGTCGATCTTCATGTTGACCGTCATCGACCAGGTCAGCCCCTGGTTCACGCCGAGCAGCACGTTGGCGGCGACGATCCAGCCCCAGGACGGCGCCCAGGCCAGTGCGAACGGCACGGGGATCCCGACGAGCCAGCCGGTGACGAGGAGTCGCTTGCGGCGGAAACGGGTGGTCAGGGCGCCGGCCGCGAGGTTGGTCAGGGCCTTGGTGACGCCGAAGGCGACGATGAAGGAGAAGACGGCCAGGTCGCTGGTCAGGCCGAAGACGTCGGTGCCGATCAGCGGGACGGTGGTGCGTTCCAGGCCGACCAGGGCGCCGACGCAGACGTTGACGGCGACGAGCAGGGTGAACTGCGGCCAGTTCTCCCGCAGCCCGAGCCGCACGGGTCTGCCCGCGGCGGCCGTGGGACTCACCGGGCGTGGCCCTCGGCGAGCTGTTCCCCGTGCGCGGCGGCGTAGTCGGCCGGTCCGCCGCGCAGCACGGTGATGTCGCTGTGTCCGGCGCGTTCGAGCAGGCTCGCCGCGGTCATGGCGCGCTCGCCGTGACCGCAGCCCACGACGGCGCCCTCGGGGGCTTCGGCGGCATGCTCGACGAGGTCACCGAGCTCGATGTGCACGGCTCCGGGGACATGCCCGGCCGTGAACTCGGCGTCCTGACGCACATCGACGTAAGCGCGGCTCCCGGTGCGGTCGGCGGTGACGAAGACGGTCGTCCTGCGGGGCTTGCCGGCCGCGAGCCAGGCGGGCATACCGCCCGCGAGGCGCCCGGTGAGCCGCTCGTAGCCGATCTTGTACGCCTGCCAGACGATCTCGTCGAGATCCTGGTCCTCGTCGGTGACGAAGGCGAGGGGCGCCGTGTCGGGCAGCAGCCAGCCCAGCCAGGTGGCGAACTGGCCGCGCAGCGGGATGGAGACCGCGCCGGGGATGTGGCCGGCCGCGAAGTCGGCCGCCGGGCGGGTGTCGATGACGTGACCGCCGTCGGACAGCAGGGACTCCACCTGCCCCACGTCCAGCGGGGGCAGCACCGGCGCGGTGGTCAGGACGGCGGGACCGCGCCGGTTGCGTTCGGCGAGACGGTCGAAGTAGGCGGGGTACGTTCCCAGACCCGCCGTCAGCCGCTGGACGAAGGTGTCCTCGTCGGGCGCGGCCAGCAGCGTGTTGGCCCGCTTCTCGGCGCCGATCGTGGAGGTGCGCTCGGTGCCGGGCGGCGCCGAGCAGAAGGAGCCCGCGCCGTGCGTGGGCCACACCGCGGTCTCGTCCGGCAGGGCGGTCAGGCGCCGGAGCGAGTGGTACTGGGCGCGGGCCAGCTCCTCGGTGCGGTCGGCGCCGAGGAGGTCGGTACGGGCGGCGGAGTTCACGATCAGCGAGCCGCCGGTGAACACGCCCAGCTCCCGGCCGCCGTCCAGCAGGAGGAAGGCGAGGTGTTCGTCGGTGTGGCCGGGCGTGGCCAGCGCCCGCAGGGTCAGCCCGCCCAGGTCGACCTCGTCTCCGTCGGCCAGGGCGTGATGGGCGAAGGCGCGGTGTCCGGCGGCGGAGGCCAGCATGGTGGCGCCCTGGTCGTGGCCGAGCTGGACGGCGCCGGACAGGAAGTCGGCGTGCAGGTGCGTGTCCGCCGCGTACGCGACGGTCAGTGCGCGCCGCTCGGCGGCGGCGTACAGACCGCGCAGGTCGCGGGCGGCGTCCACGGCCAGCGCACGGCCGTCGCCCAGGTCGGTCAGGTACGCGCTGTTGCCCAGCCCTTCGTCGACGAGCGGGATCAGGTGGTCGTCGGTGAAGCCCATGACAGTCCTCCGGAATCCGGCGAACGGGATGTACCCGGTCGCGGTCGCGGCACGCGGCTTCATCTACGATATTCCATGGATATTTGGAGGAACGCATGCCGGAGAGTCCCACCGCCCGCGCCAAGACCCAGCTGTACGACGCGTTCGCGGCCGGCGGGAAGGCGCTGGCCAGCGGAAAGCGCCTGGAACTGCTCGATCTGCTGGCCCAGGGCGAACGCACCGTCGACGCGCTGGCGAAGGCGGCGGGCCTGAACCTGACCACGGCCTCGGCGCATCTGCAGATCCTGAAGCAGGCCGGATTCGTCGCCACCCGCCGTGAGGGCGTCCGCATCCACTACCGGCTCGCCGGGGAGGACGTGGCCCGGCTCTTCGCGCTGCTGCGCAAGGTCGCCGAGCGCCACCAGGCCGCCGTGTCCGCCGCCCGGGACGCGTACCTCGGCACGGACGGCGCGGCGGAGGTCACGCGGGAGGAACTGCTCGCCCGCGTGGCGGCCGGGGGCGTGGTGGTGCTGGACGTACGCCCTGCCGAGGAGTACCGGGCCGGGCACATCCCGGGCGCGCTCTCCATCCCGATCGCGGAACTGGCCGACCGGATCGGCGAGTTGCCCGAGGACACCGAGATCGTCGTGTACTGCCGGGGCGAGTACTGCGTGCTCGCCCACGACGCGGTACGGCTGCTGACCGACCTCGGGCGCCGGGCGATCCGCCTCAACGACGGGATGCTGGAGTGGCGCCTGGCCGAACTCCCCGTACACGCCGAGGCCCCGGCATGACCGGTCGCGCGTCTTCCGGAGCCGGCCCGCGGGCCGGCCCGCCCGAACAGCGCCACGCCGAAGCCTGACCCGTGCGGGGGTGGCGGGCCCTTGCCCCACCACCCGAGGCCGGCGCCGGGACCGGCGCCCGAGGGCGATCTCCGGGACCGCCTCCCGGGGCCGCCGCCCGGGACCGCCTCCCGGGACCGCCGCCCGGGGCCGGCACCCGGGGCCGGCACCCGAGGCCGATGTCCGGGACCGCCGCCCGGGGCCGACATCCGGGACCGGCACCCGGGCCGGCATCCGAGATCGCCGCCCGAGATCGCCATCCGAGACCGCCGCCCGAGACCGGCGGGCCGGCACCCGAGTCCGCCGCCCGAGGCCGGCAGCGGAGACCGCCACCTGGAGGAAGACCCCGTGACGAGTACCGTTCCCGCCGAAGCCGGCATATCCCCGGACCCCCGGATCCAGCGCCGCGTCCTGACCGTCCTGGTCACCTCCCAGGTCCTCAGCGGCGCCGGACTGGCCGCCGGCATCACCGTCGGGGCCCTGCTCGCGCAGGACATGCTCGGCTCGACCGGCCTCGCCGGCCTGCCGAGCGCCCTCTTCACCGCCGGTTCCGCGCTCGCCGCCGTCGCCGTCGGCCGCGTCTCCCAGGCCCGCGGACGCCGACCGGGGCTCGCCGCGGGATATCTCACCGGGGCCGTCGGCGCCGCGGCCGTCATCGCCGCCGCCGTCGTGGACAACCCCGGCTTGCTCTTCGCCGCGCTGTTCGTCTACGGCGCCGGCACCGCCACCAACCTCCAGGCCCGCTACGCCGGAGCCGACCTCGCCGCCCCCGCCCACCGCGCCCGGGCCGTCTCCACCGTCCTGGTCGCCACCACCCTCGGCGGTGTCGTCGGCCCCAACCTCGCCGCACCGACCGGCGACCTCGCCGCCGCCCTCGGCATCCCCCGGCTGGCCGGTCCCTTCCTCCTCGCCGGCGTCGCCTACGCGCTCGCGGCCGTCGTCCTCGCCGTCTGGCTGCGTCCCGACCCGCTGCTGCTCGCCCGCACCCTCGACCACCGGCGGACGGCGGCGGCCGACACGGCGCCGCAGCCGGACGCGGCGGCCAAGCGACGCGGCCCGGGAGTCGTGCTCGGCGCCCTGATCATGATCCTCACCCAGCTGGTCATGGTGGCGATCATGACGATGACCCCCGTCCATATGCACGACCACGGCCACGGCACCGCCGCTTCCGGCCTGGTCATCGCCATCCACGTCGGTGCGATGTACCTGCCCTCGCCCGCCACCGGATGGCTCGTCGACCGATACGGCCGCATCGCCGTCGCCGCCGCGTCCGGCCTCACCCTCCTGGCCGCGGGCGTCCTCGCCGCCGTCGCACCCGGCGACTCCGTCGTCCTGCTGTCGCTCGCGCTCGCCCTGCTCGGACTGGGCTGGAACCTCGGCCTCGTCTCCGGTACAGCGATCATCACCGACGCCGTGCCGCTGGCCACCCGCGCCAAGACGCAGGGCCTGGTCGACGTCTCCATCGCCATCGCGGGCGCGACCGGCGGCCTGGCCTCCGGCATCGTCGTCGCCGCCGCGAGCTACCCCGCCCTGGCCCTCACCGGAGGCATCCTCGCCCTGGCCGTCCTGCCCGCCGTCGCCGCCTCCGCGAGCAGCCGATGACCTTGTGCCCCGGCCCCGGCGACCGGCCGGTGTACGTCCTGCGGCTGACCGTGGGCGCACGCGCCACCCGTCATGACGCCCGCTGACGGGCAACGGAACATCGGCCGCGTCGAACAGGGGCCCGCTCGTCGACGACACCACGGGCCCCGGCGCCGACCCTGGGGCCCTGGGGACAGTGCTTCGCCGGCTTCGCGCCCGGGACCCGCACCGTCACCATCGGCCGGACCGGCTGACAGTCCGTCGCAGCCGGATCAGGCGATGGCCGCGGCCATCCGGCGGACCGCCTCGGTGATCAGGTCCGGCGAGGTGGCCAGGTTCATGCGGACGAACCCCGCGCCACCGCTGCCGAAGGGCGTCCCGGAGTTCAGGGCGACGCGGCCCCGCTGGAGGAACACGCTCGCGGGGTCGTCACCGAGGCCCAGGTCCCGGCAGTCCAGCCAGGCGAGGTAGGTGCCCTGCGCGGGCTGGTAACCGACACCTGGCAGATGCTCGGCCAGCAGCCCTTTCAGCAGTCGGCGGTTGTCGTCGAGACCGGACAGGACGGCGTCGAGCCAGCCGACGCCGTGCCGCAGAGCCGCCGTGTGGGCGATGATGCCCAGATGGCTGGGGCCGTGGCTGACCTCTTCGGGGAGCCGGGCCAGGTCGTCGGCCGCCTCCGGCCCGGCCGTCGCCACGGCGGCCTTGAGGCCGGCGAGGTTCCAGGCCTTGGACGCCGACATCAGCGACAGCCCGTTCTCCCCGCCGGGCACGCTCAGATACGGCACGAACGACGTGCCCGCGGCCACGATCGGGGCGTGGATCTCGTCCACGACGACGCGCACGCCGTACATCCGTGCCAGCCGTGCGACCTCGGTCAGCTCGGCGGCGGTGTGCACGGCCCCGGTCGGGTTCTGCGGGCTGCACAGCAGATACGCCGGGCGCTCCGCGTCCCGGGCGGCCCGCTTGAACGCTTCCTCCAGCACGGCGAGGTCGATCCGTCCGTCGGCGCCCAGCGGCGCCTCGACGACAGGACGGCCGAGGCTCCCGACGAACTGGTAGAACGGCGGGTAGACGGGGCAGTTGACGATGACCGGGTCGCCCGGCCCGGAGACCAGCTTGAGCATCTCGACGACGCCCAGCATCACGTCGGGCACGATCGCGGTGCGCTCCACGGCGAGCCCGTCCCAGCCCCATCGCACGCGGGCGAACTCGGCCAGCGCCTCCGCGTACGAGGTACCGGCCGGGTAGCCCGTGTCACCGAGCACCACCGCGTCGGTGAGCGCCCGCGCGACCGGCTCGGCCAGCGGGACGTCCATCTCGGCCACCCACAGGGGGAGCACGTCCTCGGGGAAGGTCCGCCACTTCATGCTGGTGCGCCGCCGCAACTGCTCCAGGGAGAGCTGACGCAACGGCTGGGCGCCGTCCGGCGCGTCCGGTGCGTGCGGCGCGGATATGTCAGGCGTCGTATTGTCCATGCGTAAGAAAGTAAAGCAATAGTGGCAGTAATTGTTTGCCTTTTTTGCCAATATCTGCTGGTCTTCGAAAGGTGCGCCGCTCGTGTGTGGCGGACCGCGAAATTGTTGCCGAATTGCGCGCGACGGCCGGCGGACCCTCAGGGATCTGGCCGACCGGGCGCGGGGCACGGCGTGAGCTGTGCGGAGCGGTCGCGCTCAGCCGGCCACCCGCAGCAGCAGCTTGCCCGTCGAGGTGCGCCCGCCCATCAGCCGATGGGCCTCGGCGGCCTCCGACAGCGGGAACTCCGCGGTGACCGGAAGCGTCACCGTGCCGTCCGTGACCCTGCGGAAGGCGCGCTCGGCGAGCGAACGCAGCGCCTGTGGCGCGGTCTGCGCGAGAGCCAGGACGGAGAAGCCCCCCACCGCCCGGCCCTGCGCGTACAGCTCCGGCTGCCCGACCTGCCACGGCTGTGCCCCGCTCGCGTTGCCGAAGGACACCAGGCGTCCGAAGACGGCCAGCACGTCCAGGCCGCGGCGCAGGGTGTCGCCGCCCACCGGGTCGAGGACCAGGTCGACGCCCCTGCCGTCGGTGGCCCGGCGGACGTCGTCGGCGAAGGTGTCGGTGGTGAACACCTCGTCGTAGCCGTGCTTGAGGGCGTGGCCGGCCTTGGCCGTGGTGGAGACCACGCCGTACACCGCCCCGGCGCCCGCCGCCCGGGCCAGCTGCCCGGCGACCGTGCCGATACCGCCGGCGGCGCCGTGCACCAGCACGCTCTCCCCTGCGCGCAGTCCCCCCACCTCGTGGAGCAGGGCGTGGGCGGTCGGCAACACGGTGGGCAGTGTGGCGGCGGTGCGCAGGTCGAGGCCCGCGGGGAGCGGGAAGACGGTCGCGGTCTCGGCGACCACCACCTCCGCGTAGGCGCCGCTGTCGACGAGCGCGGCGACCTCCTGCCCCGCACGCAGACCCTCGACGCCCTCGCCTACCGCCCGGATCCGCCCGGAGACCTCCAGGCCCGGGCGGTACGGCAGCGACGCCACCCGGTAGCCCTCGGCGCGCGCCTTGAGATCCGCGAAGTTCACCCCCGCATACGCCGCGTCGATGGTCACCTGACCCGGCCCGGGCTCGGGCACCTCGGCCCGTACCAGTGTCAGCACCTCGGGATCGCCGTACTCCCGGAACTCGACTGCACGCATGCGGAACGCACCCTTCGCTGGAGTGTTCAACGGAAAGCGAACACTCGGACTGTAAGATATCCATCGAACACTCGGCAAGTGCCGGGGTGTACTGGACAGGGAGAGGACATGGCGAACCAGGTCGTCGGCGGCAGTCATCGTGCGGCGCCGGTCCACACGGATCCCGAGGACGTGTCCGTCCTGACCGCGCTGTCCGCGGTCGCCGACCCCGTGCGCATCCAGCTGATCCGTGAGCTGGCGGGTTCCCCCGAGTGGACGCGCAGCTGCGGCAGTTTCGACGTACCGGTCGGCAAGGCCGCCCTCAGTCACCATTTCTCCGTCCTGCGCGGGGCCGGACTGGTCGAACAGCGCGACGAGGGGCCCAAGCGGGTCAACCGGCTGCGCCGCGAGGAGTTCGACGCCCGCTTCCCCGGGCTGCTCGACCTGGTCCTGCGCGGCGACGGCGCCGATTGACGCCCTCGGCGCGGCGGTACCGACCGGTGCCGGACCTTGATCGCTGCCTGGCGTCCACCGTCGCCCCTGGCGGAAGCCGCGCTCACGGCGGCGCGCCACCCGTCTGTGCAAGGCTCGGCGTCACCGTCAGGGCACTGCTGCGAGGTGGGCCTGCCGGAGTCTGCGAGGACAAGACATGTCCGGCCTGGAACGTGAGGGGGACACGCCGTGACCATGGTTGTGGGCACCGATGCCCGAGGTATGCGGCACTGTGAGACGACGGCGCTGGGAGTGCTCCTGCGGCACCTGGGGCTCGACCTGTCCGAGCCCATGCTGTTCGGTCTCGGCTCCGGTCTGTCCTTCATCTACTGGGACAGCAAGAACATGGACTTCCCGTTCCTCGGAGGACGGGTCAGACCTTTCGAACTCACCAGAAACCTGGCCACCGGACTCGGGCTGGAACTCGTGGTCCGGGAGACCGCTTCGCCCAGCAGGGCATGGGAGAACCTGACGGCCCCCATCGACGCCGGCCGCCCCGTCGGGCTGCAACTCGACAGCTACTACCTGGACTACTTCACATCGAAGATCCATTTCGGCGGCCACGTCGTCGCCATGTACGGCTACGACGACCGCTCCGCCTACCTGGTGGACACCGACCGGCAAGGCGGAGCGGTGTCCACCAGCCTGACCAGTCTTGCCCAGGCCAGGGCCGCGCGCGGCCCGATGACGGCCAAGCACCGATCCTTCACCTTCACCACTCCGGAACAGCTGCCCTCCCCGCAAGACCGGATCATCCCCGCCATCACCGCCTGCGCCGGCGCCTTCCTCGACCCGCCCATCGCCAACCTGGGCCACCGAGGCATCGAGAAAGCCGGCAAGCTGGTCCGCACATGGTTCCAGCGCACCGATGCCCCGCAGCGGGACCTGCCGCAAGCTGCCCTCCTGATGGAGGAGGCCGGCACCGGGGGTGCCCTGTTCCGTAACCTCTACCGGGACTTCCTCGGCGAATGCACCGCTCTGTTCGACAGCAGCCGACTGCGCACCGGCCACACGCTGTACACCGAGGCGGCCACCCTGTGGACGGAAGCGGCGGCACTGATCAAGAAGGCCGGTGAATCGGGCGAGGCGCGGTTCCTCACCCGAGCCGGCACGATCCTCAGCGATCTCTCGCGCATAGAACGCGAGGCCATGCGGGCGCTGAGCCGTCTGGAGGCGTGAGCAACCAAGCGCAACAAGATCGGCGGCGGAGGGAACATCACGGCGGGCCGGCTCGTTCCATCTCCGCCCGTCCATGTCACCGTCCCTGGGAGCATCGTGCCCGACACCACGCCCGCCACCTTTTCGCCCGCACTCCCGGCCCTGTCCGCCCAGGCCGAGCGGCTCATCGAGCTGGGAGTGCAGGAGATCGCCGGCTTACCCGCGGCCGAGATCCGTGCCTTCGCCGCGACCGCCGAAGCCCTGGCAGGCGGCGACGGCGCCCTGCTCGCCGTCCACCCGGATCGCGCCCCGGCCTCCGCCCTCGCGCCGCTGCTCCGCCGCGACGACAAGCCGGGCTTCGTCGTCACCGACATGCCCGACGTCGACCACTTCACCCCCTGCTCCGTCGAACCGCCGGACGCCCCCCTCTACCTCGTCACCGGCGTCGACCGCGGTGACCACATGGCCAACTGGAGCCCGGAAGAGGCGCTGCCCGCCCTCACCGGCGAGGACCGCACCCCCCTGCTGCTCACCGAAGGCATCCACTGGGTGCTCCAGCAGCCGGCCGCCCTCGAGCGCAACCACTGCTTCATGACCATCGGCTCCCGGCTGCGCAAGGCGAACGGCACCCTGGACGCCCGCACACCGGCGATCTGGATCAGCAACGGCACCGGACGGGACGGCCGGGAGCGCCGCAACGCCCCGAAGGTCGGCTGGTGCTGGTGGGGCAACCGGCACACCTGGCTGGGCTTCGCCTCCGCGACCGGCCGTCGGGTCCCGCGGCCGTAGGAAGGAGCGGCTCCCTCCGCTCCCTCTGGTCCCTCCGGTCTCCCCGGACCCGCCGCGCCGTCGGCCGGAACACGGGCCGGTCGGTCAGTCGGTCCGGGTCAGTCGGTGTGGCCGCTCTCCGCCTCGCTGACCTTCTGCGCCAGTTCGTCCTTGCTCATCGAGGACCGGCCCTCGACGCCGAGCTCCCGGGCCTTCTCGTACAGCTCCGCCCGGGTCTCGCCCTCGGTGCCCTGCCCGGGCTCGGTGTCGCGGCCGCCGCCGACGGCCTTGAGCGGCTGACCGGTCAGCTTCCGGGACCTCCGGGTGGCGAACTGCATGCCCAGCTCGCGCAGCCGGTCGGAGTCCACGGCCTCGCTCAGCGCGGGAAGGATCTCGTTCTCCTCCTCCTCGATGTGGTGCACCACCGCGCCGACCCACTCCTCCAGGGCGCGGTCGAACTCCTCGCTCTCCCAGTCCATCTCCAGCAGGTGCTTGCCGAGACTCTCGGCCTCGTGGTGCTCCTCGGCGGCGTGCTCGGCCTCTTCCTTCTCGCCCGCCTCACTGGCCACGGCCGGATAGACCCGGTCCTCCTCCGCCTCGCTGTGGGCCTCCAGCATGGCCACGGCCAGGGGGAGCGCCAGCGGCCGGGAACTCTTGTCCGTCTTCATCATGTCGAACAGACGCCGGAGCTCGCGGTGGTCGGTGGTGACCATGGTGATGAGGTCGTCAGTCATGGCAGGGCTCCTGGTTTCTCGTGTGTGCCTGTGTGCCTGTGTGCGTTGCGCTGTGCGCATTGCCTGCGCGGCTTGCCTGTGCGGTTTGCCCTCCTTTGTCCCCCGGGTTTCCGGAGTCGGCGGGCTGATGCATGAACGGCCCGCGTAAGCGGGGTCGGCGGGTCCTCGGGCGGCGGAGACGGCTGTCCGGTGATTAAGTGGCTCATCGGACAAAACACGTGAAACGTGCAGAAGGGGTCGTCAATGCGAGTGCGTGATTCCGTAGTCGTGATCACCGGGGCGTCCAGCGGCATCGGGCGGGCCACCGCCCTCGCCTTCGCCGGCAAGGGGTGCGCCGTGGTCCTGGCCGCGCGCCGGGAGGAAGCGCTGGAGGCGGTCGCGAAGGAGTGCGAACGCCACCGGGGCGCGCGGGCCCTGGTCGTGCCGACGGACGTGACGGACGCCGCAGCCGTCAACGACCTGGCCCGGCGTGCGCAGGAACGCTTCGGCCGCGTCGACGTCTGGGTCAACGCGGCGGCCGTGACCGTCTTCGGCCCCTTCCAGGAGGTGCCGCTGGAGGACTTCCGCCGGGTGCTGGACGTCAACGTCATGGGGTACGTGCACGGCGCCCGCGCCGCCCTGCGGGTGATGCGCGAGCAGGACAAGGGCACGCTGGTGAACGTCTCCTCCGTCGTCGGCGTGGTGAGCCAGCCCTACACCCACGCCTACGGCATGTCGAAGTACGCCGTGCGGGCGCTGAGCGCGAGCCTGCGCCAGGAACTGCTGCTCGACAAGGCCAAACACATCCATGTGTGCACGGTGCTGCCCGCCACGATCGACACGCCGCTGTTCGAGCACGCGGCCAACTACACGGGACGCAAGCCCGTCGCCATGCCCCCGGTCTACAGTCCCGAGCGGGTGGCCCGGACCGTCGTGGACCTGGTGCGCGTCCCCCGGCGTGAGGTCGTGGTGGGGCCGATGGGCCGCTCCATGGTGTTCGAGTCCAGGGTCATGCCCGGCATGGTGGAGCGGATGATGGCCCGGCAGGTGGACCGGACCCACCTGTCCCGCAGCGAATCCGCCCCGGCCGGCCACGGCAACCTGCACGTGCCGGTGCCCGGCGAGGGCGCCGTGCACGGCGGCTGGGGCGGCCGGCGCCGTACGGCGATGCGCCGGCTGACCACCGCCACGCTGCTGGCAGGCGCGGTGGCGGGTGCCGCCCGCAAAGCCCGGCCGCACTGAGCCGCCGGAGCGCGCACGGGCCCGCGCCCGGGCGTACCCGGGCGCGGGCCGCGGCGGACGCGGACCGCAGCCCTCTGACCTGCGCTCACTTGAGCCGTCATGGCCTCCGAAGAGCGTCCGGCGTGCTTATTCACGGGCCATCTGGGAACTCCGAGGTGGACAGATGGCCGCCCCGTGCCTTCGGCGCGGTCGGTCCGGGTCGGGGTCGCCCGAGCGCGCCCGTCACCCCTAGGAGTGGACGTGACCGTTCGTATCGGCGTGGAGGAGGAGTTCCACCTCGTGGACATGGAGACCGGCCTGCTGGTGCCACGAGCGGACACGGTCCTGGAGGGGCTGCCCAGACGGACCTTCACCACGGAGTTGCAGCAGGCCACCGTGGAATCGAACAGCGGTGTGCACGCGTCCCTGGACGATCTGTACGGCGATCTGACCGCCACCAGGCGCCAGCTGGACGCGGCCGCCTCCGCACACGGACTGGCCGTGGTCGCCGCGGGGACGGTGCCGCTGGCCCGCACGGCGGCCATCCACCCCACGGCCGGCCTCCGCTACCGCCACATGGTCGACGAGTACCGGATGGTCGCCGACGAACAGCTCATCTGCGGGGCCCACGTCCACGTGGACGTCCCCGACCGCGACACGGCCGTACGGATCATGTGCGCGGTGTCGCCGTGGCTGCACGCCCTGCTCGCCCTGTCGGCGAGCTCCCCGTACTGGCTGGGCGTCGACACCGGCTACGCGAGCTGGCGGACCATGCTCTGGCAGCGCTGGCCCACCGCGGGACCGATCGGGTGCTACGCCGACGCCGCCGAGTACGACGCGGCCGTGCGGGACCTCATCGACTCGGGCGTCATCAGCGACGTCGGGATGATCTACTACGACATCCGGCCCTCCGCGCACCAGCAGACCCTGGAACTGCGCATCTGCGACGCCTGCCCGCGCGCCGAGACGGTGGTGCTCGTCGCGGGTCTCTTCCGCGCCCTGGTCACCGAAGCCCGGCAACGGCTGGCGGACCCCGGCGTCCGCGCCTGCGAGGGCCGGCACGAGTGGCTGCGCGCCGCCGCCTGGCGGGCCGCCAGGTCCGGCCTCGAAGGAGCCCTGGTCGATCCCGACACCCACCATGAGGCGTCCGCGGCACACGTCGTGCGCCGCCTGCTGGCGCGGGTCCGCCCGGCGCTCGAGGCCGCGGGGGACTGGCAGACCGTCCAGGCGCTCACCGAGAAGGCCCTGGCGGACGGCAGCGCCGCCCATCGCATGCGCCGCACGGCCGCCGAGGCCGACCTGCTGGCCTGCACCGACCTGTTGATCGCCGAGACGCGCGGCGACAGCGTCAGGCGCCGTCGGCCCGCGCCCGCCCCGGCCGGGAGGATCACACCCGGTGATCTGGGTGTGGGCGACGCCCTCGGCGGCCGGTCGGCGAAGATCCCCAACCCCTGAGGCGTGTGAACGCCATGCCCGGAGGCCGACGCCGGCGGATCCCGAACGGATCCCACGCCTCCCCTCCGTACCCGTCCCCGCTGCGAAGGAGGACCACAACCATGTCGAACAGCCCCGACCAGGAGCCGACCGGGAACTCCGCGCACGGCGCGCCTGCCCGGACCGCCGACGCGCACCGGGGAGGTGACGCCTGATGTGCGGCCTCAGCGGCGAGATGCGCTTCGACGGCGGGCGGCCCGACCTCGCGGCGGTGGAGCGCATGAGTCACCGGCTTGCCGCCCGGGGCCCGGACGGCGAGGGCATATGGTCGCGGGGCGCGGTCGCGCTGGGACACCGGCGCCTGAAGATCATCGACCTCTCCGAGCTGGGCGCTCAGCCGATGACCGACGACCGGCAGGAGATCACCGCCGTCTTCAACGGTTGCGTCTACAACTACAAGGAACTGCGGGAGGAGCTGCGGGCCCTCGGCCACCGCTTCCGGTCGACCTCCGACACCGAGGTCATCCTGAAGGCCTACCAGGAGTGGGGCACCGCCTGCGTCGACCACTTCTACGGCATGTTCGCCTTCGCCCTCGTCGAGCACCGGACCGGCCGTCTGATCCTGGCCCGCGACCGCCTCGGCATCAAGCCGCTCTATCTGGCGCAGACCCCCGGACGGCTGCGCTTCGCCTCGTCGCTGCCGGCCCTCCTCGCGGGCGGCGACGTCGACACCTCGCTGGACCCGGTCGCCGTCCACCAGTACCTCAGCTGGCACGCCACCGTGACCGCACCCCGCACCGTCCTGGCCGGAGTGCGCAAGCTGCCCCCGGCCACCGTCCGCGTCGTCGAACCCGACGGCAGCCACCACGAGCACCGCTACTGGCAGCCGTCGTACACGCGCCGCCCCGAGTACGCGGGCATGGGCCCGAGCGAATGGCGTGACGCCGTGCTCGAGGCGCTGCGCACCGCCGTACGCCGGCGGATGGTCGCCGACGTGCCCGTGGGCGTCCTGCTCTCCGGTGGTCTGGACTCCAGCCTGATCGTGGCGCTGCTGGCCGACGAGGGACAGCGGGACCTGGCGACCTTCAGCGTGGGCTTCGAGTCGGAAGGCGGCACCGACGGGGACGAGTTCCCCTACTCCGACCTCGTCGCCCGGGAGTTCGCCACCGACCACCACCGGCTGCTGGTTCCCTCCCAGCGGGTGTCTACCGCGCTCGACGGAGCCGTCGCCGCGATGAGCGAGCCGATGATCAGCCACGACGTGGTCGCGTTCCATCTGCTGTCCGAGCAGGTGGCGAAGGAGGTGAAGGTCGTCCAGAGCGGGCAGGGGGCCGACGAGGTGTTCGCCGGCTACCACTGGTATCCGCGACTGGCCTCGGCCGCCCGCGCGCGGGCCGCCGACCGGTACGCCGAGACGTACTTCGACCGGCCGCACGCCGACCTCGCCGCGATGCTCCAGCCGCACATGCTGCCCACGGACGACGTCTCCGGCCGCTTCGTGCGGGAGCACATGGCGCAGCCGGGCGCCGAGACCGCTCTCGACGCGGCGCTGCGGCTGGACACACACATCATGCTCGTGGACGACCCGGTGAAACGGGTCGACAACATGACCATGGCCTGGGGTCTGGAGGCCCGTGTCCCGTTCCTCGACCACGAGCTGGTGGAACTGGCGGCCGCCTGTCCGCCGGAGCTGAAGCTGGCCGAGGGCGGCAAGGGAGTCCTCAAGGAGGCGGGCCGCAAACTGCTGCCCCACGAGGTGGTCGACCGCCCCAAGGGCTACTTCCCGGTCCCGGCGATCACCCATATGGCCGGGCCCGTCCTGGACCGGGTGCGCGAAGCGCTCCGTGCCCCCGAGGCGAGGCGGCGCGGACTCTTCCAGGACTCCTACCTCGCCCGGCTCCTGGCGGCCCCCGACGAACACCGCACCAAGCGCGGCGCGAACGCGCTGTGGCAAGCGGCTTTGCTGGAGATATGGCTACAGACGCACGGAATATGACCGACCGGTACGTCCCGGACGGGACGGAGGCGCACGGTACGCGCACGACGGCGGCCGAGCAGCCCACCGTTCCCCACCCGACGCGGAGCCCGAGCCAGGCCCCGCCGGGCGCGGACAGCCGTACCACCCCCTTCGCCGCCCCCGCCCGGGTCCCGCTGCCGGACGCCTCCGGCCCCCGTGATCCCACGACCCGGCTCACCGCCCACGGCTGCTGGTACCCCTCGGCCGACCCCTCCGGGGCGCAGGTGGCGTTCATCTGCGACCGCGGCGGCGTGCCCCAGCTGTGGGCGGGGCCCGTCGACGGCGGCGAGGTGCGTCTGCTCGACGCCGGACCGGACCCCGTCCGGGAGGTGTCCTGGTCGCCCGACGGGCACTGGATCGCCTACACCACGGCCCCCGGCGGCGGTGAGCACTCGCGGGTGCTGTGCGTGCGCCCCGACGGCACCGACCGCCACATCCTCGCCGGAGCGGAGCCGGGCACCACGGCCTACCTGGGCTGCTGGGCGCACGACGGATCGGCCGTCGGGGTCACCGTCGCCGTGCCGACCGCGGCCCACCCCGTGTCCCCGGACATCACGGCCGACGTCCCCGCCGAACCCGCCGGCCGGCCCGGCGGCATCCCGGCCGGCTGGTCCGGCCGGGACGGCGACGCCGTCCTCCTCGGCGCGGCACCGCTCAGCGCCCCGGGAACCGGCACGCTGCCGCCCTCCCTGACCGCCGACGCCACGGCCCCCCACGAACCCCGGACCGCCCCGACGGCCGGCTTCGGCGACGGACTGTCCGCCTACCTGATCGACCCCGACGGACTGGCCGCCCCGGTCCTCCTCGCCACCGAGACCGACGCCGCGACGCTGCGCGTGTGCGACATCGGCCGCGACGGCCGGCTCGCGCTGCTGCGCCGGGGACCGCGCGGACGGCGCGAGGCGGTGGTGATCCGCACCACCGACCGCACCACCACCTGTGTCATGCCGGTGGCCGACGGCGACCCGTGGATCGGGAGGTTCTCCCCCCGGGCGGACACCCTCTGGCTGCGCAGCGACGCCGACCGGGAGTTCGCCGCGCTCCTCGCCGCCGACCTCGACCCCGCGGGGGAGCCGCGCGCCTGGTCGGTCGCGGCCGAGCGGGAGGGCAGCGGCCTGGAACTGCTCCAGTTCGCCCTCGACGGCCGTACCGCCCTGCTGGCCTGGAACGTCCGGGGCGCGAGCGAGCTGGAGGTCGTCGACACGTTCCGGCCCGGCGCGGACGGGCCGCTCATCGGACCACCACGGCCCGTGCCCCTGCCCCACGAAGTCGTCACCCGGATCGTGCCGGCGGGCACGGGGCGCCTCGCCCTGGCCCTGTCCGGCTCACAACGCCGCCCCGGCGTGTGGTGGCTCCCCGAGGGCGTGTCCCTGCTGCGCACCCCGTGGTCGTCCCGCGACGAGGACGCCGTTCCCCCGGGCCGCCCGCCCGTACGACCGGTTCCGCTGCGGCTGACCGCACGCGACGGACTGCCCCTGCACGGCTGGTACTACCGTGCGCCGGGGCGCGGCCCGGCCGAGCCGGCGCCCTGCGTGATCCATCTGCACGGTGGCCCCGAGGAACAGGAACGCCCCGTCTTCAACCCGCTCTACCACGAAATCCTGGGCCGAGGACTGGACATCTTCGCCCCCGACGTCCGCGGCTCCTCCGGCCACGGACGGTCCTTCGTCGACGCCGACCTGGGCACGGGCCGCTTCGCCGCACTCGACGACGTGGCCGACTGCGCCGCCCACGCGGTCGTGGCCGGTCCGGCCGATCCGTCCCGGCTCGCCGTGATGGGCCGCTCGTACGGCGGCTACCTCACGTTCGCCTCCCTGGTCTGGCATCCCGAACTGTTCCGCACCGGGGTGGCGGTCTGCGGCATGTCCGACTTCGCCACGTTCTTCGAGGGCACCGAGCCCTGGATCGCGCAGTCGGCGGCCCACAAGTACGGCCATCCCGAGCGCGACCGTGAACTGCTGCGTTCCCTGTCACCCATGAGCCGCATCGACGAGCTGCGCGTCCCGGTCCTCGCCGTCCACGGGGAACACGACACCAACGTCCCGCCGCGCGAGTCCGAGCAGTTCCTCCGGGCGGCCCGCGAGCGCGGCCACACCGCCGAACTGCTCACCCTGCACAACGAGGGACACGACTTCCTCCGCGCCGACAACCGGCGGCTCTTCCGCCGCACCGCCGCGGACTGGCTCCAGCGGCACCTGACGGGCTGACCGCCCCCCACTAGGTGAGGTGCGGAAGAGGAGCTCTAGCGGACGAGCAGGCCTCCCAGGGCGCTGACTCCCGCGGCGGCGGCGAGGACGGCGCAGGCGCCCACGGTGTGGCGTCTGAGCAGCTCACGACGGAGGACGGCGTACCGGTCCTCGTACTCCCGGCGCAGCTCCGCGGCCCGTTCGGTGGTGGTCCGCAGCATCCGACGGGTGAGGGCGATCCGCTGTCGGACGTAGTGCCGTGTGACGTCCTCGGCCTGGGCGGTGGTCAGCCAGGGCATCCGCGCACAGAGGTCCTCGGCCTCCCGGCGCGCCTCGTCGTGGTGGGCGCGGGCGAGGAGGTAGCCCTCGACCGTGTTGGCCAGCGCGTTCCCCTCGTCGTACGAGGCGCGCCGCCGGCCGCGCCTCACAGCGGCTCACCCCGGTGACTGACGGCGTCCACAGCGTCCCGCCTGCCGCCGTGCACCTGGTACTCCAGCTCCGCCAGCTCCGGATGGTGCAGGTCGAAGGCGGGGGACTCGGAGCGGATCCGGGGCAGGGTCACGAAGTTGTGGCGGGGCGGCGGACACGAGGTGGCCCACTCCAGCGAGCGACCGTAACCCCAGGGG
>NZ_BQUN01000200.1:210623-289552 GCF_026008495.1 Streptomyces sp. A012304
GCCTGCCCTCCTTGGCGGTCTTCCAGACGTTGTAGAGGAAGGGCAGGGTGGACAGGCCGAGGAGGAAGGAGCCGATGGAGGAGACGGTGTTGAGAGCGGTGAAACCGTCGGCGGCGAGATAGTCGACATAGCGACGGGGCATGCCCTCCGCGCCCAGCCAGTGCTGGACGAGGAAGGTGGTGTGGAAGCCGACGAACAGGGTCCAGAAGTGGATCTTCTCCAGGCGGTGGTCGAGCATGGTGCCGGTCATCTTCGGCCACCAGAAGCTGAATCCGCCGAACATCGCGAAGACGATCGTGCCGAAGAGCACGTAGTGGAAGTGCGCGATGACGAAGTAGCTGTCGGTGACGTGGAAGTCCATCGGCGGTGAGGCGAGCAGGACACCGGTCAGGCCGCCGAAGAGGAAGGTGACGAGGAACCCGGCCGCCCACAGCATCGGCGGCTCGAACGACACCGAGCCCTTCCACATCGTCCCGATCCAGTTGAAGAACTTCACCCCCGTCGGCACGGCGATCAGGAAGCTCATGAAGGAGAAGAACGGAAGCAGCACGGCCTGCGTGGCGAACATGTGGTGGGCCCACACGGTCACCGACAGACCCGTGATGGCGATGGTCGCGCCGACCAGGCCCATGTAGCCGAAGATCGGCTTGCGGGAGAACACCGGAAGGATCTCGGTGACCACGCCGAAGAACGGCAGGGCGAGGATGTAGACCTCGGGATGCCCGAAGAACCAGAAGAGGTGCTGCCAGAGGACGGCTCCGCCGTTCTCGGGATCGAAGACGTGCGCCCCGAACTTGCGGTCCGCCTCCAGGGCGAACAGGGCCGCCGCCAGGACGGGGAAGGCGAGCAGTACCAGCACCGAGGTGAGCAGCACGTTCCAGGTGAAGATCGGCATCCGGAACATCGTCATGCCCGGGGCGCGCATGCAGATGATGGTGGTCACGAAGTTGACCGCGCCGAGGATCGTGCCGAAACCGCCCAGTGCCAGACCCATGATCCACAGGTCACCGCCCAGCTGGGTGGTGCGCTCCCCGCCACTGAGGGGCGTGTAGGCGGTCCAGCCGAAGTCGGCGGCGCCCTCGGGCACCATCATGCTGCTGACCACCATCAGGCCGCCGAAGAGGAACAGCCAGTAGGAGAACATGTTCAGGCGCGGGAAGGCGACGTCCGGGGAACCGATCTGGAGCGGCATGATCGCGTTGGCGAAGCCGGCGAAGGTCGGCGTCGCGAACAGCAGCAGCATGATCGTGCCGTGCAGGGTGAACGCCTGGTTGTACTGCTCGTTGGACAGCAGCTGGAGGCCCGGCCGGGCCAGCTCGGCCCGGATCGCCATCGCCAGCACTCCGCCGATCAGGAAGAAGCCGAACGAAGTGATCAGGTAGAGGTGGCCGATCTTCTTGTGGTCGGTGGTGGTCAGCCATGTGACGACCACCTGGCCCCGGCTGCGGCGCTCCGCCGCCGGTACCGGAGCAACCGGTTCAGTGTGTGTCGCCATCGGTTTTCCCTCGGTCGGTCGGCAGCAACGGAAGGCGGGCGGCGCGCCACCAGCCCAGCGGAAAGTAGTCCGGACGATGTGCTGAGACAGTGCGATTTGGGCGGATTCTAGGCTGAATGACCGATCGATCCATTCGTTCGGGCGAGCCGACCGCGGCGTGAGGGCCGCCGAGCGGGCGAGGCTTCCCCGGGCGCGCCGGCGTGACTCAGAGCCGGTCGACGATGCTTTTGCAGCTGCTCGACCTCGGTGGACCGGCCCTTGACGATGTCACCGGCCATCACACACCCTGGGCCGTCGCGGGTGCCGGTGATTGCGGCCCCGCCCCGCCGGGAACCCCGTGGAACCGTGCACGAAGAACTGTGGGGATCCAGCGCGCGAGCACCGCGGAGAGTGCTGCTGACCGGATGGTTCAGCTTCCTGCACGGGGAGGTGACCGCCGGGGACGTGCTGGCCCTGGACCGGGTGCGGGACGCGCTGGGGCGCGGGGGAGTCCCGTACGACGTGGCCTGGAGCCCCGGGTTCCGTCCCGACGCCCTCCATCTGGACGACGTGCGGCCCGAGGACTACTCGCACCTCGTGTTCGTCTGCGGCCCGGCGCACGGACGGCAGGTCGAGGAACTGCACCGGCGGTTCGCGCACTGCGTGCGGATCGCCGTCGGGACCTCCGTCATCGCGCCCGACAGCCCCGCCGTGACCGGCTTCCACCATCTGCTGGCCCGGGACGGCCCGGGCACCGAGCCCGGCCGGGACCTCGCGGCGCGCGCCCCCGCCCTTCCGGCACGCCCGGTCGTCGGGGTGGTGCTCACACACGGTCAGCACGAGTACGGCGCGTCGCGGCGGCACGAGGAGGTCGCCGCGGAGGTCGTCCGCTGGCTGGCCGGCCGGGACTGCGTCCGCCTGGAGCTCGACACCCGGCTCGACACCCGCGACTGGCGCCTGTGCGCCACACCGGCCCAGCTGGAGTCCCTCCTGACCCGGCTGGACCTCGTCGTCACCGACCGGCTGCACGGACTCGTCCTCGCCCTGCGCGCGGGCGTCCCGGCCCTGGCCGTCGACCCGGTCGAGGGCGGAGCGAAAGTGACCGCGCAGGCCCGTGCCTGCGACTGGCCGGCACTGGTGCCCGCCGAGCACCTCGACGGCCCCGCACTCGAACACTGGTGGCACTGGTGCCTGACCTCCGGGCCCGCGACGGCGCGCAGACTCGCGGTCGAGTTCCGCGAGGCCGCCGTCCCGGACGGCGCCGACCGGCTGGAGGAGTTGCTGCGGTCGGGCGTCGCGGACCGGGCCGGTTGAGACGTCGCGGGCCGTCCGGCCGGGGCGGGCGTGTGAGGGCCGGCCGTCCGGTCGGGGCGAGGGTGCGGCCGGCGGGCGTCCGCGGCCGGCCGACGCCCGTGCCTGCCGTGCGACTCGGCGGGCCCGCACCGCAACTCCCGCGGTGGGCCTGGGCCTGGCCTCCGGCGGCGCGACGGCGCGCAGACTCACGGTCGGGTTCCGCGAGGCCGCCCGTCCCGGACAACGTGCCGACCGCATCGAGGAGTTGCCGCGGTCGGGCGTCACGGGCCGGGTATCTTGCTCAACGATCGCCCACCGATCATGACTTGGTACCGCCCCCCGCGGTCGATCGTGGAGGGCGTCCATCAGGTCGTCCGTACGACCGGCGCCGGGTCGCCGACATCACTCAAGTGTCGGCAGACACAGGCCCGGTGCTCTCCTCACACCAGGAAAGGGAACTCCGTGGGCATACTGCGCGTGAAGGCCTTCGACCACTTGGTCCTCAACGTCGAAGACGTCGAACGCTCCCTGGACTTCTACACCGGGCAACTCGGCATGGAACCGGTGCGCCTCGCGCAGTGGCGGGCCGGCGAGGTGCCCTTCCCTTCGGTGCGAGTCACCCCGGACACCATCATCGACCTGGTCAGCCGCCCCCGGGGCGAGTCCAACGTCGACCACATCTGCCTCACCGTGGAGCCGGTGGACTGGGACGCCGTCCTCGCGTCGGGCACCTTCGACGTCCTGGAGGGCCCCGTGCAGCGGTTCGGCGCGCGCGGCAACGCCACGTCCGTCTACGTCCGCGACCCCGACGGCAACACGGTGGAACTGCGCTGGTACCCGCAGGACGCCCCGGAGTGACCTGACCGAGGGTTCCCCTCCGGGCCTGCGCCGGCCCGGAGGGGCTCTGCCGCTCTGCGTCCGGCCCGCACCTCGAACGGCCCAGTGAAACCGCGCCGGAGGAGGCGAGTTCGGGTGGGCGATGTGACCGTGGTGGAAGGCATGGGATCCCACACGGACACGAGGAGGCGCGATGTCGCAGGGAACGGTGGAGGCCGGCACGGCGTGCGCTGCCGCACAGGGCGGCGCGGACGTGCCGGCGGACCCGTCCCGGGACGTCTTCGCGCGGGTGAGCGCGGTCGCCGACGCCGTCCTGTACGAGGGCTACCTCCTCTACCCCTACCGCCGTTCCTCGGCCAAGAACCGCGTCCGCTGGCAGTTCGGGGTGCTGTTCCCCCGCGACTGGGTGGAGTCGGACGGTCCCGTCGTCCCCGGTGTGTCCGGCTCCGCCGACTCCTGGTACCAGCAGACCGAATGCCTGCTGCGTGTCCGTCGGCCCGGCGCGTCCGTACGGGTGCGCCTCCGGTACCTCCAGACGCAGCGCAAACAGATGGAGGAGACCGGCCCGGACGGTGCCCGCCGCGAGGTGGAGTCGCTGCGCACCGACGACGGCACCACGCATCTGACCTTCGACGAGGCGGTGCCGCGCGAGGCGGAAGTGACGGTCGCGCTGGACGCACTGCTCCAGGAGGACCACACCGTCCAGGTGAGAGCGGCGGCCGGCGCGGACATCGAGTCGCTGCCGGGACGCGCCGGGCGCGTGGTGCGGCGCCGCGAGGAGGTACGGGCGGACGTCACCGTCGCCGCCGAGCGGCTCGCGCCGGACCTCTGCCGGCTGCGGGTGCGCACCACGAACACCGGGGCCGCCCCCGAGCCGCGGACCCCGCGCGAGGAGGCGCTGCGGCGCGCGCTCATCGCCACCCACACCCTCGTCGGCGGCGACGGCGTGGAGTTCGTCTCGCTGACCGATCCGCCCACGGATCTGATCGCCCACGCCCGCGCCTGCCGCAACGAGTTCACCTTCCCCGTCCTGGGAGGCGAACCCGGTGGCGCGCCCGGCGGTGAATCCGGTGGCGAACCCGGCGGTGACGTCCTGCTGTCCTCCCCGATCATCCTGCCCGACCACCCCCAGGTGGCTCCGGAGAGCCCGGGCGACCTGCACGACGCGGCGGAGATCGACGAGATCCTCACGCTGCGCACGATGCTCCTGACCGACGAGGAGAAACGCGAGGCGCGCGCCACCGACGCCCGGGCCGCCGCCATCCTCGACCGCGTCGAGACCATGCCCCCGGAGGTGTTCGCACGGCTGCACGGCGCCGTCCGCTCCCTGTCCCCGGCCGCACCGGCACCACCGACCGCCGCCGTGTCCCCGGCCACCGCCGCACCCCCGACCGTCACCGCACCCCTGGCCGCACCGGCACCCCCGACCGCCCAGGAGTCCCCACTCGCCGAACGTCCCGCCTGGTGGCAGGAGGGTGGTGACGACGGTCTCCACCCGTCCACCGACACGGTGCTCGTCGACGGCACGGCCCTCGGCCGAGGCAGCCGCGTACGGCTCCACCCCCGGCGACGGGGCGCCGACGCCCAGGACATGTTCCTGGCCGGGCGGACCGCCGAAGTGGCCGCCGTCTTCCACGACGTGGACGGCAGCACCCACCTCGCCGTCACCCTCGACGACGATCCCGCGTCCGAACTGCACACCTGGTACGGCCGCTTCCACTACTTCCGGCCCGACGAGCTCGAACCCCTCGAACCCGCCGGCTCCCCGGACGAGCCGCCGGCACCGGCTTCCGCCGCATCCCCGGCACGGCACACGACCGACTCCGAGACCCACCGCAGCGGAGGCCGATGACATGACCACGCACAGCAGCACCGAAGAAGTCAGCAAGGAACCCAGCCGCGCCGAGGACCGGCAGGGCTTCGAGGAGATCCACATCCTCTGGATCTCCGAGGGCATGAGCTGCGACGGCGACACGGTCTCCCTGACCGCCGCCGGCCAGCCCTCCATCGAGGACCTGGTGCTCGGCCTGATCCCGGGCCTGCCGAAGGTGAACCTGGTCAACAAGGTGCTCTCACCGAGCCTGGGCGGCGAGGACTTCCTCGCCCCCTACCGGGCGGCGGTGCGCGGCGAACTGGCCCCGTTCATCCTCGTCATCGAGGGCTCGATCCCCAACCAGAACATCATCGAGGGCGACGGCTACTGGACGTCCTTCGGCAACGACCCGGAGACCGGCGAACCGCAGACCCTGAACTGGTGGATCGACCAACTCGCCCCCAAGGCCTGGGCCGTGGTGGCCGCCGGCACCTGCGCCACCTTCGGCGGCATCCACGCCATGTCCGGCAACCCGACCGGCTGCATGGGCCTCGCCGACTACCTGGGCTGGGACTACACCTCCCAGGGCGGCCTCCCGGTCGTCAACGTGCCCGGCTGCCCGATCCAGCCCGAGAACTTCATGGAGACCCTGGTCTGGGTCCTCTACCACGCGGCCGGCTCCGCGCCCCCACCCCCGCTGGACCACATGCTGCGCCCGCAGTGGCTCTTCGGGAAGACGGTCCACGAGGGCTGCGACCGCGGCGCGTACTACGAGCAGGCGAGCTTCGCCAAGGACTACAACTCGCCCAAGTGCCTGGTCAGGACGGGCTGTTGGGGTCCGGTCGTCAACTGCAACGTGCCCAAGCGCGGCTGGATGGCCGGCATCGGCGGCTGCCCGAACGTGGGCGGCATCTGCATCGGCTGCACGATGCCCGGCTTCCCCGACGCGTTCATGCCGTTCATGGACGAGCCGCCCGGCGGCACCCTGTCGTCCCTGGCCATCAAGCCGTACGGGGCGGTCATCCGCCGGCTGCGCGGCATGACGAACGAGCTGGTCAACCACGAGCCCAAGTGGCGCCACAACAAGCGGAAGCTGACCAGCGGCTACGACCCGCGCTGGCGGCCCTGATGCCGCACCACGCGCACCCCACCACCCGTCCCCACATCACCGACAGCGAGGGGCAGTACCACAGATGACCACCACCGAGGCCCGGCCCACGGAGCGCAAGCCGCCACAGCTCGTGGACATGTCCTGGGATCCGATCACCCGGATCATCGGGAACCTGGGCATCTACACGAAGATCGACTTCGCCAACCGGGAAGTCGTGGAATGCCACAGCACCTCGTCGCTGTTCCGCGGCTACTCGGTGTTCATGAAGGGCAAGGACCCACGGGACGCGGGGTTCATCACGTCCCGCATCTGCGGCATCTGCGGCGACAACCACACCACCTGCTCCGACTATGCCCAGCAGATGGCCTACGGCGTCAAGCCTCCTCCGCTGGCCGACTACATCGTCAACCTCGGCGAAGCGGCCGAGTACATGTTCGACCACACGATCTTCCAGGACAACCTGGTGTTCGTGGACTTCTGCGAGGCGATGGTCAAGGCCACCAACCCCGGTGTGCTGGCCCGCGCCGAACGCACCGAGTCGCCCCGCGGCGAGATCCACGGCTACCGGACGATCGCCGACATCATGCGGGCGTTCAACCCCTTCGAGGGCGCGGTGTACAAGGAAGCCCTGAAGATGAGCCGGATCACCCGTGAGATGTTCTGTCTCATGGAGGGACGGCACGTCCACCCGTCGACGCTGTACCCCGGTGGTGTCGGCACGATGCCGCAGCCGACCGCCTTCACCGACTACCTCAGCCGGCTCATGCGGGTCATCGACTTCGTCAAGAAGGCCGTCGCCATGAACGACGACGTCTTCGACTTCTTCTACGAGGCGCTGCCCGGCTACGAGGAGGTCGGCCGCCGCCGCGTCCTGCTCGGCTGCTGGGGTGCCTTCCAGGACCCCAGGACCGTCGACTACCGGTACGAGACGATGAACACCTGGGGCAAGCAGATGTACGTCACCCCGGGTGTCGTCGTCGACGGTGAGCTGATCACCAACAACCTCGTCGACATCAACCTCGGCCTGCGCGTCCTGCTCGGCAGCTCCTACTACGAGGACTGGGTGAACGAGCAGCCCTTCGTCACCCACGACCCGCTCGGCAACCCCGTCGACATGCGCCACCCGTGGAACCAGACGACCGTCCCGGTCCCGCAGAAGCGCGACTTCGGCGACAAGTACAGCTGGGTGATGAGCCCGCGCTGGTACGACAAGGCCAGCGGGCAGCACCTCGCCCTGGACACCGGCGGCGGCCCGCTCGCCCGGCTGTGGTCGACCGCGCTGAGCGGCCTGGTCGACACCCCCTACGTCAAGGCCACCGGCAACAGCGTGCGCATCTCGCTCCCCAAGGGCGAGAAGCTCCCGGAGACGACCCTGGAGTGGCGCATCCCGCCGTGGAGCAACACCATCGAACGCGACCGCGCCCGGCCGTACTTCGTCGCCTACGCGGCGGCCATGGCCCTGCAGTTCCTCGAAGAGGCCATGGGGATGGTGCGCGCGGGCGAGACCAAGGTGTTCGAGAACTACGAGGTGCCCGACGAGGCGATCGGCTGCGGCTTCCACGAGGCCGTGCGCGGGGTCCTCTCCCACCACCTGGTGATCAAGGACAAGAAGATCGCCAACTACCACCCGTATCCGCCCACCCCGTGGAACGCCAGCCCCCGCGACATGTACGGCACCCCCGGCCCCTACGAGGACGCCGTCCAGGGCCAGCCCATCTTCGAGGAGAACGGGCCCGACGACTTCAAGGGCGTCGACATCATGCGCACCGTCCGCAGCTTCGACCCCTGCCTGCCGTGCGGCGTGCACATGTACGTCGGCAAGGGCAAGACGCTGACCACGCTGCACTCGCCGACGTACGGGGCGAACCATGGCTGAGGCCGACCGCCTCCCCGACCCGGACGTGGAGGCCCGGCTCGCCCGGCTCGACGAGCTGCTGGAGACACTCCAGTCCGCACCCGGTCCCACCACCCGCTCCGCGACCGAGGCGGTACGACTGCTGACCGAGGTCTACGGCGAGGCGCTGGCCCGGGTCCTGGACCACGCCGACGGGCGGCTGGCCGACCGCCTGGCCGACGACGAGCTGCTGGGACACCTGCTGGTGCTGCACGACATCCACCCCGAGCCCGCCGAGCGCCGGGCGGCCCGCGCGGTCGAACGGCTGCGGCCCGCCGTGCGCGAACGCGGCGGGGACGTGGAGTGGGCCGGTGTCGACGGCGACGTCGCCCGGGTGCGGCTCACGGCGGGCGGCGGCTGCGGTTCCGGCTGCGGCGGTGGAGCCTCGGAGGTCACCGCCGCCGTCCGTGAGGCGGTGCTCGCCGCGGCACCCGAACTGACCGCGGTGGAACCGCTCACCGCCACCGCCCCCGCCTTCGTACCACTGGCCACCCTGACCCACCGGGGCGCACGGTGACCACGGACGGAGCGCTGGCCCGCCTCATCCGCTCCTCGGCCGACGGCACGGCGGCGGCCGAGGCGGAGGTGTGCGACCTGTGCGCCGCGCCGGTGCCCGACGAACACCCCCACCTGTACGACACCCGGCAGGACCAGGTGCGCTGCGTCTGCGGCCCCTGCTCGGTGCTGTTCGCCCAGGGCGGGGCGGGCGACGGACACTGCCGGCTCGTGCCCCGGCGCCGGATCCGGCTGCCCAAGGTCGACACGGCGGCCCTCGGCGTACCCGTCGGCCTGGTCTTCTTCGTGCCCCGGACCGACGGCACCGTCACCGCCCAGGGCCCGAGCCCGGCGGGGGCCATGCGGTGGGAGGTGGACGCGGCGGCCTGGCAGCGGCTGGCCGAGACGTGTCCACCGCTCGCCACCGTGGAACCCGAGGTGGAGGCACTGCTGGTGAACACCGTCCACGGCCTCGACCACCACTGGATCGTGCCGATCGACGACTGCTACCGGATGGTCGCGGTCGTCCGCCGGGAATGGCGCGGCCTGTCCGGCGGCGGCCGGATCTGGCCGGCCGTCGAGCGGTTCTTCGAGGACCTCACCGAGCGGTCATGAGGACGCACTCCGCAGGTCGGAGGCGAGGAAGGAGATCACCCATGGGCAGCATCAGAGTGGGCCGGCCTCAGGCGAAGCCCGACACACCCCGGCACGTGGCCGGCATGCACCAGGGCAACAAGGGCCGGTACGAGGAGCAGACCGGGCACCACGAGGACGGCACCGCCGACGCGCGCCGCTCCACCGGGATCCACTGGAAGCGGCATGACGCCCTCGCGGAGACCATGCCGAACATCTCGCCGGGATGAGACGGGACGAGAGACACGGGACGACGGACAGCAGGGAGTCGCGGCACATGATGATGATCCAACGAGCACGCAGGTCGACCGCCGAGGGCAGGGCGGCCGGGATGTCCGGACAGCGGGTGCTGAAGACCGAGGCCGTCATGCTGGGCGGCATGGCACTGGGGCTGCTCCTGTGGGAGCTGCCCAGCCTGCGGCGGGAGGCGCGGATCTGGCGGATGGCCGGCGGCTTCCGGGCCGGCCACCGCTACCCGTGAGCCGACCGTGCACGAACTGTCGATCGCGACCGCGATCATCGAGCGGGCCGACGAACTGGCCCGCTCCGACGGGACGGACGCCGTCTCGGCGGTGACCGTCCGCGTCGGCGAGCTGGCCGGGGTCGTCCCCGACGCCCTGACCTTCGCCTTCGAGGTGGCCCGCGACGGCACCGCGCTCGCCTCGGCACGGCTCGTGGTCGAACAGGTGACCGCACGGGCCTACTGCGGCCCGTGCGCCGAGGAGTTCCCGGTGGGCATGCCCCCGTTCTTCTGGTGCCCGCGCTGCGACCGGCCCTCCACCGAGCTGCGCAGCGGCCGGGAACTGGAGATCACCGCCATCGAGCCGGTACCGGCCTCGCCCTAGGCCCCGCCCCGGCGCGAGTGGGCCGGTCGCGCCCCCGTACCGGCCGCACCCATCCCGAGTGGCCCCCGCCGACACCTCGGCTGGGGCCACTCCCGTGCTGACGGCTCAGCAGATGCGCGGCAGCTGCTCCCCGAGCGGCAGGTCCACGACACGGGTGCCGCCGAGGCCGGTGGAGACCACGACCATGCCGGGATGGTCGGCGACGCACTCGCCGATCACCGTGGCCCCCGCACCCTGCGGATGGGCGCGCATCGCCGCGAGCACTCCGTCCGCCGCCGACGGGGGCACGAAGGCGACCAGCCGGCCCTCGTTGGCGACATAGAGGGGGTCGAGCCCCAGGAAGCCACAGGCGTTCGCCACCGCGTCCGGCACCGGGACGGCCCGCTCCCGCAGCCGGACACCGGTACCGGAGGCACGGGCGATCTCGTTGAGGGACGCGGCCAGCCCGCCCCGGGTGGGGTCGCGCAGCACATGGATGTCGGGCGTGACGGCCAGCATGGCCGCCACCAGGTCCGCCAGCGGCGCGGTGTCGCTGGCCACCTCCGCGCCGAACTCCAGTCCCTCCCGCACACTCATGATCGCCACGCCGTGCAGGCCGATCGGGCCGCTGACGATCACCACGTCACCGGGCCGCGCGCGCTGGGGACGGATGTCCACCCCGTCGGGGACCAGCCCCACCCCGGCGGTGGTGACGTACACACCGTCGCCGTGCCCGCACTCCACCACCTTGGTGTCGCCCGTGGCGATCGTGACGCCGGCGGCCTCGGCCGACGCGCCCATGGCCCGCGCGATCCGCTCCACCACGGCCAGCTCCACGCCCTCCTCCAGCACGAAGGCGGCGGACAGGTACGCGGGCCGGGCCCCGCTCATCGCCAGGTCGTTCACGGTGCCGTTGACCGCGAGGTCACCGAGACAGCCACCGGGGAAGAACAGCGGCCGGACCACATAGGAGTCGGTGGAGAACGCCAGCCGCGCGCCGCCCAGTTCGAGCACCGCGGAGTCGGTGAGCGCGGCGAGGGAGGCGTTGCCGTAGGCGGGGGCGAAGACCTGCTCCACCAGCTCCGCCGAGAGCGCGCCGCCTCCGCCGTGCCCCATCACCACCACCGGCTGGTCGCGCAGCGGAGCGGGGCAGGTCCAGGCGGCCGGGTCGACCGTGTCGGTGAGTTCAGGCAACGGGGTTCATCTCCTCCCGCGCGGCCCGGTCGGCCTGCGGCGTCGGGGCGTTCATCCGGCGGTACAGGTAATAGGCCGCGCAGGCCCCCTCGCTGGAGACCATCGTGGCGCCGAGCGGGGTGCGCGGGGTGCAGGTGGTGCCGAACGCGGCGCACTCGGTCGGCTTGATCAGCCCCTGGAGCACCTCGCCGCTGCGGCACTCGGCGGGCTCCTCGGTGCGGATCCCGGTGACGTCGAAGCGGTGCTCGGCGTCGTACGCGCGAAACGCCTCGGTCAGCCGCCAGCCGCTGCCCGGGATGGGTCCGATGCCGCGCCAGTTGCGGTCGGTGACCTCGAACACCTCCTCGATCATGCGGACGGCGGCCGGATTGCCGTCCTCGCGCACCGCCCGCGCGTAGGCGTTCTCCACCCGGTGCTCGCCGCGCTCCAGCTGGCGGACCGCCCGGCGGATGCCCTCCAGGATGTCCAGCGGTTCGAAGCCGGTCACCACGACCGGCACACCGAACCGCTCGGCGAGCCGCGGGTACTCGGCCGTGCCCATCACGCTGCACACGTGCCCGGCGGCCAGGAAGCCCTGCACCCGGCAGGCGGGGGCGGTCATGATGGCCTCGATCGCCGGGGGCACCCGCACATGCGACACCAGGAGGCTGAAGTTGGTCAGGCCGAGGCGGCGTGCCTGGTGCACGGCCATCGCGTTGGCGGGGGCCGTCGTCTCGAAGCCGATGGCGAAGAAGACCACCTCCCGGTCCGGGTGGCGGCGAGCCAGCTCCAGGGCGTCGAGCGGCGAGTAGACCACGCGTACGTCGCCGCCCTCGCCCTTGACCCGGAACAGGTCACGGTCGGTGCCGGGCACGCGGAGCATGTCCCCGAAGGAGCAGAAGATCACGCCCGGACGCGCGGCGATCTCCAGCGCCTTGTCGATGACCTCCAGCGGCGTGACACAGACGGGACAGCCGGGGCCGTGGATCAACTCCACCTTCTCCGGCAGCAGTTGGTCGATGCCGTGCCGGATGATCGAGTGCGTCTGTCCGCCGCACACCTCCATCAGGGCCCACGGCCGGGTGGCGGTGGCGTGGATCTCGTCCAGCAGCCGCCGGGCCAGAGCGGGGTCGTTGAACTCGTCGATGTACTTCACCGGGCCTCACTCCCGCTGTCCTGGTGCTCCGCCGCCACGGCGGTGCCCGCCTCCTGGGCCGCCTGCTCCCAGGCGTCGCCGAACTCCTCCTCCAGCAGCCCCAGTTCCTCGAAGAGCTTCAGGGAGGCCAGGGCCGACTCCTCGTCCAGGCGCTGGAGCGCGAACCCGACGTGCACGATGACGTACTCACCGACCCGCACGTCGGGCACGTACTCCAGACACGCCTGCTTGCGCACACCGCCGAAGTCGATCAGCCCGGTGAGCGGGTCGGCGCCGTCGTCGATGGCCACGACCTTGCCGGGCACTGCCAAACACATGGGTCACTCCTCTTGTCGTTCGTGCGCCGCGACCACCAGCTGGCCGAGGGCCAGCCCGCCGTCGGTCGGGGGGACTTCACCGTGGCGGAGCACCGCGAAGCCGTCCCCGGCCAGCAGCCGCGCGCACTCCTCCTCCAGCAGCGCGTTGGCGAAGACCCCGCCGCTGAGGGCGACGGTCGTCAGGCCGGTGGCCCGGCGCGCGCCCCGGCAGATCTCCACGACGGCCCGCGCCACGCCACGGTGGAAACGCGCCGCCAGCACGGGGACCGGGGTGCCGCGCCGCAGGCCGTCGACGAGCGCGCTCAGCACGGGCGCCGGATCGCACACCCCGGCGGCGATGCCGAAGGCGTACGCCGAGCTGTCGGCGTCCCAGGCGGACGCGGCCGCGGCCTCCAGCTCCAGGGCGGCCTGGGCCTCGTATCCCGCGCGGTGGCACACGCCGACGAGGGACGACACGGCGTCGAAGAGCCGGCCCATGCTGGAGGTCGCCACACAGGCCAGCCCCTGGTCCAACTGCCGTCGCAGAACGGCCAGTTCATCAGGAGTGCAGGCGGTGACGCAGGGCAGGGCAGCGTCCCACCGCAACCCCGCCGCCCACAGCCGCGCCAGCGCCAGACGGCACGGGTTGGCCACCCCCGCGTCTCCGCCGGGCAGCGGGGCGGGGGCCAGATGGGCGAAGCGCCGGTAGCCGGTGTAGTCGGCGAGCAGGACCTCGCCGCCCCACACGGTGCCGTCGTCGCCGTATCCCGTGCCGTCGAACGCGACGCCGATCACGGGTGTCGTGCCGTCGAGGCCGTGCTCGGCCATCGCCGAGGCGATGTGCGCGTGATGGTGCTGCACCGGCACGGGTGCGTCCGGCAGCAGCCGGGCGGCCCACCGCACGGAGTGGTACCCCGGGTGCAGGTCGGCGGCGACCAGTCCGGGGCTGACGCCGGTCAGGCGCCGCAGCTGCGACTCCGCCCGCCGCGCCGCCTCCAGCGTGGCCAGGTCACCCATGTCCCCGATGTGCGGGCCGAACCAGGCGTGGTCGCCCTCGCCGAGGCAGAGGGCGTTCTTCAGGTCGCCGCCCACGGCGAGCGCGGGCCGCACCACGACCGGCAGGCGCAGCGGGCGCGGCACGAACCCCCGGGAGCGGCGCAGCACCTGTTCGGTGCCGTCGGGGCGCACCCGCAGCAGGGAGTCGTCGCACGGCGAGGCGATGGCCCGGTCGTGGGCGAGCCAGGCGTCGGCCAGCCCCGCCAGCCGGGTCAGTGCCTCCTCGTCGTCCGTGACGATCGGCTCCCCCGAGCGGTTGCCGCTCGTCATCACCAGCACCCGCGGGCCCGGCGGATCGCCGGGCAGCCCGAACAGCAGCGTGTGCACGGGGGTGTAGGGCAGCATCACGCCGAGGTGCGGGCTGCCGGGGCAGACACAGGACGCCAGGGCGTCCTGTCGTGCGCGCCGGCGCAGCAGGACGATCGGGCGGCGGGGGCCGGTGAGGGCGGCCCGCTCGGCGGGGGAGAGCACGGCGATCCGCCGCACGGCGTCGAGATCCGCGCACATCACCGCGAACGGCTTGTCGCCGCGCGCCTTGCGGGCGCGCAGCGCGTCCACGGCCCGCGCGTCGGTGGCGTCGCACGCCAGGTGGTAGCCGCCCAGGCCCTTGACGGCGACGATCCGCCCGGCGGCCAGCAGCGTCCGGGCCGCCGCCAGGGCGTCGGCGTCCCGGGCGGCGCGGACCCCGCTTCCGGCGGCCGGCACCAGGCGCAACCGGGGCCCGCACTGCGGGCAGGCCACGGGCTGGGCGTGGAAGCGGCGGTCGCCGGGATCGCCGTACTCCCGGGCGCAGGCGGGACACATCGGGAAGCCGGACATGGTCGTGACCGCCCGGTCGTACGGCATCGCGGTGGCGATGGTGAAGCGGGGGCCGCAGTGCGTGCAGGTGACGAACGGGTGCCGGTGGCGGCGGTCGGCCGGCTCGGCCAGCTCCCGCAGACAGTCGGCACAGGTCGCCGTGTCGGGCGGCAGCAGGGTGCGGCCCGGGGAGCGCTCGGTGGAACGGATCGTGAAGGCGTCGTCGGCACCGGTGGCGGGCAGGTCCTCGACCCCGATCCCGGTGACGGCGGCCAGCGGCGGTGGCTCCGAGGCCAGCCGGTCGCAGAAGCGGGCGACACCGTCCGGCGGGCCCTCCACCTCGATGAGCACACCGCTCGCCGTGTTGCTCACGAACCCGGCCAGCGCCAGGTCGGTGGCCAGGCGGTGCACGAACGGGCGGAATCCCACGCCCTGCACCGTGCCGCGCACGGTGACACGGCGGCGCACGGCCTGTGCGACGGGCGCCGTCACGCGACGGGGGCGGCCGCGTGGACGTGGCCGTGCGGGTGCGGCGCCAGGGGAGGCCGGTGGACGGGCGCCCCGTCCCGTACGGCGAGCACCCGCTCCAGGAGGGTGTCGACACCCTCGCCGGTCCGGGCGCAGGACCGCAGCACCTCCACCCCCGGGTTGACCCGCCGTACATGGTCGGTGAAGGCGGCCGCGTCGAAACCGGCGGCCTCGGCCAGATCGGTCTTGGTGACCACCACCAGATGGGCGGAGCCGAAGGCCGTGGGGTACTTCAGCGGTTTGTCCTCGCCCTCCGTCACCGCCATGAGCACGACCCGCAGGCTCTCACCGAGGTCGTAGGCCGCCGGGCAGACGAGGTTGCCGACGTTCTCCACGAACAGCAGCGCGGTGTCGCGCGGCAGCCACTCCTCCACATGGCCGCGCAGCTGCCGGGCCTCCAGATGGCACAGCCCGTCGGTCAGCAGCTGTTTCACCGGAGCGCCCGAGCGGGCGAGCCGGTGGGCGTCGTTCTCGGTGGCCAGGTCGGCGGTGAGCGCGGCCACCGGGACGCCCCGCTCCACCGCCCGGGCCAGCACCCGTCCGAGGAGTTCCGTCTTGCCGCTGCCCGGGCTGGACAGGAGGTTGACCACGCTCACCCCGCGCCGGGCGAGGTCCTCGCGCAGGCCCGCGGCCAGCCCGTCGTTCTTCGCCAGGACGGCCTGGGTGACGTCGTCGGCGGACTCGCACATGGGCGCTGCTCCTCGCGGAAATTCGGGTGTGCCGGACCGCTATCGATCCTCGGCGCCGCCGGCCACGAGGGGCGGGCGACCGGCCGGGGAGGGGGCCGTGGATTCCTCCGGGCGGCTCAACGGGGGTGTGGCCGCGGGGTCCGCGAGCAGCACCGGCACCATCGTGTGCAGGGCGGCGACGGCCCGTTCGACCGCGTCACGCATCGTCCCGCTGAGGCCCGGGGCGATGTCCTCGTCGCCGGACGGCCGTACCTCCGGCTCGCAGGCGAGGACGAGGACCCGTGGCAGCGGCTCGTCGCCCAGGTGCGCGGCGAGGGCCAGCACCTTCGCCGGGTCCATGCCGTGCGCCTCGGGCGGTGCGGCGGCCGTGGCCCGGTCCGGCGGTTCCGGCTCGATCAGCGACAGGGTGCCCGGCCGGTGCCCCCGCACGGCCGCGTCGACCAGGACGGCCGTGTCGTAGCCGTCGAGCAGCGTGTACGCGAGATCCATGCCGCGGATGCCGAAGTCCCGCACCCGCACCTCGGACGGCAGCGGGCGCCGCTCCAGGGCACGGATCACCTCGGGACCGAAGGCGTCGTCCGCGAGGAAGATGTTGCCGACCCCCGCCACCAGCAGCCGCGCGCTCATCGCGCACCCCCGGTGACCGTCTGCGTGGCGGGATCCTGGGGCAGCTTGCGGACGAAGGCCGACCGCAGAGCGTGGTACGAGGCCCCCGGGTCGAAGAAGATCGCACGCATCCGGGCGAGTTCGTCCCGCCGGTACTCGGCCAGCGGCCGTCGCTCCTCGTCCGCCCGGCGCGCCGCGGCCTTCGCGGCGATCCGCCGCCCGAGGTCCGGGGCGCCGGCGAGCGCGGCCGCCATGCGCTCGGTCTCGGCGGTGAACTCCCGCGCCGGGACCGGCACCGGACGGTCCACCAGCCCGGTCCGCGCGGCCGCCGCGGCGCTCACCGGCAACGCCTCGGCCGTCAGCCGGCGCGCCGTCTCGGCTCCCACCCGGCGCGGCAGCGTGTACGTCCAGTACTCCGACCCGTACAGGCCCATGCGCCGGTAGTGCGGGTTGAGGACGGCGCCCGTGCGGCACCACACCTCGTCGGCGGCCAGGGCGAGCATGACGCCGCCGGCCGCCGCGTTGCCGCCGAGCGCCGCCACCACCAGCCGGTCGGTGGTCCGCAGCACCGCCTCGACCAGGTCGTTCATGGCGTTGAGGTTGGCCCAGGACTCGCCCGCCGGGTCGCTCGCCGCCTCGATCACGTTCAGATGGATGCCGTTGGAGAAGAAGTCACGGGTTCCGCCGAGCACCAGCACCGGGGTGGGGCGGGCGAGCGCGTACCGGTAGGCGGCGAGCAGCCTGCGGCAGTGGTCGGTGCTCATCGCCCCACCGGGGAAGGAGAAGGCAAGGAACCCGACGTCGCCGTGGCGCCGGTAGCGGATGTCGCTCCAGGTGCTCCGGTCCGGGGGCAGCTCCAGCGGGGCGGTGTGCTCCGGCAGCCAGTGCGGGCCGCCGTCGGAGCGCGGCGGCCCCTCGGCGACGCCGGACGGCGCCGGGAAGGAGGCCAGCACGGACGCCGCAGGCCGGCGGAAGGGCGCCGGGGCGCCGGAGCACTTGCGGGGGCGCAGCTCCGTGATCCACACCGCGCCGTCCCGGGTGGCCCGGCAGACCGCCCCGGCCCGGGTGGCGAGCAGCTCCCCGGGGCGTCCGCGCAGCCGGTCCTCGGGGTGCCCGCCGTGCAGGAACACCTCCCGGCCGAGGAGTTCGTCCAGGACCCCCGGCTGGGAGTCGGCGCCGCGCAGCTTGCGCAGCACCGTCGCGGTGCCGTCGTTCTCCCAGTCGATCCGTCGCCGCTCCTGGCGGAAGAAGTCACGCCACACCACCCGGATCCCGGGATCGCTCTGCGGCTGCGGCTTGAACGATCCGTCGGCGTACCGCCGCACGGCCAGCAGGACGGCGGCCGAGGCGGCGTCGGAGACCTCGCCCCGGTACAGGTCGCTCTTGCCGACCGGCGGCACCGGGAAGGACTCGGCGGCCCACACGTCGCCGGCGTCCATCGCCGCCTCGGCCTGGAGCACCGTCACCCCCCAGCGCGGCGCCTCCTCGGCGATCGCCCAGTCCAGCGCGGACGGGCCGCGGTCGCCGGGTGGTCCCGGGTGCACGACGAGGCAGGTGTGCTCCCGCCACACGTCCTCCGGCAGCGCCGTCCTCAGCATCGGAGCGACGATCAGGTCCGGGCGCGCCTCGCGTACGGCGGCCCGCACCGCGTCGGCGCCGCGCGAGGCGAGAACGACGTCCACCCGGTGCCCCTGGTCCGACAGTTCCGCGTACACACGCTGGGAGAGGCTGTTGAACGCGCTGGCGACGAGCAAGATGTCCATGACGCGGATGTTCGCCCCTGCCGTGGACGTCGAGAAGGACCCCGACGGCGTTTCGCCGGCCTCCGCCGGGTCTCTTCCTCCATCCGGATCGCTCGCGGAACGGCCGCCCGCCCCGCGCGCCCTCCGTGAGGCTTCCGCGCGGGACACGCGGTGACGGACCCGGAGGCCGCCGCGGCGGCGTCGACGCGCGCCCGCGCGTCCGGACTGGGACCCTGGGCGCAAGAGCACCGCTCGACATCTGGACGGACCGCAGTGGTGGGTTCTATGGCCGCTCTCGACGACTCCGGTCCCCGGTCGGCGTCCTGTGGCGTCGACCCCAGGGGCGATCCGATCCTGCGCGCCCGCCTCGCCCCGCCGAGGCGGCCCGCCACGTTCCTGCGCCGGGAGCGACTGCTGCGGCACCTGAGCCGGGCCCTCGGGACGCCGCTGACGATGGTCAACGGGCCGGCCGGCGCGGGAAAGACGCTGCTGGTCGCCGAATGGGCCGCCGACCTGCGGGAACCGGTCGCCTGGCTCACCGCCGACGACTCCGACCGGTCTCCCGGGATCTTCTGGGCGTATCTGCTGGAGGCCCTGCGGTCCGCCGGGGTGCCGGTGCCCGTGGAGGTCGGCACCCCGGCGGAGGCGAGCCGGGTGGACCGCGGGATGCTGGCCCGGCTCGCCGCCGCGCTCGGCGGCCGGGACACCCCCGTCGTCCTGGTGCTGGACGAGTTCGACCGGGTGACGGCCCCCGACGTCGCGGACCAGTTGCAGTTCCTCCTGCACCATGCCGGACCGGGACTGCGGCTCGTCCTCGTCACCCGCACCGAACCCCTGCTGCCGCTGCACCGCTACCGGGCGTCCGGCGAGATGACGGAGATCCGGGACGCCGAGCTGGCCTTCACGGCCGAGGAGGCGGCGGCACTGCTGCGGACGCACGGTCTGTGCCTGGCCCCGAGCGCCGTTCGCGCCCTGGTGGAACGCACCCGGGGCTGGGCCGCGGGCCTGAGACTGTGCGCCCTGGCCGCCCGGCGGAGCGCGGACCCGGACACCTACCTGAAGCGGTTCGAGGCCGGCCGCAGCACGGTGGCCGACTTCCTGCTGGCCGAGGTGCTCGACCGGCAGCCGCCCGCGACACAGGAGCTGCTGCTGAACATCAGCGTCCTGGAACGGTTCTGCCCGGACCTGGTGAACGCGGTGACGCTGCGCACCGACGCCGAGCCGATCCTGGCCGCGCTGCACCGCGAGAACGCGTTCGTCCAGCACCTCGACCACTCCTGGTACTGCCTGCACCCGCTGTTCGCGGAGATCCTCCGCGCCCATCTGCGGGAACGCGCCCCCGGCCTGGAGCCCGAACTGCGCCGCCGGGCCGCCCGGTGGCTACGGGGCTCCGGGGCGCTGCCCGAAGCGCTCGCCCAGGGCGCCGAGGCCGGCGACTGGCAGTTCACCGCCCGCGCCGTCGTCGACGACCTGGCGATCGGGCAGCTCTTCACCGGCCTGCGCTCCGACGACCTCTCCGACCTGTTCGCACGGATGAGCCCCGAGGCGAGGGGCGCTCCCGCCGACCTCGTCCGTGCCGCTCGCGAGCTGGCGCGGTGCGACCTCGACCACGGTCTGGTCCATCTGCGCCACGCCGAGGAGGACCTCGCCCGGGACGCGTCCGGCCCCGCGGCCGCCCTGCTGAGCTGCGCCCTCCTGGAAGCCCTGGCCGCCCGGCTGACCGGCTCCCCGGGCCGGGCCGAACACGCCGCCGAGACCGCGCGGCGGCTCAGACCGGATGTGCCCGCACACCTCCTCGACGAGCATCCGGAACTCACCGCCCTGCTCCTCACCCACCTGGGATCCGTCCGACTGTGGGCCGGACGGTTCGACGACGCGCGCGCCGCCCTGTCGGCCGTCGCCGGGCACCCGGGCGGCGCCGCCACCGCCCTGCCCCGGCTGGACTGCCTCGGCCACCTGGCCCTGATCGACTACCTGGACGGCCGGCCCGGCCGGGCCGAGCACAAGGCCCGCGCGGCGGCCGACGAGGCGGAACGGTACGGCCTGCCCCAGCGGTCCGGGTCCGGCATCGGCCGGCTGGTCCTGGCCGCCGTCCTCGTCGACCGCGACGAACTCGACCGCGCCCAGGCCCTCCTCGACGAGGCGACCGCCTCCCGCGCGCTCCCCGAGGACCCGGTGACGGAGGCGGGCCGGGCCATCACCCGGGGGCGTCTGCTGCTGGCCAAGGGCGACGCGCGTGCCGCGCTGAAGGCGGCGGACCCGGCCATCGCCGCGGCGGTGGCCTCGCCGTGGGCCGAGGACCACACCGCCCTGGTCGCCTCCGCCGCCCACCTGGCCCAGGGGCGGCCGGAGACGGCCGCGGAGATCCTCAGCGGCGCGGCGCGCCACCGCACGGCCTGCGCGGTCGAGGTGGCGCGGGCACGGCTCGCGGCGGGCCGCCACGGCGAGGCACTGGACCTCATCGACAGCCTGCCGGCCGACGACCGGCCCGGTCCGGCGGTGACCGTCCGGGCCACCCTGGTACGGGCCCAGGCCCTCCACCAGGCGGGGGACGAAACGGCCGCCCGCCGACTCGTCGCCCAGGCGCTCCGTGACGCCCGGCGCGAGCGGCTGCGCCGGCCGTTCCTGGAGGCGGGCCCCTGGCTGCGCCCCCTGCTGGACGCGCCGGCCCTGCGCGGGCTGACCGGAGGCTGGCTCACCGGCGCCCCCTCGCCGCGACCGGCACCGCCGCCGCTCGTGGAGGAGCTGAGCGGACGCGAGCGCGACGTGCTGCGCCGGCTGGCGCAGACCATGTCGGCACAGGAGATCGCGGCCGACCTGTGCGTGTCCGTGAACACGGTGAAGACCCACCTCAAGAGCGCCTACCGAAAGCTGGCCGTCGGCCGGCGCGGCGACGCGGTGCGCCGGGCGCGCGAACTGGGGCTGTTGTGAGCCACCGGCGTGTGCGTCGCGGCCGCTGTGAGCCACCGGCGCGCACCTCACCCTCCCGGCGCGGGTTCACCTCTGCCGGGTGAAGGCGGGCCACCTGGCAGGGCGGACCATCGCAGGGAAGGGCGCACGAACGCGGTAACGACGCACCCGGCCCGCCCCAGGCCGTCCTCGGGAGAGCAGCTCATGCGCTACGAGATCCGCGTCGACGGACATATGTCGGAGACGCTGGCCAAAGCCTTCCCTGAGCTGGACCACGTGGTCATGTCCGGTCAGACGATCCTGTACGGCCCGGTCGTCGACGAGGCGCACCTGTACGGGCTGCTGGCCCGCTGCCGATCGCTGGGCCTGCGGGTGGTGGAGATGCGCCAGGCGCCGGAGTGACCCTCTCCCACCGCCGAGATCACCGCGGCCGGCACCGGCACCACGCTCACCCGTCCCGGGTGAGGCGGCCCGGCCCCCGCCGCGGCCACGGTGGGCGGGAGACACCTCACCTCCGGTCGCCGAGCGCACCGGACGAGACCGAAACGAGGCAGCAGGATGACATCGACCACCACGCGCACCCACACCGCGAGGCGGGAGTGGGCCACCGGCCTGACGATCTTCGCGGCCGTCATGCTCATGATCGCCGGCATCCTCGACATCCTGCGGGGCATCGCGGCGATCGCCGAGGACGACGTCTTCCTCACCACCCGCGACTACGTCTTCGAGTTCGACCTCACCGGCTGGGGCTGGATCCATCTCTTCCTGGGCGTCGCCGCGCTGATCATCAGCTTCGGGCTGTTCCAGGCGTCCCTGTGGGCACGCGTCGCCGGCGTGGCCGTGGCGGGGCTCGTCATCATCGCGAACTTCCTCTCCCTGCCGTACTACCCGGTCTGGTCGGTCGTGATGATCGCGATCTCCGGGTTCGTCATCTGGGCGCTGTGCACCGTGCGCAGGGAAGAGCCCTTCTGACCGTTCGGGCAGGAGGCCGACGGCGACAGGACGCAAGGAGACCGGCGGCGCCACGATTGAAGCGGGAACCGCACGGTACTCCTGAATCGTCCGCCGCCCAGGCCCCGCAGGTGAGGAGGCTCCATGACCGAGCCGATCCGCCTCACCTGGGAATACGAGGGGTACGCCGCCACCCAGGAGCGGCTGCGGGAATCGCTGTGCACCCTGGGCAACGGCTACTTCGCCACCCGCGGCGCGCTCCCCGAGTGCGTCGCGGACGAGGTGCACTACCCGGGCACCTACGCCGCGGGCGTCTACAACCGGCTCACCTCCGAGGTGGCCGGGCGCCGGGTCGAGAACGAGGACATGGTCAACCTGCCGAACTGGCTGCCGCTGCGTTTCCGCCTGCCCGGCCAGGACTGGATCACGCCCGACACCGCGACGGTGCTCGAACACCGCCTGGTGCTGCACCCGCCCTCGGGCCGGCTGGAGCGCCGGACGCGGTTCGCGCTCGGCGACGGACGCGCGCTGTCGGTGCGCCAGCAGCGGCTGGTGCACATGGGCGACCCCCACCTCGCCGCCCTGCGCACCGAGTTCACGGCCGACGGCTTCGGCGGCGACCTGGAGGTGGAGGCGGCGCTCGACGGAGGCGTCACCAACGCCGGCGTGCCGCGCTACCACGACCTGGACGGCCGTCACCTCACCCATGTGCACACCGGTGACACGGACTCCGGCACGGTGTGGCTGCGCTGCCGCACCCGGACCTCCGACATCCGGATCGGTCTGGCCGGCCGGCTCACCGCCGACGCGCCCGTCACCGTCCAGCACACCCCTCCGCGCGCCGTCCAGCGGCTGTACCTCCCGCTCGTCGCCGGCCGGACCGTGACCGTCGACAAGACCGTCGCCCTGCACACCTCCCACGACCCGGCGATCAGCGATCCGCTGCACGCCGCCGTCGACCGAGTGGACGCCGCCCCCGGCTTCGACGAGCTGCTGGAGTCGCACATCACCGCCTGGGACCAGCTCTGGCGCCGGGCCGAGCTGGACGTGCCCGGCGAGTCGGGCCGGATCCTCCGGCTGCACCTCTTCCACCTCCTGCAGACGCTGTCCCCGCACACCGCCGGCCTCGACGTCGGCGTGCCGGCCCGCGGACTGCACGGGGAGGCCTACCGGGGCCATGTCTTCTGGGACGAGCTGTTCGTCCTGCCCTATCTGAACCTGCACCTGCCCGAGGTCTCCCGCGCCCTGCTGGACTACCGCCACCGGCGTCTGGAACCCGCGTGCGCCGCGGCCCGCGAGACCGGCCGCAGAGGGGCGATGTACCCCTGGCAGAGCGGCAGCGACGGCCGGGAGGAGACCCAGCGGCTGCATCTCAACCCCCGTTCGGGCCGCTGGCTGCCCGACCACTCCCGGCTCCAGCACCACGTCGGCTCGGCGATCGCGTACAACGTGTGGCGGTACTGCGAGGCCGCCGGCGACATCGAGTTCCTGCACACCAAGGGCGCGGAGATGCTGCTGCAGATCGCCCGCTTCTGGGCGGACTCGGCGGTCTACGACGAGCGGCTCGGCCGGCACCGCATCCGCGGCGTGGTCGGCCCCGACGAGTACCACGACGCCTATCCCGGCGCCCTGGGGCCCGGCCTCGACGACAACACGTACACCAACGTCATGGCCGCCTGGGTGCTCGCCCGCGCGCTCGACCTGCTCGGCACGCTCCCCGAGCCGCGCCGCCGTGAACTCGTCGAATGGACGGGGCTCGACGGCGGTGAGCTGGAGCACTGGGACGACGTCTCCCGCACTCTCCACGTGCCCTTCCACGCGGGGGTGGTCAGCCAGTTCGACGGGTACGGCGAGCTGGCGGAGCTCGACTGGGAGGGATACCGGCAGCGCTATGGCGACATCCGGCGCCTGGACCGGATCCTGGAGGCCGAGGGCGACACCGTCAACCGCTACCAGGCCTCCAAGCAGGCCGACGTCCTGATGCTCGGCTACCTGTTCTCACCGGCCGTGCTGCGGGGCCTCTTCGACCGGTTGCGGGTGCCGATGGACGACGACGTGTGGCGGCGCACCGTCGACTACTACCTGCACCGCACCAGCCACGGCTCCACACTCAGCGGCATCGTCCACGGCTGGGTCCTGGCCCGGGCCCGGCGGGCGGAGGCATGGAAGTTCTGCCAGGAGGCCCTCCAGGGCGACATCGCCGACGTGCAGGGCGGCACCACCGGTGAGGGCATCCACCTGGGCGCCATGGCCGGCACCTGCGACCTCGTGCAGCGCGGACTCACCGGCCTGGAGGCCAGGGACGGCGCCCTGTGGCTGGATCCGGTGCCGCTGCCCGAGCTGTCCTCGTACTGCTTCACCTTGCAGTACCACGGCAACTGGGGCGTCCGGCTGCGGCTGGAGCGACTGCACCTGGAGATCGCCGTACCGGCCTCCGACCCCTCGCCGATCGACGTCCGCCTGCCCGGCCGCGGGGTCGGTGTGCAGCCGGGCGAGACATGCCGGGTGCTGCTGCCGGAGTGACGGCGGTTTCCCAGCTCGTTGGGGCCCGGCCGCGTCAGTCGTGCGGGACGACGGCGACCGGGCACGGCACATGGTGCAGTGCCGCGTGTGCGACCGGCCCCAGCTTCCAGGTGTGCCGGGAGACGTGCCGTCGGCGCCCCACGACGGTGAGCCGGCCGCGCACGGCGGCGGACAGCAGCACCTGCGTGGCCGGACCGGTCGTGACCTGCTCCACGACGGGCACACCGGGGAACCGCTCCCGCCACGGGCCCAGCACGGCGGCCAGCAGACCGCGTTCCCGCTCCTCCCTGCGGCGATCGGCGTCCTCGACGGACGCCTGCTGGGCGGGGGACACGAGCAGGGACGACTGAAGGGCCCGCACGGCCCGCACCCGCAGGCCGTGCGCCCGGGCGGCGGTGAGCGCGAACTCCAGCAGCGGGCCGGACGCCGGACCCGGCTCGGACAGCCCCACCACGATCTCGTCCCGCCCGGCGGCCGCGGGGTGGTCGGGGCCCGCCTCGACGACGGGGTCGCCGGCCCGCACGGTCACCGCCGGACAGGGCGCCACGCCGAGGACGCGCAGGCTGATGGAGCCGAGCAGGAAGCTCGCCACGGAACCGTGCCCGCGGGAGCCGAGGACGAGCACGGCCGCGCTCTCACCGCGGTCCAGGAGGGCCCGCGCGGCGGGAACGTCCACCAGTTCCGTGGACAGCGCGAGATCGCCGTGGCGGTCCAGCAGCTCCCCGGCGGTCCGCCGCAGCACGGTCCGCCCGTACTGCTTGCCGTGCGGCTCCTCGGCGTCGGGCACGTCGAAGGGCTGGGTGGTCCAGGAGTGCAGCAGCAGGAGCGGCAGGGGCCGTTCCGCGGCCTCGTGGGCGGCCCACCACGCGGCCGTCAGGCTCGCGGCGGAGCCGTCGAGTCCGACGACGACAGGTCCGGTCATGGCGCACCTCCGGTGTCGGCACGACAGCCGAGCGGGGACTCGGCCGCCGTGTGTGTCCCCCTTCCAGAGTCGGACCCCGGTGTCCGGGACGCAGACCGTCAGCGCCAGCCGAACCGGCGGTCCACGACCGCCGCGAACTCCTCCAGGGTCAGCACCGAGTCCCCGTTCTGGTCGGCGGCGTCGAACAGGGCGGAGGAGGCGTCGGCGTCCCCCAGCGCCCAGAACGGCAGGTCCCCGGACGCGGCCAGGGACGGGCCCTTCGTCCGCAGGGCGGTGATCACCTCTTCCCGCGTCAGTGTGCCGTTCTGATCGAGGTCGAGCGCCTCGAACAGTTTCCGCGCCTTCTCGCTCATCACATGGCCCCGTTTCTGCTCGGTTTCTGCTCGCCGGCCCGCGGGCCGGCCGATCCGGCTCGGTCACGAACGAGAACGCATGTCCGTCCGCCCCGGTTCCCCCGCCCGCCGTCCGTCTACACGGCCCGGGCGACGAGGAGGGCCACGTCGTCATGATCGTCGGGATGCCGCAGGCCGTACAGGAGGAGGTCACAGGTCTGCTCCAGGGGCCGGGCGGGTTCGTCGAGGAAGCTGAGGAGCACGTTCAGACGGTCGTCGATGGAATGGTGGCGGGTCTCGACGAGACCGTCGGTGTAGAGGACCAGCAGATCACCGGGGCCGAGATCGGCGGTGGTGGTCTCGAAGGGGATGCCGCCGACGCCGAGCGGCGCTCCGGGAGGCAGGTCGAGCAGCCCGGGGGCGCGGTCCGGACCGGCCAGGGCGGGCGGCATGTGGCCCGCGTTGGCGATGCGGCACCGCCCTGTACGCGGGTCGTACACCGCGTACAGACAGGTCACGATGTAGTGCTCCAGGTCGCAGGTGATCCGGTCCAGGTGCTGGAGCACCGCGCCCGGATCGAGGTCGAGGTCCGCGTAGGCACAGGTGGCGGTGCGCAGCCGGCCCATGGTGGCGGCCGCGTCGATGCCGTTGCCCATGACGTCGCCGACGACCAGGGCCGTCCGGTCGTCGGCCAGCGGGATCACGTCGTACCAGTCGCCGCCGACCTCGCTGGTGGCCTGGGCGGGCTGGTAGCGGGAGGCCAGCTCCAGGCCGGTGTGCCGGGGCGGGTGGTCGGGCAGCAGACTGCGCTGGAGGGTCAGGGCGGTGTTGCGCACGCTCTGGAACCAGCGGGCGTTGTCGATGGCCACGGCGGTGCGGCTGGCCAGCTCACTGGCGAGAATCACGTCGTCCTCGTCGAACGGCAGCGGGTTGCGGGTGCGCTTGAGGTCCAGGGCGCCGATCACCTCGCCGTGCGCGGTCAACGGGACCGCGAGGTAGGAGTGCACACCGGCCCGGGCCAGGAGCGCGCCCGCCTCGGCGTCCCGGGCGATGCGCGGCAGATCGCGGTCCCCGACGTGGCGCACCAGGATCGGCCGTCCGGTGTGCACGCACAGGGTGACCAGGCGGTCACCCCCGTACGCCGCGAGGTCGCCGGGCGGATCGGCGGCGCGCAGCGCCACCGTCGGGTGGGCCGCCTTCAGGGCGAGCGAGCGGAACAGCTCCGGCCCGTTGTCGGGCCGGCGCGCGCGGCGGCAGGCCAGCGCCGAGTCGAGCACGTCCACGGCGACCACGTCGGCCAGCTGCGGAACGGCGATGTCGGCCAGCTCGCGGGCGGTCTGCTCCACCTCCAGCGTGGTGCCGACGCGGGTGGAGGCGTCGGCGATCAGGGCGAGGCGCCGCCGGGCCCGGTCGGCCTCACCGGCCGCGCGGTGCCGTTCGGTGACGTCCACGACCGAGGTCGCCGCGCCCAGGACCCGTCCGCCGGGGTCCTCAAGCCGGTAGAAGGAGAGCGACCAGGCGTGCTCGTGGTCGGGATCGGTGGGCGGGCGGCCCACGTGGTACTGGTCGAGCAGCGGTGTGCCGGTGGTGAGCACCTGGCGCAGCGCGGACTCGATGGTCTCCACGTCGGGCAGCGGCAGGGTCTCCCGCAGCCCGCGGCCCACGTGATCCTCGGCGGGGATGCCGTCGATGCGCTCCAGCGCCGGGTTGACCAGGAGGTAGCGCAGGTCGGGGTCGAGCAGCGCCAGCCCGATCGGGGACTGGTTGATCAGCCGCTCGCACAGCGCGAGGTCGGTCTCGACGCGCTGGAGCAGGGCGTGGTCGGCCGCGATGCCCAGGGCGTAGACGTCGCCGAGGTCGTCCTGGAGCCGCATGTTGCGGAACTCCATCAGGCGGCTGCTGCCGTCCTTGTGCCGGATGGGGAAGGCGCCCGCCCAGCTCCGGCCCGTCTCCAGCACCTCCGCGAACAGCCGCACCACGGCCTGGAGGTGCTCGGGGTGGATGAACAGGCGCGCCGCGTACTTGCCGAGAGCCTCCTGCGCGGAGTATCCGAACAGCTCCTGCGCCTGCGGGGTCCAGAACACGATGCGTCCGTCGGCGTCGACGACCATCGCGGACACGCTCAGCACGTCCAGCAGACCGGTGGGCGGAGGCGAATCGGAGCCGTACTCGTCGTCCGACCGGAGGGATTCGGCTGTCATCGCGGATCCTCCTCCACCGTTCGGTGGCCGTGCCGGCTTTCACCGACAGCGCTCCGCTCCCGGGTTTCCGGCCTCCGGCACTTCCATGCTGCCTCCGGCCGGGGCAGTCCGGAAGCGGGGCGGGCACCGGCGGCGGACCGGCGGGGCCCGGCCAGTCCGGCCGGGCCCGCAGATCACCGTACGAACCCGGTCTCCCGCACCCGTCAGGTGTCGTCCTGAGCGCCCCGTTCGAGGAGCATGCCCACGAAGTCGTTGACGGGGCCGATGATGTCCAGGTCCTGGTCGAGCACCCACTGCAACTGGAGGCCGTTGAGCACGGCGTGGAAGAGGACCGCGGCGCTCTCGGGGGTGAGGCCCTCGCGCAGCCGGCCGCGGGCCGACTCGTCGTGGAACCCCTCGGCGAACTGGCTGCGGCCGCGTGCGTAGCGCTCGACGAAGTAGGCGTGCGCGGGGTGGTCCTGGCGTGAGGCGGCTGCTGCGAGTTCGATCCACAGCCGCATCAGCTCGGGGGCCTGCTGGTGGTGGCGGATGAGTTCGCCGAGGTAGGGCGCGAGCTGGTCGGGGCTGTCGACCTGCGCCAGCCCTTCCTGCCACTCCTCGGAGTCGCGCTGTGCGAGCACTCCGGCGAGGAGGTCGTCCTTGTTGCGGAAGTGGTGGAGGAGGCCGGCGTGGGTGATGCCGGCCCGTTCCGCGATGTCCCGCAGGGAGGACTTGGCGTAGCCCTTCTCGGCGAAACTGTCGCGTGCCGCCCGCACGATCTCCGCCCGGCGGGCCGGTGTCTTGGCGTAGGGCCCACGCGCTTTTGCCTGACCCACCGTGCGCTCACTCCCCAACTAGGCCGGTCCGTGACGGTCGTGCGCCGCAATGCGGCGTCAAAAGCTACCACATAGATGAAATTTGTCTCCGGCTCCGACCGGCCCTCCCAGTGAACTCCAGCCGCCTGCCTCGACGGCGGGGCTGCTGCCGTACGGGTTCGAGCGGGCGGAGGAGGTGTCGCTCGGCCCCGGACCATTGTCTTCCGGTCAGTGTCTTCATAAGCTTACCGCTTGTAAGGTATTGAAACGTTTCAAGGGATGTGAGCCGTGCCCGAGGAGAACAGAGACGCGCTGAGCCGCAGACACATGCTCGGCATCATGACGGCGGCGGCGGCCGGGACCGCCCTCCCGCTCGCCGCCCCCGCACCCCACGCCGCCGCGGCGGTCGGACACGGTTCCGCTCCCGCGCACCTCCAGGTCAACTCCCGGGTCGCCCCCCTCGGCACGGAGACCGTCCCGGCGTTCAGCTGGGTGCCCCCGGTGGCCAGACAGTCCGCGTACGAGATCCAGGTCGGCACCAGGCCCGGCGCGGCGGACGTGTGGCGCAGCGGCAAGGTGGCCGGCTCGAACAGCACCGAGGTGGTCTACGGCGGTCCCGCGCTCCGGTCGGAGCGGGCGTACCACTGGCGGGTGCGGACCTGGGACGAGAAGGGCACCCCCGGCCCCTGGAGCGCGCCCGCGCGGTGGGAGACCGGTCTGCTGAAGGGCGAGCGGGACTGGGCGGGCGCGCGGTGGATCGGCGGCCGCGTGGCGCAGGACCACGACTGGAAGGACCTGTCCGCTACGGTCGTCTTCCGCGGCGGCGCGGACGCCGCGAGCGGCCTGTCGCTGCTGCTGCGCGCCGAACCCGTCGGCAAGACCTGGGGCGAGGCCCTCGACTGGACCCTCCGGCGGAGCGGCGACGACATGCAGCTGGCCATGCGGACCAGGCACTACGCCGGCAACACATGGGTGGACGACGGCACCTCCGAACCCGACTGGGGCGTCGACTTCTACGACCGGCAGAGCGAGACCAACCCCACCACCGCCGGCACCCGCAGCGTCCCGGTCGGCACGGTCACCCTCCCCGCCGCGACCGGACTCACCAAGGACACCTGGGCCACCCGCGACCACACCGTGCGGGTCACCGCCCGCGGTCTCACCGTCACCACCGAGGTCAACGGCGTCGAGGTCGACAGCCGCACCCTCACCGGCGACCAGATCCGCCGCCACGGCAGTTTCGGCTTCGGCGGCGGCACCTCCGCCACCGTGCGCACCGTCGAGGTGACCGGCACCGGCGCCCCCGACTTCGCCGTCGACCTCACCACCGGCGCCAACCCCTTCGAGGCCGGCATCGGCACCCTCGCCGGCCTGACCTTCCCGCCCAAGAACCCCTACATCCCCGCCAAGAACACCGTCCTGCCCATTGCCGGCCCGGCACCCGTGCTGCGCCGCGCGTTCACCCTGCCCCGAGGCCGGAACATCGCCACCGCCCGCCTGCACCTGAGCGCCGCGGGCAACGTCACCCTCACCGTCAACGGCGACCCGATCACCGTCGACGGCAGGCCGGCCGCCGCGGACGGCACCAACGTGCCGCGGCTGCTCACCGACCAGAGCAGCTACGACCGTACGGTCCTCTACGACACCTTCGACGTCACCGCGCTGCTGCGGTCCGGCCGGGAGAACGTCCTCGCCGCCGAACTCGGCCGCGGCTGGTACGGGGTCACGACCCCGCAGGAGTGGTACTGGCACCTCGCGCCCTACGCGGGCCAGCCCCGGCTGCGCGCGAAGCTCGTCGTGACCCACACCGACGGCTCCACCACCACGCTCGTCACGGACAAGGACTGGCTGGCCGCGGACGGCCCCACCACCTTCGACTCCGTGTACTCGGGCGAGAAGTACGACGCCCGGCGCGCGGAGGAGCTGGGGGAGTGGCGCTCGACCGGCTACCGCGCCGGCCGGGAGTGGCGTCCGGCCACCGAACTGATCCCCCCGGGCAGCTGCTCGGGCCCCGCGCCGAAGCACCACGGCGCGCTGCCCGCCACGACGATCCCCGACGGCTTCCGGCCGGCCGTCCCGCGCGCCCACGAGGCGGAGCCGGTGCTGGTCGGCCGGCGGCTGCGGCCCGTCTCGCTCACCGAGACCGCGCCCGGCTCGGGCGTCTGGATCCTGGACTACGGCCAGATCCTGACGGGCCTGGTCCACCTCCGGCTCACCGACGTAAGCCCCGACCGGGCCGGCCTCACCCTGCGGATCCGCGGCGGCAACCGGATCACCGCGGGCGACGGCACGGCCGGCTCCCCGTTCTCGGTGGAGGAGGAGAACTTCCAGCACGACGCCAATCTCCAGACGCACTACTACACCGTCGGCAGGCGGGCGACGCAGAGCTGGGAGCAGCAGTTCAGCCACTTCGGCTTCCGCTACCTGGAGGTCCACCAGCTCGAAGCCGTCCTCGGCCGCACCCCCGACCTCACCCGGGACGCGGACGTGCTGACCGTCGGCGTCGCCCGCACCGGCTTCGCCCGCACCGGCACCTTCACCACCGACAACGCCCTGCTCAACCGCCTCCAGCGGAACCTGGAGTGGGCCGAGCAGAACAACCTGGTCCAGAAGCCCACCGACACCCCCTCCCGGGAGAAGAACGGCTGGACCGGCGACGCCATGGCCAGCTCCGAGTCGGAGTCCCTCACCTGGGACGTCAACGGCGTCTTCACCACCTACCTGCGGCACTTCCCGGACGCCCAGATCTCCACCGGCCAGCTGCCCATGTTCGTTCCCGTCGCCAAGGGTGGATACGGCTACGACCGCACACCCGGCTGGAACGCCACCTGGAAGGCGGTGCCCGCCTGGGACTCGGCGTACTTCGTCATGCCGAGGGAGCTGTACACGTACTACGGCAACAGCAGCCTCTTCGCCGAGCTGTACGACCACCAGGACACGCTCCTGAGGTACTACGAGACGCTGTTCACGGCCGAGAACGACTACCGGTTCGAAGCCTCCCTCGGCGCCTACTCCGGCGCGGAGAGCCCGGGCAGCAACGCGGTCATCAGCCTCGCCTTCTACATCCACTTCTGCGACTACATGGACGAGGTGGGACGCCTGCTCGGCCGCACGGGCCGCGCCGCCCACTACGCGCGGCTGGCGCGCACGCTGCGCAGGGCGTTCATCGCCCACTACTGGGACGCCGAGCTGGGCCACTTCACCCAGGGCAGCGTCTCCAGCGAGAACGCCATGGCCATCGCCTTCGACCTGGTCCCCGGCTCCGACCTGGACCCCGACGACCCGCGTCACCTGCCCGGCACCAAGACGCTCGCGGAGAACAGGAAGGCCCTCGCGAAGCTCCTCGCCGACCGCGTCGTGGCCGCGGACCAGCACCTCCAGAACGACATGTACGGCTCGCGCTACGAGTTCAACATCCTCAGCGAGTACGGCTACACCGACATCGCCCTGAAGGCCGTCACGCAGACCGGCCCGCCCGGCTACGTCCACCAGATCGCCAAGGGCGCCACCTCGCTGTGGGAGCAGTGGACCGACCGGCTGTCGGTCAACCACCACTACCGCTCCAACGTGGCCACCTGGTTCTACCAGAGCCTGGCCGGCATCAAGCCGACCGCGGCCGCGTACGAGTCGCTGCGCGTGCGCCCGTACATCCCGACGGTGGCGGTCAACAGCCGTGTCCCGAAGGACACGGAGGACCTCGATCTGGCGCCCGCGACGCTCGACCACGTCAGCGCCTCGATCGACACCGTGCGCGGCCGGGTGTCCTCGCGGTGGCGGCGCCGGCCGGACGGCCGGATCGACCTCGCGGTCACCGTCCCGTACAACACCGAGGCGGAGATCTGGGTCCCCACCCAGGGCAAGCCCGTCACCGCCCCTGAGGGGGTCGCCTTCGTGCGTGACGACACCTCCGGTGGCGCCGCCTACGAGGTCTACCGGGCGCGCGCGGGGTCGTACCGCTTCAACGCCCGCTGACCCGACCGCGCGAGAAAACGGCACCGTGCCGAGCCGCCGGCCTCGGCACGGTGCCGCTGTGGAGGCGGTCAGCGCAGTGCGGCCGGCCATGTCCACGGCGGCAGCACGTCTGCGGCGACCAGCGGCCGGCTCAAGCCGGCCGATACCGCTCTTCCCGGATATTTCTCCGGCGTATTTCAGCCACGCCCACTTCTTGAGGATTCGGTGAGCGGTTTATGGATTTTTGGTCATCGGTCATGTGAAAGAGGTTCATGAATCACCCGATGTCGATCAGCGAAACCCCGGCTTCTGGCGGGGACTTGCCTGTGCCATCTCCGGTGCAGTAATCAGATGAATCATGAATCTGTTCAGCCGTGGTTCTTCGCCCCGCCGCTCCGCGTCGCCCGTCCTGTCCGACCCCTCCGCCAGGCCCTCGCGCTCTTCGGCCGCCGTTGTTCCGGATCCCGCACTGGCGGGCCTTACCGGGGAATGGGTCATCGACCCCGCACACAGCAGAATCGGGTTCTCGGTCCGGCATGCCATGGTGACCACGGTCCGCGGGGCCTTCACGGAATACCAGAGCCGTCTGTACTTCGACGGCCGTGATCCGGCTCGCAGCCGGGCGGAGATCGTCCTGTCGACCGGCAGCGTCGACACCGGCGTGGAACAGCGCGACGCGCACCTGATGGGGCGGGACTTCCTGGACGCGGCGACCTATCCCCGGATGCGCTTCATCAGCACCGCCGTGCGGTTCGGCGGCGCCGACGTCTACCAGATGACCGGTGACCTCACCATCAAGGCCACCACCCGCCCGGTCGTCCTGGAACTCACCTACATAGGCCATGTCACCGACCCGTTCGGCTACGAGCGGGTCGGCTTCGACGGCACCACCACCATCAACCGGTCCGACTGGGGCCTGTCGTACGACTCCAGACTGGCCGAGGGTGGGGCCATGGTGAGCGAGAAGGTGCGCCTCCAGCTCGACATCGCCGCCATCCGCACCTCGTCCGTCGGCTGAGGCCGGCGCCCGCGCCGGTCCGTCCGGTCAGTCGACGTACGACGCGAGCGTCCCCCGCCGTCGGACATCGAGGGTCGCGCAGTGGAACGATCCGCCGAACGGCGCGTAGTGCAGCAGGTCGCACGGGATGGGTTCGAATCCCCACTTTTCCAGTGCGCGCAGCATGGCGGTGTGGTGCCGCTCCGCGATCACGCGTTTCTCGTCGACCATGAGAACGTTCATGCTGAGCCATTTGCCGCACATCGAGGTGATTTTGAGCAGACGGTCGCCGATCGGATCCGGTTCGGGGGCGACCAGGACGTCCCAGGATTTCAGGACGTCGGGCAGACGGTCGACGTCGATGTATTCCGGATTTACCAGAACCTTTCCGGGCGAGAGCGGGACGAACGTCGTGTCGATGTGCATGGGCGTCCGGCACCTGCTCTCGATCTCGTGGATGCGGTAGCCGGGCCCCAGGTGACGGCGCAGCCATTCGATGCCCATCCGATTGGTGACGTTGCTCGGCGTCACGAAAAGATCGCGCCCCGCGCGCACGAAATCCGCCGCGTCGAAGACCGGCTCGAACTCGGTGAGGATGTAGCGCATCGGCTCACCCGGCTCCGGGACGCGGAAATCCGAGTCGTACAGTTCGTCGGTGAGCTGCGGCTTCGGCGCCGACGTCCAGCGCGCGCCGCGGCGGAAGTAGTCCTTGAGCAGCGTCCGGTAGGAGTGCGTCTCGAAATAGCGGCACGGCCAGGCCATCGGGGTCTCGATGATCTCGTCGCCGATCACGAGCATGCTGTCGCGGGGGCAGGTGTTGCAGAAGCCGCGTGACGACCAGTCGGGGGTGGCGAAGCGCTGCCGGTGGTCGACCGCGTCCGGGCGGCGGACCGTGACGCCGAGGGACCGCAGCAGGGCGATGAACCCGTCGAGTTCCTCCTGTGCCCGCTCGACCAGTGGCCGCGGATACCGGAACCCGGCGGCGAGCCCCTGCAACCGCGTCGCCCAGGGCGGGATGTTGCAGGTCACGACCGGATGGCCGGAAGGGATCGTCGCGCCGTCGAGACGTCCGACGACGATCTCCTCCAGCGGATCCCACTCGTTGTGCGAATTGACCGGGGAGACCAGGGGCCGTGCCTCCTCGTCCGCCGCCGTCGCAAGTCCGGGACTCTCCACTATCGCCATCTCAACCGCTCTCGATCGTCGAGGTGGGCCTCTCTGCCCGGCTACCCCACAGCGCGCCGCCTAGCCGGACCTCTTGCCGGACCTGTCGAATATCGACAGTGCTGTTCGCCGGTTCGCTGTTCGTGCAGGCCGTGACGGTGCCGCTGCTGTGCGGGGTGGTGGCGATCGCGCTGATCGTGCTCGTGCTGCGGATGCTGCTCGCCCAAGCCGTCGCGCGCGACGTCGAGGCGGCGCGGATGCGGGCCGAGCTGGCCGAGGTGATCTGATGCCGATCGTCGTCGACATCGAAGTAATGCTGGCCAACCCTCAAGAACAGCCGCGCCAAGGCGGTGCGTTTCTCGACGCTGGCCGCGCTCTGCGAGGTGCTCGAGTGTCAGCCGGGCGATCTGCTGCGCTGGCAGGCCGGGGAGGCCGTGGAGCGGTGAGGCCGCCGCGGCCGGCGATCACCTCGCCGGTGCCGTGAGCGGCCCCACGGTGTTTCGTCTCAGCCGGCCAGGAGCGCGTCCATCTGGCCGACCGCCTCCTTGAGGCCTTCCTCCATGCCCATGGTGACCAGCTGGTCCATCTGCTCCCGGCTGTCGAAGGCGGAGCGGATCTCCATGCGGGTGCCGTTCCCGTGCCGGGTCAGCCGCACGCTCACGGTGCTGACGGGCATCGTGGCGCTCGGGGTGCCGTCCGGGTCGGCGAAGCCGTCCGTGAACTCCAGGGACGTCGGCGGGGCGACCGACGTGACGCGCCACCAGCCGCGGGGCTTGTCGCCGTCGGGGCCCGTCATGAAGTAGGTGACCTCGCCGCCCGGCGTCAGATCGTGTTTCTCGATGGTCGCCGGGTAGGTCGGCGGTCCCCACCAGCGCTCCAGCCGGCGCGGGTCCGCCCACAGTTGCCAGACCTTCTCGACCGGGGCCGCGAAGTCCGCGACCAGGGTGAGGGTGAGGCTGTCGAAGTCCTTGTCCACGCTGGTGACGCTCATCTGTCCGGTCCTTCTTCCTGAGGGTGCTCGTGGGGAGGGGGATCCTGGGCGAGCAGGGAGGACATGCGCTCCACCCTGCCGCGCCACAGGGCCTCCAGGTCGTCGAGGGCCTGCCGCGCCCGCGCCACGGCGTCGGGCTCGGTGAGGACGAGCTGCTCCCGTCCCCGGCGCTGCTTGGTGATCAGTCCGGCCCGCTCCAGCACCGCCACGTGTTTCTGCACTGCGGCGAAGCTCATCGGGTAGGCCGCGGCCAGTTGTGACACCGACAGATCACCTTGGACGCAGCGGCGCAGTATGTCCCGGCGGGTGGGGTCCGCCAGGGCGTGGAAGAGCCGGTCCAGGTCTCCGCCGGTACCTTCATCTACAACCATTTGGTTGTATGTTAACTCGCTGGCCGCCCCGTGTAAACCGCTGAACGGGGGTTAGGCGGCGCCTCGCGCCCCGGCGCCACCGCATGGTGTCGGCGCGCTTGGTAACTCGCAGACCATGGCCAAGCACGACAAGACCCCTGAACCATCCGAATCAGACATCCGGCGGGCGGAGGAGGAGCGTGCCGCGGCGCGGCCGTTCAGCTACCCGCACTCCGAGCGGCGCTCCAACGTCCGCGCCACCCGCCACATCTCCCGCGAGGAGGCGGACGCCGACACCGTCCCCGGCGTTCCCGGCGGGTACGGCACCACCGGTGGAGGCCAGCCGAGCCGTACCGGCAGCGGCGCCGACGAAGCCGACCCCGACCAGCACTGAACATCCCCGCGAGGAGCGAGAGGAGCCGTCATGACCGTGCCCGAGGAGAACCGGCCGAAGACCGAGACCACCGACGAGGTCGTCACCGGCAAGGACGACACACAGCGCGACGCGCCGGGCGGGACGGGGCGCACGGTACGCGAAGCCATGGAGGAAGCCGGGGTGCGGCCCGAGGACTTCGCGGAGGGGTGACCCCGGGGCGCCCGCCATACGCGCCCATGGCGGGACCCCTGGGGGGCGCCACCCGGCGCCCCGATGAGCGTGCCCCCGGCGCCCCGGTGAGGGAGAGCCGGCGCGTCAGGGGGCGCCGGTGTCCGGCGCTCACGCGCCCGTGCCCCGTGCCCCGGTACCGTCGTCCGGCGCCTCCGGGACGGTGTCCAGCAGTTCCCGCGCCAGCCGGCGCGCCGGCTCGTGCGTCCGGGTGGCGATACGGCGGAAGGTCTCCTGGGCCGGACGCGCCGGCCAGGCCGGGGGAAGGTGACGGACGGGCAGGCGGGGATCGGTGCGGATGACGCCGAGCCACTCGGTGACCAGCAGCAGCCGGGTGGCGACCGGGTCCCCGAGGTGGCCCTCGGTGGCCTCCAGCGCGGTCCACCGCTGGTCGAACGCGGTGTAGCGGGCGGCGATGGCCGCCAGGTCCCAGCTCTCCCGGATCATGCGCTCCACGTCGGTCGTCGCCTCGTCGGCGGACGCGTGGAACACCTTGACCCGGTCGGCCAGGCCGAGTTCGGCGATGACGCCGGAGACGTCGACCCGGCCGGGCGCGATCCACAGGCCGCTGTACAGGGCGCCGAAGCCGTACCAGATCAGCCGCGAGCGCAGATCGTGCCGCTGGCGTTGCCAGGAGTCCGGCAGCGAGAAACCGAGCAGGGTCCACACGCCGTCCCAGTCCTCGTTGACCGCGCCGTCGTGCCAGATCCTTCTGCTGCCGTCGTGGAGGATCCGCTCCGCCTGCCCGGTCAGCCCGAAGTACATCCTGCGGCCCTGCCGCTGCCGGCGCAGCAGGCCCCGGCCCACCATGCGGGTCAGCGTGGAGCGCACCGCCTGTTCACCGACCCCGACCCGGCCGAGGACGTCGATGATGCTGCCCGAGTACACACAGCGGCCGCCCTCGTCGAGGACGTGATTGCCGAAGAAGGCCAGCACGAGCGACTGGGGGCGCGGCTGTCCGACACCCGGCGTCTCGGCGGGGAACTCCGTGTCTTCCACGGCCGAAAGCCTACGGTCCGGGCCATGGCGGCGGTCGCGGCCGGTGGCCCGGACCTGGGTGGTCACGGCCGGTCGGCCGGGTGGGCCAGGTCGTAGGGGCGGGGGTAGGGGGCGGGGGAGTGGCGGACGTAGCGTGCCTGGCCGGCCGGGTCGGCCGCCCGGGCCCGGGCGTTGAGCACCCGGGGCCCGGTGTCGCCCCAGTGGCCGGTGGCGATCCGGTCCTCCAGCGTGTGCAGGGCGGCGAGTTGCTCGCCGGGGGCGAAGGTGCAGTGGCCCGGGGTGTCGACATAGGCCTGGCGGAGCAGCGGGGCGGATCCCGCGGCGCCGGCCGCCCTGCGGTAGGCGCTCTGGACCTGCACCGGGACGAGGGCGTCGCCGGTGGTGTGGATGGACAGTTCCGGCTTCCTCAGCTCGCCGGTGAAGGCGCTGGTCCGGCTCATCCAGTCGACGGCCGCCGGGTCGGCCGCCAGCCGGGGCGTCCGGTTGAGCGCCGTGAGGTCGTCGCGCAGCGACAGGCCGGCCTTCTTGTAGAGCGCCGTGACCTCCTTGTACGTCGTCGAGCGGCGCAACATCGCGGTGTAGTCGACGCCGGTGTTCCAGGACATGCTGCCGCCCGCGCGGCTCTCCGCCTCCTGGCGCCAGACGAAGGCGGGGCGCCCCAGCAGTCCGGCGACCGCCTGGTACTGGTTGGCCTGCTGGGTGTCCCAGTCGGTGGCGGCGGGACGGGGCTGGGCCGGGTCGTTCCACACCGGGATGTCGTGCAGGGCGGCGGCGAGGGCGATCCTGGCGCGGCCCCGGTCCGTCTGCTGGGCGGTGGAGACGACGTCCGTCAGGGCGGTGGCGGACCGGGCCGCCGTCGCGCCGTCCGGGAAGCCGGTGAGGGCGATGCGGGAGTCGGGGGCGAGCAGTGCCTTGAGGGCGAACACCGCGTCCAGGGTGCTGTTCCAGTTGGCGACGCCGCCGTGGACGAGCCCGCACATCGGCAGCGAGCCGTCGATGCGACCGGGGTGGCGTTCGGCTATCGCGGTGGTGACCAGACCGCCGTAAGAGCTGCCCCAGGCGATGGTGCGCCGGGCCTCGCCGAAGCGGGCGGTGAAGGCGTCCAGGGTGGCGAGCTGGTCGGGCACGGCGTCGGTGACGGCCCAGCCGGTGGTGGCGTAGGAGGAGCCGATCAGCGCGTACCCCTCCTTCAGCAGCAGTTCCCGGGCCGCCGCGTTGGGGGCGTTGTGGGCCGGGTTGGGCGCTCCGGCCGGGGTGTAGCCGTGGCTGAAGAGCAGCACGGTGCCGTTCCAGCCGGAGGGCACGTCCATGACGTACGCGGCGCCGGAGGGCAGTAAGCCCTCGATGTGGGAGTCGTCGGTGGCGGCGGCCGCCCCGGCCGGGGTGACCGGGGCGGCGAGCAGCGCCAGTGCCGCGAGGACGACCGTACGGACGCGGGTGCGGGCGCGGGTGGGGGTGGTCACGACAGAACGTTCTCCTTGGTGGGGGTGGAGTGGCCGGCGGGTCCGCCGAGCGAGTCGCCGTGGGTCTCGCGCAGGAACAGCAGGGTCAGCGCGGTGACGGTGGCGCCGCCGCAGAGCATCAGGGCCACGGGGGTGCTGCTGCCGCCGTTCCCGGCGACCAGGCTTCCGGCGATCATGGGGGAGAAGCCGGCCCCGATGAGGGTGGCGCCCTGGTAGCCGAGGGAGGCGCCGGTGTAGCGGACCCGGGTGCCGAACATCTCGGTGAGCAGGGCGCCGAGCGGCCCGTACATCAGGGACTGGGCGATGCCGTGGCCGAGGACGACGGCGAGGACGAGCAGCCCGGGCGAGCGCGAGTCGACGAGCGCGAGGACGGGGAAGGCGAGCGCGGCGGAGGCGACGGCACCGGCGAGGACGACCGGGCGGCGGCCGACCCGGTCCGAGAGCGCCGAGGCGCAGGGCAGCACGACGAGCGCGACGCAGGCGGAGACGGTCAGCGCGGTGAGGACCTGCGGGCGGGCGTAGCCGATACCGGTGGCGTATGCGATGAGGTAGCTCGTCAGCAGCGACTGGGCGGTGAAGGCGCCGATGCCGACGCAGCAGGCCAGCAGCAGCGGCCGGGGCCGGCGCAGCACCTCGAGGATCGGCAGCCGCGCCGCGGAGCGGTCCTTCCTCACCTCGGCGAACAGCGGGCTCTCCACCACCTTGAGCCGTACGAAGAGGCCGACGCCCAGCAGCACCACGCTGAGCAGGAACGGCACCCGCCAGCCCCAGGCCGCGAACTCGTCCCGGGGCAGGGTGACGACGAGCGTGACGACGACGGTGGAGAGCAGGGAGCCGAGCGGGGCTCCCATCTGGGTGAAGCTGGACCACAGTCCGCGCCGTCGCTCCCCGGCGTGTTCGACCACCATCAGGGTGGCGCCGCCCCACTCACCGCCGATGGCGATGCCCTGGACGACGCGCAGCGTGATCAGCAGGACGGGAGCCCACACCCCGACGGTGTCGTACGTGGGCAGCAGGCCGATGAGGAAGCTCGCGCCGCCCATCAGGCCCATGGTCAGCAGGAGCATCGACTTGCGGCCGAGCCGGTCGCCGAAGTGCCCGAAGAGGATGCCGCCGAGGGGGCGGGCGACATAGCCGGCGGCGAAGGTGCCGAAGGCGGCGATGGTCCCGACGGCGGGGTCGGTGCCGGGGAAGAACAGATCGCCGAAGACGAGGGCGGCGACGGTTCCGTAGACGAGGAAGTCGTAGAACTCGACGGCGGTGCCGAGGAGTCCGGAGAGGGCGACGCGGCGCAGTTGCCGGGTCCGTTCGGTGGCCGTGGCCGGTGGGGCGATGGGGGACGAGGACATCGCGGTCTCCCTTGAGCGGGGAAGGGAAGGACACCGGCGAAGATAGGCACACAGTTTGCGGCCGTCAATAAGTTGCACAACATCACGCCAGGCGGTGCGGGGCGGTGCGCAGGGTGTGGGCGACGAGGGTGATGGCGGCTTCGGCGGCGTGGGGGGAGCGCAGGGCGTGTGGGACCGCCCCCTGACGTGGCGAGCGGCGGCGGTTTCCGCGCCCGGCCCGTCCATGCGTGGCGAACGCCTCCAATTTGCCCCGCACAGTGGGGAGTTGGAGGTGGTGCCGGTCGGGGGCCTCCGTCGAGGGCGGTCCCGCACCCGCCCCGGACGCACGGTTTCGGCCAATCGTCCGGGGCTCTTGACTCCGCTCCCGCCAGTGATGATCCTCGTCACACACTTTGCGCCGGTCATGACAATCCAGTACGTGGTCCTCGGGCCCTCCGACGGCCTGGCGCGTCGACCGTGCCGTACCGCCGACCGAGGGACTGCCAGTGACCATGGCTCGCCGCCCGTACCGCAGACGCGAAGGAGTCGCCGTCGTCGCGTTGCTCCTGCTCTTCCTGGCAACGGCCCTGGGGCCCACGCCGAGTTCGGCGGCCGGGGCCGACTGGTGGACCCCGACCGCGCGGCCCGCACCGGACTCCCAGATCAACGTCACCGGCGAGCCGTTCACCGGTACGAACGCCGCGGGCGAGGTGCGCGGCTTCGTCGACGCGCACAACCACCTGTTCTCCAACGAGGCGTTCGGCGGCCGGCTCATCTGCGGCAAGCCGTTCTCCGAGGCCGGCATCGCCGACGCGCTCAAGGACTGTCCCGAGCACTACCCCGACGGCACGCTCGCGATCTTCGACTACATCACCCACGGCGGCGACGGCCGGCACGACCCGGTCGGCTGGCCGACCTTCAAGGACTGGCCCGCCTACGACTCGATGACCCATCAGGCGAACTACTACGCCTGGATCGAGCGCGCCTGGCGCGGCGGTCAGCGGGTCCTCGTCAACGATCTCGTCACCAACGGCGTGATCTGCTCGGTCTACTTCTTCAAGGACCGCGGCTGCGACGAGATGACCTCCATCCGCCTCCAGGCGAAGCTGACCTACGACCTCCAGGCCCACATCGACAAGATGTACGGCGGCACCGGCAAGGGCTGGTTCCGGATCGTCACCGACAGTGCGCAGGCCCGCTCGGTGATCGAGCAGGGCAAACTCGCCGTCGTCCTCGGCGTCGAGACCTCCGAGCCCTTCGGCTGCAAGCAGATCCTCGACATCGCGCAGTGCGGCAAGGAGGACATCGACAAGGGGCTGGACGAGCTGTACGCGCTCGGCGTGCGCAGCATGTTCCTGTGCCACAAGTTCGACAACGCCCTGTGCGGGGTCCGCTTCGACGAGCACGGCCTCGGCACCGCGATCAACATCGGCCAGTTCCTGTCCACCGGCACCTTCTGGAAGACGGAGAAGTGCACCGGCCCGCAGAAGGACAACCCCATCGGCGGGGCGGCGGCCCCCGAGGCCGAGGAGGCGCTGCCGGAGGGCGTCGAGGTCCCGGCGTACGACGAGAACGCGCAATGCAACGTGCGCGGGCTCACCGACCTCGGTGAGTACGCCCTGCGCGGCATGATGAAGCGCAAGATGATGGTCGAGATCGACCACATGAGCGTCAAGGCCACCGGCCGGGTCCTCGACATCCTCGAGGCCGAGCAGTACCCCGGCGTGCTCTCCTCGCACAGCTGGATGGACCTCAACTGGACCGAGCGGGTCTACTCCCTCGGCGGCTTCGTCGCCCAGTACATGCACGGTTCCGAGGAGTTCGGCGCGGAGGCGGAGCGCACGGACGCGCTGCGCGAGAAGTACGGCGTCGGCTACGGATACGGCACCGACTTCAACGGCATCGGCGACCACCCCGCCCCGCGCGGCACCGGCAACCCGGTGACGTACCCCTTCCGCAGTGCCGACGGCGGCTCGGTCATCGACCGGCAGACCACCGGGCAGCGCACCTGGGACCTCAACACCGACGGCGCCGCGCACGTCGGCATGATCCCCGACTGGATCGAGGACGTCCGGCTCGTCGGCGGCCAGGACGTGGTGGACGACCTGCTGCGGGGCGCCGAGTCCTACCTCGGCACCTGGGGCTCGTCCGAACGGCACCGGGCCGGGGTGAACCTCGCCCGCGGCGCGTCGGCGACGGCCCGCTCGTCGGAGTCCAACCCCTTCACCAGCTACGCGCCCGGCCGGGCCGTCGACGGTGACGCGGGCACGCGTTGGGCGAGCGACTGGAGCGACGACCAGTGGCTGAGCATCGACCTGGGCGCCACGCACCTGGTCGGCCGCGTCACGCTCGACTGGGAGCGCGCCTACGGCAAGGCCTACCGCGTCGACCTCTCCACCGACGGGACCACCTGGCGCACGGTCTGGTCCACCGCCTCCGGCGACGGCGGCCTCGACACCGCCCGCTTCACCGCCACCCCGGCCCGCCATGTCCGGATCCAGGGGCTCGACCGCGGTACCGACTGGGGCTACTCCCTGCACGAGGTCGGCGTGCACAGCGGCTGAGGCCGCACCGCGTGGCACCTCGCTCACCTGCGCCGACGGCCTGGCGGTGGGCTCCGACGACCATGGAGCCCACCGCCGCACCTGTTTCCGGCCACAGCTGCGACACGGCGCAGGACTAGAATCAATCCATTTCTTGAACCGTTCGTGTTTCTGGGGGTAGGTTGGGCGCCATGACCGCATCCCGGCCTCCGAACACGGCCGAGGAGCTGCGCGGTGCCGGCCTGCGAGTGACGGCCGCCCGCGTCGCGCTCCTCGAGACCGTCAGGAACGGTGATCACCTCGGAGTCGAGGCGATCGCGTCCGGCGTGCGCGAGCGTGTCGGCCACATCTCCCTCCAGGCCGTGTACGACGCGTTGCACGCGCTGACCGCGGCGGGACTCCTGCGCCGGCTCGAACCCCCCGGCAGCCCGGCCCGCTTCGAAGGGCGCGTCGGGGACAACCACCACCACCTGGTGTGCCGGTCGTGCGGTGCCGTCACCGACGTCGACTGCGCGGTCGGCGCCGCACCCTGTCTGACCGCCTCCGCGGACCACGGCTTCTCGATCGACGAGGCCGAGGTCATCTACTGGGGCCTGTGCCCCGCCTGTTCCACCACCCCCAGATCCTGAGCACCGAGATCCACGCAGTCCGGAAGGATTCCTGAATGTCCGAGAACCATGACGCCATCGTCGTCGACCCGAAAACGGCAGGCGAGGGCGGCGGCTGCCCGGTCGCACACGGACGCGCCCCGCACCCCACGCAGGGCGGCGGAAACCGTCAGTGGTGGCCGGAGCGGCTGAACCTGAAGATCCTCGCCAAGAACCCCGTCGTGGCCAACCCGCTCGGTGAGGAGTTCGACTACACCGAGGCGTTCAAGAGCCTGGACCTTCCGGCCGTCAAGCGGGACATCGCCGAGGTGCTCACCACCTCACAGGACTGGTGGCCGGCCGACTTCGGCAACTACGGCCCGCTGATCATCCGCATGGCGTGGCACAGCGCCGGCACCTACCGGATCAGCGACGGCCGCGGTGGCGCCGGCGCCGGCCAGCAGCGCTTCGCCCCCCTCAACAGCTGGCCGGACAACGCCAACCTCGACAAGGCCCGCCGCCTGCTGTGGCCGGTGAAGAAGAAGTACGGCCAGAACCTCTCCTGGGCCGACCTCATGATCCTCGCGGGCAACGTCGCCCTGGAGACGATGGGCTTCAAGACCTTCGGCTTCGCCGGCGGCCGCGCGGACGTCTGGGAGGCGGAGGAGGACGTCTACTGGGGTCCCGAGACCACCTGGCTCGACGACCAGCGCTACACCGGCGACCGCGAGCTGGAGAACCCGCTCGGCGCGGTCCAGATGGGCCTGATCTACGTCAACCCGGAGGGCCCCAACGGCAACCCGGACCCGATCGCCGCGGCCCGCGACATCCGTGAGACGTTCGCCCGCATGGCGATGAACGACGAGGAGACCGTCGCCCTGATCGCCGGCGGCCACACCTTCGGCAAGACGCACGGCGCCGGCCCGGCCGACCACGTCGGCGCCGACCCCGAGGCCGCCTCGCTGGAGGAGCAGGGCCTCGGCTGGAAGAGCACCTACGGCACCGGCAAGGGCGGCGACACCATCACCTCCGGCCTCGAGGTGACCTGGACCGCCACGCCCACCCAGTGGAGCAACGGCTTCTTCAAGAACCTCTTCGAGTACGAGTACGAGCTCACCGAGTCCCCGGCCGGCGCCAAGCAGTGGGTGGCCAAGAACGCCGAGGCGATCATCCCGGACGCGCACGACCCGTCGAAGAAGCACCTGCCGACGATGCTCACCACCGACCTGTCGCTGCGCTTCGACCCGATCTACGAGCCCATCTCCCGCCGGTTCTACGAGAACCCGGAGGAGTTCGCGGACGCCTTCGCCCGCGCCTGGTACAAGCTGACCCACCGCGACATGGGCCCGAAGTCCCTGTACCTCGGCCCGGAGGTCCCGGAGGAGACCCTGCTGTGGCAGGACCCGCTGCCGCAGCCCGAGGGCGAGGTCGTCGACGCCGAGGACATCGCCGCGCTCAAGGCCAAGCTCCTCGACTCGGGCCTGACCGTCTCCCAGCTGGTCTCCACCGCCTGGGCGTCGGCCTCCACCTTCCGCGGCAGCGACAAGCGCGGCGGCGCCAACGGCGCGCGCATCCGCCTGGAGCCGCAGCGCGGCTGGGAGGTCAACGACCCCGACCAGCTCGCGACCGTCCTGCGCACCCTCGAGGGCATCCAGCAGGAGTTCAACGCGAACTCCGGCGCCAAGAAGGTGTCCCTGGCCGACCTGATCGTCCTCGGCGGCTCCGCGGCCGTCGAGCGGGCCGCCAAGGAGGCCGGCTTCGAGGTCGAGGTGCCGTTCACCCCGGGCCGGGTCGACGCGACCGAGGAGCACACGGACGCCGAGTCCTTCGCCGCGCTGGAGCCGACCGCCGACGGCTTCCGCAACTACCTCGGCAAGGGCAACCGCCTGCCGGCCGAGTACCTGCTGATCGACCGCGCCAACCTGCTCACCCTGAGCGCCCCCGAGATGACCGTGCTCGTCGGCGGTCTGCGTGTCCTGGGCGCGAACCACCAGCAGTCGCAGCTCGGCGTCCTCACCTCGACCCCCGGCTCGCTGACGAACGACTTCTTCGTCAACCTGCTGGACCTGGGGACGACGTGGCAGTCGACGTCCGAGGACCAGACCACCTTCGAGGGCCGTGACGCGGCCACCGGCAAGGTCAAGTGGGCCGGCAGCCGCGCCGACCTGGTCTTCGGCTCGAACTCCGAGCTGCGCGCGCTCGCCGAGGTCTACGCGAGCGACGACGCCAAGGAGAAGTTCGTGACGGACTTCGTCGAGGCGTGGGTCAAGGTCATGAACCTGGACCGGTTCGACCTCGTCTGATCCTGAGCGATCCGGGCCGGTCCGCTTTCCGCGGGCCGGCCCGGCCGCGTTTGCGCCGCCCGCCTACCGCACGAGTTCCTTGGTGATGCGGTCCAGCATGAACGCCGAGGACTCCCGGGCCCGTTCCTCCCAGGCGAACACACAGGCGGTGGCCACGCCGTCGAAGCCCAGCTCGCGCAGGGTGCCGAAGAAGGCGTCCCAGTCGACCTCGCCCTGCCCGATGTCCAGGTGCTGGTGGATCCGGGCGGCGGTGCCGGGCGGGTTGAGGATGTACCGCAGCCCGGAGGAGCCCTTGTGGTTGAAGGAGTCCGCGATGTGCACATGCTGGAGCTTGTCGCCGGCGTAGCGCATCATCGCCGCGATGTCCGCGCCGACCTCCCCGGTACCGGAGAGATGGAAGGAGTGCGGGGCGCAGTAGAGGTAGTTCACCCACGGTTTGTTGATCGCGCGGACCAGGTCCACCGCCGGAGCGTTCTCCTCGCAGAAGTCGTCCGGGTGCGCCTCCAGGTTCAGAGCGATGCCTTCCCGCTCGAAGACCGGAAGCAGCTCCTCCATCGAGCGCCAGAACGCGGCCTCGCTCTCGGCGGCCCGCTCCGGACGACCGTTGAACTCCGAGTTCATCAGCGGACATTCGAGGTCCGCGGTGATCTCGATCATCCGCTTCCAGTAGCGCACCGCCGCCTGCCGCTCGGTCTCGTCCGGCGAGGACCACTTGTACAGCGGCAGCACGGAGGACAGCCGCACACCGTGCGTGCGCAGGGACTGCTTCAGCGCGGCCACCCGCTCGTCGTCCGCCCGCGGGTGCAGGAAGAACGGCATGAAGTCGGCACGCGGCGACAACTCGATGTACTCGTAGCCGAGTTCGGCGACCGTGCGCACCATCTCGTCGATCGGCAGCGCGCGGAACATGTACGGGTCGAGGGCGATCTTCATGCGGTGCCTCCGTAGAGGGTCGGGCGGGGCTTGAGGTCCGTGGCGACGACGCGGCCCGACTCCAGGGCCTCGACCGTGGCGGCGGTGATGACGGTGGCGGCGTAACCGTCCCAGGCGGACGGCCCGGTGGGCTCCTCGCCGGCGGCCACACCCGCGATCCACTCGCGGAACTCGGTGTCGAAGGCGTCCCGGAAGCGGCCCACCCAGTCCGTCAGCACCTCCGTGCTGTGCTGGGCGGCGGTGCGCACTCCGACCGCGGCCGGGTCGGGCAGCCGGACGAGGCCCTCCTCGCCGACCGCCTCGCAGTGGATGTCGTAGCCGTACTGGCAGTTGACGAAGACCTCCAGATCGATGCGGACGCCCTTCGCCGTCTCGAAGAGCATGATCTGCGGGTCCTCGAGGTGCTCGAACCGCTTGCTCGTGGCGCGCGGGGTGATCACCTGTGTGGAGACGATCTCGTCCTCGAGCAGCCAGCGCAGCACGTCCACCTCGTGCACCGCCGTGTCCAGGGCGGCCATGGCGGAGGTGTACGACTCCGGCACGGTCGGGTTGCGGTGGGCGCAGTGCACGATCAGCGGCTCACCGATCCGGCCCGAGTCGATGACCCGCTTCATCTGCCGGTAGCCGGCGTCGTAGCGGCGCATGAAACCGACCTGGACCAGACGGCGGCCGTGGGCCGTCTCCGCCTCGATGATCCTCAGGCAGTCCTCGGCGGTGGTGGCGAGGGGCTTCTCGCAGAACACCGGCTTCCCGGCGGCTATCGCGTTCAGCACGTGCTCGGCATGGGTCGGGCCCCAGGACGTCACCAGGACGGCGTCGACGTCGTCCGCGGCGACCACGGCGGCACCGTCGGCGAGCACCCGGGCGCCGACCGGCGCCGCCGCCTCCTCGGCGCGGGCGGCGTCGATGTCGGTGACGGCGGTGACGCGGGCACCTGTGACGGTGTGGGTCAGACGCCGGATGTGCTCCTTGCCGATCCAGCCGGCGCCGATGACACCTACACGTACAGTCATGGTCATTTCCTCACTTGGAGAAGCGCGCCCGGAGTTCGGCTTCCAGGGTTTCGAGGGAGCGTCCCTTGGTCTCGGGGACGTAGAGCTTGACGAAGGTGAGGGAGAAGACGCCCGCCACCACGAAGAGGAAGAAGGTGTTGGAGATTCCGATGCCGTCGACCAGGGACGGGAAGACCAGGCCGATCACGAAGTTGGTCAGCCACAGCACCACGGCCGCGACGCCCATGCCGAAGCCGCGCATCCGCATCGGGAAGATCTCCGACAGCATCAGCCAGGTCACCGGCGAGATGGCGCCCTGCTGGAAGGCGAGGAAGGTGACCGTCATGGCGAGCACGGCGTACGCCCGGCCGTCGCCCGACGGCAGAGCGAGGGAGAAGACACCGATCAGCAACAGGGCCGCCGTCGTGCCGATCTGACCGGTCATCAGCATGGGGCGGCGGTTGACCCGGCCGAGCAGCCAGATGCCCACGAAGGTGGCGAGCACCGAGATCACACCGTTGGCGATGTTCGCGGTCAGCGCGCTGTCGGAGGTGAAACCGGCGTCCTTGAGGATCTCCGTGCCGTAATACATGATCGTGTTGACGCCGGTGATCTGCTGCACGATCGCGATGCCGAAGCCGACGAACATCAGCTTGCGCAGCCACGGTGTGGACTTCATGTCCTGCCAGCCACCGAGCTTCTCCCGCTCCTCCTTGACGGCGAGCGCGGAGACCTCGGCGAGCTCGGCCTCGGCCCGCTGCTGGGAGCGCACCTGCTTGAGGACCTCCAGCGCCTCGGTGAAGCGCGTCTTGGAGGCCAGCCAGCGCGGGCTCTCCGGCATGACCAGCATGCCGAACCACAGCACGACGGCCGGGAGCGTGGCGATGACCAGCATCCAGCGCCACACGCCGCCGGACTCCCCGCCGACGTCGGCGATGATCGCGTTGCTGGTGAAGGCGAGCAACTGCCCGGTGACGATCATCAGTTCGTTACGGGTGACCAGCGCGCCGCGCCGCTCCGCGGGCGAGACCTCGGCCAGATAGACCGGCACGGTCACCGAGGCGCCGCCGACCGCGAGGCCCAGCACGAACCGTGCCACCACCATCACCGCGGTGGTCGGCGCGAGCGTGCAGCCGAGCGCCCCGACGAAGAACACCACCGCGAGAGCGAGAATCGTACGGCGCCTGCCGCGCGCGTCCGACAGCCGCCCGCCGACCACCGCACCCAGGGCCGCGCCCAGCAGGAGCGAGCTGGTGACCATGCCCTCGGTGAAGGGGGTCAGGCCCAGGTCGTCCGACATGTAGGGCAGGGCGCCGTTGATGACACCGGTGTCGTAGCCGAACAGGAGGCCGCCGAAGGTGGCGATCACGGTGATGAGCCGCAGCCGCCGGGTGACGGCGGGCGGGGCGTCGGTCTTCGGCGCGGAAGCGGGGGCCTGAGTCGCGTCGTCCCTGAGGTCCATGGCCCCCTCCTACCGGTCGGTGTTCGGGCGCCGGGTACCGGACAGGCCGCAGCCGGCCAGATGCTCACGGGTGCGCAGCGCGATCGGCAGCGGCACCTCCGGAGCGCACGGGTACAGGTCCTGCTCGACGATCACGAACATCTCGGCGTCGAGCTTGGCGAGTTCGGCGACCACGTCGGCCGGGTTCGGCACACCGGCCGGCGGTGACACGCACACCCCGCGCTTGACGGCCTCCCCGAACGACAGGTTCTCCGCGGCCACCTGGGCGAGGATGTCGGGGTCCATCTGCTTGATGTGGACGTAGCCGACGCGCTCCCCGAACCGGCGGATCAGGTCGACGTTGTCGCCGCCGCCGTAGGCCACGTGCCCGGTGTCCAGGCAGAGGTTGGTGTACCGGCTGTCGGACTCGTTCAGCAGCCGCTCGATCTCCGGCTGGGTCTGGATGTGGCTGTCCGCGTGCGGGTGGATCACCAAACGCACGTCGTACTCGTCGAGCAGCAGCTTGCCCAGCCGGTCGGCCGCCTTGCCGAAGCCCGCCCACTGCTCGGCGGTCAGCTCGGGCGACTCGGTGAACGCACCGGTCTTCTCGTCCCGGTACATGGGCGGGATGAGCACCAAGTGGTGGGCGCCCGCGGCGGCGGTGAGCGTGGCGACCTGACGCACATGGGCGAGCATCTCGTCCCACGCCTCGGGCCGGTGCAGCGCGCCGAAGGCGGTGCCGCCGGAGACCTGGAGCCCACGGGACGCCAGCTCCTCCTTGAGCCGCTGCGGGTCGGTGGGGAGGTAGCCGTAGGGGCCGAGCTCCAGCCACTGGTAGCCGGCCTGCGCCAGCTCGTCGAGGAAACGGGTGTACGACACCTGCTGCTCGTCCTCGGGGAACCAGACACCCCAGGAGTCCGGGGCGGAGCCCAGGCACAGGTTGCCGACGGTGGTGCGGAGAGGGGATGGCGCCGTTGCCATGACATGTCCTTCGGGGAGGGGGACGGGTCAGTTGGAGGTGGGGAAGTCGAAACCGGCGGTGGTGTTCTGGGCGGGTCGGGGCCAGCGGGTGGTGACGACCTTGGGACGGGTGTAGAAGCGCAGGCCCTCGGGACCGTGGATGGGCGAGTCGCCGATGAGGGAGTCCTTCCAGCCGCCGAAGGAGTAGTAGGCCATCGGGACCGGGACGGGGACGTTGATGCCGATCATGCCGACCTTGATGCGGCGCTGGAATCGGCGTGCGGCTTCCCCGGAAGCGGTGAAGAGAGCGGTGCCGTTGCCGTAGGGATTGGCGTTGACGAGGTCGATCGCCTCGTCCAGGCTGTCGACGCGGACGATCGCCAGGACCGGGCCGAACAGCTCCTCCTGGTAGGCCTCCATCTCGGTGGTGACGTGGTCGAGAAGGGAGGGGCCGGTGAAGAAGCCGTCGGCGTACGCGGCGTCGTCGAGCTTGAGTCCGCGGCCGTCGACGACGACGGTGGCGCCCTGCGCCGCCGCCGTGCCGACCGCGTTCTCCACCCGCTCCTGCGCGGCCTTGGTGACCAGGGGGCCCATTTCGGTACCGGGCCGGTCGCCGGGACCGACCTTCACCTCGCGGGCCTTGCGCTCCAGGATTTCCACCAGCCCGTCCGCCGCGTCACCGACCGCGACGGCCACGGAGACGGCCATGCAGCGTTCGCCGGCGGAGCCGTAGGCGCCGGCGGTGATGTGGCCGGCGGCGTGTTCGAGGTCGGCGTCGGGCAGGACGACGGCGTGGTTCTTGGCGCCGCCGAGGGCCTGGACGCGCTTGCCGTGCGCGGTGGCGGTCCGGTGGACGTACTTGGCGATGGGCGTGGAGCCGACGAAGGAGACGGCCTCGATGCCGGGGTGGGCGAGGATCGCGTCGACCGCGGGCTTGCCGCCGTGGACGACGTTGAAGACGCCGTCGGGCAGTCCCGCCTTCTGGTAGAGGTCGGCGACGAAGTTGGCGGCGGAGGGGTCGCGCTCGCTGGGCTTGAGGACGAAGGTGTTGCCGGTGGCGATGGCCATGGGGTGCATCCACAGGGGGACCATGGCGGGGAAGTTGAAGGGGGTGATGCCGGCGACGACGCCGAGGGGCTGGCGGAAGTCGTGGACGTCGATGCCGCGGGAGACCTGGTCGGAGAAGGATCCCTTCAGCGCGTCGCCCAGTCCGCAGGTGAACTCGACGACTTCGCGGCCACGGACGATCTCGCCGCGGGCGTCGTCGACGGTCTTGCCGTGTTCGGCGGAGATGATCCGGGCGAGTTCTTCCTCGTGCTCGACGAGCAGGTGGCGGAAGGCGAACATGACCTGGGTGCGCCGGCTGAGCGAGGACTCCGACCAGGACTCGAAGGCCTTCGCGGCGGCGGTGACCGCGGCGTCGACGTCCGCGGCTCCACCGAGGGTCACCCGGGCCTGTTCCTGGCCGGTGGCCGGGTTGAACACCGGGGCGGTGTCCGTGCCGGAGGCCGGTGCCCCGTCGATCCAGTGGGGGATGGTTGTCACGTGTGGGTGTCCTTACAGGTAGTGGCGCTGGGCCTGCTTGTGTGCGGCGTAGGTGTCGTAGGCGGTGCGGGTGGTGTCGAGGGCGGAGGTCTGGCTGACGGGGACGTCCCACCAGCCGTGGCCGGGCGGGTTGGGCCCGTACAGGTCCGTCTCGACGTGGACGACGGTCGTACGCGTGGCGGCCTTGGCCTTCTCCATCGCGCTGCGGAACTCCGCCACGGACGTCGCGTGCAGGACGTCCGCGCCCAGGGAGGAGGCGTTGGCGGCCAGGTCGACGGGCAGCACCTCGCCGTCGAGGAGGCCCGAGCCGTCGTCGCGGTAGCGGTACTTGGTGCCGAAGCGCTGTGAGCCCAGCGACTCGGAGAGGGCGCCGATGGAGGCGAAGCCGTGGTTCTGGACGAGGACGACGATGACCTTCAGGCCCTCGGAGACCATGGTCACGATCTCCTGCGCCATCATCAGATAGGAACCGTCGCCGACCAGGACGACGACCTCGCGCGAGGGGTCGGCCATCTTCGCGCCGACGCCGGCGGCGACCTCGTAGCCCATGCAGGAGTAGGCGTACTCGACGTGGTAGGCCTTCGGATCGCGGGCCCGCCACAGCTGCTGCAGATCGCCCGGCATGGAGCCGGCCGCGTTGATGACCACGTCCCGGTCGCCCAGGACGTCGTTGAGGGCGCCGAGGATCTGCGTCTGCGCGGGCAGGTCACCGGTATTGCGGTCCGGGGCGAAGCACTCGTCCTCGATCTCCCGGGTACGGGCGATGAGCCGGCGTGTGTGATCCCGGTACTCCTGGTCCACCTCCCAGTCGGCGAGCGCTCCGGCGAGGGCCTCGATGCCCAGGCGGGCGTCGGCCACCAGCGGCTCCGCCGAGTGCTTGACGGCGTCCAGGCGCGCGACGTTGAGGTTGACGAAGGTGACGTCCGGGTTGCCGAAGACGGTGTGGCTGGCGGTGGTGAAGTCGGAGTAGCGGGTGCCGATGCCGAGGACGACGTCCGCCTCACGCGCCAGCTCGTTCGCCGCGTACGAGCCGGTCGAACCGATGCCTCCGACCGCGTACGGGTGGTCCCACGGCACGGCGCCCTTGCCGGCGTGCGTGTCCGCGACCGGAACGCCGGTGGCCTCCGCGAACGCCCGCAGCACGGTCTCCGCACCCGAATACACCGCCCCGCCGCCGGCGACGACGAGCGGCCTGCGCGCGCCCCGCAGCAGCCTCGCGGCCCGCGCGATCGCGGCCGGCTCCGGCACCGGGCGGCCGATGTGCCACACCCGGCGCCGGAAGAACGACACCGGCCAGTCGTACGCCTCGGCCTGCACGTCCTGCGGCAGCGCCAGGGTGACCGCGCCGGTCTCGACCGGGTCGGTCAGCACCCGCATCGCCGCGAGCGCGGCCGGGATCAGCTGCTCGGGGCGGGAGATCCGGTCGAAGTACTTCGACACGGCGCGGAAGGCGTCGTTGACGGTGACGTCCCCGCCTCGGGTGTCCTCCAGCTGCTGGAGAACCGGGTCGGCGGCCCGGGTGGCGAACATGTCGCTCGGCAGCAGCAGAACCGGCAGCCGGTTGGTCGTCGCCAGCGCCGCGCCCGTGATCATGTTGGTGGAGCCGGGGCCGGTGGAGGCGGTGCAGGCGAAGGTGGCGAGCCGGTCGCGCATCTTGGCGTAGGCCACGGAGGCGTGGACCATGCCCTGCTCGTTGCGGGCCAGGTAGTAGGGCAGGTCGGCCTCGCCGGTCACGGCGGCCTGGAGCAGGGCCTGTCCGACGCCGGCGACGTTGCCGTGTCCGAAGATGCCCCACACGCCGGGGATCAGCCGCTGTTCCTGGCCGTCACGCTCGCTGTACTGGCCGGCCAGGAAACGGACCAGGGCCTGGGCCGTGGTCAGCCTGATCGTTTCCATCACTCGTTCTCCTCGGCTCCGAAGGGCAGCCGGTCGTCGATGTCCTGGGTGTCCCAGGTCGTGCGGACCCATCCATGGGCGGGGTCGTCGCAGATGAGCCAGGCGCGGTCCTGCCCCGGACCCGCCATGACGTTGAGGTAGTAGAGGTCGTAGCCGGGCGCGGCGATGGACGGGCCGTGCCAGCCGTGCGGGATGAGGACGGTGTCGCCGGAGCGGACCTCGGCGAGCACGTCGATGGGCCGGTCCTCGGTGCCGTAGACCCGCTGGTAGCCGAAGCCGTGCTCGCCGGCGACCTGGAAGTAGTAGATCTCCTCCAGCTCCGACTCGGTCCCGGGTCGGGCTTCGTCGTGCTTGTGGGGCGGGTACGACGACCAGTTGCCGCCCGGGGTGAGCACCTCGCACACCAGCAGCTGCTCGGCTTCGAAGGTGCCGGGCAGGCAGTAGTTGTTGACCTGCCGCGAGCACGCGCCCGCGCCACGCAGCTCCACGGGCACGTCCTCCTTGCGCCCGTACCGGGCGGAGAGCGAGCTCCGCTCGGTACGGGCGGAGGGCAGCGCGAACGTCCCGCCGGACGCGCTGCTGAGGGTGGCCTCCGACTCGCGGGGGAGGTATGCGAAGTCGGTGACCGACGCGAACACGTCCGTCCGGCCGTCGAGTTCGAAGGTCTGTCCGTCGACGGCGACGGCGCAGCCGCCGGTCAGCGGAAGAACCAGGAACTCGGACTCCCCGGTGGACAGGGTGTGCGCCTGCCCCGGCCGCAGGGTGAGGACCCTGAGGCCGGAGTGTCCCCAGCCCGCCGTCTCCGGCGTGACCAGAAGGTCGTAGGGGCCGTCGGCCGACGTGCCCTGTGGCAGGTGGTACTTGTTCGCCGGGGTCACAGCAGGCTCACCGCCCGGTCCACGGCCCCGGCGACATCGCCGTCCGAGGGGTAGAGCAGCGACCGGCCGACGACCAGGCCCTGCGCGGTGGGCAGCTTCAGCGCCTTGCCCCAGGAGGCGAACGCCGCGTCCGGGTCCTTGACCTCGCCGCCCAGCAACAACGCGGGCAGGGTGGAGGAGGCCAGTACTCGTTCCATGTCGTCGACGACCGGCAGCTTCAGCCAGGTGTAGGCGGTGCGGCGGCCCAGTCCCGAGGCGATGGTGACCGACTTGACGACGGCGTCCGTCGAGAGGTCGTTGCGGATCCTGCCGTCCTGCCAGGAGGACAGGAACGGCTCGACCATGGCGATGAGCTGACGGTCGTTCAGTTCGTCGACGGCCCGCGCGGTGTTCTCCAGGACGGACGGAGTGTTCGGATCATCCAGGGCGATCCGGGTGAGCATCTTCCCGCCGTCGAAGCCCATGGCGGCGATGGTCTCGGCGTCGTAACCGGTGAACCGGTCGTCGATCTCGAACACCGACCCGGCCAGCCCGGCGCGGTTCATCGACCCGAAGACGCTCTTGCCGTCCAGCACGCCGAGCAGCAGCAGGTCTTCGAGGATGTCGGCCGTCGCCAGCACCCCCGTCACGCCGGGGCGTTCGAGTGCGGTGCACAGCCGGTCCAGCAGTTCGAAGCGGTCGGCCATGGCGTTCGGGTCGCCGCCGACGCCGTTGGCGCCGCGGGCGGGGTGGTCGGCGGCGACGATCATCGCCTTGCCGTGCTCACCGAGGAGGGAGGTGGCCTTGGTGCGGCGGGCGGCGGCTGCCGCGATGGCGCCGGGGTCGTTGACCCGGGCCTCCACGATCCGGCTCACATTGTCGGACAGCACGTCGCTCATGCCTTTCGTTCGGCTTGGGTGGAGGCTTCGGTGGTGGCTTCGGTGGAGGCCTGGACGGGGCCGAGGCCGGCCTCGCGGAGTCTGGTGTCGACCTCGGCCTGGGTGGGCATGGCGTCGGAGCAGGCCAGCCGGCCGGCGACGATCGCGCCGGCGGCGTTGGCGAAGGCGATCGTGCGGCGGGTGTCCCACCCGGACAGCAGCCCGTGACACAGCGCGCCGCCGAAGGCGTCACCGGCCCCCAGACCGTTGACCACGTCCACGGGCACCGGCGGGATCTCGCAGACGGAGCCGTCGCGGTCCATGGCCAGCACCCCCTTGGGCCCCTGCTTGACCACGGCCAGTTCCACCCCGGCCGCCAGCAGCGCCTTCGCCGCCGCGTACGGCTCGCGCTCACCGGTGGCGACCTGGCACTCCTCGACGTTGCCGACCGCGACGGTGGTGTGCCGCAGCGCCTCGGCGTAGAAGGAACGGGCCTGGGCGGGGTCGGCCCAGAACATCGGCCGCCAGTCCAGGTCGAACACCGTCGTGCCCGCCTTCGCCCGGTGCTCCAGTGCGGCCAGGGTGGCCGAGCGGCTCGGCTCCTCGCTCAGACCGGTCCCGGTCATCCAGAAGATCGAGCTGTCACGGACCGCCGTCAGGTCCAGTTCCTCGGGGCGGATGTCCAGGTCGGGTGCCTTCGGCAGCCGGTAGAAGTACAGCGGGAAGTCGTCCGGCGGGAAGATCTCGCAGAACGTCACCGGAGTCGGGGCGATGCCCGACACACCGACGAAGCCGTTGTCGACGCCGAAACCCGCCAGCGCCGAGCGGACGAAGTCGCCGAACGGGTCCCGGCCGGTCTTGGTCACGACGGCCGAGCGGCGCCCGTACCGGGCGGCGGCCACCGCGACGTTCGCCGGGCTGCCTCCCAGGTACTTGCCGAACGACGTGACCTCCGCCAGCCCCACGCCCGTCTGGAGCGGATACACGTCCACCCCCACACGGCCCATGGTCAGCACTTCGAACGGCATCACGCTGGTTTCCCTTCGCTCCGGGGACTCCGGGGAGTGGTCACGGAGAAGACTTGGTCGCGGAAAAGGACTGCTGGAGAGCCGCCCGAGACGCTCTCTGTCGCGCTCTACTAGCGCGCTCTAGTGCGAGTACGATGGCCCCTGTTCAAATGTCATGTCAATAGCTTGTTGCCGAGAGATTTCGAGGGGGTCCGTACCGAGGAACCGGCCCGCCGGTGTCCCAGGCCGAAGACGTGTCGCGCCGTCGCCCGGGGGAACTCGGGGCGCGCCTCCACGGGGAGGCCGGGGTGCTCCAGGAGGTGCCATGACCGAGGACGCCGAGCGTTACGAGGACAGGGTCGACGACCGCGACGACGACCGGGACACCGCGCCCCTCGGCGGCTACGCCCTGCTCGTGGCCGGGTTCACGGCCGGCGCCGCCCTCTACGCCGGCCTCGCCCGGCGCCACGGCGTACGGCTGCCCCGGGAGGTGCCGCCCTGGGACGTCGCTCTCATGGGCACGGCGACCTACAAGGCGTCCCGGCTGCTGACCAGGGACAAGGTCACCAGCTTCCTTCGGGCGCCGTTCACCCGCCGCGCCGACGACGCCCTGGCCGGCGAGGTCCTGGACGAACCCCGGGGCAGGGGGGTGCGGCGCGCCGTCGGCGACCTGGTGTCCTGTCCGTTCTGCACCTCGGTCTGGGTGGCCGGCGCGCTGGTGGGCTCCTACGCCTGGACGCCCCGGGGCACCCGACTGGTCTGCGCGGGCCTCGGCGCCGTCACCCTGGCGGACTGGCTCCAGTACGCGTGGACCTGGACGCAGCAGAGCACAGAGGAGTGAGTGCCATGACCGAGTCCTTCCCCACCCCGTCCCAGGCCGAGGGCGAACGGGACGACGAGGACACCCGGCCGGATCCGGAACGCTCCACGCCCTCCCAGGCCGAGGGCGAACGGGACGACAGCGACACCGGCACGGACATCGACACCGACGTCGATGTCGACGCCGACGTCGATGAAGCGACCACCACCGGCACGGGCGCCGGCACCGGCAGCTGAAGGCCGGGAGTCGCTCGGCACACCGGAGGGAGTCACCCGACGTACCGGCGCGCGGACGAGTGCCGCCGGGCCCGTTGCAGCGTCGCGATGCGCTGTTCGATCTCCGGCGGCACCGGGGAGCGCTGCCTCAGCACCCATGGCAGCCCGGCCGCCGCACGCGCGAAGGCACGGGCCGAGGCCACGTCGTGGGGGACGGTGATCATCAGGTCGAGGGTGCGCCGCAGGGCCGGCAGGAGCGGTCGGCGCAACCAGGTGAACCACAGCGTGTTGCGCAGGCCGAGGACCCGGCGGGCTGTGCTGTCCCGCAGCTTCGACGCCTGATGATGGACTGTCAGCTCCTCGACGTAGCTCAGCCACCAGCCCTGCCGCAGCAGGTCCGTGGCCAGCAGCTCCTCCTCGCCGCCGAGCCACAGCCCGGGGTGGAAACCGCCCGCGCCCCGGAAGGCGTCGACCCGCATCACGGTCGCCGCCGCGAGGAACGAGCCGAGCGCAGGTCCCGGCAGACTCTCCGGCCCGGCCAGGGGCGATTCCCGCAGCTCCTTGACGACCGGGTCCTCGGTGCCGTCCGGCTCCACCACGATGCGGGCCGTGACCCCGGCCAGGGCCGGCCGCTCGTCGAGCAGGTCCGCCGCCCGCCGCAGGCTCCCCGGCTCCCACCAGGTGTCGTCGTCGCAGAAGGCCACGTACGGCGTCCGCACGTGTCGTACCGCCAGGTTACGGCCGACCGCGCCCAGGTTGACGCCGGGCTCCAGCAGCAGCACCTCGGGAAAGGCGCGCCGGACCGCCGCCGCCGTGCCGTCGGCGGAGGCGTTGTCGGTGACGATCACCCGGGGCCGTTCGGGCAGGTCGCGCAGGAGGGTGAGGGTGCGCAGGAGCTCGGTACGGCGGTTGTGGGTGATCACCACGACCGTGGTGCGGGTGTCCTTCGTCGGTTCGCTCATACCGGCCCGCCGTTCCGCGTCGGGGTCCATCCGTCCAGCAGCCGGGCCGCGCGCTCGACGCGCGGGGGCAGCCGCCTGCGCCGGGCGAGCGCGGCCGGGAGCCGTGCCGCCGCCTCGCGCAGGGCGCGGCGGGCGCCGGGCTCGCCGACGGCCGCTGCGGCCGCCAGACGCCCGCTGGCCCGCAGGGCGGCGGAAAGGGGGCGGCGCAGCCACAGGGTCAGCACCTCGTTGCGCCGCATCAGATGGCTGCGCCCGTCGCGCCCGCCGGGCTCGGGGTGGTGGTGGGCCGTCAGGGAGGGCTCGTAGGTGACACCCCAGCCGCGGGCCGTGAGGTCGTAGGCGAGCAGGGTCTCCTCACCGCCGAAGAACAGCACGGGGTGAAAGCCGCCCGCCCCCAGGAACGCCTCGCGGCGCACCACACAGGCGCAGGCCAGGAACCCCAGCACCGGGCGGCCCGGGACATCGGGCTCGGGCGGCAGGGGAGAGGCGGCGAGCACCGTGTTGAGCGGGTCCTCCGCCTGCTCGGGACCGACCAGCGTGCGGGCGGCCACCAGGCCCAGGCGGGGATGGGCGTCGAGCAGGTCGGCCGCCCGCCGCAACGCGCCGGGCGCCCACCAGGAGTCGTCGTCGCTGAACGCGACGTACGGCGTGTCGGCCTGCCGTACCGCGAGGTTGCGGCCCAGCGCGCCCGTGTTGCGCCCGGGCCTGAGGACACGGGTGACCACCGGGTGCCGGCGCACCGCCTCGAAGGTCCCGTCACCGGAGCCGTTGTCGACGACGATGACGGGCGGACGCTCCGGCAGCGCGGTCAGGGCGTCCAGGGTCCGCAGCACGCCGGCGCACCGGTCACGGGTGATCACGGCGACCGTGACCCGGCCGTCCGGAAGGTCACGGACCGGCTCAGCGGACACGGGCCTCGTCCCCCCTCCACGACTCTTCCCTCCATGGCTCTTCCCCCCGTGGCTCGCCGTCCTCCAGCAGGCTCAGCGCCGCGGCGATCGCCTCCTCGGCCCCGATGCGCAGCAGCCGCGGGTCGGGGAGGTCGCCGTGCGGGTCGCCGGGCGGCCCGGGTTTCCACAGGGCGATGTGGCGTGCGGAGCGCGGCGGCCCCCACAGCCGTGGCGACACCGGCCCGAACAGCGTCACCGAGGGCGTCGCGTGCGCCACGGCGAGATGCGCGAGGCCGGTGTCGCCGCTGACCAGGAGCGCGGCCCGCGCCACGAGCGCCGACAGCTCACCGAACGGCAGCCCGCCGCGCAGCACGTCCCGCTCGGGCAGCCCGGCCCGGGCGGCGACGTCCAGCACCAGCGCGTCCTCCTTCGGGCCACCGGTGACGACGACACGCGCGCCGCTCCCGGAGAGACTCCGCACGAGGGCGGCGTACCGCTCGGCCGGCCAGCGGCGGGAGCCCGCCTCCGCCCCCGGGTGCACGACGACCGCGCCGGGCGCCGGCGAGGCGGCGGCGGGAGGGGGCAGCCGTACGTCCTCGGGGTCGGCGGCGATGCCGTACGCCGCGAGGAAGCGGCACCAGCGAGCGCGTTCGTGCTCGTCCCGCCGCCACAGCGGGGTCCGCGGGCCGGACTGCGCGAAGGCCAGCAGACGGCCGGGGGAGAGGGCGGCCAGGGCGTCGCGGCTCTCCGGCCCGTTGCCGTGCAGGTCGATCGCGACGTCCGGCGGCGGGCCCGTCCAATGGGTCAGCGACGGCACGCCCCGGCCCGGGGCCTCGGCCGGCAGGACCGCGTCCACCGTGCCGGTGGCCAGCGCGGGCTCGGTGAGCGCGGGCGGGACCGCCAGCACGACACGGTGCCCGGGGAAGGCGCGGCGGACGCCGCGCAGCGCCGGCACCCCGGCGAGCAGGTCGCCGAGGCCCAGCGCGCGCAGGACCAGCAGTCGGGGCGTCACCCGCGCCCCCGTTCCCGCGCGGAGCCGGTCGCCTGCCCGGCCCGCTTCGGTGACCGCGCGGCCTTCTCCGCCAGGCCCGTCGTCGAACGGCCGTCCAGGTACGGGAACAGCACGACCTGCCCGCCCCAGCTCTCCACCAGTGACGCCTCCGGCAGCCGCTGAAGGGCGTAGTCACCGCCCTTCGCCCAGATGTGCGGGCGCAGTTCGCCGAGCAGCCGCTCCGGGGTGTCCTCGTCGAACACGGCCACCGCGTCGACGCACTCCAGGGCGCGCAGCACCCGGATCCGGTCGGCCACCGGCACGAGCGGGCGGCCGCCGCCCTTGCGGCGGCGCACGGACGCGTCCGAGTTGACGCACACCACCAGACAGTCGCCGGTACGGCGGGCGGCCTGGAGCAGGGCGACATGGCCGGCGTGCAGCAGGTCGAAGCAGCCGCCGGCGGCGACCACCGTCCCGCCCGCCGCCCGCACCCGGGCGGCCGTGCGCAGCGCGTCCTCGGTCGGCTCGCCGTCGGCCGCCGGGACGGCGTCCGGGTCGTGCGCGGCCAGCGAGCGCACACCGCCCTCCGCGACATACCGCGTGGCGGCGTGCACGGCCTCCCGCACGGCGGTCTCCGTCAGCTCGCCGTCCGCGAGCAGCCCCGCCGCGGTCGCCGCGAAGCGGTCGCCGGCGCCGCACGCGTCGCCCTCGGCCGTCACCGGCGACGGCACCAGCAGCGGTGTCTCCCCGTGCGACAGCAGCGCGCCCCGCCCGCCCAGCGTCACGGCCACCGAGACGGCCCGCCAGGCACGCACCAGCGCCCCGGCGTCCGACGCCGCCGTCCGCAGATCGCCGCCGCCCGCGGGGGGCTCGCCGCCCGCGAAGGCCCGCGCCTCGCTCGCCGACGGCGTCACCAGCCGCGCGCCGGGCACCGGCGGCCCGCCGCGCGGGTGCGGATCCCACACCACGGGCACCCGCGCGGCCGCCGACGCGAGCGCCTCGCGCAGCACCTCGGCGGTGCCCCGGCCGTAGTCGGCGACCAGGACGGCACCGGCCTCGGCGACGGCCCGCCGCGCCTCGTCCGTCGCTTCCCGGGCACGGCCCTCGCCGTCGTCCAGGCGCAGCAGCGGCGTGCCTCCCGCGAGGATGCGGGTCTTGCGGGACAGTGCGCCGGTCAGCGGCAGCCGCACCACCCGCACCCGGTCGGCCAGCAGCCGCACCAGGGACGCGCTGGCCTCGTCGTCGCCGAGCGCGGTGACCAGCGTGACCGGCCTGCCGTCGGACGCGGCGAGCGCGGCGGCGAGCGCCGCCCCGCCCGGCCGGGTGGTGCGCCGGGCCTCGCTGACGACCGGCACGGGCGCGTCGGGAGCCAGCCGCTCCGCCCGTCCGCACAGGTCGTGATCGAGCAGCGCGTCCCCCACGACGAGCAGCGGGGCCGGGGCACTCATACGCCGTCCTTCCCCGCCACCGCGGTCCAGCGGTCCGCGGCCGCGCGCCGCCGCTCGACGGCCGTCCGCCGTTCGACGGCCAGGTCGAAGGTCTCGCAGAGCATGTGGACGGCCACCAGGTGCAGCTCCTGCACCGTGGCGGCCGTCGCCGCGTCCACGCACAGGGCCGCGTCCGCCGCGCCCTCCAGCGGGTTGGGCGCCGGACCGGTCAGGGCCCACACGGTCATGCCCAGGCGCCGCGCCTCGGTCGCCGCGACCCGCAGGTTCGCGCTGGCGCCGCTGGTGGACAGCAGCATCAGCAGGTCCCCGGCCCGGCCGTGCGCGGCGACCTGCCGGGCGAAGATCTCCTGCACGCCGTAGTCGTTGGCGATGGCGGTGGTGGAGGAGGTGTCGGCGTGCAGCGCGAGCGCGGAGAACGGCGGCCGGTCGTCGCGGTAGCGGCCGACCAGCTCGGCGGTGAGGTGCTGGGCCTGGGCGGCGCTGCCGCCGTTGCCCGCGACCAGCAGCCGGGAGCCCGCACCGAGGCGCTCGGCCAGGGCGCCGCCCCACCGCTGGATCACCGGGGCGGCGTACTCGCGGAAGCCCACGAGGGCCTTCATCAGGTCGTCGCAGTGCGTGACGTCGGTGGCGAGTTTCATCGGACCACTCCCGAGAGCGAGGGGACGGAGGAGACGGCGCCGTAGACCCGGGCCACGCCGTCGGCGACGCGGTCCCAGGTGTAGCGGGCGAGGACGCGGCGTCGGCCGGCGGCGCCGTACCGGGCGAGCCGGGCCGGGTCGGCGAGGAGACCGCGGACGGTGGCGGCCAGGTCGTGATCGTCGTCGGGCGGCACGAGGACGCCGGTGACGTCGTCGACGACGGTGTCGAGCTGCCCGCCCACGGCGGTCGCCACCACGGGCGCGCAGCAGGCCATGGCCTCCACCGGCACGATCCCGAACGGCTCGTAACGGGGCAGGGACAGCGCCAGGTCCGCGCCGGACATCAGCCGGGGCATCCGGGCCGGGCTCACCCCGCCCAGCAGGGTCACCCGGTCGGCCACCCCGCACTCCTCGGCGAGCGCCCGCAGCCGCTCCGCCTCCGGTTCGGCGCCCAGCAGGGCCGGTTCGGGCCCGCCGGCGACGAGCAGTTCCGCGCCGGGCACCTCGGCCAGGGCGCGGATCGCCCGGTCGAAGCCCTTGCGGGGGACCAGCCGGCCGACCGAGAGCAGCCGGCGCGGTGCGGACACGGGCCGCCGGGCACCGGTGACCGGCGCGAACAGCGTGGGGTCCACCCCGCAGGGCACCACCGAGATACGCGTCCGGGGCAGGCCCATCGCGACCAGCTCGGTCACCTCGTCCTGGCAGGTCGCGATGATGCCGGCGCACTCCCGTCCGACCGCCGTCTCGATCGCGATCCGCTGCGGCGGACTGGTGTCGGCGGAGCCCTGGTAGCGCCGCTTCACGGTGCCGAGCGCGTGATACGTCTGCACCACCGGCACCCCCAGGGCGCGGGCCCCCGCCACCGCCGCCATCCCGGACATCCAGAAGTGGGCGTGCACCACATCCGGCGTCTCCGTCGCCCACTCGCGCGCCAGCCAGTCCCCGAACTCCGGTATGTACGGAAGGAGTTCGTCCTTCGGTATGGGAGCCGCGGGCCCGGCGGGCACATGCACCACCTTCACCCCCTCGGGCGTGGTGACGCGCTCCGGCAGCCGGGGGTCGTCGCGGCGGGTGTACACGACGACCTCGTGCCCCCGGCGGGCCAGCCGCCCGGCGAGTTGGGCCACGTACACGTTCTGCCCGCCCGCGTCCGGACCGCCGAGCTCGGCCAGCGGGCTGGCGTGCTCGGAGACCATGGCGACGCGGGCGGTCGGGTGGCTGGTGCTCATCGGGTGACCTCCTTGATCAGACGCTCCCAGTCGTCGCGGAAACGCCGTTCTCCGTACCGGGCCTGTACCGCGGCCCTGGCGGCCTCCCCTGTCTGCCGGGCGTGCGCGGGGTCCGCGAGGAAGCTGCGGACGGCGTCGTGCAGCACGTCGAACCGGTTGGAGACCACCCCCGCCCCCTCCGGCACGGCCTCCCGCACCTCGGTGGTGTCGAGCGCCACCACGGGCATCCCGAGGAACATGGCCTCCAGCAGGGACAGCCCGAGCGACGTCCACCGGACGGGATGCAGATAGAGCCGGCGGCGGGCCATCGCCGGATGCAGCTCGCCCTGCGGCAGGTCCCGGCCGCGGCACCGGTCGTCCGGCAGCCCGAGGTGCCGCGCGAGTCCCTCGGTGCGCATGCCGAAGACGTCCAGCGGCACCGTGCGCGCGACGTCGGCCAGCAGGTCCGTGCCCGTCGTACGGCCGCGCCGCACGGGCTCGTTGACGACGACGGCGGCACGCGGCTCCGCACCGGTCCACAGATGGCCGGGGTCGATGATGCCGTGCTCGATCACCGCGGTCGGCGCGCGGCCGTTGTCCCACATCAGCCGGTTGAAGTGGGTGACGTGCACCAGCGTGACATCCGTGCGGTCGGCCAGCGGGTGGCGGGTGTCGACGGGCGACTCGTGCGGGCTGTTGTGCTCGACGTACACGGCGGGCACGTCGACGCCCGGCCGCCGGCCCGTCCACCGCCGGGCCAGCTCCAGTTCGTGCGGACGCTGGAGCACCACGAGATCGATGTCCGCCTCCCGCAGTTCGGCGGGGGCCACCTCCCGCACCGTGCGCGGCCATTCCCACGTTCTGGCGCGCCCCAGTCCGTCCGGCCCGCGGTCGGGCGTCACCGGGACGAGGAAGGTGTACGGGCCCTGGACGAACGACGTCAGCCACGAGCCGTGTACATGCCAGACAAGGATGTTCATGCACGCTCCTTCAGGAGTTTCCGCACCGCCTGCACCACGTCCTGGCCGGTGACCTCGTCCAGGCACGGATGGCCCGGCACGGGGCAGTGCCGGGCGCGGCTGTCCGCGCACGGCGCCGACTGGTCACCGAGCAGCACAGTGGGCACCCCGTACGGCGCCCACCGCTCCGCCGGGACGACCGGCGCGAACAGCGACACCACCGGGGTGCCGACGGCCGCGGCCAGATGGGCGGGACCGGTGTTGCCGCACACCACGACGTCCGCCGTGCGCAGCACCCCGGCCAGGGTGCGCGGCCGTGTCCTGCCGCCCAGGTCGACCGCGGTGTCCCCGCTCACCCGCCGGGTGAGGTCCGTCTCGCCGGGCCCGCCGGTGACGATCACCCGGTGGCCCGCGTCGGCGAGCAGCGCCACCGCCTCGGCGCAGCGGGCGGGGCTCCAGGCGCGGGCGGGCGCGCTGGCCCCGGGGTGGACGACGACGTACGGGCCGTTGCCGGTCAGCGCGATGGTGTCGGGCGGCGGCAGGACGCGCAGCCGCCCGTCGTCCCCCGGGGGCGGCGGGAAGCCCATCGCGACGGCGGTGTCGAGCGCCGCCTCCGCCTCGTGCCGGCCGGGCAGCCGTCGGTGGCGTACGTCGAGCAGGCTGCCCGGGTGGTCGACGCTGTCGGCGCCGATCCGTCCGACGCCGGCCAGCCGCAGCAACAGGGCCGTGGGCAGCGGGCTCTGGTGGAACGAGGTGAGGACGAGGGCGACGTCGAACGCCTCTTCCCGCAGGCGCCGCACCAGACCGTCCACGTCGGCCTCTCCGACGGTCGGCGGGTCCACCCCCTCCCAGGGCGCCGACCACACGATCACGTCGTCGACGCCGGGCAGCAGCCGGGCGGCGGGCTCGCCCTGCGGGCCGCACAGCATCGTCACCCGCGCGCAGTGCGCGGCGACCGCGCGGACGGCGGGCCCGGCGAGCAGCACGTCGCCGAAGCTGTCGAGGCGTACCACCAGCGCCTTCACGACCGGCCTCCCCGGGCCGCGGCCAGCACCAGGCGGACGGCGGTCAGCAGGTCGCGGGCGGTGCACGGCGCCGCCTCGACCTCCTCCGGCCGGGTCGCCGCGTTCGGTACCAGGACACTCCGGGCGCCGGCCGCACGGGCGGCCAGGACATCGGCCGCGATGTCGCCGATCACCACGCAGTCCCGGGGCGCGACCCCCAGACGCCGGGCCGCCTCCAGCACCAGCCCCGGCCGGGGCTTGCGGCAGGCGCAGCCGTCGTCGGGCAGATGCGGGCAGTACACCCAGACGCCGAGGCCGCCGAGCAGCGCGTCGGCGCGGGCGTTGACCCGCCGCACCTCGGCGTCCGTGAGCAGTCCTCGTCCGATGCCCGACTGGTTGCTGACCACGCCGGTCGCGACGCCCTCGGCCCGCAGCAGCCCGAGCGCCTCCCGGGCGCCGGGGACCGGACGCACCAGGTCGGGGTCCCCGTTGTAGGGGACGTCCTCGACGAGGGTGCCGTCGCGGTCGAAGAGGACGGCGGCGACCGGTGCGTGGGCAGGCGTGCCCGGGCGGATCGCGGGGCGCGCGCCGGTGGCGTGGCTCATGGCCTGCCTCCCATCGGCACCGCCCCGCGGTGGTGCAGCAGGCCGTCGATCCAGTGGGCGACGGCGAGCGGGGGGATGAGCACGCTCGTGCCGAGCATGGTGGTGATCTCGTGCCGGGTACGCGGTCCGGGGCCGATGCGGGCCATCGCGAACTCGGCCGTGCCCAGCGTCCACAGCAGCCCCGCGCCGACGGCGGCGCGGCGGCGCCCCGCCAACGCGCAGGCGGACGCGGCGAGCGCGGCGGCCGTCACCAGCACATGCCGGGGGAGCCGGCCCCGGGGCGCCTCGGCGCGGGTCCACCAGTCACGGCCGTGCAGCCGGGTCATCAGGACGTCGTCCGCGTTGCCGCGCTGGGCCCGCACCGACACCCAGCGGTCCGCCGGGCGTACCGGATGGCGGGTCGTGCGGCGGCCGCGCCGCAGGCTCCAGCCGGCCGCCAGGACCCGCAGCGCCAGGTCGGCGTCCTCGCGGAACGCCCGGCGGAACCGCTCGTCGAAGCCCCCGACGTCGGCCAGCGCGGCCGTGCGGTACGCCATGTCGGCGGTGGCCCAGGCGGCCTGTTCCAGCCCGGCCGTGCCCCGCTCCCAGTCGGTCGGCCTGCGGTCCTCGGGCAGGGGGACGGTCAGCCGGCCCTGGACGCCGCCCGTGGTCGGGCCGGCCGCCGTCAGGTCCTCCGCGAGCAGCCGTGCCCAGTCCGGCAGGACCTGCACGTCGTCGTCGAGGAAGACCGTCCACGGCGTGCCGACCGCGCGCCAGCCGGTGTTGCGGGCGGCCGCCGGGCCGCGACCGCCGGAGCGCAGGGTCCGCACGCGTCCGCGCAGCCCGCCGGCCGCCTCCAGCGGCAGCTCGGCGGCGGGATCCGGGCGGTCGTCGACCACGAACACCTCCTCGGGCGGACGGCCGTCGGCCGCGGCGAGCGCCCGCAGACAGTCCGCGAGGCAGGGCCGCCCGATCGTCGGGATCACGACCGAGTAGGCGGGGGCGTCCGGCACGGCGGGCGTGTCCGTCATGCGAACACCTTCTTCCGCCAGACGGCGAACGGCCCGAGCGCGAGCAGGTCCACCGGCGCGGAGCCGAAGCACTCCAGGGCGTCCCGTGGATCGTCGACCATGGGACGCCCGGCCGTGTTGAGGCTGGTGTTGACCACCACCGGCAGCCCGGTCCGCCGCTCGAAGCCGTCGATCATCCGCGCCACCAGCGGCTCCTGTGCCCGGTCCACGGTCTGGATCCGGGCGGTGCCGTCCACGTGGACGACGGCCGGGATCCGCTCCCGCCACTCCTCGGCCACGTCGTGCACGAACAGCATGTAGGGGCTGGGCAGCGGCCCGTCGAAGAGTTCCGCGGCCCGCTCCGCCAGCACCATCGGCGCGACCGGCCGGAACTCCTCGCGGCCCTTCACCGCGTTGAGGCGCTCCAGGTTCTCCGCCCGCCCGGGGTGGGCCAGCAGCGAACGGTGCCCGAGCGCCCGGGGACCGTACTCGCTGCGCCCCTGGAACCAGGCCACGACGCCGTCCCGGGCCAGCTCCTCGGCGACGGCCTCGGCGATGTCGTCGGGCTCCTCGTAGGGCACCGCCGCCCGCTCCAGCCAGGCGCGCAGTTCGTCGTCGCTCCAGCCGCGGCCCAGGGCGGCGGTCGGCATGGCCTCGACCGTCTCCTTCTGGTGGGCGACGTGCAGCGCCGCGCCCAGGGCCGTGCCCGCGTCCCCGGCCGCCGGCTGCACCCAGATCCGGTCGAACGGCCCCTCCCGGTGCAGCCGGGTGTTGGCCACGCAGTTGAGCGCCACCCCGCCCGCGAGGGTCAGCACGTCCTCACCGGTGCGCTCGTGCAGCCACCGCACCTGGTCGAGCAGGACCTCCTCCAGACAGGCCTGCGCGCTCGCCGCCACATCGGCGTGGTCCCGCGTCCAGGGGGCGCCCGCGGGACGCGGCGGCACCAGCGACGACCAGGGCACGGGACGGGCCCGGAAACCGCCCTCGCCGTCCGAGCCGACGTACTCGCGCAGCCGGTCGAGGTGGCGCGGCTCGCCGTAGGAGGCGAGGGCCATCACCTTGAACTCGTCGCTGCTGCGCAGGAATCCCAGATGCTGGGTGAGTTCCTCGTAGAACAGGCCCATCGAGTCCGGCAGCGACTGCGAGCCCAGCACGGTCAGTTCACGGTTCGCGTAGCGGCCGGCGAGGTGGGAGCCGCACTCGCCGCGGCCGTCGAGCACCAGCACCGCGCAGTCGGGGTACGGGGAGGCCTGCCCGGCCGAGGCGGCGTGGGCGACGTGGTGGGCGACGAAGCGGACTTTGGCCGGGTCGAGCCCGGGCAGGGCCTCGGCGAGGAACTCGGGGGCGCGGCGCGCGTACTCCTGCCGCAGGTGGTCCCACGGATCGTCCAGCCCCAACCGGTCCGCCGGGCGGGCGAGTTCGGGATCGTAGGAGTAGGCGACCGCGTCCAGCTCGGACGGCTCGAGCCCGGCTTGCTCCAGGCACCAGCGGGCGGACAGTTCGGGCAGTTCCCAGGCGGAGAAGGGGACGGGACGCTTCCCGTGCTTTCGACGGCTGAAGCGTTCCTCCTCCGCGGCCGCCACGATCCGCCCGTCCATGACCAGGGCGGCGGCGGGGTCATGAAAAAGGGCGTTGATTCCCAGAACTCGCATACGGGGGCCTCCGTGGTCCGTCGTCCGTGGGCGTGGTCGGTGGTCCGTGGGCGCCTCAGAGCCGCGGCGCGGGCTCCGGGGCCGGCTGCGTCGCGGCGAAGTAGGCGATCGTGTGCTTGATGCCTTCCTCCCAGGGCACCTTGGGCGCCCAGCCCAGCAGCTCACGGGCGAGGGCGGTGTCCGGGCGGCGGCGCTGCGGATCGTCGACGGGACGGTCGACGAACTCGATGCGCGAGGACGACCCCGTCAGCTCCACCACCCGGCGCGCTATGTCACGGACCGTGACCTCGTCGCTGCCGCCGATGTTGACGGGCCGCACCGAGTGGCTCGCCGCCACCAGCAGGACACCGTCGATCGTGTCGTCCACGTAGCACAGCGACCGCGTCTGACCGCCGTCGCCCGCCACCGTCAGCGGCTCCCCGGCCAGCGCCTGGCAGACGAAGGTGGGCACCATCCGGCCGTCGTGGGCCCGCATCCGCGGCCCGTAGGTGTTGAACAGACGGACGATGCCCGCGTCGGCGCCCCGGGCCCGGACATGGGCGGTGACCAGCGCCTCGGCGAACCGCTTGGCCTCGTCGTACACACTGCGCGGACCGACGGGATTGACGTTGCCCCAGTAGTCCTCGCGCTGCGGATGCTGCAACGGGTCGCCGTACACCTCGGACGTCGAGGCGAGCAGGAACCGGGCGCCGTCGCGCTCCGCGACCGCCAGCATCGAGCGGGTGCCCAGGCTGCCCGCGTCCAGCGTCTCCAGCGGCAGCCGCAGATAGTCGGCTGGGGACGCCGGACACGCGAAGTGCAGGACCAGGTCGTACGGCCCCTCCAGGCGCCGCACACAGTCCGGACCCGAGACGTCGCACTCCACGAACCGGAAACCGGGGAGCCCCTCCAGATGCGCGACATTGGCACGTGAACCGGACAGCAGGTTGTCCACACAGTCGACTTCAGCGCCTGAACTCAGCAGGCGCTCGCACAGATGGCTGCCGAGGAAACCGGCACCGCCGGTCACCACGGCGCGACGCCAGGGCAGAGGAGAGATCGGTTCAGTCATGGGACTTCCCTTCAGCCGCACACGGAGGCGCTGAAGAGCCGGGCGCACGGGGTCCGGCGCGGCATGGGGGCTGTGAAGACAGTTCAGGTGCAGGACTCACGGACGTGCCGGACGACGGCACCGCCCTGGTCGGCCGCCGCTTTCCCGACGGCACCGGCACTGGGTTCCCGTGCCAGTAGCTTTCACACGTTGATCCCTGTTCTGTTGATCCCATTGTGCGGAAGCACCGACTCCGGCGCGACTCCGGCCGGTCCCGGAACGGGCGGCGCCGATCGCCGGGGCGTGTCGACCCGGACCCGCGGGGCACTCGGGGCCCGTGACGGATCCGCCCGGGAGCCGTCCGTCGAGGCTGGAGGTGAAGGACATGGGTCACGGTGGGAACGTCATCGACGAACTGGTGACCGATCACCGGGAGGTCGAGGAACTCTTCGGCCGGATCGAGGCGCTGCCGTTCGGCGACGAGAACCGCAAGACGTACGCCGACCAGGTCACGATGGAGCTGGTACGGCACTCGGTGGCCGAGGAGGCGTATCTCTACCCGGCCGTGCGGGAGCACGTGGCCGGCGGTGACGCCCTGGCGGACAAGGAACTCGAGGACCACGCCAAGGCCGAGCAGATCATGAAGGACCTGGAGAGCTGCCGCCCCGGCGACGCCGAGTTCGACCGGCTGATCGGCATGCTCATGAGCGAGATCCGCGCGCACATCGCCGACGAGGAGGGCAACCTCTTCCCGCGGCTGCGCGAGGCCTGCCCGCCGGAAGCCCTCGACGACCTGGGCGACAAGGTCCGCCAGGCGAAGAAGATGGCTCCCACGCGTCCGCACCCCTCCGCCCCGGACAAGCCGCCGGCCAACAAGCTGCTCGCGCCGGGCACCGGACTGGTCGACCGGATGCGGGACATGCTGAGCGGGCGGGGCAAGGAGAGCTGAGGCGGCGCGCGCCTCAGCACCAGCCCGGGTCCGTCGCCGTCGCGACGGACCCGTCCGCATGCCTTCAGGTCGACCCGTCCACCCGTCCGTGCCTCCAGTCCGACCCGTCCATCCGTCCATCCGTCCATGCCTTCAGGCCGACCCGTTTCGTATGCCTTCGGACCGACGTGATTGTGGTCGCCGTCACGACGGACGGCACCGGGCGGGTGCGGCGCTGGGGCTTGTGAGCAAGCACACTCGACACACCAAATACCCGAAGGCCGAAGGCGATTGGGGTTCCGGCGGGCGCGCGGCGGGGCGCGGTGCCGCCGCCTGCCCCACCCCGTCTGCCACGATGGTCCGCGCCGTGACCGATCAGGTGGAGCGGCCGTGCAGCGCAGCCGGCGTTCCTCGGTTCCGCCGACCCCTTTGACTGCCTCGCTCGCCCCTCGGGTACCGCTCTGTGTCTTCCGCACCCCTTTCCGCGCCCTCCCCTGCCCCGAACAACGCACCGGCCCCCTCCTCCGGCCGGGCGTCACGCTCTCCGTGGCGCTCCCTGAGGTACCGCAGCGTGCGCTGGTGGTCCGTCGCGAACTTCCTGTCGAACGCCGGCACCTGGATGCAGCTCACGGTCCAGAACCTGCTCGTCCTCGACATCACCGGGTCCGCGGCCGCGACCGGGCTGTCCATGTCCGTCCAGGCCGCTCCCGCCCTCTTCATGAGCCTGCTCGGCGGCGCGGTCGTCGACCGCTGGCCCCGCAAGGTGACGGCCGCCGTCAGCCAGGCCCTGCTGGGCGCGGTCGCCTTCGCGACGGCCGTGCTGGTGGCGACGGACCGGCTCGACATGACCTCCCTGCTGGTGCTGGCCGCCGTGACCGGCACCATCGCCACCGTCGACGGCCCCGCCTGCGCCCTGCTGGGCAACGACCTGGTCCCCGCGGAGGACCTGCCGTCCGCCATCGGCGTGGGCGCGCTGGTCCACAACGCGGGCCGGCTCGCGGGCGCGGCGCTGGCGGGCGTGACGGTGGGCTTCCTCGGCACGGCCTCCGCGTACGCGGCCAACGGCCTGTCGTTCCTCTTCGTGACCCTGGTGATCCCGTTCCTGCGCCCGGCGCCCGGCGCGGCCACGGCCGGGCCGCGCGTCCCGCGCCCACGGCAGCCGGCGCGCGCCGACATGACCGTGCGGGAAGGGCTGCGCTTCTTCGTACGGCGGCCCCGCCTGCTGGCGCTCGCCGGGGTCACCGGCATCAGCGCGGTCTTCGGCCGCAACTACGGGCTGACCCTCGCCGTGCTCGTCACCGGGCCCCTCGCGGGCGGCCCGGGGGCCTTCGGCACGGTCTCCACCGTCCTCGCCGTCGGCGGCATCGTCGGGGCGGTCCTCGGCGCCCGGCTGCGGCGGCCCTCGGTCCGGCTCGTCGGCACGCTCGCGGCGGCCGGCGCCCTGCTGCAGGTGGCGGCCGGCCTGTCGCCGTCGCTCGCGGTGCTGCTGGTCCTGGTGCTGCCGATGGCCGTGGTGGAGTCCGTCTCCGACACCGCCGGCACCGCCGTCCTCCAGACCGACCCGCCCGCCCATCTGCGCGGGCGCGTCCTCGGCGTGTGGAGCAGCATCGGCACGGTCTGGAGCCTGGGCGGCCCGCCGGCCCTCGGCCTCCTCATGGAAACGGCCGGCGCCCGGGGCGCCCTCGTCATCGGCGGCCTCCTCATCGCCCTCACGATCGGCACGGGCCTGGCCCACCGCACCCGCCGCCGCCCCCAGCCGGTGGCCCTGCCGGCCAAGCCGGGCGAGGAGCTCCCGGACCGGGAGGCCCTGGGGACGGCTGCCTGACCGGGTGGGTTCGGGGGACGGCTGCCTGACCGGGTGGGTTCCGGGGACGGCTGCCCGACTGGCAGGGTTAGGGGGCGGTTGCCTGGCCGGGGTTTCCCCGGCCACCCCCTGGATGACGAGCCCCCGCCCGATCCTCGGGCGAAGACCCTCACCCGCCCTCAGGCGACGAGCGCCCGTCCCGGGTCGAGGCGTTCCAGGAGCTGGGCGTGGTGGAGGCCCGCGACGGGGGCGAGGAGGTCGGGGTGGCGCAGGAGCGCCGCGGCCTGGCGGTCGCGGTCGTCGGGCGCGACCAGGCGCCGGAACTCCAGCGGCAGCCCCGTCGTGTGATCGTCCCCGTCGAGCCCCGCCACGGCCAGCGCGGCCAGCTCCGGGTCGGTGAGCAGACAGGCCGCCCAGCTCGCCACGACCTCGTCCACCCAGCTGCGCCAGGCGCTGTCGTCCGCCTCATGGCCGTCGTCCGTGCCGCTGATCCAGTCCAGCCTGGCCGAACCCCCCGGCCCGGCCATGCCGACCAGCGCCGCGTCCATCATCGTCGGATACCGCAGCCACGCCGCGACGGTCACCGCCTGGCGCGCCTGCACCTCGCACAGGGCCGAGGCCAGCGCGCCACCGGACGCCGGGTACGCCCGCGTCAGCCACTGGGCGGTCGCCGCGATGATCGGGGAGAGGTCTGCGCGCACTGAGGGCCGTCCGAGCTGCGTACGAGGAAACAGGGAGTTCCGGAAACGGTAGCCCGCGCCCCCGCCGGGCGACATGCCCGGGCCCGGACCATCCGCGTGGCCTCGGCCACACCCCCCGGCCGCTCACGCCCCGCGCACCGCCCCCGCGCACCGCGCGGCCAGCCTGCGCAGCGCCTCGGCGAGTTCCGGCGGGCCCTGGGTGAGGGTGAAGTCGGCGTCGACCGAGGTGATCATCCAGGCCAGGTCACGCGGGGTGTCGGAGCCGAGGTGCAGCAGACAGCTGTGGTCGTCCACGGGCTCCACGACCCCCATGCCGGGCCACACCCGGTCGGCGACCGCCTCGGCCGGTTCGTGCAGGGTGACGGTGGCCCGGAAGGGCCAGGCCCGCGACGACAGCCGGTGGGCCAGATAGGTCGCCGCGTCCCCGTCGGGAACCTCGCGCGGCACGAACCGCGGCCCGGTCGGCACCCGCGGGGTGATCCGGTCGACGCGGAAGGTCCGCCAGTCGGCACGGTCGGTGTCCCAGGCCACCAGATACCAGCGCCGGTCGAAACTCACCAGCGAGTGCGGCTCGACACACCGCACGGAACCCACCGACCGCCCACCCCGCCCGTCGCCGGGGTCGTGGGGCGGGCGTGCGTCGTGCTTGTCGCCGGGGTCGTGGGGCGGGCGTCCATCGTGCTCGTTCCCGGGGCCGTCGGCCGAGTGCCCGCCGTGCTCGTTGCCGGGGCCCTCGTAGTCGAAGCGCAGCCGCTCGCGCCGTCGGCAGGCCTCGGCGACGGCCATCAGCGTCTCCGCCGAGACCTTGGGCCCCGGCACGGACCCGGCCCGCACGGTGGTGGACTGAAGGGTGCCGACCCGGTGCCGCAGCCGGGACGGCAGCACCTGCTCCAGCTTGGTGAGGGCGCGCGACGAGGCCTCCTCGATGCCGGCCACCGTGCCGTCGGCGGCGCCGCGCAGCCCGACCACGACGGCGACCGCCTCCTCGTCGTCCAGCAGCAGCGGCGGCAGACTCGCCCCCGCGCCCAGCCGGTACCCGGCCGAGCCACGGGTGGCCTGCACCGGGTAGCCCAGCTCACGCAGCCGCTCCACGTCGCGGCGCAGCGTACGCCTGGCGACCCCGAGGCGCTCGGCGAGTTCGGCGCCGGAGCGGTCGCCGTGGGTCTGCAACAGGGCGAGCAGCTTCAGCAGCCGCGCGGAGGTCTCCACCATGGTCACCAGGCTGCCGCACAGTTAGGACCGCGCCTGACCCAACCCGTCCCTAACGTCGGCGCCATGACCGGAACGACACCCGAAACGGCCGCCGTCCCCCCTTCCGAGGGTTCGCGCGTCCGCCCCTTCCACCTGCACATCCCGCAGGAACGGCTCGACGACCTCCACGCCCGGCTCGCCGCCACCCGCTGGCCGGACGAGCTACCCGGCGTCGGCTGGAGCCGCGGCGTCCCCGTGACCTATCTGAAGGAGTTGGCCGAGTACTGGCGCACCGGCCACGACTGGCGCGCGCAGGAAGCGGCACTCACCACCCACCCGCACTTCACGACCACCGTCGACGGCCAGAACCTGCACTTCCTCCATGTGCGCTCGCCCGAGCCGGACGCCACCCCGCTCATGCTGCTGCACGGCTGGCCGGGCTCCTTCGCCGACTTCCTCGACGTCATCGGCCCGCTGTCCGACCCCCGCGCCCACGGCGGCGACCCGGCCGACGCCTTCCACCTCGTCGTCCCCTCCCTGCCGGGGTTCGGCTTCTCCACCCCGCTCGCCGGACCCGGCATGAACGCGGCCCGCATGGCGACCGTCCTCGACCACCTCATGTCCCGCCTGGGCTACGACCGTTACGGCGTCCAGGGCTATGACACCGGCTCCTGGGTCGCCCCCGCGATGGGCCGGCAGGCCCCGGACCGCGTCCTCGGCGTCCACGTCAACGCCCTGGTCGCCTTCCCCATGGGGGCGGAGGGCGAGACGGACGGTCTGACGGAGGCCGAACAGCGCCGCTGGCAGCGGATGCAGGACTTCAACGACGGCTATCTCCAGTGCAATGCCAAACGCCCGCAGACGGTCGCCTACGCCCTCACCGACTCGCCCGCGGGCCAACTCGCCTGGATCGTGGAGAAGTTCAAGGAACTCACCGACCCCGAGGACGGACTGCCCGAGGACAGCGTCGGCAGGGACCGCGTCCTGACCGACGTGTCGCTGTACTGGTTCACCGGCACCGCCGCCTCCGCCGCGCAGATCTACTACGAGGAGATGTCCGCCACCGGCTGGGACGACGCCAGCTGGGACGACGCGAACGGTGCCGACGCGAACGGTGCCGACGCGAACGGTGACGACTCGAACGGTGAGGACGCGAGCGGTGCACAGGAGTGGGGCACCGCGCCGGAGACACCCGGCGCACCCACCGCCGTCCTCCTGTCCACCCATGACGTCACCGTCCGCCGCTGGGCAGAGCGCGACCACGACGTCGTCCGGTGGACCGAACTCGACCGCGGCGGCCACTTCCTCGCCATGGAGGCCCCCGACCTGCTCGTCGACGACGTCCGCGCGTTCTTCCGCGCGGTGAAGCCCTTGTGAACGTCGTACACCGATCGCATACTGGGCGCGATCAACGGGGCCAGGCCACGCGGCACGGCGAGCGTGGCAGGGGGAGTCATGAACAGCGCGGACACCCGACTCGTACAGACGGCGGTGATCGGCAGCCGTGACTCGACGCGGGCGATCGTCCTGCCGACGGACGCGAACGCGCTCGTCCGCTGGCGCCGCCGCCACCCCGCCTACACCTACTGGTGCGGCATCCAACTCGGCGGCTGCGGGCATGAGTTGTCGGACCGTCTGTACCGGGACAAGGTCTGCCACTTCGCACACCGTCCGCACACCTCCTGCCATCGCACCGCCACCGGGGCGGACAGCGCGGACCACCTCTTCATCCGCGACGACCTCGCCGCGTGGGCGGGCCGGCACCGCCTCAAGGGTCGGGTGACCTCCCACGACCTGGGGTCCGGTCCGGGCGGCGCCGTCGACTTCCGGCTCGGCGAGGCCCGGCAGCACGTGCGGTTCCAGTTCAGCAGGCTTCCGCACGAGGAGTGGCACGGGACCCGTGACCGCCTGGTCCGCGAATCGACCACCCTCGACTGGGTGTTCGGTCCGGGCACGGCCCACCCGGACACCATGGAGGAGCTGTACGACGAGCAGGGCCACCTGCTCCGCTTCCGCTTCGAGACCGTCGGCGCGGTGCGGCGCATCCGGCTGCGGGCGGAGGACCCGCGCCGCAGCACCGACTGGGTCCCCCTGGACGCCTGCGCGATGACCCCGGACGGACTCTCGGTCCCCGGGGCGCCACCGCGCCGCGCCGGGACGGCCCGAGCGGCCGTCCGCCCGACCGCCGCGTCCACGCCCGAGCCCGGGCGGCGGTCGTACGACGACCAGGTGTCCGCCGCGCGGGAGGCCCTGGTCGGCGCGGCGCGGCTGCGCACCCGGCCCACCTGGGAGGCCCTGGCCCGCTCCGCCGGCGGTGACCTGCTGGAGCTGTCCGTCCCGGAACGGGTCCGGCTGCTGGTCGCGGTGGAGAGCCTCGCCGCGGGGCGGGATGATCCGCTGCTCTCGGCGCTGCTGCGCACCGACGAGAGCGACCCGCCGGCGTACGTCGGAGCCGTCGTCGCGGCGCTCGGCTGTGGCACGCCCGCGACGGCGGGGGTGCTGAAGCGGTGGTGCCAGCGCGAGGCGGACCGTGCCTTCGCCGTGCACGGTGTACCGGCGCGCACGGCGCCGCCGCGGCTGTCGCTCACCGCCGACGGCCGGATCGCCGCGCAGGGCGCGGAGCCGCCGCAGCACCGGACCATCGTCCATGTGCGGGGCGGCACCGTCCGCGCGACCGCGGGGCGTCCCAAGGGCGCCGCCGGCCGTGACGGCGTGGCCCGCTCGCGGGACACGGAACTCCGGCACGCCCTGGCCGCCGCCCGCCGGCGGCGGGGGACCCGGCGTGCCGAGGCTCTGCTCAAGGAGGCGGAGGGCGCGCTGACCCGGCTGCCCGAACCGCAACGCGGGCAGCTCCTCAAGGAGGTCGAGGCCACCCGTGGGTGGCTGCGCGCCGGTCCGGGGAAGCCGGGGCCGAAACGGAAGCGGCGGGCGCAGGCCGTCGCCGCTCAGTCGGCCAAGCCGTCGGCGAAGCCGGGGGCGACGGCCCAGGTCAAGAGCAAGGCTCAGGGCAAGGCGAAGACCAGGACAGAGCCCGCGGCGCGGTCCAGGGCCAGGGTCTCGGACAGGCTGAGGGACGCTCGTCCCCTGCCCGGCTTCTCGGGTCCCGCGCCCGCGAAGAAGAAGACCTCCTGAGGTCGCAGCACCCGCCCCGCCGCCCCCGACCTGCTGATCGCCCCCTCTCTCACGCGGACCGGCCGCGCGTGCTGAGGACCATGTACGGGGCCAGACGCGTCTCCGCCGGCTGTGGCGCGCCGTCACCGTCGGCCTGCGCCAGGGGCAGGTCGAAGTCCGGCGCCGGGAATCCGGCGTCGGTGAGGAGGGCCCGGTAGCGGGGGAGCGAGCGGTAGTGGCAGGCGGTGGTGACGGTGGTTCCGCTCAGCCTGCGCAGGAAGGTGGGGACGGTGTCGCCGTCGGCGTAGACGGCGCCGGGTTCGCCGTAGCGGAGGGTGGAGAACTGCTCGCCGGTCGCCTGCGGGTTGAGGTCGGCGAGGACGTACGGGGCGCCGGGGCGCAGCACCCGGTGGATCTCGCCGGTGAGGGCGGCGAGCCGGCCGTCGTCGGGGTCGGTGCAGTAGACCAGGCAGCACACCACGGCGTCGACGGAGCCGTCCGGGATCCACTCCAGGGACTTGCCGTCGAACGCGCGGTAGTGGACGCGGGGGTGGGGGCGGTCGGCGCGGGCGATGTCCAGCATCGCGGTCGACAGGTCGAGGCCGTGCACGGTGCACTCCCGCGCCTCGGCGACGTGGGTGGTGAGCGCCCCGGTGCCGCAGCCGACGTCCAGCACGGTCCCGCCGGGCCGCACCGCCGGTCCGAGGCGCCGCAGGACGGTGGGGAAGATCAGAGTCCGGGCGAGCCGCATGTCCCGGTCCTGGTATGCGTCGGCTGCCTGCACGGTGTCCCAGGGCACGGGCGGCTGGTCGGATGCGGTCACGGGGTGTCGCCTTTCGCTCGCTCACTGGGCAGTTCGGGCCTTCCCGAGAGGCTCCGTGAACAATCCACCGATACGGGTGATTTCGCGCCGACGACCCCACGGACCCGAGCGACCCCCCCC
>NZ_BQUN01000200.1:289669-314158 GCF_026008495.1 Streptomyces sp. A012304
TGGGCGACAGGAGCCGGGTGAAGGGGCCGTGGACGGCCTTGCCCACTCTCGACGCCAGGTGGGTGGCCAACTTGCCGCTCTCCAGCGGGAGATGGGGAGCGGCTGGCGTCTCCCAGGCGCCGCGGACGAACACCGTACGGCCCGCTCGTGCCCGGCGTCCGGTCTCGACGGCGCCGACGGCCACCAGCTCCGCCTGGGCGGCCTTGTGGCGCTCGGCCGTCCAGTCGTTCCAACGGCGTATGGCGCGGTCGGTGGGCCGGGCCAGGGCACGCAGTTGCAGGAAGAGCGCGGCGGCGTCCGCACCGACGCCCAGCCGGCGGGCGGTGTCGGTGACCAGGTCCGGGGCGCTGAGCGCCGGGTTGGCCTCGTAGCCGCCGGGCGGCACGGGCGTCGTTTCGGCCCGGGCGGCCATCCGGGCCAGTCCGTCGAACAGGGCCCGGGTCCGCTCCAGCCGCGCCCGCAGCCAGGCGAGGTCCGACAGGCCGCACCGGGCGAGGGCACGCTCGACGCGCCGTGGATCGGCCAGCGCCGAGGTCCGCAGGAAGACGTCCCCCGACGGGACGGCGACGACGAACACCCCGTCGTCGACCGCCGAGGCCCCCTCCGTGACCTCGTCGAGCAGCGGCCGGGGGCAGGGCAGCACGGGGCCCTCGTACGGGCGGAAATCCGGGTCCTGGGCCGCGATCCGCCCCAGGGGCCGGTGCTCGCCCAGGTCGACGAGGGTGCCGGGGTCGTCGAGCCGGGCGCGCAGCCGTTCGTACAGCTTCAGCGCGCCCGCGGCGGCCGGGTCACCGACCGGCCGCTCGGTGAGCGCCCAGGCGATGACGGACGCCGCCTCCAGATGCGCGGGCCGGGAGAGCGGCACCCACTCCCCGGCCGACCCGTCGGGCCGCGAGCGGTGCAGCAGCAGCCCGCCGGTACGGCTGCCCACCAGCACGAACCCGCCCTCCTCGTCCGGTGCCCGGCCGGACGACAGGGCGCGTGCCCAGTCGGCGTCCAGCCCCAGTTCGGCCTCCACGGCCGCCGCCAGGTCCTCGTCCACATACGGGGTCGTGCCCAGCCGCTCGGCCCAGACGGCGGCCATGCGCTCCGCGGCCCGGTTCATGCCGCCCGGCGTCCACAGGTCGGCGAGGTCCTCGGGCAGTCCCGCCGCGAGCACGGCGAGCCGCCCCTGCGGGCCGAGCCGGCGGCACAGCTCGCCGTACTCCAGGGCCATGGCCTTGTTCGCCTTGTACGGCGCCGAACGCAGCATCTTCAGATGGTCGTCGTAGCGCTCCCGGTGGGGGAGGCCGCCGAGGACGAGCGCGGCGATCGGACGCCGGACCCCGGTGCGCCAGGAGAAGACGGCGAGCGCCTCCGGGGTGAGGGGCAGCGGACCGTGACGATCGGTCAGCTCCACGAGGCGCGTCAGCCGCGCGCTGTCGTCCCCGGTGATCGTGACGGTCGTGTCCTCCTCGGTCCGCTCCGGTGCCGGATCGGCGGCGCGCTGGAGGAACCGGGCCAGTCCGCCGCGCGCGGGTCCGCTCGCGACGGCCCGTCCGGCGGTGCGCAGCGCCTCGAGGTCCTCCTCGGGCGCGCGGCCGGTCCGCCAGCTCGTGCCGGGCACGGCGAACGGCTGCCCGCTCCAGGTGGTCAGCAGGGCGGCCAGCGCCGCCCGTTCACCGGCCGGGGTGGTCTCGACCGCGGCCCGCCAGGCGACGGCGTCGACCCGGCCGAGCAGCACCTGCCATTCCGCCGGCGGTGACGGCGGGGCCAGCCGCCGGGTCTCCTCGTCGATCTCGCCGCGCAGATGACGGCCGTCGGCGGCGAGCGCGGTCAGTGTGCCGGGGTGCTGCTGCGGGGCGTAGGCCTCGTAGGGCCGCAGGTCCGGCAGGAGGCCGGCCAGCGCGGGGGCGAGGGTGGTGTCGGGGATGTCGGCGGGCAGGTCGACCACCGGCCCGGCGCGCATGATCGCCACCCGCCGGGACAGCTCCTGCCGCCGCAGCAGGACGTCGGCGGCCAGCCGGGCCGCCCGCACCACGCCCTCCAGCACCCGGGCGTCGGTCACCCCGGGCAGCAGGCGGGTCGCCCGCGCCCGTACCTCCTCGTCGTCCCCACTGGCGACGGCGGCGTCCAGCAGCGCGCGCACGGTGGCGGCGTCGACGGTACGCAGCGCCTGCGAGGAGCGCTCGTCGCGCGGGGTGAGGAAGTGCCAGAAGGCGGGCGGCGGCATGGGGCCGCGGCCCTGGCCGAGGGTCGGGGAGTAGTCGTACTTGGGGGTGGGGACGAAGCCCCGGACCTGCCACAGCAGCGAGTTGTCCTCCGCCGCGTGGCAGCGGACGGTCTCCTGCCCGACCAGGACCGCGTCCTCCCCGCCCTCGGGCAGCCGGATGACGCCCCACGGCCGCCGGCCGGGGCGGCGGCTGCGGTAGCGGGCCCGGCGGCCGTCGACCGACTCCAGCAGGAAGTCGGTCGGTGAGGGGCCCGCGTAGGGGGTGCGGTTGAGGACGCGGCAGCCGACGAGCCGGCCGTCCTGGCCGAGCGGGGAGGCCGGGGCGTCCGGCGGCAGGGCGGCGAGCGTCCGGCCGTCGTCGAACGCCTCCATGCCGGGCGGGACCTCGCCGTCCCGGTGGAAGCCGGGGAGGGCGCGGTCGTCGCCGCGCTCGCCGGTGGCCGGGTCGAAGCGGGTCCAGTTGCCGCGCGAGTGGAAGACCTCGGCGCTCCAGAAGCGGCGGCCGTCGCTCATCTGGAGGTCGTGGTGGCCGATGCCCTCCCGGCTGCCCGGGCGCAGGATCCGCTCGCCGTCGTGGCGCCCCCCGCGGTCCGGGCTCTCGAACTGGTAGCCGAGGCCGCCCTGGATGACGCTGTCGTAGGGCCGCAGGCCGAAGGTGTGCCGGGGCTCGAACACGTCGTGCGGGCTGCCGCTCCAGAAGGCCCGGTCGCCGAACGACCGGCCGTCGCCGCTCGTCCAGCTCACCAGGAACTGACCGCCCGCGAAGTGCACGGTGTGCGAGGTCGCGTCGTCCGGGACGCGGAACGCGTAGGACGCCCTGGTGCCCGCGTGGTCCACGGCGACGGCACGGTTCTCCCCGTACACCGTCAGCACCGGCCAGGTGCAGGTCACCCGGAGGGTCTCGGCCGGGTCGAAGTCCGTCAGCGCCGCCTCCAGGGCGGGCCAGGCCAGCTCCTCCGGCAGCCCGGAGCGCAGGGCCCGCGCGAGCGGGCCGGTGAGGTCCAGGCCGGCCAGCGCCTCCTCGATGCCGTCCAGCGCGACCGCCGTGGGCCGGTCCAGCAGGGTGACCAACTCGTCCACCGCCTCGTCGGCCGCGGCCAGGCCGCCGCCGTGCAGCGCGGCGAGCAGGCTGCCGATCCGGCCGTGCACCTCGGCGGCGATCCCCGCGTTCTCCGGCAGGAGGGTGATCGCCGTGCCCGCGCCCCGCAGACCGGCGTGGACGGTGCCCTCCAGGCGCCTGCCGAACACCGGGTCGGCGGCCAGCGCCTTCAGGTCGCGCCGCGCCCGCTCGCCCCAGAACTTCACCTGGATCGCGTCGCCCGGGTCCTCCACGGCGATACCCTCCGCCAGACAGGCGTCCAGCAGGTCGGCGTCGAGCCCCGGCCACCGGTACTGGTCCTCGTGCAGCCGCACGGGCCTGCCCGCCTCGCGCAGCCCGGGAGCGAACCGGGCCACGATCTCGAACAGCTCCGGCGGCATCGGCTGGCGGGACACACCGCCGTAGGGCACCTTCCGGTGCGAGTACGCGCGCGTGTAGCCGCGCAGCCAGCCGGCGAGACCGCCCTCGGGGGTGAGCCGGCCGGCCGCCGCCGCGTCGACGGCACCGCAGCGCAGCAGGAGCCGCAGCCAGGCCGCGGCGTCGTTGCGCGAGTCGGGGAACAAATCGAGCAGGGCGCTGAGCACCTCGGCGTCCTGCTGATGGGCGGCCAGCGGCGCGGTGGCCGCCTCCAGCAGGGCATCCGGCACCGCCTTGCCCCGAGCGGAGGCCAGCAGCCGGCCCAGGACCCGCGCCTCCTCCTCCGCGCCCAGACCGGCGGCGCGCGCCGAGGACCGGACCCTGCGGGCCAGGTCGGCCGGGAGCTCACCCGCGGAGGCCGCCCAGGCCGTGAGGACCCGGACGTACTCCTCATGGGCGTCGGCCGCGTCCAGGTGCTCGCCCAGCCACCGCTGATGGTCGCTCAACTCCTTGACGGGCAGCGCCCCGGCGCCCGCGATCAACAGCACGTTCGCCCGGCGCCAGTCGGCGTCGACGGGCAGCGCGTGGTCCCGCTCGGCCTTTCGGGCCAGCCCGTACGCCTTGGCCGCCGCGCGCCCCGGGTAGCCGCACAGCCGGTGCGCCACCGTGTCCCAGAACCACGGCAGATGCTCCACGGGCAGCGCCCGCGCCCGCCCCTGCAACCGGTCCAGACAGCGGCCCATCTTCGGATACGCCGCGGACATCGCCGCCCGCACCTCGTCGAGCAGCGCGAGCGCGGCACTCTCGGCACCCGGGTCGTGGGCCTTGACCCAGAGCGCGTACGTGGCGGACCGGTGGGTCTGCGCGGGCAGAAGCGCGTGAGCGAGCATGCCACCGATCTTGGCACGCGCCACTGACAGCCCGTCGGACGGGCGAAGCGGGGCGACTCACTTCGCCCGCGTATCGAGAAGATCCCGCCCCCGCGCCGTATCTGGAGGCACGGGAAGCCACCCCCGGCCACGCCCGCGCCACCGATCCAAGGGACGTACCTCATGAACGCAACCGCCGCCATCGGCGTCACCGGCCTCGGCGTGATGGGCCGCAACCTCGCGCGCAACTTCGCCCGCAACGGCTACACCGTCGCCGTGCACAACCGCTCCGCCGGCCGAACCCGTGCGCTCGTCGAGGAGTTCGGACACGAGGGCGCGTTCGTCCCCGCCGAGACGGCCGAGGAGTTCGTGGCGGCGCTGGAACGCCCCCGGCGGCTGATGATCATGGTCCAGGCGGGAGCGGTCACGGACGCCGTCATCGACGAGTTCGCCCCGCTGCTGGAACCCGGTGACATGATCATCGACGGCGGCAACGCCCACTTCGCCGACACCCGCCGCCGTGAGGCCGCGCTGCGCGAGCGCGGCATCCACTTCGTCGGCACCGGTGTCTCCGGCGGCGAGGAGGGCGCCCTCAACGGCCCGTCGATCATGGTGGGCGGCTCCAGCGAGTCGTACGCCGTGCTCGGCCCGATGTTCGAGAGCGTCAGCGCGCGGGTCGCAGGCGAGCCCTGCGCCGCCCACGTCGGCACCGACGGCGCCGGCCACTTCGTGAAGATGGTGCACAACGGCATCGAGTACGCCGACATGCAGCTCATCGCCGAGGCCTACGACCTGCTGCGCCAGGTCGCCGGCTACACCCCCGCCGAGATCGCCGGCATCTTCCGCACCTGGAACGAGGGCCGGCTCGGCTCCTACCTGATCGAGATCACCGCGGAGGTCCTCGCCCACACGGACGCGGCCACCGGCCGGCCGTTCGTCGACATCGTGGCCGACGCCGCGGGCCAGAAGGGCACCGGCCGCTGGACCGTGCAGACCGCCCTGGACCTGGCCTCCCCGGTCACCGCGATCGCCCAGGCCACCTTCGCCCGTGCCGCCTCCGGCCAGAGCGAACTGCGGGCCGCCTACTCCGGGCTGCCCGGCGGCACCACCCCCGTCCTCAGCCGTACCGAGGCCGCCCGCTTCACCTCCCAGGTGGAGCACGCCCTGTACGCCTCGAAGGTCATCGCCTACGACCAGGGCTGGAAGATGATCCAGGACGCGGCGGGCGAGTTCGGCTGGAAGATCGACCTGGGCGAGGTCGCGGCGATCTGGCGCGGCGGCTGCATCATCCGCGCCTCCTTCCTCGACCGCATCCGCACGGCGTACGCCGCCGACCCGGAGCTGGTGAGCCTGCTCGGCGAGATGGAGTTCGCCATGGAGATCACCGACGCGCAGGTCCCCTGGCGCGAGACCGTGGCCGTCGCGGCGCGGCGGGGCATCCCGGTGCCGGCCTTCTCCGCCGCCCTCGCCCACTACGACACCCTGCGCGCGGGCCGCCTCCCGGCCGCCCTCCTCCAGGGCCAGCGCGACTACTTCGGCGCCCACACCTACCGCCGTACCGACCGCCCGGGCAGCTTCCACACCCACTGGGCCGAGGAGGGCCGCCCGGAGACGGCGGCGGACTGAGGACGCGTGACCCGTCCGGCCCGGGGGAACCGGGCCGGACCGCGGGTCAGGCGCTCGGCGCCGGGTACGTCGGGTACTCCACGCCGGAGACGTACTGGACGACGCGGACGACCTGGCAGGAGTAGCCGAACTCGTTGTCGTACCAGAGGTAGAGGATCGCGTTGTCGCCCTCCACCTTCAGCGCGCCGGCGTCGACGATCGAGGCGTGGCGGGAGCCGATGAAGTCGCTGGAGACCGCGTCGGGGGCGCTGATGAAGTCGATCTGGCGCTTGAGCGGCGAGGTCAGCGACACGTTGCGCAGGTAGTCCAGGACCTCCTCGCGCTCGGCCTCGCGCGCCAGCTGGAGGTTGAGGATCGCGATCGAGACGTCCGGCACCGGCACCCGGATGGAGCTGCCGGTGATCCGCGCCTTGAGGTCGGGCAGCGCCTTGGCGACCGCGGAGGCGGCGCCGGTCTCGGTGATGACCATGTTCAGCGGCGCGGAACGGCCCCGGCGGTCCGACTTGTGGTAGTTGTCCAGCAGGTTCTGGTCGTTGGTGAACGAGTGGACCGTCTCCACGTGCCCGCGCAGCACGCCGTACTCGTCGGCCATCGCCTTCAGCGGCGGGACGATCGCGTTGGTGGTGCAGGACGCGCAGGACAGGATCTGCTCGTCCGGCTTGATCGTGTCGTGGTTGACGCCATGCACGATGTTGGGGACGTCGCCCTTGCCGGGCGCGGTCAGGACGACCTTGTCGATTCCGGGGCGCAGGTGCTTCGACAGCCCCTCCCGGTCGCGCCACTTGCCTGTGTTGTCGATGAGGATGGCGTTGCTGATGCCGTACGCCGTGTAGTCGACCGCCGTCGGGTCGTCGGCGTAGATCACCTTGATCTCGTTGCCGTTGGCGACGATCGTGCTGGTGGCCTCGTCGACCGTGATCGTGCCCTGGAACTGGCCGTGCACGGAGTCGCGGCGCAGCAGCGAGGCCCGCTTGACGATGTCCTGGTCGCCGCCCCCGCGCACCACGATGGCGCGCAGCCGCAGCCCGTTGCCCGAGCCGGACTTCTCGATGAGCAGCCGGGCGACCAGCCGGCCGATGCGGCCGAAGCCGTAGAGCACGACATCGCGCGGCTCCCGGCGCTCGATCTTGTCGGCGCCCGTGGCGCCGGCGACCGCCTCGGCGGTGAAGTCCCGCACCGACAGACCGCGGTCGTCGGCCCGGTACGTCGCCGCGAGCATGCCGATGTCGATCTGCGAGGGGCCGAGGTCCAGGGTGGTGAGAGCCTGGAGGAACGGCATCGTCTCGGTCACCGAGAGCTCCTCACCGGCGATCTGCCGGGCGAAGCGGTGCGTCTTCAGGATGCTGACCACCGACTTGTTCACCAGGGAGCGGCTGTGCAGCAGGACCGTGACGTCCCGCTCCCGGTGAAGCTTGCCGATCATCGGGATCATCGACTCCGCGATCTCCTCGCGGTTCTTCCAGTTGGTGAACGAGTCGTCGTTGACAGTCACAGGAATCTCTTTCGAGCTAGGTGGCGCTCATATGCTAACCCCCCTGGTCATTCGGGCGTTCAAGGGGTCTCCGGATCGCCGTCGGGCCGCCCCGGCCGGCTCCGGCGGGCGCACTCAAGTGGGGGCGGCACGAAGGAAGTTGAGTGAGGAAGGGGTTCCGGTGGGCCCTCGCCGCCGGCTCCCGGGGGAGGCGCGGGCGGGTGAGGGACGGAGAAAGCCCGGGAAAACCGACGAAAGTCACGACCTGCGCGGACTCGGTCGGTGCGGAAGGGGCGATACCAGCTCAGGATAGACGTGGCGGGCCGTAGCATTGGCCCGTGTCACGGGAGCGGGGTCAGCCGCGGCTGCCGTGGCTGATCACGGAGGGAGTGCTGTGTCGAATCCTCGGCTGGGGGAGCAGCTCTTGGCCGACGGCCCCGCCCGGGCCGCCCGGCTTCGTCCCGCTGCGGACGGCAGCCCGCGAGCACTCTGGGGCGGCGTGGACCACCCCGTGCTCACGGAGGTGCTGCGGCAGCTGCTGGAACGGGAGGCGCACGCCGAGCCCGTCGCGTACTACGAGGACAGTCCCTGAGGTGAATCACGGTCCCCGAGGGGGAGCGGCGGCCGCGGCAGACGTACACACGTCAGCCCCGTGGCCGCACCGGTTGCTGGACGTACCCGCTCTCCGGCGCGCAGGCACCGCGCCGGTTCCCTTCCACCAGTTCGTGCTCAAGCTGCACAGCCGCTGCAACCTGCTGTGCAGCTACTGCTACGTGTACACCGCGGCCGACACCAGCTGGCGACGGCGCCCGGCACGCGTCACGGAAGCCGTGCTCACCCGAAGCGCCGAACGGATCGGCGAACACGTGGCCACCCACCGCCTCAGCCGGATCCGCGTCGAGCTGCACGGCGGCGAGCCCCTGCTCGGCGGCGCCGAGACGGCCCTGCGGCAGGCCGCCGAGGTACGCGCGGCGGTACGCGCCGCCTCCGCCACGGACTGCGAGGTCCAGGTGAGCGTCCAGACCAACGGCACCCTGCTCACCCCCGACGTCGTCCGGCGGCTCGCCGCCGGCGGCATCCGGGTCGGCGTCAGCCTCGACGGCGGCCGCCCCGACCACAACAAACGGCGCGTGGACCACGCCGGCCGCCCCTCCTGGCACGCCGCCACCCGCGGCCTCGCCGTCCTCGCCGGCCATCCCGAGACCTACGCGGGCATCCTGTGCACCATCGACCTGGACCTGGACCCGGTCGAGGTCTACGACTCCCTGCTGGAGTTCCGGCCCGCCGCCCTCGACCTGCTCCTGCCGCACGCGAACTGGGCCTCGCCCCCGCCCGGCAAAGGACCCTCCAGCGCCGGCTCGACACCGTACGGGGAATGGCTCGCCCACGCCTTCGACCGCTGGTTCGACGGCGGCCGGTACCGCACCCGGATCCGGCTCTTCACCGAGATCATCGGACTGCTCCTCGGGTTCTCCGGCGGCGCCGAGGCCGTCGGGCTCTCCCCGGTCGCCGCCGTCCTGGTGGAGACCGACGGCGGCATCGAACAGGTGGACTCCCTCAAGGCCGCGTACCAGGAAGCCCCCGCCACCGGCATGGACGTCTTCTCCCACAGCTTCGACGACGTCCTGGAGCACCCCGGCATCGCCGCACGGCAGTTGGGCGCGGACGCGCTCAGCGACGAGTGCCGCTCCTGCCCGCTGCTGCGCGTCTGCGGCGGCGGCCACTACGCCCACCGCTACCGGCGAGGCAGCGGCTTTCGCAACCGATCCGTGTACTGCGCCGACCTCGACATGCTGATCCGGCACATCGCCCGCAGGCTCGAAGCGGTTCTGGGGATCGATCCGCTCCTGTCCGGTTGAAGCCGTTCTGATTGCAGAGGAGTTGAAGCCGCGTCAAAATCTTGCCGTGAGCACAATCGGGGGAACGGCCGTCGCGGAAGACGTCTGGCGCACGCAGAGCATCTGGTCGCAGGCGGCCGACCGGAGCAAAGCGGGGATCGACCGAGCACGCACGGTGACCCTGTGCTGTGCGGTCACCGCCGGTGTGCTCGGCGTCGCCGCATCCCAACTCATGGGCGTCTCCGCACACTTGGGCCGCACACTGTCCTTCCTGGCGCTGCTCGCCGCCGGAGCCGCACCCCTCGCCGCCCACCGGGCCGCCCCCGACCGGGTGCGCGAGTGGACCCGGCTGCGCTCGGTCTCCGAGGAACTCAAGAGCCAGGCCTACGTCTACCTCGCGAAGCTCGACCACTACCGCGACCCGGCCGGCCGGGACGCCGAACTCCTGCGCCGCGCCGAGGAGATGCAGTCCCAGGCGGCCGATCTCCTCCCCGCCCTGCGCGGCATCCGGCCCGCCGACCGCCCGCTGCCGCCCGTCACCGACGTCACCGGCTACCTCGCCCGACGGCTGCGCGGCCAACTCGACGGCTACTACAGACCGAAGGCCGAGGAGATGGCCCGCCGTGCCCGGCGCGTCGAACGCTCCGGTATCGCCCTCGCCGCACTGGCCGCGCTCCTCGGCGCGGTGGCCGGCGCCTTCACGGTGGACCAGGCGGCGGCCTGGATCCCCGTGGTCGCCGCGATCTCGGCGGCCGTGGTCTCCCACGGGGCGTCCGCGCGCTTCGTCACCCTCGAGATCGAGTACAGCACGACCGCCGACGAACTGGAGCGGCTCCTGCGCTGGTGGCAGCGGCTGGAGACGCCCACCGACGCCGACGCCGACCGGCTGGCGCAGCGCACGGAACACATCGTCTCGGTGCAGAACGAGGGCTGGATGGCCAAGTGGACAGCGGAGTGAAGGCGGGGCAGGCGTGGTCAAGGTGTTCATCAGCCACAGCACCAGCGAAGACCCGCAGACCGCGGAGTTGAGGGACGCCATCGCCGACGGCCTCGAGGCCCGCAACTACAAGGTCCTGCTGGACCAGCGCATCAAGAAGCCGGGCCGGCCCTGGCGGCTGAAGCTCGCCGAGTTCCTGGGCGAGTGCGACGCCGCCCTCGTCCTGGTCAACTCCCACGCCCTGGGCTCGGACTGGGTGCGCCGCGAGACCGACATCCTGCACTGGCGCAAGACCCTCTACCCCGACATGGTCCTCATCACCGTCCTGGTGAACGACGTGACCGCCGGCCAGCTGAGGAACTCCGCGCTGCGCTACCTCGCCGACGACGACGTGGAACGGGCGGGCACCCACGCCCCGTCGGAGGAGGCACGCCGGGTCGTGGACCTCTTTCCGGAGATCCTGCGGGTCCCGGACGACGCCGTCAGCAAATGGCTGTCGAACATCGGCGTCCAGCTCAACCACATCCAGGACCCGTCCGTCTTCGGACGGATGGCGACCGCCCTGGGCCTGCCCCCGGAGGAGCACGGGGAGCTGACCCCGGGACGCGGCCACCTCCTGCTGGCCTCCCAGATGCTCGACACCCACAAGATCGAGAAGCTGGCCAACGCGGTCGCCGAGGCATGGATGGGCGGCCTGGAGACCAGCAGGGCCCGGCTGCTCGCCGACATGGTCCTGCCCGTCTGGGTCGACCGGGACCAGGCCCGGCGCATCGTGCGCGAGCGGGACGGCTCGACGCGCCGCGTCGTCATCCTGAACGTGCACAGCCCGCAGATCGGCAAGCAGTACCTGGCCCGCGCCTTCTGCGTCGACGTCACCAGCTACTTCATGGCCTCCGCCTCCGGGTACCTCCCCGGCGAGGAGGACCTCGAAGGAGCCCTGCTCGACCAGTGCGAGAAAGCGGTGAAGTACTACGCGGGCCTGGAGGCGGACGAGGAACTCGACCACCCCGAGGAACCCACCGAGTCCGGGCGGTTCTTCCTGGTCGTGGACGCCAAGAAATGCGACCTCACGATGGTCCACCGGGTCGTCACACAGCTCCAGGAAAAGGTCCCCTGGCTCCATGTCCTCGTCATTCCCGGCAGGGGCGTGGACGCCCGCGCCAAGTGGCCCGGAAACCCAGACGAAGTGCTGGTTCTCGACCCACCGTTCGGGGAGAAACATGAGAGTCTGGTCAAGGGAGTCACGCGGCGTTTATTCGATCGTCTGAACTCCGTGGACAGGGGGGCGTGGTGACGGACAATCAGATCCCTGGGGGCCGGCGGACCGAGGACCCGGCCGACGTCGAATGGCTCGACACACCCGACCGCAGCGACGGCCGTGTGTACGTGATGCCGGAGGACCTGCGCTTCGCGGTGCACGTCGCCCTCGCCACCGGGCGCCCGCTGCTCCTGCGCGGTATGCCCGGCTCCGGCAAGTCCTCCCTGGCGCCGTACATCGCCAAACAGATGGACTGGCGCTACTACGAGCACGTCGTCACCTACCGCACCCAGCCCCGCGACCTGCTGTGGAGCTTCGACAGCGTACGACGCCTCGCCGACGCCCAGGTCACCATGAGCCGCGGGGAGACCCCCGACGACGCCAGCTACGTGGAACCCGGCGTGCTGTGGTGGGCGCTGGCCCCGAGGTCGGCCCGCAGGCGCGGCCGGCCGGAGGGCGTGGAGATCACCGACCCGTGCCCGGACCCCTCCGAGGAGATCAACTCCACCCGCAGGCCCGACCGGGCCGTCGTCCTCATCGACGAGATCGACAAGGCCGACCCGGACGTGCCCAACAGCCTCCTCGTACCGCTCGGCTCCCACCGGTTCACCGTGGCCGAGACCAACCGGGAGATCCGCACCGAACGCTCCGAGGGCGAGGAGGGCGGACGCGCGGACGAGGCCCGCCGGGCCCGCCACCTCGTCGTGCTGACCACCAACGAGGAGCGCGAACTGCCCCAGGCGCTGCTGCGCCGCTGTGTGGTGCACGTCCTGCCGGAACACGACCGCGCGATGCTGGTGCGGATCGCGGAGGAGCACATGGCCCTGTGGCCCGGCGAGGTCACCGACGCCGACCGGGAACTCGCCGACGCGGTCGCCGGCGAACTGATGAAGGTCCGCCACCACGCCGACAAACAGGGTGTGCGCCGCCCCAGCACCGCCGAGTACCTCGACGCCCTCCTCGCCTGCCGGTCCCTGGGCATCCGCCCCGGCACCCCCCAATGGCAGCTGCTCACCAGGAACGTCCTGATCAAGCCCCAGCAGATGGCCGGAGACCGCCCGTGACGGCCGAACCCGGCCGGGGCAAAGCCGTACGGCACCCGATGGGCGAGGCATGGCTCGGCGACATCGCCCGCGCCGCCCACGCCCTCGACGCCCGCACCCCGGAGGAGTTCGCCCGCATCGCTGCCCTGCTGGGCGTCGGCGGCGGCCCCGCCGGCACCGCGGACCCCGCCCCCCGGCCCCAGGAGGGCCGCGGCGACCCCGCCCGCCGGGCACCCGCCGAGGACGCGCCCCCCGAACGCCGCCCGCCGGGCCCCGACCAGCCCGTACTCCAGCGCCGTCCCACGGCCGCCGAGGCCGGCACGGTGAATGTGCTGGTCCCCGTCGAACAGCAGTCCCGGCACCCCACCCGCTGGAGCACCGACCCGCTCGCCCGCCCACCGGGCCGCGACGAGGCCCGCACCCGCCCGCCGCACCTGCCGCTGCTCGCCCCCCGCTCCACGGCCGCCCTGCTCACCATCCTCCTGGCGAGAGTCACCTTCGACGGCGAACTCGACGTGGAACGCGCCACCGAGACACTCGCCCAGGCCCGGCCCCTCACCGCCATCCCCCGGCTGCCGCTGCCCACCCTCCGCTACGGCGTGCAGATCCTCGCCGACACCTCCGGCGCGATGGAGCCCTTCGCCCGGGACGTCGACGACGTCATCGCCCACGTCCGCGCCCTCGCCGGCGTCGCGGGCACCCAGGTCCTGCGCTTCGCCGACGTCCCCGTGCGCGGCGCCGGCCCCGGCCCCCGCACCACCTGGCAGCGGCCCTACCGGCCGCCGAGGCCGGGCGTGCGGGTGCTGATCCTCTCCGACCTCGGCGCCGGCGGCTCCTCGCACAACCCCTGGCGCGCCACCGAACAGGAGTGGCGCACCACGGTCGACGCGATCCGCCAGCGCGGCTGCGAACCCGTCGCGCTCGTCCCGCTGCCGGAGCGGCTCTGGCCGGAATGGGCCCGCGGACTGTTACCCATGGTGGCCTGGGACCGCGGCACCACCGTCGGCAAGGCGCTGGGAGCCCGGCGATGAGCCCGCACGCCGGGGCCGGCCGGGAACTGGCCGTGCTGCTCAGCATCGCGGCCCGGATCGAACCGGAGCTGATGCGGGCCGTCCGGCTGCGCGCGGCCCGCGGCCTGGACGTCGCCGCCGAAGTCGACCTCTGGTTCGGTGACCTCGTCGAACACCGGGGCTTCGGCTACATCGTCCTGAACCCGCAGGAACTCACCGAACTGCGCGCGGAACTCGCCCGCCGGGTGCAGCAGGCGGCCGACGACGACCCCATCCACAACCTCTGGCCCACCTTCCAGGAGGTGCGCGCCGGACAGAGCCCCGCGATGATCGCCCAGGAGACCGCCACCTGGCAGGCGGTCAGCGGCGGACGCGAGGCCGACCAGCAGATCGACGAGTCCCTCCAGCCCGCGCTGCGCGCCCTGGTCGAGGAGGGCCGCGAGGGCATCGCCCGCTGGTTCATCGGAGCCTGGGACAGCCTGCCCGACCGGGTGCAGCGCTCCACCACCGCCTGGCAACTGCTCACCCTCTCCGCGGTCCGGCTCGACGAGGACCCGCCGAGGGTCCCGCGCCCCCAGCGACTGGCGCTCTCCGACGTCTCCGTGATCGCCGAGGGCCTGCCCCAGGTGCCGCTGTACCTGCGCTGGGCCGAACCGCGGCTGGTCGTCAGCGACCTGCCGCTGGGGCCCGACGCGTTCGCCATCACCGTGCCCGACACCGACCCGCGCGTCCTGGAACTGGTCACCGCCACCTCCATCCGTACGATCCTCATCGGCCGGGACACCTCCGTCGAGGAGTGGGTCGGCCCGGGCAGCGGCTGGCTCAACACCGCCGACGGCGCGATGTACCTGCTGCCCACCCCCACCACCGCTCCGCACCCGCCCTCCGCCACCGAGCCGGCGCAGGCCGACGCCCCCGACACCGAACCCGAGTCGCAGCCCGTCACCGGCCACATCAGCATCTGCTACGCCGGCGAGAGCCGCTCCTGGGCCATGTGGAGCGCCCGCCAGCTGGAGCGGGCCGGCTGCACCACCACCCTGCTGCACTGGGACACCGCCTCCCGCACCCCCACCGAATCCCTCGGCGCCCTGCTGGCCGCGCCCGGCCAGGTGCTGCTCCTGATCAACGAGCGCGCCCTGCGCCCCGACCTGCACAGCGCCCCATCCTGGTCCGAGGCGTTCCGCATGATCGTGGGACCCCACCGGCACCGCTTCGCGGCCATCGCCCTGTCCGGCGAACCACTGCCCGAGGGCACCGACCTGCTGCGCCCGGTCGACGTCGCCGGACTCGACGAGGAGGAGGCCCGCCGCGCCGTCCTCGAACGGCTCGGCGTCCCGACGGGCGACCCGCCCGACATCCCCGACGGCCCCCGCTTCCCCAACGAACCTCCCCAGGTCCGTGAGGCACCGCGACGCAACGGCTACTTCACCGGGCGCAAGGACGACCTGGAGGAGATCTCCGAACTGCTCGCCGCGTCCGTCCCCGCCGGCGCCCGCGTCGTCCTGCACGGCATCCCCGGCGTCGGCAAGAGCCAGCTCGCCACCGAGTACGCCCACCGCTACGGCGACAGCTACGACGTCGTCTGGTGGATCACGGCCACCCAACGGGCCACCGCCCGCGAGGAGTTCGCCGCCCTCGCGGCCCATCTGGAACTCGCGGCCGGCCGTGACGTCGGCGAGCGCGTCCGCGCCGTCCACGCCGCGCTGCGCGAACGCACCTCGCCCCGGCAGCGCTGGCTGCTGATCTTCGACGGCGCGGACGACGTGGCCGAGATCCGCGACCTGCTCCCCGAGGGCCGCGGCGACGTGCTCATCACCAGCCTCACCCGGGACTGGGCCGGCCTGCTGGCGTTCCAGGAGTACACCGTCCGGCCCTTCAGCCGGAACGAGAGCGCCGCCTTCATCCGCCGCCGCGTCGAGCGCGCCACCGCCGCCGAGGCCGAGCAGCTCGCCGAGGCCGCCCAGGACCTGCCCCTGGTCCTCGCCCAGACCACCGCATGGCTGATCGCCAACGAACACGAGTCCGTCACCTCCTACGTCGACGCCCTCCAGCGGCTGTCACCGGCGGAGCTGGAGGTACGCGTCGAGGGCGACTACCCGGTCGGTTTCGTCCGGACCTGGGCGTACTCGCTGAACTTCCTGCGCCGCCGCTACCCGGAGGCCGCCGAACTCGTCGAGCTGATGGTGATGTTCTCCCCGGACGCCATCCCGGTGCAGCTCATCGCCGCCGCCCCCACCAGCATGTTCCCGCCCGGCAGCATCGCCGAGACGGTGTCCGACTCCACCCGCTGGCAGAACGCCCTCGCCGTCCTCGCCGACCTCACCGCGATCCACCTCAGCTACACCCAGGACCCGTCCCTGGAGTACGGCGTCGAGACCGCCCAGATGCACCGGCTGTACCACCGCTTCATCCGCGGCACCCTCGACGGAAGCACCCGGGCGAGCCTGTCCGCCGCCGCCTGCGGCATCCTCGCCGCCGCCAACCCCCGCCGCCCCGTGGAGCAGCGCGAGTGGGCCGCGTACGCACGACTCATCCCGCACCTGGACACCGCCGGCGTCCTGGAACGCGACGAGCCCAATGTGCGCACGCTGCTCCTGGACTGCATCAACTACCTGCGGCTGCGCGGCCAGTACGACACCGGACTGCGCCTGTGCCAGCAGGCGGTGGCCCACTGGCGGTCCCGGCACACGGCCACCGACCGCGACATGCTGATCCTGCTGCACCAGCACGCCAACCTGCTGCGCAGGATGGGCCGTTACCGGGACGCGGAGGCCGTCGGAGCGGAGGTCCTGGAACAGCTGGCCCCGGTCCGCGAGCCCGACGACCCCGAACTGCTGCGCGCCAAGGACGGGTTGGGCGGCACCCTCATGGCGCTCGGCCGGTTCTCCCGCTCGCGGGAACTGTTCGAGGAGGTGTGGCACGGCTACACGGCCCGCTCCGGACAGCAGGACCGGCGCGCCCAGGAGGCCAAGAGCAACATGGCCCTTACCCTCGGGCTGCTCGGCCGCTACCAGGAATCCCTGGAGCTGCACCGGGAGCTGTACGAGCTGCGCAGCCGCCGCCTGGGCGGGGACCACCTCTCCACCCTCTACTCGGGCCTGCACATGGCCTGGATGACCCGGCTGCTCGGCCGCTACCGCGAGGCGCTCTCCCTCCAGGAGCACAACGCCCGCGTGCACAGCCGCATCCTCGGCCCGCAGCACCCGCAGACACTGCGCGCCGAGCACAACCTCGCCCAGTGCCTGCGCCGGGACGGCCAGGTCGACGACGCGGCGACCCTCTTCACCAGCGTCCTCAAACGCGCCGAGCAGGCCCAGGGCGAAGTCCACCCGGACACCCTCATGATGGCCGCCGACCGGGCCACCCTGCTGCGCGCCGACAGCCCGCGCGAGGCCCACGACCTGGCCCGTACCGTCTACGAGCGCTATCTGCGCCTGCTCGGCCCCGACCACCCGTACTCCGCGGGCTCGCTGAGCAACCTGGCGCTCGCCCAGTGGGCCGACGGCGACGACCGCGCCGAGGCGGAGGCCTCCGCCCACACCGCGTGGCGGCTGATGGTCCGCGCCGTCGGCGACGAACACCCCTGGAGCCTGGGCTGCCGGCTGAACCTCACCGCCATGCTCGCCCGGGCCCGGCAGGTCGAGACGGCCCTCGTCCACGACACGGACGTGGCCGCCATGGCCGTACGGCGGATCGGCACCCGGCACCCGCTCACCCTCGCCGCCGACACCGCGCGCGCCTGGGACCTGCGGGAGCTGGGCCGGGCCGACGAGTCAGAGGCGCTGCGGCGGGAGACCGTCGCCCTGCTGCGCGACACCCTGGGGCCCCAGCATCCGCACACCCGGTCCGCGGAGGACCTCAGGCGGCCGCACTGGGACTTCGAGCCCCAGCCCATCTGACGCACCGCGCAGCACGCCAGAGCCAGCCCGCCCGTCCGATCCGCAGCCCCTTCGACCCGCAGGGCAGGAGACCAGCCGAATGGGAAACCACAGCCAGCCGAGCGGCGAGCACGTCACCATCAGTTACGCCGGCTTCAACCGGCCGTGGGCGTCCTGGATCGCCCACCAGCTGCGCGCCCGCGGCCTGGAGGCGACCACCCAGCGCTGGGACCCCCGCGTGGACGTGCCGTTCGAGGACGAGTTCGGCGCGCTGCTCGCCGCCGAGGGACGCATCCTGCTCGTGCTGGACAACTGGTACTTCACGCTGGGCCCCATCCCGGAGGGCGACTGGCAGCGGGTGCTGGAGGGCATGGTGCCGCCGCACGCCGGCCGCTTGGCCGCGGTCACCGTGGCCACCCAGGCGGTCCCCGCCTCCGTCGCCCTGCTGCGCCCCGTCGACCTGCACGACCTGGACGAGCACGAGGCGGTACGACGGCTGCTGCGCCGCCTGTCGATCGACCCGGCGCGACCGGCCGTGCCGCTGCCCACGGGCGCCCCTCGCTTCCCCAACGAGCCGCCCGAGATCCTCGACATCCCCCGCCGCAACCGGCGCTTCACCGGCCGCGACGCCGAACTGGACCGTATGCACACGCTGCTGGCCGGATCCGGCGAGGACACCGCCGCGACCCGGCTGGTCCTGTACGGCGGCACCGGCACCGGCAAGACGCAGATGGCCGCCGAGTACGCGCACCGCTTCGGCAACGACTACGACGTGGTCTGGTGGCTCGACGCCACCCACCGCGCCAACGCCCGCGAACGCCTCGCCGCCCTCGCCCCCCGCCTCGGCCTGCCCGTCGGCGAGCGGATCGGCGAGCGGATCCGGGCCGTGCAGGACGCCATGCGCTCCGACGAGCGCAGCCGGCGCTGGCTGCTGGTCTTCGACGGCGCCGACGACGCGCTGCAACTGGCCGACCTGCTGCCGGACGGGCACGGGCACGTGCTGCTCACCTCCACCACCCGCGACTGGTCCGCCGTACCCGGCATCCAGGAGATCGGTGTGCGCTCCTTCTCCCGGGTGGAGAGCGTCGCCTTCGTCCGGCGCCGCGCCCCCCGCGTCACCCCCGGCGAGGCGGACGCCCTGGCCTCGGCCGTCCAGGACCTGCCGCTGCTGCTCGCCCAGACCGCCGCCTGGCTGGACGCCAACGACCTGCCCGTGGGGGAGTACATCCAGCAACTGCACGACACCCCGCAGGCCGCGCAGATCCAGACCGAGGCCACCTACCCGAAGGGCTTCCAGACCGCCTGGTCCATCACCCTCGACACGCTGCGCGAACGCCACCCCAAGGCCGCCATGCTGCTGAAGCTGCTGGCGTTCTTCTCGCCCAACGAGATCCCGGTCCGGCTGCTCACCGAGGTCCACTACCGCGACCTCCACAACGACCTGGAGGAACTCGTCCGCGACCCGCGCGCCTGGCACCTGGCGCTGCGCCGGCTGTCGGAGTACACGGCCGTACGCCTCGACTACGAACAGGAACCCGCGGACAACCCGGTGGTCGAGCAGGCCGAGATGCACCGGCTCTACCACCGCTTCCTGCGCGAGGAACTCCAGCCTCGCGAAGGGAAGCTGTACGCGGAGATGGCCTGCCAGGTGCTGATCAGCGCCGACCCGCGCCGGCCCGCCGACACCCGTGACTGGCCCCGCTACGCCCGGCTCATCCCCCACCTGGAGTTCGCCGGGGCCTTCGACTCCAACCGGCCGGCCGTGCAGGAGCTGGTGCTCAACTGCGTCGAATACCTGCGGATGCGCGGCGAGTACACCAGCGCCCTGAAGCTCTGCGACGAGGTCCTCGCGCACTGGCAGCGCGGCCTGGACCCCGCCCACAGCGCCCTGCTGTCCCTCTACCACAAACGCGGCAGCATCCTGCGCCAGCACGGGCGTTACCACGAGGCCGAACAGCTCGGCCGCACCGTCGTGCGCCGGCTCACCGCCGACAAGCCCGCCGACCACCCCGATCTGCTGCGCGCCAAGGAAGGACTCGGCAGCACCCTCCTCGCACTCGGACAGTTCACCCAGGCGCGCGAGCTGTTCACGGAGGCGGCCACCCGGTTCGCCGAGCAGTTCGGCACGGAGGCCCCGCAGACCCTGTCCGCCCGGCACAACCTGGGCCTGGCGCTGATGCTGCTCGGCCGCTACTCCGAGGCCCGCGAGATCCACCGCGAGGTCCTGCAGATCCGCCAGCGCCGGCTGCGCTCCCGCCACTACCTCACCCTGCACTCCGGAGCCGTCTACGCCCGGCTGATCCGCCTGCTCGGCGACTACCCCGAGGCGGCCTCGCGCCTGGAGCAGATCGTGCGCACCCTGCGGCAGATCTCCGACGAACGCCACCCCCAGTCGATCATGGCCGACCACCAGCTGGGCCTGTGCCGCCGGCGCTCGGGGGACTACGACGAGGCCCGGGACCGGCTGGCGTCGGCCGCCTTCCGCGCCGCGCAGGTGCTCGGCCCGCAGCACCCCGAGACGCTGGTCGCCGAGGCCGACTACGCCACCTTCCAGCGCGAGCACGGCGACCTCGGCACGGCACTGAAGTACGCCGAGTCCGTCGCCGAGCGCTACGCGCGTCTCCTGGGCCGCGACCACCCCTACAGCATCGGCACCCGGGCCAACGTGGGCATGGCCCTCGGCCACGCCGGCGAGCACGACGCGGCCCTGCGCCACGCCGAGTCCGCCTACCGGGAGATGACCGCCGCGGTGGGCCGCGACCACCCCTGGACGCTGGGCTGCGCCCTCAACCTCAGCGCCGCCCGCAGCCGCACCTACGACGTGGAGTCGGCGCACGAGCTGAGCCACGACACCCTGGTCCGCGCGATCCGCGTCCTCGGCCCGACGCATCCGCTCGCCCTGTCGGCGAAGATGGCCCTCGCCGACGACCTGCGCGCCCTGGGCCGGGCCCGGCAGGCGGCGGGCCTGGAGCAGGACGCCGTACGCCGGCTCGCGGACACGCTGGGGCCGGAGCACCCGCACACCCGGGACGCCCAGCGGCGGGTGCGGCCGTACTGGGACTTCGAACCGCAGCCGCTGTGAGCGGATCCGGATCCCGAACCACCAACTACCTGTTCAAACAGGGAATGTGACGCACAATTGGATCCGGGTACCACCATCCGCGATCCTCAGGAGCCCGCCCATGAGCGCAGGGGTGTCGTCGACCCCCATCTCCCTCGTGTACGCCGGGGTGAGCAACGGCTGGGCCCGGTGGATCTCCTGGGCGCTCGCCCAGGAAGGGTGCGTGGTCAACGAGTTGCGGTGGTCGCCGCTCAGCCCGCTGCCCGGCGTCGAGGAACTCACCGGCTTCTTCAGCCGGCCGGGCCGGGTCCTGCTGGTGCTGGACGACTGGTACCTGCGCTTCGACACGGGCCGCAACCACGAGTGGGCGCAGGTCCTGTACGAGGTGATGCCCCGGCTGCGCGACCGGGTGGGCGCCGTCACCGTGACCACCCGCTCGCTGCCGGCCGAGGCGGTCAGCCTCGGCGCGGTGACCCTGCGCGGCGTGGGCCCCGAGGAGGCCCGGCGCCGGGTGCTGGGCACGGTCGGCCTGGTCCCGAGCCGCCCCTACACCCGCTCCGACGAGGGCCCCCGCTACCCCGAGGACCCGCCGGACGTCAGCAACGCCCCGCGCCGCAACCCCCGCTTCACCGGCCGCGAGGACCTCCTGGACGAGGTGCACGACGTGCTGAGCTCCGGCGACGGCGAGGGCCGCCGGGTGCTGCTGCACGGCCCGCCCGGCGTCGGCAAGAGCCAGACCGCGAGCGAGTACGCGCGGCGCTTCTCCGGCGAGTACGACCTCATCTGGTGGGTGCCCGCCGCGACCAAGGCCGCCGCCCGCGAGGGCTTCGCCGCCCTGGCCCGGGAGGTCGGACTCGGCGAGGGCGACCAGCTGACCGGCCAGATCGAGGCGCTCCAGCGGGCGTTCGCCCAGGACGAGGGGCGCTGGCTGGTGATCTTCGACGGCGCCGAGGACGTCGACGAGATCGCCCCGCTGCTGCCCCAGGGACGCGGCCAGGTCGTCATCACGTCCCAGACCGACGCCTGGACCCGCTACGGCGCCGTCGCCCGTGAACTCCCGCCCTTCGAACGGGCGGAGAGCGTCGCCTTCGCCTGCCGCAGGGCACCGCTGATGAGCGAGGTCCAGGCCGAGGAACTCGCCGACATCCTCGACAACCTCCCCCTCCTCATCGACCAGAGCGCCGCCTGGATCGACGCCAACCCCACCGCCGACATCCCCCAGTACCTGAAGGCGCTGAAGAAGGGCGACCCGCACGGCACGGGCCCCGGCTGCGCCCCCGCCCGCTCCCTCGACGTGCCGCCCGCCCACCGGCTGGTCTGGGCGAGGACCCTGCGCTCCCTGGCCGACCGGTCCCCCTCGGTCTACGCCCTGCTGTTGCTGCTGACCTTCTTCTCGCCCGACATGCTCCCCGTCAGGCTGCTGCGCTCCGCCCGCCCCAGCGGCCTGCCGCCCCACCTGGCCGGGCTGGTCACCGAACCGGGCGCCTGGGACGTCGCCCTGCTCACCCTCTCCGAGCTGACCTCTCTGCGCGTGGAGTACGACACCGACTCCCGGCAGGACTTCGTCAGCATCGTCTCGCTGCGCATGCACCGCAGCTTCCGCCGCTTCATCCGCTCCAGCCTCACCGCGGAGACCGAACGCCTGTACGCGGCGACGGCCGCCCGCGTCCTCGTCGACGCCGATCCCGGCGAACCCGGCAACCCCGCCCACTGGCAGCGCTACGCCGAACTCCTGCCCCATCTCGAACCCTCCGGCGCCGCCGACTCCGACGACGGCGACGTGCGCCGGCTCCTGCTGAACTGCGTCGAGTACCTGCGGGTGCGCGGCGAGTACCAGGACGGCCTGCTGCTGACCCGGCGGGTGCTCAAGAGCTGGCGACGCGTCTCCGGCGCGACCGAGCGCGGCGCTCTGGCCGCCGCCGACCAGGAGGCCCGCATGCTGCGCGGCCTCGGCCGCTACGAGGAGGCCGAGGAGGCCGGGCGGGCCATGCTCCGGCTGCTGGACTCCACCGGCCTCACCGGCGTCGAACTGCTGCGCGCCAAGGACGGCCTCGGCGGCACCCTCATGGCCCGCGGCCGCTACGACGAGGCCCGCGCCCTGTACGAGGAGGCGGCACAGAGCGCGGCGGCCCGGGGCGAGCGCTACATCCCACAGACCCTCCAGTTCCGCACCAACCTCGCCCTTGCCCTCGGACTCCAGGGGCACTACGCCGAGTCCTGCGCCCTGCACCGCGAGGTCTACGAGCGCAGGGTCGCGCTGCTCGGCTCACGCGAGCGCCGCACCCTCCAGTCGGGCACCTACACGGCCCGGATGCTGCGCCTGCTGGGCCGCCTGCGGGAGGCCCGCAGCCTCCAGGAGTACAACGTGCACCTGCTGCGCCGCACCCTCGACGAGGACCACCGCCAGACCCTGCTCGCCGAACACAACCTCGCGCTGTGCCTGCGCCGGGACGGCGAACTGGAGACGGCACGCGAGCTGATGCGCGAGGGACGCCGACGGCTGATCCTGCTCAGCGGCGCCGACCACCCCGACGTGCTGCTGGTCTCCCTCGACTACGCGATGCTGCTGCGCGCCCTGGGCCAGCGGGTCAAGGCCCGCGACCTGGCGCGGGCGACCGCCGACGCCTACGCGCACAAGCTGGGCGAACTCCATCCGTACGCGATCGGCGCCCGCAACAACTGCGCGATCCTGCTCCTGGACGACGGGGAGACCGAGGAGGCCCGGGAGCTGGCCGCCCAGTCGACGCGGGAACTGGAGGCGGCGGTCGGCCGCGGCCATGTGTGGGCGCTGGGCTGCGCGATGAACTACGCGTCCGCGCTGGCCGCCGCGGGCGACCCGCGGGGCGCCGCGGACCTCGGCCGGGACGCCCTGGACCGGGCGGTCGCCGCGGTGGGCGCCGGCCATGTGCTCGCCATCAACCTGGCGGCCGGACTCGCCCAGGACCTGCGCGCGCTGGGACTCGTCCGGGAGGCGGACGAGCACGAGCGCGCGGCGCTGACCGCGCTGGCCGCCAGCCACGGCGCCGACCACCAGCAGACCCACTACATGCGCTCCGGTGCGCGCCCCTACTGGGACTTCGAACCCCAGCCGATCTGATCCGGCCGCCGGTGGGCAGGAACTCCACCATTTCCGAGACCGGAACCGAGTCCTACCGCCTGGCCCGCACGAAGGCGCGGAAGAACGACGCCGCGAAGTACACCGTCACGACGCCACGGAGTAGCTGAGATCAGTCGCGGTGAGCGAGGCAGGCACCACACGCAGCCACATCGTGCCTCGTTCGACCGGATCGTCGTGCAGGTAGTGCACGAAACGCTCGTCCCACAAAGCCTCGTCCGCACCCAGATAGCGGGCAAGCTTGCGCCGCCCCCTCGGCACGTCAAAGGGCACAAGCTCGGCCTGGCCCCGAGCGATCACCTGTCGCACACGCCCTGTCGCGAGATCGCACTCGTCCACCACGAGGGCGACGTTCGGGTCGTTCTTCACGCGGTCGAACAAGCGGGCCCACGGGCCTGTCAGGGTCCAGAAGGCTCCCTCTTCCCAGAGGAACCAGACAGGACGCACCGTCGGCCCGCTCGTCGCGATACGAGCGGTGAGCGGCTGCTGGAGGAAAGCGTCCACATCAAAAGGAGAAGATTCCACATCGCCAATCTTCAGTTGCTGCCGATCACTTCACCACCGACCTGCGACCTACGACCAAAGCCCCAGACGCCCCGAGCCCCCGGAACATGGGCCCTTGCCGGGCGGCACGAGCACGCCGCCGTGCTGCTAGTAGGACTCCGTTAGGTCTGTCTGCTGGCCGTGTTCAGGGGCATGAGGACTGTGTGGACGC
>NZ_BQUN01000201.1 GCF_026008495.1 Streptomyces sp. A012304
ACCGTTCCTAAAGACTGAGCGGGAGTGAGTCCTGCTGCCAGAACCCATGCTCAGCCGGACGCTCCGAACGGTGTTGGGCGTCCTGGTCTCCCGCGTTCGCTCCGCGTCCGGCGTGCACGGATCGTGTCCGTGGTCCGGGGATGCGGGGGCGGGGTTCCTCACGCCCCGGGGCCTCCGGTCGGGCCTGGACGGTCCGATGCCCC
>NZ_BQUN01000202.1 GCF_026008495.1 Streptomyces sp. A012304
TGGCCTTCACCACCTGGGACGGCATCGGCTTCGACTCCATCACCTGGGTCGGCCTGGACAACTTCAAGGAGCTGTTCACCAACAACCCGCAGTTCTGGCCGGCCGTCCAGCACAACGTCGTCTGGTTCGTCGTCCTGATCCTGATCCCGACGCCGCTCGGCCTGTTCCTCGCCGTGCAGCTCGACAAGAAGATCCGCTTCAGCCGCGTCTACCAGACCGCGTTCTTCCTCCCGGTCGTCGTGTCGATGGCCGTCATCGGCTTCGTCTGGCAGCTCGTCTACAACCCCGACACCGGCCTGATCAACAGCCTCATCGGCGCGAACGAGCC
>NZ_BQUN01000203.1:0-102807 GCF_026008495.1 Streptomyces sp. A012304
TGAGCGACACCAGCGGCGCACCGGCCGCGATCGCCATGTCCATGATCTTGTGGATCTTCGTGGCATGGGCCTCGCCCAGAGCGCCGCCGAAGATACGGAAGTCATGGGCGTACACGAAGACCGTACGGCCCTCCACCGTGCCCCAGCCGGTGATCACACCGTCGGTGTACGGCTTCTTGGCCTCCAGACCGAACCCGGTCGCCCGGTGCCGGCGCAGCTGCTCGACCTCCTGGAAGGACCCCGCGTCGAGCAGCAGCTCGATCCGCTCCCGGGCGGTCAGCTTGCCCTTGGCATGCTGCGCCTCGGTCGCCTTCTCGCTCGGCCCGGCCAGCGCCTGCGCCCGGATTCCGTGCAGTTCGGCGACGCGGCCGCGGGCGTCCGCGGGCTCCTCGATCGCCCCGTCGGTCGGGTCACCCGTCGCTTCTTCCAAAACGGTCATGTAGCGACCTTACGAAGAGCACCAAGCAAAGGGAGACGTCGACTCCGTACAGTCTCCGGCACGTTTTCCTGGTACCACTGAACAGAACCCGGGGGGCGTGCAGGCGTTCCGACTGCTCAGAGGGCTTCCCCGTTGTGGGGGTCACACAAAGGCGGGTGGGGAGACTCAGCGCACATTCAAGGAGGGGCGGGTACTCCGGTGGAGTGACGGGGTGAGCCTAACCGGTCTGGGATGTTGAAAATTAAACGGAATAGACCTACGGTGGTCCTCGTTGAACTCGTTGAACGTTCAACATCAACGACATCGATGGCCCCCGTCCCCAAGGAGCACGCCATGAACCTCTTCGGCCGCAAGAACACCGAGTCCAGCCCGACCGCCACCGCCTCGTCCGCCGTGAACCCGGAGCTCGCCGCGCTGACCGGCGACTACGCGATCGACCCGGCGCACTCGACGATCGGCTTCGTCGCCCGGCACGCGATGGTCACGAACGTCAAGGGGAAGTTCAACGACTTCACCGGTTCGCTGCACCTGGACGGTGCCGACCCGTCGCGTTCGACCGCCTCCATCGACGTCAAGATGGACAGCATCGACACCGGGTCCGCCGACCGGGACGGGCATCTGAAGAGCGCCGACTTCTTCCGGATCGAGGAGTTCCCGACCATGACCTTCCGCTCCACGAGCGCGGAGGCCCTCGGCGGCGACGACTACCGCATCACCGGTGACCTGACCATCCTCGGCGTCACCAAGCCGCTCACCATCGACCTGGAGTTCAACGGCTTCGCCAAGGACCCGTTCGGCAACGAGCGCGTGGGCTTCGAGGGCAAGGCGGAGATCCTGCGCTCGGAGTGGGGTCTGACCTGGAACGCGGCGCTGGAGACGGGCGGTGTGCTGGTGTCCGACAAGATCAAGCTGAACTTCGACATCTCGGCGATCAAGAACGCCTGACGCCTCGCCGGCGCTCCCTGACGCCACCTCCTGAGCGCGCCCGCCCTCCACTCTCCTCGAAGAGGGCGGGCGCTCGGCGTGCCGTCCGGTGCGGGTGCGCCACGGTCCGTGGCGCCGGTCGTTCATCAGGGCGCCCCTGCCGACGCGCGGCCGGGGAATCCCCGACACAGGAGGCGCCATGAGCACCAGGACCGGACCGCAGCACTACCCGGGCGCGAACCGCGACCACTGGTACCAGGACGACTTCGGCGGCGACCGCATGGAGGTCAACGTCGTCGTCCTGCACACCACCGAGGGCCGCTCCCTGCCCGACTACCGGGGTGGCGCCGCCGCCCCCAACCTGACGGCGGTGCCGGACCCGGCCGCCAAGAAGCTGACCTGGTACCAGCACTTCGACATCGACATCTCCTCCCGCGCCCTGGTCAACCGGCCCGGCGGTGTGGAGACGAACACGCTGAACGTCTGCCAGGTGGAACTGGTCGGCACCTGCGACCCCGAGCTGCACACCAAGTGGAGCACGAAGGGCCAGGCCCACATCTACTGGCCCAAGGCGCCCGACTGGGCGCTGGCCGGCGTGGCCCGCTTCCTGGCCTGGATGCACACCCACCACGGCGTCCCGCTGCGCGGTCCGGCCCTGTGGCCCGCGTACCCCGAATCCGCCGGGAACGCCGGGGGCCAGCGGATGAGTGCCTCCCGGTGGAACGCCTTCAAAGGCGTCTGCGGCCACATGCACGTCCCTGAGAACGCGCACGGCGACCCCGGGGCGATCGACTCCGAGCGGCTGCTGGAGCTGGCCAGGGGCTGAGGCGGCCGACGGCACTGCGGCGGCTCGGGGCTCCGGGCCGCGGCACCCAGGGCGTGCGCCTGGCTGAATCGCACCCCTTGTGTGAAGGCTTGCGGCGTTCTCATAATCCAGCAACAGATTTGACCTGCCCATGCCAGCGAATGGGCCTTCTTTTTCGGCCGCCTTTGTCATGCGCGCGTCAATCCCACGGTTTCACCCGGCTCCACACCCCAGGTCGACCCCCCACGGAAGGCATCACCTTGAAGAGACTCCTCACGACGATGAAGAGACTCGCGGTCGGCGCCGCGGCCGCCCTCGCGGTCGTCAGCCTCCAGCCCGTCTCCTCCGCGCAGGCCGCCCCCTCGCCCGTCGTCGGCGGAACCCGCGCCGCACAGGGCGAGTTCCCGTTCATGGTCCGGCTCTCGATGGGCTGCGGCGGCGCGCTGTACACCCAGCAGATCGTGCTCACGGCGGCCCACTGTGTGGGCTCGACCGGCCCCAACACCGGCATCACGGCCACGGCCGGTGTCGTGGACCTCCAGTCCACCTCCGGCCGGGTCCAGGTCCGCTCCACGTACGTGTACCGGGCCCCCGGCTACAACGGCACCGGCAAGGACTGGGCGCTCATCAAGCTCGCGCAGCCCATCAACCTGCCGACGCTGAAGATCGCCACCACCACGCAGTACAACACCGGCACCTTCACCGTCGCCGGCTGGGGCGCGGCCCGCGAGGGCGGGGCCCAGCAGCGCTACCTGCTGAAGGCGACCGTGCCGTTCGTCAGCGACGCCACCTGCCGCGCCTACGGCGGCTACTACAGCGACCTCGTCGCGAACGAGGAGATCTGCGCCGGCTACGCCGCCGGCGGCGTCGACACCTGCCAGGGCGACTCCGGCGGCCCGATGTTCCGCCGCGACGCCAACGACGCCTGGATCCAGGTCGGCATCGTGAGCTGGGGCGACGGCTGCGCCCGGCCCAACGCGCCCGGCGTGTACACCGAGGTCTCCACGTTCGCCTCGGCCATCGCCTCGGCGGCCGCCACCCTCTGAACCCCACCCCGGCAGCGGGGAACACGACGTCCACGGGCCCGGCGCGTTCCAGCGCCGGGCCCGTGCCCATGGCCGTGACCGAGGCGGATCAGAAACCTCCGCCGAAGTCCCCGCCGCCGCCGAAGTCCCCTCCCCCGCCGCCGAAGTCGCCGAAGTCGCCGGTGTCGAAGTCGGCGCCGGAGACGTCCCCGCCCTCGTAGCCGCCGAAGTCGCCGTAACCGGAGCCATAGTCGGAGCCGTAGGCCGGGGTGGCCATCATGCCGCCGAGCATCGTGCCGATCAGCAGGCCCGGCAGGATGCCGCCGCCGAAGTAGCCGCCCGCCCACGGGCCGTAGGCCGGTCCCGCCTCCCAGTAGGGGCGGCGGCCGTAGTCGGTGTCGACCTCGCGGACGACGGGGTCGCGGCCGTCGGCCAGCCGGGTGCGGTCCGCCGCGCAGACCGGAACCTCGCGCGCGGCCCCGCCGGGCGGCGCCCAGGCGGCGTCGGTGACGGACGGGCCGTGGCGCGGGTCGAAGAAGCAGGGCGGGCGGCGCTCGGGCAGCGGGGTGCCCGCCCTGCGGGCGGCGAGCCGCGCCAGGGAGAACCGGCCGTCCTCCAGGGCCTGGGTGACGGCGCGGACGTCCTCCGGTCTCGTCGCGGCCGCCATGAGCGACTTGGCCTGCTCGTAGGAGTCGAGGGCGTGTTCGTAGTCGGCGCGCATCGCGTCGTCGGCGCCCGGTTCGGCCGGATGGAAGTCGAGACGGTCGAGTTCCTCGCCGAAGGCCGTGATGTCCTCGTCGACCACGACCCGCAGCTTCTCCAGCGCGGCCCGCTGCTCCTGCGCGTGCCGCATGCGGTTGCGTCGTACGAGCGTGTACGCGCCCGCGCCGCCGGCCGCCAGGACCGCGCCGGCGGTGATCAGCGCGGCGGTCGAGACGCCGTCGCCGTCCGAGGGGCTCCAGCTCGCGGGGGCCGAGCCGCCCATGTTGGCCAGCGCGCGGTCGGTGAAGTCGTCGAGCTGGACGGCGGTGTCGCTCTCGCCCCGGACGCTGGTGACGAGGTTGCGGACGGCCGCGTTCGACAGGACCTCCTGATCGGCGCGGGCGTCGAAGGAGTCACCGAGCCGGATCGCGTACAGTCCGGTCACGCCGGTGGCCGTGCGCACGTCGGAGAAGAGGTTCTCGGTCGGCTGGTCGGCCGGCAGGACCGCCACGAAGACCGGCTTGTCGGCGCCCTCGATCTTCTTCTCCAGACTGCCCTCCTCCGCCGGGGAGAGCTGACCGGCAGCGGCCGGGTCGACGTAGACGGGGTCCTCGCGCAGCGCCTGGGCGATCGTGGACACGCTGCTCTCGGCCGCCGCGGGCGGGGCGCCCGCCCACAGCGGCGTCAGGATGGCGAGCACCAGCGCGAACAGCAGCCCGGTGAAGCCCCGGGCCGCCGGCGTGGCCATCTTCCTGCGCATACTTCGAAGCTACCCGAATATGGACAAAATAGGGCACCCTCGAAGGTTTCCGATGCCTCCGAGGGTGCTCCGGGTGGAACTAGGCGTTCCGGTACGCCTCGGTCAGCTTCCACACCGCCTGCGCGTACCGTCCGGTCAGCAGCAGGTGGTCGGCCTCGGCGAAGGGGCGCGCGACGGCGGCCGTCATCCGCTGGGCCTTCCGCTGCACGATCAGCCGGGCCTTGGTCACCAGCGCACGGCCGGCCCCGTCGGCGCCCGCCCGCTCGGCCGCCGCCGCCGCCGACGCGAGGGCGCGCAGCGTGTCCGCGCCGCCCGCCGGGACCTTCGTCAGGGTGGTCAGGCCCCAGCCGTAGGGGAACTGCGGGTCGTAGGAGGTGTCCCCGACGTTGATCGGCAGTTGCGCCTCCGACCTCGGCCAGGTGACCGGGAGCTGCCCGGTGAAGGGCCGCCTGCCGTACAGCACGTCGGCGACGCCGTCGCCCTCGGTGCCCGGCAGCCAGGACGCCACCAGCGCGTCGATCGCGTCGAGCCGGTCACCGATCAGCTGGGGGCGCCCGGAGACGATCAGCACCGCGCACCTCATCGCCGCGCACACCCGGTCGACAGCGGCCTGGTCGGCGGCGGACAGCAGCAGGTCGTGGCCGTTGCCCACGTCGCCGACCCCCTCGGCGTAGGGGGTCTCGCCGACGACGACCACGCCGACGTCATGGCCGTCGGTGGGCGCGGAGGCGTCCTTGGAGTAGGTGACGGATCCGCCGGCCCGGCGCAGGCCCTGAAGGATCGTGGTCCCGGGGGTGATGGCGCCGGACGCGCCCTGCCAGGTGACGGTCCAGCCGCCGGCCTGGTTGCCGATGTCGTCGGCGTTGGAGCCGGCGACGTAGACCTTCTGTGTCTTCTTCAGGGGCAGCAGGCCGCCGGCGTTCTTCAGCAGCACCTGCGACCCGGCGGCGGCCTCGCGGGCCACGGCGCGGTGGGCGGCGGAGCCGATGCGGGCGGCGTGGGTCGTGTCGGCGTAGGGCCGCTCGAAGAGGCCCAGCCGGAACTTCTGGGTGAGGATGCGGGAGACGGCGTCGTCCACGCGCCGTTCGCTGACGCGGCCGGCCCGCACCTCGTCGACGAGCGTGGCGCGGAAGTCCCGGTACGCGTACGGGACCATGATCATGTCGAGGCCCGCGTTCACGGAGGTCCGTACGTCGCTCGCGAGGTCGCCGGGGAGCTGGTCGATCGCCGCCCAGTCGCTGATGACGAACCCGTCGAAGCCCATCCTGCCCTTCAGGACGCCGTTGAGCAGGTCCGCGCGGGCGTGCATCTTCACCGGGCCCTGTCCGTCCCCGACGATGTCGAGGGAGGAGTACGACGGCATGACCGTGCCGACGCCCCGGTCGACGGCGTCCTGGTACGGGGCGAGATGGACGGCCTCCAGCTCCCGCCGGGTGACCTTGGTGACGCCCTGGTCGATGGTGTAGCTGCCGGTGGTGGAGGAGCCGTACGCGGTGCCGCCGTCGGCCACGAAGTGCTTGGCGGTGGCGAGGACCTTGTCGGCGCGTTTCAAGTCCCGTCCGTCGGCGGCCCCTTGGAATCCCTGGACGACGGTCTCCATCGCCTCGACGAGAGCCGGGTCCTCCCCGAAGGCCTCGTAGGAGCGGCCCCAGCGTTCGTCGCGGGTGACGCAGAGACAGGGCGCGAAGTCCCAGGGGACGCCGGTGGCGCGGACCTCGGTGGCGGTCACCTCGGCGGTCCTCCGGGCGAGTCGGGGGTCGCGGGTGGCGCCGATGCCGATGTTGTGCGGCATCACCGTGGCGCCGACCAGGTTGTTGTGCCCGTGGACGGCGTCGACGCCGTAGATCAGCGGGATCTGGAAGCGGGTGGCCTGCGCCCGCAGCTGGAAGCCGTCGATCATTTTGGCCCAGCCGTCGGGGGTGTTGGGCGTGGGGGTGGAGCCGCCGCCGGACAGCAGCGAGCCGAGGCCGTACCCGGCGATGTCCCCGGGCGCGGTGAGCGCGCCGCGCTCGGCCTGGGTCATCTGGCCGGCCTTCTCCTCCAGGGAGAGCCGGGGAAGGAGGTCGGCGACGCGTTCACCGACCGGCAACCGGCTGTCGAGGTACGGCAGTCCGTGCGCGTCGATCACGATCTGCGGGGTCTCGGCCGGGGACTTGGCGCCGGTGACGGTCAGCTTCAGCGGGACGGTCTCCGCCGCCTCGGCCGTCCGGTCCTTCAGCGTGGGCACCCGGACGGTGCGGGTGGTGCCGGAGGCGGTGCCGGCGGGGAAGGTGAACTCGCCCCGGACGGGCGTATGGTCGCCGTCGGTCGCGGTGCCGCCGCCGGTCTCGTACGCGACGGTCACCGGCTCGTCGACCGGCGCGGAACCGGTGGTGGCGAGGGTGACCCGGACGGTGGCCGTACCGCCCTCCGTCACCGGGTACACGGCGGCGTCGGTCGTCACCGAGGCGCGGCGGGACTGGTCGGCCCGGCCGTACAGCTCGACGCCGTCCATGGCGAAGTCGCCGCGTGTCCCCGCCGGGAGGGTGACGGCGTACCCCCACATCGCGGTCAGTCCGAGGACCTGGTCGATGCCGCCGACGGGCTGGTAGTCGGTGCGGTAGGTGAAGTCGGTGAAGGGGATCTCGATCCGCTTCCAGCCGGTGAAGTCGTCGGTGAAGGACGTGGTCCACAGCTCGGAGGCCTCGCCGTGGGCGCCGCCGTCCTTGAGCTCGAAGGTGATGCGGCGGCCGTTGTTCCGGCCCTCCCACCAGAAGCGGATGCCCTGGTGGGCGGACCAGTCGTGGGCGGGCTCCTGCGCGGCGTAGTCGTGGGTGAAGCCGCCCCAGCCGCTGATGTCGTAGTCGCCGGTGAGCACCTTCTCGCCCTCGGGGGCGTCGGGGCGGGCGGTCAGCCGGAGGGCGGGCGGGTCGTCGGTGTCGCTGCCCCAGGTGAAGATGCCCTCGGCGGGCTGGGCGGCGAAGGGGACTTCGCCCTCGAACCGGTCGACGACGGTGACGGCCGGGGACGGGGGGTCGGCCGCGTCGGCCGCGGACAGCGGCAGCAGGGTGGCGAGCAAGCTGGCGGAGACGAGCAGGGCGGCTCTTCGCATTGACCTTCCCTCGGGTCGCGGTGCGCTCAGGACTCTCGTCGTTCACTCGTGCCTTGGATCAAAGGTGAGTCAAAGGGCGCACCGCGGGCCCGTCAAGTGGGCCACGGCCCCGTCGGGACGTCCGCCGGCCGGGCTCGGGGCGGCGCGTCCGGTGGCGCCGCCCCGCCCCGGGGGCTACTCCGCGGGGTCGACTCCCGCGCGCAGCAGGCCGTACGTGTAGGCGTCCTCCAGCGCCTGCCACGACGCCGCGATCACGTTCTCCGCGACACCCACCGTCGACCACTCGCCCGCGCCGTCGGTCGTGGAGATCAGCACGCGGGTGGTGGACTGCGTGCCGTGCACGCCCTCCAGGATGCGGACCTTGTAGTCGACCAGGTCCAGCTTGGCGAGCTGGGGGTAGATCTTCTCCAGGGCGACGCGCAGGGCCCGGTCGAGGGCGTTGACCGGGCCGTTGCCCTCCGCCGTGGCGACGATGCGCTCGCCCTTGGCCCACAGTTTGACGGTGGCCTCGTTGGCGTGGCTGCCGTCGGGGCGGTCCTCGGCGATGGAGCGCCAGGACTCGACGTCGAAGTACTTCAGGGGCTTGCCCTCGACCTCGGCCCGCAGCAGGAGTTCGAAGCTCGCGTCGGCCGCCTCGTAGGTGTAGCCCTTCAGCTCGCGTTCCTTGACCCGCTCGACGACCCGGCCGACCAGCTCGCGGTCGCCGCCCAGGTCGATGCCCAGTTCCTTGCCCTTGAGCTCGACCGAGGCGCGGCCCGCCATGTCGGAGACCAGCATCCGCATGGTGTTGCCGACCAGTTCGGGGTCGATGTGCTGGTACAGGTCCGGGTCGATCTTGATGGCGGAGGCGTGCAGGCCCGCCTTGTGCGCGAAGGCGGAGACACCGACGTACGGCTGGTGGGTGGAGGGGGTGAGGTTGACGACCTCGGCGATGGCGTGCGAGATGCGCGTCATCTCCCGGAGCCTGCCCTCGGGGAGGACCTTCTTGCCGTACTTCAGTTCCAGGGCGGCGACCACCGGGAACAGGTTGGCGTTGCCGACGCGCTCGCCGTAGCCGTTCGCCGTGCACTGGACGTGGGTGGCGCCCGCGTCGACGGCGGCGAGGGTGTTGGCGACCGCGCAGCCGGTGTCGTCCTGGGCGTGGATGCCGAGGCGGGCGCCGGTGTCGGCGAGGACGGTGGAGACGACCGCCTGGACCTGCGCGGGGAGCATTCCGCCGTTGGTGTCGCAGAGGATGACGACGTCGGCGCCGGCCTCCGAGGCCGTGCGGACGACGGCCTTGGCGTACTCGGGGTTGGCGCGGTAGCCGTCGAAGAAGTGCTCGCAGTCGACGAAGACGCGACGGCCCTGGGAGCGCAGGTGGGAGACGGTGTCGCGGACCATCTCCAGGTTCTCCTCGAGCGTGGTGCGCAGGGCCAGTTCGACGTGCCGGTCGTGGGACTTGGCGACGAGGGTGATCACCGGCGCGCCCGAGTCCAGGAGCGCCTTGACCTGCGGGTCCTCGGAGGCTTTCGCGCCCGCCCGGCGGGTGGCGCCGAAGGCGACGAGCTGGGCGTGTGCGAAGTCGATCTCCTGCTGGGCGCGGGCGAAGAACTCGGTGTCGCGGGGGTTGGCGCCGGGCCAGCCGCCCTCGATGAAGCCGACGCCGAAGTCGTCCAGGTGCCGTGCGATCGCGAGTTTGTCGGCCACCGTGAGGTTGATGCCCTCACGCTGGGCGCCGTCGCGCAGAGTGGTGTCGAAGACGTGGAACGAGTCGTCGAGCTCGCTGGTTGCCGTCTCGGTCATGGTCTCAAGGCTCCTGTTGTGGATCTTCGGTCTTTACCGGAATGACCGGCTCCACCGTTCCTCCATGGTCCCTCGCGCTCTCGCTCCCGGATGCGGGTGGTCCAGGAAAACGAAAAACCTCTCGCGGGTGCGAGAGGTCTGCGCGCGGGTCGAGGACGACGGTGGCCGCCCGCACCTGGTCGTGCGTGGCGGTCACTGCGGACCGGCGCGCCTGCTGCCAATAATCGTGGCGAACGAGAGCACGGAGGCAGTCTGGCACACGCCGCACCGGCGTTCACGGCGTGTCTCAGGATGCGGGAAGCGCTCTCGCGGGCTCACTCGCGGACTCAGGGGCCGGTGAGGAGGCTCTCGTGGACCAACTCGCGCACCTGGCGCGGGACCTGCTGCCGCCACCGACGCCCGGGTCGGTGGCGGCCCCGAAGAATGGCGTGTGTCAGCCCAGCTGGTGCATCCAGCCGTGCTTGTCCTGCGCCGTGCCGCGCTGGATGTCCAGCAGGGCCTCACGGAGCTTCAGGGTGACCTCGCCGGGTTCGCCGCCCGACTGCTGCCACTCGGCGCCGGTGCGCTTGACCGTGCCGACGGGGGTGATGACGGCGGCGGTGCCGCAGGCGAAGACCTCGGTGAGGGTGCCGTTCTCGGAGTCGCGCTGCCACTGGTCGATGGAGACGCGGCCCTCCTCGGCCTCGTAGCCGAGGTCACGGGCGACCGTCAGGAGGCTGTCGCGCGTGACGCCCTCCAGGATGGAACCGGTCAGGGACGGCGTGACGATCTTGTCGCCGTAGACGAAGTACAGGTTCATCCCGCCGAGTTCCTCGACCCACCGGTGCTCGACCGCGTCGAGGTAGCAGACCTGGGCGCAGCCCTGGGCTGCGGCCTCGGCCTGGGCGAGGAGGGAGGCGGCGTAGTTGCCGCCGGTCTTGGCGTCGCCCATGCCGCCGGGGACGGCACGGACATGGTCCTCGGAGACCCAGATGGAGACCGGCTTGACGCCGCCCGGGAAGTAGGCGCCGGCCGGGGAGGCGATGACCAGGAACAGGTACTCGTTGGCGGGCTTCACGCCCAGGCCGACCTCGGTGGCGATCATGAAGGGGCGCAGGTAGAGGGACTCCTCGCCGCCGTGCGCCGGCACCCAGTCCTTGTCCTGCCGGACCAGGGCGTCACACGCCTCGATGAAGGTCTCCACCGGCAGTTCGGGCATCGCGAGGCGGCGGGCGGAGCGCTGGAAGCGCTTGGCGTTCTGGTCCGGGCGGAAGGTGGCGACCGAGCCGTCGGGGCGGCGGTAGGCCTTCAGGCCCTCGAAGATCTCCTGGGCGTAGTGCAGGACGTTCGTCGCCGGGTCGAGGGGGATCGGCGCGTACGGAACGAGCTGGCCGTCGTGCCAGCCCCGCCCCTCGGTCCACTTGATCGTCACCATGTGGTCGGTGAAGTGGCGGCCGAACCCGGGGTTGACCAGGATCGCCTCGCGCTCGGCGGCGGAGAGCGGATGGGCGGAGGGCTTCAGCTCGATCGTGGGCGTCGTCATGAATAGGTGTCCTTCACCGGTTGTAGTGACGGGCCGCGCTCACTCCCGCACGGTCGGTGGCCAGTGCTAGGACGTCCGAGCATTCCCTCATTCCGCGGCTCCGCGTTCGATTATCTCGCGGGGGCGACGGTGGAAGGAATCGGGGTGAATACGACCCAGGGGTTGATGGTGGCACCCGGCGAGGCATACGAAAAGCCGCCGGGTGCGGATGCGACCCGGCGGCTTGCGGTAGCGCGGCGGGTCAGCCGGCTACTCGTACGGCGAGCGCGTCGCCGATCTCCGAGGTGGAGCGGGCGGGCAGCGAGCCGCGCTCGGCGAGGTCGGCGGAGACGGCGTCCTCGATGCGGCCGGCCTCGGCCTCGTGGCCGAGGTGGCGCAGCAGGAGGGCGACGGACAGGACGGTGGCGGTGGGGTCGGCCTTGCCCTGGCCGGCGATGTCCGGCGCGGAGCCGTGCACGGGCTCGAACATGGAGGGGAACGCGCCGGACGGGTTGATGTTCCCGCTCGCGGCGACGCCGATGCCGCCGGAGACGGCCGCGGCGAGGTCGGTGATGATGTCGCCGAAGAGGTTGTCGGTGACGATGACGTCGAACCGCTCGGGCTGGGTGACCAGGTAGATGGTCGCCGCGTCGACGTGCATGTACTCGGTGGTGACCTCGGGGAACTCCTCGGCCACCTTGTTGAAGATGTTCGTCCACAGGTGACCGGCGAAGGTCAGCACGTTGTTCTTGTGGATCAGCGCGAGCTTCTTGCGCGGGCGGGCCTGGGCGCGGGCGAAGGCGTCACGGACGACGCGCTCCACGCCGAAGGCCGTGTTGACGGAGACCTCGGTGGCGACCTCGTGCTCGGTGCCCTTGCGGATCGTGCCGCCGTTGCCGGTGTACGGGCCCTCGGTGCCCTCGCGGACGACGACGAAGTCGATCTGCGGGTCGCCGGCGAGCGGGGTGGCGACACCCGAAAGCAGCTTGCTCGGCCGCAGGTTGACGTGGTGGTCGAAGGCGAAGCGGAGCTTGAGCAGGAAGCCGCGCTCCAGGACGCCGGAGGGGACGCTCGGGTCGCCGATCGCGCCGAGCAGGATGGCGTCGTGCTGCTTGAGGGCGGCGAGGTCGGCGTCGGTGAGGGTCTCACCGGTGGCGTGGTACCGCTTGGCGCCGAAGTCGTACTCCTTGGTCTCCAGCTTCACATCCTGCGGGAGGACGGCGGAGAGGACCTTGAGGCCTTCGGCCACGACTTCCTGCCCGATGCCGTCACCGGGGATCACTGCGAGATTGAGGCTGCGAGACATGCCCGGCACCCTACTCCTCGTCCCATGGGATGACATGGACCGTCCGCGATGCGGACAGTGGATGTCGTGCGGGACAGGGTAGTTCGCGGTGCGGCTCCCGGACCGGTGCGGCCGGCGGCCTGTGCCCTGATGACCCACAGGCGGCCCGGCCTGGCGCAGATGGCCTACAGGCGGGCCCGGCCTGGCGCGGATGGCCTACAGGTGGCCGGTCTCGCCGCCGTTGTCGCGGCGGTCGAGGGCGCGCTGGAGCGCGGCCGCGGCGTTCTTGCGGTCGGACTCGCTCGTGCGGGAGGCGTGGCGGACTCGGCGGCGGACGGTCGTCTCGGCCATGGGGCATCGACTCCTTGGAAAGCGCGGGGAGTGCGGAAAAGGGGGGTGCGAGACGCCGGAAGAGGCGGGGAGCTGCGGGGCCGCAGGGGTTGCCTGCACGGGCTCCGGCTCACGACCGCCATTCGCTGGGTCGAGCGAGACGTTCGGCTCCTACAAAGCTAAGCGAGGAACCCGCGACTGTCTCCACAATTACTCGGACTTCCTACTATCTGAGACAGTGCGATGGACCACATGGCGCTGACCTGCGGTTTCCTGGTCCGGGGCCGGGGCGGATCAGAGGGCCGTCAGCACGGCCGCCCGGAAGCCACGAGGGTCCTCCACCCACGGCAGGTGGCCGGCCTCCGGAAGGATCACGCGGCGCGCGTCGGGCAGGGCCCGTTCCAGTGAGTCCACCGCCGAGCGCGGACGGATGTCCCGTGCGCCGTCCACGATGAGGACGGGCACGTCGAGGCGCCGGCAGGCGGCGTACAGCTCCGGGGTGCCACAGGCCCGCTTGCTCTCCTCGTTGAGGGCCCTGTTGCCATCGGTGTTGACGGGGAACCAGGGGTCGGCCATGTCCCGGGCGTGCTCCAGGGCCCGTTCGCGGTCCTCGAACTCGACCGACCACTGGAGGACCGCGCTCTCGCGCTCCTCCTCCCGCGTCAGCGATCGGCGGCCCGTCAACTGCCGCCAGCGGGCCAGTCGCTCCGGGTGTTCGCCGAGCCGGGCCAGGAGATTCCTCCGGTACTCGGAGTGCCAGTCGGCGTTCGGGCCGATGCCCGTGCCGCTCACATAGACGAGCGCGCTCACCCGCTCCGGGTGCGCGAGGGTGTAGCCGAGCGCCAGCTGGGCGCCCCAGGAGTGTCCGAGCAGGGCGATCCGGCCGAAGCCGAAGTGGGCGCGGACCGCGTCCAGGTCGGCCACGAACCGTGCGCTCGTCCACGGCCCGTCGCACCGCTGCGAGCGCCCGCAGCCGCGCTGGTCCCAGCGCACGACGGTGACCCGGTCGCGAAGCATCGCGCCGACGTCCTCGAACATGTCCCACAGGCCGGGTCCGCCGTGGCACAGGACCAGCGGCTCCCCCTCGCCCGAGCGTGAAACCCACAGCCGTACGCCGTCGTCCGTCGTCACGGTCATGACCGCATCCTGCCCACGCGAAAGGGGCCGGGCAACCGCCCGGCCCCTCGGCACACCGGCGGACCGTCAGCCCATGTGCGGGTACGCGTAGTCGGTCGGCGGGACCAGCGTCTCCTTGATGGAGCGGGTCAGGGTCCAGCGCGTCAGGTTCTGCGGCGCGCCGGCCTTGTCGTTGGTGCCGGAGGCCCGGCCGCCGCCGAAGGGCTGCTGGCCGACGACGGCGCCGGTCGACTTGTCGTTGATGTAGAAGTTGCCGGCCGCGTAGCGGAGCTTGTCCATCGTGTACGCCGCCGCCGCGCGGTCGCCCGCGATGACCGAGCCGGTCAGGGCGTAGTCGGACACCGACTCCATCTGCGTCAGCATCTCGTCGTACTTGTCGTCCTCGTAGACGTGCACGGCGAGGACCGGGCCGAAGTACTCGGTGGTGAAGACCTCGTTCTCCGGGTCGGTGCACTCGATGACGGTCGGGCGGACGAAGTACCCGACCGAGTCGTCGTAGGAGCCGCCGGCGACGATCGTGCAGGCGGGGTCCTGCTTGGCGCGGTCGATCGCGGCCTTGTTCTTGGCGAAGGCGCGCTCGTCGATGACGGCGCCGATGAAGTTGGACAGGTCGGTGACGTCACCCATGGTGATGTAGTCGACCTCGGCGGCGAACTCCTCCTTGAAGCCGGAGTTCCAGATGGACGCCGGGATGTACGCCCGGGAGGTCGCCGAGCACTTCTGGCCCTGGTACTCGAAGGCGCCCCGGGTGAGGGCGGTCTTCAGCACCGCGCGGTCGGCGCTCGGGTGGGCGACCACGAAGTCCTTGCCGCCGGTCTCGCCGACCAGACGCGGGTAGGAGCGGTACTTCTCGATGTTGGCGCCGACCGTCTTCCACAGGTACTGGAAGGTCTTGGTCGAGCCGGTGAAGTGGATGCCGGCCAGGTCACGGTGGTTCAGGGCGACCTCGGAGACCTCGATGCCGTCGCCGGTGACGAGGTTGATGACGCCCTTGGGCAGACCGGCCTCCTCCAGGAGCCGCATCAGCAGCACGGCGGCGTGGGTCTGCGTCGGGGACGGCTTCCACACCACGACGTTGCCCATCAGGGCGGGCGCGGTCGGCAGGTTGCCCGCGATCGCCGTGAAGTTGAACGGCGTGATCGCGTAGACGAAGCCCTCCAGCGGGCGGTGGTCCAGCCGGTTCCACACGCCCGGGGAGTTGGCCGGGGGCTGCTCGGCCAGGATCTGGCGGGCGTAGTGGACGTTGAAGCGCCAGAAGTCGACCAGCTCGCAGGGGGTGTCGATCTCGGCCTGCTGGGCGGTCTTGGACTGGCCGAGCATGGTGGAGGCGGCCAGGGTCTCGCGCCACGGGCCGGCCAGCAGCTCCGCGGCGCGCAGCAGGATCGCGGCACGGTCGTCGAAGGACATCGCACGCCAGGCGGGCGCGGCGGCGAGGGCCGCGTCGATGGCGTCCTGGGCGTCCTGCCGGGTGGCGTTGGCGTACGTGCCCAGGCGGGCCTTGTGGTTGTGCGGCTGCACGACGTCGAACCGCTCGCCGCCGCCCATCCGCTTCTCGCCGCCGATGGTGCAGGGCAGGTCGATCGGGTTCTCGGCCAGCTCCTTGAGCTTGACCTCCAGCCGGGCACGCTCGGGCGAGCCGGGGGCGTAGCCGTGCACCGGCTCGTTGACGGGGGTGGGGACCTGGGTCACAGCGTCCATGAGATCCGTAACTCCTTGACTTGAGCGGGTGGTTCGGGGCTCAGCCCTTGCTGACCATGGAGCGGAGGAAGAAGCGCAGGTTCGCCGGCTTCTCGGCCAGCCGCCGCATGAAGTAGCCGTACCAGTCGGTGCCGTAGGCCGTGTACACGCGCATGCGGTGGCCCTCGGCGGCCAGCCGCAGGTGCTCCTCGCCGCGGATGCCGTACAGCATCTGGAACTCGTACTCGTCGAGCTTGCGGCCGGCGCGCCGGGCCAGCTCCTGGGCGACGGAGATCAGGCGCGGGTCGTGCGACCCGATCATCGGGTAGCCCTCGCCTTCCATCAGCGTCCGCAGGACACGGACGTACGCCTTGTCGATCTCGTGCTTGCGCTGGTGGGCGACCTCGGCGGGCTCCTTGTACGCGCCCTTCACGAGCCGTACGCGGCTGCCGTTCGCGGCGAGGCGGCGGGCGTCGGCCTCGGTACGGAAGAGGTAGGCCTGGATGACGCAGCCGGTCTGCGGGAAGTTCTTCCGCAGCTCCTCGTGGATGGCGAACATCGAGTCGAGCGTGGTGTGGTCCTCGGCGTCCAGGGTGACGGTGGTGCCGATGGCGGCGGCGGCCTCGACGACCGGGCGGACGTTGCGCAGCGCGAGCTCATGACCGCCCTCCAGCGCCTGGCCGAACATCGAGAGCTTCACGGACATCTCGACGCGGTCGCCGAGCTGAAGCTCCGCGAGCCGGTCGACGAGCCGCAGGTAGGCGTCGCGGGCGGCGGTGGCCTGCTCGGGTCGGGTGATGTCCTCGCCGACGACGTCCATCGTCAGCTCCAGGCCCTTGGCGGTGAGATCCTCGATGATCGGCACGATGTCGTCGACGGTCTCACCGGGGATGAAGCGGTCGACGACCTGCTTGGTCACCGGGGCCGCCGAGATCAGGCGTCGCATCCGGTCGCTGCGCGACGCGGCGAGAATCACGGGACCCAGCACGGGGCACCTCCACATACCAACCCATACGAGGCCGTACCCCGCATTCGGGGAACGGCACGGAGAACCACCGTGAAACCTAAGGATCCCTCCGATCGTCGGCCATCGACAGCTGTCACGCATCCGTGCCGCAGATCTCAGACAGATGTATGAAGGGCACGGTTCGACCGGCCTGGAATGCGGGAGAATGCCCAGGTGGCATCGGAACACAAGAGCGACTACCAGGAGCTGGTCGACGAGATCTCGGAGCTGCTCGGCGCCCCCGCGACCCTGGAGAGCCGTGACTTCGAACTGATCGCCTTCGGCGCGTACGACAGTGAGGGCGACCTCGACCCCTCGGCACTGGACCCGGTGCGCACCCGCTCGATCCTGACCCGGCGCTCCACGGCGGCCGTGCGGACCTGGTTCGAGAGCTTCGGCATCACCCGGGCGACCGCCCCCGTGCGCATCCCGCCCACCCCGGAGGCCGGCGTCTACCGGGGCCGCGTCTGTCTGCCCGCCCGGCACCGGGGGGTGGTCTTCGGTTACGTCTGGCTCCTCGACGACGATCCCGGCCCCTCCGACGCCCAGCTCGCCGCGGCGATGGAGGTGACCGGCCGGATCGGCGCCCTGCTCGCCGACGAGGCCCAGCACGGCGCCGACCTGACCCGGGAGCTGCGGGCGGTCCTGACCGCCGAGCGGGGCTGGCAGCGGGACATGGCGGTGGCGGAGCTGCGCACGGCCCTCGGGGCGCGCGGGGACGGCCCGCACACGGTGGTGTGCGTGGCGCCCTGGCCCTCGGCCGACCCGGACGACGCCCCGTCGCTGCGCACCCTGCCGGGGGCGGAGGCGCTGTGCACGGTGCCGTGGGGGGTGGCGGGGCAGTGCCTGGCGGTGCTGGTGCGGCTGCGGTCGACGGACGCCCCGGCGCCGGCGGTGTCGGTGGCGGGGCGCCTGCTGGAACGGGCGGGCGGACACGGGTCCGCCGCCGGGGTCGCCCCGGGCCGCGTCGGCCTCGCGGAGCTGGGCACGGCCTGGCAGGAGGCGTCGGCATCCGCCCGGGCCGCGCTGGCGGAGCCCCGCCTCGGGCCGACCGCCGAGTGGGCGTCCATCGGCCCCTACCGGCTACTGACCTCCCTCCCCGCGGACGGCGCCCACGACCCGGCCGTACAGGCCCTGTTGACACCCGCGCACCGCGAACTGGCCCGCACCGCCGAGGTGTACCTGGACCTCGCGGGCCAGGCGGGCCGTACGGCGGCGGAGTTGGGGATCCACCGGCAGACCCTCTACTACCGGCTCTCGCGGGTGGAGCAGCTGACGGGCCTGGACCTGGACGACGGCGAGGACCGGCTCCTGCTGCACATGGCCCTCAAGGCGCACCGGCTGCCCTGAGGCCGTCGCAGGCCGCCCAGGCCGTCGCGGACCGCATCCGCGGGCCGCCTTAAAGCCATCGCGCGATCACTTCCGGCCAGATATTGAAAACGATTGTCATCGTGCTACCGTCTGGCGCGACAGTTGATCCTTTGACCATCCCTCTACGGAGTGCCCCCGTGCGCCTGTCCGCCCGCCGCCTGCTCCCCGTCACGGCCCTCACGGCCGCCTCAGCGCTGCTCACCGGCTGTTTCACCGGCGACGGCGGCACGGCCTCCGGCGCGGACGGCAAGCGCGTCCGCCTCGCGATGATGCTGCCCCCGCGCTCGGGACTGTCGCCGCTCTCCGACGACGCCTTCAAGCTCTCCCGCTGGTCGACCGCCGAGACCCTGGTGAAGCTGGACGCGATCGGCGACGCCAAGCCCGCGCTCGCCACCTCCTGGCAGCAGAGCGGCAGGACCTGGAGCTTCGAGATACGCGACGGCGTCACCTTCCACGACGGCACGAAACTCGACGCCGAGGCCGTCGTCCGCTCCCTCACCAGGGCCGCCGCCGCCTCCCCCAAGCCCCGCATCCTGGACGGCGTCGACCTGATCGCGAAGGCCGCCGACGCCGACACGGTCACCGTCACCACCGCCGCCGAGGACCCCCTGATCCCGCAGCGGCTCAGCTCGCCGCAGCTGTCGATCCTCGCCGCCAAGGCGTACACGGGCAAGACGGTGAACCCGGTCGGCGCGGGCACCGGCCCCTTCGAGCTGACCGAGGTCAACGGCACCTCCTCCGCCACCCTCGACCGCTACGACGCCTACTGGGGCGGCAAGGCCAAGGCCCCCGGCATCGACGTGCGGTTCGTGCCCGACGGCACCGCCCGCGCCGCCGCCCTGCGCACCGGCGAGGCCGACATCGTCGAGGCGGTGCCGGTGTCGCAGGCCGCGCTCCTCGAGCAGGACCTGATCACCGAGGTGCCCATGCCGCGCACCAACACCCTGTACCTCAACACCGAGAAGGGCGTCTTCAAGGACGCCTCGCTGCGCGCCGCCGCCCGCGAGGCCATCGACGCGGAGTCGATCGTGAAGGGCGTGTACGAGGGCCGCGCCGACGTCGCCCAGGGTCTGCTCGGCCCGGCCCTGCCCTGGGCGGCCGGGCTGCGCAAGCCGGTGACCCGCGCCAAGCCGGGCACCCCGGCCGGGAAGACCGTCACCATCGGCACCTTCACCGACCGCGCCGAACTCCCCGAGGTCGCCGCCGCGCTGCAACAGCAGCTGCAGAAGGCGGGCTTCAAGGTGAAGCTCGACGTGCGCGAGTACGCCAACATCGAGTCCGACGCGCTGGCCGGTGCCTTCGACGCCTTCATCCTGTCCCGGGCCACCGTCCTGGACTCCGGCGACCCGGCCGCCTACCTGTACAGCGACTTCGCCTCCGACGGCTCCTTCAACATCGCCCAGCTGAGCGACCCGACCGTGGACACGGCCCTGAAGAAGGCCGGCGGGACGCCCGCCGGTGACGCCCGCCGCCAGGCCGTCATCGCCGCCGAGGCCGCCGTGCTCGCCACCGACGCGGCCGTGCCGATGCTGCACGAGCGGGTCATCCAGGGCGACGCCGCCGGGGTCGTCGGCGCCGCCCACGACCCGCGCGAGCGGGAGCTGGTCACGGCCGCCACGTACGTCAAGTGAGGCCGACCGCCGCCGGGGTGACCCGGGCCGTCTCCCTCCTCGCGGTGGTCGCGGCCGTGGGCCTGCTGCCCTGGCTCTCCGGCCGCGACCCCGCCCTGACCGTCCTGCGCGCCCGCTCCGCCGAACAGGAACCCACCCGGGAGGCCCTGGACGCCATCCGCCGCGACCTCGGTCTGGACGCGGGCCCGCTGTCCCTGCTGGGGAACTGGGCCGCCGGCCTGGTCCGCGGCGACCTCGGCACCTCCTGGGTGTCGGGCACCGACGTGCTGCCCTCGGTGACCGCAGGGCTCCAGGTGTCGCTGGCCCTGATGGGCGCCGCCCTCGGCGTGGCCGTGCTGCTCGCCGTCGTGCTGGTCGCCCCCGTCCTGGTGCGGGGGCGCGGATCGGCCGGGACGGGCGCCGCGATGCTGGCCGCCGTCCCCGAGTTCCTGCTGGCCACGGTGGGCCTGCTGGTGTGCGGGGTGTGGCTCGGCTGGCTGCCGACGTCCGGCTGGGCGGGCCCGGAGTACATGGTGCTGCCCGCCGTCGCCCTCGGCGTCCCGGCGGGCGGGCTGCTCGGCCGGCTGGTCGCGGACGCGCTGCCGGCCGTGCTGGAGGAACGGTGGGTGGAGTTGTGGCGCGGCGCCGGGGTGAGCCGGGCGCGGATCTCCGCCGCCGCGCTGCGCCGCGCCCTGCCGCCGCTCGTCCCGCAGTTCGGCATGGCCGCCGTCGGCCTGACCGGCGGCGCGGTCGCGGTGGAGACGGTCTTCGCGGTACCCGGCATCGGGCGTACGGCGCTGGGTGCGGCCAAGTCGCAGGACCTGCCGCTGCTCCAGGGCTCGGTGCTGGCCCTACTGCTGCTCGGTCTGGTCGCCGGCGCGCTGGCGGCCCTCCTCAGGCGCCGGCTGCTGGGCCCGGCCCTGCGGGACGCCTCACTCGCCCTGCCCCCGGTCCGCCCGGTCCGCGTCCCTCCCGCGGTCCCGCTGACCCTGGCCGCCGTCCTGCTCACGACGATCGGCTGGGGTCTGCTGCGCGACCCGTACGCCGTGAACACGGCGGCCCGGCTGGCGTCCCCCTCCTGGGCGCACCCGCTGGGCACCGACGGCCTCGGCCGGGACGTGCTGGCCCGCCTCGGCCACGGCGCGGCGGCGACGGTCGGCACCGCGGCGGCCGTCTGCCTGTTCAGCCTGGTCGTGTCGCTCGCGCTGGGCTTCCTGCCCGGCGTCGCGGCCGGAGCGGCGGACATCGCCAACGCGCTGCCCCCGGTCATCGCCGGCATCCTGGTCGCGGCGGCCGTGGGCCCCGGCACCGAGGGCGCGGCGCTGGCCGTCGGTCTGATCTCCTGGCCGGCCCTGGCCGCGCACGCGGCGGCGCTGGTGCAGGAGGTGCGGGCGTCGGCGTTCCTGACGGCCCAACGCGCCATCGGCGCGCCCCCGTGGTGGATCCTCACCCGGCACGTCCTGCCCTCGGTGGCCGCGCCGGTCGCCCGCCACGCCCTGCTCCGCCTCCCCGGCATCGCCCTCGCCCTGGCCTCCCTCGGCTTCCTCGGCCTGGGCGCCCAGCCGCCCGCCCCCGAGTGGGGGCTGCTCCTCGACGAGTCCCGCGCCTACGTGGAACGCGCCCCCTGGGCGGCCCTCGCCCCGGCCGTCGCGCTGGCCCTGCTGGCGGCGCTGGCGGTGTCGTCGGCTGCGTACGCCCAGGGCCGCGACACCGTACGCGCCATCCGGAGAACCACCCCGAAGGAGGCCCTCGTTGGTGTCTGACCCGCTGCTGTCGGTACGCGACCTGCGGATCGCCTTCGACGGGATCGAGGCGGTGCGCGGGGTCTCCTTCGACGTCCGCCCCCGTGAGGTGCTCGCCCTGGTCGGTGAGTCGGGCGCCGGGAAGTCGCTGACCGCGCGCTCCCTGCTGGGCACGGCACCGCGCGGGGCCACGGTGAGCGGCCGGATCCTGCTGGACGGCTCGGCCGACCTGGCCGCCGCGCGCGGGCGCCGTGTCTCGCTGGTGCCGCAGGACGCCCTGTCGGCGCTCTCGCCGGTGCACCCGGTCGGTGACCAGCTCGCCGCCGCCGTACGGTCGGTGACGGGCGTGTCCCGGCGGGAGGCGCGGGCCCGGGCCGTGGCCGCGCTGGAGCGGGTGGGCATCCCGGACGCCGCCCGGCGGGCGCGGGCCTATCCGCACGAGTACTCCGGCGGCATGCGGCAGCGGGCCGTGATCGCGATGGCCACCCTCAACGAACCCGACCTGGTCGTCGCCGACGAGCCGACCACCGCGCTGGACGCCGAGCGCCGCGAGCAGGTGCTGCGGGTGCTCGGCGAGCAGCGCGAGGCGGTCGGTGCCGCGCTGCTCCTCGTCACCCACGACCTGGACGTCGTCCGTGACCACGCGGATCGCGTCCTGGTCATGTACGCCGGCCGGGCGGCCGAACTGGGCACGGCCCCGGCGGTGCTGGACCGGCCGCGCGCCCCCTACACCGCCGGCCTGCTGGCCTCCCTCCCCCAGGACGGACCCCGGCGCCGCAGGCTGCCCACCCTCCCCGGCACTCCCCCGGCGCCGGGCGCCCTGCCGCCGGGCTGCGCCTTCGCGCCCCGCTGCCCCCTGGCGACCGACCGCTGCCGCACCGAGGAACCGGAGCCCCGGGAGGCCGACGGACGTCTGGTCGCCTGCCACCACCCGGACCGGGTCCCCACGGACGCGACGCAGCTGTTCGAGGAGGAGCAGCCGGTATGAGTCACCTGCTCGACGTGCGCGACCTCGTGGTCCGCTACGGCACCGCCACCGCCGTGGACGGCGTCTCCTTCGCCCTGGAGCCCGGCGAGACCCTCGCCCTGGACGGCCCGTCCGGCTGCGGGAAGTCCTCCACGGCCCTCGCGGTGCTGCAACTGCGCCGCCCGGCCGCGGGCGAGGTCCACTTCGAGGGCAGGGAGCTGACCTCTCTCACCGAACGGGAGCTACGGCCGCTGCGCCCGCGCATGCAGCCGGTCTTCCAGGACCCGTACGGCTCCCTCAATCCGCGCCACCGCATCCGTGACGCGGTGGCGGAGCCCCTGAAGGTGCAGGGCCGCTGGACCGACGCCGACGGCCCGGCCCGGGTCGCCGAACTCCTCGACCGGGTCGGCCTGGACCCGTCGTACGGCGCCCGCCGTCCGCATGAGCTGTCCGGGGGCCAGTGCCAGCGCGCCGGTATCGCCCGCGCGCTCGCCTCCGGGCCGCGGCTGCTGGTCCTCGACGAGCCGGTGTCGGCGCTGGACCCGTCCGTGCGGGCCGGTGTCCTGAACCTGCTCGCCGACCTGCGGGACGACCTGGGCCTCGGCTACCTGTTCATCTGCCACGACCGGGCGGTGGTCCGGCACTTCGCGGACCGGGTGCTGCGGATGCGGGACGGGCGCGTCGTCGCCGGGTAGCGGCCTCGGTCGTCCGACGCAGAACGCCACCCGAACGGCGAAAACGCCGGACGGGCCGAGTGGACTCGGCCCGTCCGGCGTTCGCGGTGGGTCTCAGACCAGGTTCACCGAGCGGGCCGACGTCGCGCCGATCTCCGCCGCGACCTCCGCCAGCACCCCGGCGGACACCGTGTCGTCGACGGTCAGGACGGCGAGCGCCTCGCCGCCGGCCGCCGCGCGCGCGACCTGCATGCCGGCGATGTTGATGCCCGCCTCGCCGAAGATGCGGCCCACGGTGCCGACGACACCGGGACGGTCCTCGTAGCGCAGCACGACCATGTGGTCGGCGAGCGCGAGGTCGACGTCGTACTCGCCGACCGCGACGATCTTCTGCACGTGCTTCGGACCGGCCAGCGTGCCGGAGACCGACACCTCCTCGCCGCCGGACAGCGTGCCGCGCACGGTGACGACGTTGCGGTGGTCGCTCGACTCGGAGCTCGTGGTCAGCCGCACCTCGACACCGCGCTCCTGCGCGAACAGCGGGGCGTTGACGTACGACACCGTCTCGTCGACGACGTCCTCGAAGACGCCCTTGAGGGCGGACAGCTCCAGCACCTTCACGTCGTGCTGGGTGATCTCGCCGTACACCTCGACGTCGAGGCGGACCGCGACCTCACCGGCGAGCGCGGTGAAGATACGGCCGAGGCGCTCGGCGAGCGGCAGGCCCGGCTTGACGTCCTCGGCGATGACACCGCCCTGGACGTTCACCGCGTCCGGGACCAGCTCGCCGGCGAGGGCGAGCCGCACCGACCTGGCGACGGCGATACCGGCCTTCTCCTGCGCCTCGTCCGTGGAGGCGCCGAGGTGCGGGGTGGCGACGACCTGGTCGAACTCGAACAGCGGCGAGTCGGTGCAGGGCTCCTTGGCGTACACGTCGAGACCGGCACCGGCGACCCGGCCCTCCTTGAGGGCGGAGTACAGCGCCTCCTCGTCGACGATGCCGCCGCGCGCGGCGTTGACGACGCGCACGCTCGGCTTGACCTTGCGCAGCGCCTCGTCGCCGATCAGACCGACCGTCTCCGGCGTCTTGGGCAGGTGGACGGTGATGAAGTCGGAGGTCTCCAGCAGCTCGTCCAGCGACAGCACCTTCACGCCCATCTGCGCGGCCCGCGCGGGCTGCACGTACGGGTCGTAGGCGACGACCTTCATGCCGAAGGCCGACATGCGCTGGGCGACGAGCGCGCCGATACGGCCGAGGCCGACCACACCGAGGGTCTTCTCGGCCAGCTCCACGCCGGTGTACTTGCTCCGCTTCCACTCGCCGTTCTTCAGCGCGGCGTTGGCCTGCGGGATGTTGCGGGCGGTGGCGAGGATCAGACCGCAGGCCAGCTCGGCGGCGGTCACGATGTTGGAGGTGGGGGCGTTGACGACCATCACGCCGGCCTTGGTGGCGGCGGAGACGTCCACGTTGTCCAGGCCGACGCCGGCGCGCGCGACGACCTTGAGCTTGTTCGCGGCGGCGATCGCCTCGGCGTCGACCTTGGTGGCCGAACGGATCAGGATCGCGTCGACATCGGCGATGGCCGGGAGCAGTTCGGCTCGGTCCGCTCCGTTGCAGTGCCGGATCTCGAAGTCCGGGCCGAGCGCGTCGACGGTGGCGGGCGACAGCTCTTCAGCGATGAGTACGACGGGTTTCGAGCTCACGTGAGTCCTCACAAGTCCAATGCGTGCGGACGGCCGTCCCGACGGCCGCAGGCGGAGGAGGGGCTAGCCGCGTGGAAGACGCACGACGCTGTGGGCCTGACGCGTATGTTGTGCAGCAGTGTAGTGCCGTGACACACGGCGCATTGCGCCTCTGCGGAAGGATCACCCGGACGTGGCCTGCCACGCCGGACAAGACGAAACGGGCTCGCGGCGGCGCCCCGCCCGGGGGCACCGCCGCGGCTCATGTCACGCCTCCTCGTCGACCCAGGACATGAGCTTGCGCAGCTGCTTGCCCGTGGTCTCCAGCAGGTGCTCGGAGTCCTGGGACTTGTACTCGTTGTACTTCTTCAGACCCCCGTGGTACTCCTCCATCCAGTTCTTGGCGAACGTGCCGTCCTGGATCTCGGCGAGGACCTTCTTCATCTCGGCCTTGGTGGCGTCGGTGATGATCCGCGGGCCGGTGACGTAGTCGCCCCACTCGGCGGTCTCGGAGACCGACCAGCGCATCTTCTCCAGGCCGCCCTCGTACATGAGGTCCACGATCAGCTTCAGCTCGTGCAGGCACTCGAAGTAGGCGATCTCCGGCTGGTAGCCGGCCTCGGTCAGGGTCTCGAAGCCCGCCTTGACCAGCGCGGCGGTACCACCGCAGAGGACGGCCTGCTCACCGAACAGGTCGGTCTCGGTCTCCTCGGTGAAGGTGGTCTTGATGACACCGGCGCGGGTGCCGCCGATGCCCTTGGCGTACGACAGGGCCAGCGAGAAGGCGTTGCCGGAGGCGTCCTGCTCGACGGCGGCGATGCACGGAACGCCGCGGCCCTCCTCGTACTGGCGGCGGACCAGGTGGCCCGGGCCCTTCGGGGCGACCATGGCGACGTCGACGCCGGCCGGGGGCTTGATGAAGCCGTAGCGGATGTTCAGGCCGTGGCCGAAGAACAGCGCGTCGCCGTCCTTCAGGTTCGGCGCGATGTGCTCCTCGTAGACCTGGGCCTGGATCGGGTCCGGCACCAGGATCATGATGACGTCGGCCTCGGCGGCGGCCTCCGCCGGCGTCACCACGCGCAGGCCCTGCTCCTCGGCCTTGGCCTTGGACTTGGAGCCCTCGTGCAGACCGACCCGCACGTCGACACCCGAGTCACGCAGCGACAGCGCGTGGGCGTGGCCCTGGCTGCCGTAGCCGATGACCGCGACCTTGCGGCCCTGGATGATGGACAGGTCGGCGTCAGCGTCGTAGAACAGCTCGGCCACTTTGGGTTCTCTCCTTGAGTGCAGGTGTTGCGTCCCACCGTATGACGGCGAGGGTGGGGGAAGTTTCGGGGTCTCGGTATACGGGCGGCCGGTGTCCCCCGACCGCCCGAATCCGTCGTTACGCCGACCGGTCGAGAGCGCGCAGCGAGCGGTCCGTGATCGAACGGGCGCCGCGGCCGATCGCGATCGTGCCGGACTGGACCAGTTCCTTGATGCCGTACGGTTCCAGCATCTTCAGCATGGCGGACAGCTTGTCGCTGCTTCCGGTGGCCTCGATGGTCACGGCCTCCGGGGAGACGTCCACGGTCTTGGCGCGGAACAGCTGGACGATCTCGACGATCTGGGAGCGCGTCTCGTTGTCGGCGCGCACCTTCACCAGAACGAGTTCCCGCTGCACCGCCTGGGCCGGCTCCAGCTCGACGATCTTCAGCACGTTGACGAGCTTGTTGAGCTGCTTGGTGACCTGCTCCAGCGGCAGGTCCTCGACGTTCACCACGATGGTGATGCGGGAGATGTCGGGGTGCTCGGTGACGCCGACCGCGAGCGAGTCGATGTTGAAGCCGCGGCGGGAGAAGAGGGCGGCGATCCGGGCGAGGATGCCCGGGGTGTTCTCCACCAGGACGGAGAGCGTGTGCTTGGACATGTCGGGTTGCTCTTCCTTGCCGGTCGTGGTCAGTCGTCTTCGTTGTCGCCGAAGTCGGGGCGGACGTCCCGGGCGGCCATGATCTCGTCGTTGGACGTGCCGGCGGCGACCATCGGCCACACCATGGCGTCCTCGTGGACCACGAAGTCGATGACGACCGGGCGGTCGTTGACGGAATTCGCCTCTTCGATGACCTTGTCGAGGTCGGCCGGGTCCTCGCAGCGGATCGCGTAGCAGCCCATGGCCTCCGACAGCTTCACGAAGTCGGGGACGCGGGTGCCGCGGGCGGCGGGGTTGACGTCGTCCGGCCCGGAGTGCAGCACGGTGTTGGAGTAGCGCTGGTTGTAGAACAGCGTCTGCCACTGGCGCACCATCCCGAGGGCGCCGTTGTTGATGATGGCGACCTTGATCGGGATGTTGTTCAGGGCGCAGGTGGTGAGCTCCTGGTTGGTCATCTGGAAGCAGCCGTCACCGTCGATCGCCCAGACCGTCTGCGACGGGGCTCCCGCCTTGGCGCCCATGGCGGCCGGGACCGCGTAGCCCATCGTGCCCGCGCCGCCGGAGTTCAGCCAGGTGGCGGGCTTGTCGTACTGGATGAAGTGCGCGGCCCACATCTGGTGCTGGCCGACGCCCGCCGCGAAGATCGTGCCCTCGGGCGCGAGCCGGCCGATGCGCTCGATGACCTGCTGCGGGGAGAGCGAGCCGTCCTCGGGCTGGTCGTATCCGAGGGGGTAGGTCTCGCGCCAGCGGCTGAGGTCCTTCCACCAGGCGCTGTAGTCGCCCTGGTTGCCCTCGCTGTGCTCCTTCTGCACGGCCTGGATCAGGTCCGCGATGACCTCGCGGGCGTCCCCGACGATCGGGACGTCGGCGGCGCGGTTCTTGCCGATCTCCGCCGGGTCGATGTCCGCGTGGACGATCTTGGCGTACGGGGCGAAGCTGTCCAGCTTGCCGGTGACGCGGTCGTCGAAGCGGGCGCCGAGGGCGACGATCAGGTCGGCCTTCTGCAGACCGGTGACGGCGGCCACCGAGCCGTGCATGCCCGGCATGCCCAGGTGCTGCGGGTGGCTGTCGGGGAAGGCGCCCAGCGCCATCAGGGTGGTGGTGACGGGCGCGCCGGTCAGCTCGGCGAGGACCTTCAGCTCCGCGGTGGCGCCGGCCTTCAGGACACCGCCGCCGACGTACAGGATCGGCCGCTTGGCGGCGGTGATCAGCTTGGCGGCCTCACGGATCTGCTTGGCGTGCGGCTTGGTCACCGGGCGGTAGCCGGGCAGGTCCATGGTGGGCGGCCAGGAGAAGGTGGTCTTCGCCTGGAGGGCGTCCTTGGCGATGTCGACCAGGACCGGGCCGGGGCGGCCGGTGGAGGCGATGTGGAACGCCTGCGCGATGATCCGCGGGATGTCCTCGGCCTTGGTGACCAGGAAGTTGTGCTTGGTGATCGGCATGGTGATGCCGACGATGTCCGCCTCCTGGAAGGCGTCCGTGCCGATCGCCGAGGAGGCGACCTGGCCGGTGATCGCGACCAGCGGCACGGAGTCCATGTGGGCGTCGGCGATCGGCGTGACCAGGTTGGTGGCGCCGGGGCCGGAGGTGGCCATGCAGACGCCGACCTTGCCGGTGGCCTGCGCGTAGCCGGTGGCCGCGTGGCCGGCGCCCTGCTCGTGGCGGACCAGGACGTGGCGCACCCGGGTGGAGTCCATCAGCGGGTCGTAGGCGGGAAGGATCGCCCCGCCGGGAATGCCGAATACCGTGTCGGCGCCGACCTCCTCGAGAGAACGGATGAGGGACTGCGCACCCGTGACGTGCTCGACGGACGCGGAGTGCTGTCCTCCGGATCGGGGCCGCGGCTGCGGGTGATGGGCCCCGGTGGCCTGCTCGGTCATCGGCATTCTCTTCTCGATGCTGAGGGTTTATGCGTGTTTTGTACGGTGTGCGACTGCTGCTGATGCAACAAAAAACCCCTCGTGCCGAAAGGCAAGCGAGGGGAGCGCGCCGGGTGGGGTCGCTGGGAGTCCGGGTCCGTCCGGAGCGTCACCAGCTTCAGCCGACGCGCTTGCCAAGTACGAGAATTCGGGTGCGCATGGCATTGACCCTCCCCCCGGCGCGCACCGACTGTCAAGTGGGTGGGACAGGCGTCTCATTATGTGAGCGCAGTGAACTCCCGCTGCCCAGGACGGCGGCCACACCACTGGTGTACACCCCCGCGCCGCCGCCCGCGAACGCCGGCTCGACGGGCCCGTGCGGCACCGGGTACTGGCCGCGGCCGAGCGCCCTGCGCAGCCGGTACTCGTCGAGCGACCCGGAGAAGGCCATGCCCTGCCCGTGCGTGCAGCCCATCGAGCGCAGGGCCACGACCTGCTCGGGCAGGTCGACGCCCTCCGCCACGGACTGGAGCCCGAGATCGCCGGCGATCCGCAGCAGCCCATTGGTGATCTTGTGCAGCCGTGCCGACTCGACGACGCCCTCGACCAGACCACGATCGAGTTTCAGTATGTCGACGGGGAGCCGGCGCAGGGCCGTTATGGCCACACAGCCGCCGCCGAAGCCGTCCAGGGCGATGCGCACGCCGAGGCGCTTGAGCGCGCCCAGCCGCCGTTCCAGCTCGTCCAGCGGCACCCTGGGGTCTATGTCGGACAGCTCGATCACCAGCGACCCGGACGGCAGCCCGTGCCGCGTCAGCAGGGCCTCGACCGAGCCCAGCGGCATCGACCGGTCCAGCAGGCGCCGGGCGTCCACCCGGACGACCACCGGTACGTTCAGCCGGCTCGCGGCCCGGTCGGCGGCCTGCGCGACCGCCTCCTCCAGCACCCAGCGGCCCAGCTCCGCGGTCTTGTCGCTGTCCTCCGCGACCCGCAGGAACTCCGCGGGCGTGAAGAGCACGCCCTGTGAGGAGCGCCAGCGCGCCTCGGCGGCGACCGACGAGATCCGGCCGTCCTCCAGCCGCACCACCGGCTGGTGCAGCAGCGCGAACTCCCCGTCGTGCAGAGCGGCCCGCAACCGCGTCGCCAGCTCCGCCTTCCGTACGACGTCCTGCTGCATCTGCGGCTTGTACAGCTCGACCCGGCCCTTGCCGCCCGCCTTGGCGCGGTACATGGCGAGGTCGGCGTTGCGCAGCAGCTCACCGGCGCCGAGCCCGGGTTCGGCGAAGGCCACGCCGATGGACGCGGCGACCCGTACCTCGTTGCCGTCGATGGCATAGGGCTGGGAGAGGGTGACCCGCAGGCGGTCGGCGAGCTCCAGGATGTGGCCTTCGCGGGCGGCGCGGTCGCGGGTGGTGTCGCCGACGATCAGGGCCGCGAACTCGTCGCCGCCCAGCCGGGAGGCGGTGTCGCCCTGCCGGACGGCGTCCTGGAGCCGGCGGGCGGCCTGGACGAGCAGTTCGTCCCCGGCCTGGTGGCCGATGGTGTCGTTGACCGCCTTGAAGCCGTCGAGGTCGATGAAGAGGACGGCCGTGTTGCGCAGGGCGGTGCCCCGGTCGGAGCTGCGGCGGCCGGAGAGCGCCTGCTGGACGCGCCGGGTGAACAGGGCGCGGTTGGGCAGGTCGGTGAGCGGGTCGTGCTCGGCGTTGTGCTGGAGCTGCGCCTGGAGGCGCACCCGTTCGGTCACGTCCCGGCTGTTGAAGATCAGGCCGCCGTGGTGGCGGTTGACGGTCGACTCCACGTTGAGCCAGCCGCCGTCGCCGGAGCGGAAGCGGCACTCGATGCGGGTGGTGGGTTCCTCCTGGGGGCTGGCGGCGAGGAAGCGGCGCACCTCGTGCACCACGCAGCCCAGGTCCTCCGGATGGATCAGGTTGGCCAGTTCCGTGCCCACGAGTTCCTCGGCGGGCCGGCCGTAGACGCCTGCGGCGGCCGGGGAGACGTACCGGAGGATTCCGCTGGGGGCGGCGATCATGATGACGTCGCTGGAGCCCTGCACCAGGGAGCGGAAGTGGTTCTCCTTCTGCGCCAGTTCCTGGGTGAGGGTGATGTTGTCGAGCAGCATGATGCCCTGGCGCACCACGAGGGCGAGCACCACGGCGCCCCCGGTCAGCAGGACCACGCGGTCGACGCTGCGGCCGTTGAGGACGTTGTACAGGATCCCCAGGAAGCAGACGGCGGCGGCGAGATAGGGCGTGAGGGCGGCGAGGGAGCCGGTGATGGGCCGGGTGGCCGGATACCGGCCGGGGTCGCCTCCGGAGCCGGGTGGCGGCTGCACGGGCGGATGGCCGCCCGGGCGCTGGCCGGGCACGTGCTCGTGCACCACGCGCGAGTGGCCCTCGTCCGGCGCGCCGCGCTGGCGGGAGGCGGCCCAGGGGGCGTAGGCGAGGAGCAGCGAGCCCGCGAACCAGCCCGCGTCGAGGAGCTGGCCCGAGCGGTAGCTGTTGTGCATCAGCGGGGAGGTGAACAGGGCGTCGCACATCACGGTCAGCGCGAGGGCGCCGACGGCCGTGTTGACCGCCGTGCGGTTGGCCCACGAACGCCGGAAGTGCAGCACCAGCACCATGCTCACCAGGGCGATGTCCAGCAGCGGGTACGCCAGACTCAGCGCCGCGTGCGCCACGCTCGGGCCGTCGAGCTGCGCGGCCTGCGCGAGGGCGAGGCTCCAGGAGAGGGTGAGCAGCGAGCCCGCGATCAGCCAGGCGTCCAGCACCAGGCAGACCCAGCCGGCCTTGGTCACGGGCCGGGCGGCGAGCACGAGCAGGCCCACGATCGCGGGCGGCGCGAAGCACAGGAAGAACAGGTCGGCGTAGCTGGGGGTCGGCACGGGCCGGTTCAGGACGACCTCGTACCAGCCCCAGACCAGGTTGCCCAGGGCGGCCATCGTCGAGGAGAGCGCGAACAGCAGCCAGGCCGACCGGAAGCGGACGCGGCGGGTGCGCGCGTACAGGAAGCAGGAGACCGCGGCGGCGCCCGCGGCGGCGCAGAGACCGAAGTCGCCCATGATCAGGGCGAGCTGGTCGGAGCCCCAGCCGAGCGCGGAACCGACGGCGTAGGCCGCGCACACCAGGGCCAGCAGCAGTTGGTGGACCGTGCTCGACGCCCAGCGGCCGGAGGACGGCCGCTCGGCCGGCGGAGCCGCCGCCGTGGGCTGGGCCCGCAGTGCCGCGTCGAGGAGGGTCGTGGAGGTCGGCGGCGACGTCACCGGGGCCTCCCGGTCCGCTCCGTCGCGGGGTCCCGCGGGGCCCGGTGCGCCGGGTGGGCATGCCTGCCCAGGGCGCTGTTCCCGCGCCGGTGATGGCTGCGCCGAGTCCCGGGACCTGCGGGGCCACCGCATGCGCGCGCGGCCGTGCAACAGGGCCGTCGGCGGCGACTCCGCCGCGTCGGATCGTTCGTCCATAGGCCGTGCATCGCCCGTCGCCCCCCTCACAGTCTGAAATGTGCGTCCCCGGCGCCGAACGGTGCACGGCGCAGCCCCTGTCGGGACGATACACCAGTCTCGTCACTCAGGGACATAGTTCCTCTACGCTCAGTGACGACCAGCGGCGACGCGCGTACGGCCCGCGTCCGAAGGACTGCGGAGGGTGCCCGAACCGGATCACGCGCGTCCCGTGCCCGTCATGCTTCGTCGGTGGCGCCCGTCGTAAGGATCACGTGGCGCAGGGGCTCCTGGTTCACGAAACGGTGCAACTGATCCACCAACAGGCGTTTGGCGCGCGGCAGGAAGGCGGACGTGGGGCCGCCGACGTGCGGGCTGATCAGCACGCCCGGCGCCCGCCACAGGGGGTGGCCGGGGGGCAGCGGCTCGGGGTCGACGACGTCCAGGGCCGCCGTGATGCGGCCGGTCTCCAGCTCCGCCAGCAGCGCCTTGGTGTCGACGACGGCTCCCCGGGCGACATTGACCAGCAGCGCGCCGTCCTTCATGCGGGCGAGGAACTCGGCGTCGACCAGGCCGCGCGTGCTGTCGGTGAGGGGCGTGGAGAGGATCACGACGTCCGCCTCCGGCAGGAGGGAGGGCAGTTCGGTGAGTGGGTGCACCAGGCCGCGCGCCGTGGTGCGCCGGGAGCGCGCGACGCGCGCCACCCGCGCGACCTCGAACGGAACGAGCCGGTCCTCGATGGCCGCGCCGATGGCCCCGTAGCCGACGACGAGCACGTTCTTGTCGGCGAGCGCCGGGTGGAAGCCGCCCTGCCAAAGCCCCTGGTCCTGGGCGCGCACGAACTGGGGGATGCCGCGCAGGGCGGCCAGGGTCAGGGTGAGCGCCAGCTCGGCCGTGCTCGCCTCGTGCACCCCGCGCGCGTTGCACAGCCGTACGCCGGGCGGGATCGACGGCAGCACGGCGGTGATGTCGTCGACGCCCGCCGTCAGCGTCTGGATGAGCCTGAGGTGCGGCATCCGCTCCAGCGGCCGCACCTTGACGTGCTGCCGCTTCATGTACGGCACGACGTACACGACGCAGTCGGCGGGGTCGCCCGGGAAGGCCTGCCGGCCGTCCTCGCCCCCGTCCCAGAGAAGGTAGTCGAGGCCCTCGGGGAGGCCCTGGATCTCGTCCGGCGGGATGGGAAGCCACACGTCAGCAGTCATGTCTGGAGGCTATGTCAGGCACGCGCGCGTGCAGAGGTTAGGTTGGGGGCCGGGAAAGGGAGGTTCGCGGCAGGTGGAGCGCAGGACGATCGGCGCGGGGGCGCTCTCGGTGGGGGCCGTCGGTCTCGGGTGCATGCCGATGAGCTGGGCGTACAGCGGGTCGCGGCAGCGGGGGGACGCGTCGCTGCGGGCCGTGCACCGGGCGCTGGATCTGGGCGTCTCCCTGCTGGACACCGCCGACATGTACGGCCCGTTCACCAATGAGCTGCTGGTGGGGCGGGTGCTGAAGGAGCGGCGCGCGGACGCGTTCGTGTCGACGAAGGTCGGGCTGCTGGTGGGTGAGCAGCACATCGTGGCCAACGGCCGGCCGGGATATGTGAAGCGGGCCTGCGACGCCTCGCTGAGGCGGTTGCAGACGGACGTCATCGACCTCTACCAGCTGCACCGCGCCGACCCGGAGGTGCCGGTGGAGGAGACCTGGGGGGCGATGGCGGAGCTGGTCCGCGCGGGCAAGGTGCGGGCGTTGGGGCTGTGCGCGGTGGGGGCGCGGGGCGGCCGGCGCTCGGGCGGGCGGCTGTACGACGCGACGATCCGGCAGTTGCGTCGGGTGCAGCAGGTCTTCCCGGTGAGCGCGGTGGAGGCGGAGTTGTCGGTGTGGTCGCCGGAGGCGCTGGAGACGCTGCTGCCGTGGTGCGAGCAGCGCGGGGTGGGTTTCCTGGCGGCGATGCCGTTGGGGAATGGTTTCCTCACCGGCACGCTGACGCCGGGCGAGGGTTTCGAGCCGGACGACATGCGGGCCCGGCATCCCCGTTTCACCGCCGAGATGATGGCCGCGAACCAGCCGATCGTCGCCGGCCTGCGCCGGGTCGCCGCACGGCACGGCGAGGACGTGACGGCCGCGCAGGTGGCGCTGGCGTGGGTGCTGGCCCAGGGGCGCCATGTGGTGCCCGTGCCCGGGGCCAAGCAGGAGCGGTGGGTGACGGAGAACGCGGGGGCGGCCGGGGTGCGGCTGTCGGAGCGCGACCTGGCGGAGGTGGCGGAGCTGCCGGCCGCCCAGGGGTCGTGGGAGTAGGGCCGGGGCACGTCCTCATGCGTATCGGTTCGCGTGGCCGGGGCAGCCTCTCGGTATCGGCTCGCGTGGCCGGGGCGCCTCCACTTCCGTATCGGTTCGCGTGATCGGGAACCCGTGGGGCGCGAGCGGTGTAAGACAAGTAGAACCCGCGCTGGAACCGCTCCGTCGAAGGGACCCAGATCGTGCATCGTCGAGCAGTGACGGCCGTGCTGGCCGCGAGTGCGCTCCTGTTGGCGGCCGGCTGCTCCTCCGACGGCGGAGGAGCCCCGGACCGAGCGAGCCCGTCCCCGAGCCCGACGGCGGCCGGGTCCTCCCCCGCCGGGCAGGCGGAGCCGACCCCGCCCGCCAAGGGCACGGTCACGGTGGTGCGCACGGTCGCCGAGGGCCTGAACTCCCCCTGGGGCCTCGTGCCGCTCCCCGACGGCGGCCTGCTGGTGGCCTCCCGCGACGAGGGCACGATCGTCAAGGTCGACGAGAAGACGGGCGCGAAGACCGAGCTGGGCGAGGTCCCGGGCGTCTCGGCGGACGGCGAGGGCGGCCTGCTCGGCATCGCCCTCTCCCCGGACTACGCCTCCGACCGCATGGTCTACGCCTACTTCACCTCCGCCTCCGACAACCGTGTCGTGCGCATGCTGTACGACCCGAAGCGCCCGGTCGGCGAGCAGTTGGGCGCACCCGACACGGTCTTCCGGGGCATCCCCAAGGGGTTCGTGCACAACGGCGGCCGGATCGCCTTCGGCCCGGACCGGATGCTGTACGTGGGTACGGGCGAGAGCGGTGACAAGGGCCTGTCCCAGGACAAGGAGTCCACGGGCGGCAAGATCCTGCGCCTGACCCCCGAGGGCGAGCCGGCCCCGGGCAACCCCTTCCCCGACTCCCCCGTGTACTCGTACGGGCACCGCAATGTGCAGGGCCTGGCCTGGGACGCCGAGCAGCGTCTGTTCGCCTCGGAGTTCGGCCAGGACACCTGGGACGAGCTGAACGCGATCGCGCCGGGCGCCAACTACGGCTGGCCGGAGGCGGAGGGCGAGGCCTCCGACGCGCGGTACCGCGACCCGATCGCGCAGTGGGGTCCGGACGAGGCCTCCCCCAGCGGCATCGCCCACGCCGAGGGCTCGATCTGGATGGCGGGGCTGAGGGGCAAGCGTCTGTGGCGTGTCCCGTTGAAGGGCACGGAGGCGTCGGCGGCCCCGCAGGCCTTCCTGACGGGCGAGTACGGCCGGCTGCGCACGGTGGTCGCGGCGGGCGGCGACAGGCTGTGGGTGACCACCAGCAACACCGACGGCCGGGGCGCGCCGCAGGGGGGTGACGACCGGATCCTGGAACTGCGGGTGAGCTGAGGCGGCTCGCGGTTCACTGCCCGGCCCGCGGGCCGTCGTCCCCTTCGGGCTCCTGCCCGGGCCGCGTCGCGGGCCGCCGGACGACGACCTTGCCGGAGGTGAGGTCTATCGGCCCGCGTCCCGGGTCGCCGTCGCCGACGTCCACTCGGGTCAGCTCCAGCCGGTTCTGCTCGTCCCGGGTGTGCTTGCGGCCGGGTGCGAACAGTTCCTCGAACATGTTGAACACGGCGCCTCCCTAATAGGCTCCGTCATTGTCGCTCAGCCGTTCGATCCCCGGCTCCGTGGGGAACATTTCCAGCCGATGGGCGACGGCCGCCGCCTCGCCCCGGCCCGAGACGCCGAGCTTGCCCAGGATGTTGGAGACGTGGACGCTCACGGTCTTCGGGGAGATGAACAGTTCCGCGGCGATCTGGCGGTTCGTGCGGCCGGCGGAGACCAGCCGCAGGACGTCACGTTCCCGGCTGGTCAGGCCGAGGGCCTCGGCGGGGTCGGCGGGGGCGGGGCGCCGCCTGGGCGCGGGCAGCAGGGTGAGGCGGGCGCGCTGGGCGAGCAGGGCGACCGCGTCGGTGAGCGGGCGGGCGCCGAGGTGCGCGGCGACGGCGTGGGCGAGGCGCAGCAGCTCGGCGGCGCGGTCGCGCTCGTCGTCGCCGCCGATGGTCAGCAGCGCCTCGGCCAGGCGGTACCGGGTGCGGGCGAGGTCGTAGGGGCGCTCCAGCGCCTCGAACGCGGTGACGGCGTCGGACCACTCGGCGGGGGCGCCGTGGCCCTCGGCGCGCAGCAGCTCGGCGCGCAGCCAGAGGGCGTGGGCGTGCCAGACGGGGACGGCGGTGGCGAGCCGTTTGGCGGTGGTGCGGATACGGCCGAGGAGCGCGGCACGGCCCTCGTCGTCGGCGGCGGGCAGGGCGCGGGCGTCGCCCTCGACGGCGGCGGCGGTGACGAGCAGGGGCCAGGCGTAGCGATGGGTGCCGGGCGGGAAGCCGCGGTCGAGGACGCGCGTGAGGTGGGACCTCGCCTCGGGGAGGCGGTTCTCGGCGGCGGCGACGGCGACGGCGATGCGGGTCAGTGGCAGATCGTACTGGGGGGCGGGTTCGTGCGCGGCGAAGAAGCCCCGTGCGGCGTCCAGCAGGCGGGTCGCCTCGGCGAGGTCGCCGCGGTCGAGGGCGAGTTCGGCGCGGCGGGTGGCGTGGGCGCCGCGGGTCGCGCTGCCCTGCCCGATCCGCCCGGCGGCGGCACAGGTCCGCTCCGCCTCGTCCCAGCGCCCGAGGGCGAGCAGGGACTCCGTGTGGTTGATCCGCACCAGGGCCTCGGCGTCGGGCAGTCCGTGCCGGGCGGCGAAGACGATGCCCTCCTCCAGGATCGGCAGGGCCTCCAGGGAGCGGCCGACCGCCTCGAGTTCGGAGGGGAGGTTGACGTACACGTTCAGCGTGACGGAGGAGATGTCCTCGGCGAGCGCCCGCTCCTTGACGCGGTGGAGCTCGGCGAGGCCGGTCTCGACGTGGCCGGCCTCGACCATGAGGATGCCCAGGATCTGGTGGGCGTGGAGTTCGGTCTGGCGGGCGCCGACCATGCGGGCGTACTCCACGGCGCGCTCGGCGGCGGCGTAGGCGTCGGGTCCCGGGTCGTGCACCATCGACCAGTTGGCCACATGGGTGAGGATCTCGGCGTGCACCCCGCTGGGCGGCAGGCCGCGCACCAGCTCCTGGGCGGTGGCCAGCTCCTGACGGCCGCTGCCGCGGCCCACCGCGAACACCAGCCGGGAGCGCTGCACCCAGAACCAGGCGGCGCGCAACGGGTCGTCCCCGTCCGTCAGCAGGTGCAGGGCCCGGTTGGTGATCTTCAAGGCGCGTTCGCGTTCCCCGCAGCGGCGGCCGGCGACGGCGGCCTCGGCCATCAGGTCGAGGTAGCGCAGCGGGGTGGCGGCGGGGTCGCGGCCGTCGGCGGTCCGCGGGTGCGGTGCGGGCGGCGGGGGCGGGTAGGCCTCGGCGTAGTCGACGGGGCGCAGGGTGGCCCGTACCGCCTCGGGGGTGGAGTCCCACAGTTCCATCGCGCGTTCCAGGAGCCGGAGTTGCTCGCTGTAGGCGTGGCGGGAGCGGGCGATGAGGGAGGCGTCCAGGACGGCGGGCAGGGCCCGGGCGGGGTCGTGGGCGTGGTACCAGTAGCTGGCCAGGCGCATGACGCGCTCGTCGGCGGGGACGAGCGTCGGGTCGGCCTGGAGGGCCTCGGCGTAACGGCGGTTGAGGCGGGAGCGTTCGCCGGGCAGCAGGTCGTCGGCGACGGCCTCGCGGACCAGGGAGTGGCGGAAGCGGTAGCCGTCGTCGGCGGGGGTGGGGAGCAGGATGTTGGCGCCCACGGCGGCCCGCAGCGCCTCGATGAGGTCGTCCTCGGTGAGTCCGGCGACGGCTGCGAGCAGCCGGTACTCGACGGTGGAGCCCCCCTCGGCGATGATCCTGACGACCTTCTGGGCGTCCCCGGGCAGCGCCTCGACCCGGACCAGCAGCAGGTCGCGCAGGGAGTCGGTGAGGCCGGTGCGACAGCCATCGGCCGCGGCGACGGCGAGTTCCTCGACGAAGAAGGCGTTGCCGTCGGAGCGTTCGAAGATGGCGTCGACCTGGGCGGGGTCGGGTTCGGCGGCGAGGATCCCGGCGATCTGACGGCCGACCTCCTCGCGGGTGAGGCGGGCCAGGTCGATACGGCGGACGGTGCGCAGCCGGTCGAGTTCGGCGAGGAGGGGGCGCAGCGGGTGGCGGCGGTGGATGTCGTCGGAGCGGTAGGTGGCGAGGACGACGAGGCGGCCGGTGCGCAGGGTGCGCAGCAGGTAGGACAGGAGGTGGCGGGTGGAGGCGTCGGCCCAGTGCAGATCCTCCAGGGCGAGGATCACGGTGCGGTCGGCGGTGACGCGTTCCAGGAGGCGGGCGGTGAGTTCGAAGAGGCGGGCGGTGCCCTCGTCGTCGTGCCCACCGGTGCCGGCCTCGCCCAACTCCGGCAGCAGCCGGGCGAGTTCCGTCTCCTGGCCGGCCGCTGCGGCGGCCAGTCGGTCGGGCAGGGCGCGGCGCAGGGCCCGCAGGGCGGTGGAGAACGGGGCGAAGGGAAGGCCGTCGGCGCCGATCTCGACGCAGCCGCCGAGCGCGACGACGGCGCCTCGGCCCTCGGCGACGGTGGCGAACTCCTCGACCAGCCTGGTCTTGCCGACCCCGGCCTCACCGGCGATCACCAGCGCCTGCGGCTCGCCCGCGCCGGCCCGGGCGAGCGCCTCGTCGAGGACGCCCAACTCCTCGGCCCGGCCGACGAATACGGGACTGACGGACCTGCTCTGCACAACAGCGAGCATCGCACAGGGCGGCCCGGCCCCCCCAGCCGATATCGACGGGCGCGGCGTGGAGACGGTGGGGCCGGAAGCGGACGGCTCCCCCACCGCGCGCGTGGGAGCGGTGGCGCCGGAAGCCGGCGACTCCCCCACCGCGCGCGTGGTCACGTGGAGCGCGCGGGTCGCAGGCGACGGGGACGGCGGCTATCGGACGCGCCGGCGGCGTTTAGGGGTTCCGCGCCGCCGGTGGCGGGCGTCGTGCGGGACGCGCGGGCGACGGCCTCGCGGCGGGCGGCGCGGCGGCCTCGGGTGGCCTCGCGGGCCAGGCGCTCCTCCTGGGCCTGGCGGATGAGTTCGGCGGAGCGCATCTGGTGGAGCTCGTAGGCGTACATGGTGTGTCCCTCGGGAGAGTCGGTTGTCGCGGCTGGTCCGCCGCGTTGCCTCAACCTTCGTCGCCCAGGGGGGTCCGCCACATCGGGAGAGTTCCGCATCTTCGGCGGCGGGCGGGGCCTTAGACGCGTGTGAGGGGTCTCAGGGCGGTCCGTAAGGTGCTTACGGACCGCCCTGAGACCCCTCCGGGGCCTGCGGCGGCTCAGCTCGCCGACGGCAGTCCGAGCAGCGCGTCGGTGTACTTCAGGACGGCCAGCAGCAGTCCGACGACGCCGAGGGTGATGCCCGCCCAGGCGACCGACTTGATCCACGGCGCCTGCGGCCTGCCGGGCGCGCCGAAGGCGGGCCGGGCCAGCACCACGACACCGGTGATCAGCGCGGCCAGCGCGAACAGACCGGCCCACAGGGCGGTGGTCTGCCAGGCGTCGCCGTAGACCGCCTGGATCTGCTGCGCGACGCCCGCGTCGGTCGAGGTCTCCAGCTGGCCGACGAGGGTCTCGCGGGCGGAGGCGACGGTGCCGACCCAGCCGCCGGTGAGCGAGACCAGGCCGAGCGCGGCGGAGACCACGGCGCCGGCGCCCTGGCCGACACCCGTGGGGCCGTCCTGCTTGGTGTCGCCGTCGGCGGCGGTGCCGGCCTCGGCCGGCGTCACCTCGTCGGTGGTGTCGCTCGTGTCGGTGGTGTCGCCGGTGCCCGTCGCGGCGACGTCCGTCGCCTCGTCGTCGCGCTTCGCCTCGGCGGCCTCGGCGCCCGTGGCCGCGCCGTCCTCGTCAACAGTCTTGGTTCCCATGCCTCGCACCGTACGGACGCTCTCTGAGAGGTCTCTTAATGGTCGTTGTGAGCGGCACGCGCGCGTGCGGCGCGCCACTCGGGGGCCAGCACCGACCACACTTCGAGGTCGTGCCGTACCCCACCATAGGGGTGGGCCTCGCGCTGGACACCATCGCGGGTCATGCCCAGCCGTCGGGCGACGTTCAGGCTGGGCACGTTCCCCGAGGCGGCGATCCACTCGATCCGGTGGATGCCGCGCCGCTCGACGGCGAAGTCGATGAGCACCCGCATCGCGCGCGTGACCAGTCCGCGCCCGGTGCCGGCGGGTTCCAGCCAGCAGCCGACCTCGCAGTTGCCCCGCGCGGCGTCGAAGTTGAGGAAGAGCACCCCGCCGACGAGCTTGCCCTCCAGCCACAGGCCGTGCAGCGAGCCGGTGTCGGCGGCGCGCATGTCGGCGTAGCGCTGGAGCACCTCGCGCGCGGAGGCGGTGTCGGTGGCGTTGGCGCCGAAGCCGATGTACTGGTTGATGAACTCCCGTCCCCGCTCCAGGTGCGCGAGGAACTCCTCGGCGTGCCAGGGCTCCAGGGGGCGTAGTTCGGCTCCGTCGTCACCCAGTGGTATCGCGTACATCCGGCTGCCGCTCCTTGTCGAGTTCGAGGTCCTCCACGACCTGGGCGAGCTTCTCATGAGCGGCACGGGTCTCGGGCGGTTCGATGCTGATGCGGGGCAGTCGGCGGTCCAGCCAGCGCGGCAGCCACCAGTTGGCGCCGCCGAGCAGATGCATCAGGGCCGGCACCAGCAGTGTGCGGAGCACGAAGGCGTCGAGGGCGACGGCGGCGGCCAGCGCGATGCCGAACATGGCGATCACGCGGTCGCCGCTGAGGACGAAGGCGAGGAACACCGAGATCATGATGACCGCCGCGGAGTTGATCACCCGGCTGGTCTCGGCGAGGCCGACGCGCACGGCCCGCCGGTTGTCGCCGGTCTCCAGCCACTCCTCGTACATCCGGCTGACCAGGAACACCTGGTAGTCCATGGAGAGCCCGAAGAGGACCGACACCATGATCACGGGGAGGAAGGGTTCGATCGGTCCGGCGCGGCCCAGGCCCAGCAGTTCGCTCCCCCAGCCCCACTGGAAGACCGCGACGACCACGCCGAAGGCGCCGGCGACGGCGGCGACGTTCATCACGGCGGCCTTGAGCGGGATGCCGACGGAGCGGAAGGCGAGCAGCAGCAGGACGCAGCCCAGACCGACGACGACCCCGACGAACAGCGGCAGCTTGCCGACGATGACCTCGGCGAAGTCGTCGTACCCGGCGGTGACGCCGCCGACCTGCACATCGAGCGAGGTGCCCGCCTCGGCGCGCGGCAGCACCTCCGCGCGCAGCCGGTCGACGAATTCGCTGGTGCGCTGCGACTGCGGGGCGGACTCCGGTACGACGGTGAGGTACGCGGTGTCGCCGCCGGCGCTGTACGTCACCGGGGTCACGGACGCCACGCCCTCGGTGGAGCGCAGGGTGGCGTCGAGGTTGTCGAGGGCGAGCCGGTCCTCGGCGCCGTCGACGTGGGTCACCAGCGTCAGGGGGCCGTTGACGCCGGCGCCGAAACCGTCGGCGAGGAGGTCGTAGGCCTGGCGGGTGGTGGCGGACGCGGGGCCGTTGCCCTGGTCGGAGGTGCCCAGGCGCAGCCCGGCCGTCGGCAGGGCGAGGACGGTGACGACCACGAGGGCGAGGGTGCCGAGCAGCTTGGGGTGACGTTCCACGAACGCCGACCAGCGGGCGGCGAAGCCGGTCGGCAGCTCGGGTTCGGGTCCGTGCTCGGCGAGGCGGCGCCGTTCGCGGCGGCTGAGGGCGCGCGGGCCGATGAAGGAGAGCAGGGCGGGCAGCAGGGTCACGGAGGCGGCGACGGTCAGGACGACGGTCAGGGAGGCGGCTATCGCGACGCCGTTGAGGAAGTTCAGGCGCAGGATCAGCATCCCGAGCAGGGCTATGCAGACGGTGGCGCCCGCGAAGACGACCGCGCGTCCCGTGGTCGCCACGGCGTTCTCGGCGGCCTCCGCGACCGGCAGCCCGCGCTTCAGGCCGCGCCGGTGCCGGGTGACGATGAACAGCGCGTAGTCGATGCCGACACCCAGCCCGACGAGCATGCCGAGCATGGGCGCGAAGTCGGCGACGGTCATGGCGTGCCCGAGCAGCACGATCCCGGCGTACGCGGTGCCGACCCCGACCAGGGCGGTGACGATGGGCAGCAGGGAGGCGGCGAGCGAGCCGAAGGCGAGGAACAGCACGACCGCGGCGACGACCACGCCGACGATCTCGGCGAGGTGCCCGCCGGAGGACTCGGTGAGCGCGATGGCGCTGCCGCCCAGCTCCACCTGGAGCCCGTCCGTTTCGGCCGACTTGGCGAGGTCGACGACGGCCAGCGCCGCACCCCGGTCGATGTCCTCGGCCCGCTCCTCGAAGACGACCGTGGCGTAGGCGGTGCGCCCGTCCCGGCTGATCCGGGCGGCGCCCTGGTCGTCGTAGGGGCTGGTCACGGAGGCGACGGCCGGCAGATCCGCGATCCGCTCCAGGGTGCGGGTCATGGTCTGCTCGACGTCGGCGGCGCGGACGGTGCCCGAGCCGGTGTGCCAGACGACGGTGTCGCTGTCGCCGCCGAGTCCCGGGAAGCCGTCCTCCAGCAGCCGGGTGGCACGGCCGGACTCGGTGCCGGAGACGTCGTAGTCGTTGGAGTACGTGGAGCCGGTGAGCGCGGCGGCGCCGGCCGTGCCGCCGAGGACGAGGAGCCAGAGCAGGAACGCGACGAGGCGGTGCCGGACGCACCACTGTGCAAGGGCTGCCACGAACGTGCTCCCGGAGGTCAAATTGTGGATCTTTGGCCGGGAAACAGTCGCGCCTGAACCGAACAGCCCGCAAAGAACGATGAGCGATGCGAGGACACTCTTCCAGGCGAACGTGATCGTTGGCCGCGTTCGTGGGGTTCTTCACAAGAGTGGGAGACAGATCACAGGACAATAACGCCGACTCTGTCCTGTCGGCGTCGGCCCGGGGTGCCGGGTCCCCGTCAGTCGGACTGGTCGCCGAACGCCATCACCATCACACCGGCGATCAGCAGCCACAGCGCGCGCCGGGTGCGGCCCCGGGCGCCCAGGAAGGCGGCCAGCGCGCAGACGGCGGCGCCGAGGGCGTAGGCGGCGGGGACCAGGGCCGGAGCGGAGCCGGTGAGGCGCAGGAGGGCGGCCGCGAGACCGGCGAGGGTCAGCAGGGCGCCGGTGCCGGTCGCCGTCCAGCGGGCCCGTCGCGCCTCTTCGATCTCTTCGATCTCCTCGGGCTCTTTCTCCTCGGGCTCTTCGCCCTTGCCGACCTCCTCGTTCCTCTCGGATATCTCGGAATCACTGCGTCCACTCATGGCGGGCGAGCGTAGCGCGTCGCGCCGGAACAGGGGATGCGGGGTGGTCACCGACGCAGGCATGTGCATTATTTGAGTGTTCGACTTTACTCTTCCTTTGCCCTTCTGTCTGAGGAGCGTGTCACCGATGCAGGACATCACCTCGAAGACGGCCTCGAACGAAGACCTCACCCAGCGGCTGACCCTCGCCCACTACCCGCGCAGCAACGGCTACGACGCCCGCTGGATGATCGAGAACCACATGGGCCCGAACCCGCTGTGGTTATTGGAGTGGCTGGCCCCCGCCCTCGGCATGGACACCCTGCGCTCCGGCGCGAGCGTCCTCGACCTGGGCTGCGGCCGGGCGATGACCTCGATATTCCTCGCCAAGGAGTACGGCGCCCAGGTCACCGCCGTCGATCTGTGGATCGAGCCGGACGACAACGCGCGGCGCGCCGCCGAGGCCCAGGTGTCCGACCGGGTGCTGCCCCTGCGGGCCGAGGCGCACGACCTGCCGTTCGCCGAGGGCGGCTTCGACGCGATCGTGAGCATCGACGCGTACCACTACTTCGGCACCGACGACCTCTACCTGGCCACGCTGACCCGGCTGCTCAGGCCCGGCGGGCGGATCGGCGTCGTCGTACCGGCGCTGCGGGCGGAGCTCGACGGCGTCGAGCCGCCGGAGCACCTCAGGGCGTACTGGGAGCGGGATGCCGGCTTCTGGGCGTTCCACTCCGCCGACTGGTGGCGGCGCCACTGGACACGCAGCGGAGCCGTCGAGGTGGAGGTGGCCGACTGGCAGCCCGACGGCTGGCGGGACTGGCTGCTGTGGTGCGAGGTGGTGGCGGAGGAGAGCGACGACCCGGTGCACGCGGAGACCTGCCGCTGGTGCGCCGAGATGCTGCGGCTCGACGAGGGCCGCACGCTGGGCTACGTACGGCTCGTGGGACGCCGTGTCTGACAGACGACCGGGGTGATGCACCAGGTCCGGTGCATCACCCCGGGGTCTGTGCGCAACCGGGCTCAGCCTTCGCTGACGCCCAGCTTCTGCAGGATCAGCTCCTTGACGCGCGCCGCGTCGGCCTGACCCCGGGTCGCCTTCATGACCGCGCCGACCAGGGCGCCCGCCGCGGCCACCTTGCCGCCGCGGATCTTGTCGGCGATGGCCGGGTTGCCGGCGATGGCCTCGTCGACGGCCGTGCCCAGTGCCGAGTCGTCGGAGACGACCTTCAGCCCGCGCTTGTCGACGACCTCGTCCGGGGTGCCCTCGCCCGCGAGGACGCCCTCGATGACCTGGCGGGCCAGCTTGTCGTTCAGGTCGCCGGAGGCGACCAGCTGGGCCACCCGGGCCACCTGCTCGGGGGTGATCGCCAGCTCGTCGAGGGCCTTGCCCGACTCGTTGGCACTGCGGGCCAGTTCGCCCATCCACCACTTGCGGGCCGAGGCCGCGTCGGCACCGGCGTCGATCGTGGCGACGATCGGCTCCAGCGCGCCGGCGTTGAGGATCGCCTGCATGTCGGTGGCCGAGACACCCCACTCCGCGAGGAGGCGGGTGCGGCGGGCCAGCGGCGGCTCGGGCAGCGCGGCGCGGATCTCCTCGACCCACTCGCGCGAGGGCGCGACCGGAACGAGGTCCGGCTCGGGGAAGTACCGGTAGTCCTCGGCCTCCTCCTTCACCCGGCCCGAGGTCGTCGAGCCCGTGTCCTCGTGGAAGTGCCGGGTCTCCTGCACGATCGTGCCGCCGGACGACAGCACCGCCGCGTGCCGCTGGATCTCGAAGCGGGCCGCGCGCTCCACGGACCGCAGCGAGTTCACGTTCTTCGTCTCGGAGCGCGTGCCGAACTTGTCGGCGCCCTTCGGCATCAGCGACAGGTTCACGTCGCAGCGCATCTGGCCCATCTCCATACGGGCCTCGGAGACACCGAGCGCGCGGATCAGCTCGCGCAGCTCACGGACGTACGCCTTCGCCACCTCGGGAGCGCGCTCGCCCGCGCCGACGATCGGCTTGGTGACGATCTCGATGAGCGGGATGCCGGCCCGGTTGTAGTCCAGGAGCGAGTGCGAGGCGCCGTGGATACGGCCGGTCGCGCCGCCGACGTGCGTCGACTTGCCGGTGTCCTCCTCCATGTGGGCGCGCTCGATCTCCACGCGGAAGACCTCGCCGTCCTCCAGCTGCACGTCGAGGTAGCCGTCGAAGGCGATCGGCTCGTCGTACTGGGAGGTCTGGAAGTTCTTCGGCATGTCCGGATAGAAGTAGTTCTTCCGGGCGAAGCGGCACCACTCGGCGATCTCGCAGTTCAGCGCGAGACCGATCTTGATCGCGGACTCGACGCCGGTCGCGTTGACGACCGGGAGCGCGCCGGGCAGGCCGAGGCAGACGGGGCAGGTCTGGGTGTTCGGCTCGGCGCCCAGCGCCGTCGAACAGCCGCAGAACATCTTGGTCTTGGTGCCGAGTTCGACATGGACCTCAAGGCCCATGACGGGGTCGTACGACGCCAGCGCGTCCTCGTACGACACCAGGTCGGTCGTGGTGGTCACGGTGAAACTTCCCTCTCAGCCCAGCAGGACGTCGTCGTCGCCCAGCCGCTTCAACTCGCGGTAGAGAATGGCCAGGTTGGTGACGACAGCCGCGCCGGTCACGACGGCGTCGAGCAGCCGCAGCGTGTCGTTGTCGGTCCGGGCCTTCTTGATCTGCTTGACCACGCCGATCACGCCGAACGCCGAAGTGGCCATCGACACGTACAGACCGGACTTGGACTTCTTGAAGCCTTTGGCCTTGGACAGTGCGCTCACAGCGACGGAGCCTCCTCGAGAAGCGGGTGACCCCACTTTTCCACGAAGGCGGCCTCGACGGCGGCGCCGACCTTGTAGAGCCGCTCGTCCTTCAGCGCCGGGGCGATGATCTGGAGGCCGACCGGGAGGTTGTCCTCCGGGGCGAGACCGCAGGGCAGCGACATGGCCGCGTTGCCCGCCAGGTTGGTCGGGATGGTGCACAGGTCGGCCAGGTACATCGCCATCGGGTCGTCGGCGCGCTCGCCGATCGGGAAGGCGGTGGTGGGCGTCGTGGGCGACACGATCACGTCCACCTGCTCGAAGGCCTTCTCGAAGTCGCGCGTGATGAGCGTGCGGACCTTCTGGGCGGAGCCGTAGTAGGCGTCGTAGTAGCCGCTCGACAGGGCGTAGGTGCCGAGCATGATGCGGCGCTTGACCTCGGGACCGAAGCCCGCCTCACGGGTGAGGGAGGTGACCGCCTCGGCGGAGTTCGTGCCGTCGTCGCCGGAACGCAGGCCGTAGCGCAGGCCGTCGAAGCGGGCGAGGTTGGAGGAGCACTCGCTCGGCGCGATCAGGTAGTACGCCGACAGCGCCAGGTCGAAGGACGGGCAGTCCAGCTCGACGATCTCGGCGCCCAGCTCCTTCAGCAGCGCGACCGACTCGTCGAAGCGCTGGAGCACGCCCGCCTGGTAGCCGTCGCCGCGGAACTGCTTGACGACACCGACGCGCATCCCGGCGACGCTGCCGTTGCGGGCGGCCTCGACGACCGGCGGGACCGGGGCGTCGATGGAGGTGGAGTCGAGCGGGTCGTGCCCGGCGATGACCTCGTGCAGCAGGGCGGCGTCCAGGACCGTACGGGCGCAGGGGCCGCCCTGGTCGAGGGAGGAGGAGAAGGCCACCATGCCGTAGCGGGAGACCGCGCCGTACGTCGGCTTCACGCCGACCGTGCCGGTGACCGCGGCCGGCTGGCGGATGGAGCCGCCGGTGTCGGTGCCGATGGCGAGGGGGGCCTGGAAGGAGGCGAGGGCGGCGGAGGAACCGCCGCCGGAGCCGCCGGGGATGCGGGTGAGGTCCCAGGGGTTGCCGGTGGGCCCGAAGGCGCTGTTCTCGGTGGAGGACCCCATGGCGAACTCGTCCATGTTGGTCTTGCCGAGGATGACGACGTCGGCGGCCTTCAGCTTCTTGGTGAGCGTCGCGTCGTACGGCGGGATCCAGCCCTCGAGGATCTTGGAGCCGACGGTCGTGGGCATGCCCTCGGTGGTGAAGATGTCCTTGAGCGCCAGGGGGACCCCGGCCAGCGGACCGAGCTTCTCGCCGCGCTCGCGCTTGGCGTCGACGGCACGGGCCTGGGCCAGGGCGCCCTCGCGGTCGACGTGGAGGAAGGCGTGCACCTTCTCGTCGACGGCCTCGATGCGGGCCAGATGGGCCTCGGTGACCTCGACGGCCGTGAGCTCGCCGGAGGCGATCTTCGCGGCGATCTCGGCGGCGGTGAGCTTGATGATGTCCGTCATGGGATCAGTCCTCCCCCAGGATCTGCGGCACCTTGAAACGCTGCTGCTCCTGGGCAGGGGCGCCGGAGAGCGCCTGCTCGGGGGTGAGCGACGGACGGACCTCGTCCGCCCGCATGACGTTCGTCAGCGGGAGCGGGTGCGAGGTCGGCGGTACGTCTTGGTCGGCGACCTCGCTGACGCGGGCGACCGCGCCGATGATGTCGTCCAGCTGTCCCGCGAAGTGGTCGAGCTCTTCGGGCTTCAGCTCCAGACGCGCCAGCCGGGCGAGGTGGGCGACCTCCTCGCGCGTGATGCCAGGCATGCAGCGTTCCTCTGGGGTGAGTGTGTGTGGTTTGGGCCCAATCCTAGGGGGCGGGGACAGGTGCCCGTGAAACGGTTCGCCGCGGCCCGGCGTCAGCGCCGCCCCTCCCACGCCTCGCTGCGCAGGAAGTGGTTGTCGTAGAGCTCCTGCACCTCGAGGATGCTCTCCGGTCCCACCTCGCCGAGGCGGATGCGCTGGAGGTGGCGGAAGTACTCGAACCGCTCGACGCCCGGGGTGATGACGATGAGGAGGTCGGCGGTGCTGCCGGGGGCGGCGGCGAAGGCGTGCGGCTTGCCCGGCGGGACCACGACCAGGTCGCCGGGTTCGGCGGTGACGATGTCGTCGCCGGACAGGACCTGGGCCTCGCCGTCGAGCAGGAAGAACATCTCGGCGGAGTTGCGGTGCAGGTGCGGGCGGGCGCCGTCGGCGCCCTCGCCGAGGGTGACGCGGACGGTGGACAGCGCGCCGCCGGACGCGCTGCTGTCCGCGAGCAGCTTGACGGCGACGGGGTCGCCGCCGACGACCTCCGCGTCGGCGTCACGGACGACCACGGAGTCGTCGAACTTCGGCACGAACAGCGACATGTGCATCCCCCTGGGGTTCGGTGCGGGACGGGCTGACGGGACGGGCTGGGCGGCGAAGGACGGTCCGGCGCCGATCAGGACAACGATCGCGGTGGCGAAGTGGATCCCGAAGGCCACGGCTCCAGTACCGCCGTGGCGCGGCACGATCGCGGTGGCGAAGTGGATCCCGAAGGCCACGGCTCCGGTACCGCCGTGGCGCGGCACGATCGCGGTGGCGACGAGCGGCGCGCATGAACCAGGCCTCGGCCCGGGCTCGCGACGAAGACGAGCAGGGCGAGGCCGAGGACGCCGAAGGCGGCGTCCCCGAGGCCCTCGACCGTGAGGTGGGCGGCGCCCCCGTCCGCCTTGCCCGGCACGCCGTAGCCGGCGGCGGAGGCCCCTGACGGAGACGCACTGGGCCGACCCGCACGGCTGGTCACGCCGACACGCGGCGGCCGCCTGCCGGAGTGGGCCCACGAGCACGGCCGGAGCCGCTGATCGCCCGCATCGCGGCCGCGGGAGCCGATCCGAACCCGCCCCTCCACCAGCCCGGGGCGGCGCCCCCGCATCGCTTCGCGACCGCCCGGAGCCGATCCGGACCCGCCTCCACCGGCCGGGGGCGGCGCCCCCGCATCGCGGCCGCCAGGAGCAGACCCTGGCCCGCCCCCCACCGGCCCGGGGCGGCGCCCCCCAGCGGCTATTCGTCGGCCGCCGCCGCGGGCAGGGCCGCCGCCGGGCGCTGCCAGCCGCGAGAGCCCCGGGCCCGCAGCCACGCCGTCGTCTCCTCGGGCGGCATCGCCGCCGCGACCAGCCAGCCCTGTACGGCGTCACAGCCGAGGTCGCGCAGCCGCTCCCAGGTCTCGTCGTCCTCCACGCCCTCGGCGACGACGAGGAGGCCGAGGGAGTGGGCGAGGTCGACCGTGCAGCGCACGATCTCCGCGTCCTCGGCGTCCACCGCCAGCCGGGCCACGAAGGAACGGTCGATCTTCAGCTCGCTCACCGGCAGGCGGCGCAGATGGACGAGGGAGGAGTAGCCGGTGCCGAAGTCGTCGAGGGACATCTTCACACCGTGTCCGGTCAGCCCGTTCAGGGTGTCGGCGGCGCGCTGCGGATCCTCCAGCAGGACGTGTTCCGTTATCTCCAGCTGGAGCGCTCCCGCCGGGACCCCGTGCCGAGCCAGCCGCGCGGCGACCGAGCCGGCGAAGCCGGGGGTGTGCACATCGCGCGGGGAGACGTTCACCGCGACCGGTACGAACAGCCCCTGGGCGCGCCACTTGGCGACCTGCCCGAGCGCTGTCTCCAGCACGTACTCCGTGAGGTGCGGCATCAGCCCGGACGACTCGGCGATCGCTATGAACTCGTCCGGCGGGACCTTGCCGCGCTCCGGGTGCACCCACCGCACAAGGGCCTCAAGGCCGGCGACCTGGCCGTCGAAGCGGACCTTGGGCTGGTAGTGCAGCTGGACCTCGTGCGCGTCGAGCGCGCGCCGCAGGTCGCCCAGCAGCCCGAGCCGGTCGGGGGTGTTGGAGTCCCGCTTGGACTCGTAGACCTCGACGCCCGTACGGTCCCGTTTGGCCTGGTACATCGCCACGTCCGCCCGGCGCAGCAGCCCCTCCGCGTCGAGCGCGTGGTCGGGGAAGACGGCGACGCCGGCGCTGGCCTCCAGCACGAGGGTGAGCCCGTCCAGGTCGAGCGGCGAACTGAGGGCGGAGACCAGACCGCGGGCGACCCGGGTCGCGGAGGTCGTGGAGTCGGCGACGGGAAGTAAGACGGCGAACTCGTCACCGCCGAGCCGGGCCACCTCCGCCCCGCGCGGCAGGGCCAGTCGCAGCCGGTCGGCTATCTGGAGCAGCAGCCGGTCACCGGCGAGATGACCGAGCGTGTCATTGACCGAGCGAAAACGGTCGAGGTCGATCAGCATGAGTGCGGCCCGGGCGCCGATGCGCTCGGCGTCGTCCAGGGCGGTCCAGATGCGCTCGCCGAGCCACTGGCGGTTGGGGAGCCCGGTGAGCGGATCGCGCAGTTGCTCCTCCGCGCGGGCGCGGGCCATCCACAGCGTGGAGTCGAGGGCGATCAGCGGGATGGCGAACAGCGGCAGCATGATCGGCTTGGCCACGGCCACCACGCACACCAGCGGGGCTATGCCGAGCAGGGCGACGGCGACCAGGCCCTGCCTGACCACCGCGGTGCGGGCGACGGTGGGCAGGCCGCCGGAGCGTGGCGCGTGCAGATACCAGAGCAGCACGCGGGTGACCGAGAGGTAGGCGACGGCGACCAGCACCACCTGGGGCGCGGTGTAGACCGTCCAGGTGTCGGGCGTCCAGGGGTTCTCGACGGACGGCACCCGCCCGCCGGCCGCCAGCAGCAGCGCCCCGGCGCCGATGCCGAGGACGTCCACCGCGCCGTGCAGGGCGCCCTGCCGCCAGCGGTGGCGGCGGGCTATGCCGACCAGCACGACGACGGTGAGGCTGACCAGGCCGGCCGGCACCCAGCCGTACAGGAGCAGGACGGCGAGGGTGAGGGCGGCGCCGGAGCCGGTGCCGCCCCACCAGCGGGCCCGGCCGAGCAGGACCAGATGGCCTACGACGACACCGGTCAGCAGGGCCAGCGACCAGCCGACGGTGCCGGACGGGAAGAGCGCGTGGTTGCCGGTGAAGGCGCGGTAGAAGCCGGCGCCGAGGGCGAACCCGGCCGCCGCGACGACCGCCGCGGGCAGCGCGGGCCAGGACAGGTGCCGGTCGGGTTCACCGCCGGGCAGCCCGTGGGCGACGGGGACGGGGAGCAGGGCGGGCGCGCGCGGCTCCACCGAGGTGCGCGCGGTGTGCGGGGCGCCGGGGCGCGCTTCCGCGCCCGGGGGCCGTTCCGCCCACACCACCCAGCGGCTGCCCCACCAGGCGCCGGTGACCCGGCGCCGGCGCAGCCCTGAGTCGGGGGCGGCGCTCTCGGTCGGTTCCATTCCCGTCCCTCTCACAGCCGGCGGTGCCCACGCCACGCGGCCCGGTGCCCGACAGCCCTTGGGCGGCGCCGCGTTGGAAGACCCTTCCCCGTGCCCGTCACGAGCGCGGGGATGCCCCGACCGCAGCTGGGCACGGCAGGCGCACATCTCAACAGTAGGCCGCAGAAGGCTTCCACGGGCAGCGGTCGACGACGGTTGCCCGAATGCGCCCCGGCCACCCGTATGCATCTGATATGCGCCGATCGGGTGGCCTTCAACCGCTGTCGCCCGCTACTCCGCTGCCGGAAGCGCGGCTTCCGCGGCGGCCTTCGGGCCCTGTTCCAGCAGGACCGTGAAGCCGTCCTCGTCCAGGACGGGCACCTTGAGCTGCATCGCCTTGTCGTATTTCGATCCGGGACTGTCACCCACAACGACGAATGACGTCTTCTTCGAAACCGATCCGGTCACCTTCGCTCCGCGGCTCTGGAGGGCGTCCTTGGCGCCGTCGCGGGTGAAGTGCTCCAGCGTGCCGGTGACGACGACGGTGAGGCCTTCGAGCGGACGCGGACCCTCGTCCTCGCCGGAGCTCTCCTCCTCCATACGGACGCCGGCTTCCTTCCACTTGCGCAGGATCTCCTGGTGCCACGCCTCAGCGAACCACTCCTTGAGGGAGGCGGCGATGGTGGGACCGACGCCCTCGGTGTTCGCCAGCTCCTCCTCGCTCGCCTGCCGGATGCGGTCGATGGAGCGGAACTCGCGCGCGAGCGCCTCGGCGGCCACCGGTCCCACGTGCCGGATGGACAGGCCGGTGAGGATCCGGGCGAGCGGGCGCTGCTTGGCGGCCGCGATGTTCTCCAGCATGGCCAGCGCGTTCTTCTTCGGCTCGCCCTGCTGGTTGGCGAAGACCGTGACGATCTTCTCCTCGCCGGTCTTCGGATCCCGCTTGGGCAGACCGCTGTCCTGGTCCAGGACGTACGCCTTGATGGGCAGCAACTGCTCGACGGTGAGGTCGAACAGGTCGCCCTCGTCGGTGAGCGGCGGGTCGGCGGGCTCCAGCGGCTTGGTGAGGGCGGCGGCGGCGACATACCCGAAGTGCTCGATGTCCAGCGCCTTGCGACCGGCCAGGTAGAAGAGCCGCTCGCGCAACTGGGCGGGGCAGGTGCGGGCGTTGGGGCAGCGCAGGTCGACGTCGCCCTCCTTCATCGGCCGGAGCGCCGTACCGCACTCGGGGCACTCCGACGGCATCACGAACTCCCGCTCGGTGCCGTCCCGCAGGTCGACGACCGGGCCCAGGATCTCCGGAATGACGTCACCGGCCTTGCGCAGCACCACCGTGTCGCCGATGAGGACGCCCTTGGCCTTGACGACGTCCTGGTTGTGCAGGGTGGCGAACTCCACCTCGGAGCCGGCCACCGTCACCGGCTCGACCTGGGCGTACGGCGTGACACGGCCCGTGCGGCCCACGCCCACGCGGATGTTGACGAGTTTGGTGTTGACCTCCTCCGGCGCGTACTTGTACGCGATCGCCCAGCGCGGCGCGCGCGCCGTCGAGCCGAGGCGGCCCTGGAGCCGGATCTCGTCGAGCTTGACGACCACCCCGTCGATCTCGTGCTCCACGGAGTGGCGGTTCTCGCCGTAGTGCGCGATGAACCGCCGTACGCCGTCGAGGTCGTCGACCACCTTGTTGTGCAAGGAGGTGGGCAGGCCCCAGTGTTTGAGGAGGTCGTAGGCCTCGGAGAGACGGCTGAGGCCCTCGTAGCCCTCCAGGGCGCCGATGCCGTGGACCACCATGTGCAGGGGGCGGGTCGCGGTGACGCGCGGGTCCTTCTGGCGCAGCGAACCGGCCGCCGCGTTGCGCGGGTTGGCGAAGGGCTTGTCGCCGGCCTCGACCAGACGGGCGTTGAGCTCCTCGAACTTCTCCATCGGGAAGTAGACCTCGCCGCGGATCTCCACGAGCGTGGGCACGCCGTCGCCCGCGAGGCGGTCGGGGATCTCCGCGATCGTGCGCACGTTGGGCGTGATGTCCTCGCCGGTGCGGCCGTCGCCGCGGGTCGCCGCGCGCGTGAGCCGGCCGTTCTCATAGGTGAGGTTGACGGCGAGGCCGTCGACCTTCAGCTCGCACAGGAAGTGGTAAGGGGAGGCACCGACGTCCTTGTGGACACGCTCGGCCCAGGCGGCCAGCTCCAGGTCGTCGAAGGCGTTGTCCAGCGAGAGCATGCGCTCGCGGTGCTGGACGGCCGTGAACTCCGTCGCGTACGCGCCCGCGACCTTCTGGGTCGGCGAGTCGGGCGTGCGCAGCTCGGGGTACTGCTCCTCCAGCGCCTCCAGGGAGCGCAGGAGGCGGTCGAACTCCGCGTCGCTGATGACGGGAGCGTCCTTGACGTAGTACCGGAAGCGGTGCTCCTCGATCTGCTCAGCGAGCTGCGCGTGCTGCTCCCGTGCCTGCGTGGGCACCGTCGTCTCCGCTTGCTTGTCGCCGGCCACCGTGTTGTCCTCCCGTTACTCTGGGTTGTCCGCGAGGGATCTCGCCGCCCGGACGCAGTGAGCGAGCGCCTGCCGCGCGTACGCGGGGGAGGCCCCCGCGAGGCCGCACGCCGGAGTGACCGTGACCGCTTCCGCGAGAAGCCCCGGTGACAGCCCCAGCCTGCGCCACAGCGTCCTGACACCCATGACGCTACCGGCAGGGTCTGACAACGGGCCGTCCACGCCCGGCACCACACCGGCGAACAGCCGGGTACCCCCTTCCACGGCCTCGCCGATCACCTCGTCGTCACGCTCGGTGAGGAGCGAGAAGTCGAAGGAGACGGCGGCCGCTCCGGCCCGGCGCAGCAGCGCGAACGGGACGTCCGGCGCGCACGAGTGGACCACGACCGGGCCGCCGCCGTGCACCCCGACGACCTCCCGCAGGATCGCCTCCACGACCTGGCGATCGACGGCTCGGTGGGTGCGGTAGCCGCTGGCGGTGCGCACCCGGCCGCGCAGCACGGCCGTGAGGGAGGGTTCGTCGAGCTGGAGCACGAGCTGGGCGCCCGGGACCCGGCGCCGCACCTCCGCGAGGTGCAGTCGCAGGCCCTCCGCGAGGGAGGCGGCCAGGTCGCGGCAGGCGCCGGGGTCGGAGAGGGCGGCCTCGCCGTTCTTCAGCTCGAGGGCGGACGCCAGGGTCCAGGGCCCGACCGCCTGGATCTTGAGCTGTCCCTCGTGCCCCTGCGTGAACTCCTCCAGCGCGTCGAGGTCCTCCCCCAGCCACGACCGCGCCCGCCGGGTGTCGCGGCCGGGACGGTCACCGATCCGCCAGCCGCTGGGCTCCACGCGCGCGTACAGCTCCACCAGCAGACCCGCCGTGCGGCCGATCATGTCGGCGCCGGGGCCGCGGGCGGGCAGCTCGGGGAGGAACGGGAAGTCCTCGAAGGATCCGGTGGCGGTCTTGGCGGCCTCTCTGGCGTCGCCGCCGGGCAGGGAGCCGATGCCGGTGGCGGGGCCGAAGCGATTGTCGTTCACGGGTGAAGCCTACGTAGGCCCCGCCCCCGCCCGTGTGCCGCGGCCCCGCACACCGGACCGGGACGGTGTCATCCGCCCGGCCGTACCGTGAGATCGTTGACCTCCGCGTCCCTCGGCAGGTCCAGCGCCATCAGGATCGTCGTCGCCACCGACTCGGGGTCGATCCACCGGGCGGGGTCGTACTCCTTGCCCTCCTGCTGGTGGACCTTGGCCTGCATGGGGCTCGCCGTGCGGCCGGGGTAGACGGAGGTGACGCGGACGCCGTTGGAGTGTTCCTCGTGGCGCAACGAGTCCGCCAGAGCCTTCAGTCCGTGCTTGGAGGCGGCGTAGGCGGACCAGTCGGCGTGGGCGTTCAGGCCGGCGCCGGAGTTGACGAACACCACGTGTCCACGGCTCGCGCGCAGCTGGGGCAGGAAGTGGCGGGTCAGCTCGGCGGGCGCGATCAGGTTGACGTTGAGCTGGTGCCGCCAGGACTTGGGGGTCAGGTCGCCGACCGCGCCGAGGTCGACGACCCCGGCGATGTGCAGCAGGGAGTCGACGCGGTCGGGGAGCGTCTGGTGGGAGAAGGCCCAGGACAGCCTGTCAGGGTCGGCCAGGTCCCCGACGAGCGTCTTCGCGCCGGGGAACTCCGCCGCCAGCTCCTTAGCGCGTCCCGCGTCGCGCGCGTGGAGCACGAGGTCGTCCCCGCGCGCGTGGAGACGGCGGGCGACGGCCGCGCCGATGCCGGAGCCCGCACCGGTGATCACATGAGTAGCCATGCCCGCCATGCTCGCATCACCGGCGGGTCAGGCGACGCCCCGGTCGGCGGCGGCCGCTGACGTCGCAGCCTCCAGGTAGGCCAGCGCCCCGACCGGCTCCTCCGCGAAGAAGACCAGGTCGGTCAGGGGCCGCGGCAGGAACCCCTCGTCCTCCATGCGCCGGAACTGCTGTTCGAGACCGTCGTAGAAGCCGGCGGTGTTCAGCAGGACGACGGGTTTGTCGGTGTGGCCGTGCTTCTTCAGCTCCAGGATCTCGGTGGCCTCGTCGAGGGTGCCGGTCCCGCCGACCATGACGACCACCGCGTCGGCCTTCTCCAGGAGCAGCTTCTTGCGTTCGGCCAGGTCCCTCGCGATCACCATCTCGTCCACGCCCGGACGGGCCTTCGCCGCCAGGAACTCCACCGAGACGCCGGCCAGCCGGCCGCCGGCCTCCTGCACCCCGTCGGCGACCACCTTCATCAGGCCCACGTCGGATCCGCCCCACACGAGCGTGTGGCCGCCCTTGCCGAGCAGTTCGGCGAACTCGCGCGCGGGGCGCGTGTAACGGTCGTCGAGATCGGCGGCGGAGAGGAAGACACAGATACGCATGGGGTCACCGTACGCGGGAAGAACCGGGGCCCCGCGAGCGCTTTCTGCGGTATGGCCCATGGACACACCATCACCATCGAGCGGGGCGGGCGGCACGTCAGGGTCGTCCACGACGGCCGGGTGCTGGCCGAGAGCGACCGCCCCCTGGTCCTGCGCGAGACCGGCTGTCCGGTGCGGTACTACCTCCCCGCCGAGGACGTACGGCTGGACCTGCTGACGCCCTCCGACACCCGTACGTACTGCCCGTTCAAGGGCACCGCCTCCTACTGGTCGCTGCCGGAGGCGCCCGACCTGGTGTGGGCGTACCCCGATCCGAAGCCGGACGTCAGGGAGATCAAGGACCACCTCTGCTTCTACGAAGTGGAAGTGTCGTAGGCCGATGACGTCCGTGCCGTGCGGCAGTCTGGACAGGCATGGACAAGAAGACCCTTTCCCGCGACGGCACCGCCCTCGCGTACGCGCGTGCCGGGCAGGGCCCGGCGGTCATCCTGGTGAGCGGCGCGATGTCGACGGGCGGCACCGTGGCGCCCCTCGCCGGGCTCCTCGCGCACGACTTCACCGCCCTGTGGTACGACCGCCGGGGCCGCGGCGAGAGCGACGACACGGCGCCCTACGCGGTGGAACGCGAGCTGGAGGACCTGGCCGCGCTGATCGACGCGGCGGGCGGCGAGGCGGCGCTGTACGGCATCTCCTCGGGCGGCGCGCTGGCCCTGCGCGCGGCGGCCGCCGGACTGCCGGTGAGCCGGGTGGCGGTGTACGAGACGCCGTTCGCGGACTTCTCCGAGGGCGGCGCGGAGGAACGCGCCACGTACACCGCGCGGCTGACCGAGGCGCTCTCCCAGGGCAGGCGCGGGGAGGCGGTCGAGCTGTTCCTGCGGCTGACGGGCCTGGCCGAGGAGATGATCCGCAGCGCCCGCCAGTCACCGATGTGGGCCGCCATGGAGGAGATCGCCCCGACCCTCGCCTACGACGACGCCGTCATGGGCGACGGCCTCGTGCCCCGGGAGCGGCTCGCGTCGACCGGTGCGCCGGTGCTGGCGGTCGCGGGGGCGGCGAGCCCGGCCTGGCTGCGCCGGGCCGTCCAGGAGGTCGCGCGGGCCGTGCCCCGGGGCACCTACCGGGAGCTGGAGGACCAGACGCACATGGTGGACCCGAACGTGCTGGCGCCGGTGCTGGCCGAGTTCTTCGGCGCCTGAAGACCCGCCCTCGACAGCCGGCGACCTCGCCGCGGCCGGGGGTGGTTCTCAGGCCACGGCGGTCGTCGCGCGGGTGGTCGAGGCGATCGTCGCCGAGCCCACCACGCGCGTGCCGTCGTACAGGACGATCGCCTGGCCGGGGGCCACACCCCGGACCGGGGCGGTGAAGGCGACCTCCAGGCGGCCGTCGACGAGTTCGGCGGTGACCTCGGTCTCGCCGCCGTGGGCACGGAGTTGGGCGGTGTAGGTGCCGGGGCCGGTGGGGGCGGCTCCGCACCAGCGGGGCTTGACGGCGGTCAGCCCGGTCACGTCCAGGGCGGCGGCGGGGCCGACCGTCACCGTGTTGTCCACCGGCGAGATGTCGAGGACGTAGCGCGGCTTGCCGTCGGCGGCGGGGGTGCCGATGCGCAGGCCCTTGCGCTGGCCGATGGTGAAGCCGTACGCGCCCTCGTGCGTGCCGAGCTTGTTGCCGGCCTCGTCGACGATGTCGCCCTCCGCCTTGCCCAGCCGCTGCGCCAGGAAGCCCTGGGTGTCGCCGTCGGCGATGAAGCAGATGTCGTGGGAGTCGGGCTTCTTGGCCACCGCCAGGCCCCTGCGCTCGGCCTCGGCGCGGATCTCGTCCTTCGTGGTGACCGTGTCGCCGAGCGGGAAGAGGGCGTGGGCGAGCTGCCGGTCGTCCAGGACGCCCAGGACGTACGACTGGTCCTTGGCCATGTCGGAGGCGCGGTGCAGCTCACGGGAGCCGTCGGGGAGCGTCACGATCTTCGCGTAGTGGCCGGTGCAGACCGCGTCGAAGCCCAGTGCGAGCGCCTTGTCGAGGAGGGCGGCGAACTTGATCTTCTCGTTGCAGCGCAGGCACGGGTTGGGGGTGCGGCCGGCCTCGTACTCGGCGACGAAGTCCTCGACGACGTCCTCGCGGAAGCGGTCGGCGAGGTCCCAGACGTAGAAGGGGATGCCGATGACGTCGGCGGCGCGGCGGGCGTCGCGGGAGTCCTCGATGGTGCAACAGCCCCGCGCGCCCGTGCGGAACGACTGCGGGTTGGCGGAGAGCGCGAGGTGGACGCCGGTGACGTCATGGCCGGCTTCCGCGGCACGGGCCGCGGCGACGGCGGAGTCGACCCCGCCGGACATGGCGGCGAGTACGCGGAGGGGGCGGGGGCGCTGCGAGGTCTCAGTCATAACCCTTCCAGGGTACGGGGCGCGGGGAACCGGGGCCCGCGCGTATCCGTTGTGGATCTCGAGGGGCGAGGAAGGACGGGCCATGGGGGTCAGGAAGAAGGACGCGGACCGGCGGATCGGGCGGCGTGCGCTGCTGATCGGCGGCGCGGCGGCGGCCGTGGGTTCACTGGCGCTGGCGCGCGATGAGCTGGCGCGGCTGTGGTGGCGGCTGCCGGGCATGGAGCGGCCTCGGGTGGAGGGGGCGGTCGACTTCCGGGGCGCGCAGTGGGTGGCGGCGTCGGACGGGAACTTCCGGTGGGCGGACCGGCCGGACGACTACGGGATCGACATGATCGTCGTCCATGTCACCCAGGGCGACTTCGCGAGCGCGGTGAAGGTCTTCCAGGACCCGAAGCACCGAGCGGCGGCCCACTACATCGTCGGGAAGAACGGGCGGATCGCGCAGATGATCCGCGAGCTGGACGTGGCGTACCACGCAGGCAACCGCTCGTACAACGAGCGGAGCGTCGGTATCGAGCACGAGGGCTTCGTGGACCGGCCCGAGGACTTCACGGACGCGATGTACACGGCCTCCGCCCGGCTGGCCGCCGGGATATGCCGGCGGTACGGCATACCCGTCGACCGCGAGCACATCATCGGGCATGTGGAGGTGCCGGGGACGGACCACACCGACCCCGGGGAGCACTGGGACTGGGACCGGTACATGCGGCTGGTGCGGGAGGCCCTCACCACGGCGGCGTAAAGGCCCCTTTCCCGACGCCCTCCGACGCCGCCCCTTTTGTGACGCCCGCAGACGCCCTTCCGACGCCCTTCCGACGCCCTTCCGACGCCCTTACGGCCGTCCCGTCAGGTCAGTCCCGCCGCGCGGGCGCGTTCCACCACCGGGCCGATGGCCTTGGCGACCGCCTCGACGTCGGCCTCGGTGGAGGTGTGGCCCAGGGAGAAGCGGAGCGTGCCGCGGGCCAGGTCGGGGTCGGTGCCGGTGGCGAGCAGGACATGGCTGGGCTGGGCGACTCCGGCGGTGCAGGCGGAGCCGGTGGAGCACTCGATGCCCTGGGCGTCCAGGAGGAGGAGCAGGGAGTCGCCCTCGCAGCCGGGGAAGGTGAAGTGGGCGTTGGCGGGGAGACGGCCCCCGGGTGCCGGGTCGCCGCCGAGGATCGCGTCCGGGACCGCCGTGCGGACCGCGGCGACGAGCGCGTCGCGCAGGGCCCCGATCTCGCGGGCGAACCACTCGCGCTGTTCGGCGGCGAGGCGTCCGGCGACGGCGAAGGAGGCGATCGCGGGGACGTCGAGGGTGCCGGAGCGGACGTGCCGCTCCTGGCCGCCGCCGTGCAGGACGGGTACGGGCGTGTACTCGCGGCCCAGGAGGAGGGCGCCGATGCCGTAGGGGCCGCCGATCTTGTGGCCGGAGACGGTCATCGCGGCGAGGCCGGAGGCGGCGAAGTCGACCGGGACCTGACCGAAGGCCTGGACCGCGTCGGCGTGCAGCGGGACACCGAACTCGGCGGCGGCGTCGGCCAGTTCACGGACCGGCATGAGCGTGCCGATCTCGTTGTTCGCCCACATCACGGTGGCGAGGGCGACGTCGTCGGGGTCGCGGGCGATGGCCTCGCGCAGGGCGTCGGGGTGGACGCGGCCGTGGGAGTCGACCGGGAGGTACTCGACGGTCGCGCCCTCGTGCTCGCCCAGCCAGTGCACGGCGTCGAGGACCGCGTGGTGCTCGACGGGGCTGGCGAGGACCCGGGTGCGGGCCGGGTCGGCGTCGCGACGGGACCAGTACAGGCCCTTGACGGCGAGGTTGTCGGCCTCGGTGCCGCCGGAGGTGAAGACGACCTCGCTGGGGCGGGCGCCGAGCGCTTCCGCGAGGGTCTCGCGTGCTTCCTCGACCGTGCGACGGGCCTGGCGGCCGGATGCGTGGAGGGAGGAGGCATTGCCGGTGATGCTCAGGTGGGCGGTCAGTGCCTCTGCCGCCTCCGGGAGCATCGGGGTGGTCGCGGCGTGGTCGAGGTAAGCCATGGTGAGGCGATTCTACGGGGCCCAGATGACGGGCCCGGTGTGCAGGTCGCCCGGGGGGGTGCCGTCAGACCCGGGGCCGCACCCGAGGCCGGCGGCGGCGCGCCCGGCGCTGTCGGCTGCGCCCACCCGTTCCGCCCCGGCGGAACGACTGCTCACGGCGGGAGGGGCAGACGGCCGTCCTCGCCTCCGCCCTCAGAAACTCCACGAGATCGTCGAGTCCGCCTGCATGAAGGCGATCAGGACGACCAGGTCGGCGATGCCGAGGGTGAGGCCGAGCCAGGCCCGGCCTCGGCGGGCGGTGCCGCGCCAGAGGGCCAGGGAGGCCAGCACGATGGCGATCGGGCCGAGGAAGACGTTGAGGACGAGGAGGCCGACGAGGCCGAGGACGAAGGACGCGACGGCCATGCCGTCGGTGTCGCGGATACCGGTGCGCTGTGAGGCCGGTGCGGTGAGGTGCATGGTCGGTCAGCTCCTGACGGTCAGTGGGTCGAGGTGTGCCGACGGCGGGCGTGACGCTCACGCAGGGCGAAGACGCCCAGCCAGGTGGCGATCACGAGCGCGGCGACGAGGCTGAAGCTGAAGGGCGCGTGGGCCACGGTGCCCAGGACGACGCCGAGCAGCAGGAGTGCGGCGACGAGGAACAGCATGGGATGGAATCCCCCTCCGTAAAATTTCGGTGAACAGTTGTGGTTACAGTTGTTCACTGACTCACGAGTCTAGCGCGTCCCACGGGTTTGCATTTACGGAGAACAGTTGTTAACTGGATGACATGAGTCACACTCTCGGCATCCGGCAGGCCCAGAAGCAGAAGACCCGGCAGGCGCTCCTGGACGCGGCCTTGGGACTGTTGGAGGAGCAGAGCCTGAGCAGCCTGGGGCTGCGCGAGGTCACCCGCGCCGTCGGGGTCGCCCCGACCGCCTTCTACCGGCACTTCCGCTCCACCGCGGACCTCGGCGTCGCCCTGGTCGAGGAGGCGCTGGGCAGCCTGCACTCGATGATCGGCAACACCGTGACGGACGCCGAGTCGAGCGAGGAGCGCATCACGCGCGCCGTCGAACTGATCGCCCGTCATGTGGACGCGTACCCCGCACATGTCCGTTTTATCGCCCGGGAGCGACATGGCGGGGTCCAGCCGGTCCGGGAGGCGATACGGCAGCAACTGGTCCGGTTCGCCGAGGAGGTGAGGGCCGAGCTGGCCAAGGACCCCGAGTCGGAGGGCTGGAGCGACGACGACCTCATGATGCTGTCGCATCTCTTCGTCGACCAGATGCTCATCACGGCCTCGCTGTTCCTGGAGGCACAGGAGGCCGCGGAGGGCGACGGGATCTCCGCCGAGGACCGTGAGCGGGTCACCCGTCTCGCGACCCGGCAACTGCGCCTCATCAGCATCGGCCGCCACCACTGGCTGGACTGAGCCCGCCCGGCGGCCCTGCGTAGGGGCCCCGGACGGCACCCTTGTCGGACCCCAAGAGACCGCTCCGACCTGCGAGTTCATTCGGAGGGCGGGGCGGGGCGCTGGTACAGCTCCGTGACAGAGGCGGCCGCCGCGCGCAGTTCCTCGCGCACCTCCGGCGGCGAGAGGACCTCCACCCGGTCGGAGAACGCGAGGAGTTGACGGGCCTCGCCGACGACGCCGTACGACAGCCGGGCGGTCACCCACTCGCCGTCGGGGGTGTCGGGGACCTCGACCAGATGGGCGGCGTTGAGGCGCAGGAACAGGTCGAGGCGGTCGCGGCGGACGCGGACGGTGACGTCGATGCCGCCGCGGCGTTCCTCGACGCGGCGGCGCAACTCCTCCCAGACCGTGGTGAGTTCCACGCCGGGGCGGCGGCGTACGGGGTCGTCGAGGACCTTCGCCGAGCGCACCCGGTCGGCGCGGAAGAGCCGCGGTGCCGCCTCGCGGTCGGCGACCAGGTACCAGACACCGGCCTTGGCGACGAGACCGTACGGGTCGACGGTGTACGTCCGTGGCTCCCGCTCGCCGCTGTGCCGGTAGCGCAGCCGCAGCCGGCGGTCGGCGAAGACGGCGTTCTGCAGCACGTCCAGGTCCACGGCGGTGCGCGGCCCGCCCTTCCAGCGGGTGGCGTCGACCAGGACGCGGCGGCTGACGACCTCGGCGGCCGGGCGGTGCGGGGCGGGCAGCGCGGCCATGACCTTGCGCAGCGCGGAGCCGAGGGCCGAGTCCAGGCCGAGGGCGGTGTGGGCGCCGTCGGCGGCCAGTACGAACAGGGCGCGCGACTCGTCGGCGGTCAGGCCGGTGACGTCCGTGCGGAAGCCGGGCAGCAGGGCGATGCCGCCGTGCCGGCCGCGTTCGGCGTAGACCGGGACGCCGGCGGCGGAGAGTGCCTCCACGTCCCGGTAGATCGTGCGTACGGACACTTCGAGGCGTTGGGCGAGTTCGGGCGCGGTGACGCGGCCGTGGGTCTGCAGGAGCAGCAGGATCGACAGCAGACGGTCGGACTTCACGTCACCAGCGTCCCACCCGCCCCGGTGAACGCCTCGGGGGCGTCAGGCCAGCCGGACCCGCGCCAACTGCCGCGACTGGGCCACCAGCCGGTCCTCGCTGTCCCACACCTCGGCGTCCTCCTCCAGGAAGCCGCCCGCGAGGTTGCGGGTGGTGAGGGCGACCCGCACGGGGCCCGGGGCCGGCCGGGAGCGGACGTGGACGGTCAGTTCGACGGTGGGGACCCAGCCGGCGATGCCGAGGTCGAAGGCGGTGGGCGGCAGGGCGTCCACGGCGAGGAGCAGCGACAGCGGGTCGGCGGGCCGGCCGTCGGCCAGGCCGAACCAGGCCCGCATCTCACCCTTGCCGGAGGGCTGTCCGAGCGCCCAGCCGATGGTCGACGGGTCGAGCTTGAGCATCAGCCGCTCGGCGATGGGCTGCTGGTCGGCGTCGGGGGCGGGGCCGTCGTCGGGGCCGAGGCAGTGGCTGATCGGCGGGAGGGCCGGCGGCTTCGCCGAGGTGCGGACGTCGTCGGGGAGGGCGTCGAGGTCGCCGTAGGAGGCGAGGACACGGATCCGTTCGACCTCCTGGCCCTGCTCGTCGTACTGGAGGAGGGAGGCCTGGCCGGTGGAGAGGGTGCGGCCGGTGCGGACCGTCTCGGTGCGGATCACCGCCGGGCCGGGGCGGGAGGCGCTGAGGTAGTGCGCGGAGACGGTGAACGGGTCGGGGTGCGGCAGGGTGTCCGCCAGCGCGCGGCCCAGGACGGCCAGGAGGTAACCGCCGTTGACGGCTCCGAAGATCGTCCAGCCGGCCGAGAGGTCGGTGTCGTAGACGCCGGGCTCGCGCGGGGTGACCGCGGTGTCGCGGTCGAACTCGCTGTCGCCGACGGCGGCGGGGGCGATGGCTGCTGCATCTGACATGGCTGAACCGTACAACAGCCAATTACTAAGCGGTAGCTTTGCCCACGGTCCATCTGTAGGCTCCTCAGGGCGTCCTCAGGAATGCCCGGGTGAAGGGCGGGCAATTTCCCGGTAAGTGTCCGTACTCGTCCGTAAACCCCGCGGGCCGTTTTCCCCTCTCCAGGGACATGAGCCTCACCGGGACTCCGTTCCTCTCCACCTTGATCGCGCTGTCCGTCGTCGCCCTCGCCCTGCCGCTGCTGCTGTGGTCGCGGCTGCGGGGACCCCGGATCGCGCGGGCCGTGGCCCGGGTGCTGATGCTGCTGTTCGCCCAGGGCACCGCCGTCGCCCTGGTGTTCGTGCTGGTCAACAACTCCAACAACCTGTACGACACCTGGGACGACCTCCTCGGTACCGGCAACCATGTGCAGCAGGCCGCCGACCTGGGCGCCGACGGCACCGGCGGGATAGCCCTGGAGCGGCTGCCCAAGGTCCGGCAGACGTTCAGCCAGGCCGAGGGGCCGGGCATGCACGCGGCCGGCGGGGTGCGCGTCACCCAGGTCAAGGGCCGTGTCTCCGGTGTGAACGCCGAGGTCTACGTCTGGCTGCCGCCGCAGTACGACGAACCGGCCTACCGCAAACACGCCTTCCCCGTGGTGGAGCTGCTGCCGGGCTACCCGGGCTCGGCCAAGTCGTGGTTCGGGACGCTGCGGGTGCACGAGCAGCTGCTGCCGCTGATGCGGGAGGGCAAGGTCGCGCCGTTCATCCTGGTCGCGCCGCGCACCACGCTGCTGCCCGGGGTGGACACCGGCTGCGCCAACGTCCCGGGCGCCGTCAACGCCGACTCCTGGCTGAGCCTGGACGTGCCGAAGATGGTCACGGACAACTTCCGGGCCCAGCCCGCGCCCAAGGGCTGGGCGGTCGCCGGGTACTCGGCCGGGGCGCACTGCGCGGCCAAGCTGGCCGTCGCCCACCCCGACCGCTACCGGGCCGCGGTGAGCCTGTCCGGCTACAACGACCCGATCATCGAGCGCAACTCGCTGGCCGCCCAGGACCCCGCCCTGCGCCGCGCCAACAACCCCTACCTGCTGCTGCGCCGCGCGGCCACCCCGCCGCCCGTGGCCCTCTACCTCTCCGGCCAGCCCGGCGACGGCTACGAGGCCGGGCTCGCCCTCCAGCGGGAGGCGAAGGCGCCGACCACCGTGCACGTCGTCTACATCCCGAAGGGCGCGGGCGGCCACACCATGGCCCTGTGGAAACCCCAGGTGGTGCCCGTCTTCCGCTGGCTGACCACCCAGCTCGGCCAGCGGCCGCTCGCGGGCGCTACTCCTCCCGCACCGTCGAGCGACGGTTCCACGCGCGCGGCGCTCGCCAGTGAAACCGCATCGCGAGGAGACGCAGCGCGAAGGCGGTGACCGCGGCCGCCCCGCTGGCCAGCGGGGTCAGGGCGTCGAAGCGGATGCACAGCGCCACCAGCGTGGCGCCGACGATCGCCGGGACCGCGTACAGGTCGCGGTCCCAGCGCAGCAGTGAGGGCACCTCGTTGGCGAGGACGTCCCGCAGCACACCGCCGCCGACGGCGGTGGCCAGGCCCAGGGCGGCCGAGGCGGTGAGGCCCAGGCCGTGGTCGTAGGCCTTGGTCGTGCCCGTGACGCAGAACAGGCCGAGGCCGGCCGCGTCGAAGACGTTCACCCCCGTCTGGATCCGCTCCACCTGCGGGTGGAGGAAGACGACGAGCAGGGCGGCCAGCAGCGGGGTGAGGAAGTACCCCAGATCCGTGAAGGCCGCGGGCGGCACCGCCCCGATGATCACATCACGGAAGATGCCCCCGCCCAGTGCGGTGACCTCGGCGAGCACGGCGATGCCGAAGACGTCGAAGTTCTTGCGGACGGCCAGCAGCGCGCCGGAGATGGCGAACACGAAGATGCCGATCAGGTCGAGCGTGTGCTGGACGGAAGGGCTGAAGATTTGCTGGAGCACCCTCTTATTCTCACCCAGCACGAAGCCCCCGCCTTACATTGCAAGGCGGGGGCCTGGGATCTGCTTACTTCTCCTTGGAGGGCGTCTCCTCGGAGGGCGTCTCCTCGGAGGGCATCTCCTCGGAGGGCATCTCCTCGGAGGCACCGGTCTGGCCGGTCTCCTCCGTCAGGGACGCCACCGCCGCCGACGTCTCCGCCGACTCCGCGAGCACCTCGTCGGCCACCAGCTCCGCCGCCTCCTTCGCGGCGGTCAGCAGGACGGTGTCCTGCGGGGCCTGGTCCTCGAAGTTCTCCGGGTGGTGGCAGGCGACCTGCTGACCCGGCTTCAGCTCGACCAGCTTCGGCTCGGTGGTCTTGCAGATCTCCGTCGCCTTCCAGCACCTGGTGTGGAAGCGGCAGCCGCTCGGCGGGGAGATCGGCGAGGGCACGTCGCCCTTGAGCAGGATCCGCTCGCTCTTGGCGTTCCTGCGCTTCGGGTCCGGGATCGGCACCGCCGACATCAGCGCCTTGGTGTACGGGTGCATCGGCGTCTTGTAGAGCAGGTCACGGTCGGCCAGCTCGACGATCTTGCCGAGGTACATCACCGCGATCCGGTCCGACACGTGCCGGACGACCGAGAGGTCGTGCGCGATGATCACATAGGTCAGGCCGAGCTCCTCCTGGAGGTCGTCCAGCAGGTTCACCACCTGCGCCTGGATCGACACGTCCAGCGCGGACACCGGCTCGTCCGCCACGACCAGCTTCGGGTTGAGCGCGAGCGCGCGGGCGATGCCGATGCGCTGGCGCTGACCGCCGGAGAACTCGTGCGGATAGCGGTTGTAGTGCTCGGGGTTGAGACCCACGACCGACAGCAGCCGCTGCACTTCCTTCTTGATGCCGCCCTCGGGCGTGACGCCCTGGAGCTTGAAGGGGGCGCCGATGATCGTGCCGATGGTGTGACGCGGGTTCAGCGAGGAGTAAGGGTCCTGGAAGATCATCTGCACATCGCGGCGGAGCGGACGCATCCCGCCCACGCCGAGGTGCGTGATGTCCTTGCCCTCGAACTCGATCTTGCCGCCGGTCGGTTCCAGCAGCCGGGTGATCAGCCGGCCCATCGTGGACTTGCCGCAGCCGGACTCCCCCACCACGCCGAGCGTCTCACCGGCGCGGACCTCGAAGTCCAGGCCGTCGACCGCGTGCACCGCGCCGACCTGCCGCTGGAGCAGGCCCTTCTTGATCGGGAAGTGCTTCTGCAGGCCGCTGACCTTCAGCAGCACCTCGCCGTCGGCACGGCCGCCCTTGCCCTGCGCGGGAATCGTCACCGCTTTCTCGTCACTCACAGCTTCGGCGCAATCTCTTCGGTCCAGATACGCTCCCGCTGCTCCGTGCTCAGGTGGCAGGCGGCCCAGTGCCGGCTGCCGACCTCGGCCAGCTCGGGGCGGACCGTGCGGGTGACGTCGTCCTTGGGGAGGTCCGCGTACGGGCAGCGCGGGTTGAAGGCGCAGCCGGACGGGAGGTTGATCAGCGAGGGCGGGGAGCCCTTCACCGGGATCAGGCGCTCCTGCTGCTCGCGGTCCAGGCGCGGCATCGAGCCGAGCAGGCCCCAGGTGTAGGGGTGGCGGGGCTCGTAGAACACCTTCTCCGCCGGACCGCGCTCCACGCAGCGGCCGCCGTACATCACCAGGATGTCGTCGGCGAGTTCGGCGACGACACCCAGGTCGTGGGTGATGACGATGACCGCGGAGCCGAACTCCTTCTGCAGGTCGCGGATCAGGTCGAGGATCTGCGCCTGGACCGTCACGTCGAGGGCGGTCGTCGGCTCGTCCGCGATCAGCAGCTCGGGGTTGTTGACCAGCGACATCGCGATCATCGCGCGCTGGCGCATACCGCCGGAGAACTCGTGCGGGTAGTTGTCGACGCGCTTGTCCGGCTGCGGGATGCCGACCCGGTCGAGCATCTCGACCGCGCGCCGCTTGGCGGTCTTCTTGTCGACGTCGTGGTGGATCCGGTACGCCTCCACGATCTGCTGGCCGATCGTGTAGTACGGGTGCAGCGCCGACAGCGGGTCCTGGAAGATCATCGCCATCTGACGGCCGCGCAGCTTGCGCACATGGTCCGGGTCGGCGGACAGCAGCTCGGTGCCGTCCAGCCAGATCTCGCCGGAGATCTGGGCCTTGCGCTTGCCGTACTGGCCGGCGGTGTGCAGGCCCATGATGCCGAGCGAGGTCACCGACTTGCCGGAGCCGGACTCGCCCACGATGCCGAGGGTCTTGCCCTTCTCCAGCTGGAAGCTGAGCCCGTCGACGGACTTGACCAGGCCGTCGTCGGTCGGGAAGTGCACCTTCAGGTCGCGCACTTCCAGGAAGGCGGTCGGCGCGGGCGAGGTGCCCGTGGGCTCACCCACGGCGGCTCCCGTCTTGCTGAGTTCGGTCATGAGAGCCTCACTCGGGGGTCGATCACGGCGTACAGGACGTCCACCACGAGGTTGGCGACGAGGACCGCGACGGAGGTGATCAGAGTGACGCCCAGAATGATCGGCAGGTCCTGGTTCTTGATGGCGTTGAGCACGGCCTGGCCGAGACCGGGCAGGCTGAACGTCGTCTCCGTCAGGATCGCGCCGCCGATGAGGGCGCCGAGGTCCATGCCCAGCATGGTCAGGACGGGCGTCATCGAGGAGCGCATGGCGTGCTTGCCGATGACCGTCTGCTCACGCAGGCCCTTGGCGCGGGCGGTGCGGATGTAGTCCTCGCCGAGGATCTCCAGCATGGTGGCGCGGGTGATCCGGGCGTACATCGCGGCGTACAGGAACGCCAGCGTGATCCACGGGAGGATCATGCCGCCGAACCAGCCGCCGAAGCTGTCCTCCAGCGGCACGTACTGGCCGTCGAACCACTTCAGTCCGAAGACGAAGATCGCCAGGCTCAGCATGCCGGTGAAGTAGATGGGGAGGGAGACACCCGCCAGGGCGACGACCATCGCACCGCGGTCCCAGATGGTGCCCCGCTTGAGCGCGGAGAGCACACCCGCCGCGACACCGAAGATCAGCCAGAGCACGGCGGCACCGAGCGCCAGACCCAGGGTCACCGGGAAGCGGTCGGTGAGCACCGGCCAGACGGCCTGCTCGCTGCGGAAGGAGTAGCCGAAGCACGGCGCGGCGCAGTGCACGGAATCACCGCCACCCACATAGGTGCGGCCCGCGAAGATGCCCTTGAAGAACTCCCAGACCTGAGCGTAGATCGGGTCGTCCAGTCCCAGCTTCTGCCGCACGCCCTCGACGGCGGCGGGGTCGGCCTGCTTGCCCACGAAGCTCAGGGCAACGTCGACGCCGGCCCACTTGGGGACGAGGAAGAAGATGCCGAAGACCACCATGATGATGATCACGAGCATCACTGCGGCGGCGAACAGCCGCCTGATGAGGTAAGCGAGCACAGCTCTCGGCCCGCTGCGGACCACGGGCCACCTACGGTCTCCCCCACTGTCTTATGGACGTGGGAGGTACCCCCAGGTGGCCCGCGGTCACGCCGCGCCGGCCTTCACCTGCCTTTCGTGCCGTACGGCGGGTGTACCGGTTGTCAGCTGGTGGACTTCAGACCGAGGTTGACGAAGTCGTACATGCCGCTGTAGCCGTCGGACGTGTAGACGTTCGCCAGGCGGCTGGAGCGCCAGTTGAGGAACCGCTCGAAGACGAAGGGCAGGTAGTACGCGCCCTCCATCACCTTGTGGTTGATCTCCGTGGCGATCTTCGCCTTGCCCGCGTCGTCCAGCGTGTTGACGTAGTTGTCGAACAGACCGTCGATCGTCTTGTCGTTGATCAGGGCGTAGTTGTTGTTGCCGCTCTCGAGGATGTACTTGCTGTTCCACAGCGGCAGGCCGTAGCCCTGGACGGACGGGAAGTCCGCGCCCCAGCCCATGATGATGATGCCGTAGCCCTTCTTCTTCACGTTGGAGGGGCTACCGATGATGCTGGAGGTCTGCGAGCCGTCGTACTGGTCGATCTCGGCGGTGATGCCGATCTTCTTCAGCGACGCCTGCAGGGACTGGGCCGTGGCCACCTCGGCGGGCTTGTTGTTGCGGACCGCGATGGTGGTCTTGAAGCCGTTCGGCTGACCGCAGGCCTTCAGCGCTTCCTTGGCCTTGGCCGCGTTGCCGCTCTTGTTGGCGCCGGCGAGCTCGTACGGGTCGTACTTCTGGCCCTCGGAGCCCGGAACCTGCGGCGGGAGCATGTTGGTGCCGATGTCACCACCGGCGACGGGGCCGCCGCGCGCGGTCTGGAGCGAGACGTGGTCGGCGCCGAGGATGACGGCCTTGCGGCACTCGATGTTGTTGAACGGCGCGACGCTCTGCGGGAAGACCGCGTACCGGATGTAGCCGGAGACCGGGTTGTCCAGGTTGCCCTTGTGCTTCTTCAGGGCGGTGGTGCGGCCCTGCGGCGACATACCGGTCTGGTTGATGTCCATGTCCAGGTCGCCGTTGATCAGACGCTGGTCCAGCTCGTTGGCGTTGGAGAAGAACTTGACCGTGATCTTGTCCGGGTAGGCCTTGCGGATCGGGTCCGAGGCCTGGCTCCACTTGTCGTTGCGGACAAGGGTGAGGTCCTTGCCCGGGTTGTACGACTCGAACTTGTACGGGCCGGAGGAGAACGGCTTCAGGCCGTACTTGGACTTGGTGTCCTTGTCCTGGCGGACCGGCGAGGCCGAGATCAGGCCCAGCATCTCCTCGAAGTCCGAGTTGGCCTTCGGGAGCTTGAAGACGATGGTCTTGTCGTCCGGGGTCTCGATGGCCTTCAGACCGAGCTTGTCCGCGGAGGTGTCCTTGTACGGGCCCTTGTAGGCGCCGGTCGGGTCCAGCACCTCCTTGAGGTACGTGGGACCACCGGACAGCACGTCCTGCGCCCACACGCGCTCGATGCCGTACTTGATGTCCTTGGAGGTGATCGGCTTGCCGTCCTCCCAGGTGATGCCGTCACGCAGCGTGTACGTGTAGGTCTTGCCGTCGTCGGTGATCTTGGCGAGACCGGTGGCGAGGTCGGGGGTCAGCTCGGCGCCGGCCTTGCCGGGCTCCGGCTTGTTCGTGACGAGCTGACGGCTGTAGTAGCGGGCGAAGTCCCACATGAAGCCGTAGTAGCCGCGCGTGGTGTCCCACGAGTCGGCGTCCTGGGCGCCACCGAACTTCAGCTCGCCGCCCTTCTTGACCTGGTCGGCCTGGGCGATCTTCTGGTTCGCGGCGTCGAACCCGGCGGCGCCGTTCTTCGAACCGCCGTCGCCGTCATCTCCACCGCCGCCGCACGCCGCCGTGGTCAGCAGCGCCGCGACCACGGCGGCAGCGGCCATGGCCTGCTTGCGCCGCCCTGAGGTGCGTTGGGTAGTCACGATCTCGGATCCTCCGGATTTGATGAGAGACCCCGTGTGAGAGCCACGGGAGGCTTGGGGTACGGCAGTTCAGCGGGAGCCCTTCGGGTCCAGCGCGTCACGCACGCCGTCGCCGAAGAGGTTGAAGGCAAGAACGGTGATGAAGATCGCCACGCCCGGGACCACCATGTACATGGGGTCCGAGTCGTAGTAATCGAGCGCGCTCGAAAGCATCTGCCCCCAGGAGGCCGTGGGCGGCTTGACGCCCACGCCCAGGAAGCTGAGTGCCGCCTCGGTGAGGATGTTGGTGGGGATCATCATCGTCGTGTACACGATGATCGGGGCGACGAGGTTGGGCAGCAGCTCCTTGAACAGGATGTACAGCCGTCCCGCGCCCAGCGACCGCGCGGCTTCGACGTACTCGCGCTCACGCAGCGAGAGCGTCTGGCCGCGCACCACGCGTCCGATGTAGGGCCAGCCGAAGAAGCCGATGACCAGGATCATCACGAAGACGCGCACACCCGTGCCGGTCAGTCCCAGCATCTCGTTCGGCATGACGGAGACCAGCGCGATGATGAACAGCAGCTGCGGGAAGGCCAGCAGACCGTCCATCACCCGGCTGATGAGGGAGTCGACCCAGCCGCCGAAGAAGCCGGCGAGGATGCCCAGGATGGTGCCGAGCACCACCGCGACCACGGCCGACAGGAAGCCGACCAGCAGCGAGATCCGGGCACCGTAGAGGATGCGGGCGAAGATGTCGCGGCCGTTGACCGGCTCGACACCCAGCAGGTGCTCGCCGCTGATGCCGCCCAAGGAGCCCGTGGGCGTGCCGAAGAGCGGGTCGATCAGGTCCTCGTGGTACTCGTTCGGGTCCTGCCCGACCAGGCCGGTGATCACCGGCGCGAACAGGGCGATCAGGATGAGGACGAGCACCACGACGCCGCCCGTCAGGGCGAGCTTGTCCCGCTTGAGGCGCTCCCAGGCGATCCGGCCGAGGGAACGACCCTGTACGGCCTTGGCGCCGCTGGTCGCGACCGCCGCTTCCTCGGCCGCGCCCGGGGCCGCTTCCGCGGTCGGCTCGTGCAATGGTGCCGTCATCTGGCAGGGACCCCTCTCAACCGGCGGTAGCCGGCCCGCGCTTGCCGCTGTAGCGGCGTGGTCAGTCCGTCGTACACAGGGGCGAAGCACCCCTGGTGCGGGAGTCTTCAACGCTTTGGCGATCTGTAGCCAGACTTGGCAGTGAAAGGATGCGTAAACGTGATGAGGTCAGTGGGGTTCCGTTATCCGGACGGCGGGTAACGGCCGCCGGACGGCGACTTATTCGGGCATTTCGCCAGATAACCTGACCAACTACTGCTCTCTACGCGCGGAGAACCCCACTGCCGTCGGGAGGTGTTGAGGGGCACGCCGGGGCGGCGGTGGTCAGTAGCGGCCGGCGGGCGGGTAGCCGTAGCCCGCGGCGGGTGCCTGGGCGGGGGCGGCGGGGGCGTGCGCCTCGCGGTCGTAGAAGGGGCGGGCGTGGGCGCGCATCCACATCACGACCGGGTCGTAGTCGTCGGTCATGGCGACCGTCGACACCGGCAGGCCGTCCGGTACCGCGCCGATCGACTGCTGCATCATCGCCCGTACGGCGTCCACGGCCGGCGGGGAGGTGTCGTACACGTCGAGCCCGATGGCGAGGTAGGGCGCGCCGAGTGCGGGCTGCACCCAGGCGCGGCGCAGGGAGCGCAGGGCGGGGGTGCGGTGGGCGTTCTGCGCGAGGAGGGCGTAGAACTGCGGGATCTCGATGGCCGGTTCGGACAGCCGCAGCGGGCCGGCCGGCTGCCGCTCCAGACCGGTGGCGATCCGGCGCAGGTCCAGCCAGGGGATGCCGACGCCGCCGCCCGGGGCGTGCGGGTTCAGCCAGAGGCCGTAGCGGCCCGGGTACAGCGTGCGCGCCGCGTCCAGGCCGTCGACCACCTCGTACGAGCGGTTCCAGCCGCTGGCCGAGAGCTCCTGGGCGGAGGTGACGCAGGGGGCGTAGCCGTGGCCCTCGACCTCCATGGCGCCGTACTGGGCGTCGGGGGAGCCGGCCTGGCCCTGCCACAGCAGCATCCACACCTGGCCGCCGGAGGGGGTGGCGAGCGCGCGCAGCAGCGCCTCGTAGGCGTCGTAACGCCCGGGCGTGACCTGGCGCAGCATGTGCTCGACCTGCCCGGCCGCGATGCCGCTGGCGCTCACCTGTACCGCCCCTTCGATTCGTTTGCCCCGCGTGTGCACACCAGCTTAGGTGGCTCCGCCGACAACGGGCGCCCACCGAGGGGTGGCTTGTTCGTTGTCGGCGGGGGTTGGCGGCGGTTGGCCGCTCACTGGGAGTTTCTAGGCCGCCCTGGTGTAGAAGGGGCGCACCCGCTCCTTCAGCCAGCGGGCGACCGGGTCCTGCGTGACGTCGAGCAGGACCAGGTTGACCGGCCAGGGCGCCGCGGTCCTGCCGAGGGCCCGGCCCAGGGCCTCCAGGGGCAGCGCGCGCAGGTCGCCCTCCCACTGGGAGAGTTCCACGCCGACGAACATGACCGGCTCGGCCGTCTCGACGGCGGCGAGGCAGCGGCGGGCGGTGAGGACGACGCCTATCGCCTCGAACTCAGCCGAGGCCGCGGACAGGAAGTCCACCGGGTCGTCCTGCCAGTCGGGCTCGAAGAGCCGGACCCGGCCGCCGCTCGCGGGGCCGTCCAGCGGGGTACGGCCCTGGCGGCACAGCTCGGCCACGGCCACCGGCGGCAGCGGTACGCCGACCACGCCCTCGGGGTTCACGGCCATGCCCACCTGCGGCGGCAGGCCCCGGGCGAACTCCACGGCCGGCGCGACCGTGTACGACATGTGCGCGCCGGCGACCTGGCGGAGCTGCTCCTCGGAGCTGAAGACGGGCACGTAGGCCTGGCCGTCGATCTCCAGCGAGGGCAGGTCGAGGGGACCGCTGTGCGGTCCGCCGCCGTTGGGCAGCGGCACCCATACGAAGCTGCGCCCCAGTACCTCCACGATCCTCGCGCCGGCCCCCGGCACGCCGAGGGACGCGGAGAGCACCTCCTCCAGCTCGTTGCCGGGCCATCCGCCGTGCGAACGGGGGTGCGCCTGACCGGAGAAGTCCGCGGAGAAGTCCGCCGGGAGGTCCGCCGGGGGAAAGTCCATCTGCCTACCGCCTGCTGGTATCCACTGCTGTGGCTGAAAGGCTAGCGGGTGGCCGGCCCTTCGGGCCGAACTCTGCCGGGGCTGCCGGGCGCGGGGCGGCCGGGACCGGTCGCGCAGTTCCCCGCGCCCCTGAAGGCGGGGGCGCAGCGCCGTCGTCGGGTGCGGGCCGGCCGGGGCCGGTCGCGCAGTTCCCCGCGCCCCTGAAAGCGGAGGCGCAGCGCCGTCGTCAGGTGCGGGCCCGCCGGGACCGGTCGCGCAGTTCCCCGCGCCCCTGAGGGTGGGGGCACAGCGCCGTCGTCGGGTGCGGGGCGCGCAGTTCGCCACGTCTTTTTGGGCGGTCTACGGGGTGCCGGTGAAGGCGATGCGGCGGAGGGTGTTGGCCGCGGCGCGGTCCAGGAGGATCGCTGAGGCGCAGCCGTGGGGGAGGCGGCCCTTTTCCACGGAGTGCAGGAGGCGGGCGGCGGCGCGGCGGTGACGGCGGAAGGCGTAGCGGGAGACGCCTCGGCCGCGCTCGCGCTGGCCTTCCAGCGCGGTGTCCGGGGTGACGTCGAGCAGGACCAGGTGGAGGGCGCCGCCGCGGCGGCGGGCCTCGCGGGCCAGCCAGTCGCGGACCCAGGCCTGCGTACCGCAGTCGTGCACGACCACGCCCGCCCCGCCGCGCAGGGCCCGGCGCAGCCCGGTGTAGTGGGCGAGCCGGACGAGCGGGCGGTAGACGGCGTACGGCAGGAAGCGGGGCATGCGGGCGTCCCAGCGGTCGCGGGTGTCCTGGGAGTCGATGCCGACGCCCTTCACCGCGCGCCGCATCAGGGTGGACTTGCCGCTGCCGGGCAGGCCCGTGACCACGACCAGGTCACGCGGGCCGAAGAGGAGGCCGTGCGGGCTGTGTCCGGCGCGGTCGCGCAGGTCGCGGACGACGGGGGCGGGTGCGGGCCGCGCACCGCACGCCCCTCCGGCCGTGGCCTGCGGCTGCCCGGGCAGGGCGACCGCCGAGGTCGTCGCGTATGCCGAGGTCCTGTTCACCGTGATCGTCCTCCCCTGGGGTCAGACAAGTCTTCTCCCCATCGAACGTAAAGAGAAGGTAATGCGCGGTGTTGCGCGTTTTCGTGCGCGTTCGGCCACAACCCGGTCACAGATGCGGCCTGCCGTGATCGGGTACGGCATGCGATGATGGCCGCGCCAACTGCATACCGGCCGTTTGAACCCGCGCGGGAGAGTCCCGGACACGTACCAGGTCCGGGCGCCGAAGGAGCAAGTCCCTCCCTTGAATCTCTCAGGCCCCGTTACCGCGCGGGCGAGGCACATCTGAAAAGCGAGTCACCCGCCGGTGGCTCCACCCAAGGTGCAAGCCGTGATCCGAGTGGTCATGGCGAACCTCTCAGGTTCCGATGACAGATGGGGAGGAACGACCTCGCCTTCCCCACGCTCGCCTGAGCCCGCGCGGGAGGTGTCGCCATCGCCTTGGGAGAAGAACGCCGATGAGCAGTACCGAACCCTCCGAGAAGCGCCGCACCGCGCTCGACGCCGTGCACCGCTCGCTCGGCGCGACCATGACCGACTTCGCCGGCTGGGACATGCCCCTGCGCTACGGCTCCGAGCGCGACGAGCACCAGGCCGTCCGCACGAGGGCCGGGCTCTTCGATCTCTCCCACATGGGCGAGATCACCGTCACCGGCCCGGAGGCGGCCGCCCTGCTGAACTTCGCCCTGGTCGGCGACATCGCCTCCGTCGGCGTCGGCCGGGCCCGCTACACCATGATCTGCCAGGCCGACGGCGGCATCCTGGACGACCTGATCGTCTACCGGCTCGCCGAGACGGAGTACATGGTCGTCGCCAACGCCTCCAACGCCCTGACGGTCCTGGAGGCGCTGCGCGCCCGTGCCGAGCGGTTCGACGCCGAGGTCCGCGACGACCGGGACGCCTACGCCCTGATCGCCGTCCAGGGCCCCGAGTCCCCCGGCGTCCTCGCCTCCCTCACCGACGCCGACCTGGACGGCCTGAAGTACTACGCGGGCCTGCCCGGCACCGTCGCCGGTGTCCCCGCGCTGATCGCCCGCACCGGCTACACCGGCGAGGACGGTTTCGAGCTGTTCGTGCGGCCCGAGCACGCCGTCGAGCTGTGGCAGGCGCTGACCAAGGCCGGCGAGGGCGTCGGGCTGGTCCCCTGCGGCCTGTCCTGCCGGGACACCCTGCGCCTGGAGGCGGGCATGCCGCTGTACGGGCACGAGCTGACCGCGGGGCTGACGCCCTTCGACGCCGGGCTCGGCCGGGTGGTGAAGTTCGGCAAGGAGGGCGACTTCGTCGGGCGTGAGGCGCTCGCCGCGGCCGCCGCCCGCGCCGAGACCGACCCGCCGCGCGTCCTGGTCGGCCTGGTCGCCGAGGGCCGTCGTGTCCCGCGCGCGGGGTACTCCGTCGTCGCCGGCGGCGAGGTGATCGGCGAGGTCACCTCCGGCGCCCCCTCCCCCACGCTGGGCAAGCCGATCGCCATGGCGTACGTCGACGCCGCCCACGCGGCCCCGGGCACCCCGGGTGTCGGCGTGGACATCCGGGGCAGTCACGAGCCGTACGAGGTCGTGGCGCTGCCGTTCTACAAGCGGCGCAAGTGACACCGTCGTAGCCCCCGCAGCACTGAAGCGGTAGTGATGTCGGGCACATCACCGCTGCTCACGCATGCCTTCCGCAGTCCCCCATTCATCAGCACTCCCCCGCGTACAGGAGAATTCAGGCCATGAGCAACCCCCAGCAGCTGCGCTACAGCAAGGAGCACGAGTGGCTGTCGGCCGCCGAGGACGGCGTCGCGACGGTCGGCATCACGGAGCACGCGGCCAACGCGCTCGGTGATGTCGTCTTCGTGCAGCTCCCGGAGGTCGGCGCCTCGGTGACCGCGGGCGAGACCTGCGGCGAGCTGGAGTCGACCAAGTCGGTCAGCGACCTGTACTCCCCGGTGACCGGCGAGGTCACCGAGGTCAACGAGGACGTCGTGAACGACCCGTCGCTGGTGAACTCCGCCCCCTTCGAGGGCGGCTGGCTGTTCAAGGTACGCGTCGCGGAGGAGCCGGCCGACCTGCTCTCCGCCGACGAGTACACCGACTTCTCCGCCGGCTGAGGACCGTAGATGACTCTTCTGAACACGCCCCTGCACGAGCTCGACCCGGAGATCGCCGCCGCGGTCGACGCCGAGCTGCGCCGCCAGCAGTCCACGCTGGAGATGATCGCCTCGGAGAACTTCGCTCCGCTCGCGGTCATGGAGGCGCAGGGCTCGGTCCTGACCAACAAGTACGCCGAGGGCTACCCGGGCCGCCGCTACTACGGCGGCTGCGAGCACGTCGACGTGGCCGAGCAGATCGCGATCGACCGGATCAAGGAGCTGTTCGGCGCCGAATACGCCAACGTCCAGCCGCACTCGGGCGCCTCCGCCAACCAGGCCGCCCTGTTCGCGCTGGCCCAGCCCGGCGACACGATCCTCGGCCTGGACCTGGCGCACGGCGGTCACCTGACCCACGGCATGCGGCTGAACTTCTCCGGCAAGCAGTTCGACGTGGTCGCCTACCACGTGGACGACGCCGGCCTGGTCGACATGGCCGAGGTCGAGCGGCTCGCCAAGGAGCACCGCCCGAAGGTGATCATCGCGGGCTGGTCGGCGTACCCGCGGCAGCTGGACTTCGCCGAGTTCCGCCGGATCGCCGACGAGGTCGAGGCGTACCTGTGGGTGGACATGGCGCACTTCGCCGGTCTGGTCGCGGCGGGCCTGCACCCGAACCCCGTGGAGTACGCCGACGTCGTCACCTCCACCACCCACAAGACGCTGGGCGGTCCCCGCGGCGGCATCATCCTCGCGCGGAAGGAGTTCGCGAAGAAGCTGAACTCGTCCGTCTTCCCGGGCTTCCAGGGCGGGCCGCTGGAGCATGTGATCGCGGCGAAGGCGGTCTCCTTCAAGGTCGCGGCCTCGGAGGAGTTCAAGGAGCGCCAGCGGCGCACGGTCGAGGGCGCGCGGATCCTCGCCGAGCGGCTGACCGCGCCCGACGCCCGCGAGGCCGGTGTCAACGTGCTGTCCGGCGGCACCGACGTGCACCTGATCCTGGTCGACCTGCGCGCGTCCGAGCTGGACGGGCAGCAGGCCGAGGACCGGCTCCACGAGGTCGGCATCACGGTCAACCGCAACGCCGTCCCGAACGACCCGCGCCCGCCGATGGTCACCTCCGGTCTGCGGATCGGCACCCCGGCCCTGGCCACCCGCGGCTTCACGGCCGAGGACTTCGCCGAGGTCGCGGACGTGATCGCCGAGACGCTGAAGCCGTCGTACGACGCGAAGGCGCTGAAGGCCCGGGTGACCGCCCTGGCGGACAAGCACCCGCTGTACCCCGGCCTGAACAAGTAAGTCCCCCGGCGGGGCACCCGGGCCGGTACCGGCCGGGGTGCCCCGCCCCCCGCATGGAGGAGTACGACCGTGGCCATCTCGGTCTTCGACCTGTTCTCGATCGGCATCGGCCCGTCCAGCTCCCACACGGTCGGCCCGATGCGCGCGGCGCGGATGTTCGCGCGGCGGCTGCGCAACGAGGGCCTGCTGGGCTCCGTGGCCCAGGTGCGGTCCGAGCTGTACGGCTCGCTCGGCGCCACCGGCCACGGCCACGGCACCCCCAAGGCGGTCCTGCTGGGCCTGGAGGGCGACTCACCGCGCACGGTGGACGTCGAGAGCGCCGACGAGCGGGTGGAGGCGATCAAGGCCGCGGGCCGCATCCGCCTCCTCGGCGAGCGGGAGATCCCGTTCGACTTCGACGCGGACCTGGTCCTGCACCGCCGTAAGGCCCTGCCGTACCACGCGAACGGCATGACGCTGTGGGCGTACGACGCCGCCGGGGCGGAGCTGCTGTCGAAGACGTACTACTCGGTGGGCGGCGGCTTCGTCGTCGACGAGGACGCGGTCGGCGCGGACCGCATCAAGCTGGACGACACCGTCCTGAAGTACCCCTTCCGCACCGGCGACGAGCTGCTGCGCCTGACGAAGGAGACCGGCCTGTCGATCTCCTCGCTGATGCTGGAGAACGAGCGCTCCTGGCGCACCGAGGAGGAGATCCGCGCCGGCCTGCTGGAGATCTGGCAGGTGATGCGGGCGTGCGTGGCGCGCGGCATGTCCCGTGAGGGCATCCTGCCGGGCGGGCTGCGGGTACGCCGCCGCGCCGCCATGACGGCCCGGCAGCTGCGGGCGGAGGGCGACCCGCTGGCCCACTCCATGGAGTGGATCACCCTGTACGCGATGGCGGTGAACGAGGAGAACGCGGCCGGCGGCCGGGTCGTCACGGCCCCCACCAACGGCGCGGCGGGCATCATCCCCGCGGTCCTGCACTACTACGTGAACTTCGTCCCCGGCGCCGACGAGGACGGCGTGGTCCGCTTCCTGCTGGCCGCCGGCGCGATCGGCATGCTCTTCAAGGAGAACGCCTCCATCTCCGGCGCCGAGGTCGGCTGCCAGGGCGAGGTCGGCTCGGCCTGCTCGATGGCGGCGGGCGCGCTCGCGGAGGTCCTCGGCGGATCCCCCGAGCAGGTGGAGAACGCGGCCGAGATCGGCATGGAGCACAACCTCGGCCTCACCTGCGACCCCGTCGGCGGACTCGTCCAGATCCCCTGCATCGAACGCAACGGCATGGCCGCGGTCAAGGCGGTCACCGCCGCCCGGATGGCGATGCGCGGCGACGGCTCCCACAAGGTGTCCCTGGACAAGGTCATCAAGACGATGAAGGACACCGGCGCGGACATGTCCGTCAAGTACAAGGAGACGGCGCGTGGAGGCTTGGCGGTGAACATCATCGAGTGCTGAGCTTCCCATGACCGGGGCGGAACAGGAAGATGACGTTCCGCCCGGGTCGGGGCGGGGCATATCACCATCCCCTTCCCTGCACCGGCACTTCCGGGGGTCGTCTCCATGCTCCACGGCATCGACGTCAGCGCCCACCAGTCCGCCACCTACGACACCGACGGCCTCGCCTTCGTCTTCATCAAGGCGACGGAGGGCCGTACGTACGTGAATCCGAAGCTCGCGGCCCAGACGAAACACGCCCGTGAGGCCGGTCTGACCGTCGGTTTCTACCACTTCCTGTGGCCGGGGAACCTCACCGCCCAGGCGGAGTACTTCGTCGGCAAGGCCCCGGAGCGGGCGGGCGACATCCTCGCCGTCGACTGGGAGACCACGGGCGCGGGGACGCACGCGAGCAACGCGGAGAAGGACCGCTTCCTGCGGGAGGTGAAGGCGCTGCGGCCGCGCCACCGGGTCGTCCTCTACTGCAACCGGCACTTCTGGCTGAACGTCGACACCACCTCCTACGCCGGTGACGGCCTGTGGATCGCCGACTACGTCACCGCGGGGCGGCCCCGGATCCAGGCGAGATGGCGCTTCCACCAGTACACCGACGACCCGCTCGACCGGAACGTGGCGGACTTCCCGAGCAGGGCGGCGCTGCTGGAGTGGGCGACAATGGAGTGAATATCCGCAGGAGGAGAGGGGAGCTTCTCGAATGGGTGGGACCATCGCCGCCGTGAGCAGCAACGGCACGTACTCGTTCACCAAGCCCACCCGCGACAGCGTCACGCTGATCAAGGGGCTCGGGGTGGAGGGCGACGTGCACGCCGGGACGACCGTGAAGCACCGGTCCCGGGTGAAGCGGGATCCCTCGCAGCCGAACCTGCGTCAGGTGCACCTCATCCACGAGGAGTTGTTCGCCGAGGTGCGCGAGGCCGGCTTCGAGGTGGCGGCCGGGCAGCTCGGGGAGAACGTGACGACCCGGGGGGTCGACCTGCTGGGGCTGCCGGCCGGGACGCGGCTGCTGCTGGGGGACGAGGCCGTCGTCGAGGTGACCGGGCTGCGGAACCCGTGCGCGCAGATCGACGGGTTCCGCAAGGGGTTGCTGAAGGAGGTCGTCGGACGGGACGCCAACGGCAGCCCGGTCTTCCGGGCCGGGATCATGGGCGTCGTCGTCCAGGGGGGTGTCGTGCGGCCCGGGGACCCGGTCGAGGTCGAACTGCCGGACGGACCGCACGTCCCCCTGGAGATCGTCTGATCCGGACGCCCTCCCGGGCCCCTCAGCCGCGGAAGTCGGGCGTGCGCTCCCGGCTCGCCTTGGCCAGTGCCTCGGTCACCTCGGCGGCGCCGGCGCGCAGGCCGTACACGGGGGTGTCGGGCTGCTGGCGCCATGAGTCGTCGATGCCGCCGGCGTCGACCGTGTCGAAGCCCAGTTCGTCGATGAGGGCCCGCACCTTCGCCTTGGCCGCCTCGTCGTCCCCGGCGACCGGCAGGGCCATGCGGTCGGGGGCGCCGGCCGGGCGGGGGCGGTCGAGTATGTCCTCGGCGTAGGTGCCGTTGAAGGCCTTGATCACGGGGTGGCCGAGGTGGCGTTCCGTCCAGCGGCTCTCGGTGAGGCCGTCGTCCTCGATCTCCGCGATCCGGCCGTCGCGCTGGCGGGGGTAGTAGTTGTTGGTGTCGATGACCGCCACGCCCTCGGCCGCCCCCTCCAGCAGGTTGGGGGGCAGGTCCGGGACCGCCTTGAGCGGGACCGTCACGACCACGACCTCCGCGCCGCGCGCCGCCTGTGTGGCCTCGACCGGCGTGGCGCCCGTCTCCGCGGCCAGCTCCGTGAGGGTGTGCGGGCCGCGGGAGTTGGCGACGGCGACCTCGTGACCGAGGGCGGTGAGCCGCCGGGTGAGGTTGCCGCCGATGTTGCCCGCGCCGATGATGCCGATCTTCATGACTGGCCTTTCCGCGATCGCCTGGGGCACGCACACATTCCATGCATGTGCATGCTTCTTGGTGGGCTCAACCCCGGGCGCCGGCGCGCTATTCCGCAGCGCCTCGTGCGTCGCGTCGGCGGTGTTCGGGTCGTCCTCGCGCAGCGAGGTGAGCGCGAGGAGGTCGACCAGGCCCTGCCGCAGAACCGGCACGAACTCCGCGAAGAGATCGGCGAGCACGGGTTCTGGGCGGCGGCGACCACGGCCGCGTGGAAGAAGGGGGGCGCCCGGTTCGGGCGCCCCCCTTCTACCGCGTCGCGCACCGCGTCACTTGTTCAGGTGCGACCAGAACTCGTCGAACGACAGCAGCTTGTCGCCGTTCAGGTCACGGCTGCTGATGATGGCCTCGGCGACCGACTCGGTGACGTTCCAGTCGCCCGCCTGGGCGAGCGCGGTCTTGAACTCGGCCGCGGTGATGAAGCCGTCACCGTCCGAGTCGATCCGCTGGAACTCCTTGCGCGCTTCTTCGATGTCCGCCACCGATCCGCCCCTTTTCGTCGTGCCTTGCTGTCGCAGGTCAGATTAACGGTCCGGGTGAGCGCGCAGTGCGGCGACCACCCATGCGAACTCCTCCTCGTACGACGGCTGGCGGTCGAGACCGTTCACGACGGCCGACAGCTCGCGGTAGCGGGCGACCCGCGCGGTCGAGGCCGCCGTCAGCCGCAGGAGGACGGCGGCGCGGTCGGCCTCGCCGAGCAGGCCGCGCAGCACGGTGTCCGCCTCGGGGGCGTCGGGGGCGACGTCCGCGGCGAGCGCCTCCCCGGCGAGCCGGACCAGGCGGCTCATGAACCACAGGGAGGTGCCGGGCGGGTCGTCCGGTCCGCGGTCGGCGGTGTTGAACTCGACCATCTGGCGCATCAGCGCCCGGAACTCCGGGTCCTGGATCAGCTCGGCCAGCTCCACCCAGGCGTCGACCTGTTCGGGGGTGGGGTCGTCGGGCAGCCGCGCCGTCATGAAGCGCAGCCGGGTGCGGACGTCGGGGTCGGCCGTGTCCAGGCCGTCGAAGATCTCGGTCATGAAGTCCTCGACGATGCGCCGGCGCTCGGCCGCCGACAGTCGGGCCAGTCTGTTCATCAGGGTCATCTCCTCGGTGGTGGAGCCGCGTCGCGCCACGGTCGACAGCACCGCACGGGTCACTTTCAGGGAGCGGATCTGCGCGTCCAGCGCCGCCACGTGCGCGGCGGCGACCTCCGCGACGGTCGTCTCCCCCGCGAGCACCCGGCGCACGTCGCCCAGGCCGAGGCCCAGTTCGCGCAGGGTGCGGATCAGTTCCAGGCGGGCGGCGGACTCGGCGTCGTACAGGCGGTAGCCGCCCGCCGAGCGGGCCACGGGGGTAAGGACGCCTTCGTCGGACCAGTAGCGGATGGTGCGCACGGTGAGGCCGGTGGCCCGTGCCAGCTCGCCGATGGTGCGGAGCCCGGTGCCGTCGTCGATCATGTGTGTGAGTCTGGACCCTCCAGTGGGTGGAGACTCAAGGAGCGGGGGCGAGCGCGGTGGAGACCTTGCGGGACGTTCTGGACGCGGCGGCGCGGGGCGTGTTCCCGCCGGCGGACGGCCGTACGACCGTCGTCCCGCAGGCCGGTCCGCGCGACGCCGGCGTCCTGTCCTTCACGGCGCACTCGGTGGTCTTCACGGACGAGGACCCCGAGTGGGTGCACGAGACACTGCGCGCCGTGGACTGCGACGCGCTGGCGGCCACCCTGAACGCCCGGTTCCTGACCGCCTTCATGGACCGCACCGGCCGTCGGACGGACACGGTCGACGCCCTCGTGGTCGGCTCCCCGCTGCCGGGCGGGCCGCCCCTGTCCCTGACGGAGATCGAGGACCCGGACCATCCGAGGGTGGCCGGTTCGCGTAGACGGCGCGACGACGTGCGGGTCTGGGCCGTGGACGGCGGTGTGCTGGTCCTGGGGCGCGGGGTGGCGGGCCGGCTGGAGGTCGCGGTGGAGGTCGACGACGCCGTACGGCACCGGGGGCTGGGGCGGGCCCTGGTCACGGCGGCCCGGCACCTCGCCGGGGAACCGGTGTGGGCCCAGATCTCGCCGGGGAACGCCCGCAGCGTACGGGCGTTCCAGGCGGCGGGGTACCGGCCGGTGGGGGCGGAGGCACTGCTCACGCGCCGCTAGCGGGGTCCGGCGTCAGCGGAAGACGCCGGTGTGGCCGAGCGAGTAGCGGCCCGGCTGCGGGTAGACGGCGAGGCCGTGCGGGCCGCTGCCGACGGGGATGCGGGCGAGCTGTGCGCCGGTGCGGGTGTCGATGGCGTACACCTCGGAGTCGTACCGTCCGGACAGCCACAGGACCTTGCCGTCGGCGGAGACGCCGCCCATGTCGGGGCTGCCGCCGTCGGGCAGGTGCCATTTCTTGGTCAGCTTGTTCTTGGCGAAGTCGAACACGGAGACCGAGCCCTCGCCCCGGTTGGAGACGTACATCTCGCGGGAGTCGCGGCTGACGTAGAGGCCGTGGCAGCCCTTGCCGGTGGGCAGGAGGGTGGGCTCGGCGAAGGTGTCGCCGTCCAGGACCCACATGCCGTGGGCCATCATGTCCGCGATGTAGAACCGCTTGCCGTCGGGGGAGAGCTTGACGTCCTGCGGCATGGCGCCGTCGAGCGGCAGTTTCCGCTGGCCCACGACCTCCATCTTCTCCGTGTCGACCTTGAGCAGTTCACCGCTGAACTCGCAGGAGACGATGAAGTACCGGCCGTCCATGGAGAAGTCGGCGTGGTTGACGCCGTAGCAGGTGACCGGTTCGGTCTTGATCCTCTTCAGGGTGTGCGGGTCGCGGAAGACCAGCTCGCGATCGAGCGAGGCCATCACGACGGCGTACTTGCCGTGGGGCGTGAAGTAGAGGTTGTACGGGTCGTGCACCTCCACCTCCTTGCCCGCCTTGCCGGTCCTCGGGTCGATGGGGGTGAGGGTGTGGCCGCGGTTGTTGTTGACCCAGAGGGTCTTCAGGTCCCAGGAGGGAACGACGTGCTGGGGCTGGCGGCCGACGGGGATGGTCTCGATGACCCGGTACGTCTTCGGGTCGATGACGGAGACGGTGTCGGACTCGGTGTTGGGGACGTAGACCCGGGACGGGAAGCCCTTGACGACCGGGGAGAGACGGCCCGGCCGGTCGGCGGCGTAGACGTCCTCGGGGTCGAGGACGGGCGGCATGCCGGGCAGGCCCGGGGGCGTCTGCCTCTTCTTCACCGGGGTGGGGGCGGGGGCCTTGGTGGGCCGGCCCGTGCCGCTCCCGGGGTCGGTGCCGCAGGCGGCGAGGACGGCGAGGGCGGCGCCGGCGAGCAGGGCGCATTTCACAAGGGTGCGGTGCATCGGCTGAGCAGCTCCGTGGCGGTGACCGCGCGCGGTCGGCGGCGGTGGAACAGGGGCGTGAGCGGACCGCACCATTTAAGAGCCCAGCAGCGACAAAACGGGCTATTCACCCGTTGGCATCGAGGAAGGCGTCGAGGGCGGACTCAGCGGTCCGCCACCCGCATCTCGAACCAGGTCGTCTTGCCGCGGGGCAGGAGGTCGACCCCCCAGCGGTCGGCCAGTTTGTCGACGAGGAACAGGCCGCGGCCGCTGGTGTCCAGTTCCTGGACCGGCATCAGACAGGGCAGGCCGCGGGAGGGGTCGCGGACCTCGACACGGATCCAGCCGCGGCGGCGGCGCAGGCGGAGGCCGAAGGCGCGGGCTCCGGTGTGGCGGACGGCGTTGCCGACGAGTTCCGAGACGAGCAGGACGGCGTCCTCGGTCATCTTGGGGGTGAGTTGCCAGTGGCGCAGGACGACGACCTGGGTGAGTCGACGGGCGACGGCCGCGGACTCGGGGCGGGACGGAAGCCGGACCTCCTTCTCCGCCGGGTTGCCGAACAACTCCACTGCCTTGAGCGCTTGTTCGTCCTCGACCGCGGGCGACCAGCGTGCCGCGGCCGCACGCCCGTGCCCTCGCGGCTGTTCGATACCCTCCAGCCCCGCCATGCCCCCCATCATGGCCGCCCGGGACCGCCCCTGTGGCCGTTCCGGGGGAATACGCCCCCCGTATGCCACCGTCCCGCCGGTTGCGAAAAGCATATGCCCCGGGCAGTTCGGAGCCCGGCGGAACCCCGCCGACCTGGTACGACGACACGCCCGGAGGCGGTCGGCGGGCTCCCTCGGCGAGGCGGTCCAGGTCGCCTCGGGGTCCCGGTGAACCGCCCCATCGAGCGAACCGAAATCAGACAACCTGTCAATTGCAAGTGGATCCGCAGAATTCGCCGGAACCGGGGAAGGCACTGACCCTGCGGGGCGCGCCGGCTTCGCGAGGCACGCCGCATCCGCGAGACGCGTGGGGTCCGCGAGACGCGTGGGATCCGCCGGATCCCCGGCGGGCGTGGAGTTCGGGAGGCAGAGGACTCAGAGGAACTTCGCCTTGCCCGGCCCCTCCTCGACGAAGCTGCGCATGCCGATCTCGCGGTCGGCGGTCGCGAACAGACCCGCGAACCAGTTGCGTTCGACGGCCAGCCCGGTGTCGATGTCCGTCTCCAGACCGGTGTCGATGGCCTCCTTCGCCGCGCGCAGCGCGATCGCCGGCCCCTGCGCCAGCTTCGCCGCCCACGCGTGCGCCTCGGCGTACACGTCGGCGGCCGGCACGACCCGGTCCACCAGGCCCATGGTCAGCGCCTCGTCCGCCTTCACCATCCGGCCGGTGAAGATGAGGTCCTTGGCCTTGGACGGCCCGACCAGGCGGGACAGACGCTGGGTGCCGCCCGCGCCCGGGATCAGGCCGAGCAGGATCTCCGGCTGGCCCAGCTTCGCGTTCTCGGCCGCGATCCGGAAGTCGGCGCACAGCGCCAACTCGCAGCCGCCGCCCAGCGCGTAGCCGGTCACGGCCGCCACCACCGGCTTGGGGATGCGGGCCACCGCGGTGAAGGAGTCCTGAAGGGCGCGGGCGCGCAGGATCATCGCCGTGTGGTCCATGGCCTGCATCTCCTTGATGTCCGCGCCCGCCGCGAACACCTTCTCGCCGCCGTAGACCACCACGGCCCGGACGTCGTCGCGGCGTCCGGCCTCCTCGGCCAGCTCCTTGAGCCGGTCCTGGGTGGCGACGTCCAGCGCGTTCATGGGCGGGCGGTCCAGGCGCAGGGTGCCGACGCCCTCGGAGACTTCGAGATTCACGGTCATGCCAGCAGGTTAACGGGCACTAACGACATCGGGCCCGGTGCCGTCCGTCACAGACAGCACCGGGCCCGCCGCCGGAGGTGTTACTTCGTCCACTCCGCCCACGGCATGTTCCAGCCGTTGTAGCCGTTGTCCGGGTCGACGATCCGGTCGTTGGAGTTCTTCACGACGACCACGTCGCCGACCATCGAGTTGTTGAAGAACCACGCGGCCGGCACACCGCTGTCGTAGCCGCCGCGCACATCGCGCAGGCCGATGCAGCCGTGGCTGGCGTTGTAGTTGCCGAAGGCGTCACCGCCCCAGTAGTTGCCGTGCAGGAAGGTGCCGGAGGTGGTCAGGCGCATGGCGTGCGGCACGTCCTTGATGTCGTACTCGCCGCCGTAGCCGACCGTCTCGCCGTTCATCCGGGTCACGGTCAGCTTCTCGCTGATGACCATCTGGCCGTTCCAGGTCTCCATGCCGGGCTTGCCGGTGGTGACCGGAATGGTCTTGACGACCTTGCCGTCCCGCGTGACCTGCATCTTGAGCTTCTTGACGTCCACGACGGAGACCTGGTTGCGGCCGATGGTGAAGGACACGGTCTTCGACTGCTCGCCGTAGACGCCCTCGCGGCCCTCGACGCCGTCGAGGTTCAGCTTGACGGTGACCTTGGTGCCGGACTTCCAGTACTTCTCCGGGCGGAAGTCGAGGCGGTCGTTGCCGAACCAGTGGCCCTGGACGTCGACGGCCGGCTCGGTCTTGATGCTGATGGCCTTCTCGACCGCGTCCGGGTTGGTGATGCCCCGGGTGAAGCGGACGGAGAACGGCATGCCGACGCCGACCGTGGTGCCGTCCTCCGGCGTGAACTCGCCGATGAAGGTGTTCTCCGGCGTCAGCGTGGTGAAGCTCGAGTCCTCGGCGGCCGTACGGCCCTCGGAGTCCTTGGCGACCGCGTGCACCTGGTAGGTGGTGGCTGCGGCCAGATGGGTGGCCGGCGTCCAGCCGGCGCCGTCCGCGGAGATCGCGCCCGGGACCGCCGTGCCCTTGGAGTCCTTGACCACGACCTCGGTCAGCTTGCCCTTGGCGGCGGTGACCTTGAGGACGCCGCTGGTCTCGACGGACTTCGCGCCGTCCTTCGGGGCGATGCTGACGACCGCCTCCGACTGCCCGCTCGCGGCGGTGGTGGAGGCCCCCTTGTCCTTGCCCTTGCCCTCGGATCCGGTGCCCGCGCCCTTGTCGCCGCCCCCGGCGCAGGCCGTGACGGCCAGCAGCAGCCCTCCGGTTATCAGTGCCAACCGCTTGCTGCGGCCGCGTGAGCGCCCCCCAACCGACGCCCCCGGTATCGGTCGCATGTTCACTTTTCCTTCTCCCCTCCCCCGGACCTTCCGGCCCGCGCGCAGGCGCGTCTCCGCTGCGCTGCGCGCATATTAACCACAAGGTCAACAGCGTCGGGGACCCCGGAATGTCACTGTTCAGTCCCAACTTCGACCTTGGGAGGAAAGGGTCGCTTCACGTCACTCCAGCGCGCTGCCCGCCGTCCACTCCCGCCAGCTCATGTTCCAGCCGCCGAGGCCGTTGTCGTAGGCGACCTGCTTGTCGTTGCTGTTGACGACCTCGATGACGTCCCCGATCAGGCTGCGGTCGAAGAACCAGCCCGCGGGCGTGTCCGCGCCGCCGCCCTTGATGTCGCGCAGGCCCACACAGCCGTGGCTGACGTTGGTCCGGCCGAACACGGACGCGGGCGCCCAGTAGTTGCCGTGCAGGAAGGTGCCGGAGGCGGTCAGGCGCATGGCGTGCGGCACGTCGGGGATGTCGTACTCGCCCTTGCCGTCCGCCTTCTTGAAGCCGACCGTGGCGCCGTTCATGCGGGTGAGCTCCAGCATCTCGGTCACCACCATCTTCCCGTTGTAGGTGGTGGTCCCGGGCGCCCCCGCCGTGATGGGCACGGTGGTGAGCAGCTCGCCGTCGCGCCGCACCTCCATGGTGTGCCGGGCGGCGTCGACGAGGGAGACCTGGTGGCGGCCGACGGTGAAGGAGAACGTCTTGTGCTGGATGCCGTAGACACCGGGCGCGCCCTCGACGTCGCGCAGGCGCAGGGCGACGGTGACCCGGGTGCCGGGTCTCCAGTAGCGCTGGGGGCGGAAGTCCAGGCGGGCATCGCCGAACCAGTGCGGGCGGACCTCGACGGCGGGCTCCGCGGTGACCTGGACGGCGCGTTCGACGGCGGCGCGGTCGTCGATCTCCCGGTTGAACGCCAGTGAGACGATCATGCCGGTGCCGACGGTGGCGCGGTTCTCGGGGCTGACGTATCCGATGAAGCGTTTCTCGGGGACAAAGGTGGTGAAAGTGGTGTGGCGGGCCGAGCGGCGGCCGTCGCCGTCGACGGCGACCGCGTCGACCGTGTAGCGGGCGGCGAGCGCGAGCCGGGTGTCGTGCGGCCGCCAGCTCAGGCCGTCCGCGGAGATCCGGCCCTCCACCTCCTTCTCCTGCGCGTCCTGCGAGGTGACGACCCGTACCGACGCCAGCCGTCCGGCGGGCACCCACACCCGCAGCGCGGTCCCGGGGCGCACGTCCCGGGCGCCGTCCCGCGGCGTGACGTGGATGACGTCCTCGGCCGCCGGGGGTTTGTCGAGCACCCGGTCGAGCCCGGCGCGGCCGTGGTCCCCGGTGCAGCCGGCGGCCCCGGCCAGCAGTCCTGCCCATGTCAGTACGGCGGCCAGCGCGGCCCCCGCGCGCCGTGCGCGCCCAGTTACGTGCCTCACGCCGTGTCCAACGAGCGGGCACGCCACGGGGAAACGTGAGTGCGAGGCACGCTCTGGGCAGAAAAGGGGGGAGAACGACGCAACGGGGAGCCGCGGCAGGGACGCCGTACGCCCTGGGCCGCCGTCGTTCCACGAGCCGCGGGAGGCGCAACGGTGTCCAGCGCAGCCGAGCAGGAGGCGGTGGCGGAGCGCACGAGCGCGTCCGCCGTCGTGAACGGGGCACGGCGCAGGACGCCCGGCGTGCCCGTGTGGCCGGGCGCGTCCACGCCGCTCGGGGCCCGGTTCCGGGTCGGGCCGGACGGCGTCGCCGGGACCAACTTCGCGTTGTGGGCGGGCGGGGCGGAAGCGGTCGAGCTGTGTCTGTTCGACGAGCACGGCCGGGAGACCCGGGCCCGGCTGACCGAGCTGACGCACGAGATCTGGCACGGCTTCGTGCCCGGTGTGATGCCCGGTCAGCGCTACGGCTACCGGGTGCACGGCCGCTGGGACCCGTGGACCGGGGGCCGCTGGAACCCGGCGAAGCTGCTCCTGGACCCCTACGCGCGCGCGGTGGACGGCGACTTCGGCTCCTTCGGACTGCCTCCCGAGGTGTACGGGCACGTCCGGGACTGGCCCCAGCAGCACGTCGCGGACACCGTGCGCGACGAACGGGACTCGGCGCCGTACGTCCCGAAGGGCGTCGTCGTCCACGACGACGACGACTGGGCCGACGACCGCCGGCCGAAGACACCGTGGGCGGACTCCGTCATCTACGAGCTGCATGTGCGCGGCTTCACCCGGCTGCACCCCGGAATCCCGGAGGAACTGCGCGGCACGTACGCCGGCCTGGCGCATCCGGCGGCGATCGAGCACCTGGTGAAGCTGGGCGTGACGGCGGTGGAGCTGCTGCCCGTCCACCAGTTCGCGCACGAGGACCACCTGCTGCGCCGGGGCCTGAGGAACTACTGGGGGTACAACTCCATCGGCTACTTCGCCCCGCACGCCGCCTACGCCTCCTCCGGCACGACCGGGCAGCAGGTCGGCGAGTTCAAGCGGATGGTGCGGGCGCTGCACGCGGCGGGCATCGAGGTCATCCTCGACGTGGTCTACAACCACACGGCGGAGGCGGGCGAGCTGGGGCCGACGCTGTCCCTGAAGGGCATCGACAACCGGGGGTACTACCGGTTGCAGTCCGACGCCCGCCGGTACGCCGACTACACGGGCTGCGGCAACACCCTGCACGTGGTGCAGCCGCACGTACTGCGGCTGATCACCGACTCGCTGCGCTACTGGGTGACGGAGATGGGCGTCGACGGCTTCCGCTTCGACCTGGCGGCGGCGCTGGCCCGCTCGATGCACGATGTCGACATGCTCTCGCCGTTCCTCGCGGTCATCGCGCAGGACCCGGTGCTGCGCCGGGTGAAGCTGATCGCCGAGCCGTGGGACGTGGGGTCGGGCGGCTACCAGGTGGGTGCCTTCCCGCCCCTGTGGACGGAGTGGAACGACCGCTACCGCAACGCCGTGCGGGACTTCTGGCGGCACGCGCTGCCCGATGTACGGGAGATGGGCTACCGGCTGTCCGGGTCCAGCGACCTGTACGCCTGGGGCGGGCGCCGGCCGTACGCGTCGGTCAACTTCGTCACCGCGCACGACGGGTTCACCCTCCGGGACCTGGTGTCGTACGAGCACAAGCACAACGAGGCCAACGGCGAGGGCAACCGGGACGGCACCGACGACAACCGGGCCTGGAACTGCGGCGCCGAGGGCGAGACGGACGACGAGCGGGTACGGGCCCTGCGGCGCCGGCAGCTGCGGAACCTGCTGACCACGCTGCTGCTGTCGACGGGTGTGCCGATGCTGGTCGCGGGCGACGAGCTGGGGCGCACCCAGGGCGGCAACAACAACGCCTACTGCCAGGACAACGAGGTCAGCTGGCTGGACTGGGGGCTGCTCCAGGACCCGGGCTGGAAGGCGCTGTTCGACCTGACGTCCCGGCTGATCGCGCTGCGCCACCGGCATCCGGTGCTGCGGCGGCGGGCGTTCTTCTCGGGCGCCGCGCACTCGGCGGACGGACTGCGGGACCTGGCCTGGTTCACGGCGCGCGGCACGGAGATGACCGAGGGCGACTGGTACGCGCCCGCCGCCGCGCTCGGGATGTACCTGTCGGGGCGGGACATCCCGGGCCGGGACGAGCGGGGCGCGCCGGTCGTCGACGACAGCTTTCTCGCCGTCCTGCACGCCGGGGACCGGCCGGTGAGCTTCGTGCTGCCGGGTCCGCCGTGGGCTGAGCGGTACGAGGTGGTCGTCGACACCTCGCGGGAGGAGCAGGCGGATCCGCCGGGCGTCACCCACCGGGCGGGGACGGCGGTGACGGTGCCGGCCCGGGCGGTGCTGCTGCTGAAGGTGGGCTGAGCCGGCGCCGGCGTCCTTGGCCTGGGAGGCACACCCCCGCCCGGCACCCGACGGGTCCGTATATCGAACATGAACTCCCGGACAACGGACCGTTTCCGGCCAACTTCCTGACGCGCCCCTGACAGAAAGCGCCACCGCCTGCCACTCTTCCCTCTGCTACTTCACAGCAACCCCACAGCGCCACCGTTCTGCGTACCGCCCTTGTCGTGCCCGGACGGGCCCACCCGCCCGCCGGTCTCCCCAGGCCGCGCACACCGCGGCCGCGCAGAAGGAGTCAGTGTGAGCAGCAGTCCCTCTCGCAGACGCACCTCCCACACCCCGTACCGCAGAGCCGCGGCCGCCGCCCTCGTCGGCGTCTCCGCGCTCCTCGCCGCCGCCGTGCAGTCCGGCGCCGCGACGGCCGCCCCGGAGAAGGCACCGCGGGCGGCCGGTCAGGTGATCCCGGGCTCGGAGTCGGTCCGGCTCTCCCCCGCCCAGCGCGCCGAGCTGATACGCGAGGCGAACGCCGACAAGGCCCGGACGGCCAAGGAGCTGGGCCTGGGCGCCAAGGAGGCGCTCGTCGTCCGTGACGTCGTCAAGGACGCGGACGGCACGGTGCACACCCGCTACGAGCGCACCTACGCCGGTCTGCCCGTCCTCGGCGGCGACCTGGTCGTCGAGAGCACCCCGGCCGGCGCGACGGAGTCCGTCGTCAAGGCCACCCGCGCCGCGATCGCGCCGGCCACCACCACGGCGGAGCTGCCCGCCGCCAAGGCGAAGGCGCAGGCGCTGGCCGCCGCGAAGGCGGAGGAGGCCAAGAGCCCCGTCGTCAACCGCGAGCCGCGCAAGGTGATCTGGGCGGCGAACGGCACGCCGACGGTGGCGTACGAGACGGTCGTGGGCGGGTTCCAGCACGACGGCACGCCGCAGGAGCTGCACGTCGTCACCGACGCCACGACGGGCGCGAAGCTGTACGAGTGGGAGGCCGTCGAGACCGGCACCGGCAACACGGTGTACAGCGGTCAGGTCCCGCTCACCACCACGCAGTCCGGGTCGACGTACAACCTGACCGACGGCGCGCGCGGCAACCACAAGACGTACAACCTCAACCGGGGCACCTCCGGCACCGGCACGCTCTTCTCGGGCGCCGACGACATCTGGGGCAACGGCAGCCCGTCCAACCTGGAGTCGGCCGCCGCCGACGCCCACTACGGCGCCGCGCTGACCTGGGACTACTACAAGAACGTGCACGGCCGCAGCGGCATCCGCGGCGACGGCGTGGGCGCGTACTCCCGCGTCCACTACGGCAACAACTACGTCAACGCGTTCTGGCAGGACAGCTGCTTCTGCATGACGTACGGCGACGGGTCGGGCAACGCCAACCCGCTGACGTCGATCGACGTGGCCGCCCACGAGATGACGCACGGCCTCACCTCCAACACGGCCGGCCTCAACTACAGCGGCGAGTCCGGCGGTCTGAACGAGGCGACGTCCGACATCTTCGGCGCGACCGTCGAGTTCTACGCCAACAACACCTCCGACGTCGGTGACTACCTCATCGGCGAGGAGATCAACATCAACGGCGACGGCACCCCGCTGCGCTACATGGACAAGCCCAGCAAGGACGGCTCGTCGAAGGACAACTGGTACTCCGGCATCGGCTCGATCGACGTGCACTACTCGTCCGGCCCCGCCAACCACTTCTTCTACCTGCTGAGCGAGGGCAGCGGCACCAAGACCATCAACGGTGTCACCTACGACTCGCCCACCGCGGACGGCCTCCCGGTCACCGGCATCGGCCGCGACAAGGCGGAGAAGATCTGGTTCCGCGCGCTGACCACGAAGTTCACCTCGACCACCAACTACGCGGCCGCCCGCACCGGCACCCTCGCGGCGGCCGGTGAGCTGTACGGCACGACGAGCCCCGAGTACGCGGCGGTGGCGCACGCCTGGGCGGGCATCGCGGTCGGCGCGCGTCCCGGCGACGGCGGCGGCGGTGGCACGTCCTTCGAGAACACGGCCGACGTGGCGATCCCGGACAACGGAGCGGCGGTGAACTCGTCGATCACCGTCTCCGGCCGCACCGGCAACGCGCCGTCGAACCTGGCGGTGGCGGTGGACATCGTCCACACCTACATCGGTGACCTCCGTGTCCAGCTGATCGCCCCCGACGGCACGGCGTACACGCTGAAGGGGTACGGCACCGGTGGCAGCACGGACAACCTCAACACCACGTACACGGTGAACGCCTCCTCCGAGGTCGCCAACGGCGTCTGGCAGCTGAGGGTCCAGGACAACGCGGCCCGGGACACGGGCTACATCAACAGCTGGAAGCTGACCTTCCCGTAGGTCGCCCGGCAGTCCAGGTCTTCCGACAAGGCGTCGCCCCGGCGGGTCATCTCCCGCCGGGGCGGCGCTCGTTCACGTTGCCGTGAGTTCACCTGACGGTCGACTTTCGGCCAACATCACCGATCACTCCTGACATGTACGCGTCTTAAGTGTCAGTCTTCCTCCACCCGCCGCACCAGCACCACAGCACCTTCCCCACACCAAGGAGCTCGTGTGACCCCCTTCTACGCGCGTCACAAGCGCACCACTCTGGCCATCGCGACCGCCGTCGCCGCCGGAGCCCTCCTCACCGCCGGCATGACCACCGGCGCCTCCGCCCAGAACGACCCGGCCCCCGCCAAGGCCGCGGCCGACGCCGTCCCGGTCGCCCTGACCCCGGCCGCCCGCACCGCCCTGCTCAAGGAGGCGGAGGCCACCGCGGCCGACACGGCGGACGCGATAGGCCTGGGCGCCCAGGAGAAGCTCGTCGTCCGCGACGTCATCAAGGACGCCGACGGCTCGACCCACACCCGCTACGAGCGGACGTACGCCGGACTCCCCGTCCTCGGCGGCGACCTGGTCGTCCACGAGTCGGCGTCCGGCGCGACGGAGGGCGTCACCAAGGCCACGAAGGCCGACGTCGCGGTCACCGACCTCACCGCGGACGTCACCCAGGCCGCGGCCGAGAAGCAGGCCCTGAAGGCCGCACAGGCGGAGGGCTCCACCAAGTCCGCGGCCGACAAGGCCCCGCGCAAGGTCGTCTGGGCGGCGAACGGCAAGCCGACCCTCGCGTACGAGACCGTCGTCGGCGGTTTCCAGCACGACGGCACCCCGCAGGAACTGCACGTCGTCACCGACGCGCAGACCGGCGCGAAGCTGTACGAGTGGGAGGCCATCCAGACCGGAACGGGCCACAGCCAGTACAACGGCACCGTGACGATCGGCACCGCGAAGTCCGGCTCGACCTACCAGCTCAACGACGCCTCGCGCGGCGCCCACAAGACGTACAACAAGGCCCGCTCCACGTCCTCCTCGGCGGGCACGCTCTTCACCGACGCGGACGACGTCTGGGGCACCGGCACCGTGACCAGCTCCTCCACCGACCAGAACGCCGCGGTGGACGCCCACTACGGCGCCCAGGTCACCTGGGACTTCTACAAGAACGTCCTGGGCCGCAACGGCATCAAGAACAACGGCGTCGCCGCCTACTCCCGCGTCCACTACGGCAACGCGTACGTCAACGCCTTCTGGTCCGACAGCTGCTTCTGCATGACGTACGGCGACGGCGACGGCAACGTCAAGCCGCTGACGTCGCTGGACGTGGCGGGCCACGAGATGACCCACGGCCTCACCTCGAACACGGCCGGCCTCAACTACTCCGGTGAGTCGGGCGGCCTCAACGAGGCCACGTCGGACATCCTCGGCACGGCGGTGGAGTTCTACGCGGCCAACTCCAAGGACCCGGGCGACTACCTCATCGGTGAGAAGGTCGACATCCGGGGCAACGGCACCCCGCTGCGCTACATGGACCAGCCGAGCAAGGACGGCAGCTCGGCGAACTACTGGTCGTCGAGCCTGGGCGGCATGGACGTCCACTACTCCTCCGGCCCGGCGAACCACTTCTTCTACCTGCTGTCGGAGGGCAGCGGCGCGAAGACGATCAACGGGGTCTCGTACAACTCGCCGACCTCCAACGGCTCCACGATCACGGGCATCGGCCGCGACAAGGCCGTCCAGATCTGGTACAAGGCGCTGACCACGTACATGACGTCGACCACGAACTACAAGGGCGCGCGCACCGCGACCCTGAACGCGGCGCGTGACCTGTACGGCTCCGGCAGCACCGAGTACAACGCGGTGGCGGCGACCTGGTCGGCGGTCAACGTCACCTGATCCCCAGGCACCAGCACGGGCGGCACCCGGGACGAAGGCATCCCCGGGTGCCGCCCTACGCTTGGGCCCCATGCCTTCCCAGGACTTCACGTACGACGACGTCGGCGCGACACGCGACCGGCCCGGCTTCTGCCCGCCCGGCTTCCACCCGCTGCACGTGCGCACGCGCCTGGGCGAGGGCGAGGACGTCTTCCGCCGCGCCGCCGAAGCCGTCCTCACCTGGGAGATGCACCGCGCCCTGGGTGTGGGCATATCCGCCACCGCCGACCGCGCGGCCCCCGGCGTCGACGTCACCGTCACCCTCGCCGGCCTGATCAAGGCCCCCTGCCGCATCATCTGGACGACGGAGGAACGCCGCCGCGCCGGCTGGGCCTACGGCACGCTCCACGGCCACCCGGAGTGCGGCGAGGAGGCCTTCGTCGTGGACCGCACCGGCGACGGAACGGTCTGGCTGACCGTCTCCGCCTTCAGCCGCCCCGCCAAGTGGTACGCCCGCGCGGGCGGCCCGGCCACCCGCGGCCTGCAACAGGCGTACGCGCGCCGGTGCGGGGTGGTGCTGCGCGGGTTGTCCACACAGGGCGACGGGTAGCCCGCCGGGTGCACGGTAGGAGGACGGTTCCCCGTACGCCGCGGCCGTGCCGGGCGGCGGACCCGGCACGGCCGCGAGCGCGTCCCGCTCACCGCATCAGCACTCCCGCCCCCTCCGCCAGCTCCTCCGAGGGCCCGGCGACCAGGCCCAGTTCCGCGCCCGACGCGAGCAGGGGGTGGCTGGGCAGGATGCGGACCGTGTAGCCGTAGGGGCCGGTGCGGTCCAGGGACAGCGGGCCCTCGTAGGCCCAGCGGCCCTCCAGGTCGGGGCCGCCCACCGGTTTGAGCGGGACCGTCGACGCGTCCGTGATGCGGTCCTCCGCGTCGACGCGGCCGGAGACCGCCTGCACCTCGACGTCGTCGGGGGCGAGGTCGCCGAGGCGGACCCGGACCCGCAGCGAGAGCGTCGTACCGAGCTCGGCGGTCGGCGCGGCCGCCGAGGTCTCGACGTGGTCGACGGCGACCCCCCGCCAGGCGGTGCGCACCCGCGCCTTCCAGACGGCGAGGTCACGGGCGGAGTCCGGGTCCATCGCGCGATGGGCCAGGGCGGCGGGAGTGTAGAGCCGTTCGACGTACTCGCGGACCATGCGCCCCGCCAGCACCTTCGGGCCGAGCAGGGTGAGGGTCTGCCGGACCATCTCGATCCAGCGGTCGGGCAGGCCCTGCTGGCCGCGCTCGTAGAAACGCGGGGTGACGCGCTGCTCCAGCAGGTCGTACAGCGCCGCCGCCTCGATGGCGTCGCGGCGGTCCGGGTCCGTGCCCGCGCCGTCCGCGGTGGGGATCGCCCAGCCGAAGTCGGGCTGGAACCACTCGTCCCACCAGCCGTCCAGCACGGAGAGGTTGAGGCAGCCGTTGAGCGCCGCCTTCATACCGGACGTGCCGCACGCCTCCAGCGGGCGCAGCGGGTTGTTCAGCCAGATGTCGCAGCCCGGGTAGAGCTTCTGCGCCATCGCCATGCCGTAGTCGGGGAGGAAGACGATCCGGTGACGCACGCGCGGGTCGTCGGCGAAGCGGACCAGCTCCTGGACGAGCCGCTTGCCGCCGTCGTCCGCCGGGTGCGCCTTGCCGGCCACCACGATCTGGATCGGACGTTCGGGGTGCAGCAGCAGCTCCATCAGCCGGTCCCGGTCCCGCAGCATCAGCGTCAGCCGCTTGTACGACGGGACGCGGCGCGCGAATCCGATGGTGAGGACGTCGGGGTCCAGCACACCGTCGATCCAGCCCAGCTCGGCCGTCCCCGCGCCCCGCTGCCGCCAGGAGGCCCGCAGCCGGTCCCGCACCTCCAGCACCAGCTGTTCGCGCAGGTCCCGGCGGAGGTCCCAGATGTCCTGGTCGGGGATGTCCGCCACGGAGTCCCAGCGGTCGTCGCCGCCGACGCTCAGCGCGTCCTCGGCGCGCTGGGGGCCGATCCGGCGGGCGCCGAGCCGCAGCACCTCGGGCGCGACCCAGGTCGGGGCGTGGACCCCGTTGGTGACGGAGGTGATCGGCACCTCGTCGGCGTCGAAGCCGGGCCACAGACCGGCGAACATCTGCCGGCTGACCTGCCCGTGCAGCAGCGACACCCCGTTGGCGCGCTGGGCCAGGCGCAGGCCCATCACAGCCATGTTGAAGAGGTTGGGCTCGCCGTTCGGGTAGGTCTCCATGCCCAGCCGCAGGACGCGTTCCACGTCGATGTGCGGGAGTTCGGCGTCGGGGCCGAAGTGCCGGGCCACCAGCTCCCGGTCGAAGCGGTCGATGCCGGCCGGTACCGGCGTGTGCGTGGTGAAGACCGTGCCGGCCCGGACCGCCTCCAGACCGGAGTCGAAGTCCAGCCCCTGAGCGCACAGTTCGGCGATCCGCTCCAGGCCGAGGAAGCCCGCGTGCCCCTCGTTGGTGTGGAACACCTCGGGCGGGGCGTGCCCGGTGAGACGGCAGTACGTCCGCACTGCCCGGACCCCCCCTATGCCGAGCAGCATCTCCTGGAGCAGCCGGTGCTCGCTGCCGCCGCCGTAGAGCCGGTCGGTCACCCCGCGTTCGCGCAGGTCGTTCTCCTCGACGTCGGAGTCGAGCATCAGCAGCGGCACCCGGCCGACCTGGGCCAGCCAGATCCGGGCGTGCAGCTGCCGGCCGCCGGGCAGGGCGAGGGAGACCTGTGCGGGGCTGCCGTCGTCCTCCTTCAGCAGGGTCACCGGCAACTCGTTGGGATCGAGGACGGGATAGTGCTCCTGCTGCCAGCCGTCCCGGGACAGCGACTGGCGGAAGTAGCCGTGCCGGTACAGCAGGCCCACCCCGATGAGCGGCACCCCCAGGTCGCTGGCGGCCTTGAGATGGTCGCCGGCGAGGATGCCGAGGCCCCCGGAGTACTGGGGCAGCGCGGCGGTGATGCCGAATTCCGGGGAGAAGTAGGCGACGGCGGACGGGAGTTCGGCCGTCTGCGTCTGGTACCAGCGGTCGCCGGTCAGGTAGTCGTGCAGATCGTCGGCGACCGCGGTCAGCCGGCGCAGGAAGCGGCGGTCCTCGGCCAGCTCGGCCAGGCGCTCGGGGCGCAGGCTGCCGAGGAGCCGTACCGGGTCGCCGCCCGAGGCTGCCCACTGCCCCGGATCGACGGACTGGAGGAGGTCACGGGTTTCCGCATGCCATGACCAGCGCAGATTGCGGGCCAGGTCGCTGAGTGGCCGGAGGGGTTCGGGAAGAAGGGGTCGGACGGTGAATCGACGGATCGCCTTCACATTCCACCTCGGCGTGCTGTGAGGAACAAGGCGCACGGCGCTGTGCGTCTTCGTCTTCTAAGACGGTACCGGCGCCGGAGCGGACCTCGCTGTGGACTTCGACCCGACTCGCTGGGGATTTCGATCTGAACCGTACGACCCCGTGGTCCCTGTATGGCCGATTCCACCCCCGTAGGCCACCTTGTGGCGCTTCGGCCCGCACGAGAGGCTGCGAGGGGCGTACCCGGCACGGCCGCACCGACGCGGCACGGCCGTCGTGCGCCGAGTCGAGGAGGGGAACTCGAGCCATGGCACGGACGCGTAGACGGCGTCTGCGCCGGGCGGGGGGTCTGGCCGCGGCCGCCACGGCCGTGGCGCTGTCGGCCGTCACCCTGCCCGCGCACGCCGCACCGGAGGGGACGATACGTGGCGCCGGCGGACCCGGATCCGTCGGCGGCAGCTACCTGGTGACGCTCAAGGAGGGGGTGCGGGCCCCGTCGGCCGCCGGGCGGGCCCTGGCCGCGCGGTACGGGACGAGAATCAGCCACACCTACGGCACGGTCCTCAACGGCTTCGCCGTCCACGCGAGCGAGAGACAGGCCCGGCGCCTGGCGGCGGACCCGGGCGTCGCCTCGGTCGTGCAGGACACCCGTGTCACGCTCGACCGGAACCCCGCGGTCACCACCCGGGCCGACCCGCCGTCCTGGGGCCTGGACCGGATCGACCAGGCCGGCCTGCCGCTGGACGGCGCGTACTCCGCGCCGAGGTCCGCGGGCGCCGGGGTGACGGTGTACGTCATCGACACCGGTGTGCGCACCACGCACCGGGACTTCGGCGGCCGGGCGTCCCACGGCTGGGACTTCGTCGACGGCGACCGCACCGCCACGGACGGCAACGGCCACGGCACCCATGTCGCGGCCACCGTCGCGGGCACGGTTCTCGGCGTCGCCAAGAAGGCCAAGGTGGTCTCCGTCCGCGTCCTCGACGACGCCGGGGCGAGCACCACCGCACGGGTCGTCGCGGGCATCGACTGGGTCACCCGCAACGCCCGCAAGCCGGCGGTCGCCAACCTCAGCCTGGGCGGCCGCTACAACGCCCAACTGGACGCCGCCGTCCGCGCCTCGGTCCGCTCCGGCGTCACCTACACGGTGGCCGCCGGGAACGAGGGCCGCTCGGCCGCCCTCGGCTCCCCGGCCGGCGTCCGCGAGGCCGTCACCGTCGGCGCGACCGACCGCGGGGACGCGAAGTCGGCGTCCTCCAACCACGGTTCCGCGCTCGACCTGTTCGCCCCGGGCGTGTCGATCGTCTCGGCGTCCCACACCGGCGACACCGCACGCGTCGCCTACTCCGGTACGTCGATGGCGGCACCGCACGCGGCGGGCGCGGCCGCGCTGTACCTGGCCGCCCGTCCGAGGGCGACACCCGCCCAGGTCGAGCGGGCCCTTGTCTCGGGCGCGTCGAACGGCAAGGTCTCCGGCCGGGGGCCGGGTTCGCCGAACAAACTCCTGCGGGTGCCGCGGTCCTAGCGGCGGCTTCCGTCACCGGCCCCGTTCCCCGCGAACGGGGCCGGACTTGTACGCAGACATACGCGTGAGTAGTTAGCAAAGTGTCGGATTGCTCACCCGAAAAGGGTGGGAAGGCTCCTCCGGTACACACCCCAGGCACAACCCGAAGACGCTCACGGCACACCCGGGCACCACCGGGCCCGACCCGGCCCGCCCGGACGCCGCGCACGACCCCGGCACGCCCGGCAACTCCCCCGCAGGACCCACCTCCCCACATCCATCCGCCCACCCAAGTTGATGCGGACAGGAGCGGTCATGCCCGCCACGCACCACTCGTCAGCACCCCCGACATCCCCCCGCACCAAGCCCGGAAAGGGTTCTTCCGCGCGCCCCGCCGACGCCGGCCCGCCGGCCCCGGAGCGATCCTCCGCGGGTGCCGTGCCCGCCGTGGGGCGCATACCCGTCCTCGACGTCCGTCCGGTCGTCCAACACGGCCGCCGGCCCGCGAAGGCCGTCACCGGGGAGACGTTCCGGATCTCGGCCACGGTGTTCCGCGAGGGACACGACGCGGTCGCCGCGAACGTCGTCCTGCGCGACCCGGCCGGCCGGCCCGGCCCGTGGACACCGATGCGTGAACTCGCCCCCGGTACCGACCGCTGGGGCGCCGACGTCACCCCGGACACTCCGGGCCACTGGACGTACACGGTGGAGGCCTGGAGCGACCCGGTCGGCACCTGGCGGCACCACGCCCACATCAAGATCCCCGCGGGGATCGACACGGAGCTGGTCCTGGAGGAGGGCGCCCGCCTGCACGAACGCGCGGCGGCCGGAGTGCCGCCCGAGGAGCCCGGCGGGCGGGACGTCCTGCTCGGCGCGGTCGACGCGCTGCGTGACGAGACCCGCCCGGCCGCCTCCCGCCTCGCGGCGGCGCTGACCCCGGAGGTGGACGAGGTCCTCGGCCGTCATCCGCTGCGCGAGCTGGTGACCGCCTCGGAGCCGCTGCCGCTGCTGGTGGAGCGCGAACGGGCCCTGTACGGCGCGTGGTACGAGTTCTTCCCGCGCTCGGAGGGCACGCCCGAGCGCCCGCACGGCACGTTCCGCACCGCCGCCCGCCGGCTGCCCGCGATCGCCGCGATGGGCTTCGACGTCGTCTACCTGCCGCCGATCCACCCCATCGGCACGACCTTCCGCAAGGGCCGCAACAACACGCTCACGCCCGGCCCGGACGACGTGGGCGTGCCCTGGGCGATCGGGTCGCCGGAGGGCGGGCACGACGCCGTCCACCCCGACCTGGGCACGCTCGACGACTTCGTCTGGTTCGTGGAGCAGGCGAGGGAACTGGGCCTGGAGATCGCCCTCGACTTCGCCCTCCAGTGCTCCCCGGACCATCCCTGGGTGCAGAAACACCCCGAGTGGTTCCACCACCGGCCGGACGGCACGATCGCCTACGCCGAGAACCCGCCGAAGA
>NZ_BQUN01000203.1:102908-104642 GCF_026008495.1 Streptomyces sp. A012304
GACGGCCTGGTCGCCGAAACCGTGCGGGTCCTGCGGCACTGGATGTCCCACGGCGTGCGGATCTTCCGGGTGGACAACCCGCACACCAAGCCGGTCGTCTTCTGGGAGCGGGTCATCGGGGAGATCAACCGCACCGACCCGGATGTGATCTTCCTCGCCGAGGCCTTCACCCGCCCGGCGATGATGCACACCCTCGCCCAGATCGGCTTCCAGCAGTCGTACACCTACTTCACCTGGCGCAACAGCAAGCAGGAACTGACGGAGTACCTCACCGAACTCTCGGGGGAGGCCGCCTCCTACATGCGGCCCAACTTCTTCGCCAACACCCCGGACATCCTGCACGCCTACCTTCAGCACGGCGGCCGTCCCGCCTTCGAGGCACGGGCCGTCCTGGCGGCCACCCTCTCGCCCACCTGGGGCATCTACAGCGGCTACGAGCTGTGCGAGAACACACCGCTGCGCGAGGGGAGCGAGGAGTACCTGGACTCGGAGAAGTACCAGCTCAGGCCCCGGGACTGGGAGGCCGCCGAGCGGGAGGGACGCACCATCGCGCCGCTGATCACGCGGCTCAACGAGATCCGGCGCGCGAACCCGGCCCTGCGCCAACTGCGCGACCTGCACTTCCACCACGCCGACCAGGAAGCGGTGATCGTCTACTCGAAGCGGAGCGGTTCGAACACGGTTCTGGTGGTCGTCAACCTCGACCCCCACCACACCCAGGAGGCGACGGTCTCGTTGGACATGCCGCAACTCGGCCTGGACTGGCACGAGTCGGTGCCGGTGCGCGATCTGCTCACCGGCGAGACCTATTACTGGGGCAGGGCCAACTACGTGCGTCTGGAACCGGGTGCCCGGCCCGCGCACGTCTGCACCGTCCTGCGACCGTCCAACCCGCAGATCGGAGGGTCACCCACACGATGAGCGTCAACGAGCCCGTTCAGGACACGTTCGAGGACACACCCGCCAAGGACCGCGACCCCGAGTGGTTCAAGCGCGCGGTCTTCTACGAGGTCCTCGTCCGCTCCTTCCAGGACAGCAACGGCGACGGCGTCGGCGACCTCAAAGGCCTCACCGCCAAACTCGACTACCTGCAATGGCTCGGCGTCGACTGCCTCTGGCTCCCCCCGTTCTTCAAATCACCCCTGAAGGACGGCGGATACGACGTATCGGACTACACCTCCGTCCTGCCCGAATTCGGCGACCTCGCCGACTTCGTCGAATTCGTCGATGCCGCCCACCAGCGCGGCATGCGCGTCATCATCGACTTCGTCATGAACCACACCAGCGACCAGCACCCGTGGTTCCAGGAGTCCAGAAGAGACCCGGAAGGCCCCTACGGCGACTACTACATGTGGGCCGACGACGACAAGCAGTACGCCGACGCCCGCATCATCTTCGTCGACACCGAGGCCTCCAACTGGACCTTCGACCCCGTCCGCAAGCAGTACTTCTTCCACCGTTTCTTCTCCCACCAGCCGGACCTCAACTACGAGAACCCGGCCGTGCAGGAGGAGATGATCTCCGCGCTGAGGTTCTGGCTGGACCTGGGCATCGACGGTTTCCGCCTCGACGCCGTGCCCTACCTGTACGCCGAGGAGGGGACGAACTGCGAGAACCTTCCGGCGACGCACGAGTTCCTGAAACGGGTGCGCAAGGAGATCGACGCCCACTATCCGGACACGGTGCTGCTGGCGGAGGCCAACCAGTGGCCCGAGGACGTCGTCGACTACTTCG
>NZ_BQUN01000204.1:0-306 GCF_026008495.1 Streptomyces sp. A012304
CGGTCAACGGGCCGCGTTCCACGGTCGTCGCGGGGGATCCCGAAGCCCTCGACGCCCTCCGCGCACACTGCGCCGAACGGGACGTACGCGCCCGTGTCGTCCCCGCGGCCTACGCGTCCCACTCGGCCGCCGTGGAGGTGCTCAGGGACCGGATGCTCGAGGAACTGGCCCCCGTCAGCCCCCTCGCCGGGTCGGGCACCGCCTTCTACTCGACGGTGACGGGCGGGCGGCTGGACACCAGTGAACTGGACGCCGGTTACTGGTTCCGCAACCTGCGCGAGCCGGTGCGGTTCGAGCCGGTGATAC
>NZ_BQUN01000204.1:459-2478 GCF_026008495.1 Streptomyces sp. A012304
TGCGCGCAGGCGCTGGTCACCGGGAGTCTGCGGCGCGACCAGGGCGGGCTGGACCGGTTCCTGCTGTCCGTCGGCGAGGCCTACGCGCACGGCCACGACATCACCTGGCACACCCCGCCGGCCCCACGGCCGTTCCCCGACTTGCCCACCTACCCCTTCCAACGCGCACGCCACTGGATCGACGCCACATCCTCCGCCTCCACCGCCCGCACGGCCGTCACCACGCCGCGGGACGAGCCGGAGCGGACCCAGGCAGCCGACGAATCCCTGCCCGCGCTGGTCCGACGGTTCCGCGCCGCACCCGAGGCGCAGCGCACCGACGTGCTCCTGGAGGGCGTACGCGCTCAGATCATGGCGTTGCTCGGCTATGCGCGTCCCGAGGAGATCGCCGAGACGGCGACCTTCCGGGAACTCGGCTTCGAGTCGCTGACCGCCGTGGAGATGCGGAACCGGCTCGCCGCCGCCACCGGCCTGCGCCTGCCGTCGTCCCTGCTGTACGACCACCCCACCCCGGGCCGGCTCGCCGCGCATCTGACGGACCGACTGGACGGGGACGGCCGGCAACCCGCGCCGGACGGGGTGACGGCACCGCGCGATCCGTCCGGTCCCGACGACGACCCCATCGCCGTCGTCGCCATGGGCTGCCGGTTCCCCGGCGGCGTGGACACACCGGAACGGCTGTGGCAACTGCTGGAGGACGGTGCCGACGCCGTCTCCGAGTTCCCCGCGAACCGGGGCTGGGACCTCGACGGCCTCTTCGACACCGACCCCGGCAACCCGCGCACCAGCTATGTGCGCCACGGCGGCTTCCTGCACGACGCCGACCGCTTCGACCCCGAGTTCTTCGGCATCTCACCCCGGGAAGCGGCGGCCATCGACCCGCAGCAGCGGCTGATGCTCGAAGTGGCCTGGGAGGCGATCGAGCGGGCCGGCATCGACCCCACCGCGCTGCGCGGCACCAGGACCGGCGTCTACGTGGGCGCCATGGCCCAGGACTACGGCCCCCGGCTGCACGAGGACGCGCACGGCCTGGAGGGCTACCTGCTCACCGGCAGCACCACCAGCGTCGCCTCCGGCCGGCTGTCCTACGTCCTGGGCCTGACCGGACCGGCCGTGACCGTGGACACCGCGTGCTCCTCCTCCCTGGTCGCCCTGCACCTCGCGGTACGCGCCCTGCGCCAGGGGGAGTGCGCGATGGCCCTCGCCGGTGGTGTCACCGTCATGGCCGGCCCCGGCATCTTCCTGGAGTTCAGCAGGCAGGGCGGCCTCGCGCCGGACGGCCGCTGCAAGCCCTTCGCGGCGGCCGCGGACGGCACCGGATGGGCGGAGGGCGCGGGCATGCTCGTCCTGGAGCGACTGTCCGACGCCCGGCGCAACGGCCATCCCGTGCTCGCCTGCATCCGTGGCTCGGCCGTCAACCAGGACGGCGCCAGCAACGGCCTGACCGCCCCCAACGGCCCCTCGCAGGAGCAGGTCGTACGACTGGCCCTCGAGGACGCTGGGCTCACGCCCGACCAGGTCGACCTGGTCGAGGCACACGGCACCGGCACCACGCTCGGCGACCCCATCGAGGCCCACGCGCTGCTCATGTCCTACGGCCGGGGCCGGCCCGAGGACCTGCCTCTGTGGCTCGGCTCCCTCAAGTCGAACATCGGACACGCCCAGGCCGCCGCCGGCGTCGGCGGCGTCATCAAGACGGTGCTGGCCCTGCGTCACGGCCTCATGCCCAGGACCCTGCACGTCGACGAGCCCACCCCGCACGTCGACTGGGAGGCCGGCGCCGTCCGGCTGCTCACCGAGGCCCGCCCGTGGCCGCGGTCGCGGCGGCCGCGCCGGGCGGGCGTGTCCTCCTTCGGTATCAGCGGCACGAACTGTCATGTGGTGGTGGAGGAGGCGCCCGCGCCGGAGCGGGAGGCTTCCGTCTCCGGGGAGGCGCCCGTGGCGGAGCGGGAGGTTTCCGTTTCCGGGGAGGCGCCGGGGTCCGTGCTGCCGTTCGTGGTGTCGGCGCGGAGCCGGGGT
>NZ_BQUN01000205.1 GCF_026008495.1 Streptomyces sp. A012304
AACGGCTTCCAGACCGGCATCGTCAGCGAGAACGGCGACAAGGTCACCCTCGGCTACGACGACCGCGGCAATGTGACCAGCCGCACCACCTGCCGGGCCGCCGGCGACTGCCAGACCTCGTACACCACCTACCCGGTGACGACGAGCGACTTCGACCTGCGGGGCGACCAGCCGTCGGAGACCCGGGACGGCCGCTCGTCCGGCCCCACCGACAACCGCTTCCGCACCCAGTACACGTACAACACCAGCGG
>NZ_BQUN01000206.1:0-3858 GCF_026008495.1 Streptomyces sp. A012304
ACACCGGGAACACGGCACACAACTCACCCCCCATCCCCACCCGCTGACTCCCCTGACCACTGAACAGCAGTGCCAGCCGGGCGTCGGCGCGCACGCTGCCCAGCCGGACCTGCGGTCCGGGTGTGCCCTCGGCCAAGGAGGCGAGGCCCGCGACGAGTTCGGCCCGGTCGGTGCCGAGGACGGCCGCGCGGACGTCCAGCGCGGAGCGCGTCGCGGACAGCGAGTAGGCGAGGTCGAGCGGGGTGAGCTCCGGGTGGGCCTCGATGTGGTCGAGCAGTCGGCGGGCCTGGGCGCGCAGTCCCGGTTCGGAGCGGGCGGAGACGAACCAGGGCAGGGGGCCGTCGGGCGACCGGGCCTCGGCGGGGGCGGCGGTCGCGGTCGGCCCGGAGTCCGTGGACGGGGCGGGTGTGGCCTGTTCCAGGACGATGTGCGCGTTGGTGCCGCTGATGCCGAAGGAGGACACCGCCGCCCGTCGCGGGCGGCCGGTCTCCGGCCAGGGGCGGGCCTCGGTGAGCAGTTCGACCGCGCCGGCCGACCAGTCCACGTGCGGCGTCGGCGCGTCCACGTGCAGCGTCTTCGGCAGCACGCCCTCGCGCATCGCCATGACCGTCTTGATCACCCCGGCCACGCCCGAGGCTGCGGCCGAGTGGCCCAGGTTGGACTTGAGCGCTCCGAGCCACAGCGGCTGGTCCGGGGCGCGGTCACGGCCGTAGGTGGCCAGGAGCGCCTGGGCCTCGATGGGGTCGCCGAGCCGGGTTCCGGTGCCGTGCGCCTCGACGGCGTCCACCTGGTCCGGGGTGAGTCTGGCGTTGTCCAGTGCCTGGCGGATCACGCGCTGCTGCGACGGTCCGCTGGGCGCGGTGAGTCCGCTGCTGGTCCCGTCCTGGTTGACGGCGGAGCCGCGCAGGACGGCGAGCACCTGGTGGCCGTTGCGCCGGGCGTCCGCGAGCCGTTCGACCAGGAGGACGCCGACGCCCTCGGACCAGCCGGTGCCGTCCGCGGCGGCGGCGAACGCCTTGCAGCGGCCGTCGGGCGCGAGGCCGCGCTGGCGGCTGAACTCGACGAACAGCGCCGGATCGGACATCACCGTGACTCCGCCGACCAGTGCGAACGAGCACTCGTTCTGCCGGAGCGCCTGCGCGGCGAGGTGCAGGGCCACCAGCGAGGAGGAGCAGGCGGTGTCCACGGTCACCGCCGGGCCCTCGAAGCCGTAGGTGTAGGAGAGCCGGCCGGACAGGACGCTGGCGACGTTCCCGGTCATCGAGTAGCCCTCGACGGCCTGCGGTGTGTCGCGCGGGTTGTCGATGTATCGGGCGGCGCCGGCGCCGACGAAGACGCCGGTGGCGGAGCCGCGCAGGGTGGCCGGGTCGATGCCGGCCCGTTCGAACGCCTCCCAGGAGGTCTCCAGCAGCAGCCGTTGCTGCGGGTCCATGGCGAGGGCCTCGCGCGGGGAGATGCCGAAGAAGTCGGCGTCGAACTCGCCGGCGTCGTGGACGAAGCCGCCCTGGCGCACATAGCTCTTGCCGGGCGCGTCGGGGTCGGGGTCGTAGAGCTCCTCGATGTCCCATCCCCGGTCGGCCGGGAAGTCGGAGATGACGTCGGTCCCGGATGCCACGAGCCGCCACAGGTCCTCCGGCGAGCGGACTCCGCCGGGGAAGCGGCAGGACATGGCCACGATCGCGATCGGCGCCCGGCCGTGCGCCTCGACGGCGGCCAGGCGTCGCCTGGTCTGCTGGAGCTCCTCGGTCACGCGCTTGAGGTAGTCCCGCAGCTTCTGCTCAGTGCCGGTGTCGTTCATCGTCCACGCTTTCCAAGGGGGTGGCGGGGTGCGGGTCGGTCGGCGGCCGGGTCGTGGGGCGCCGGTGGGCGCGGCCGGCCGGGCGCGGGGTCAGTCGAGGCCCAGCTCCTTGTCGATCAGGGAGAACATCTCGTCGTCGGTCACGGCGTCGAAGCCGCCGGGCCGGTCCTCGTCGCCGTCGGCGGGTGCCGCCGCGTCCGGTGCGTCCTCGAACCGCCACAGCAGCGCCTGGAGCCGGCGCACCACGGCGGCCCGGTCGTCTCCCGTGCCCGGCAGGGTCCGGGTGAGGGTCGCCTCGAGCCGGTCGATCTCGCCCAGCAGGGGTGCCGTGGCGTCCGTCTCCCGCACCGGGCCCAGTTCCTGCCGCAGGTGCCGGGCGAGCGCCTGCGGTGTCGGGCAGTCGAAGGTCACCGTGGCGGGCAGCCGCAGTCCGGTGGCGGCGCCGAGCCGGTTGCGCAGTTCGACGGCGGTGAGCGAGTCGAATCCGGCCTCCAGGAAGCCGCGGTCGGAGGCGACGGCGTCCATCGAGGCGTGCCCGAGGACCGCCGCGCAGTGACTGCGGACGAGGTCGACGAGGATGCGCTCCTGCTCCGCCTCGGACCGCCCGGCGAGCTGCTGGGTGAGCGTGGTCGCGGCCTGTGCCGCGGAGACGGCGGCCGGGCGCCGTGGGACGCGCACCAGGCCGTGCAGCGGTACGGGGAGGTCTCCCGACTCGGCCGCCTTGCGCAGCGGGGCCAGGTCCAGCCGGACGGCGGCCGGGTTGGCGTCGGCGCGGTCCAGGGCCGTGTCGAGCAGGCCGAGGGCCTGTGCGGCCGTCATCGGGGCGACTCCGGATCGGCGCATCCGGGCGAGGTCGTGCCGGTCGAGCTGTCCGGTGATGCCGCTGGCGTCCGCCCACAGTCCCCAGGCCACGGAGGTGCCGGGGAGTCCGGCGGCCTGGCGGTGGGCGGCGAGCGCGTCGAGGAACGCGTTGGCCGCCGCGTAGTTGGCCTGTCCCGGGCCGCCCAGCATGCCGGCGACGGAGGAGAAGAGGACGAAGGCGGCGAGGTCGTGGCCGGCGGTCAGTTCGTGCAGGTTGACCGCGCCGTCGACCTTGGCGCGCAGCACCCGCCGCAACCGGTCGGTGTCCATGGTCTCGATGAGGCCGTCGTCGACGACGCCCGCGGCGTGGACGACGGCGGTGAGCGGGGCGGTGGCCGGTACGCGGTCGATGACGGCGGCCAGGGCGTGGCGGTCGGCCGTGTCGCAGGCCTCGACGGTGACGTCGGCCCCGAGTCCGGTCAGCTCCGCCACGAGGGCGTCCGTGCCCGGGGCGTCGGCGCCGCGTCGGCTGGTCAGGACCAGGCTGCGGATGCCGTGTTCGGTGACGAGGTGCCGGGCGACGAGCCCGCCCAGTGTGCCCGTACCGCCCGTGATCAGGACCGTGCCGTCCGCGTCCAGTCGCCTGGGCATCCGCAGGACCAGCTTGCCGACGTGCTTCGCCTGGGACATGAACCGGAACGCCTGCGGTGCCCGCCGCACGTCGAACGACCGCACCGGCACCGGCTTCAGCACACCCGAGGCGAACAACGGCATCAGGTCGTCGAAGAGCGCCTTCATGTGCGCGGGGGCGACCGTCATCAGGTCGTACGGGAGGTAGGTGGTTCCGGGGTGGGCGGTGTGGACCGCGTCCGGGTCGCGCAGGTCGGTCTTGCCCATTTCCAGCAGCCGGCCTCCGTCGGCCAGCAGCCGCAGCGACGCGTCCACGTACTCCCCGGCGAGGGAGTTCAGCACCACGTCCACGCCCCGGCCGCCGGTGGCGGTACGGATGCGTTCCTCGAAGTCCAGCGAGCGGGAGTTCGCGATGTGGTCGTCGTCCAGGCCGAGGGAGCGCAAGGTGTCCCACTTGCCCTCGCTGGCGGTGGCGAACACCTCCGCGCCGAGGTGACGGGCGATCTGCACCGCCGCCATGCCCACTCCACCGGCTCCGGCGTGGATCAGTACCGACTCGCCGGCGCGCAGGCCGCCCAGTTCCGCGAGCCCGTAGTACGCCGTCAGGAAGCCCACCGGCACCGACGCCG
>NZ_BQUN01000206.1:3868-7438 GCF_026008495.1 Streptomyces sp. A012304
GCTTCGTGATCATCCGGTGGTCGGCGACGGCGTGCGGGCCGAACGCGTCCGGGAAGAGCCCGAACACCGCGTCGCCCACGGCCGGTCCGCAGACCCGGGCACCGACCTCGGTGACCACGCCGGCGCCTTCGCCGCCCATCGAGGCGGCGCCCGGGTACACGTCGAGCGCGATGAGGACGTCCCGGAAGTTGAGGCCCGCGGCCCGTACGGCGATGCGGACGTCGTGTTCGCCGAGGGGCCGTCGCTCGGTGTCGTCGTCGGGGAGGAGGGCCAGGCCTTCCAGGGTGCCGGTGCCCGCGGTGCGCAGGGTCCAGTCGCCGCGCGGCGGCACCAGCTCGCCCTGGCCGCCGTCGCCGATGTCGCGGATGTCGTTGTCGTGGCTGCCGGTCCGGGTGAGCCGGGGTGCCAGCGCCTGTCCGTCGCGGAGGACCAGCTGCGGCTCGCCGCTGCGGGCGGCTGTCTGGAGCAGCGGCGCGGAGTCGGGGCTGTCGTCGGTGTCGATCAGCGCCAGCCGGCCGGGGTGCTCGCTCTGGGCCGAGCGCACCAGCCCCCATACGGCCGCGTGGACGAGGTCGGGCACCGTGTCGTCGGCCGCCGCGGCCACCGCGCCGTGTGTCACGACCACCAGCGGAGCCGGACCGTTGTCGCCGGCGAGCCACTCCCGCACCTGCCGCAGGACGTCGGCGGTCGCCGCCGACACCGCGTCCGGCAGCGGGTCGCCGTCGGCCGTGGTGAGCGGGGCGCAGTCGAGGACCGCGAGCCGGCCGTGTCCGTCCGTCCCGGACGGCCGGTCGGTGAGGCCGACCGGCACCCAGCGCATGTGGTAGAGCGATCCCGCCGTGTCGTCGCGGGCGGCGCCGAGCTGTTGCGGGGACACCGCGCGCAGCGCCAACTCCCGTACGCCGATGACGGGTCGGCCGGTGCTGTCGACGGCGTGCAGGGAGAGGCGCTCCGGGCCGGTGACGGACAGGCGCAGTCGCAGGGCGCGGGCGCCGGAGGCCAGGAGGACGACGTCGTTCCAGGAGAACGGCAGCCGCACCAGGCCGTCCTCCGTACCGGCGGCGGTGAGTTTCGCGGCGTGCAGGGCCGCGTCGAGCAGGGCCGGGTGGAGGCCGAACCGGCCCGCGGTCTCCGCGAGTTCCTCGGTGAGCGCGACTTCGGCGTACACGTCGTCGTCGAGGCGCCAGGCGGCGCGCAGCGCCCGGAACGCGGGCCCGTAGCCGTATCCGTTGTCGGCGAGTTCCTCGTAGAAGCCGTCGAGGTCGACGGGCCGGGCGCCGGGCGGGGGCCAGGCGGTCAGGCCGAAGCCGAAGGGGTCGGCGGTCCGGTCGGTGCCGGGGGCCCCGTCCCTCTCGGCCGGGTCTGCCTCCTCCTGGGGTGACAGGGTTCCGGTGGCGTGCCGGGTCCAGCCGGTCCCGTCGCCCGGGCCGGCGTCGGCGGTGTCCTGCGGGCGGGAGTACATCTCGACGCCGCGGCGGCCGTCGCCCTGGTCGGCGCCGATGGCGACCTGAACCTGCACGGCGCCGCGCTCGGGCAGGACCAGCGGTGCCTCCAGGGTGAGTTCGGTGACGCGGGAGCAGCCGACGACGTCGGCGGCGTGCACGGCGAGTTCGGCGAGCGCCGAACCGGGCAGCAGGACGGTCCCGGCCACGGCGTGGTCCGCGAGCCAGGGGTGGGTGCGCGGGGAGAGCCGTCCGGTCAGCACCATGTGGTCGGTCCCGGCGAGCGCGACCGCCGCGCCCACCAGCGGGTGACGGCCGGCGGCGAACCCGAGACCGGTGGCGTCCGCGACCGGCCCCGAGGCGCTGTCGAGCCAGTAGCGCCGCCGTTCGAAGGCGTACGTCGGCAGCTCCACGGCGTCCCCGGCGCCGGCTCCGCTACCGGTGAGGAGGTTGTCCCACCGGACGGGCACTCCCGCCGTGTGGACGACGCCCAGCGCGCCGAGGGCCGTTTGCTCCTCGGGGCGTTCGCGGCGCAGCACCGGTACGGCGGTGAGGTCGGCGCCGGTGTCGAGGGTGTCGCGGACCATCGCGGTCAGCACCCCTTCGGGGCCCAGTTCGAGGAAGGCCGTGACGCCCTGCGCGTCCAGTGCCGCCACCCCGTCGGCGAAGCGGACCGCCTCGCGCACCTGCCGCACCCAGTACTCGGGGGTGCGCAGCTCGTCGGGTCGGGCGATCGCGCCCGTCAGGTTGGACACCAGCGGGACGGTGGGTTCGCCGTAGGAGACGGTGGTCAGAAGCTGTCGGAACTCCTCCAGCATCGGCTCCATCCGCGCCGAGTGGAACGCGTGGCTGACCCGCAGCCGCCGCGTCCTGTGCCCGGCGTCCGCGAACCGTTGCGCGACCCGCAGCACCGGTTCCTCGTCGCCGGAGAGGACGACCGAGGTGGGTCCGTTGATCGCGGCGACGCACACGGCGTCGGCGGCCGGGACGTCGTCCTCGATCGCGGCGGCCAGTCCGTCGAGCGCGTCGCGTTCGGAGACCGCGACGGCCACCATCGCCCCGCCCCGGGGCAGCGCCTGCATCAGCCGGCCGCGGGCGGCGACCACGACGGCCGCGTCCTGGAGCGACCACAGGCCCGCGACGTGGGCCGCGGCGAGTTCACCGATCGAGTGTCCGAGCAGCAGGTCGGGCCGTACCCCGAACGACTCGACGAGTCGGTGGAGGGCGACTTCGAGGGCGAAGAGTCCCGCCTGGGTGAAGACCGTCTCGTCCAGGAGCCCCTGGGTGCCGTCGGCGCCGAACACGACGTCGCGCAGCGAGTGTTCGGTGTGTCCGGCGAGCTGCCGGTCGAGTTCGAAGACCGCGGCGTCGAACGCCTCGGCGAAGACCGGGAACGCCTCGTACAGTTCGCGGCCCATGCCGGCGGTCTGGCTGCCCTGGCCGGTGAACAGGAACGCGACGCGGGCGTCGGGGCGGGCCGAGCCCACCACCAGGCCGGGCGCGGTTCCGTCCGCGGCGAGCGCGTCGAGCCCGGCCAGCAGCTCGTCGCGGTCGCGCCCGGTCACGACGGCCCGCTCCTCGAACAGCGCGCGCCTGGTCGCGAGGGCGTGTCCGACGGCGGCCGTGGCGAGCCCGTCGTCGGCCCGCACGAGCGCGGCGAGGCGTCGCGCCTGGCCGGCGAGGGCCTGCCTGGTCCGGGCGGACAGCGGCCAGGGCAGGACGCGTCCCTCGCCGTCCGTCTCCCCGTCGGTCCCGGTGACCACGGGGTCGGGGCCCTGTTCGAGGACGACGTGCGCGTTGGTGCCGCTCGCGCCGAAGGACGACACACCCGCCCGACGCGGACGGCCCTCCGTCTCCGGCCACTCCCGCGCATCCGTCAGCAGCTCCACCGCACCCGCCGACCACTCCACATGCGGCGTCGGCTCGTCCACGTGCAGCGTCCGCGGCAGCACCCCCTCACGCATCGCCATCACCATCTTGATCACGCCCGCCACACCCGCCGCGGCCTGCGCGTGACCGATGTTCGACTTCAAAGACCCCAGATACAGCGGCCGTTCACCGGGTCGGTCCTGCCCGTAGGTCGCGATGATCGCCTGCGCCTCGATCGGGTCACCGAGGGTCGTGCCCG
>NZ_BQUN01000206.1:7448-8520 GCF_026008495.1 Streptomyces sp. A012304
GACGGCGTCCACGTCCCGCTGGGTGAGGCCCGCGTTGGCGAGAGCCTGCCGGATCACCCGCTGCTGCGACGGCCCGTTCGGCGCCGTCAGACCATTGCTCGCGCCGTCCTGGTTCACCGCCGTGCCGCGCACGGTCGCCAGGACGCGGTGGCCGTTGCGCCGGGCGTCGGAGAGCCGCTCCACGAGGAGAACGCCGACGCCCTCGGACCAGCCGGTGCCGTCCGCGGCGGCCGAGAACGCCTTGCAGCGCCCGTCCGCCGACAGACCCCGCTGACGGCTGAACTCGACGAACACCTCCGGCGTCGACATCACCGTCACACCGCCGACGAGGGCCATGGTGCACTCGCCGCTGCGCAGTGCCTGCCCTGCCAGGTGCAGGGCGACCAGCGAGGACGAGCACGCCGTGTCCACGGTGACGGCCGGTCCTTCGAACCCGAAGGTGTAGGCGACCCGGCCCGAGACGGCACTGCCCGACTTGCCGGTCAGCGCGTAGCCCTCGACCTCCGCGTTCGCCGGTCCGGTGCCGTCGACGTAGTCGTGGTACATGACGCCCGCGAAGACGCCCGTCTGACTGCCGCGCAGCGCGGACGGATCGATCCCGGCCCGCTCGAACGCCTCCCACGACGTCTCCAGCAGCAACCGCTGCTGCGGGTCCATGGCGAGAGCCTCACGCGGGGAGATCCCGAAGAACGCCGCGTCGAAGTCACCGGCGTCGTAGAGGAACCCGCCCTCGGAGGCATAGCTCTTGCCCAGTGCTGTGGGATCCGGGTCGTAGAGGTCCTCCAGGTCCCAGCCGCGGTCCTCGGGGAATCCGGCGATCGCGTCCCGGCCCTCGGCGACCAGGCGCCACAGATCCTCCGGCGACGCCACACCGCCCGGGAATCGGCACGCCATCCCCACGATCACGACCGGATCGTCGTCGACCGCCCCGGCGGCGGCGGACGGCACCTGCCCGGTCACGGCGGTTCCCGAACCGACCAGCTCTCCGCGCAGGAATCCGGCGAGCGTCGCCGGGGTCGGGTAGTCGAACACCAGCGTCGCCGGCAGCCGCAGCCCCGTCGCCGCACTCAAC
>NZ_BQUN01000206.1:8635-9261 GCF_026008495.1 Streptomyces sp. A012304
ACCCACCGCCTCCCCGGACTCATGGCCCAGGACGAGGGAGACGTTCGTCCGGACGAGGTGGAGGATCTCGGCCTCGCGCGCCTCCTCGTCGAGGGCCGCCAGCCGTGAGGCGAACGTGGAGCCCGCCGATTCCGTCGCGGTGGCCGCGACCCGGCGAGTCGTCGCGCGCACCACACTGCGCAGCACGTCCGGCAACGCGCCCGCGGCCGCCCGGGCCCGCAGGGCCACCGGGTCCAGCAGGACGGGGACGAGATGGGCCGCGTCGGACCGCAGCGCGGCATCGAAGAGGGCGAGTCCTTCCTCGTTCGTCAGGGCCCGTACGCCGCGCCGCAGGGCACGGGACGCCGCGCTGTTCTCCGTGGCGCCGGTCAGAGCGCTGGACTGGGCCCACGGTCCCCAGCCCAGGGAGACACCGGGCCTGCCGGACGCGCGCCGATGCTCGGCCAGGGCGTCGAGGAAGGCGTTGGCGGCCGCGTAGTTCGCCTGACCGCTGTTGCCGAACACACTCGCGGCGGAGGAGAACAGCACGAAGGCGGAGAGGTCCAGGTCACGGGTCAGCTCATGCAGGTTGACCGCACTGTCGACCTTGGAACGCAGCACACCGTGCAGCCGCTCCTCCGTCATCG
>NZ_BQUN01000207.1 GCF_026008495.1 Streptomyces sp. A012304
ACTTCGAGGAGAACCCGGGCCTGCTCACCCTCGAGAAGATCGCCGAGCTCGACGGCCGGGAACACGAGCGCGAGCCGACGGCGCTGTCCACGCTCGACAACTACATCTCTCAGGGCAAGCTGGCGCGGCCGGACCGCAAGCCGGGCGACGGCGAGACGCCCGACGTCGACGAGCGAATGTGGATGCCCGAGAGCGTTCTGCCCTACCTGTGCCGGCCGGACAGCCGGCACGGTGCGCCGAAGCCTGCGCAGGATGAGGCTGCCGCGGTGGAGCCGAGCGAGTTCCTGCAGCGGTACTTCGAGGAGAACCCGGGCCTGCTCACCCTCGAGAAG
>NZ_BQUN01000208.1 GCF_026008495.1 Streptomyces sp. A012304
GTCGTCGCCGGTCAGGCGGTAGCCGACGAAGTCGAGCAGGTGCTGGTCGATGCCGCCGCTGTGCAGGTCGATGTAGGCGTCGGCGCCGTCGATCAGGTTCTCGAACAGCCAGGCCGCCATCCGCTCGGTGGGGCCGCCGTCCTTGTCGCCGGGGAAGACGCGGTTGATGTTGACGCCGTCCAGCGGGGAGATGTTGAGCCTGCCCCCGTAAACGGCCGGGGGGTTGGCCACGGGGCAGATCACCA
>NZ_BQUN01000209.1:0-31798 GCF_026008495.1 Streptomyces sp. A012304
CCTTACAGCGCCGATGGTACTGCAGGGGGGACCCTGTGGGAGAGTAGGACGCCGCCGAACTCCTCTTAGAGCTCTGGCTCTCGGGCATCAGCCCGAGAGCCAGAGCTTTTTTGCGTTGAGGTAAGGTCAGGGAGCATCGTTGGCTCGTTTTCTACGGAGGCCCCCGGGTGGAGGTCCAGGAGACCCGTGTTCAGACCGACCGGGTCCTCACCATCCCCAACATCCTCAGCATGGCGCGTCTCGCCGGCGTGCCGCTCTTCCTGTGGCTGATTCTTCGACCCGAGTTCGGAGGGCCGCAGAGTGACGGTTGGGCGCTGCTGGTGCTGGCCCTGAGCGGGGTCACCGACTACCTGGACGGCAAGCTGGCGCGGCGCTGGAACCAGATCAGCAACCTGGGCCGGCTCCTCGACCCGGCCGCGGACCGGCTCTACATTCTCTCGACTCTGCTCGGCCTCACCTGGCGGGAGATTCTCCCCCTCTGGTTGACGGCTGTACTTCTCGCGCGGGAACTGGTTCTGCTGGTGATGGTGGCCATCCTCAGACGGCACGGCTATCCGCCGCCGCAGGTTAATTTCCTCGGGAAGGCGGCCACCTTCAACCTGATGTACGCCTTCCCGCTTCTGCTGCTCAGTGACGGAAGTGGATGGTTGGCGTCACTCGCTGCAATTTTCGGATGGGCGTTCGCAGGATGGGGTACAACCCTCTACTGGTGGGCAGGAGTCCTCTACGTGGTACAAGTCCGCCGCCTGGTCCGTGCGGACGCCATGGCCGACTGATCTCGCCGATTGACGCTTAGTAGTGGCTCGATGGCCCGCGGCGGAAAAGTGCGGGACAATCTGGACGGGTGAAGTCGGCTAGACCGTCGTCTCTTCAAGGAGGACGCTTCCGACATGAAGGCCGTCGTGATGGCCGGAGGCGAAGGCACGCGCCTTCGTCCTATGACCTCGAGTATGCCCAAGCCGCTCCTGCCGGTGGCCAACCGGCCGATCATGGAGCACGTTCTGAGGCTGCTCAAAAGGCATGGGCTCAACGAGACCGTCGTCACCGTTCAGTTTTTGGCGTCGCTGGTCAAGAACTACTTCGGTGACGGTGAAGAGCTCGGAATGGAGCTCAGCTATGCCAACGAGGAGAAGCCACTCGGTACCGCCGGAAGCGTCAAAAACGCAGAGGAGGCGTTGAAGGACGACGCCTTCCTCGTCATCTCCGGTGATGCGCTGACCGACTTCGACCTCACCGAGCTGATCAACTTCCACAAGGAAAAGGGCGCCCTCGTCACCGTCTGTCTGACACGGGTCCCCAATCCGCTGGAATTCGGCATCACGATCGTCGACGAAGAGGGAAAGGTCGAGCGTTTCCTGGAGAAGCCGACCTGGGGCCAGGTCTTCTCGGACACAGTGAACACCGGTATCTACGTCATGGAGCCCGAGGTCTTCGACTATGTCGAGGCCGATGTGCCCGTCGACTGGTCCGGCGATGTCTTCCCACAGCTGATGAAGGAAGGCAAGCCGATCTACGGCTATGTCGCCGAGGGCTACTGGGAGGACGTCGGCACCCACGAGAGCTATGTGAAGGCCCAGGCCGACGTCCTGGAAGGCAAGGTCGACGTCGAGATCGACGGCTTCGAGATCTCGCCCGGTGTGTGGGTCGCCGAAGGTGCCGAGGTGCATCCCGATGCGGTTCTGCGCGGGCCGCTCTACATCGGGGACTACGCGAAGGTGGAGGCCGGCGCCGAAATCCGTGAGCACACCGTCGTCGGGTCCAACGTCGTCGTCAAGAGCGGGGCGTTTCTGCACAAGGCCGTCGTGCACGACAACGTGTATGTGGGGCAGCACAGCAATCTCCGCGGCTGCGTCGTCGGGAAGAACACCGACATCATGCGGGCGGCCCGCATCGAGGACGGCGCGGTCATCGGTGATGAATGCCTGATCGGTGAAGAATCGATCGTGCAGGGCAATGTGCGGGTCTACCCGTTCAAGACGATCGAGGCGGGCGCCTTCGTCAACACGTCGGTGATCTGGGAGTCCCGGGGCCAGGCGCATCTGTTCGGTGCGCGCGGGGTGTCCGGGATCCTGAACGTCGAGATCACGCCCGAGCTGGCCGTGCGCCTGGCCGGCGCGTACGCGACGACCCTCAAGAAGGGCTCCACCGTCACCACGGCCCGCGACCACTCGCGTGGTGCGCGGGCGCTGAAGCGGGCGGTCATCTCCGCGTTGCAGGCCAGCGCCATCGACGTAAGGGATCTTGAGAACGTGCCGTTGCCCGTGGCGCGGCAGCAGACGGCTCGGGGAAGTGCCGGCGGGATCATGATCCGGACCTCGCCCGGGGTGCCGGACTCCGTGGACATCATGTTCTTCGACGGGCAGGGCGCCGACCTGTCACAGGGCAGCCAGCGGAAGCTGGACCGGGTGTTCGCGCGGCAGGAGTACCGGCGGGCGTTCCCCGGAGAGATCGGGGACCTGCATTTCCCGGCCAGTGTGTTCGACTCGTACACCGGGTCGCTGTTGCGGAACGTGGACACGACCGGGATCTCCGAGTCCGGGCTGAAGGTCGTGGTGGACGCGTCGAACGGCAGTGCCGGGCTCGTGCTGCCGAGTCTGCTCGGCAAGCTCGGGGTGGACTCGCTGACGATCAACCCCGGTCTGGACGAGTCCAGGCCGACGGAGACCGCCGACATGCGGCGCCGGGGGCTCGTGCGGCTCGGGGAGATCGTGGCGTCCTCGCGGGCCGCGTTCGGCGTGCGGTTCGACCCGGTGGGTGAGCGGCTGTCCCTGGTGGACGAGAAGGGGCGGATCATCGAGGACGACCGGGCGCTGCTGGTGATGCTCGACCTGGTGGCCGCCGAGCGGCGCAGCGGGCGGGTGGCCCTGCCGGTGACCACGACACGGATCGCCGAGCAGGTGGCGGCGTACCACGGGACACAGGTCGAGTGGACGACGACGTCTCCCGACGACCTGACCAGGGTCGGGCAGGACGAGTCGACCATCTTCGGCGGGGACGGCAAGGGCGGATTCATCGTCCCGGAGTTCAGCAGTGTCTTCGACGGTACGGCGGCCTTCGTGCGGCTGATCGGGCTCGTGGCCCGAACGCAGCTCACGCTGAGCCAGATCGACGCGAGGATTCCGCGGGCGCACGTCCTGAAGCGGGATCTGGCGACCCCGTGGGCCGTCAAGGGGCTTGTCATGCGGAGGGTCGTCGAGGCGGCCGGAGACCGCTACGTGGACACCACCGACGGCGTCCGCGTGGTGGAGACCGACGGGCGCTGGGTGATGGTGCTGCCGGACCCGGCCGAGGCGGTCACCCATCTGTGGGCGGAGGGGCCCGACGACGCCTCCGCCCAGGCGCTGCTGGACGAGTGGACCTCGGTCGTGGACAGCGCCGGCCGCTGAGATCACGTACCACGCGCGCGTGTCGGACAAGTGTCCCCGACGGGGCCTGTCCGGCACGCCGGTGGGGCCATTCGGAGGTAGCGGCCGCGACATGCGACGATGTGCGGCATGCCGCAGCAGCCCCCCGTTCGGAGCACACCCGCGCGCGCGTCGCGCCCGGACGCGTCCATGTCGCTGCTCACCAACGTCATGGACCACAGCCTCGACGACGGCTACGCCGAGGCCGCCGCCCGCAGGAAGGCCGAGGACGGCGGTGGCCTGCCCAGGACGCTGCGGGCGAAGCTGGGTCTGGCCGCCGGGCTGGTGCTCGCGGCCCTTGTCGTGACTGTGGGTGCGGCGCAGGCGCGGGTGGCGGCGCCCGTCGTGGCCAAGGAGCGCGAGGAGCTGATCGACCGCATCGACCGCGAGACGGAGGCGGCGGACAAGCTCGAGAGCACTGTGGACAAGCTGCGGGAGGACGTGAGCGCCCGGCAGCAGGAGGCGCTCAAGCAGAGCGGCGGCAGTGGGCAGACGGAGCTGGTGGGGATCCTGGCGGGCGCCGTGGAGGTGCGCGGGCCCGGCATCAAGCTCGTCGTGGACGACGCGAAGGAAGCCACCACCGGAGGCGGCGGCGACCCGCGCGAGACGTCCGGCTTCTCCGACACCGGGCGAGTGCGCGACCGTGACCTGCAGCGGGTGGTCAACGGGCTGTGGGCCTCTGGCGCCGAGGCCGTCTCGATCAACGGACAGCGGCTGACGGCTCTGTCGGCGATCAGGGCCGCGGGCGACGCGATACTGGTCGACAACAAGCCGCTCGTGCCGCCGTACACCGTGCTCGCCGTGGGGGACGGGAAGAACCTCAGCACGCGGTTCCAGGACAGCGCCGACGGGCTGTATCTGCACGCCTTGCAGGAGAATTTCGGGATCCGGACCGCCATCTCCGTGGAGGACGACGTCCGGCTGCCCGCCGCACCGAGTGTGATCGTACGTACAGCACAGCCGAGAACTGAGAAGGACGCATCGTGATCGCCGTACTGGGCCTCGTCGTGGGAGTCGTGGCCGGCCTGTTGGTCCGGCCCGAGGTTCCGGCGGCCGTCGTGCCGTATCTGCCGATCGCCGTCGTGGCGGCGCTGGACGCCGTCTTCGGTGGTCTGCGGGCCATGCTCGACGGCATCTTCGACGACAAGGTGTTCGTGGTGTCGTTCCTGTCGAACGTGGTCGTGGCCGCGCTGATCGTGTTCCTGGGCGACGAGTTGGGTGTCGGCGCGCAGTTGTCGACGGGTGTGGTGGTCGTCCTCGGCATCCGGATCTTCTCCAACGCCGCGGCGATCCGCCGGCACGTGTTCCGGGCGTGAGGCCGATGAGCAACCAGGACGAGATTCCCGCGAACCGGCTGCGCAAGGAGCTGCCCGAGGAGGTGCAGGTGGCCGAGGCGCCGGACGCCGGGCCCGCCGGGACGGGAGAGCCGACGCTGACCGGGCGGCAGCGGCTGGTGAAGGGGCTGTGGCCGCCGCGGGTGACCCGTGCCCAACTGATCGTCGCGCTACTGCTGTTCGGGCTCGGGTTCGGCCTGGCCGTCCAGGTCGCCTCCAACAGCGACAGCGGCAACGCGCTGCGCGGAGCGCGCCAGGAGGATCTTGTGCGCATCCTCGATGAACTCGACGACCGCAGTCAGCGTCTTGAGGACGAGAAGCAGGGTCTCGAGAAGCAGCAGGAAGAGCTGGAGAACAGCTCGGACCAGGCCGAGGAGGCCCGCAAGCAGACGGCCGAGAAGGAGAAGCAACTCGGCATTCTGGCGGGCACGGTGGCTGCGCAGGGGCCCGGCATCACGATGACTATCGAGGACACGAAGGGGACGGTCGAGGCGGACATGCTGCTCGACGCGATCCAGGAGCTGCGCGCGGCCGGCGCGGAGGCGATCCAGGTGAACGGCGTACGGGTCGTCGCAGGCACGTATCTGACGGATTCCGACAAGAGCGTGAGCGTCGACGGGAACAAGATCAACGCGCCCTATCGTTTCAAGGTCATCGGCAAGCCGCAGGACCTCGAACCGGCGCTCAACATCCCTGGAGGCGTGGTGCAGACCCTGGAGAAGGAGCAGGCCACCGTGACCGTCGAGCGATCGACCAAGATCGTTGTGGACGCCTTGCGGGCGGCGAAGCAGCCTGACTACGCTCGGTCGTCCTCGCAGTGAAGCGGGGGTGCATGGGGGCGGTCCGGCAGGGGCATGAGGTTGCGGGGGGTCGGCGCACCGATCGGGTGGTGCGTGGTGGAAACTGTCTGGTGGATACGGACGTTGTGAAGGTGTCCGGGTCGGCCGGTGTATTCAGTCAGGGTTCGTCCTGCCCCACGGGCGGGTCTGTTTCGGTCAAGGGGAATCGCCCGTGAAGTTGTTTGCGAAGTTGTTCGGCAAGAGCGCGCGAGAGGGCAGCGACAACGCGACCGCCCGTCATCGCGCACAGCCTGACGCAGAAGGTCAGCGGCCGCTGTTCCGGGACCAGGTGGGTGGTCCGGGCGGTGACATTTCCGGAGGCCAGGGCGCGGCGTCTGTTGACCCTGCCCAGTCCGGCGGCATAGGTTTCGGCCAACCGTCAACCTCAAGTACGGGTGGAGGGTTTTCCCCTATGTCGGCCCTGGTGTGTACGAGGTGCGGTAACCGCAACGCGGAGAACAGCCGCTTCTGCTCCAACTGCGGTGCTCCGTTGCGTCCTGGCCTGACGCCCGAGCGCGCGTCGGAGACGACCTCCACGATCTCGATCTCCGGTCTCGAGGCCTACGACTCCGAGACCACCGGCCAGACGCAGTTGCCGGCGCTCTCCCCGGAGGCGCAGGCGGCGGTGGACGCGTTGCCGCTCGGTTCCGCGCTGCTGGTCGTGCGCCGCGGGCCCAACTCGGGCAGCCGCTTCCTGTTGGACGGCGACCTGACCACGGCCGGGCGTCATCCGCAGAGCGACATCTTCCTGGACGACGTGACGGTCTCGCGTCGCCATGTGGAGTTCCGGCGCCGTCCCGACGGCTCGTTCACGGTGGCCGACGTCGGCAGTCTGAACGGTACCTACGTCAACCGGGAGCGGATCGACGAGGTTCCCCTGTCGAACGGTGACGAGGTGCAGATCGGCAAGTACCGGCTGGTCTTCTACGCGAGCCAGCGAGGCTACTGACCCTCCGGACTCGGTCCGGGGGGATCCCCCAGGGAAGGTCCATGCTGCGAACACCGAGGGGCGGTGCCGGACACGGCACCGCCGCCGCGGACGGTGGTCCGATGAGCATCGGCACGGTGCTGAACCTGCTGCGCGACGAGTTCCCCGATGTCACCATCTCCAAGATCCGTTTCCTGGAGTCGGAAGGGCTCGTCGAGCCGCAGCGGACCCCGTCGGGGTATCGCAAGTTCAGCGCCGAGGACGTCGAGCGTCTCGGGCACGTGCTGCGCATGCAGCGGGACCACTATCTGCCGCTCAAGGTGATCCGGGAGCACCTGGACGCCATGGAGCGCGGCGAGGCCGTGCCGTTGCCGACGCTGGGCCGGCAGCGGGACGGGGAGGCCGTCCCGGAGGCCTCCGAGGTGCCCACCGCCGCCCGGATCGGGCGGTCGGAGTTGCTGGCGGCCGCCGGGATCGACGAGCGGGACCTCGACGAGTGGGAGTCGTACGGCCTCCTCGTGCCGCTGGAGGGTGGGGTGTACGACGCCGAGGCGGCCACGGTCGCCTCGCTGATCGCCGAGCTGGGGCGTTTTGGGATCGAGCCCCGGCATCTGCGGGTGATGAAGGCCGCGGCCGATCGTGAGGCCGGGCTGGTGGACCAGGTGGTCGCCCCGCTGAAGCGGCACCGGAATCCGCAGACCAGGGCCCATGCGGAGGCCCGCGCCAAGGAGATCGCCGGGCTCACGGTCCGGCTGCACGCGGCGCTGGTGCAGACCGCGCTCGGGGTGCGGCTGCCCTGAGACGGGGGTCTGCGGGTGGGCGGATCGGTCACCCGTTCCCGGCCCGACTACCCAAACGTCCCGAGCACGGCCTAGGGTTGCTGTGTGAACGAGCTCGATGTCGTAGGTGTCCGGGTCGAGATGCCCTCCAACCAACCGATCGTGCTGCTGCGTGAAGTGGGAGGCGACCGTTACCTCCCCATCTGGATCGGACCGGGAGAGGCCACGGCCATCGCCTTCGCCCAGCAGGGCATGGCTCCCGCACGGCCGCTGACCCACGACCTGTTCAAGGACGTGCTGGAGGCCGTCGGCCAGGAGCTCACGGAAGTGCGCATCACGGACCTGCGTGAGGGCGTCTTCTACGCGGAGCTGGTCTTCGCCAGCGGGGTCGAGGTGAGCGCGCGCCCGTCCGACGCCATAGCGCTGGCCCTGCGCACCGGCACGCCGATCTACGGCAGTGACACGGTGCTGGACGACGCGGGTATCGCCATTCCGGACGAGCAGGAGGACGAGGTGGAGAAGTTCCGCGAGTTCCTCGACCAGATCTCGCCGGAGGACTTCGGCACCAGCAACCAGTAGGTACGGGAAGCGGGTGGTGCGCGGTGGCGAGGCCGCCCGTTCCCGGCATGTGCCAACGGAGTGTGAGAGCGTCCTGCGGCTTGCGCTCAGCGCATTCGGCTAGCCTTTCCCCGCGGTGGGGTGCGGGAAACCACTCTTAGGGTGATTATCACTCGGCGTGGCGAGTGTGGCGATCGTTGACGCACCCCTGGTGACTGCCTACCGTCGAGAAGGCAGGTCAAGGACGGAGGTCGGCGTGAGAAGCAGCGGCGACGGTACGGCTGGGGGTGCCCCCGGACTCGGTGTCGGGGGAAGCGGTCCGTACCCTCCCCCAAGCTCTCGGCTCCGCTCAGGCGGAGGCTACGCCCATCACGGCAGCGCGGCCGATCATGTTCCGCAGCGACCGGCGGCCGTGCCGAGCAGCGGAGGGGCGGCGTCCATGGCATCCGAGCAGATCGGCTACCGCGGTCCGACGGCCTGTGCGGCCGCCGGCATCACCTACCGCCAGTTGGACTACTGGGCGCGCACCGGGCTGGTCGAGCCGAGCGTACGGCCCGCCCACGGGTCCGGCACACAGCGCCTGTACAGCTTCCGGGACGTCGTCGTCCTGAAGATCGTCAAGCGTTTCCTCGACACCGGTGTGTCGCTGCAGAACATCCGTACCGCCGTCCAGCATCTGCGGGAGCGCGGGTTCCGTGATCTGGAGCGGATGACGCTGATGAGCGACGGCGCCACGGTCTACGAGTGCACCTCGCCCGACGAGGTGCACGCGCTGCTCCAGGGCGGTCAGGGCATCTTCGGCATCGCGGTCGGTGTGGTGTGGCGGGACGTGGAGAGCGCGTTGTCCCAGCTGCACGGTGAGCGGGTCGACACCGGGGAGACGCTCGTCGGACACAACCCCGCGGACGAGCTGGCGCGACGGCGCAACCGGGCCGTCTGAGACCGCTCACAGGGGCCCCGGGCAGGTGGTCCGGCCTCATTGTCAGTGGCGTGGTGCAGCATCGGAGATGTGAGAAACGCGCCCACGATCCTGCATCTCGACATGGATGCCTTCTTCGCCCAGGCGGAGCAGGCATCCAAGCCGAGTCTGCGCGGGAAAGCGGTGATCGTGGGTGGTCTCGGTCCGCGCGGGGTGGTGGCGACCGCCTCGTACGAGGCGCGGGCCTTCGGGGTGCACTCGGCGATGCCCATGGCCCAGGCGCGCAGGCTCGCGCCGAACGCCGCCTACCTGGTGCCGCGCGGCGGGTTCTACCGGTCGATCAGCGATCAGGTCATGGGGCTGCTGCGGGCGCTGTCCCCGCTGGTGGAGCCGCTCAGTCTGGACGAGGCCTTCGTGGATCTGGAGGCAGGGGGAGCGGCCTGGGACAGCGCCTCGGCGCGGTCGGCGGGCACCCGGCTGCGCGCGGACATCCGGGCCGTCACGGGGCTCACCGGGTCAGTGGGGCTGGCCGCCTCCAAAATGCTCGCGAAGATCGCCTCCGAGCAGGCCAAACCCGATGGGCTGGTGCTGATCGAACCGGGGACCGAGCGGGCGCTGCTGGGTCCCATGCCGGTGCGGACCCTGCCGGGGGTCGGCCCGGCGACGGGCGACCATCTCAGACGGGCGGGCATCACCACCGTCGACGAGCTCGCCGAGGCCGGTGAGGACGAGCTGGTCCGTCTGCTGGGCAAGGCGCACGGGCACGGGCTGTACGCCATGGCGCTGGCCCGCGACGACCGGCCTGTGGTCGCCGAGCGGGAGACCAAGTCGGTGTCGGTCGAGGACACGTACGACGTGGACATCCATGACCGGGTGCGGGTGGAGCTGGAGGTGCAGCGGCTGGCGGAGCGGTGTGTGCGCCGGCTGCGCGGGGCGGGTCTGTCGGGGCGGACGATCGTGCTGAAGGTGCGCCGCTACGACTTCTCCACGCTCACCCGGTCCGAGACCCTGCGCGGGCCCACGGACGATCCGGCGGTGGTGCGGGAGGCGGCGGCACGGCTGCTGGAGTCGGTGGACACCACGGGTGGGGTGCGGCTGCTCGGCGTGGGCGTGAGCGGTCTGGCGGACTTCACCCAGGAGGACCTGTTCGCGCAGGCGGCGGAGGACCGGGGGGAGGGGGCCGAGGAGGAGATCGCGGACGAGCCCGCGCCGGAGGAGGCGGTGCCGGTCGAGCACCGGTGGCGGCCGGGGCACGACGTGCGCCATGCCGAGCTGGGGCACGGATGGGTGCAGGGCAGCGGGCTGGGGCGGGTCACCGTGCGGTTCGAGACGCCCGACTCGGCGCCGGGGCGGGTGCGGACGTTCCGGATCGACGATCCGGATCTGGAACCGGCGGATCCGTTGCCGCTGGTGCGGCGCGGAGAGGGGGAGGAATGGATGGCGGAGACGGTCGGCGGGGCGGGGGAGCGGCGTGCGGGGGGTGATGTCGGATGACGGGTGGTACCGGGCGTGGTGTGACGTGGTCACCAGGGCGGTGCGGCCTGGAGAGGGAGGCGTCGATCGGGTGATTCACCCGGTGGGGCGAGCGGCGTGCGGGGCTGTTGCCGGGTGACGGGTGGCGCGGCGTGCGGAGGGGGCGGGGGTCGGCGGGTCGCCCGGTGGGCCGACGGAGGTACGGGGATCGGTGGGGGCGTTCACGCGCCGATGGCCTTCGGGGGCGCGGACGCCATTCGGCTCAGCTCTCGTCGGTGCCGGCCAGCCTGCCGAAGTCGTGGTCGGGGACCGACGGAGGGGCGGACACGTCGAGGCCGTAGTGGTGGTAGAGCTGGAGTTCCTGCTCAGGGGAGAGGTGGCGGCCCACGCCGAAGTCGGGGGCGTCCTTGATCAGGGCCCGGTCGAAGGGGACGCGCAGGGTGCCCTCGACCAGCTCACTGGGCTCCAGGGGGACGAAGGCGTCCCGGGAGAACAGGCCGGTCCGTATGGCCGCCCACTCCGGCACGCCGGTCGCGTCGTCGAGGTACACCTCGTCGATCGTGCCGATCTTGATGCCGTTGCGGTCGAACGCCTTGCGGCCGATCAGGTTGCGCGGATCGGTGTCGGTCTGCACGGGCCCTCCAAGTGGTCGCAAATCATCCGTAAGCACTACAAAAGAGCACATCGGGGCGAGCGGCCACTCGAAGTCGGCGGCATTGACCTCGCTGGTAGTCTGGCAACGGCTGCTGACCCCGTGCGGGAGAGTCCTCCGGACACCATCGGAGGCGCCGAAGGAGCAAATCCTCCCCGGAATCTCTCAGGCTCACGTACCGCACGGACGAGGTCACTCTGGAAAGCAGGGCGGGTGTCGACGGCTTCCGCTCTCACCGACGGTGAAAGCCGGGCGCCCGCGGGCGGCCGGTGAAGCTCTCAGGTTGAGATGACAGAGGGGGAGGCCGTCCGGGTACCCGTGCCGTGGTGCCCCTCGAAGGTCGCGTCAGACCAGGAGGCCTCCGCAATGACCGCCCATCGCATTCCGCTCTCCGACCTCGAACAGGGAATTCCCTTCGAGCATCGCCACATCGGGCCCGACCAGGAGGCGCGGGCCAAGATGCTCGCGCAGGTGGGGTACGGCTCGCTGGACGAGCTGACCGCCGCCGCGGTGCCGGATGTGATCAAGAACGCCGATGCCCTGGACCTGCCGGACGCGCGTTCCGAGGCCGAGGTGCTCGCCGAGCTGCGTGCGCTGGCCGACCGCAACCAGGTGCTCGACTCCATGATCGGGCTCGGGTACTACGGGACCTTCACTCCGCCCGTCATCCTGCGCAACGTCATGGAGAACCCGGCCTGGTACACGGCCTACACGCCGTACCAGCCGGAGATCTCGCAGGGGCGGCTCGAGGCGCTGCTGAACTTCCAGACCATGGTCGCGGACCTCACCGGGCTGCCGACCTCGGGTGCCTCGCTGCTCGACGAGGGCACGGCCGCCGCCGAGGCGATGGCGCTGTCCCGGCGCATGGGCAGGAACAAGAAGGGGCTGTTCCTGATCGACGCGGACGTGCTGCCGCAGACCATCGCCGTGATCGAGACCCGGGCCGAGCCGACCGGGGTCGAGGTGGTCGTCGCCGACCTCAGCGAGGGCATCCCGGCCGAGATCGCCGCGCGGGAGATCAACGGCGTGCTGATCCAGTACCCGGGCGCCTCCGGTGCCGTACGCGACATCGAGGCGGTGATCAGGCAGGCGCACGAGCTGGGGGCGCTGGTGACCGTCGCCGCCGATCTGCTCGCGCTGACGCTGCTGAAGTCGCCCGGTGAGCTGGGGGCGGACATCGCGGTCGGCACGACGCAGCGGTTCGGTGTGCCGATGGGCTTCGGCGGGCCGCACGCCGGTTACATGGCCGTCCACGAGAAGTTCGCGCGCAGCCTGCCCGGGCGGCTGGTGGGCGTGTCCGTGGACGCCGACGGGAACAAGGCCTACCGGCTCGCGCTGCAGACGCGTGAGCAGCACATCCGGCGGGAGAAGGCCACCAGCAACATCTGCACCGCGCAGGTCCTGCTCGCCGTCATGGCCGGCATGTACGCCGTCTACCACGGGCCCGAGGGGCTCAGGACGATCGCCCGGCGCACCCACCGGTACGCGACCGTCCTCGCCGCGGGACTCACGGCCGGTGGCGTCGAGGTGGTGCACGGTTCCTACTTCGACACGCTGAGCGTCCGGGTGCCCGGGAAGGCCGCCGAGGTCGTCGCCGCCGCCCGCGCGAACGGCGTCAACCTGCACCTCGTCGACACCGACCAGGTGTCGCTCGCCTGCGACGAGACCACCGGGCGGGCGCAGGTGCGTGCCGTGTGGGCCGCCTTCGGGGTCGACGGCGACATCGAAGCGCTGGACGCGGCCACCGAGGACGCCCTGCCGGCCGCGCTGCTGCGCACCGACGAGGTCCTCACCCACCCCGTCTTCCACCAGCACCGCTCCGAGACCGCGATGCTGCGCTACCTGCGCCGACTGGCCGACCGGGACTACGCCCTGGACCGCGGGATGATCCCGTTGGGCTCCTGCACCATGAAGCTCAACGCGACCACCGAGATGGAGCCGGTCACCTGGCCGGAGTTCGGGCAGCTGCACCCCTTCGCGCCGGCCGAGCAGGCGCAGGGCTACCTCACGCTCATCCGGGAGCTGGAGGAGCGGCTCGCCGAGGTCACCGGGTACGACAAGGTGTCCCTCCAGCCGAACGCCGGGTCGCAGGGCGAGCTGGCCGGGCTGCTGGCCGTACGGGGGTACCACCGGGCCAACGGTGACGAGCGGCGGACGGTGTGCCTGATCCCGTCGTCCGCGCACGGCACGAACGCCGCCAGTGCCGTGATGGCCGGTATGAAGGTCGTCGTGGTGAACACCGCCGAGGACGGCGAGATCGACGTCGAGGACCTGCGGGCGAAGATCGACAAGCACCGTGACGAGCTGGCCGTGCTGATGATCACCTACCCGTCGACGCACGGGGTGTTCGAGGAGCACGTCGCGGAGATCTGCGCGCAGGTCCACGAGGCCGGCGGGCAGGTGTACGTGGACGGCGCCAACCTCAACGCGCTCGTCGGGCTGGCCAAGCCGGGGCACTTCGGCGGTGACGTCTCGCACCTGAACCTGCACAAGACGTTCTGCATCCCGCACGGGGGCGGCGGTCCGGGCGTCGGCCCGGTGGCCGTACGGTCGCACCTGGCGCCGTATCTGCCCAACCACCCGTTGCAGCCGGCGGCCGGGCCCGAGACGGGTGTGGGGCCGATCTCGGCGGCGCCGTGGGGGTCCGCGGGGATCCTGCCGATCTCCTGGGCGTACGTGCGGCTCATGGGCGGCGCGGGGCTGAAGCGGGCCACGCAGGTGGCGGTGCTGTCGGCGAACTACGTCGCCAAGCGGCTGGAGCCGCACTACCCGGTGCTGTACACCGGCCCCGGCGGGCTGGTCGCGCACGAGTGCATCATCGATCTGCGGCCGCTGACCAAGGCGACCGGGGTGAGCGTCGACGACGTCGCCAAGCGGCTCATCGACTACGGGTTCCACGCGCCGACCATGTCGTTCCCGGTGGCGGGGACGCTGATGATCGAGCCGACCGAGTCCGAGGACCTGACCGAACTCGACCGGTTCTGCGAGGCGATGATCGCCGTTCGTGCGGAGATCGAGAAGGTCGGCTCCGGCCAGTGGCCCGCGGACGACAACCCGCTGCGCCACGCCCCGCACACCGCGGGTGCGCTCGGCGGTGAGTGGGAGCACGCGTACAGCCGGGAGGAGGCCGTCTTCCCGGCCGGGGTGTCCGCCGCCGACAAGTACTGGCCGCCGGTGCGCCGGATAGACCAGGCCTTCGGGGACCGGAACCTGGTCTGCTCGTGCCCGCCGCTGGACGCGTACGAGGACTGAGCGAGCGGCCTGGCGAGGCGTGTGAGGGGCTCCCGGACCGGTCAGGTCGGGAGCCCCTCGGCGTACGCGGTGTCACCGTGTCACGAGGTCGTGAGGGCGACCTCGGTCGACTTGATCAGGGCGACCACGGTGGAGCCCGCCGCCAGGGCGAGGTCGGTGGCGGCTTCCCGGGTGATCGCGGCGGTCAGTTCGGCGCCCGCGACGGATACCCGGACGGCGGCCATGGCGCCGCCGGTCGTGACGTCGGTGACCGTGCCGGGGAGCTGGTTGCGGATCGAGAGGCCCTCGACGTGCGCGGTGGCGAGGGAGACCTCCGTCGACTTCACCAGGGCGCGTACGGAGGTCCCCTCGGACAGGGCGAGGTCGTCGGCCGCCTCCTGGGTGATCGCCGCGGTGAGGTCCTGCCCGCCGGTCAGACGGATCCTCACGATGGCCATGACCTCGCCGGTGGTGACGTCGGTGACGGTGCCGGGGAGCTGGTTGCGGATGCTCAGCGTCATGGCGCCCCACCGTAGTGCTCGCGAGGGGTCAGGCCGGGTACGCATGGGTCTGTGCCGCTTTCACCGTTGCCCAGACCGGGGCGCCGGGGTGGAGGTCGAGTTCCGCCGCGGCGACCGTCGTCAGGTCGGCGGCGACGGGCAGTTCGCCGGTGAGGTCGGCGCGGATCTGGTCCCCGTGGGTCTCCAGGCCGGCGACCTCGCAGCGCCACAGGTTGCGGGCGCTGGAGCCGGTGGGGCGGTCGCGGAAGAGGGTGACGGCGCTGGGCGGGAACGCCACGTAGACGGGCCCGGAGAGGACTTCCGTGGTGGTGAGGGCGGGGCCCGCGTCGAGGTGGACGGTGTGGCCCTCGGCCCGGCCCCGGTAGAGGTTGAGGCCGACGAGCTGGGCGATGTAGTCGGTGCGGGGGTGGCGGGCGATGTCGGCGGGGGTGCCTTCCTGGACGATCCGGCCGTGCTCGACGACGACCAGCCGGTCCGCGAGGACCATCGCGTCGAGCGGGTCGTGCGTCACCAGGACGGCCACTGCCTCGAACTCGGCCAGGTGGCGGCGGAGCTGGGCGCGCACCTCCAGACGGGTGCGGGCGTCCAGGGCCGCCAGCGGCTCGTCCAGGAGGAGCAGCCGGGGTCGGGTGGCGAGGGCCCGGGCGAGGGCGACGCGCTGGGCCTGGCCGCCGGAGAGACGGCGGGGCTTGGCGCCGGCGTGCTCGGTGAGACCCATGCGTTCCAGCCAGACGGCGGCCTCGGCGCGGGCCTCGGCCTTGCTCGCGCCCTGGCAGCGCGGGCCGAATGCCACGTTGTCCAGGGCGGTGAGGTGCGGGAACAGCAGGTAGTCCTGGAAGACGACGCCGACCGGGCGGGCCTCGGGCGGCGTACGTTCCAGTGCCGTGCCGTCCAGGTGGAGGTGGCCGTCGGTGAGGGCGGTGAGGCCGGCGAGGGCGCGCAGGGCGGTCGTCTTGCCGGCACCGTTGGGGCCGAGGAGGGCGAGGACGTCGCCCGGGGCGGCGGTGAGGGTGATGTCCAGTCGGAACGGGGCGTGCGTGACGACGAGACGGGCGTCGAGGCCCTGACCCGCTGCGGCGGTCATGACGGTGTCATCCAGCGGTCCCGCAGGCCCGCCAGGACCGCGATCGAGACGGTCAGCAGGACCAGGCTGAGGGCGATGGCGGCCTCCGGGTCGTTCTGCAGGGCGAGGTAGACCGCGAGCGGCATCGTCTGGGTGCGGCCGGGGAAGTTGCCCGCGAAGGTGATCGTCGCGCCGAACTCGCCGAGGGCGCGGGCCCAGGCCAGGACCGCGCCCGCCGCGACGCCGGGGGCGATCAGGGGCAGGGTGACCCGGCGGAAGGCGGTGAAGCGGGAGGCGCCCAGGGTGGTGGCGGCCTCCTCGTAGCGGGGGTCGGCGGCGCGCAGGGTGCCCTCGACGCTGATGACGAGGAACGGCATCGCCACGAACGTCTCGGCGAGCACGACGCCGGCCGTGGTGAAGGGCAGCGTGATGCCGAACCAGGAGTCCAGCCACTGGCCCACCACGCCGTTGCGGCCGAGGGCGAGCAGCAGGGCCACGCCGCCCACGACCGGGGGCAGTACCAGCGGGAGCGTGACCAGGGCGCGGACCAGGCCCCGGCCGGGGAACTCCGTACGGGCCAGGAGCCAGGCCAGCGGCACGCCCACGACCAGGCTGAGCGCCGTCGCCGCCGTGGCGCAGACCAGGGACAGCCGCAGGGCCTGCCACACCTCGGCGCTGGTCAGCTGCTCGGGCAGGCTGTGCCAGGGGGCCCGGACGAGGAGGGCGACCAGGGGGAGGACCAGGAAGGCCAGGCCGAGGAGGGCGGGGAGGAGAAGCGCGAACGGCACGCCCGTGCGGACGCGCCGTGCGGCGCCGCCGCGCAGTGTGTCCGCGGTCGGGGAGGTCACGGCTGGAGGAACCCCGCCTCGGAGAGCGCCTGCCGGCCCTCGGCGGACCGCACCAGGTCGATGAAGGCCTTGGCCGCCTCGGTGTTCGGGGCGTCCTTGAGCAGGGCGATCGGGTAGTCGTTGACGGCGTCGGCCGACTCGGGGAAGTCCACGCCCTCCACCTTGGCACCGGCGGCGTGCACATCGGTCTTGTACACCACCGCGGCGTCGGCCTCCTTCAGCTCGACCTTGGTCAGGGCGCCCTTGACGTCCTGCTCGTAGGAGACCGGGGTCAGCTTCAGGCCGGCGGCGTCCAGGGCCTTCTGGGTAGCGGCGCCGCACGGCACCGACTTGTCGCAGAGGACGACTTTCAGACCGGACCGGGTGAGGTCTTCCAACGAGGTGATCTTGTCGGGGTTGCCCGGCAGGGTGGCGATGGCGAGCCGGTTGCGGGCGAAGACGACCGGGGCGGTGGCGTTGTCCCGGGCGTCCGTCACGATCGCCATGGTCTTGGGGCTGGCGGCGGCGAAGACGTCGGCGGGGGCGCCGCCGGTGATGCTCGCGGCCAGCGAGTCGCTGCCGGCGAAGTTGAAGGCGACCTCGGTGCCGGGGTGGGTCTTCTCGAACTTCTCGCCCAGCGCCGTGAAGCTCTCCTCGAGGGAGGCGGCGGCGAAGACGGTGACCGTGCCGGAGAGGCGGGGGGAGGACGAGCCGTCCGCGGAAGCGGCGGCCGTGTCCGAGCCGGACGAGGAGGAGCAGGCGCTCAGGGCCAGCAGCGTCGCCGCCACCGTGCCGGCCGCCCGCGGCAGGCGGCGGGTGGGGCGCGCGGAACGGGTCAGCACGGTGAACTCCTCGATGTCGTGGCCCGGCGGCGTGCGGCGGTCCGTCGAACGGCCTGGCGTGATGATTGTGCCGCATATGCAAGCCGTACGTCCCCTGTCGTATCGCATGAGCGAGGAGAGGGGCCGTTCTCGGTGGCATGTGCGTTCGTACCAGGCGGTCAGGAGCGGTCGATGTGGACGTTCGTCGACTTCACACGGGCCGTGGCCTCCATGCCCACCTCCAGGCCGAGTTCCTCGACGGCCTCGCGGGTCAGCAGGGAGACGAGGCGGTGCGGGCCGGCCTGGATCTCCACCTGGGCGGCGACGTCGCCTAGCTTGATCGCGGTGACGATGCCGGGGAACGCGTTGCGGGCGGAGGTGTACGACGGGTTCTCCTCGCCGCCGGAGCCGGCGAGTTCGACGGAGAACGCGGCGAGGTCCCTGCCGTCGATGAGGCGGCGTCCGGTCTCGTCGCGGTGGGTGGCCACACGGCCGGCGTCCGCCCAGCGGCGCGCGGTGTCGGGGCTCACGCCGAGCAGCCGCGCGGCCTGGCCGATGGTGTAGGACTGCATGCCGGTCACGATAGGCGCAGACGGGCGGGGCGGCGGCGGTGGGGCGTCGCGGTGCGGGGGGTGTGAGGGCCGGCGGGATGTCTCAGCCGGTGTGCACGCGCGGGCGGCGGGCGCGGTCCGGTTCGGCTACGCGCAGGACCTCTCGGGTGACCGGGGCGACCTCGCCCTGGCCGAAGAGGAAGAAGCGCAGGAAGTTGGCGAACGGGTTGCCCTCGGTCCACTCGAAGTAGATGTGCGGGATGCGGCCGGTGGTGTCGCGGACGTGGAGGAGCAGGGCCGCCAGGGCGTTGGGGATGGAGGAGGACTCCAGGGTCAGGACGCGGTAGCGGTGGTGGAGCACTTCGCCGCGTACCGTCAGGCCCGCCTCGAACTCCGACGGGTCGAGAACCGTCACCTCGACGAAGACGAAGTCCTCGCCGGGTATGTCGTTGTCCTGCTGGATCTGCTCGATCTTGTCGCGGTACTCGGCGTTGTCGCGCCGGTCGGGCTCGTTGGCGATGAAGCGGATCTTCCGGCTGGCGATGTCCCGGATGAACCGTTCCGCCAGCGGGTCGAGCGTCACGCTCGTCACGCGCAGCTCGAAGGCGCGGGCCAGACGCGAGAGGAGGGAGACGAGGATGATGCCGGCGATGAAGCAGGCGCCGATCTTCACGCCGTCGGGGCGCTCGATGACGTTGGCGACCGTCGTGTAGAGGAACACCGCCGAGATGACGCCGAAGGCGATGGTCCAGCCCCGCTGTCCGGCCTTGCGGGCGGCGATGGTCACCGCGATCGCCGCGGAGCTGATCAGGACCAGCACGCCGGTGGCGTACGCGCCGCCCTGCGCGTCGACGTCCGCGTCGAAGATCCAGGTGACCAGGAAGGCGATCAGGGTGAAGACGACGACCATCGGGCGCACCGCGCGGGCCCAGTGCGGTGCCATGCCGTAGCGGGGCAGGTAGCGCGGCATCAGGTTGAGCAGTCCGGCCATGGCGGAGGCGCCGGCGAACCACAGGATGGCGATCGTGGAGACGTCGTAGACCGTGCCGAAGGCGTTGCCCAGGTAGTCGTGGGCCAGGTAGGCCAGCGCGCGGCCGTTGGCGTCGCCGCCGTCCTCGAACTGCTTCTCCGGGATGAGCAGGGTGGTGATGAAGCTGGTGGTGATGAGGAAGCCGCTCATGACGAGGGCGGCGGCGGTGAGCAGCTTCTTGGTGTCGCGGATGCGGCCGGTCGGCTTCTCCTCGGTGTCGCCGGCGTCGCCCTGGACGTGCGGCATGACGGCGACGCCGGTCTCGAAGCCAGACAGGCCGAGGGCGAGCTTCGGGAAGACGACGAGGGCGACGCCGATCATGACGAAGACATTGCCGTGCTCGGCGGTCAGGGCACTCGACCAGTCGGTGACGACATGCCCCTCCGTGATCACGTGCCACAGGCCGACGGCCACGACGACGGCGTTCAGCGCCAGGTAGACGCCCACCAGGGCGACGGCCACGCCGATCGCCTCCAGGAAGCCCTTCAGGAAGACCGCGCCGAGCAGCGCCACCAGGACGAGGGTGATCAACAGACGCTGGTCGTGCAGGGCACCGGTGAGATGCGGGTTCTCCACCAGGTGGGTGGAGGCGTCCGCCGCGGACAGGGTGATGGTGATCAGGAAGTCGGTGGCGGCGAAGCCGAGGAGGGTGAGGACGAACAGCTTGCCCTGCCAGAAGGACAGCAGCCGCTCCAGCATCGCGATCGAGCCCTCGCCGTGCGGGCTCTCCTCGGCCACGCGGCGGTAGACGGGCAGGGCGCCGGCCAGGGTGACGATCACCAGCACGATCGTGGCGATCGGTGACAGCAGTCCGGCCGCGAGGGCCGCGATGCCCGGCTGGTAGCCGAGGGTCGAGAAGTAGTCGACGCCGGTCAGGCACATCACCCGGTACCAGGGCTGCCCCTTGTGGGCCGGCTCCGGCGCGGCCTGCGCGCCCTGCCCCGGTCGGCCGCCGCCCTTGCCCATGTCGGACAGACCCTCCAGCATCCAGGCGCGCAGGCGACTGGGCGGGGGGTGCTCGGTGGTGGCCATCGGCGTGCTCCTGAGGTACGGCTCGGCGTGCGATCTCCGGCCATCACGCGGACGGCGGACGGCGGCATCAGCGTAAGCGGAGAGTGACGCGCAGGCCTGTGGATGAGGGCGCTCGCGGCGTCAATCTTCCGTTAAGACTGGGCCGGCCGACGCCGTCGTCCGATCAAGAGCCCAGTTGGCGGGAGTGGTGGCCCCTCGACGCGCCTCACGAGGGGCGGAGTGGGGCGCGCTCGGCTCCCGACACCCAGCGTCATGGTGCCGGTCGCCCGCGCTCGGCGAACGGAGGCCTGCGACCGCCGTCGGGCCGGGTCGTGTCCACCGGGTCGCCGGGCGCGTTCTTGCCGCGTCCGCAGGACCCTCCTACAGTCCGCTCCGTAATGTTCGCCACTGAGGCCGAATGTTTCGATCGCTTCTGTCGGACTGTTGGAGGGCTGACACCCATGCGGACGTACGAGAACCCCGTCATCGCCGGCTTCCATCCCGACCCCAGCGTCTGCCGGGTCGGGGAGGACTACTACCTGGTCTGCTCCAGCTTCGAGTACTTTCCGGGCGTCCCGATCTTCCACAGCCGTGACCTCGTGCACTGGCGGCAGATCGGCAACGTCCTCGACCGGCCGGGACAACTGCCGCTGCCGGACGACCTGCCCGCCTCGAACGGCATCTACGCGCCCACGATCCGTTACCACGACGGCCTCTTCCACGTGATCACCACGAACGTCGGCGGCGGCGGTAACTTCCTCGTCACCAGCGAGCGCCCCGAGGGCCCGTGGTCCGACCCGGTCTGGATCGACGTGCCCGGCATCGATCCCGACCTCGCCTGGGACGAGGACGGCTCCTGCTGGTGCGCGCTGGCCGGGGTGGGTGTGGCGCGCATCGACCCGCACACCGGGAAGGTCCTCGAAGGGCCGGTCCGGGTGTGGTCCGGCAGCGGGCGCCAGCATCCGGAGGGCCCGCACCTGTACCGCATCGGCGAGTGGTGGTACCTGCTGCTGGCGGAGGGCGGCACGGCGCAGGGACACAGCGTGTCGATCGCCCGGGCCCGCTCCCCCAGGGGGCCGTACGAACCGGCTCCCGGCAACCCGCTGCTCTCCCACGGCGGCACCGATCTGCCGATCCAGTGCACCGGGCACGCGGACCTGGTGCAGGCGGCCGACGGCAGCTGGTGGATGGTGCTGCTCGGCACCCGCCCGCGCGGCTGGTTCCCCCAATTCCACGTGCTCGGCCGGGAGACGTTCCTGATACCGGTCGAGTGGGTCGACGGCTGGCCCCGGGTGGGCCCGGTGGGCGAGCGGCACCCGGCGCCGACCGCCTGGCACCCGGTCGAAGCCGAGCCGGAGCGCGACGACTTCGACGGCCCCGCCCTCGCCCCCTGCTGGATCTCCCCGCGCCGCCGGGCCGAGGGCTCCTGGTCGCTGGCCGACCGGCCGGGCCGGCTCACGCTCACCGCGACCGGCGACAGCCTGGACCGCCCCGGCCACACCTTCGTCGGCCGCCGCCAGCGCCACCCCGACAGCCGTACGGCCGCCCGGCTGGAAGCGGGCTCCGCGCGGGCCGGGCTCTCCGTCCGCCTCGACGAGGCGCACCACTACGACCTCGAGGTGGGCGGGGGAGAGGTCGCGGTCATCGCCCGGATCGGTCCCGTACGGCAGTCGATCGTGCGGCGGCCGGCGCCGGACGGGCCGCTCACCCTCGTCGTGGAGACGCGGACCGAGTCCGTGCTGCCGCCCACCGCGACCGTCGCGGGACAGGAGGTCCCGGGGGTCCGGGCGGCCGGCCCCGACACGATCGCCTTCTCCCTCGAGACGGCCGAGGGCGGCGAGCCGCTCGCCGAGCTGGACGGGCGGTATCTGTCCACCGAGGTGGCCGGCGGCTTCACCGGTCGGGTCATCGGCCTCTACGTCACCGAGGGGACCGCCGCCTTCGACTGGTACGAGCACCGGTCCACCCGCTGAGCCGCCGTGGACGGATTACCTGTGTTCAAGGGGTTGCCACCCGTCGGAGCCTGTCTCTAGGGTGCGGCAGCAGCGAAGCTTTCCGAATGAAGAGCGAAACTTTCGAAATCCCCTGAGGGCGGCCCGGCCATGTGGGCTGAGCCGTCCCGTACCCCAAGGAGCGCATGATGGGCGACCCGGCACTGTCCCGCCGCGGGTTCCTGGCGGCCTCCGCCGCGGCCGGTGTGAGCATGACGGCACTGAGCGCCTGCGGCGGCGACTCCGACGGAGAGTCCTCGTCCGGGACGACCACCATCGAGTGGTGGAACATCTCCACCACCCAGCCCACCAAAGACGTCTGGGCCGCCCTGGCCAAGCAGTTCGAGGCACAGAACCCCAAGGTCAAGGTCAAGATCGTCCAGCTGGAGAACGACGCCTACAAGTCGAAGATGACGGCGCTGACCGCCTCCGGGAAGCTGCCCGACATCTTCCACACCTGGGGCGGCGGCGTGCTCAAGCAGCAGGTCGACGCCGGCCTCGTCGAGGACCTCACCGACCGCACCAAGGACTGGGCGGGCGACCTGCTGCCGGTGGCCCGCGAGCCGTACCTGATCGACGACAAGGCCTACGGCATCCCGTTCGACATCGGCATGATCGGCTTCTGGTACAACAAGGCCCTCTTCCAGCGGGCCGGCATCAGCGCACCGCCCACCACCTGGACCGGCTTCCTCGACGCCGTGCGGAAGCTGAAGGCCGCCAAGATCACCCCGCTCGCCCTCGCGGGCAAGGAGAAGTGGCCCGGCATGTACTACTGGGCCTACCTCGCGATGCGCACCGCCGGCGCCGACGCCCTGCGCAAGGCGGGCGACGCCAAGGACTTCACCGGGGAGGAGTTCGTCCAGGCGGGGCAGCACCTCCAGGAACTCGTCGACCTCCAGCCGTTCCAGAAGGGCTTCCTCGGCGCCGCCTACTCCAGCCCCACCGGCCAGGCCGCCGCCGTCGGCAACGGCAAGGCCGCCATGGAACTCATGGGCCAGTGGGCGCCGGTCGTGCAGGCCGACGCGGGCAAGGGGCTCGGCGCGGACCTCGGCTTCTTCCCGTTCCCCGCGGTCGAGGGCGGCAAGGGCGCGCTCACCGAGGTGTTCGGCGGGGGCGGCGGACACGCCCTGCGCGCGGGCGCCCCCCAGGCGGCCGTCGACTTCCTGAAGTTCTTCGCCTCCGCCGCCACCGACACCGTACTGGTCGAGAAGACCGGTGTGCTGCCCCTGGTCCCGGCCGCCGAGAGCGCCCTGAAGGACCCCAACCTCAAGGCCGTGCAGACCCAGTTGAAGGCCGCCACCGGCTTCCAGCTCTACCTCGACCAGGCCTACGCGCCCGCCCTCGGCCAGGAGGTCAACGACAGCGTCGCCGCCCTCATCGCCGGCTCCCGGTCACCGAAGCAGGTCACCGAGTCGATCACCAAGGTCGCGAAGGAAGAGCAGTAGCCGGCGATGACCTCCACCTCCCTCAAGGACAGGCGCAGTGGGCCTGACGCCGGCCCCCCGCCCCCGGCCGCCCGCGCGGACCGGGGCCGGGCCCGGCGGCGCGCGCTGCACTGGCTCACCGCGGTCGGCTTCCAGGTGCCCGCCCTGGTGCTGTTCGGCGTGCTCGTCCTGCTGCCCATGCTGTTCGCGCTGTACGCCTCGTTCTTCCGCTGGGGCGGCTTCGGGATGCCCGAGGACTACATCGGCGGCGACAACTTCACCCGGCTGTTCCAGGACCCGGTCTTCCTCGGCGACCTGTGGCGCTGCCTGGTCCTGGTGGTGCTCTCGCTCGCGTTCCAGCTGCCGTTCGCGCTCGCCCTGGCGGTCGCCCTCAACCAGCGCATCCGCGGCCGGGCCGTCTACCGGATGCTGTTCTTCGCGCCGTACATCCTCTCCGAGGCCATCACCGGCGTGCTCTTCGCCATGATCTTCGCGCCCGACGACGGCCTCGCCGACAACATTCTCGGCGCGGTCGGGCTGGACGGGCTGGGCGGCCAGTGGTTCGCCGACACCGACACCGTCATGGCGACGCTCTTCCTGGTCATGACGTGGAAGTACTTCGGCTTCCACATGATGCTCTACCTGGCCGGACTCCAGTCCATCCCGGCCGAGTTGACCGAGGCGGCCCTGATCGACGGGGCCGGCCCCTGGCAGCGCTTCCGCAACATCACCCTGCCGCTGCTCGCGCCCACCCTGCGCATCAGCGTCTTCCTGTCCGTGATCGGTGCCATCCAGCTCTTCGACCTGGTCTGGGTCACCACCGCGGGCGGCCCCGACCACCACTCCGAGACGATGGCCGTGACCATGTTCCAGTACGGCTTCAAGCGCTACCAGGTCGGCTACGCCAGCGCGATCAGCGTGGCGATGTTCGCCATCAGTCTCGTCTTCGCCCTCGCCTACCAGCGGTTCGTGCTCCGCCGTGACCTGGAGGGGGCCACCACGACCCTGCGAGGAGGCGGCACGTGAGCGCGCGCAAGACCGGTGGCCCGGTGAGAGCCCGCGAGACGCGAGGCCCGGGCGCAACCCGCAGGACCGGCCGTACCCTTCCGCTGCACATCGTCCTCGTCGCCGTCGGCACGGTGATGGTCGTCCCGCTGCTCTACGCGGTCCTGTCCGGTTTCAAGTCCACCGACGAACTGTCCCGCAACCCCATCGGCCTGCCCGACTCCTGGGTGACCTCCAACTACACCGACATCCTCGGCGCGGGCTCCTTCTGGCGGCTGCTCGGCAGCAGCACGCTGATCGCGATCGGGACGACGGTGGTGGTGGTCGCGGTCTCCGCGCTCGCCGCGTTCTCCTTCGCCCGGTTCGCCTTCCGCGGCCGGGAGGCGCTGTTCACCCTGTTCACGATGGGGCTGATGTTCCCCTTCGCGGTCGCGGCCCTGCCCCTGTTCCTGCTGCTGCGCTCGATGGACCTGCTGGACAACCCGCTCGGCGTGATCCTCCCGCAGGCCGCCTTCGGACTGCCGATGACCATCGTCATCCTGCGCGGCTTCTTCCGGGAGATCCCGGCCGAGCTGGAGGAGGCGGCGACCCTCGACGGCTGCGGCCCGTTGGGCTTCTTCTGGCGGGTACTGCTGCCCATGGCCCGCCCGGCCCTCGGCACGGTCTCCGTCCTCGCCGTCGTGGGCAGCTGGAACAACTTCTTCCTGCCGCTGCTGGTCTTCACCGACTCCACCTGGTGGACCATCCCGATCGGCGTCCAGCAGTTCCAGGGGCAGTACTCCGCCGAGTACGCCCGCGTCTTCGCCTATCTCGTCCTCGCCATGGTTCCCGCCCTGGCCTTCTACTCCGTCGCCGAGCGCCAGCTCGTCGGCGGTCTCACCGCCGGCGCCACGAAGGGATGACCCCGCGCCGACGGACGTACGGCTCACCCCCACCGCACCGTGAGGAGTCGCACCATGCGCAGGAACAGCACACGGCTCAGACTCGTCGGCGCCCTCGCCGGCGCGCTGCTGACCGTCGTCGCCACCGGGCCGGCCGCGCAGGCCCACCCCGACAAGGAGCCGCCGACGCTCGGCGAGCTGGCCCAGCGCCACGGGCGCTACTTCGGCAGCGCCACCGACAACCCCGAACTCACCGACACCGCGTACACCGCCCTCCTCGGCAGCGAGTTCGGCCAGATCACGCCCGGCAACGGACAGAAGTGGTACGCCACCGAACCCCAGCAGGGCGTCTTCGACTTCTCCGCGGGCGACGAGATCGTGAACCTGGCCCGGGCCAACCACCAGAAGGTCCGCGGCCACACCCTGGTCTGGCACAGCCAGCTGCCCGACTGGCTCACCGGCAAGGAGTGGACCCCCGCCGAGCTGCGGTCGGTGCTGAAGAAGCACATCCAGACGGTCGTACGGCACTACCGGGGCAAGGTCTTCGCCTGGGACGTGGTGAACGAGGCGTTCAACGAGGACGGCACCTACCGAGAGACGATCTTCTACAAGACGCTCGGCCCCGGCTACATCGCCGACGCGCTGCGCTGGGCCCGCCAGGCCGACCCGCACGTCAAGCTGTACCTCAACGACTACAACATCGAGGCCGTCGGCCCGAAGAGCGACGCCTACTACACCCTGGCCAAGGAGCTGAAGGCGAAGCGGGTGCCGCTCGACGGCATCGGCCTCCAGGCCCACCTCGCCCTCCAGTACGGCTATCCGACGACGCTGGAGGAGAACCTCCGCCGCTTCGCCCGCCTCGGCCTGGACACCGCGCTCACCGAGGTCGACGTACGGATGCTGCTGCCCGCGACGGAGGAGAAGCTGGCGCAGCAGGCCGACTGGTACCGGGACCTGACCGAGGCCTGCCTCGCGGTGCGGCGGTGCGTCGGCATCACGATCTGGGACTACACCGACAAGTACTCGTGGATCCCGGCGTTCTTCCCCGGTGAGGGCGCGGCCCTGCCGTGGGACGAGCAGCTCGTGCCGAAGCCGGCGTACCACGCGATCCGGCAGGCGCTGCGGTAGCGCTCAGCGCGGGGCGGCCGGTGGCGCGGTGCTCGACCGCACCACCAGCTCCGTGCCCAGTTCCACCCGCGGCGAGTCAGGGTGCTCGCCGCGGGCCAGGCGCAGCACCGTGCGGACGGCGAGTGCGCCCATGTCGGCGAGGGGCTGGCGGACGGTGGTCAGCGGCGGGGCCGACCAGCGGACTTCCGGAAGGTCGTCGAAACCGACCACGCTCAAGTCCTCGGGGACCCGCAGACCGCGCCGGCGCAACGCCTCGATCGCGCCCAGGGCCATCTGGTCGCTGGCCGCGAACAGCGCGGTCGGCGGCTCGGGCAGATCGAGCAGGGTGGCGCAGCCGGTGAAACCGGACTCGGGGCGGAAGTCGCCGGGCACGACCAGGGCGTCGTCGACGGCGAGTCCCGCGGCCTCCAGGGCGGCCCGGTAGCCGTCGAAGCGGGCGCGGGAGCACAGCAGCCGCGGCGGGCCGGCGATCAGGCCGATCCTGCGATGGCCGAGAGAGAGCAGGTACTGGGTGGCGGCCAGGCCGCCCGACCAGTTGGCGGCGCCGATGGTCGGGGTGTCGAAGGCGGGGGAGCCCACCGGGTCGACGACCACCAGCGGCACGCCCAGGATGCGCAACTGCTCGTGCAGCGTGGGTTCCAGGGCCGAGGTGACGAGGATGACGCCGTCGGAGGCGCGGGCCCGCAGATTGCGCATCCACTCCCGGGCGTCGCCGGAGCGGCCGTGGATCGCCGACACCACCGTGCCCACGCCGGCCGCGTGGGCGATCTCCTCGACCCCGCGGATGATCTCCACCGCCCAGGGGCTGTCCAGGTCGTTGAAGACCAGGTCGAGCAGGGCGGCGCCGGCCGGGGCGGCGGCCGGGCGCTTGCGGTAGCCGTGCCGTCGCAGCAGGTCCTCGACCCGGGCCCGGGTCTGGGGGGAGACGTCGGAACGGCCGTTGACCACCCGGGAGACGGTCGGTACGGAGACGCCGGCCTGCCGGGCGATCTCGGTGATGGTGACCTTGCCCCGGGACGCGGGTGTCGTCCCCTCCACTGCCACTTCCCCACCTCCGTCGCGCCCCGGCGGACGCTTCCGTTGAAACTTCCAGGAGTCTTCCGGAAAGTCGGCGGTCGTGGGAAGACATGCAGAGGGGAAACCGGAGGTCGAGGTGACAGACCGGCCGGAGCGGGCCCGGACGCGTCCGAGGACCGGACCGCGGCGGTTGCCGTGGTCCGGCCCTCGGAAAGCCCGCGCGGTGCTCAGGCCGCGGTGACGACCCGGCCGGTACCCAGCGGGCGGTGCGGCGCGATGATCCGCCCGTCCGGCAGGAGCTCACCGGTGTCCTCGAAGAGCAGGACGCCGTTGCACAGCAGGCTCCAGCCCTGCTCCGGGTGGTGCGCCACGAGGCGGGCGGATTCCCGGTCGGCGGAGTCGGCTGTCGGGCACGGTGGCTGGTGCTGGCACATGGAGGGGATCTTTCGCTCTGGCGTGATGTGTGGAAGGTGTGTCGTGTCTGTCCCGCGGCGTGAAACGTCGTTCATGGCCGCCCCCCGTTGTGATAAGTCGGTCGGAACCAAGTGTTGCCCCACGGGCGTCGATCCGCAGGGATTTCGCTGCACCGCTTCTCACAGGTTCATGACGCATCACCCGCGTGGGCGGTTCATCTCAACTGCACAGTCCCTTCGGGTGGTTTCGGCTGGTCGGATGGGGCTAGTCCGCACGGGCGGAGCGAGGCGGGGCAGCACCGTACCCCGCCACCGGGGCCGCGGTGACGGGGTACGGCGGCGGGGCCGGCCGCAGCGGCTCAGGCGGCAGGTGCCGGTGAGTCGAGCAGCGGCGCGGGCGGGGTCACCCGCAGGGTCAGCACCGGCAGCAGCTCGGCGACCCGGTGCGGGCGGTGCGCGGCGATCCCGGGCGGCGCCGGGGCCAGCGGCACCAGCAGGTCGGTCGCGGCGGGATGGCCGGTGGTGCCGTCCGAGGAGCAGTCGCCGTGCAGCCACAGCGTGACCATGTACAGGCCGGGCACCGACAGCAGCCGCGCCTGGTAGGGCTGGCTCGTCGACTCGGCCTGGCGCAGCGCGAGTTCGGTGGAGGCCACGTACGGGCCCTCGAAGAAGTGCGAGAACGTCCAGCCGTCCGCGGTCAGCCGGGTCTCGGCCGTGGCCACGGCCCGGTCGCCGCAGCGGATCAGGAAACGCCAGCCGGCCAGCCGGGTCGCGGACACGCCCTCCGGTGTGATCCGGTCCAGGACGTGGACGGGCAGCGGGAGGTCGGGTACGGCGGGCGCCTGGGCGGTGCGCAGGGCCGGGGTCCGCGCCTCGCGGACCGCTGTGGGAGAACCGAGTGCCGTGAGGACGGAGCGCAGGGCGGGCGCGGGAGCCGGGGGTACATGCAGCGGCATGGTGGGTCGCCTCTCATTGACAGGCACGGTGGCGCGAGGGCGTTGGGGCGGACGACGCTGTCAGCTCAGGAGGGAGGTCAAAGAGGCAGGGGCCGGGGTCTGGGGATCGTGGGTACACGAGTGGCCTGCCGTCCGTCTCCTCGACGACGACAGGCTCCTTCGGCCGTGGGCGCCCACCTTCTCTGCCTTGTTCGCGGAGTTTATACGACACGTGTTCAGACTGTGTTTCATCTAGCCGATTCCGGGACACTCGGCAAGTGTCCATTCGGTCGGCGATACGTGTGAATGATCCCGATTCAGAGCGGGGCGCACCGCGATGACCTCGGGATATGCGCGCACGACGGTCGGCCCATTCGCGTCGGCGTTTTTCACGAGTTTACGATTTCGTGGAAGAGCGCCCTGCCGCATGCCCGGTGAATGTGCCTCCGGTCACCTCCGGAAGCCTTCCGGACAGCGTAGCGGGTGCCCGGTCCGGCGGGGGCGTTATCGATCGTCCGGGCTGGGCATCATCCCCCCTAGCCCGGCAGACCCGGCGGCCGGACGACCGGCCCGCCATGCGAGGAGGGACCCTTCGATGGGGGAGAAGGTCGTGGCAGGCGCGTTCGACCTGTCCGATCGTCAGCGCTACCGTGACAAGCTGCGGCAGTGCCTGACGGGGCTGGAGCGGCTCCTGGCCCAGCAGCGCTTCGACCGCCCGAAGAACCTCATGGGGCTGGAGATCGAACTGAATCTGGCGGGGGCCGACGGGCTGCCGAAAATGCTGAACGGGCAAGTACTGGAGAGGATCGCGAGCCGCGATTTCCAAACAGAACTCGCCATGTTCAATCTGGAAGTAAACATAGCCCCACACCGATTGGGCAGCCGCGTATTCGACCGGCTCGCCGAGGAACTCCGCACCTCCTTGGCATATGCCCACAGAAAGGCCGGGGAGGTCGACGCGGGAATCGTCATGATCGGTATTCTGCCGACGCTCGACCGCGACGACCTGGTCTCCTCCAACCTTTCCGACGTCGACCGCTACACCCTCCTCAACGACCAGATCGTCGCCGCCCGCGGCGAGGACTTCACCCTCGAGATCGACGGCGTGGAGCGCCTGTCGTGCACCTCGAAGTCGATCGTCCCCGAGGCGGCCTGCACCTCGGTGCAGCTCCACCTCCAGGTCACGCCGGCCAGGTTCGCCGACGTGTGGAACGCCGCACAGGCCGTCGCCGCAGCGCAGATCGCCGTCGGCGCCAACTCGCCGTTCCTCTTCGGCCGCGAGCTGTGGCGCGAGTCCCGGCCCCCGCTCTTCCAGCAGGCCACCGACACCCGGCCGCCGGAACTCAAGGCGCAGGGCGTGCGGCCGCGGACCTGGTTCGGGGAGCGGTGGATCTCCTCGGCGTACGAGCTGTTCGAGGAGAACCTGCGCTACTACCCGGCCCTCCTGCCCATCTGCGACGAGGAGGATCCGCTGGAGGTACTGGCGGCCGGCGGTGTCCCCAAGCTCGCCGAGCTGGTCCTGCACAACGGCACCATCTACCGCTGGAACCGTCCCGTCTACGGCATCGCCGACGGCGTCCCCCACCTGCGGGTGGAGAACCGCGTCCTGCCGGCCGGCCCCACCGTCACCGACGTCGTCGCCAACGCGGCCTTCTACTACGGCGTCGTCCGCGCCCTCGCCGAGGACTCCCGGCCGGTGTGGACCCGGATGCCGTTCGAGGCGGCCGCCGCCAACTTCGACGCCGCCTGCCGCCACGGCATCGACGCCCGCCTCCAGTGGCCCCGGCGCGGCCGGCTCGGCGGCACGACGGAGGTCGACGCGGTGAACCTGGTCCGGGACGAGCTGCTGCCGCTGGCCGAGGCCGGACTGGACGCGTGGGGGGTCGAGCCCGCCGACCGCGACCTCTACCTGGGCATCATCGAGGAGCGCTGCCGACGGCGCACCAACGGGGCGAGCTGGCAGGTGGCCACCTTCCACCGAGCCCTGGAGGCGGGCCTGCCGCGCGACGCGGCTCTGGCGGCCACCACCCGCCGCTACGCCGAGCTGATGCGCCAGGGCGACCCGGCGCACACCTGGCCGGTGGGGCTGCCGGAGCCGGTCCCCCTGGGCTGAGCGCGCCCGGGTCCTTCCCCCTGTACGGCCGCCGTCGCGTCGAGTGAACCCGGGGGCCGCCGACACCCGCCCCGTGCCGATCGGGCAAGCTGTGACCTCCCACGACGGTATGCGGCCTGGAGGCAGGTGTGCAGGGGGAGGAGGAGCGGGTGGCCGACCACTTTCCGCAGGAGCGGATCTCGCGACGGATCGTCCGTGACGAGACGCTGCTCGTGCTCGGGCTCTCGCTCGGCGCGAGCGGTGTGTCCGCCCTGATCAGCTTTGTCGGCTCGGTCACGAAACCGGGAGGCCTGAAGGACCAGGCGGCGACCCTCAACGCCTCGGCCGCGCCCGGCCGTCCCTGGCTCGACCTCGCCTGGCAGCTCTTCGGCATCGCCTCGGCGCTCGTCCCGGTCGCGCTCGTCGCGCACTTCCTGCTGCGCGAGGGGCGGGGCGGTCTGCGCACGCTCGGCTTCGACCGCACCCGCCCCTGGCCGGACCTCGGCCGCGGCGCGGCGGTCGCGGCCGCCATCGGCAGCACCGGAATCGCCTTCTACCTGGCCGTGCGCGGCCTCGGGTTCAACCTCACGGTGGTGCCGGAGGCGCTGCCCGAGGTGTGGTGGAAGTACCCCGTGCTGATCCTCTCCGCGCTGCAGAACGCGATCCTGGAGGAGGTCATCGTCGTCGGCTACCTGCTGCGCCGGCTCGGCCAGTTGGGCTGGACGCCGACCGCCGCCCTGGTGGGCAGTTCGGTACTGCGCGGCTCGTACCACCTGTACCAGGGCGTCGGTGGCTTCATCGGCAACATGGTGATGGGCGTGGTGTTCGTGTACCTGTACCGGCGCTGGGGCCGGGTGGGTCCGCTCGTCGTCGCGCACTCGCTGCTCGACATCGGGGCGTTCGTGGGGTACGCGCTGCTGGCGGGGAAGGTGGACTGGCTGCCCACGGCATGACCGGTGCCTCCCCCCCCC
>NZ_BQUN01000209.1:31904-43362 GCF_026008495.1 Streptomyces sp. A012304
GAGCAGCGTGCGCTCGCCCCGCAGCCCGGTGCGCACCAGGCCGGAACGGTGTGAGGCCTGGAGGCCGGTGAGGTCCTGCCGGCCCAGGCGTTCGGACCAGTAGGGGGCCAGGGCGGTGTGGGCGCTGCCGGTGACCGGGTCCTCGTCGATGCCGAGGTGCGGGAAGAAGCAGCGGGAGACGAAGTCGTAGCCCCGCGCGGGGTCCTCGGCGCGGGCGGTGGCGATGACGCCGCGCGCGGAGCGGGCGGCGAGGGCCTTGTGGTCGGGGGTGAGGGCGCGGAGGGTCTTCTCGTCGGCGAGTTCCAGCAGCAGGTTCCCCACGTTCGAACCGGTGTCGAAGGCGGCGACCGGCTCGGCGCCGAGGGCGTCGGCCACCCCGGCCGGGAGCTTCGCGGGGGTCAGCGGGGCGGTCGGGAAGTCCAGCGTGATGGAGCCGTCCTCGGCGGGCGTCGCGATGAGGACACCGCTGCGGGTCGCGAAGCGCACGGGGCCTCGGTGGGCGCCCGTGGTGTGCAGGACATGGGCGGTGGCGAGGGTGGCGTGCCCGCACATGTCCACCTCGGTGACGGGGGTGAACCAGCGCAGCGCCCAGTCCGCCTCCCCACCGGCGGGGAGCGGGTGCGCGAACGCCGTCTCGGCGTGGTTGACCTCCATGGCCACGTTCCGCAGCCGGTCGTCGGCCGGGAAGGCGTCGAGGAGCAGGACCCCCGCCGGGTTGCCGGCGAAGGGACGGTCGGTGAAGGCGTCGACGATTCGAATCCGCATGGCCTCGACGGTAGGGCGTGGAGACGAGGGCGGACCAAGGCCAATTCACGAGGTGTGGCCCCGAATTCACGAGGTGTGGCCCCGAACCGTCCTGGTGCGGCCCCGCGCGGACGGAACCGGCGGCGTCCGCCCGCGCGTTGAGGGGGTGACCGGCCTGGAGGGCGGGGCGGCGGACGGGAGGGACCGACTCTGAACGGCACGACGGCGGAGGACGGTCGGACGGGTGCGGCGGGTGTGACGGGGCAGGGTGGTCGGATGGGTGTGGCCGGTGTCGTGTCGGAGGGTGGTCGGAACGCTGCGGGCGGTGTGGTGGCGGAGGGCGGTCGGGTGGTCGCGGCGGCCAAGGACGGCGATGGCACGGTCGTGTTGACGGGTGCGACGGGTTTCATCGGATCGCATGTGTTGCGCGCGCTGTCGGCCCGCGTGCGGGGTGAGGGCCCCGCGCCGGGCGTGCGCGCGCTGGTCCGCCGCGTCCCGGACCTCGGCACCGCCGACGACACCGCCGCCGTCGAGTGGGTGCGCGGCGACCTGACCGACCCGGGTGCCCTGCGCGGGCTGTGCGAGGGCGCCCGCGCGGTGGTGCACCTGGCCTCGTACATCGGTGGTGACGAGCGGCGGTGCGAGGCGGTGAACGTCGACGGCACCCGGGCGCTGATGGCGGAGGCGACGCGGGCCGGGGTCCGCCGTGTGGTGCACCTGTCGACCGCGGCGGTGTACGGCGCCGGCCCCCACCGGGGCATCGCGGTCGACGAGATCCCCGCCGAGCCGGTCTCCGCCGTGAGCCGGACCCGGCTGGCGGGGGAGGCGTACGCGCGGGAGGCGGGCGCCGTCGTGCTGCGGCCGGGGATCGTGCTCGGGGCGGGGGACCGCTGGGTCGTGCCCGGCCTGCGCGAACTGGTCGAGCGGGTGCCCGCCGAGTGGGACGGCGGCCGGGCGTTGCTGTCGGTCGTGGATGTCGGCGACCTGGCCCGGCTGATCGCCGCCGTCGCCGTCGGCCCGCACCCGGTGCCGCCCGGTGTCCATCACGCCGCCCACCCGGACCCGGTCCGCGTCGGGGACCTGCTGGCCGCGCTGTCGGCCCAGGGAGTGCTGCCGCCCCGGCCCTCCGCGGACTGGCCCTGGTCGACCTGCCTGGAGCGCCTGCGGGCGACCCCGGGCCGGGCGTCGGAGCGACAGTTCGCGCTGGTCGGCCGGGACCACTGGTACCGCGCCGACGACCTCTGGAAGCTGACCGCGGAGCCCCCGGGCCCCGGCCCGCTGAGCCGCCTCGCCGACTCGGCGGAGTGGTACCGCGCCTGTCTGGGGCGGTTCGGCACGGCCTGAGCGCCGCACGTGTCCGTGCGAGGGCTTGCCATAAGAACAGTCCCGATATATCGTTGAAGCATCGCGACAGATCAACGAACCAATGAAAGAGAGTGATGGCGATGCGTAACCACGGATTCGAGCGTGGACATCGACAGGACGGCCCCCACGGGCGTGGCCGGGGTGGCTTCGACGGGCGGCGGGCGGCCTTCGGTCCCTTCGGGCCGGGTGGTCCCGGCTTCGGACCGGGCTTCGGCCCCGGCCCCTGGGGCGGACGAGGGCGCGGCGGCCCGAGGGGAAGGGCCCGGCGCGGTGACGTGCGGGCCTCGATCCTGGCCCTGCTCAAGGACCGGCCCATGCACGGCTACGAGATGATCCAGGAGATCGCCGAGCGCAGCGGCGGCGCGTGGAAGCCGAGCCCCGGCTCGGTCTACCCCACCCTCCAGCTGCTGGAGGACGAGGGCCTGATCAGCAGTGAGACAGAGGGCGGCAAGAAGCTGTTCTCGCTCACCGGGGCAGGCCGCGCGGCGGCCGAGGAGGGTCCGGACGCGCCCTGGGAGGAGGCCTCGCGTGGGGTCGACTGGGAGGCCCTGAGCGAGATCCGCCAGGCCGGCGTCGGTCTGATGGAGGCCTTCGGGCAGGTCTGGAAGACCGGCGACAAGGAACAGCGCGAGAAGGCACTGGCCGTCATCAACGACGCCCGCAAGAAGCTGTACCTGATCCTCGCCGACGAGGACTGACCCGCGGCCGTGGGCCGTCCCCCGTACGGCCGTCGAGGCGCCCCGCGTGAACCCGCGCGGGGCGCCTTCGCGTGTCCCCCTCAGGCCACCAGGCCGTCCAGCTTGCGCAGCGACTCGTTGAGCGCGGCCGTCGCCGAGTCCTTCAGCCTGCCCGCCATCAGTGAGACCGCGGCGCCCGTGAACTCGCCGTCGATCCGGACCGTCGTGGCGTCGCCCTCGGGCAGGAGCGTGTAGCGCGTGGCCACGGTCACCGCCATCGGCCCCTTGCCGCGGATGGCCAGCACCCGGGCCGGTTCCAGCTCCTCCACGGTCCACTCGACCTCCGCCGGGAAGCCCATCAGCTTCATGTTCTCCTGGAAGGTGGCGCCCACTTCGAGGTGCTCGGGGCCGCCCGCGGGAAAGTCGGTGTGGGTCGCGTTCCACCGGCCGTAGGCCGGCCAGTCCGTGATCCGGGCCCACACCTGGTCGGCCGGTGCCTGGATACGTGCCTGCGCGCTGACTTCGGCCATGCGACCACCTCTTCGTGTCGGGCGATGCGGGCTACCGGTGTCGCGGAACGTAATGCCGGGGCCTCGAACATTCAATACTGACGAACCGTCAGGAAAGCGCCGGCGGTCGGGTCGGGAGGCGTGGGCCGCGCGTCCGAGTGGCTGGATCTCCTCCGTAAGGAGGAGATTCCGTCCGCCGTTGTCCACTCTGCGTGGGACGCGAAAATGCTCCCCTCCGTGGATGACCCGGACCGGCCGGCACTGATGGGGTGGGGATGTGCGACCCCGTATTCCCCGGCAGTCGGCCCTTGACCGGACGGCACACGCCTTGGACGACGACGCCGGGCTCAGCGCGGAGCTGGCGGCGGCGGTCGCCGGTGCGCGCCGCAGGGCGGTGCGGGACGGGGACCGGCAGATCGACACCGCGCACCTGCTGCATTCGCTCCTGGAGCACGACCCCGAGGTGCGCGCCGCGTTCGACGACGGCCCCCGGCTCGCCCGGCTCCTCGGCTACCTCGTCCAGCGCAGCATCGGCTACGGCCTGCGCTGGCAGACCGGGGTCGAGGACTCCGGCGCCCTGCCCGTCGTCCCGGCCGTCCCCGACGCCGTCGAGGGCTTCTCGCCGCTCGCCTCCGCCGCGATGCGCCGCGCGCGCGAGCGGGCCGCCGGGCGTGACCGCTTGGATGCGGCCGACGGCCGGGGCGGGGGCGACGGCCGGGCGCACGGGATCGACCTGCTGGCGGCGATCGTCGCCGACCCGCAGTCCCGGGCCGTCGAAGTCCTCACCCGCGCCGGCGTCGACGTGCCCGCGCCGAACTCCCGCGTCTAGTAGTACATCGGCCCAGCGCGCCGGGCGGGAGTACGGCGAGGGCGGCCGGCGCAGGTACGGCGAGGGCGGCCGCCTGCCGGAGCCACGGGGAAAGTGGTCCGCCGGAGTGCTACGGCGAGGGTGGCCTGCCGGGATACGGCGACGGCGGTCGTCTCCCGGAAGGCGCCGGAGGTGGCGAGTGCGCGCCGTGAGGCGGACGTCCGGGCCGCGCCCCCGGTCCAGCCGTCGAGACAGGTGTCAACGGGGGTGACGGTCATGTCGTGGCCTGTCATCATGTGCCGGTGCATACGTCTGTGAGCAGTCAGGGCAACCGCGGGAAGGGCCTCGGCCTCGGTCTGGCGATCGGCTCGGCCATCGCCTTCGGCGGATCGGGGGTCGCGGCCAAACCGCTGATCGAGGCGGGTCTCGACCCGTTGCACGTGGTGTGGCTGCGGGTCACCGGCGCGGCGCTGGTGATGCTGCCGCTGGCCGTGCGCCACCGCGCGCTGCTGCGCCGCCGCCCCGCCCTGCTCGCCGGCTTCGGCCTGCTCGGCGTGGCCGGTGTCCAGGCCTTCTACTTCGCCGCGATCTCCCGCGTCCCGGTCGGGGTCGCGCTGCTCGTGGAGTACCTCGCGCCGGCGCTGGTGCTCGGCTGGGTGCGGTTCGTGCAGCGGCGGCCGGTGACACGTGCCGCCGCGCTCGGAGTGGTCCTCGCGGTGGGCGGGCTCGCCTGTGTCGTCGAGGTCTGGTCGGGGCTCGGCTTCGACGCCCTCGGTCTGCTCCTCGCGCTCGCCGCCGCCTGCTGCCAGGTCGGCTACTTCGTCCTGTCCGACCAGGGCAGCGACTCCGGCGACGGCGCCCCGGACCCGCTCGGCGTCATCGCGTACGGCCTCCTCGTGGGCGCCGCCGTGCTGACGGTCGTCGCCCGGCCCTGGGGCATGGACTGGTCGGTGCTCGCGCACTCCGCCGCCATGGACGGCACCGACGTCCCGGCCTGGCTGCTGCTCGCGTGGATCGTGCTGATCGCCACGGTCGTCGCGTACGTCACCGGCGTGGTCTCGGTGCGCCGGCTCTCGCCGCAGGTGGCGGGTGTGGTGGCGTGTCTGGAGGCGGTCATCGCGACCGTGCTGGCGTGGTTCCTGCTCGGCGAGCACCTGTCGGCCCCGCAGATCGTGGGCGGCGCGGTGGTCCTGCTGGGCGCGTTCATCGCCCAGTCGTCCACGCCCGCCAAGGGCTCCGCGGAGCCGGTGGCCACCGGCAGCCCGGAACGGGAGCTGTCCGCCCGGGGGACCAACGCCTGATCACCGGGGGCGGGGCCACCGGGTGCCCCGCCCTCCGGTGGGGCTCACAGCACCGCGAGGTAGTCCGGCAGTTCGACGCCGGGCCGCAGGTCGGCCTCCGGGACGGGGGTGTCGTACCCCTTGCGCAGCGGGACGACGCCGGCCCAGTGGGGGAGGGCGAGGTCCTCGGGCTCCTCGTTCACGCCGCCGGTGCGGGTCTTGGCGGATACCTCGTTCAGGTCGAGGCGGATCACGGCGGTGGCGGCCAGTTCCTTCTTGTTGGCGGGCCGGGAGTCGGCGGCGCGGCCGGGCACGACGTGGTCGACCAGGGCGTCCAGCGCGGCCCGCTTCTCCTCCGGGTCGGTGACGTCGTACGCGAGGCCGTGCACCACCACCGAGCGGTAGTTGATCGAGTGGTGGAAGGCCGAGCGGGCCAGGACGAGCCCGTCGACATGCGTCACCGTCAGGCACACCGGCAGCCCCGGGTCGGACTGCCCGGCCATCCGCAGCGGGCGCGAGCCGGTCGAACCGTGCACGTAGAGCGTTTCGCCGACCCGGCCGTAGAGGGTCGGCAGCACGACGGGCGCGCCGTCGCGGACGAAGCCCAGATGGCAGACGTAGCCCTCGTCGAGTATCGCGTGCACCAGTTCCTTGTCGTAGGAGGCCTTCTGGGCGGAGCGGGTGGGGACCGTGCGGTCGGTCGGGGTGTAGGCGGCGGGCGGTGTCGTCGTCCGGGGGGTCCCCTGCGCGGCGGTCTCCATGGCGGTCTCCATTGCGGGCTCGTTTGTACTAGTGCATAATCGGCTTTGTGCTAGGAGAGTATCGGATCACGGGGCGGCGCGCAGCGGACATTTCCGCGAGCATCGAGCGCGCGGTGGGCGCCGGTGCGCTGGAACCCGGACAACTACTGCCTCCTATGCGGGAGTTGGCGGCACAGCTCGGGGTCAATCCGAACACCGTCGCGGCCGCCTACCGCACCCTGCGCGAGCGCGGGGTCATCGAGACGCACGGGCGACGGGGCAGCCGGGTCCGGCCCACGCCCGCGACGACCGGCCGTGAGAGGGTGCGCCTCGACGTCCCGGCCGGGGTGCGCAACCTGGCCGACGGCAACCCCGACCCGGCCCTGCTGCCCCGGCTCGCGTCGGCCTTCGCGGCGGCGGCCGAGGAGGCCGACCGCCGGCCGGTGCTGTACGGCGCCGACCCCGTGGAGCCGGAGCTGTCCCGCCGCGCGCGGGCCGCGTTCGACGCCGACGGCGTACCGGACGGGCCGCTCACCGTGGCCGCCGGTGCCCTGGACGCCGTGGAGCGGGTCCTCGTGGCGCACCTGCGGCCGGGCGACGGCGTCGCCGTCGAGGATCCCGGCTGGGGTCGCGTCTTCGACCTGGTCGCGGCGCTCGGACTACGCGCGGTCCCCGTGGGCGTCGACGACGAGGGGCTGCTTCCCGACCCGCTGCTCGCCGCTCTGGCGGGCGGGGCGCGGGCCGTGCTCGTCACCGGCCGGGCGCAGAATCCCACCGGAGCGGCGGTGGGCGCGCCCCGGGCGCGTGCCCTGCGCGCCGTCCTCGCCGCGCACCCCGGGACCTTGCTGGTCGAGGACGACCACGGACATGGCATCGTCGACCTGCCGCTGCACCCGCTGACCGGTGTCACGCACCACTGGGCCTTCGTCCGCTCGATCAACAAGGCGTACGGGCCTGACCTCCGTTTCGCCCTGCTCACCGGGGACGAGGTCACCGTCGACCGGGTGCGCGGACGGCAGCGGCTCGGGCCCGGCTGGGTGAGCCTGCTGACGCAGCGGGCCGTGGTGCGGCTGTGGACGGACGGTGCCGTGGACGGGCCGTCGGTGGCGGCCGCCTACCGTGCTCGACGCGAGGTGCTGATCGGCGCGCTCGCCGCACGCGGTGTCACCGCCCAAGGCCGCAGCGGTATGAACGTGTGGGTCCCCGTCCCCGACGAGACCGGCGCGGTCGCCCGCCTGCTGCACGCCGGCTGGGCGGTCGCCCCCGGGGCCCGCTTCCGTTTGAACAGTCCCCCGGCCATCCGCGTCACGGTCTCGACGCTGTCCGAGGCCGAGACCGGTCCCTTGGCGGACGCGATCGCCTCGGTGGCGGCGGCGGTGCCGGGGCGGGGGTACGTCTGAGGCGTCGCGGGCTTCGCCAAGGGGTCCTGCGGCGGACAGGTGGCACGGGCGGGCGGCGGGGTGGACGGGCGGGCGGGAGGCCCCGGCGGCGGGGCGGAAGGGCGGCGCGGGCGGTGCCCCCTGGTTCAGCCGGAGATCTTCCGGGTCCGGCTCCGGGTGGGGGTCCGGGGCCGTGCCTGTGTCAGCGCCGCCCCTGCCAGGACGATCACCGCGCCCACCGGCGTCGACCAGGTCAGCGCCTCGTCGAGCAGGACGACACCGGCCCCGGTGGCGATGACCGGGATGAAGTAGGTCACCATCTGGGCCGTCGTCGGGCCCACCTCGGAGACCAGGCCGTACTGGAGCAGCACCGCGAGGCCGGTGCCGAGGGCGCCCAGGGCGGCGATCGCGAGCAGCGGGAGCAGCGGGAAGCGGGTGGGGAGGGCGGTGAACAGGGGGGTGACCAGGGCGAGTTGGGCAGTGGCCAGGAGCAGTTGCGCGCCGGTCATCGACAGGGCCGAGGATCCGCTGTCGGCGAGGGTGCGGCGCAGGTAGATCCAGCCGACCGGATAGCTGAGCGAGGCCAGCAGGGCCAGCGCGGTGCCGCGGGCGTCCAGGCCGTGGAAGCCCTGCCAGGCGCCCAGCACGGTCAGGACACCGAGGAAGCCGAGGCCCAGGCCCGCGACCCTCACCCGCGTCGGCCGGTCCTCGGAGAGGGCCACGAGCGACAGGGCCATGCCCCACAGCGGCGAGGTCGCGTTGCAGATTCCGGCGAGGGTGGAGGGGATCGTCAGCTCGGCGTAGGCGAACAGCGAGAACGGCAGAGCGTTCAGCAGGAACGCGGCGACCGTCAGATGGGCCCAGGTGCGCGCCCCGCGCGGCAGCCGCTCCCGCTTCACCGCCATCGCCGCGGCCAGCACCGCCGTCCCGAACACCAGCCTGCCCAGCGTCACCTGGAACGGTGCGTAGCCCTCCGTTCCCACCTTGATGAGCAGGAAGCTGAAGCCCCAGATCAGCGACAGGGCCGCGAAACGCAGACGCCAGTCCACGGTGCGGCGGGGGCGGCGGAGAGAGGCGGCAGGGGGTCGGGTGGCGGACGCGGGGGTCGTGGAGGCGGAGGTGACGGTGGTCATGGTCGTAACGGTGCTCGAAAGGATCTCGTAGCACAATCGAGATTTCGCACGGGATATCTCGTAGCATCACTTACATGTTGAACCTGGAGCGCCTGCGCACCCTCGACGCCCTCGCCCGGCACGGCTCGGTCAGCGGCGCAGCCGCGGGGCTGCACATCACCACCTCGGCCGTCTCCCAGCAGATGTCCAAGCTGGAGCGGGAGGTCGGGCAGCAGCTCCTCGCCAAGCACGGACGGAGCGTGCGGCTGACGGACGCGGGCCGGCTGCTCGCCGAGCACGCGGCCCGCATCCTCTCCCAGGTCGAGCTGGCCCAGGCCGACCTGGAGGCACAACGGGGCCAGGTGGTGGGGGAGTTGAGGTTGTCGGCGTTCCCGACCGCCGCACGCGGGCTGTTCCCCGGCGCGCTTGCCGCGCTGCGCGAGCGTCACCCCGGGCTGCGGCTGCGCTCCTGCGAGCTGGAGCCGGAGCACGGCGTCGCCCAGGTGGTGCGCGGCGACCTCGACCTCGCGGTCGTCCTGGACTGGTACAACAAGCCGATGCCGGTGCCCGACGGCCTGGTGAAGGCGCCCGTCCTCGACGACCCGGCCGATGTGGCGATGCCGGCCGGGCATCGGCTCGCAGGGCGGGACGAGGTGGACCTGGGCGAGTTCGCCGAGGACGAGTGGATCACCTGGGGCGAGGGCGAGTTCTGCCACGAGTGGCTGATGTTCACGCTGCGCTCGCGGGGCATCGAGCCGATCGTCGGCCACCGCGCGGCCGAGACGCACACCCAACTGGGGCTGGTGGCCGCCGGTCTGGGCGTGTGCGTCGTACCCCTCCTCGGCCGCCACCCGGTCCCCGAGGGCGTCGTCATGGTCCCTCTCCGCCAACGGGTGCGCCGGCACGTCTACGTCGTATGGCGCGCGGACGCCGACCGCCGCCCGTCCATCCGGGCGGCGGTCGCGGCCCTGAAGGAGGCGGCCCGGAACCTGGGGGACGGGGCGGAGACGGGCTTTTCGTCGACGGCGGGCGGTCGGAGCGGGGCGGCCGACGCGGTCCGGTGAGCGGCGCGGGCCCTCCCGCCCCTCACCGATCCCCGAGCTTGCGGAAGTCCCAGGAGACGATCTTCTCGGGGCGGAGGCGGAGCCAGGCGTGGCGTCCGTCGTGGGGCATCGCGTTCAGGCCGAAGTTCTTGCGCGCGAACAGCGTCTCCACGGCGTCCAGTTCGGCGCACAGCTCCCCGGTGCGCGGGATCTCGCCGACGAACTCGACGGTCCCGGACAGCTCGACGCCGCGCAGCGACTCGTACTCCTCACCGGTGTCGACCACGATCGCCACCCGCGGGTCGCGGCGCAGATCCGCCCACCGTCTGCTGCGCACCACCGAGTACAGCCACAACGCCGAACCGTCCCACAGGAACCACAGCGCGCTGACGTGCGGGGTGCCGTCGGCGGACACGGTGGCGACCCGGCAGGTGCGCTGGGTGGTGAGGAACGCGTCCAGCTCTCCCGGCGTCATCATGATCCTGCGGCCCCGGCGCTGCGTGACGGTCATCCGGCCCTCTCTTCTCTTCTCCCACGTCGTGTCAGAGACAGTCTCTGACATCACGTCAGAAAAGGATGAGTCTTCTTCCGTCCGTTCGCAACGGTGGCTATCCTCACCCGACTTCGCCCACGCCGGCCCCCGGGGGAGCCATGCCGCCCGACCCACGCCTCGATGATCTGCTCGTCCCGGCGACCACCGTCCTGCTGACCGTGGAATGCCAGCAAGGCGTCGTCGGCCCGGACGCCGCGCTGCCCGAACTCGCCCGCGCGGCCCGCGCCTGTGGCGCCCTCGCCAACGTCGCCCGGCTGGTGGCCGGCGCGCACGCCAGCGGCGTCCAGGTGATCCACGCCGTCGCCGAACGCCGCCCCGACGGCCGGGGCGCGAACCGCAACGCCCGGCTGTTCCGCGCCGCCGAGCGCCTGCCCGTCCAGCAGCACCCGGGAACCGCCGCGGTCCGCGTCGCGCCCCCGATCGAGGTCACCGACGAGGACCTCGTCGTACGACGACTGCACGGGTTGTCGCCGATCCAGGGCACCGATGTCGACGCCCTGTTGCGCAACCTAGGCTGCCGCACCCTGGTCGTCGCCGGCGTCTCGGCCAACGTGGCGGTCCCGAACGCCGTCTTCGACGCCGTCAACCGCGGTTACAGCGCCGTCGTGCCGAGCGACGCCATCGCCGGGGTGCCGTCGGACTACACCCCCGCGATGATCCGCCACACCCTCGCATGGGTCGCCACGGTCGCGACCACGGACGAGGTGCTGGCGTGCTTCGCGCGGCAGGACGCGAGCGTCAGGCCAGCGTGATCGAGTCGCCGCTGACCGCGATCTTCACCTCGGGCAGCGGCTTCTTCGCGGGACCGCTCTTCACGCTGCCGTCCGTGATCGAGAAGTTGCTCTGGTGACAAGGGCAGTTGATGAGCCCGTCGGCGACGCTCTTCACCGCGCAGCCCGCGTGGGTGCAGACGGACGAGAACGCCTTGTACTCGCCCGCCGTGGGCTGCACCACGACCACCTTCTCCGCTTCGAAGACCTTGCCGCCGCCCTCGGGGATCTCCGCGGTCGTCGTCAGCGCGTTGCCGGCCGCCGCGCCACCCGTGCTCGCGGACTCGGAACTGCCGGTCGAACCGGTCGAACCGGCAGAATCGGTCGCGCCATTCGAATCGGTCGAGGCCGAGGAGCCGGACGAGCTCGACGAGTCGTCGTCGGAGCCCCCGCAGGCGGTCAGCGCGACGGTGAGTCCCGCCGCTCCGGCGGCCGCCACGACGGTACGGCGGGGGGGGGCCCGCCCCGCCCCGAGCGA
>NZ_BQUN01000209.1:43429-124904 GCF_026008495.1 Streptomyces sp. A012304
CTGAGGTTCCCTTCGGGGGGTGCGGTGGATCTGCACAGAGTTACGGGCCGCGCTCGCCGCTCGTTCATCGGCGGCCCGCTCGGCCCGGACAGTGTCGAGATACTGACCCGCTCGAGATGAGACGGGCGTAAGCCACAGCTGTCGCGGAGCTGTCGGCCGGGCGCCGAAGGCCGCGCGCACCCCGGGGGCCTGGGGCGATGGTCAAGGAAGTGAGCGACCCGCTCGATCAGGCCATTGCGTGAGGGCGGCTCGCTGCCGTGGCTCGCCGAGGCCGACGCCGTGCGCGCCCCGTTCCATGGCCTCCGCCCTGCGCGTCGCGCCCGGTGCGGCTCGGCCCCGGCGTGGGAAGGGACGGTGCCGGGTGTCCCCTCCCGGCACCGTCCGGGGCCGTGCGCCGCTCAGGCACGGCCCGTTCAGGGAGGGCCTGCCGGAGCCCGGGGAGGCCATGGCGGCGTCCTCGGGCTCCGGCAGGCGGGTGAGCGGTTCGGCGGTGCCGGCGGGCGGCCCTTCCGGCGGGGAGGGAGGGACCGCCGCCGATGGGGTCGGCCGCCCTCCGCGGGCTCCTTGGCCGGCCCCCGCGCGGGTCTCATGGTCAGCCGACCTCCGCGGGCTCCTTCCGGGTCTCTTCGGTCCGCTCCTGGCGGTGGCCGGCGGTGGCCTTGCGGCCGGGCAGGACAGCCAGGACGATCAGGGCGCCGACGGCCATGATGACGCCGCCGATGATGCTGGTGTGCGCGACGCCGTGGGCGAAGGACTCGTGCACCGCGTCCACCAGCGCCTGGGCCTGCTGGGGCGTGGCGCCGGGGGTCTTGGCGACCTGCTCGGCGACCGCGAGGCCCGCGCCCACCGACTCCTTCGCGGTGTCGAGGGCGTCGTGCGGGAGCCGGTTGCCGACCAGGTCGGCCAGCTTGTCCTGGTAAGCGGTGCCGAGCAGCGAGCCCAGGACCGCGATGCCCAGGGAGCCGCCCAGTTCCAGCGAGGTGTCGTTGGCGCCGCCGCCGACGCCCAGCTCGGACTCGGGGAAGGAGTCCATGATCGTGTCGGTGGCCGGGGAGACGCTCAGACCGATCGCGAAGCCGAGCAGCAGCAGCGACGGCAGGAAGTCGGTGTACGTCGAGCTCTTGTCGATCTGGGCGAGCAGGAACACACCCACGGTGCCCAGGGCCATGCCGGGCACGACCATGGCCTTCACGCCGAGCTTCGGCGTCAGCTTCCCGGTGACCGCAGCGCCGGCGAACACGGCACCGGCCAGCGGCAGCAGACGAATGCCGGTCTCCAGGGCGTCGTAGCCGAGGACGAACTGCAGGAACTGCGTCGAGTAGTAGATCGATCCGAAGGTGCCGAAGAAGAAGAACAGCACCGCGAGCATCGAGCCGCTGAAGGGGCGCTCGGCGAACTTGCGGACGTCCAGCATCGGGTGCGGGTGCTTCAGCTCCCACAGCGTGAAGGCGACGAAGCCCACGCCGGCGACCACGGCCGCGGTGACCGGGCCGACGCCCCAGCCGAAGTGCGGGCCCTCGATGATGGCGTAGACGAGGGAGCCGACGGAGACGATCGACAGCAGCCCGCCGACGTAGTCGATCCGGCCCATGCCCTCCGCCTTCGACGGCGGCACCAGGACGAACGCGCCGACGACGGCGACGACCGCGATGGGCACGTTGATCAGGAAGGTCGAACCCCAGGCGCGGCTTTCCAGCAGCCAGCCGGCGACGAGGGGGCCGACGGCGATGGCGAGGCCGGAGGTCGCGGTCCACGCCGTGATGGCCCGCGTCCGCTCCCGCTTCGGGAACATCGCCACCAGCAGCGACAGCGTGGCCGGCATGACCACGGCCGCGCCGACCCCCATGATCGCGCGGGCGACGATGACCAGGGTCGTCTCGTCGACCAGGCTGCCCATCACCGAACCGCCCGCGAAGATCAGCAGGCCCGTGATCAGGGCGCCGCGGCGGCTGTACTTGTCGCCGATCGAGCCCAGCACCAGCATCAGCGCGGCGTAGGGGACCGTGTAGCCGTCGATGACCCACTGCAGATCACTGCTGCTGAGCCGCAGGTCCGTGGTCATGTCGGGGGCGGCGACGATCAGGGACGTGTTGGCCATGACCACGATCAGCAGGCTCAGGCACAGCACGATCAGCGCCCACCAGCGCCGTGTGTACGGCCCGGTCATCTTCTCGACCGGTGTGTTCGCGAAGAGCGGCATCGAAAAAGCTCCTAGGGGACGAAGCGGTGGCTTCGGGACCGGCGGGAACGGCGCGGGCTGCGGCCGGCACCGCGGACATTTATTTGCCCACCGGTGTGCAGGCTAGTTTATTGCCCGCCTGTGTGCAAGTATTACTTGCCCGCTTCTGGGCAAGTAGATGAGGCTTCCCGCGTCGACCGGAGGTATCGCCGTGACCGACCCACGCGTCCTGCCCGGCCCCCGGCGCGACCGGACGCGCCCGACGCGGACCCGCATCCTCGAAGCGGCCCGCCGGGAACTGGGCCGCGACCCGGACAGCAGCCTGGGTGCCATCGCCGAGGTCGCCGGTGTGTCGCGCCGTACCGTGTACGGCCACTTCGCCGGACGGTCAGCGCTGGTCGAGGGCCTCGTCGACGACGCGCGGGAGGCCCTGCGGGAGGCGCTGGCCGAGGTCGCGCTGCCGTCCTCCGACGCCATCGACGCCCTGGCGCGCTTCGTCCTCACCCTGTGGCCCGTCGGCGACCGCTACCGCATGCTGCTCCGGCTCGCACCCCAGGACCTGGGCACGAAACGCGCGGACGACGTCCTCGCCCCCGCCCGCGACATGGCCACGGCGATCATCACCGCGGGCCGGCGGCAGGGCGTCTTCCGCACCGGCCTTCCCCCGCACGTGCTCGGCCGCGCGATCGAGGCGCACATCCTGGCGCTCCTCGACTGCGTCAACGCCGGCATCTGGACCGACGACGGCACACGTACGGCTGCCGCCGTCCTGATCGCGGCCGGGGTCGACGGCGACCTCGCCGCCGCTCGCGTCCGTCGGCTGCGCCGGCCCCGGCGCCGGGGTGCCTGACGGTCGCGGACCACACCCCTGGAGAGAGCCATGTGGCCCCGTACGGCGAGGGCTCCGTGCAGGTGAGCGCCCCGTCGCCGCGGAGGCGGCGGAAGATGGCCGTCGTCCGCGACGGGGCCTCGGCCGCAGTGGTGCCGGGTCGCGACCTCGGACCAAGACGAAATTCCGCATGCCAGAATGGACGTGCCGTTGCTGTCCCTCCCGTACCGCCCCGTCGAGGTTGTCCGTGACCGTGCCCAAGCCCGTCGGCCGCGTGCCGCAGCGACGCAACGCGCGTTCCAACCGGGCACGCATTCTGGAGACGGCGCGCCGGGAGCTCGGCCGGAACCCGGACATCACCCTGGAGGAGCTGGCACGGCTCGCCGGTGTCGTACGGCGCACCCTCTTCGGTCACTTTCCCGGCCGGGCCGCGCTGCTGGAGGCGCTGGCCGAGGAGGCCTCCGAGGCCATCCGGGACGCGGCGGCGGCCGGGGTGAAGCCGGAGGAGCCGGCCGAGCGGGCGCTCGCGTACTTCGCGTTGTCGATGTGGCCCGTGGGCGACCGTTACCGGATGCTCCTGGCGCTGGCCCAGAGGGATCTGGGCGCGGAACGCGTCGCCGGGCTTCTCGAGCCCGCGCGTGACGAGGTCACGGCCATCCTGGAGCGCGGACAGCGGGACGGCGTCTTCCACGCCCACCTGCCCCCCGCGGTGCTCAGCGCGGGGGTGGAGGCGATGACGGTCGCCCTGCTGGAACAGGTCAACACCGGGGCACTGGAGGACGACGGCACACGGAGTGCCGTGGCCATGCTCATCGCGGCCGGCGTGTCCGAGAAGCAGGCGCGGGCCGTGGTCGAGGACGTCGCGGCCACGATCACCGCCGAGGCCACCGCCGACTGAGTCGTCACACGGCTGTCCTCAGGGGGCAGGGCGGTGCCGAACGCGGCCAGGGTGTCGGCGAGCCCGGCGACCGCGGCCGCCCGATGGCCCGGCACCTCGCGCCCGCCGGCCGAGGCGCCGACGCCGAGGAGCCGCTGCCTGGTGGCGAAGGCCAGCCCGACCTCGTGGCCGACCATGGACGCGCCGTCGGCCAGGCGCCGGGCGTTGTCGTCCCGCCGGATCGAGCAGGCGTCGGCCAGGTCCAGCCCGGGCAGCGCTCGCAAGGCTGGATGGGAGCGGGTCACCGCCCGACCGGGGCATCACCGCGACCGCCCGCGATCACCCTCGGTTACTATGCTCACTTCATGCCGGAGGCCGGAAGCTTCTGCACCCCTCCGAAGTTGGCCGTGGATCGCAAGGCTGAACAGATGGGTGGCCTGGGGAAATGTTGAAAGAGGTCGCCGCGACCCGCTACATCACGCCGTTGCGTGAGGGCGGCTCGCTGCCGGGGCTGATCGAGGCCGACGACCTCGGGACCTACGTCCTGAAGTTCACCGGCGCCGGACAGGGCCGCAAGACGCTTGTCGCGGAGGTCGTCTGCGGCGAGCTCGCCCGCCGGCTGGGCCTGCGGGTCCCGCGTCTGGTCGCCGTCGCACTCGACCCGGTGCTGGGCCTCGGTGAACCCGACCAGCAGGTGCAGGAGTTGCTGAGGTCCAGCGGCGGCACCAACCTCGGTATGGACTTCCTCTCCGGAGCCCTCGGCTTCGACCCGCTCGCCTTCCCGGTCGATCCCGAGGAGGCCGGCCGGATCGTCTGGTTCGACGCGCTGGTGAACAACGTCGACCGGTCCTGGCGCAACCCCAACCTGCTCGTGCGCCGCGGCGAGCTGTGGCTCATCGACCACGGCGCCACCATGATCTGGCACCACAACTGGCCCTCCGCCAAGGCCTCGGCGGCCCGCCCCTACGACGCCTCGGACCATGCCCTGGCCCGGTTCCGTCCGGACGTCGCCGCCGCGGCGGCAGGGCTGGCCCCGCTCGTCACCGCCGACCTCCTCGCCGAGGTCACCGCCGAGATCCCGGACGTCTGGCTGGCCGACGAGCCCGGATTCGACACCCCGGACGCGCTCCGGCGTGCCTACGCGGCACCCCTCCTCGAGCGCGCCACCGTCATCCACGACCGCATCAAGGGGACCGAGTGAGCGACGACCGCCACTTCATCAGACCGGGCCAGGGCGGCGACCGGGACGTCTTCGAGTACGCGCTGCTGCGTGTCGTCCCCCGTGTCGAGCGCGGCGAGTGCATGAACGCCGGCGTGCTCGTCTACTGCCGTGCCCAGGGCTACGTCGGCGCCCGCACCCACCTCGACGAGGCCCGGCTGCTGGCTCTCGACCCCGAGGCGGACGTGGCCGGTGTCCGGGCGGCCCTGCGGGCCGTCGAGGGAGTGTGCGGCGGTGGTGAGGGGGCCGGGCAGGCGGCGGCGGACGACCCGGGCCGGCGCTTCCGCTGGCTGATCGCCCCGCGCTCGACGGTCGTCCAGCCGGGGCCGGTGCACACCGGCCTGACCGCCGACCCGGTGGCCGAGACCGAACGATTGCTGAACCTGCTCGTCAGGTAATGGATCACACGCGCGCGGATGCCGTTGACACCGCGTGCCAGTGCTTCTAGCGTCACGTCGTACTGAAGGTACTAAGCGGTCGCTCACCCGAGGAGAAGCAGCAATGTCCACCACTGAGCAGCGGGTCGCCGTCGTCACGGGCGCCGCGCGGGGCATCGGCGCCGCCACCGCCGTACGGCTGGCCGCCGAGGGCCGCGCGGTCGCGGTGATCGACCTCGACGAGGCCGCCTGCAAGGACACGGTCGAGAAGATCACCGCGGCCGGCGGCAAGGCCGTCGCGATCGGCGCCGACGTCTCCGACGAGGCCCAGGTCGAGGCGGCGATCGCACGCGTCGTCGAGGAACTCGGCGCCCCGACGATCCTGGTCAACAACGCGGGCGTGCTCCGCGACAACCTGCTGTTCAAGATGAGCGCCGCGGACTGGGACACGGTCCTCAACGTGCACCTGCGCGGCTCTTTCCTGGTCACCAAGGCCGTCCAGAAGCACATGGTCGACGCCGGCTTCGGCCGGATCGTCAACCTCTCCTCGTCCTCCGCGCTCGGCAACCGCGGCCAGGCCAACTACTCCGCCGCCAAGGCCGGTCTGCAGGGCTTCACCAAGACCCTCGCCATCGAGCTGGGCAAGTTCGGCATCACCGCCAACGCCGTCGCCCCCGGCTTCATCGCCACCGACATGACCGCGGCGACCGCCGCCCGCGTCGGCATGGGCTTCGAGGAGTTCAAGGCCGCCGCCGCCACCCAGATCCCGGTGGCGCGCGTCGGCGAGCCCGACGACATCGCCAACGCGATCGCCTTCTTCACGGGCGAGGCCGCCGGCTTCGTCTCCGGCCAGGTGCTGTACGTCGCCGGCGGACCGCTCGACTAGCCACAGGGGTCACGGAACATGACTGAACTGCCCGCACTCTCCGGCAAGGCCGCCCTCGTCACGGGTGCCAGCCGCGGCATCGGCTACGGCGTCGCCGAGGCGCTCGTCGCCCGCGGCGACCGGGTCTGCATCACCGGCCGCAACGAGGAGGCCCTGAAGGAGGCCGTGGAGAAGCTCGGCGCCGACCGGGTCATCGGCGTCGCCGGCAAGGCGCACGACGCCGAGCACCAGGCCGCCGCCGTCGAGCGCGCCATGGAGGCCTTCGGCCGGGTCGACTACCTGGTCAACAACGCCGGGACCAACCCCGTGTTCGGACCGATCGCCGACCTCGACCTGAACGTGGCGCGCAAGGTCTTCGAGACCAACGTCATCTCGGCGCTCGGCTTCGCCCAGCGCACCTGGCACGCCTGGCAGAAGGACCACGGCGGCGCGATCGTCAACATCGCCTCCGTCGCCGGCCTGTCGGCCTCGCCGTTCATCGGCGCGTACGGCGTCAGCAAGGCCGCGATGATCAACCTGACCCAGCAGCTGGCGCACGAGTTCGCGCCCAAGGTGCGGGTCAACGCCATCGCCCCGGCGGTGGTGAAGACCAAGTTCGCGCAGGCCCTGTACGAGGGCCGGGAGGCCGAGGCCGCGTCGGCCTACCCGCTGGGCCGGCTCGGCGTGCCCTCCGACATCGGCGGCGCCGCCGCGTTCCTGACCTCGGAGCAGTCGGACTGGGTCACCGGCCAGACGCTCGTCGTCGACGGCGGCATCTTCCTCAACGCCGGCGTCGCCTGACGCGCCCCCCGCGTATACGAACCGGGCGTCCCTTGCGCGAGGGACGCCCGGTTCCGTACAACGGGTCCACGACGTCATGACAACGTCGTCACAACCGGAGTGATCAATAACGCTCCCCCGTGGCGGAGCCACCCGGCGTGTCGCTGCGGTATGGTCTGCCGACCCTTGGTATGGCAGCTCGAGGAGCGTGCGCGTGTTCAACCGGAACCGATCCATGCAGCAGGTGGCGGCGATCGTGTCCATATCCCTGGTGGCCGGATGCGGGCTGCTGGGGGAGGAAGGCTCCGACAAGGCCGGGCCGATCGTCGTGGGCACCACGAGCGCTCCCAGCACGCTGGATCCCGCCGCCTCCTGGGACGGCTCCTGGGAGCTGTTCCGCAACGTGTACCAGACGCTGCTCGCCTACCCCAACGGCGCGACCACACCGCAGCCGGACGCCGCCAAGAGCTGCTCGTTCACCGACAGCTCCAGCCGCACCTTCCGCTGCGAGCTGCGCGACGACCTGAAGTTCTCCAACGGGGACAAGATCGACGCCAAGGCCGTGAAGCACTCCATCGACCGGATCCGCGCCATCAACGCGCCCACCGGCCCGGCCGCCCTGCTCGGCAGCCTCGAGGAGATCGAGGTGCCCGGTGACCACGAGATCGTCTTCAAGCTCAACAAGCCCGACGCGACCTTCCCGTTCGTGCTCGCCACCCCGGCCATGTCGATCGTGGACCCCGACGACTACCCCGCGAACTCCCTGCGGGAGGCCGACGGCATTGTCGGTTCCGGGCCCTACCAGCTGGACTCCTACCAGGAGGGCGACAGCGCCGAGCTGGTCCGCTACGGCGGGTACAAGGGCTACGCCGACCACCAGAACGACGCGGTGACCATCCGCTACTTCCAGGACTCCGCCGAGATGGTCAAGGCCCTGCGGAGCCGGCAGATCGACATCACGTACCAGGGTCTCGCCGCCGACGACGTCGTAGAGCTCGGCCAGGGCGGCGCCGACAACGAGGGTCTGCGACTCGTCGAGGGCAGCAGCACCGCCATCAACTACCTGGTCTTCAACCCCAAGGACCCGGTGGCCGAGAAGCTGCCCGTCCGCCGGGCGGTCGCCCAGATCGTCGACCGGCCCGCGATCGCCCACAAGGTCTACAAGGACACGGTCGACCCGCTGTACTCGATGGTCCCCAAGGGGCTGACCGGCCACACCACCGCCTACTTCGACGACTTCGGCGAGCCGGACGCGGACAAGGCCCGCAAGATCCTCGCCGACGCCGACATCGAAACGCCCGTCCCGCTGACCCTCTGGTACACCACCGACCGCTACGGCTCCGACACCGCTCTGGAGTTCAAGGAGCTCAAGGCGCAGCTGGAGGCGTCGGGTCTGTTCACGGTCACCCTCAAGAGCCGCCCGTGGAAGACGTACGTGGTCGGCTACCAGAAGGGCGAGTACCCGGTGTTCGGCCGTGGCTGGATGCCGGACTTCCCGGACGCCGACAACTTCATCGCGCCGTTCGTCGGCGATCAGAACGCCCTCGGCACGCCCTACCCGGCGAAGGAGATCACCGACGACCTGCTGCCCCGCTCCCGGCAGGAGAGCGACCGTGCCAACGTGGTGAAGGAGCTCCAGGAGGCCCAGCAGATCCTCGTCGACGACGCCCGGCTGCTGCCGCTGTGGCAGGGCAAGCAGTTCCTCGCCATGAACGAGGACCTCTCCGGCGGCGAGCGGGCGCTCGACCCGTCGACGATCATGATGATGTGGCAGCTGTCCCGCAAGACCAGCTGGTAGGCACTGCGGGCGCCCCGCTGTCAGTGGTCACCTGTAGGTTCTGTGGCCTGGAAGTGACCGCACAACGAAGGACGTTGACGTGACCGACACCGCCATGCTGCCCGAGTCCTGGCGCGGGGTCCTGGGCGACGAGCTGCAGCAGCCCTACTTCAAGGAGCTGACGGAGTTCGTCGAGGAGGAGCGAGCGAAGGGTCCCGTCTACCCTCCGCGCGAGGAGGTCTTCGCCGCGCTCGACGCGACGCCGTACGAGCGGGTGAAGGTCCTCGTCCTCGGCCAGGACCCTTACCACGGCGAGGGCCAGGGCCACGGCCTGTGCTTCTCGGTGCGCCCCGGGGTGAGGATCCCGCCGTCGCTGCGCAACATCTACAAGGAGATGCACGAGGAACTGGGCACGCCGATTCCGGACAACGGCTACCTCATGCCGTGGGCCCAGCAGGGCGTGCTGCTGCTCAACGCGGTGCTCACGGTCCGCTCCGGCGAGGCCAACTCGCACAAGGGCAAGGGCTGGGAGAAGTTCACCGACGCGGTGATCCGCGCCGTGGCCGACCGGCCCGACCCGGCCGTCTTCGTCCTGTGGGGCAACTACGCGCAGAAGAAGCTCCCGCTGATCGACGAGACCCGGCACGTGGTGGTCAAGGGCGCCCACCCCTCCCCGCTGTCGGCGAAGAAGTTCTTCGGCTCCCGCCCGTTCACCCAGATCAACGAGGCGGTGGCGAGCCAGGGCCACGAGCCCATCGACTGGACGATCCCCAACCTGGCCTGAAGGTGCCGCCGGGCCGGTCCCTCGCCGGACCGGTCCGGTCCCGCCTGACCCGGAATGCCGCCGTCTGCCGTTAGCGTCGTCGCCAGGACGAAGACGATGCCGAGGCGGAGGCCGAGGACACGATGAGGACGGGACGGTACCGGCCGGGGCGACCCGGGCGGCCCCGGACCGCCGACGAGGTGCGGAGGGTGCGGTGGCGGAGCATCGACAGGGGCAGGCGACGCCGGACGCCCTGCTGACGCGGATCGGGCAGGTCGTGATGCTGCACCACGGCGGGGACCGCGAGGAGGCCCGGCGCCGCCTGCTCGACCTGTGGACGGAGATCGGCGAGGACGGCGATCCGCTGCACCGCTGCACCCTGGCCCACTACCTGGCCGACACCCAGGACGACCCCTTCGACGAGCTGGCCTGGGACCTGCGGGCGCTGACCGCCGCCGAGGAACACGAAGGGTCGCCCGAGGTGCGGGCGCTCTACCCCTCACTCCATCTGAACCTGGCGGCGGACTACCTCAAGCTGGGCCGTACGGAGGCCGCCCGCACCCATGTCCGCAAGGCGCGGCGCGCGGCCCGGGCCCTGCGCGACGACCGGTACGGGGACGGGATGCGGGCGGCGATCAGCCGGATGGAACTACGGCTGGGGGAGGGCGGCGGCATCGGCGGCCCGCGTGGCGAGTGACGACTCACCGCCCGTAGGCCTGCTCGCAGATCACCGCCTCCGGGCTGTCGGACTGCCAGCCGCCGTACCTCCTGCCCAGGCCGCACACGTCGGTGCCGCGGGGCACCTCGGCCGGCACGTCCGGGACCGGCACCCGGGGCTGCGCCGGACTGGTGCGGTCCGGCCGGTCGGGGCGGGGGTGGCGCGGCTGTGGCTGGGGCCGGGTCCGGGGCGGGACGCGGGACGACGGCGGCCGTTCGGCCTGCCAGGTCTGTCCCGCCGCCGGGGCGGACCGCTGCCGGGGCAGCGGCGTCCGCGGCTCCGGCTCGCGCGTTCCGATCCTCTGCAGCGCCTCGAGCGCCGGCGGCTGGACGGTCTTCGTGTCGTTCTGTTCCACCGGCGGCGACGGCACCGGCCGGGAGGGCGCCACGGGTGGGGCGGGTGCGGGCGGGTGCTGGAGGGTCACGCAGCCGGCCACGGCCGTGACGGCCACGATCAGCAGGAGCGTTGCGGTAGTCGTCGTTCGAAGCACCCGCGTCACTCTGCTGGTTCGGGTCCGCCCGGGCACGGCCAAGCGGCTCAGGATGCTCCGCACGAGTGATCCGCCGGCCCTTGGCGCACAGAACGGTCCCGTCACCTGCCGGGCATGCCGTCCAGCAGTTCCCGCAGGCCCGTGCGTACCTCCTCCAGGCCGACGGGATCGCCGAGTGGCGGCCGCCGCAGCAGCCGTATGCTGCGATGCGGACAGGTGCCGGCGGGCCGGACGAACAGGGCGAGCAGTGAGGGAGTTGTCGTGAAGGTCGGCTGTATCGGACTCGGTGACATCGCGCAGAAGGCCTACCTCCCGGTGCTCGGCGCGCTGCCGGGGCTCGAACTCCACCTGCACACCCGCACCCCGGCCACCCTCGACCGGGTCGCCGACACCCTGCGGCTGCCCGCCGGGCAGCGGCACCGGGACCTCGACGCGCTCCTCGCCCGGGGCCTGGACGCCGCGTTCGTGCACGCGCCCACCGTCGCCCACCCCGAGATCGTCACACGGCTGCTGGAAGCCGGCGTCCCGACGTACGTCGACAAGCCGCTGGCGTACCGGCTCACCGACTCCGAGCGGCTCGTGCGGCTCGCGGAGGAACGCTCCACCAGTCTTGCCGTCGGCTTCAACCGGCGCTTCGCCCCCGGGTACGCGCAGTGCGCCGACCACCCGCGGGAACTGATCCTCATGCAGAAGAACCGCGTCGGGCTGCCCGAGAAGCCCCGCACGATGATCCTCGACGACTTCATCCACGTCGTCGACACCCTGCGCTTCCTGGCCCCCGGCCCGGTGGACGACGTGACCGTGCGGGCCCGCGTCGAGGACGGGCTGCTGCACCATGTCGTCCTCCAGCTCGCCGGGGACGGCTTCACCGCGCTCGGCGTGATGAACCGGCTCAGCGGGTCGAACGAGGAGATCCTGGAGGTCTCCGGGCAGGACACCAAGCGTCAGGTGGTCAACCTGGCGGAGGTGATCGACCACAAGGGGCAGCCGACCGTGCGGCGGCGCGGCGACTGGGTGCCGGTGGCCCGCCAGCGCGGCATCGAGCAGGCGGTGCTCGCCTTCCTCGACGCCGTCCGCGCGGGCAAGGTGCTCAGCGCCCGGGACGCGCTGGCGACTCACGAACTGTGTGAGCGGGTGGTACGCGCGGTGGAGGAGCGCTCCGCCGCAGCCTGACCCCCCGCGTCGCCTCGATCAGGCCCATGGCCACCAGGACGAGCAGCGCCGCCTTGACGGGCCAGTCGCCGAAGCGGACGTAGAGGGTCGTGCCGCTGGTGAGGGGAACGTCGAAGACGACGGCCGTGCTCGCGTCCGTGCCCAGCCACGACCCGATCGGCCGGCCGCTCGCGTAGTACACGGCGGAGGTGCCCGTGAGGGTGGCGTGCACGAACGGCCGGCCGCTCTCCGCGGCGCGCAGGGCGCCCAGGGAGGCGTGCTGCTCGGGCGCCCAGCTCTCCTGGAACGTCGACGTCGACGACTGGGCGACCAGCACGTCGGTGCCGTCCTCGGTGAGGTGGCGGCTCATGTCGGGGAACGCCGTCTCGAAGCACACCATCGGGCCGATCCGCAGCCCCCGCCCGACCTCCATCACGACCTGACGGCTGCCGCGCCGACGGTCCTCGCCGGCCGCCTCGCCCACCGAGGTCGCCCAGCCGAGCAGCGAACGGGCCGGGACGTACTCGCCGAAGGGCACCAGCCGCATCTTGTCGTACCGGTCGCCGGTCGGGCCGTCCGGTCCGATCAGGATCGAGCTCTTGTAGATGCCCGGCCGGTCGGAGCGGCGGGCGTCCACGTTGACCAGGATGTCGGCGCCGGTCGTACGGGACAACGCCGCCAGGCGGCGCGCCAGGTCGGGCCGGTCGCCCAGGTCGTAGCCGACGCTGCTCTCGCCCCAGACGATCAGGTCGACGTCCTGTCCGGCGAGCTGTCGGGTCAGCTGCTCCTCGCGGGCGAAGCGGCGGTCGGGGCCGGGAACCACACCCGGTTGCACGACCGCGATCCGCGCCCGCCCGTCGGTGTCGGGCCGCGGCGCGCCCGTCCAGGCGGCGGAGGCCGCTGCGGCGGTCGTGAGAAGCCCGGCGACGGCGGGCACCCGATGCGCCGGGACCACCAGGAGGACGGCCATGGCCACGTTCACCGCCACCACCAGGAAGCTGAGCAGCCACACCCCTCCGACGGACGCCAGCCGCAGCGCCGGCTCCACCTGCCACTGGCTGGACCCGAGCATGCCCCACGGCCCGCCCAGCCCCTGCCAGGACCGGACCAGTTCCACGACGAGCCAGCCCGAGGGCAGCACCACCAGCGCGGCCGTGGCCCGGCCCCGGGAGGGCACCCCGGCGAGGAAGCGGCGCACCAGCAGGCCCCACGGCGCCCACAGCGCGCCCAGCAGCGCGGCGATCACCAGGGTGAACACATGCAGGTTCGGCAGCAGCCACAGATGCATGGCCAGCATGAACCCGAACCCGCCGCTCCAGCCGTCGTACATCGCCCGCCTGCCCGTCGGCGCCGAGCGGACGAGCAGGAGCCACGGGACCAGCGCGACGAACGCCCACCACCACAGGGCCGGCGCGGGGAACGCCGGCACGGGCAGCGCGCCCGCCAGCGACCCGACGGCCGAACGCCGCCACGGGGAGGTGAGCCAGGGAGCGAACGTCTTCATACGGCACCTCCCTACCCGCTGGTGCCTCCAGTGTGCGCGTCGTGAACGATCTCCGACCAGATGGGCTCGTTTCCGCTGGTCGGATTCAGGTCAGCGGGGCTGGGGGCCGCCGGGTGGGGGGAGCGGGGCTGGGCGTCAGCCGGCCTGGGCGGGTCGGCCGAGACGGCGCCACTTCTCCTCCACGACCACCTCGCGCACCCGCCAGCCGTCGGGGGTGCGCAGCAGTCCGAAGGAGTACCGGCCGCCGCACACGAAGTCGGGCGCGCCGGCCGAGCCGCCGTCGGCCAGCCGCATGGGGTTGACGTAGTCGGCCCGCAGCCGGGCGGTGTCGCCGGTGTCCCGCTCCAGGACCTCGAAGCGCAGCCGGCGGTTGACGATGAGGTGCTGGCGCATCTCGAACAGCCCGAGGCTCCGCTCCAGCCAGGCGGCGACCTTCCCGGCGTCTCCCTCGATACCGCCGGCCGAGCGGTAGTCCGCCCGCCCGTCCGGTGTGAACAACTCCCGGTACGCCGTCCAGTCGCCGTCGTCGACCGCCACCGCGTAGTCGGTGATCAGCCCGTCGACGGCCAGTCGGTCCATCAGAGTGGCGAGCTCGGCACGCTGCGTCATGGCCCGAGTGTTGGGCATGACGCCAGCCGAGCCAAGAGCCGTGCGGGTGGAGCCGGGCCACCGGGGAAAAATCGGTGGCCCGACCGGGCGACGGGCGGCGAGGCTGAACGCCGTGAACGATCAGTCCGTCGAACGACAAGGTCAGCTCGCCGTCGACCAGGAGCCCAGGTTCCGTATCCGTGCCCTGTACACGGAGTCCACGGTCACCGTCTATCAGGCCTACCGCCCCGAGATCGGCCTCGCGGCGGCCCGCACCGGGCGGTTCCCGTCGGCGTGGAGCCGGGAGCGCATGACCTGGATCAAGCCGTCCTTCCTGTGGATGATGTACCGCTGCGGCTGGGCCACCAAGGAGGGCCAGGAGACCGTCCTCGCCGTCGAGATCACCCGCGAGGGCTTCGAGTGGGCGCTGCGCCACGCCTGCCTCTCCCACCACGTGCCGCCGCTCCACGGCGACCAGGCCTCCTGGAAGCGGCAGTTGAGGAGTTCCCCCGCACGCGTGCAGTGGGACCCGGAACGCGACCTCCAGCTCAACCCCCTGCCCCACCGCTCCCTCCAACTCGGCCTGGCGGGCGAGGCGACGGCCCGCTATGCCGACGAGTGGATCGTGGCCATCGAGGACGTCACCCCCCTGGCCCGCCGGATCCACACCCACGTCCGCGCCCGCGAACTCGACCACGCGACCCGGCTGCTGCCCCCCGAGCGGCCGTATCCGGTGGCGGACGAGGTGCTGGCGCATCTGCGGAGCTAGGCCTTGTCTCCCAGACGTGAGAGGCCGGATCTGGGGTCGCCCTGGAACACGGAACCGGCCCCTGGCTGAACGCCGAAGGCCGGCCGCGTCGCCGGTTCGCTGCGGGTTTGCCCCGGGGGTGCGGTGGGGGTCAGCTCTCGTCGAGGGCGTTCAGCAACGCCTGTCCGACGTGGTCGGCGGCGTTGCGGTGGCCGTGGGCGTTGGGGTGCACCAGGGACAGCTGGTCAGGGGGCGTGACGAAGCCCTCCACCCACTTGTCGTCGTCGCAGACGCTGTGCCTCTGGGAGGAGTCGTAGAGATCGACGAAGCTGGCGGCTTCCTGCGTGCTGGTCGACTTCTCGATGGTCTCGTTGAGGGGTTCCAGGACGTCCTGGCGAAGCCAGTCCAGGTCGCCCTGGGTGATCGTGCCGAACTTCGTGATGTCCGCCCAGCCGCACTTGGAGGTGTTCTGGGGGACGATGGTGGGGTAGCCGACGGTCAGGATCTTCGCCTTCGGGGCACGCTTGTGGAGCACCGTGAGCATCCGGTCGTATTCCTGGCTCACCTTCTTCAGCCGGGCCGGGATGCCGGCGGCCAGGGCTTCCTTGCACGGGGTTCCCGCGCCTTCGGCTTCGCCGCCCAGCCGGGTGCACTTGTCGAGGATGTCGGCGAAGCCGAGGGTGTTTCCGCCCACGCCGACGGTGATGACGTCGGTGTCGGGGCCCACCGCCTCGGACTGAGGGGGCACCGCGGGGAACGGGTAGTCCGGGTCCGGGAAGTGGGGCGGGAAGTGGTGGCCGATCGGGAGCTGGGGTGTGTCGGTGACGTTCTCGATGGTGGCGGCGCCGCAGCTGACGTTCTGGGTCAGGTCGAAGAAGTACCAGAGGTCCTGGTAGGCGACCTCGGGGTAGGACTTGTCGGTGCGCTCGCAGCCGTCGCGCGGGTAATCGATGGGGTCGCCCGCGGCTTTGATGACCCCGGCGGTGTAGGAGTCACCCAAGGCGACCCACTGCTTCTTCTCGGCCGCGGCGGCGGGTTGTGCTCCGGTGAACTGCGCGGGGACGGCGGCGCCGGCGGCGAGAGCCGCGGCCGAGCCGAGTAGGGCCAGACGGGTACGGAAGCGTGCCACGAATCCTCCAGGGATACGGGGTTGGCGTCGCTTTAACCCTAAAGAGATGATTACTTAGCGCACTAGATTCAATACGGTCAGTAGTCGTCGTGCTGTGGGATGCGTCTATGTGGGGGACATAGGTTCGATCTGTCGACCGGGCATGTCTATCCGCGACCGCCTTGGCGCGACACGTGCCCGATCCGGAGCACCCCTTGACTGGCTGGGTGATCCCAGCATGAGGCGCACGTTCATGGTGGCTGTCTTGTTCTCGATCACCGACAAGCCCGGGCTCCAGCCATGCAGGCCCGGCGAAGACTCAGGGCTGATGCATCATGCTCCGCAGTCCCCGCTATCGGCGGGCCTGTCGTCTGGATCGGGCCGGCTGTGAAACGCGGGCGGCGTCTCAGGCCGCCTCGACCACCTCGCCGCGCATCGCCGCGGCCCACTCCACCACCAGCAGCTCGTACTCCGCCCGCTCCTGGGCCGACAGCGACCCTCCCGCGCGCAGCCACAGCGACCGGATCTGCTCGTTCACCTCGGCGGCGGACCGCACGGAACCAGGGGTGGTAGAAGTGGGGGACATGCCGAACAGCGTAGGGGCAAGCACTGACACTGCGCTACCGGACGGCTACGCGTCCCGTATGGGCTTGGTCACGGTCGACCACCGACACCAACTGCCGGGCGGGGAAGGGGAATCGGGTATCTCGGTCCTCGCCCCGGACCGTCCGGTCAGCCCGCCGACTCCGCCGCGTGCGGGCTGAGCACGCCCATCGCCACCAGCGCGATGAGGATGAGGCCGAGGGCGACGCGGTAGTAGACGAACGGCATGAACGACTTGGTGCTGATGAACTTCATAAACCAGGCGATGACCGCGTATCCGGACGCGAACGCGATCACCGTCGCGAACGCCGTCGGCCCCCACGCCACGTGCCCGCCCTCCATCGCGTCCTTCAGCTCGAAGAGCCCGGAGGCCAGCACGGCGGGGATGGCGAGCAGGAACGAGTAACGGGCCGCCGCCTCGCGCTTGTAGCCCATGAAGAGGCCGCCGCTGATGGTGGCGCCGGACCGGGAGACGCCGGGAATGAGCGCACAGGCCTGGCAGAGGCCGAAGATCAGACCGTCCTTCACGCCGAGGTTGTCCAGCGTCTTGCGCTGCTTGGGCGCGCGGTGCCGCCTGCTGTTCTCGTCGCGGGCCGCCAGCCGGTCGGCGATGCCGATGATGACGCCGACGACCACGAGCATCGTCGCGGTGAGCCGCAGATCGCGGAAGGGTCCCTCGATCTGGTCCTTGAGGGTGACGCCGAGCACACCGATCGGGATCGACCCGACGATCACCAGCCAGCCCATCTTGGCGTCGTGTTCCTTGCGCATGCTCTTGTCGAACAGCGACCGGGACCACGCCGACACGATCCGCCCGATGTCCTTGCGGAAGTAGATCAGGACGGCCGCCTCCGTGCCGATCTGGGTGATCGCCGTGAAGGCGGCGCCAGGGTCCTCCCAGCCCGAGAAGGCCGCGGTCAGCCGCAGGTGCGCGCTGGAGGAGACGGGGAGGAACTCGGTCAGCCCCTGGACGAGTCCGAGGATGAGGGATTCAAACCAAGACATGAGGTTACGGAGTCCAAGTGCCGATCGGGAAAGGGCGACGGACACGGCGGGCCGCCGCGCGTGCGGTGATCAAGTGGTGTGCAGAGGGCAGCGTATCGCCCCCGGGTGACAGTCCCGCCACAGGGGTTTCGAAGGAGGACGCGCGGGGGATAGGCGTGCGGCGCCGGGAAAGGGCGCGCGGTGCGGCCGAGCTGGGCGGATGTGTTGACCGGGCCTGGGGAGGCCGCATACGTTGCTGCTGGAGGGAAAGCGCTTGCTGCATGCCTCGCTCGCGGTGTGCCGCGCTCCAGCCAGTGGTTCGGTCGTTCGTCGGAGGAGTGCTGATCACGCCCATGTCCCCATCCACTCCGCTCGCCGGACGCCGCATCCGGGCCGCCGTGATCGGCACCGGCGCCATCGCCCGCGGCTCCCACCTGCCGGCCCTCGACCGGCTCGCGGCCGAGGGCGAGACCGAGGTGGTCGCGGCCGTCGACATCGATGCCGCCGCTGTGGAGGCGTTCTGCGCGGAAGGTGGGGTTCCGCACGCTTACACCGATCTGGAGCGGATGCTGGCCGAGCAGCGCCCCGATCTGGTGACCATCTGCACCCCGCCGACCCTGCACCGGGAGCAGAGCGTGGCCGCGCTGCGGGCCGGTGCCTGGGTATGGTGCGAGAAGCCGCCGGTCCCGACGCTCGCCGATTACGACGCCGTGGAGGCCGAGGAGGGGACCGAGGGCGGCCCGTACGCCTCGATCGTCTTCCAGCACCGCTTCGGGTCCGGTTCCCGGCACGTACGGCGGCTGCTCGCTGAGCAGGCCCTCGGCCGGCCGCTCGTGGCGCACTGCCAGACCACCTGGTACCGCGACACCGCCTACTACGCGGTGCCCTGGCGTGGGCGCTGGCGGACCGAGGGCGGCGGGCCCGCCATGGGCCACGGCATCCACCAGATGGATCTGCTGCTGGACCTGCTCGGCCCGTGGAGCGAGGTGCGGGCCATGGCCGGCCGGCTCGTCCACGACGTGGAGACCGAGGACGTCTCCACCGCCCTGGTCCGCTTCGAGAACGGGGCCATGGCGACGATCGTCAACAGCGTCCTGAGCCCCGACGAGGTCAGCCGCATCCGCATCGACTGCGAGCGGGCCACGGTCGAGCTCACCCATCTCTACGGCCACTCCAACGCCGACTGGCGCATCACGCCGGCCCCGGACGTGCCCGGCGACCGGGCGGCCGCCTGGCAGGACTTCGGCGCGGACGTGCCCAGTTCGCACCTGGCGCAGCTGCGCGAGCTGGTGGCGAGCATGCGCGCCGGTGAGCGGCCGCGCAGCAGCGGCGCCGACGGGCGCACCAGCCTGGAACTGATCACCGCGCTGTACAAGTCGGCGTTCACGGACACCACGGTGAAGCGGGGCGAGATCGGCCCCGGCGACCCCTACTACACCGCCCTGCACGGCGGCGCCCCCGGCTGGGCGCCAGCCGCCGCACCGACCGCCACCGAGGAGGTGTCGGCGTGAGCGGCCTGCGTCTCGTCCACGCGTACGGCGACCGGGTCACCGTGACCGACCCGGCCGGCGGTGTGGAACTGCTCGCGTACGTGTACCGGCCGGAGGCCGCCTGGGAGGCGCCGAGGCCGTACATCCACCCGCTGCGCACCCTCGCGGGCGACGTCGTCACCGACTACCGGCCCAACGACCACCGCTGGCACAAGGGCCTGTCGCTGACCGCCTCCCATCTGTCAGGCGCGAACCTGTGGGGCGGCAACACCTATGTCCACGGCGAGGGGTATCTCGAACTCCCCGAACGCGTCGGCTCGATGGCGCACGTCGCCTTCGACGAGATCACGGCCGACGGCGACCGGGTCGTCATCGCCGAGCGTCTGACCTGGCATCCGCACAGCGGTGAGCTGTGGGCCGAGGAGCGGCGCCGCATCGAGGTGCACGACGTGGACCGGGCCTTCGGCTCCTGGGCGCTGACCTGGACCAGCGCCATCACGAACCGCCGTGACGAGCCCCTGCGGTTCGGCAGCCCGACTACCGCCGGGCGGGAGATGGCCGGCTACACCGGCCTGTTCTGGCGCGGTCCGCGGGCCTTCCGTGACGGCCGCGTCATCGGCCCCGACGGCGAGGGGCCCGGGCTGATGGGCACCCAGGGCCCCTGGCTGGCCCTGTCCGGCGAGCACGACGGCACCGACGGTCACGCCACGGTCGTCTTCGCCCACGCCCCGGAGAACGACCACTCGGGCGCCGCGGGCGCCCACCCCGCCCACTGGTTCGTGCGCAACGAGCCCTTCGCCGGCATCGCCCCGTCCTGGGCGTTCTACGACGAGCTGGAACTCGCCCCCGGCGACACCCTCACCCGCCGCTACCGCGTCGTCGTGGCCGACGGCGCCTGGGAGCGGGAGGAGATCGCCAAGTACCTTCAGGCGCACCCCTGGTGAACCGGGCGCACCCCGGGCGGACCGGGGCGTACCCGATCAGGCCGCCGTCGGCCCCGACAGGGTCCAGCCGGGGCTCTGGGGGTGGGCGGTCAGTTCCTCGTGGCGGACCGGATCGCCGCAGGCCGCGCAGGTGACCACCGGGACCATTTCGTTGCCGCAGGCGTGCTCGATGACCATGGGGCGGTCGTCGTCCGTGCGGAGGTGGCGGTCGCCCCACGCCATGAGGGTCATCAGGACCGGCTCCAGCTCCAGCCCCGCCCGGGTGGGCAGGTACTCGAAGCGCTGGGGGCGCTCGCTGTAGGCGCGCCGGGTCAGGATCCCGGCGTCGACGAGCCGGCGCAGCCGGGTGGTCAGGACGTCGCGCGGGGCGCCGATGTTGCGCACCAGCTGGTCGAAGCGGCCGTTGCCCAGACACACCTCCCGCAGTACGAGCAGGGAGTACTTCTCTCCGACGAGCGCCAGGGTGTCGGCGATCGAGCAGGGGCGCGGGTCTTTGGTGGAGGCGGCCATGACGCCCAGTCTAGGTGAGGGTTTGATTTTCCAACTCACAGAGTTATGGTGAGTTCGGATTTCCTACTCACCGGTAGCCGCCCGTCCGGCGGGCCGGTCACCGCCCGGCGGCCAAGGAGGCCCGCACATGCGTGACGCAGTCATCGTCGAAGCCGTACGCACCCCCATCGGCAAGGGCAAGCCGAACGGTTCCCTCGCCCACGTGCACCCCGTCGAGCTCCTCGCCCACACCCTGCGCGCCCTCGTCGAGCGCTCCGGCGTCGACCCCGCGCTGATCGACGACGTCATCGGCGGCACCGTCGACCAGGTCGGCGAGCAGGCCATGAACACCACCCGGTACGCCGTCCTGTCCGCGGGCTTCCCGGAGACGGTCCCCGCGACGACCGTCGACCGGCAGTGCGGCTCCTCCCAGCAGGCCGTGCACTTCGCCGCCCAGGGCGTCCTCGCGGGCGCCTACGACCTCGTCGTCGCCTGCGGCGTGGAGTCGATGAGCCGGGTGCCGATGTGGTCGAACGTGCCGCCCGGCAAGGATCCCTTCGGCCCCGGCGTCGCCGAGCGCTATCCGGAAGGCCTCGTCCCGCAGGGCATCAGTGCCGAACTCATCGCCGCCAAGTGGTCGATCACCCGCGAGCAGATGGACGCCTTCGCCCTGTCCTCGCACCGCAAGGCCGCCGAGGCCTGGGAGAAGGGCCTGTTCGACGCCGAGGTCGCGCCCCTGGCCGGCGTCTCGCGCGACGAGTGCGTACGGCCCGACAGCAGCCTCGATGTCCTCGCCGGCCTGCGTCCCGCCTACCACGACCCCGGGTTCGCCGAGCGCTTCCCGCAGATCGAGTGGAACGTCACCGCGGGCAACGCCAGCCCGATCAACGACGGCGCCTCGGCCGTGCTGATCACCTCCGGGGAGATGGCCGCCCGCCTCGGGCTGCGCCCGCTCGCCCGGCTGCACAGCTTCGCCGTCACCGGCTCCGACCCGCTGCTGATGCTCACCGGCGTCGTCCCGGCCACCGAGAAGGTGCTGCGCCGGGCGCGGCTGAGCCTGGACGACATCGATCTGTTCGAGGTCAACGAGGCGTTCGCCAGCGTGGTGCTGGGCTGGCGTCAGGAGACCGGCGCGGACCTCGCCAAGGTCAATGTGCACGGCGGCGCGATCGCGCTCGGTCACCCGCTCGGCGCGAGCGGGACCCGGCTGACGACGACCCTCGTCCACGCGATGCGCGAGCGCGGCGCCCGCTACGCCCTCCAGACGATGTGCGAGGCGGGCGGACTCGCCAACGCGATGGTCCTGGAAGCCGTCTGAGGCTCAGCGGGCCCGCAGGTGGTGGCGCTTGCGCCAGGCCACCGCCGCGCCCGCCAGCGCCGGCAGGGCGATGCAGGCCATCGAGATCAGGAAGAGCGGAGAGGTCGGCGACGAGGCGCTGGCTCCGGCGACGACGTACGCGGCCGTGTTCGGGATCGAGCCCAGCGCGGTCGCGACCAGGAACGGCAGCCAGCCCATGCGGGAGACGGCGGCGCAGTAGTTCGCGGCCCAGAACGGCACCCCGGGGAACAGCCGGGCCGCCAGCATCGAGCGCAGCCCGTGCCGGCTGAGCTGCCCGTCCGCGGCCTTCAGCAGCCTGCCCCGCAGCAGCGGCCGCAGCGCGTCCTGCCCGAGGATCCTCCCGAGCCCGAAGGCGATCCCGGCGCCCAGCACCGTGCCCCCCAGTGCCGCGCCCAGGCCCAGCTGGGCGCCGAACAGCGCGCCCGCGGCCAGGTTCAGCAGGGGCCTCGGCACGAACGCCACCGTGCACAGCCCGTAGGCGACCGCGAACACGGCCGCCGCCGAGGCGCCGCCCAGCTGTGGTGGCCAGCCGTCCGCGAGCAGCTTCTGCGGCTCGAAGAGCAGCACGCAGGAGGCCGCCGCCGCGAGCAGCGCGACCAGCAGCGAGAAGCGGGACCAGGGCGAGAGCAGCACTCTCGTGCACCGCGCGGCGAGCCCGGCGGGTGCGGCGGGCGTGGACGCGGCGGGTGCGACGGCGGGTGCGACGGCGGGGACGGGAAGCGGAACAGCCAACTCCGTTGCCGCGGCCCGGGGGGCGGCCGTGGCGGTGCCCCCCGAGCGGGTGGTGGCATCGAGCATCCGGCGACACTAACCGACGGAGGTGTGTGATCGCCGTGTGGTCCGTCTCAAGCCCGTCACAGGAACGGAGACGGTCGGTGCCGACGGAATGCCTCATCGCCCTATACGAGCTTATTGCCCTAATTGCCCGGAATGTCAGGGCTGGTGAAGCGGAAGGGCACCGAGAGACGGGCGGCCAGGGCCCCGCCGATCCGGTCGGCCACGACGGCCGAGGGGTGCCGCGCGCCGGGGTCCTCGTCACCGAGCCGACGGACGGCCGCCCCCCAGGGGATCGTCGTCAGCCGGTGCTCGCCCGCGGGCTCGGCGGTGACGGCCACCAGGTCCACGAACCAGTCGTGGACGGTGTCCCCGTCCCACACGGCCTCGATCGCCACGACCCGCCCGGTCAGCCCCGCCGCGCGGACGGCCAGGGATTCCACGTCGAGAACAGGCCCGGGCCTGCGGGCGACGCGGTCACCGTGGTGCAGGTAACGCTCGTGGACGACGAACTGGGCGCCGTCGAGCCCCAGCCCGCGGGCCCGGCCGGCCTCCAGGACGGCCTGGACCGCCGGCAGCCGGGCGTCCCGCAGCACATGCCCGTCGACCTGGTCGCGCACGTCGCCGGGCAGCGACGACCACCAGTCGGCGGGGGGCAGGTCGGTCATCCGGGTAACACCCGTCCTTTCGTGAGGTGACAGCCGAAAACCATTCGACACCCGTCGAACCCTCGGCCAGGATCTACCCCATGTTCCGGTACGCCTTCGTCGTCACAGCATCCGCGGTCGCGGATGCCCCGAAGGCTGCCGTTCCCGTTGTCGTGGCCGCCGTCGACGGCGCCCGAAGCTGACCCTCTCCGGATCGTCCGGCGGACCCCGCAGGGGGAGGGTCGGCGAGTTCTCGGGGTCCCCGTCCCGGCCGCGCCCACGCGCCGCCGGGGCCATCACTCAGCACCTTCACTGAGAGGCTTCGAGGTATCGCCATGTCCAAGACGGCATACGTGCGCACCAAACCGCACCTGAACATCGGCACGATGGGGCACGTCGACCACGGCAAGACCACCCTGACCGCCGCCATCACCAAGGTCCTCGCCGAGCGCGGCGCCGGCGGTACCACCGCGTACGTCCCGTTCGACCGCATCGACAGGGCGCCGGAGGAGGCGGCGCGCGGCATCACCATCAACATCGCGCACGTCGAGTACGAGACCGACACCCGGCACTACGCGCACGTCGACATGCCCGGCCACGCCGACTACGTCAAGAACATGGTCACCGGAGCCGCGCAGCTCGACGGGGCGATCCTCGTCGTCTCGGCGCTCGACGGGATCATGCCGCAGACCGCCGAACACGTGCTCCTCGCCCGGCAGGTGGGCGTGGACCACGTGGTGGTGGCCCTGAACAAGGCGGACCGGGCCGACGAGGAGCTGGCGGACCTCGTCGAGCTGGAGGTCCGCGACCTGCTCACCGCGCACGGCTACGGGGGCGACGCCGCGCCCGTCGTACGGGTCTCCGGGCTGAGGGCGCTGGAGGGCGACCCGCGGTGGACGGCGTCGATCGACGCGCTGCTCGACGCGGTGGACACCTATGTGCCGATGCCCGAGCGGTATCTGGACGCGCCGTTCCTGCTGCCCGTGGAGAACGTGCTGACCATCACCGGCCGGGGAACCGTGGTCACCGGGGCCGTCGAGCGGGGCACCGTGCGCGTCGGTGACCGCGTCGAGGTGCTCGGGGCGTCCGTCGAGACGGTCGTCACCGGGCTGGAGACCTTCGGCAAGCCGATGGAGGAGGCGCAGGCTGGGGACAATGTGGCGCTGCTGCTGCGCGGGGTGCCGCGCGACGCCGTCCGCCGCGGGCATGTGGTGGCCGCGCCGGGGAGCGTCGCGCCGCGACGGCGGTTCTCGGCGCGGGTGTACCTGCTGTCCGGGCGCGAGGGCGGGCGCACGACGCCGATCGCCACCGGGTACCGGCCGCAGTTCTACCTCCGTACGGCGGACGTGATGGGCGTCGTCGACCTGGGGGAGACGGGGATCGCACGGCCCGGCGAGACGGTGACGATCTCCGTCGAGCTGGGGCGTGAGGTGCCGTTGGAGCCGGGGCTCGGGTTCGCCGTCCGTGAGGGCGGGCGGACCGTGGGGGCGGGGACCGTGACCGCCGTCGCGTGAGGGGAACCCCGCGTGCGGGGGCCGTGGGCCGGCCGTGACCGGTCGCGCGGTCCCCGCGCTCCTCGGCCTCTTCGGGCGCGCGGGACAATGAGGGCGTGAACGAGTCCCTCCCCGTCTCCCGCGCCGTCGATCACGGCACCGCCAAGCTGATGCCCGACGTCGACCGGGAGCGGGCCTGGCTGCTGACCGTGGACGGGGCGCCGCAGTCGTACGTCGATCTCGACGAGCCCGACCACCTGGAGTTCGAGTACGCGCGGCGGCTGGGGCACGTCCTCGACGTCCTCGCGGAGGAGGGACGGCCGCTGGAGGTGCTGCACCTCGGCGGCGGGGCGCTCACCCTGCCCCGGTACGTGGCCGCGACCCGTCCGGGCTCACGCCAGGACGTCGTCGAGGCCGACCGGGGGCTGCTGGACCTGGTCGTCGAGCATCTGCCGCTGCCGGACGGCGCGGACGTCGCCCTGCACGCGGCCGACGCCCGGGCCTGGCTGGAGGCGGCACCCTCAGGCTCGGCGGACGTGCTCGTCGCGGACGTCTTCGGCGGCTCCCGCGTGCCCGCCCATCTGACGTCCCTCGCCTACGCGCGTGCGGCCGGGCGGGTGCTGCGCCCCGACGGTGTCTACCTGGCGAACCTCGCGGACGCGGCGCCGTTCGCCTTTCTCCGCTCCCAACTCGCCACGCTCGCCGAGGTCTTCGAGGAACTCCTGCTCATCGCCGAACCGGCGGTGCTGCGGGGGCGCCGCTTCGGCAACGCGGTCCTCGCCGCGGCCCACCACCCCCTCGACATCACGGGCCTGGCCCGCCGTACCGCCTCCGACGCCTTCCCCGCCCGCGTCGAACACGGCCCCGCCCTGCGCGACTTCATCGGCGGCGCCCGCCCGGTACGCGACGAGGACGCGGTCCCGTCCCCGGAGCCACCCGACGGGGCGTTCGGGATCGGTTGAACGTTCCGTCAGTGCCCCGGGAGGAGCCGGGGCGGGGCGGCCGCCGTGCGGCGAGTGCCCCTGCCGGGGTGCGTGCGCGTCAGCCCCGGCCGGTGGCCCGTGTGTTCACCCCCGTCGGGTCCTCGTCCCCGACCTCGTCCGGGGCCGCCGGGGGAGGGGTGTGGGCGGTGACCTGTTTGGTGCGGCGGGTCAGGTTCCTGACGTCCGGGACGCACAGGACCGCCGCCGTGACCAGGACGACCACGACGGCGCAGCCCCACAGGGACGCCGTGCGGCCGAAGGCGGTCTCCGCCGGGCCCGCGAGGGCCGTGGCCAGGGGAATCAGGGCGACCGAGCCGAACCAGTCGTAGGCCGAGACCCGGGAGAGCTTGTCCTCGGGGATCTCCTGGTGGAGGGCGGTCATCCAGGAGACGCCGAAGACCTCCAGGGTGACGCCGGTGAGGAACATCACCGCGCACAGCACACCGATGGGTACGGGAACGGCGAGCGCGGCGGACGGAAGGGCCAGAGGGAAGACGCAGAGTGTGCCGGCGAGCAGCAGACGGCGTGGCTTCCAGCGGGTCATGAGGAAGGCGCCGGCCACCGTGCCCGCGCCGAAGAAGCCGAGCGCGAGACCCCAGGGGCCCGGCCCGCCGAGATGGTCCCGGGCGACCAGCGGGCCGTAGACCGCGTCGACGGCGCCGATCACCGCGTTGGCGACGGAGAACTGGAGCACGATTCCCCACAGCCACGGGCGGCCGATGAACTCGTGCCAGCCTTCCCGCAGATCGGCGAGCATGCCGCCGCCCGGCCCGCGCGCCGGGACGTCCCTCACGTCGAGGAAGGCGCGCAGCGACCCGGCGAGGGCGAACGCGGCGGCGTCCGCCGCCAGGACCCAGCCCGGCCCCACCACGGCCACCATGGCACCGCCCAGGGCCGCGCCACCGAGGGCCGCGCCCTGCATCGCCATCCGGAACACCGCGAACGCCCGGCCGGCCTGCTCCCCCTGGACCGAGGAGAGCAGCATGCCCTCGGCGGCGGGACTGAAGAACGCCTGGCCGCTGCCGCCGAGCGCGGTCAGCAGCATCATCTGCCACAGCCGCGGCTCGCCCGCGAGGACGAGCGCCGCGAACGCGGCCTGCGACAGACAGTTGAGGGCGTTGGCCGCGACCATCACGCGGTGCCGGGGCAGCCGGTCGGCGACCGCTCCGCCGATGAGCAGGAACAGCACCAGTGGCAGCGTGCGGGCGGCGGCGACCAGACCCACGTCGCCGCCGTCGCCCCCCGTCTCCAGGACGGCGAACGCGGCGGCGATGAGCGCCCCCTGACTGCCGAGGTTCGTGATGAACGCGGCGGCGGTCAGCAGGCTGTAATTGCGGCCCGCCCAGGCGGGTCCGCGCAGCCGGGAGGGCGTGTCGGCGGCTGAGGTCACCGGCCGACTATCCCCGCCGAGGCGCCGATCCGCCAAACGGATTACCTGCCGGGGCCCGCACCCGCCCGCTCCGGCTGACGCACCCGCCGGTCGTACTGACGCGCCCGCCCAGCCGTGCCGACGCACCCGCCCGGTCGTGCCGCGTGCCGCTCAGTTCTGCGTGGGCTCCCCGTGCAGCCGCACGGTCGAGAGGATCTGCATGATCGTCGCCTTCGGCAGCTCGTCCTTCACGCCCTTGGCCGCGTACAGGTTGAACGACACGAAGTCGCTCTTGCTGTTCTTGAAGCCGAACGTGATCGCCTTGCCGTCGCTGTCGCACTTGCCCTTCTGGGGCGTGTTCGTCGACTGCGCCCAGGCGTAACTGCCCTGGACGCCCGAGGCGGTGGTGAAGGCGGTCGCCTTCTTGTCGAAGGTGATGCTCTTCTTGTCCGGCTCGGTGTAACCGCCGAAGACCCACCAGGCGGGTGTGTTGATGGCGATCTCGTCGGTGTTCTTGGCCCCTTCGGCCCCCTTGGTGCCGGCCATCGCCAGCGGGGTGTCGTCGGCGTCGCCGTCCTTGTCGGAGTCGGTCGAGCACCACTTGGACTTGAACTCGGCGGTACCCGACATGATGATCGAGTCGTAGCCGTCGGGCTGTTCCTTGTCCTCCCACTCGAAGCCCTGCCCGAGCCCCGGGGACTGCACCTCCCAGTCCGCCGGCACGTCGAAGGCGATGCCCCACTTGGGGTTGATGACGACCTTCCAGCCCGCGACGGTCGGCTTCTCCGTCTCGTTGTCCCGCGGGTTGTCGTCGGTGCCGGACGACGCCGAGGCCGAGCCGCTCGGATCGGCGGACACGGTCGGGCTCTTGCTGCCCTTGCCGGTCGCCTCCGCCGGGTCGTCGTCGCCGCCCAGCACGAGGAAACCGGTGACACCGGCGGCCACGACGACGGCCGCGGCCGCCACGATCGCGATCAGCTTGGTGCGGTTGCCACCGCCGCCGGTTCCGCCCGGGCCGCCCGCCTGCGGCGCGCCCACGGGCGTGGGGACGTTCCACTGCGGCTGCTGCGCATAGGGGTTGGGCTGCTGATGACCCGGCTGCTGCTGATAGCCGGGTTGCTGATAGGGATTCGGCTGCTGGTATCCCGGCTGCTGGTACGGATTGTTCTGCGCCTGCGGGTTCTGCTCTCCCCCGGGCGGCTGCTGTCCTGGCCACATGGCCAGAAACCCTAGTCCCGCCCGGGACACGTTTCGGTCACCACCCCTTGTCAGGGACGTACCGAATCAGGAGTCGGAGGGCTCGAACACGCGCACCGTGCCCATGATTTTCCGGATTGTGGCTTCCGACACCTCGTCACGGACCCCCTTGGCGCCGAAGAACGACCACGACGCCAGGTCGCCGTCCGGGGTCTTGAAGGCGAACGTGGTGGCCTTGCCGTCGGAGTCGCACTTGCCCTTCTTCTCGACCCCGGAGGACTGCGAGGTGGCGACGCTGCCGGTGAGGCCGGAGGCGGTCGTGAAGGGGGTCACCGGGCCGGTGGTGACCTTGTCCCGGTCGGGCTGGGTGTAGTCGCCGTAGACCCACGCCGCCGAGTCCGCCCGGGCGATCTCCTCGGTGTTCTTCGCGCCGTTGTTGCCGCGGGTGCCCGCCTGCGCGAGCACGGTGTGGTCGTCGACGCCGTCCCGGTCGTCGTCCGAGGCGCACCACTGCTCCTTCAGCACGGCCGGGGCCTTCATGGCGACGAGCGGCTTCTCCGTGGGGTCGTCGTCCTCGGCGACCCACGACACCCAGTCGGTGGACCTCGGGGCCCACTCGGCGGGCACGTCGAAGGCGACGCCGATGTCGGGGTTCGCGACGACCTTCCAGCCGGCGATCGTCGGCTGCTGGGCGGCGCCGCCGCGCGGGTTGCCGGAGGAGGAGGCGGAGGCGGAGACGGAGGAGGGGGCCGGGCCGGGAGCCGCCCCGTCGTCCCCGCCGCCCACCAGCACGACGCCCGTCACGGCGGCGGCCACCACCACGGCGGCGGCCGACACGATCGCCACCACCTTCGTCCGGCCCCCGCCGCCCCCGGCCGCAGGCGCGGGCGCCGCCGTCACGGTCGGCGCGTTCCAGGGGGCGACCGGCTGCTGGTACGGGTTCGGAGGTGCGGGCTGGGGGTGCTGGAAGTTCTGGGGGTGCTGCGGATACGGCGGGTTCGGGCCGCCGGTCGGCGCTTGTTCTCCTGGCCACATGGTCGGCCAGCATACGGCGATCATCACACCGGTCTGGCGGGCACAGGCTACTCGCGGGTAACCTCGTGGGTATGAGCGCAGACCAGATGTCCATCGGCGAGATGCTCGCCGCCACGGTGCCCATGGCCCGGACCCTGCACCTCGAGTTCCTCGAGACCGGCCCGGAGAAGGCCGTGGTCGCCCTGCCGGACCAGAGCGACTACCACAACCACGTCGGTGGACCGCACGCCGGAGCGATGTTCACGCTCGGCGAGTCCGCGAGCGGCGCGATCGTCCTCGCCGCCTTCGGCGACCAGCTCTCGCGGGCCGTGCCGCTCGCCGTCAGCGCGCAGATCGGCTACAAGAAACTCGCGATGGGCGCCGTGACCGCCACCGCGACGCTGGGCCGCCCGGCCGCCGAGGTCGTCGCCCAGCTCGACGCGGGCGAGCGCCCCGAGTTCCCGGTGTCGATCGAGATCCGCCGCGCCGACGGCGCCGTGACCGGCGAGATGACGGTCGTCTGGACCCTTCGCCCCAACGGCTGAGACGGGGAAACCCGGCCGCGCCCTCACGCCACCAGACGCTCCCTCGCGTCCCGCTCCTCCAGGCCTGCCGCGAACTCCTTCAGCCGGCTGATGAACTCCGGCCCCAGGTCGGGCCGGTGGCAGGCCAGGCGGACGACCGTGCGGAGGTAGTCGGCCTTGTCGCCGGTGCCGTAGCGCAGGCCGGAGAAGACCACGCCGTGGACCGTGCCGCCGACGGCCGGCTCCTGGAGGGCGTCGGTGAGCTGGATCTCGCCGCCCCGGCCGGGCAGGTGCGGTCGAAGACGTCGAAGACGGCCGGGTCGAGGACATGGCGGCCGATCATGGCGTACCGGCTCGGCGCGTCCGCGCGGGCGGGCTTCTCCACCAGGCCGGTGACGCGCACCACGCCCCCTCCCCGGTTCCAGACCGCGCAGCAGGCCGTCCAGGAGCATCGAAGAAGCCGAAGCGGCGCACCGGCAGCGTCGTACGCCGTGACGGCCGCGAGCCGCTCGGGCTCGGTGCGGCGATCGGCATGACGATGACCGAGCGCGGCATGGTCGCCCCGGCCGCCGGCGGCAGCGTCCTCGCCCGGTTCGACGACATCCTCGCCGTGGCCGCGCCCGAGCTCACCGGGCACGTCCAGGCCGTGGGCTTCGACGCGGACACCGGCCGCCTGGACGTCGCCCTCGACGCGCCCGCGTACGGCACGCAGCTACGCTGGAGCGCACCGAAGCTGATCGCGGCGGCCAACAAGCGGGTGCAGGGCGCGAACGTCCGAGCCGTCCACGTCCTGCCGCCCGCGCCCGCGAAGGCCGGCCCCGCCATGGCGGCCGCCGATCCGGTCCCGCAGCCAGCCGTGCCCACCGTGCCGGTGGAGCGCCGGACGCCGCCGGAGGGATACCGTCGTGCGATCGAGGCACACCGCCAGGCCGTCCCTGGCGGACCCGGCCATCGCGGAGGCGGTGGAGCGGCAGACCGCCGCGATGCGGGAGCGGTCGCGCCGTGCGTTCCCCGAGCCCGACATCGTCGCGGAAGATGCGCCGGCCCCGATCGAGCAGGCCCGCGCCCAGCGCCGCCGCCAGGCCGCGGCGACCGCGGCCGCCGCGCTGCGCCGGGCCCGAGCCGAACCAGCCGGGAAGCTCCCCGCACCCCGGCCGGTGGTCGGCAGGACGGCATGACCCATCACCAGGGGATGGAGGCACCGGCGTGGCGGGGAGGGATGCCTTCTGAGAGCCCTTTTCAGGGGCTTGTGTCAAGGAACAGGGCGGCCAGACGGGGAAGCCGACGCCTCATCTCCCTGTCGTCGTCGAAGTCGAAATCCTCGCCCATATCAACCGCGTTGTCGCTCTCCGTATCAGCCTCGCGGAAACTGCGCCAGGCTTCGTAGAAGGCATCCGCATCACCCGTGATCCGTTCGAACGCGCCGCTGGCCGCATAGTTCACGTCCTCGTAGAACAGCACCTCGGAACGGTCCCGGAGGTTCGCCGCCTGAACGACATCAGGATGCGAACCGAGGCTGTCAGGGTCAGCGGCCACGCGCTGGTACCACTGACAGCCCAAGGCGATCACACCGGCGCGGAAGTCCATGAAACTGTCGTCGGAGCACCCGCCCCCGATGAGGTAAGCAGCCGCCCACACATCCCAGCGGTACAGGGCGTCGTGCAGCTCATCGAAGCGTTCCGCATACTCCAGGATCTCCTGCCGCGGTCTCTTCGCGAGCTGCTCGACGAGGACCTCGTCAAATGGCTCGCCCGTTGCGGCAGCCCCGGCTTGGGCGGCTTCGATGACGTCCCAGAACGTGTCGATCTCCATGACCGCGCACTCTGCCACGACCCGATGACAATCGATCGTGGCCACCCTGCCGACACCTGGCCATTGCACGGAACTGCGGACAGAGCCTCCGCCCCGGCCACTCTCGCCGTGGACGCGCCGCCTAGGGTGCGGGCATGATCTCGCATGACTACCTCTCCGAACTGTTCTCGCTGGACGGGCGGGTCGCCGTGGTGACGGGCGGCAGTTCTGGCATCGGCCGGGCCATCGCCGGGGCCCTCGCGCGAGCGGGGGCGAGCGTGGTGATCGTGGCGCGCAAGGAGCCGGAACTGGCCGCAACGGCCGACGAGCTGGCGGCGGATGGCTGCCGGGCGGCCTGGGTGAGCGCCGACCTGAGCACCCGCGACGGGGTGCGCGCGGCGGCGGAGCACGCAGCCGAGGTGTTCGGCGAGCCCGACATCCTCGTCAACAGCGCCGGGATCAACCTGCGGCCGCCGATGGGCGAGCTGGGCGAGGACGTGTGGGACGCCACGATGGCGGTGAACCTGGAAGCGCCCTACCTGTTGGGCCAGCGGTTCGGGCCCGGCATGGCCGAGCGGGGCTTCGGGCGGATCATCCACATCACCTCCCAGCAGGCGCACCGGGCGTTCGTCCAGAGCGGCGCCTACGGGGTCTCCAAGGGAGCACTGGAGTCACTGGCCCGCTCACAGGCTGAGGCGTGGTCACCACACGGCGTCACCTGCAACACGCTGGTGCCCGGCTTCGTCATGACCCCGCTCAATGCGCGGTTGTCGTCCGACCCGGAGAAGGCGGCGGCGCTGGCCGCGCGCACGATGGTCGGGCGCAACGGACTGGCCGAGGACTTCGCCGGAGCGGCGGTGTTCCTGGCCAGCCGCGCCTCTGACTACGTCACTGGGCAGGCGATCTTCGTCGACGGCGGGCTCTCCGTTTGCTGAGCCCCTCGGAGACCGGCACCAGACCGAGCAGACCGCCGAGCGCGAATGAGTATCCTGCCGACTCGGAGGCGACGAACCCACCGCACTTTCGAGCCTGCCTTTCGAAGACGCCGGGGGTTCCCGATGAAAGTCCCTCAGTCACGCTGAACCCACGGCTGACCTGCCGTTGACCTCGAAGTTTCGTGACGGTCCGCCGACGGAGTCGGTGGACCGTTTTCGTGCCGTGGGCTGAGCCTGTGCAGGCCGAAGACCCGAGGAAACGGCGGAGCCGTAGTCGGCGGGGCTCCCAGAGGCGGGCCTTGCCGGTCAGGGCGAGCATCGGCATCCAGGCGGCGGGGGAGTGGGGGTGTTCATGGCGATCATGCTGGGCCACTCGGATGGGAGTACGGCGGGAGTCACCTTCGAGATCGCTGTGGATGAGGGCCGGCGCTTGGAGGTTCCGTGTCTCATCCGCCTTTCTCCGTACACAAGTTGACTCAGGGATTCCGCAGCGCTTTCGACAACGGGTGCGGATACCGTCGGTAACTTATCTGAATAGCCCTCGCTTTGAACTCCGGTCACTCGAACTCCTTGTTTCCCGTGAGGCGCATGTGCGAAGGTGAGCCTCCCCGCGGGCCGGTCGATCGGGACGACGCACCCGGTCGGACCATAAGTACGCACCAATCACACGCCAGTTGTCACCGTCGAATCACCGCACCGATCACACACCTGCTTTCCGGCGGACGCCCATGCCCTGTGCCGTTCGTCGGCTGGGAAGGAAATTGGTTTCGTGCCGTCCCCGAACCCCCCACGCCCGCCCTACCCGCCCCGCCCCGGATGGACCCCCGGGGACTCCGACCGCGACCTCGCGGCCCGGCTGGGCACCGACGGCAACGCCCGTGCCGTCGCCGTCCTGCTCGCCCGGCACTGGCGGGCGACGTACGACTACGCCACCGTCTGCCTCGCCGGACCCGAGGACTCGGCGCGGCTCGTGGCCGCCGCCGCGTTCCACGAGGTGTTCGGCCGGCTCGCGCAGGGCCGCATGGGCGGAGCGCTGCGTCCCCAACTCCTCGTCGCCGTACGGAACACGGTCCGGGAATGGGCCGGATCGGAAGGCGTGATCGCCGTTCTGCCGGAGTTGCGCAAAACCGTCGGCGGCCGCGGACTGCGTGCCGCGCGGCCCACGACACCCGAAAGGCGACAACTCGCCGAACGCGCTTTCCACTCCCTCCCGGGCGCTTCCCAATGCCTGTTGTGGCATACGGAGGTGGAGGCAGAGCCGCTAACCATACCCGCCGGTCTGCTGGGCGTCGACGGCATCACCGCGGCGGCCGGACTGGAACGGGCCAGGGAACAATTCCGCGCCGGCTGCGTACGCGCCCATCGGGAACTCGCGCCGACCACCGAATGCCGCTTCTACAACCGCCTCCTCGACGTTCCCCTGCGCCGCGGCGGAACCCTGCTGCCCGATGTCCGCCGCCATCTCGCCCAGTGCCGGCACTGCCGTCACGCGGCCGAACAGCTCAGCCACTTCGACGGCGGGCTGGACGTGCTGCTCGCCGAGACCGTCCTCGGCTGGGGTGCCCGCCGCTATCTCGACTCCCGCCCCGGACGGGCGAGTTCCACCGGCACCGGGGACCCGACTGGGCCGGTGCGCCCGACGCGTGGGACCGGCCGGCACCGCACCACGCCGGCCGGTCTGCTCGAACTGCCGGGCGGGCGCTCCAGGAAGGCGGTCCTGGTCGGCGTCGGCCTGACCTCCCTCGCCCTGCTCGCGACCGTCCTCGCGGCGGGGAGCTGGTCCGAGGACAACGGTGTCCCCGACTCCCGGGCCACCTGGGGCGCGCCCGTCGGCCGCACCGACACCCCCGGAACCCCGGACGGCTCCTCCGGCCGGCCCGGCGGCGCTCCCACCACCGCCTCGGCCGCCGACCCCGCCGACGTCACCCTCGGCCGGCTGCGCGCCACGGCCTCGGGGCTGTGCCTCGACACCGCCGGCGGCCGCGCCGAGTCCGGGGCGGCGGCCGTCCTGGCGGTCTGCTCGTCGGCCGCGTCCCAGCGGTGGTCGTACCAGGACGACGGACTGCTGCGCAGCGCCGCCGCCCCGACCCTGTGCCTGGCCGCCGACCCCGAGCGCGGGACGGCCGCCCTCGCCGGGTGCGTGGTGCACTCCGGTGAAGTGTTCTTCGACCTGACCGTGCGCGGGGAACTGTTACTGCGGCGCGGCGAGGGCGGCCTCGTCGTCGCCCCCGGTGCCGGCCGCCCCCACTCACCCGTCGTCGTCACGGGACGGGACGGCTCCGAGGGCCAGCGCTGGGAGATCGACGCGGCCGCCACGGGAGAGCGGCCGCCCCTCCCGACGCCCGCCCCGGACGGCGCCGCGGAGGGCCCGGCGCTGCCGCCCGCGGCACCGGGCCCGGACAGACCCGTGCCGGAGGGCGCCCCGGCCGAGCCGGACGTCCCACAGCGCGACGAGGAGCACAGCCAGGAAGACGGCCAGGAGCACGGCCAACGGTTCGTCCAGGTCGCCTGCTGCGAGACGCCCGCGCCGGCCGACGCGCCGGCCTTCCCGCCGGACCCGGTCACGATGGCCGGCGGCGTCCTCGAAGACGGCCTCGGCGACGCGCTCACGGCCGCGACCGGGCCGCTCGGGACCCTCGGCACGACCCGGTAGGCTTCCCGGCGTGCGCCCGGCCGGGGCGCGCGCCGGGAACGCAGGGACGTCGAAGGGGAGGAACCGGCGGTGCACGTCCAGGAATGGCTGGAGGCCGTACCCGCGGTCGCCATCTACGCGCTGGTGGGTGTGGTCATCGGCCTGGAGAGCCTGGGCATCCCGCTGCCGGGCGAGATCATCCTCGTCTCCTCGGCGCTGCTCGCCTCCCAGCACGGCGAGATCGACCCCGTCGTCCTCGGCACCTGCGCCACCGCGGGCGCCGTGATCGGCGACTCCATCGGCTACGCCATCGGCCGCAAGGGCGGGCGGCCCCTGCTGGCCTGGCTGGGCAAGAAGTTCCCCCGGCACTTCAGCGAGGCGCACATCGCCACCGCCGAGCGGTCCTTCGAGAAGTGGGGCATGTGGGCCGTCTTCTTCGGCCGCTTCATCGCCCTGCTGCGCATCTTCGCCGGCCCGCTCGCGGGCGTGCTGCGCATGCCGTACTGGAAGTTCTTCGTCGCCAACGTCCTCGGCGGCATCCTGTGGGCGGGCGGTACGACGGCCGTCATCTACTACGTGGGTGTCGTCGCCGAGTCCTGGCTGAAGCGGTTCTCGTGGCTGGGACTGGTGCTGGCGGTGCTGATCGGCGTGACGTCGATGCTCGTGCTCAAGCGCAGGGCGAAGAAGGCGGCGGCCGGGCGGCCGGCGGCCGATCCGGAGCCGGAGCCCGTCCCGGCCGCCGAGTAGCTCTCAGCCAGTGGGGTCCCGGTGCACCTCGCGGTGCGCGCCGGCCAGCTCCGCGTACATCGTCCCGTTCAGGGTGACGCCCGCGCGCTCCTCGTCCGTCAGCTGCCGCTTGACCTTCGCCGGCACGCCCGCGACGAGGGAGCCCGGGGGCACCCGCATGCCCTGCGGCACCAGGGCCTGCGCGGCGACCAGGGAGCCGGCGCCGATCACCGCGCCGTTGAGCACCGTCGCGCCCATGCCGACCAGACAGTCGTCCTCGACGGTCGCCCCGTGCACGACCGCGTTGTGGCCGACGGAGACCCGCTCGCCGATGGTGACGGGGAAGCCCGGGTCGGCGTGGAGCGTGCAGTTGTCCTGGATGTTGCTGTGCGCCCCGACGGAGATCCGCTCGACGTCGCCGCGCAGCACCGCCCCGTACCAGACGCTCGCGCCGGCCTGAAGGGTCACATCCCCGATCACCGAGGACATGGGCGCCACGAACGCCTCCTCGTCGATCTTCGGGTCCCTGCCGCCGATGCCCGTGATCAGCGCCTTCTGCGTCATCACCGTCTCCTGTCGTCCGCGGTACACCCGCACCGTACGCCACCCGGTGGGGTGAAGATCACAGGGATCCGGCCATCACGACGTGCGACGCGCTGAGTACGGTGAGCGGGTGCCGAAGCGCAAGAACACGTTCTCGTCCTGGTGGCGCCGCCTCGCGCAGCGCGCCGTCCACGCGGGCTGGGCCTGGGTGCAGCGCACCGGCTCCGTCACCGCCGAGCACCCCGGCCGCTTCCGGTTCGGCTCGATGGGCACCGGCACCCGGCTCGCCTTCCCGCTCGGCACGGTCTTCGGCGAACCCTGGATCCACCTCGGCGCGCACTGCATCGTCGGCGAGCAGGTCACGCTGACCGCCGGTCTGATGCCCGACCTCGACCTCGGCCCGGACCCGATCCTGCGCATCGGCGACGGTGTGGTCCTGGGCCGCGGCAGCCATGTCATCGCCGACACGACGGTCACCATCGGCAGCGACTGCTACTTCGGCCCGTACGTCTACGTCACCTCCACCAACCATTCCTACGACGACCCGCACGAGCCGATCGGCAAGCAGTGGCCGCGGATGGACCCCGTGGAGATCGGCCCGGGCTGCTGGATCGGCACGGGCGCGGTGATCCTGCCGGGCGCGCGCGTCGGACGGAACGTGGTCGTCGCGGCCGGCGCGGTGGTGCGCGGCACGGTGCCCGACCACGCCGTGGTGGCGGGCGCCCCCGCCCGCGTCGTACGGCGCTGGACACCCGCCGAGGGCTGGCAGCCCCCGCTGCGCACCCCGCCGCCGGTGCCGATCCCCGACGGGGTCACCTCGGAGCAGCTGGTCGCCCTCTCCGGCCTGGACGAGGAGACGGCGGCGCGGCTCGCGCGACTGGAGCCGGAACGCTGAGCCGGCTGTGAGGCGCGTGTGATGTCGGCCCGTGGCCGGGAGGGCGGTGGTGGTGAGGGCCGGATTGGCGCCTGCCGTCCGGGCGGCGGGCGTGTGGTGTCAGCCCGTGGCCAGGAGGACGGTGCCGATCAGGGCCAGACTCGCGCCCACCGTCTGGACGGCGCGCAGGCGCTCGCGCAGGAAGCCGCGTGCGGCGAGGGCGGTGACCACGGGGTAGAGGGAGGCGAGTACGGCGGCCACGGTGACCGGGCCGTGCTGGGCGGCGACGGCGTAGGTGCCGTTCGCGGCGACGTCGGCCAGGCCCACGAAGGCGTACGCAGGCAGGGCGGTCCACGGCAGGCCGCCCTCGGGCAGCGCGGGTGAGCCGCGCCGCACGGCGGCGCAGAGGGCCGCGCCCCCCACGGCGACATTGACCACGCGCTGCGCGAAGAGGGCGAGGAAGAGACCGGTGACGGTCGTGGACGCCTCGGTGATCAGGACGAACACCGTGCCGAAGCCGAGCGCCGCGACCAGCGTGAGCAGGACGGCCCGCCGCTGCACGGACGCGCCGCGCAGGTGTGGGCCGCCCGCCAGGACGACCCCGACGACCGCGACGGCGATGCCCGCGAGCTGCACCCACCCGGGGCGTTCGCCGAGGAACAGGCCGACCGAGACCGGGACGGCAACGCTCAGGGTGGCGAGCGGCGAGACCACCCCCATGGGGCCGAGCGCCAGCGCCTGGTAGAAGGCGAACAGCGCGACCGGGCCCACCAGCCCGGCGCCGACCGCGAACCACAATCGGGGCCCGGCCTCGCTCCAGCCGCCGGTGGCGACCACCACCACGCCCAGGACGGCCGCCGCCACGGACTGCGAAACCACGACCACCGTCAGGGCCGGCGCGCGCCGCGTCAGCAGTCCGCCGCCGAAGTCGGCCAGGCCCCACAGCAGGCTCGTGGTCAGGGCGAGGAACGCTGTCACGAGGGCCTCGCAGTACAGTTCGGTACACGATCAGGTGCATCTCACCGTAGTGCAGGGCATTGAACCCTGTCATCCAGAATATTGGACTCCTGAAGTGGACGGAATGTGTCGGACCTCGACCTGCTGACCCAGTCCCTGGCCCGCAGCGTCAAGCACTGGCGCGGCGTGCGCGGCTTCACCCTCGACGTGCTCGCCGCCCGGGCCGGTGTCAGCCGGGGGATGCTGATCCAGATCGAGCAGGCCCGCACCAACCCCAGCCTGGGCACCGTCGTCAAGATCGGCGACGCGCTCGGCGTCAGCATCACCACCCTCCTCGACTACGAGAAGGGCCCGAAGGTCCGTGTCGTCCCCGCGGACCAGGCGGTGCGGCTGTGGCACACCGAGGCGGGCAGCCACAGCCGACTCCTCGCGGGCACCGAGGCGCCCGGCCCGCTGGAGTTGTGGGACTGGCGGCTGATGCCCGGCGAGCGCAGCGGCTCCGAGCCGCATCCGGCGGGCACGGTCGAGATCCTCCACGTCACGGCCGGTGAACTGACCCTGACCGTCGACGGCGCGGAGTACCGCGTCCCGGCCGGCGCGAGCGTCACCTTCGAGGCGGACGCGCCGCACGTCTACGCCAACGACGGCGACATCCCGACGGAGATGGTGCTCGCCGTCTCGGTGCCTCCCGTGGCCTGAGACGGCCCGCCGACGGCCGCCGGTGTGCTGTTAGCGTGCGGCCATGGACGCACCCATCGGACATTTCGACAATGCCAGGCCCGCCCCCGACTGCCTCGACGAGCTCACCCGCCCGGTCGCCGAAGCCGTACGCCACTGGAACGGCAGTGTCCCCGCCGACGAGATCGTCTACGTCGACACCGACCCGCGGTGGGCCGACACCGCCGTCTTCGTCGAGCGCTACGGGCAGGAGCTGCTGGAGCGGTCCGCCAACTGCGTGGTCGTCGCGGGCAAGCGCGGTGGTGAGACCACCCTCGCCGCGTGCCTGGTCCTGTCCACCACCCGGGTGGACGTCAACGGCGTCGTACGCCGCCAACTCGGCTCCCGCAAGGCGTCGTTCGCCTCGATGGACACGGCGGTGGGGGAGACCGGCATGGAGTACGGCGGCATCACGCCGATCGGACTCCCCGCCGCCTGGCCGCTGCTCGTGGACTCGGCCGTCGTCGACCTGCCGTACGTCCTCGTGGGCAGCGGACGCCGGCGCGGCAAGCTGCTGGTGCCCGGCAAGGCCTTCGCGGAGATCCCCGGAGCGGTCGTGCTGGAAGGCCTCGGCGTGGCCTGAGGCGGGTTTCGGCGTGGCCCGAGGTCAGGCCGTGTGGTGGGCCAGCGCCAGATGCGGGTCCGCCTCGCCGGGGACCGGCGCCGGGTCGGCGTGGACGAGCGCGGCGGTGAGCCGGGGAACCGCGTGCAGCAGGGCGTGTTCGGCCTCCACCGCGATCGCGTGTGCCTGGCGCACCGTCACATCGCCGTCCACGACGACCGCCACCTCGGCGCGCAGCCGGTGCCCGATCCAGCGCAGCCGCAACTCGCCCACCCCGCGCACCCCGTGGACCTCCTCCAGCGCCCGTTCGGCCCGGTCGACCAGCGCCGGGTCGACGGCGTCCAGCACCCGCCGGAACACCTCCCGCGCCGCGTCCCGCAGCACCAGAACGATCGCCGCGGTGATCGCCAGCCCCACCACCGGGTCCGCGAGCCGCCACCCCAGCGCCGCGCCGCCCGCGCTCAGCAGGACGGCCAGCGAGGTGAAGCCGTCGGTGCGCGCGTGCAGCCCGTCCGCGACCAGCGCGGCCGAGCCGATCGCGCGCCCGACGCGGATGCGGTACCGGGCCACCCACTCGTTGCCCGCGAAACCGACCAGCGCGGCCACCGCCACGGCGGGCAGGTGCTCGACCGGCCGCGGATGCAGCAACCGGTCCACGGCCGTCCAGCCGGCGAAGGCCGCCGACGCGGCGACCGTCAGCACGATCACCAGACCCGCCAGGTCCTCCGCCCGCCCGTAGCCGTAGGTGAAGCGGCGCGTGGCCGCCCGCCGCCCCAGCACGAACGCGATCCCGAGCGGTACGGCCGTCAGCGCGTCCGCCGCGTTGTGCACCGTGTCGCCGAGCAGCGCCACCGACCCGGAGGCCACGACGACGACCGCCTGCATCGCGGCCGTCACGCCCAGCACCGCCAGCGACACCCACAGGGCGCGCAGGCCGCGGGCGGAGGACTCCAGGGCCGCGTCGACCTTGTCGGCGGTCTCGTGGGAGTGGGGGGTGAAGAGGTGGGAGAGGCGGTGGGAGAGGCGGCGGCTCGGGCCGCGGCGCGGAGGCTTCCGACCGTGTGGGTGCGGGCGTCCGTGGTCGTGGGCGTGCCCGTGGCCGGGCGTGTGCGGGTGTCCGTGGTCCTGGGCGTGCCCGTGCCCGTGGTGGTGCCGTTCGCTCACGTCGGTCCCCTTCCGCTGCGCCGGGGGTGGACCCGCGCCCACCCTCGGCGCCATTATGTGCGTATGAGCGCACGCATGCACCTGTCATCTGCGCATGATGCGCACCCGCACAGCCCCGGCGAGGAGCAGTTCACCCTCGCCGCCGAGCTGCTCGCGCTGCTCGGCGACCGCACCCGCCTGACCCTGCTCCACGCCCTGGCCTCCGGCGAGGCCGACGTGACCACGCTGACGGAGCGGTGCGGTGCGGCCCGGCCCGCGGTCAGCCAGCACCTGGCGCGGCTGCGGCTCGCGGGGCTGGTGGCCACCCGCAAGGAGGGGCGCCGGGTGGTCTACTCGCTGCGCGACGGCCATCTGCGCCGCCTGGTGGACGAGGCGCTGAACGTCGCCGACCACCGGCTGAGCGACCGGCCCCCGCACGACTGACTCAGCAGCGCTCCGCCGTGCCCAGGTACTGCTCCGCGAAGGCGGCGGCGGTGAACGTTTTTCGAGGGGATCACCGCAGCCGGGGGATCTCGATCGCCGGGCAGCGGTCCATCACCATCTCCAGCCCCGCGGCGCGCGTACGGTCGTAGGCGGCCTCGTCGACCACCCCCAGCTGGAACCACACCGCCTTCGCGCCCCGGGCCACCGCCTCGTCGGCGACGGCTCCCGCGAGGTCGCTGTTGACGAACACGTCGACCACGTCCACGTCGAAGGGGATGTCCGCCAGGGAGGCGTAGCCCCGCTCCCCGTGCACCGTCTCCGCCTTGGGGTGGACGGGGACGACCCGCTTGCCGAAGCGCTGGAGCACCTCGGCGACGCCGTACGCCGCGCGGCGCGAGTTCGTCGACAGGCCCACCACCGCCCAGGTGTCGCCGAGCCCGGTCAGGATCTTGCGGATCGTCGCCTCGTCGCCGTACACGGGTGGCCTCCTGAGCATGAGAACGGGAAGGGTGCGCACCGGCACAACAGCGGACGGCGGGTCCTCATTCCGTGCCGTCGCACCGCGGACGGCCCTCCACCGCCTACGCTCACTGCGTGCTGCGCATCATCGACGCCCGAACCGGCGAGCCCACCGCCGCCGCACCCGTCCGCCGTGGCCTGACCCGGGTCCAGGCCCACGCGTCGGCGGACGACGCCGGCGAGCTCCGCGTCCTCCTCGTCGCCGACCTGCTCGTCCGGGCCCTGGAACTCGGCGGGACCCCCGTCCTCGCCACCCTGGCCGGCGACCGGCACCGGCCGAGGCTGCGCGCGGCCGCCACGGCGCTCGGCGTGCGCCCCTTCGAGGACGGGCAGGACCTCGGCGGGCAGGTCGTGCACGTGCTGGAGGCGGGCCGTGGGGCACCCGAGGGGATCCGGGTGGAGGTGGCGGCGGTGCGGGACCCGCGGGCCTTCGACCGGGTCTTGGCCGAGGACCCGGCCGCGCTCCGCCTCACCCTGCTCTCCCATCACCACCGCGACCCCGTCCGGCTCGACACGGACATGCCACGCGAGGCCCACGACACCCTCGCCCGCTGGCGCCGCGCCGTCGCCCGCTGGGCCCGCCACCCCTCCCGCCCGGTCCCCGACGAGGTCCGTGACCGTCTGCGCACCGCCTGGGAGGCCGACCTGGACGTCCCGGAGGTGCTGCGCGTCCTGCGGTGGGTGGAGCGGGCGGGCCCGGACCTGGCGGACGGCGCCCGCTTCGAGACGTACGCCTACGCCGACCGGCTGCTCGGCCTCGACCTCACCCGCGACCTGGGAGCCCCGGCGTGAGCGCGCGCGTCGGGGCGGGGCCGCTGCGGCGGCTGGTCGTGCTGCGGCACGCCAAGTCCGCCTGGCCGGAGGGGGTGCCCGACCACGAGCGGCCGCTCGGCCCGCGCGGGCGCCGGGACGCGCCGGCCGCCGGACGGGCCCTCGCCGAGGCCGACTGCCTGCCGGACCTCGCCCTGTGCTCGACCGCCGTCCGCGCACGTCAGACCTGGGAGCTGGCCTCCGCCCAGTGGGGGACCCCGCCCGCGGTGCGCTACGAACCGCGGCTGTACGCGGCCGGCGTACCGACCCTGCTCGACGTGGTGCGGGAGACGCCCGGCGAGGTCGGGACGCTGCTGCTGGTGGGGCACAATCCCGGGCTCGAGGAGCTGGTGCTCGACGTGGCGGGGGAGGGGCTGGACGACGCTCTGGAGCAGGTGCGGACGAAATTCCCGACGTCCGCCCTCGCCGTCCTGGCCTGGCGCGGTTCCACCTGGCGCGACCTCGCCCCGGGCACGGCCCTGCTGACCTGGACCGTCGTACCGCGCGGGAAGAAGGGCGGCTGAGCGGCCGGCTCGCGCGCCTCGCATAGGCTGACCGGATGCAGGACGAGTACCGCACCGTCACCCGCGCCGGTGTGCACGAGACCGAGGTCAACCGCTCACGTTTCCTGTGCGAGATCGCACCGGCGGCCACCGAGCAGGAGGCGCAGGACTTCGTCGCGGCCGTCCGCAAGGAGCACGCCGACGCCACCCACAACTGCTGGGCGTACGTCATCGGCGCCGACGCGTCCGTGCAGAAGGCCAGCGACGACGGCGAACCGGGCGGCACCGCGGGCGTGCCCATGCTCCAGATGCTGCTCCGGCGCGACATGCGGTACGTCGTCGCCGTCGTCACCCGCTACTACGGCGGCGTCAAACTCGGCGCCGGAGGGCTGATCCGCGCCTACGGCGGCGCGGTCGGCGAGGCCCTCGACGTCCTCGGCACCCGCACCCGCCGCCGCTTCCGCCTGGCCACCGTCACCGTCGACCACCAGCGCGCCGGCAAGCTCCAGAACGACCTGCGCGCCACCGGCCGCGAGGTGCGCGACGTGCGTTACGGCGAGGCGGTCACCCTCGAGATCGGCCTGCCCGACGCCGACGTGGACACCTTCCGCGGCTGGCTCGCGGACGCCACGGCGGGCACCGCCCGCCTCGAACTGGGCGGGGAGGCGTACGGGGACGCCTGACGTCCGGGCGACCGTCGGGCGAAATGTCCGTAACGCTCCGCTGTGTCGCCTGGCATGACGGGGTGATACGGGAGTAACCGCCCGGGCTGTCGGACCCTCCCGTTAGTCTCGAGGATCATGAGGCTCCTGCACACTTCCGACTGGCATCTCGGCCGGGCGTTCCACCGGGTGAACATGCTCGGGGCGCAGGCCGAGTTCATCGGCCACCTGGTCACCACCGTGCGCGAGCGCGCGGTCGACGTGGTGGTCGTGTCGGGGGACGTGTACGACCGGGCGGTGCCGCCGCTGGCCGCCGTGGAGCTGTTCGACGACGCCCTGCACCGGCTCGCCGCCCTGGGCGTGCCGGCGGTGATGATCTCCGGCAACCACGACTCCGCCCGACGGCTCGGCGTCGGCGCCGGACTCATCGGCCGGGCGGGCATCCACCTGCGGACCGACCCCGCGGCGGCCGGCACCCCGGTGGTGCTCGCCGACCCCCACGGCGACGTCGCCTTCTACGGCCTGCCCTACCTCGAACCGGCCCTGGTCAAGGACGAGTTCGGGGTGGAGAAGGCCGGCCACGAGGCGGTGCTCGGCGCCGCGATGGACCGGGTCCGCGCCGACCTCGCGACCCGCGCGGACGGCACGCGTTCCGTCGTCCTCGCCCACGCCTTCGTCACCGGCGGCCGGGCCAGCGACAGCGAGCGGGACATCACCGTAGGCGGGGTCGCCTCGGTGCCCGCCGGCGTCTTCGACGGCGTCGACTACGTGGCGCTCGGACATCTGCACGGCTGCCAGACCATCACCGAGCGGGTGCGCTACTCCGGCTCCCCGCTGCCGTACTCCTTCTCCGAGGCCGGGCACCGCAAGACCATGTGGCTCGTCGACCTCGACGCCGACGGGTCGGTGACCGCCGAGCGGATCGACTGCCCCGTCCCCCGCGCGCTGGCCCGCCTGCGGGGCACGCTGGAGGACCTGCTCGCCGATCCCGGTCTCACGCGCCACGAGCAGGCGTGGGTCGAGGCGACGCTCACCGACGCCGTGCGCCCGGCCGACCCCATGGCCCGGCTCACCGAGCGCTTCCCGCACACCCTCAGCCTCGTCTTCGCGCCCGAGCGCGCCCCGGACGGCCCCGACGTCTCCTATGCCCGGCGCCTGGCCGGCCGCAGCGGCCAGGAGATCGCCGAGGACTTCGTCGCCCATGTACGCGGAGCGGGGCCCGACCTGCGCGAGCGGGGCGTGCTGCGGGACGCCTTCGACGCCGTACGCGCCGACGACGCGGTGCGGGAGGTCGCCCGATGAGGCTGCACCGGCTCGACCTCACCGCCTTCGGCCCGTTCGGCGGCTCCCAGAGCGTCGACTTCGATGAACTGTCGGCCGCCGGCCTCTTCCTCCTGCACGGCCCGACGGGCGCCGGCAAGACCTCCGTCCTGGACGCCGTGTGCTACGCGCTGTACGGCTCCGTCCCCGGCGCCCGGCAGAGCGGCCAGGGCCTCACCCTGCGCAGCGACCACGCCGCCCCCGGCACCCGCACCGGCGTCACCCTCGAACTGACCGTCGCCGGACGGCGGTTGGAGATCACCCGCCAACCGCCGTGGGAGCGCCCCAAGAGGAACGGCCGCCCGGGGACGACGGTCGACAAGGCCCAGACCTGGCTGCGCGAGTACGACGCCGCCGCCGGGACGTGGAAGGACCTCAGCCGGTCCCACCAGGAGATCGGTGAGGAGATCACCCGGCTGCTCGGCATGAACCGCGAGCAGTTCTGCCAGGTCGTGCTGTTGCCCCAGGGCGACTTCGCCCGCTTCCTGCGCGCCGACGCCGAGGCGCGCGGCCGGCTGCTCGGCCGGCTCTTCGACACCCGGCGCTTCGCCGAGGTCGAGAAACGGCTCGCCGAGCGCCGCCGCGGCGCCGAGGGACGCGTGCGGGAGGGCGACGCCGAACTGATCGCCGTCGCCCACCGCATGCAGCAGGCCGCCGGCGACGCCATGGAGCTGCCCGAGCTGACCCCGGGCGAGCCGGGCCTCGCCGAGGCGGTGCTGACCGCCGCCGCGGTGGCCCGCTCCACCGCCCGCGAGCAGCTCACCATCGCCCACTGCGGCCGCCTCGCCGCCGAGTCCGCCCAGGCCGCCGCCGAGCGCGCCCTGGACGACGCACGCGAACTGGCGCGCTTGCAGCGGAGGTTCGCGGAGGCACGGGAGCGGGCCCGGGCGCTGGAGGAGCGGGCCGGGGAGCACCGGGAGGCGCGGGAGCGGATGGAGCGGGGCCGCAAGGCCGAGGCCGTGGCGCCCGCGCTGGAACTGCGGGACGCCGCCGACGCCGAGCACCGCGGGGCGGCCGCCGCCGAGGCACGCGCGCGTGCCCTGCTGCCGGAGCGGTTCGCGGACGCCGGTGCCGCGGGTCTGGCCGCCGCCGCGCGCCGGGCCGCCGAGCAGCTGGGCGGGCTGGAGTCGGCCCGCCGCGGTGAGCACCGGCTGACCGAACTGGTCGCCGAGCGTGCCGACCTGGACCGCCAGGAGCGCGCCGACGAGGACGTCCTGGCGGAGAGCGAGAGCTGGCTCGCCCGGTGGGACACCGTCCGCACGGCCCTCCAGTCCCGGATCGAGACCGCCCAGGAGGCCGCCACCCGGGCCGAACAGCTCGCCGTCCGACGGGAGCCCGCACAACGGCGGTCGACAGCCGCCCGCGAGCGCGACCGGCTGGCCCGCGACACCGAGGACGCCCGGCGGCGGGCCCTCGCCCGCGCCGAGCGGGCCGTGGCGGCCCGCACGCACTGGCTCGACCTGAAGGAGCAGCGACTCAACGGCATCGCCGCCGAACTGGCCGCCACCCTGAAGGCCGGCGAACCCTGCGCGGTCTGCGGCGCCACCGACCACCCCGCCCCCGCCCGCAAGGTCGCCGGACACGTCGACCGCGAGGCCGAGGAACGCGCCCACGAGGCCTCCCAGCGCGCCGAAGAGGAACGGGCGGACGCCGAACGGGCCCTCGGCGCCCTGCGGGAGAAGCTCGCCGCCGTCACCGCCGAGGCCGGCGACACCCCGGCCGACCGGCTCGCCGCCGAGGTCGAGGAGCTGGAGCACGACTACGCGCGGGCCCGCCGGGACGCCTCCGACCTGCACGCCGCGCGTGAGGAGCTGCGCCGCGCCGAGCAGGAGCACGAACAGCGCGCCGCCGCCCAGCGCGAGGCCGCCGTCCGCGCCGCGTCCCGCGTCGGCCACCGGGACCGCCTGGAGCGTGAACGGGCCACTCTGGAGGCGGAGTTGGCGCAGGCCCGGGGCGCCGCCGAGAGCGTGGCCGAGCGGGCCGCGCAACTGGAGCGGCAGGCCGCCCTGCTCACCGACGCCGCCGACGCCGCCCGCGCCGCCGAGGAGAGCGCCGAGCGCCTCAAGGCCGCCGACGGGCGCCTCGACGAGGCCGCCTTCCGCGCGGGCTTCGACACCCCGCAGGCCGCCGCCGACGCCCTCCTCGACGCCGACGCCCACCGTGAGCTGCAACGCCGCCTGGACGCCTGGCAGACCGAGGAGGCCGCCGTACGGGCCGTGCTCGCCGAGCCGGAGACCCTGGCCGCCGCCCAGCGGCCCGCCGCCGACCTCACGGCGGCCGACGAGCACGCCGCCCGGGCCGCCGAGCGGCTGCGCCGGGCCGCCTCGGCCCAGGACGCCGCCGCCCGCCGCTGCGCCGAACTCGACCACCTCTCCGCGCGCGCCGCCGACGGCGTACGACGCCTGGCGCCGCTGCGCGAGGAGTACGACAGGGTGGCCCGTCTGGCCGGACTGACCGCCGGCACCTCCGCGGACAACGAGCGCAGGATGCGCCTGGAGTCCTACGTCCTGGCGGCCCGGCTGGAACAGGTGGCCGCCGCCGCGACCGTACGGCTGCAACGCATGTCCTCCGGCCGGTACACCCTCGTCCACTCCGACGACCGCACGGGGCGCGGCCGCAGCGGGCTCGGGCTGCATGTCGTCGACGCCTGGACCGGCCGGGAGCGGGACACCGCCACCCTGTCGGGCGGCGAGACCTTCTTCGCCTCCCTCGCCCTCGCGCTCGGCCTCGCCGACGTCGTCACGGACGAGGCGGGCGGGGTCCGGCTGGACACCCTCTTCATCGACGAGGGCTTCGGCAGCCTCGACGACCACACCCTGGACGAGGTCCTCGACGTCCTCGACTCGCTGCGGGAGCGGGACCGCAGCGTCGGAATCGTCAGCCACGTGGCCGATCTGCGGCGGCGCATCCACGCCCAGCTGGAGGTCGTGAAGGGCAGAACCGGGTCGGTGGTGCGGCAGCGGGGTCAGTGACCCAGCGGGCGCCGTGGCAGGGGCGAGGAGTACACGACGCTCGTGGTCACCGAGCCCAGGGCGCCGATCCTGCCCGACACCTCCTCCAGGTGCCGCATCGAACGGGCGGCGACCTTGATGACGAAGCAGTCGTCGCCCGTGACGTGGTGTGCCTCCAGGATCTCCGGCGTCGCGGCGACCAGGTCGTGGAACGGCTTGTAGTTGCCGGTGGGGTAGCGCAGCCGGACGAACGCCAGGATCGGCAGCCCCAGCCGCTCGGGGTCCACGACGGCCGTGTACCCCTGGATCACGCCCGCCTCCTCCAGCCGCCGGACGCGGTCGGTGACGGCGCTCGCGGACATCGACACGGCGCGTGCCAGTTCGGCGAAGCTGGCCCGGCCCTCGCGCTGGAGGACCTCGAGGATGCGCCAGTCGGTGGCGTCCGGGGAATACGCGGTCATGTGCGAGGGATAGCAGGGGAATCCCCGGCGGATCAAGAGGAAGGCCGGGGATCCCTCCTTCAAGAAGGGGATCACCGGCCATAGATTCCTCGCCATGACGATCACCGCGAACACCGACGCCAACCCCGTCCTGCGCGTCGCGCCCGCCGCCCCGGCCGAGGCCGCCGCCTACTTCCGGGCGAGCCTCGTCTTCCACGCCGACGTCTCCGACGTGGCCGCCGCCCTCGCGGCCGGCGGCCACCCCGGCTTCGTCGTCGTGGACTCCCGCTCCACCGAGGCCTGGGACCAGGGGCACGTCCCCGGCGCCGTCCACCTGCCCACCGCGCTCATCCCCGAGCAGGCCGAGCAGCTCCTCGACAAGGACGTGCCGGTCGTCACGTACTGCTGGGGCCCCGGCTGCAACGGCGCCACCCGCGCCGCCCTCGCGCTCGCCGAACTCGGCTACCGGGTCAAGGAGATGCTCGGTGGCTTCGAGTACTGGGCGCGCGAGGGCTTCGCGTTCGAGACCTGGCAGGGCCCCGGGCAGCGCGCCGCGGACCCGCTGACCGCGCCGGTGGACGCCGAGGACTGCGGCTGCTGAAGGGGCCCGCGGCGCGGATCAGAGCCGCGCCAGCTCGTCCACCAGGTCGTCCAGGCCCAGCGATCCCAGCGACAGGGCCGCCATGTGCCACGCCTTGAGGTCGAAGGCGTCGCCGTGCCGCTCACGGGCCTTGTCCCGGCCCAGCAGCCAGGCCCGTTCGCCGAGCTTGTAGCCGATCGCCTGGCCGGGGATGGTCAGGTAGCGGGTCAGCTCGCTCTCCACGTAGTCCGCCGGACGGCTGCTGTGCGCGCCGAAGAACTCCTCGGCCAGCTCCGGGGTCCACCGCTCACCCGGGTGGAAGGGGGAGTCCGCCGGGATCTCCAGCTCCAGGTGCATGCCGATGTCGACGATCACCCGCAGCGCGCGCATCATCTGCGCGTCCAGGTAGCCGAGCCGCTGCTCCGCGTCCGTGAGGAAGCCGAGCTCGTCCATCAGCCGCTCCGCGTACAGCGCCCAGCCCTCCGCGTTGGCGCTGACCATGCCGACGGACGCCTGGTAGCGGGAGAGGTCCCCGGCGACGTGCGCCCACTGCGCGAGCTGGAGGTGATGGCCGGGGACGCCCTCGTGGTACCAGGTGGAGACGAGGTCGTAGACCGGGAAGCGGGTCAGGCCCATCGTGGGCAGCCAGGTGCGGCCCGGACGCGAGAAGTCCTCCGACGGAGGGGTGTAGTACGGGGCCGCCGCGCTGCCCGCGGGCGCGATGCGCGACTCGACTCTGCGCACCCGCTCGGCGAGTTCGAAGTGGGTGCCGTCCAGGGCGTCGATCGCCTGGTCCATCAGGCCCTGGAGCCAGTCGCGGACCTCGTCGACGCCCTCGATGTGCTTGCCGTGCTCGTCGAGGTGGGCGAGCGCCACCCACGGCGTCCTGGCGCCGGGCAGGATCTTCTGCGCCTCCTGCTCCATCTCGGCGAGCAGCCGGTGGTACTCGGCCCAGCCGTACGCGTACGCCTCGTCCAGGTCGAGATCGGTGCCGTTGTAGTAGCGCGACCAGCGGGCGTAGCGCTCCCGGCCGATGGTGTCCGGGGCGTCCTCGACGGCGGGGGCGTACACGTCGCGCATCCAGTCCCGCAGCTCGACGACCGCCGCGTCCGCCGCCCGCGCCCCCTCCGTCAGCTCCGCGCGCAGCGCCTGTGGCCCGGCGGAGGCGAACTCCGTGAACCAGCCGCGGCCCGAACCGTCGGTGTCGGACCACTCGGTGAGCTGCCCGACGAGCGTGGCGGTCGGCCGGGGACCGCCGAACAGCTTGCGCTCCAGGCCGAGCGCCAGGGACGCGCGGTAGCCGGCCAGCGCCGCGGGCACCGCGCGCAGCCGCTCGGCGATCGCCGCCCAGTCCTCGTCGGTCCGTGTCGGCGTCACGGTGAAGACCTCCCGCACATGGTGCGGGGGCGTGCCCAGGTTGCCGACCGTGCGCAGACTCTCCTCGGCCTCGTGCACGGCGAGTTCCGCGGTGAGGCGCTCGCGCAGCAGGCGCGCGCACCGGCGCTCGATCGCGCTCTCCGCGCCGGGCCGCCGTTCCGCCTCGTCGAGCTCGGCCAGCGTGTCCCGGGCGAGCCGGGCGAGCGCCTCCTGCCCGGCCGGTGAGAAGTCGGGCAGACGGCCGGCGCTCTCCGGCACACCGAGGTAGGTGCCGGTGATCGGGTCGAGGGCGACGAGCCCGTCGACATAGGCGTCGGCGAGCTCGCGGGGCAACGGGTTGCTGGTCTGCGACATGCGCACCATCCTCGTACGAGGTGGTGGTGGCGTCATGGCGTTTGCGCCGAGGGCGAAGGCGGCAGCAGCGGCCCGCAGTCCCACTGCTGGAAGATCAGCCGCGTCTCCACCCGGGCCACTTCCCGCCGTGCGGTGAACTCGTCGAGGACCAGCCGTTGCAGATCGGCCATGTCGGCGACCGCGACATGGACGAGGTAGTCGTCGGGCCCGGTGAGGTGGAAGACGGTCAGCGCCTCCGGCAGCGCCCGGATCCGCTCCACGAACGGCCCCACCAGCTCCCGCCGGTGCGGCCTGACCTGCACCGACAGCAGCGCCTGAAGCCCTCGTCCCAGCTTGGCGGGATCCAGCCGCAGCTGGTGGCCGAGGATCACACCGCTGCGCCGCAGCCGCGTCACCCGGTCCAGGCAGGTCGACGGCGCGACGCCCACCTGCGCCGCGAGATCACGGTAGGTCGTCCGGGCGTCGTTCTGCAGCAGCCGCAGCAACTGGAGGTCCACCGGATCGAGTACGACGGATTCGGCCATCGGCCGAACGTAACACGGACTTCGCCGCCGTACATCCGTTCGGTGTTCACTCTGCTGTTCATGGACTCCGCCAGCACGCACACGTACGACGAGGTACGTCTGTCCGCAGCGCCCCGCGCCCTGGCCACCGAGGCCGTGCACGCCGGGCGGGACGACCTGGCCCGGCAGGGCCTGCACGCTCCGCCGATCGACCTGTCCACCACCTATCCCTCGTACGACAGCCGCGCCGAGGCGGCCCGGATCGACGCGTTCGCCACGACCGGCGCCGAGCCGGAGGGCCCCCCGGTCTACGGCCGACTGGGCAATCCGACGGTCGCCCGCTTCGAGACCGCGCTGGCCCGGCTGGAGGGCACGCGGAGCGCCGTCGCGTTCGCCAGCGGCATGGCCGCGCTCAGCGCGGTGCTCCTGGCGCGCGCCTCGATGGGCCTGCGGCACGTCGTGGCCGTGCGCCCCCTCTACGGATGCAGCGACCATCTGCTCACCGCCGGGCTGCTCGGCTCGGAGGTCACCTGGACCGATCCGGCCGGGATCACCGACGCGCTGCGCCCCGACACCGGGCTGGTGATGGTCGAGTCGCCCGCCAATCCGACCCTCGCCGAGGTCGATCTCCGGGGGGTCGCCCACGCCTGCGGCTCGGTTCCGCTGCTCGTCGACAACACCTTCGCCACGCCCGTGCTCCAGCGTCCGGCGGAGCAGGGCGCCCGGCTGGTGCTGCACAGCGCCACCAAGTACCTCGGTGGGCACGGGGACGTGCTGGCCGGTGTGGTGGCCTGCGACGAGGAGTTCGCCGGACGGCTGCGGCAGATACGGTTCGCCACCGGCGGGGTGCTCCATCCGCTGGCCGGCTATCTGCTGCTGCGCGGCCTGTCGACGCTCCCGGTGCGGGTCCGGGCGGCCTCCGCCGGCGCGGCCGAGCTGGCCCGCCGGCTGGCCGCCCACCCGGGCGTGACCCGGGTGCACTATCCGCGCCTCGGCGGCGCGATGATCGCCTTCGAGGTCGAGGGCGATCCGCACGAGGTGGTCGGGGGAGTCCGCCTGATCACGCCGGCGGTGAGCCTCGGCAGCGTCGACACGCTCATCCAGCACCCGGCGTCCATCAGCCACCGCATCGTGGACGCCGAGGACCGGCGGGGCGCCGGGGTGAGCGACCGGCTGCTGCGGCTGTCGGTGGGGCTGGAGGACGTCGAGGACCTGTGGGCGGACCTGGACCAGGCGTTGGCCCGGTCCCTGGTCAGGGCGGGCTGAGCCCGCTCCCGCCGCGGGACGGCCCGGCGCCCGGGGGACCGGGCCGTCCACCGGCGCCGGGTCTCAGGGGGCCTTTCACCGGACGCTCATAGTGAAAGGACCCCTCAGTCGCGGACGATCGGCTCCTCGAACCGCGCCAACGGCGTCGCCTGCGCGCCGGTGTCGTCCAGCCGGGCCGTGATGACGAGGGTGCCCTCCTCGATCTGGTAGTCGAGGGGGAGCCCGAGGCCGCGCATGGCGGCGACCATGCCGGTGTTGGAGGACTGGGTCACGGCGTACACGCTCGCGCAGCCCGCCTCGACGGCCATCGCCACCAGCCGGCGCAGGAGTTCACCGCCGATGCCGCGCCGCTGCCACTGGTCCTCGACGAGGAGCGCGACCTCCGTCTCGTCACCGTCCCACAGCAGGTGGCCGAGGCCGACGATCCGGCCGGAGCGGGTCTGCACGGCGAGGGTGCGGCCGTAGCGCGGGCTGAGCAGGTGGTTGAGGTAGCGGTCCGCGTCGCCGACCGGACCGTGGTAGCGCATCCCGAGGGTGCGCGCCGAGCACCGCTCGTGCATGGCCTTGGCCGCCTCCAGGTCGCCGGTGTCGGCGCGGCGCACGGTGATGTCGTTGCCCTCGGGCAGCGTCAGCACGTCCTGCCCGTCCGGGACGCGCGGGCCGAGCCGCGCGTCCAGCTCCACCAGGGCCCGCGCCCGCGCGAACTCGGTCGGTGTGAACGGCAGGTACGGCCGCTCCACGGTGATCACTCCGCCTTCCGGCGCCCGCAGGCGCATCACGGTCTCCTCCAGCACGCCCTCCACGGGTACGCCGCTCTGCGTCCGGCCCGGGCCCGCGGCCGGCAGCTGGCGGATCGTGCAGCGGCCGAGCAGCTGGCGCAGCGCGAGCGGCAGTTCGGCGGCGTCCAGGGCGGTGCGGGTGGCCAGGTCCAGGACCCGGGTGGGCGCGTCCACCAGGTCGTGGGCGTCGGCCCGTTCGATCCAGGTGCCGTTGCCGCCGGCCCGCTCCACGGCCCGGGCGATCTCCCGCGCGGCGAGTGCGCCGGGCGCCCGCAGCAGGAACTCGTCGACGATGTCCTCGCCGAGCGGGTGCGTCTGCAGGCTCAGGATGTCGACCCGGTGGTCGGCGAGTGCCGTGCACAGCGCGGCCAGCGATCCCGGCGTGTCCTTCACCGTCGTCCGCATCCGCCACAGAGCGCTCGCCCCGGCCACACCCGCGGGGACGTCGGACGGCCCGGCCTGCGCCTCGCCGGAGGGCGGCCGGGCATCGGTATCGCTCGTGGGCGGCGCGTGGCCGTGGCGGCGTGACCACCACAGGGCGGCGCGTTCCGCCACGTTCAGCCGCCAGGTGCGCGCCGGGCGTCCGCGCTTCTGCGCGCGCGTCACATCAGACATGTCTCGAGTCATGCGGCCACTGTGAAGGAACGGTGTTGCGTGATCACGAACGCTTTGTGACCGGCGAGTAAAGCATGCTTATGTCCAGTTTGTTCATTGTTCTATGGTTGCGCCGCGCACCGCGGGATGACGCCGGTGCGCGGAACGCCCTTCCAGGGTACGAGAGGGGCCGGCCGCGGTTACTGGCCGACCAGGCCCGGCTGGAGCACCTTGGTGAACAGCACGGTGCCGTCCTGCTCCCGCAGACGGACCGTCAGCTCCCCGCTGTCGCCGTCGATGTCGACCTCGCCGAAGAACTGGTAGCCGTCGGCCGGCGAGACGTTGGCCGTGCTCGGCGCCTTCACGAAGACCCGGTCCGGGCCGAAGGTGGCGTCCAGCGCGTTCGCCGGGAAGGCACCCGCGTTGAGCGGCCCGGAGACGAACTCCCAGAACGGCGCGAAGTCCTTGAACGCGGCCCGTGACGGGTCGTAGTGCTGCGCCGAGGTGTGGTGGACGTCGGCGGTCACCCACACGGTGCCGGTGATCCGCCGGTGCTTGACGAACCGCAGCAGTTCGGCGATCTGGAGCTCACGGCCGAGCGGCGCCCCCGGGTCGCCCTGCGCGACGGCCTCGAAGTTCGGCCTGCCGTCCGTGCCGTCCGGCACGACCAGGCCGAGCGGCATGTCGGAGGCGATCACCTTCCACACCGCCCGGGAGCGGGCCAGCTCCCGCTTCAGCCACTCCAGTTGCTCCCGGCCGAGGATGCCCTGCGGGTCGGTGGTCTGGTCGTCGGGCGAGTTGGCGTTGCGGTAGGTGCGCATGTCCAGCACGAAGACGTCCAGCAGCGGCCCGTGGTGCTGGACGCGGTACACCCGGCCGCCGGGGCGGCGCAGCGTCGAGATGGGGAAGTACTCCGAGAACGCCTGCCGCGCGCGGGCGGCGAGGACGTCGATGTTCTTCTCGGTGTACCGGCTGTCGGCGAAGATCTCGCCCGGGAACCAGTTGTTGGTGACCTCGTGGTCGTCCCACTGGACGATGGAGGGGACCTGGGCGTTGAAGGCCCGCAGGTTGTCGTCCAGCAGGTTGTAGCGGAAGTTGCCGCGGAACTCCGCGAGCGTCTCGGCGACCTTGGCCTTCTCCTCGGTGGTGACGTTCCGCCAGGTCCGCCCGTCGGGCAGGGCCACCGACCCGGTGAGCGGGCCGTCCGCGTAGATGTTGTCGCCGCTGCACAGGAAGAAGTCCGGGTCCAGGGCGGCCATCGCCCGGTAGATGCGGTAACCCCCGAGCTCGGGGTTGATGCCCCAGCCCTGGCCGGCCAGGTCGCCGGACCAGACGAACCGTACGCCGTCGCCCCGCTCGGCGGACGCGGTACGGAACGTTCCGGTCACCGGCTCGCCCGTGCGGCGCGGGTCCTGCGGGTCGGCCAGCAGCACGCGGTAGTGGATCTGCTCGCCGGACGGCAGCCCGTGCAGCCGGGTGGTGCCGGTGAAGTCGGTGCCCGGGCCGAGCAGCGGACCGTGCCAGCGGCGGGCGCCACGGAACGACTCGGTCGCCGAGGTCTCGACGATCATCCGCGCCGGACGGTCCGAACGCACCCACACCAGCCCCGAGTGCGCGGTCACGTCCCCGGTCTGCACACCCCAGTCGGCTCTGGGCCGCCCGGACAGGGCGAGGGCCGGCGCCGCGCCGACGGCGGCGGGCAGGGTCAGGGCCGCGGACGCGGCCAGCGAGCCGCGCAGAACGCTGCGGCGCCCGGGGAGCGGACGGTGGGACATGGGGGCCTCCTGGGACGAGAACCGGCCGGTGTGCACCGTCACACCTACTCGTACGCCGCAGCGCGCGCGCAAACGCCGAGTGAACAACCGGCCGTGCCCCGCGCACACACCGGTCAGCGGCTTCCGTCCGGCAGCTACCGTGTCGCGCGCACCGGTCAGCGGCTGCCGTCCAGCAGCACCCGTGCGACGAGCGCGGGGTCGTCGTTCATCGGGACGTGGCCGCAGCCGGGCAGCCGTACCAGGCGGGCCCTGGGGATGATCTGCTTGGCGCGCACGCCCTGACGGCGCACCAGCAGCCAGTCCCGGGTGCCCCAGGCGACCGTGACCGGCAGGCCGGGGAGGTCGTCGGTGAACTTGACCGTGGTACCCGCCCGCAGGGTCTGGTCGAACCCGGTGGCCCGTGCCAGCGCCAGCGTCTCGGCGACCACGGCCTCGGGGGAACGGCGGCCCGGGCGGGCGTAGATGGTGCTGGTGAGCGCCGTACGGCCGGCCGCCGTGCGGGACAGGCTCTCCACCAGGGGCAGGGGCATCCGGCGCGAGAGGTGCCGCATCGTGAGCAGGACCCCGAAGGCGTACCGCCGCTCGGCCTCCGACCAGAACCCGGCGGGAGACAGGGCGGTGACGGACCGTACGCGCTTCTCGCGGCCGAGTTCCAGGGCCAGCAGACCGCCCAGCGAGTTGCCCGCCACATGAGGGCGCTCCAGCTCCAGCGCCTCGCAGAAGGCGGAGAACACCGCGGTCGTGGTGGGCAGGTCGTAGGCGAGTCCGTCCGGCAGGGACGGGGAGGCGCCGAAGCCGGGCAGGTCCACGGCGATCACGTCGCGCTCGGCGGCGAGGATGTCGACCACCGGGTCCCAGGCCTGCCGGTGGTGGCCGATGCCGTGCAGCAGGAGCAGCGGCTCGCCGCGGCCCGCGCGCGCGTACGAGACGGTGACGGGGCGCGGGCCGTGCGCGGTGGGGACCGGGAAGGAGACGGTGGCGGTCATGAGGCGCTCCTCGGGTGGACGGACCGGAATCAAAGGCGGCGGGGCCGACGACGAGACAGCTTGTCAGCAATTGCTACCGGTGGGTAGCCCTCCGTGGTGCGCCGTCTGGACACGGCCGGGCCGCTCGGCTGGGATGGCACCGTGAGCGCAGACACCGCGACCGACGTCTTCGAAGAGCACCGCCCGCTCCTGCTGGGCGTCGCCTACCGCATGCTCGGGCGCGTCGCCGACGCGGAGGACGCGGTCCAGGACGCCTGGCTGCGCTGGTCCGCCGCCGACCGCGACGTCGTGCGCGAACCGCGCGCCTACCTGGTCCGCGTCACCACCCGCCTGGCCCTCGACCGGCTGGCCCGCATCAAGGCGCGCGACGAGGCCTACATCGGCCCCTGGCTGCCCGAGCCGTACGTCACCGGCTTCGGCGACACCGTCCAGGACACCGCCGAACGGGCCGTCCTCGCGGAGTCCGTCTCCCTCGCCGTCCTCGTCGTGCTGGAGTCGCTGTCCCCGCTGGAACGCGCGGTGTTCGTGCTGCGCGAGGCCTTCGGCTACCCGTACGGCGAGATCGCCGCCGTCCTGGACCGCTCCGAGGCGGCGGTGCGGCAACTGGCCGGCCGGGCCCGCCGGCACGTCGAGGAGCGGCGGCCCCGCTACGAGGTCGACCCCGTCCAGCGCCGCGAGCTGACCGAACGCTTCCTCGCCGCCGCGGCCGAGGGCGACCTGGCCGGACTGATGGAGCTGCTCGCCCCGGACGCCCGCCTCGTCGGGGACAGCGGCGGCAAGGCCAAGGCGCCGCTGCGGGTCCTGGAGAGCGCCGACCATGTGGGCCGTTTCCTCACCGGTACGGCCCGCAAGGGCGTCGCCGACCTCTCCTTCCGCCTGCTGGAGCTCAACGGCGGCCCGGCCGTGCTGGCCCTGTCCGGGGGCAAGCCGGACTCCGTCCTGCAGATCGACGTGGCGGACGGGCGGATCCAGGTCGTTTACGTCCTGCGCAACCCTGACAAGCTGCGCTCTCTGGCCGTGTGACGCGCCCTCCGGCAGGCTCCCCGAGGCTTCGCGGATTGGTCTTGACCAAGGGTGTAGGCCGCCTTATGGTCGCAGACAAGTGCAACAACCTTTAATAAACAAAGGCGCGAAAACGCCGCCGGACCACGGCGATTGCGGAGGACAGGGTGGGGACCACGCAACTGGAATCGGTACCGGAACCGAAGTACTGGCATCTCAAGACCGTGCTCAGCGAAGCACTCGACTCCGAGTTCACGGTGGGGGAGATCCTGCCGAACGAGCGTGAACTCGCCGCCCGCTTCGGCGTCGCGCGCGCGACGCTCCGTCAGGCGCTGGAGCAGCTCGAACTGGAAGGCCGGCTGCAACGCCGCCGCGGAGTCGGCACCACCGTCGCGCCGCCCCGCATGGGCGTCGACGTCGGAACGGAACGGCACACCTGGCCCGGCGCGCCCGGTGACACGTGGCAACCCGTCGACTGCGTGGTCGCGGCACCTCCGGCGGCCGTCGCCGAAGCCCTGGTCACCGACCGCCACGAGCCCGTGCACATCGTGCGTCGCTCGCGCGTGTCCCACGGCCAGCCCGTCGCCGCGGAACTGCTCTACGTCCCGCACACGACGGTGCCCGACCTGACCGCGATCGACGCCCCGTCGGGGCCGGCCCGCGCGCGGGCCGTGCTGCGCGAACTCCAGCGCCGGGAGCTGGAGGGCCAGGACCGCGCGGTGGAGCTGGGCTCGGCCCGCGCGGACGACGCCAAGGAACTCGACCGCCTCCCCGGCGCTCCCGTCCTCGTCGTCACGACCCGCTTCTTCGCCGAGGGCCGCACCGCGGCGCTCTCCGTGGCCACCTACCGCGCGGACACCTGCCGGCTGACGTTCGGCGCGTCGGGCGGCGTGGAGATCCACCACGGCCCCGAGCGGCAGGCCTCCTGACGCTCCGCCCCCGCCTCACGGCCCCGACGGCAGACACCTGAACGGTCTGCACCGGGCCGACGGGCGGACCCCGCCGTCGCGCCCCGGAACCCCTCCGGGGCGCGACGCGTTTCCCCCACCCCCGACGGGGCGTGACGACCGGACACTGTCGTGTTCAGCGGCCTGCCGCGGGGCCGGCGGCGTTTCTCGGCCCCCCGACCGGACGTCCCGTGCTCAGCGGCCCGTTGCGGGCGCGAGGCGTTTCTCTGCGCTCCCCGGCCGGGGCCCCCGCCGCGCGGCGGGGGGTGTTCTCCGGCCCTCCGGCTGGGCGCCGCCATGTTCAGTGGTCCGTTGCGGGCGCGATGCGTTTCTCTGCGCTCCCCGGCCGGGGCCCCGCCGCTCGGCGGGGGGTGTTCTCCGGCCCCCGGCCGGGCGCCGCCATGTTCAGTGGTCCGTTGCGGGCGCGATGCGTTTCTCTCCGCCCCCGACCGGAGCCCCCGCCGCGCGGCGCGGGGCGTGCTCGGCCCCCGGCCGGGCGCCCCCGTGTTCAGCGGCCCGTCACGGGGCGACGCGTCTCCCCGCCCCCGACCGGGCCCCCGTGCTCAGCGGCCCGTCACCGTTCCCTCCACGGCGAACAGTTGCTCCTCGACGTGGTCCAGTGCCAGCCGCAGCGCCCCCGTCGCCACGGCCGCCTCGCCGAGCAGCGACAGCGCCACCCTCGGCGGCCGCAGACAGTAACGCGCCAACTCCCGCCGCAGCGGATCCAGTACGCCGTCCAGCCCGGCCGCCCAGCCGCCGACCACCACCAACTCGGGGTCCAGGGCGAGCACCAGCGCGGCCACGTCGTGGACCAGCCGCTGGATGAAACGGTCCACGGCCGCCAGCGCCCGCTTCTCGCCCCCGCGGGCCCGCGCGAACACCGCGGCCACCGCCTGCTCGTCCAGCGGGTGCAGCGGTTCGTCCGTGGTGGACAGCAGTGTCTCCGGGGTCTCCTCCCGGCCCAGCAGATGCAGCGCGCCGATCTCCCCGGCCGCCCCGCCGTACCCCCGGTGCAGCCGGCCGCCGATCAGCGCACCGGCGCCCGGGCTCAGCCCGGCCAGGACGAACACCACGTCGTCGGACTCGGTGGCCGAGCCCTTCCAGTGCTCGGCCACGGCCGCCGCGTTGGCGTCGTTCTCCACCAGCACCGGGCACTTGAAGGAGCGGCTCAGCCGCTCGCCCAGCCGCAGCCCCGTCCACTCGGGCAACGCGGTGCCCAGCCGCACGGTGCCGTCCGCCTCCACGATCCCCGGCGTGCCCACGCCCACGGCCCGCAGCGAGCTGCGCGGGACGCCCGCCCGGCGCAGCAGCTCGGCCACGGCGGTGCGCAGCCGCTCCAGCCGCTCGTCGGCCGGCGCCGTCTCGTCGACGTCCTTGGCCTGCGCGCCCAGCACCCGCCCGTCCAGGTCGGCGAGGAGCGCGGCCACCCGGTGCGCCCCGATCTCCAGGCCCAGCAGATGACCGGCCTCGGCCCGGAACCGGAACCGCCGCGCCGGCCGCCCCTGCCGCCGTGCCGCCCCCTCCTCGGCCGCCTTCTCGACGACGAGCCCGGCTGCGATGAGGTCCTCGACGACCCCCTCCACGGTCGGCCGGGACAGCCCCGTCACCCGGGTGATCTCCGTGAGTGTCGCGCAGTCGGCGGCACGCAACGCGTGCAGCACGACCGCGGAGTTGATCCTCCGCAGCAGCGAGGGATCCCCGCCGGTCAGCCGCCCCACCGTCCGTCCTCCCAGCTCGTGCGCGTGTGGGCCGGATCGTACTCGGCGCGTCGCACCCCGGCGAGTGCCGCATCCGCACCGCCGGGAACGAGGTCCCTCAGCCCGTCCCCACGAACCCCGACTCGTACGCCGTGATCACCGCCTGTGTGCGGTCCCGCGCCCCCAGCTTCGCCAGCACCGCGCTGACGTGCGACTTGATCGTCTCGGTGCCGACCACGAGCCGCTGCGCGATCTCCGCGTTGGACAGTCCGCGCGCCATCAGCCGCAGCACCTCCGCCTCCCGCTCGGTCAGCCGCGCCCGCTCCAGCAGATCCCGGGCCGCGCGGTTGCCGGGGCCGGCGCCGTACTCGGCGGCGAGCTGCCGCACCGACGCCGGGAACAGCAGCGACTCGCCCTCGGCGACCAGCCGCACCGCGTGCACGATCTCGGCGGGCCGGGCCCGCTTCAGCAGGAACCCGTCCGCGCCCGCCCGCAGCGCCTCGTACACGTACTCGTCGTTCTCGAAGGTCGTCACCACGAGGATCTTCGGCGGGCCGTCCACCGTCCGCAGCACCGCGCGCGTGGCCTCGATCCCGTCCATCAGCGGCATCCGCACGTCCATCGCGACCACATCGGGCCGCAGCTGCCGCACCAGCGGGATCACCGCCGCCCCGTCCGCCGCCTCCCCGACGACCTCGATGTCGGGCTGCGCCTCCAGCACGGCCCGCAGACCCGCGCGGACCAGGGGTTCGTCGTCGACGAGCAGTACGGTCACCGGCATCCGGCCAGCCTAGATCAGCGCAGCGGCAGCTCCACACGCACCTGCCAGTCTCCTCCCTCCGGCCCGGTCCGCGCGCGCCCGCCGAGCAGGGCCGCCCGCTCACGGATGCCGCGCAGCCCACTGCCCCGCCCGGGCCCGGGCGCCCCGCCGGTCAGCGGATTGCGGACCTCCAGGTCGAGGCTGCCGTCGCCGACCGCGACGCGGACCCGGACGGGGACGGCTCCCGCGTGCCGCAGCACATTGGTCAGCGACTCCTGGAGGATGCGGTAGCCCTCGCGGGAGACCGGCGCGGGCACCCGGTCCAGCGGACCTGTCAGCTCCGCCTCGACCTTCGCGCCCGAGGCACGCGCGGACTCCAGCAGACGGTCGGCGTCCGTGAGCGTCGGCCGACTGCCCACCGGCCGCCGCGACTCGCGCAGGACGCCCAGCACGCGCTCCAGGTCCTCCAGGGCGGCCCGGCCCGTCTCCTCGATGGCGTCCAGGGCGCGGTCCGTGAACGCGGGATCGCCCGCCGCCCGCGCGGCGCCCGCCTGCACCACCGCCACGGTCAGCGCGTGGCCGATGGAGTCGTGCAGCTCACGGGCGATGCGATTGCGTTCCAGGAGCTGTTCGGCGCGCTCCTCGAGGGCGGTCATCCGCTCGGCCGCGGACGGGCCGAGCAGCCGCCGCGCGAGCACGGTCGCCAACGCGCCCAGGCCCACGACGAGTCCGTACAGCGCGAGGAGCGGAACCGGCACCAGGAGCAGGTACCCCGCGTGCGGTGTCGCCTCGGAGAGGACCGGGACGTCGTCGTGCGCGTGCCCGAGCGCCGTCGCGGCCAGCTCGTACGCGAGGATCGGCAGCCACACACACGCGAAGACGGTCACCGCCCCCAGCACCACGCGCACTTCCAGCCAGAGCACCGTCCGCAGCCGGTCCGGCCAGGCCGTCGCCGGCGTCACGGAGAACCCGGGGTCCTCCTCACCGGGCGTCAGCAGCAGCTGAGCCTGCACCCCCTCGCCCCTGCGCACCGCCGGGATCAGCCCGACCGGGAGCAGCGCCAGCGCGGGCACCCACGGCTTCGACGGGTCGATGAACATCCAGAGGCTCTGGATCAGCACCGGCACCCACAGGTGCAGAAGTCGTGTGTATGTCGTCCCCCGCAGCAGCGGGCGCAGCAAGCGGCCCATGGGGACATCGTGGCAGCCGCCACCGACGAGGACCTCCCCCGAGCGGGGGAGCGGTCCTCCACCGGCGGGGGACGACCCGCCCCCGCACCGGCCGCCAGAGTGAGGGCCATGACCAGCATCGACGTCCACGACCTCACCAAGGAGTACGGCCCCCGGCGGGCCGTGGACCGGCTCACCTTCCGCGTCCCGCCCGGCCGCGTCACCGGCTTCCTCGGCCCCAACGGCGCAGGCAAGTCCACCACCCTGCGCCTGGTCCTCGGCCTCGACCGGCCCACCTCCGGCACCGCCACCGTCGGCGGCCGGGCCTACGCCACCCTCAGCGAGCCCCTGCGGCACGTCGGCGCCCTGCTCGACGCGCAGGCCCCGCACGGCTCCCGCACCGGGCGCGACCATCTGCGTGCCCTGGCCGCGAGCAACCGCCTCCCCGTCCGCCGGGTCGACGAGGTGCTGGAGGAGACCGGCCTCGCGCCCGCCGCGCGCCGACGGGTCAAGACGTACTCCCTGGGCATGCGCCAGCGCCTCGGCATCGCCGCCGCGCTGCTCGGCGACCCCGAGGTGGTGCTGCTGGACGAGCCGTCCAACGGCCTGGACCCCGAGGGCATCGTGTGGATCCGCGGGCTGCTGCGCCGGCTCGCGGGGGAGGGGCGCACGGTGCTGGTCTCCAGCCATCTGATGAACGAGACCGCGTCCTTCGCCGACCACCTCGTGGTCCTCGGCCGGGGCCGCCTGCTGGCCGACACCCCGATGCGGGACTTCATCGACGCGCGTGTGCGGCCCCGCGTGAGGGTCCGCACCACCGACCCGACCGCACTCGAGCAGGCCCTCGCCCGGCAGGGACACGAGGTCGAGGAACACGCGGACGGGCACTGGACGGTCCACCACGCGCGCGTGGACGACATCGGCCGTCTCGCCGCCGAAGCGGGCGTCCCGCTGCTGGAACTGTCCACCGAGGAGGGCACCTTGGAGCAGGCCTACCTGGACCTGACCGCCACCGAAGCCGAGTTCACCGCACAGCACGAGGAGGCCCGACCGTGAGCTTCGCCCCCGCGTTCCACGCCGAGTGGATCAAGATCAGGACGCTGCGCGCGCAGCTCGGCGCCCTGGTCGCGATCCCCCTCGCCACCGTCGCCTTCTCCGCCCTCGCCACCGCCGACACCGACGGCGCCGACTTCGACCCGCTCTTCGCCGCTTTCTTCGGCGTGAGCTTCGGACAGATCGCGGCCATCGCCTTCGGGACGACGGCGGTGTCGGCGGAGTTCCGGGGCGGCGCGCTGCGGGCGTCGCTGGCCGCGGTGCCCGGGCGGGTCCGCTGGTTCGCCGCCAAGCTGACGGCGATCGCCCTGCCCGTCCTGGCCGTCGGTCTGACCACCGGTTTCGCCACCCTCGCCGTGGGCGGCGCGGTCCTCGGGGAGGAGGCCGACGGGATCAGCACGGCCGAAGGCGTGCGCGCCGCCGTCGGCTGCGGCGTCTACCTCACGCTCATGGCTCTGTTCGCGGCCGGTCTGACGGCCGTCCTGCGCAGCGGGGTGTCGACGCTCAGCACCCTCATCCCGTTCCTGCTGATCGTTTCCTTCGTGGTCGGCGACATGTCGGGCAACGCCGCCGACTTCCTGCCCGACCGGGCGGGTCAGGTGGTGCTGCACGGGACATGGGACGGGGTCCTCGGACCGTGGACGGGCCTCGCGGTGACCGCGCTGTGGACGGCGGCGGCCCTCGCGGCGGGCGGGTGGCGGATACACCGCCGGGACGCCTGAGCGCGCCGGGCCCCTGACGGCCTGCCAATTGTCAGTGGTGGCCGCTTTACTGGATCACATGGACATCGCGCACTGGCTGACCACCATCGACCTGCTGTGCGCCCGCGACTTCCCCGCGGAGCCCGGCAGGACGGACGGGGGCACGGGAGGACCCGGTTATCTCATAGCCGAGTTACAGACCAGCGGCGACTTCCCGGACTACGACGGGGCGCGGTGGGAGGAGACGGCGGACCAGTACGAGGCCGACCGGGACGGGCTGACGGAGCGGCTGACCGACCGCTGGGGCCCACCGCACCGCATCAGCCTGTGGAGCACGCTGGAACGCTCCATGGACGGCGAGGACATACCGGAGCCCTGGGCCTCGCTCAGCGCCCATGTGCCGGACGTCCATCTGTGGCGTCCCCCCGGCACGGCACGCTGGGTGGCGCTCGGGGTGTCCCAGTGGGACAAGGAGCTGCCGTTCCAGCTCCTCGCCGTCGTCACCGAGACGGACCCGCCGTAGCGGGCGGAGGCAGCTCCGCGGCCGCCCGCAGCCGGGCGAACTCCTCCGCCATCGTCGCCGCCGTCCAGTGCGCGTTGAGTCCGCTGGGGTTCGGCAGCACCCACACACGCGTGTCTCCGATGACCCGCTCCTGCGGACCCACCGCGGCCCCGCGGTCGTCGAACGCCGCCCGGTAGGCGGTCACCCCGACCACCGCCAGCCAGCGCGGCTTCAGCCGCGTCACCTTCTCCGCCAGCAGCCGCCCGCCCTCGCGGTACTCCTCGGCGCTCAGCTCGTCGGCCCGCGCGGTCGCCCGCGCCACCACGTTGGTGATGCCGAGGCCGTACGCCAGCAGCTCGCGCTGTTCGGCCGGCTCCATCAGCCGGGGCGTGAAGCCGGACAGGTGCAGCACCGGCCAGAAGCGGTTGCCGGGGCGGGCGAAGTGGTGGCCGGTCGCCGCCGTCATCAGCCCGGGGTTGATGCCGCAGAAAAGCACCCGCAGGCCGCCCGCGACCACGTCCGGGACGAGACGGTCGCGGGCGGCCTCCAGTTCCGCCTGGGTGAAGCGCGTCAGAGGATCGCTCCGGGGGCATAACCCGCGGCCTCCGGCCGCTGCTTGACGATCTCCTCGATCCGGCCGACGACGGTGGCCACCTGGTCGGCGGCGGCGCCCGTGAAGGACAGCTTGTCCGCCATCAGCGCGTCCAGCTCGGCGCGGTCCAGCGGGAGGCGCTCGTCGGCGGCGAGCTTGTCCAGCAGCTCGTTGCGCTCGGCGCCCCGCTCACGCATCGCCAGGGCGCTGGCCACGGCGTTCTCCTTGATCGCCTCGTGCGCGACCTCACGGCCCACACCCGCGCGCACCGCGCCCATCAGCACCTTGGTGGTGGCGAGGAACGGCAGATAGCGGTCCAGCTCGCGGGCGACGACCGCCGGGAAGGCGCCGAACTCGTCGAGGACGGTCAGGAACGTCTCCAGCAGGCCGTCCAGCGCGAAGAACGCGTCCGGCAGCGCGACCCGGCGCACCACCGAGCAGGACACGTCGCCCTCGTTCCACTGGTCGCCCGCCAGCTCGCCCGTCATCGAGGCGTAGCCGCGCAGGACGACCATCAGGCCGTTGACGCGCTCGCAGGAGCGGGTGTTCATCTTGTGCGGCATCGCGGAGGAGCCGACCTGGCCTGGCTTGAAGCCCTCGGTCACCAGCTCGTGGCCCGCCATCAGCCGGATCGTCTTCGCCAGCGACGACGGCGCCGCCGCCAGCTGCACCAGCGCGGTGACGACCTCGTAGTCCAGCGAGCGCGGGTAGACCTGACCGACGGAGGTGAACGCCTGCGAGAAGCCCAGGTGGTCCGCGATCCGCTGCTCCAGCTCGGCCAGCTTCGCGGCGTCCCCGCCGAGCAGGTCGAGCATGTCCTGCGCGGTGCCGACCGGGCCCTTGACGCCGCGCAGCGGGTAGCGGCCGAGCAGCTCCTCGACGCGGCCGTACGCCACGAGCAGCTCGTCGGCGGCGGTCGCGAAGCGCTTGCCCAGCGTGGTCGCCTGCGCGGCCACGTTGTGCGAACGGCCGGCCATGACCAGCTCGCCGTACTCCCCGGCCAGCTTGCCGAGCCGGGCGAGGACGGCCACGGTCCGGTCGCGCATCAGTTCCAGCGACAGCCGGATCTGGAGCTGCTCGACGTTCTCCGTCAGGTCGCGGGAGGTCATGCCCTTGTGCACCTGCTCGTGCCCGGCGAGGTCGTTGAACTCCTCGATCCGCGCCTTCACGTCGTGCCGCGTGACCTTCTCGCGCTCGGCGATGGAGGCCAGGTCGACCTGGTCGAGGACACGCTCGTAGTCGGCGATCGCCGCGTCCGGCACCTCGATCCCGAGGTCCTTCTGCGCCCGCAGCACGGCGAGCCAGAGCTGACGCTCCAGCTTCACCTTGTGCTCGGGCGACCAGAGCGTGGCGAGCTCGGCGGAGGCGTAGCGTCCGGCGAGGACGTTGGGGATGCGGGGCTTGGCGGGAGCGGAAGTCACGTGTACGGATTCTACTGGCGATTCGTGCAGGCCAGCGCCATGGCCCTGTTCGGCGGAACCTACGAGACCCACCTCACTGGGAGCTGCGGGCGGGGGCGGCGCTCGTCGGCGTCTAGACGGCGGGCCCCTCGTACGGCAGCAGTTGGGGGCGCTTCGGCGGCAGGCCGTCGCCCGAGGAGCGGCCGGTGAGGCGGCGGGCGATCCACGGCACGAGGTGTTGCCGGGTGAAGCGGACGTCGGCGACGCGCCGGGTCAGCCAGCCGGGCGGCAGCGACGCCGGCGGGGGCGTGCGCCACTCGGCGTCCTCGGGGTCGTGGCCGAGGGCCTGCCAGACCGCCTCGGCGACCCGGCGGTGCCCCTCGGCCGTCAGGTGCAGCCGGTCCACGTCCCACAGCCGCGGGTCGCTCAGGGACGGGGCGCCGTACAGGTCGACGACCAGGGCGCCGTGCCGGGCGGCGAGGTCGTCGACGCAGGCGAACAGCTCCTCCATGCGCGGCCGGAACCGCTCCAGGACGGGACCCTGGCGCCCCGGGCTGCGCATCAGCACCAACTGTCCGCAGGACGGGGCGAGCCGTTCCACGGCCTCCGTCAGCAGCCCCCGCACCCGGCCCATGTCGCACTTCGGGCGCAGGGTGTCGTTGAGGCCGCCGACCAGGGTGATCACATCGGCGCCCATCGCGGCCGCCACCGGCACCTGCTCCTCGACGATCTGCCCGATCAGCTTGCCCCGCACGGCGAGGTTGGCGTACCGGAAGCCGGGCGTGCGGGCCGCCATCCGGCCCGCGAGGACGTCCGCCCAGCCCCGGTAGGTGCCGTCGGGCAGCAGGTCCGACATGCCCTCGGTGAAGGAGTCGCCGAGGGCGACCAGGCTGGAGTATGGGGGTGTGGTGTTCGTCTGCATGGCGTCAGCGATGGTAACCCTTTCACATACCCGCTGGTCGGTCGCCCTCCACCGTCCCCACGTCCCCCACCGTCCCCGGCAGCCCCCGGGAGCCGGTCAGGCCCGCTGCCCGAACAGCTCCCGCAGCACGTCCTCCATGGTCACCAGGCCCGCGAGCCGCCCGTCGGCGCCGAGTACGGCCGCCAGGTGCGTACGGCTGCCGCGCATCGCGGTCAGCACGTCGTCCAGGGGCGTGGTCTCCCGCACCCGCGCGATGGGCCGCAGATCCCGCACCCGGAACGGCACCTCCCGCGGCGAGGCGTCCAGCGCGTCCTTCACATGCAGGTAGCCGACGATCCGCCGCCCCTCGTCCACCACGGGGAAACGGGAGAACCCGGACTCGGCCGCCAGCCGCTCCAGCTCGTCCGGCGTGACACCCACCCGCGCGTAGACCACGCGTTCCAGCGGCAGGACGACGTCCCGCACCGGGCGGCGGCCCAGCTCCAGCGCGTCGTGCAGCCGCTCCTGGGCGCGGTCGTCGAGCAGGCCCGCCTCGCCGGCGTCCCTGACGATCTGGGCCAGCTCCGCGTCCGAGAAGGTGGCCGTGACCTCGTTCTTAGTCTCGATCCGCAGCAGCTTCAGCAGGCCGTTGGCGAAGGCGTTGATCGCGAAGATCACCGGGCGCAGTGCCCGGGAGAGCGCGACCAGCGGCGGCCCGAGCAGCAGCGCGCTGCGCACCGGCTCCGCGAGGGCGATGTTCTTCGGCACCATCTCGCCCAGCAGCATGTGCAGATACGTCGCGAGGGTCAGCGCGATCACGAAGGAGACCGCGTGGCCGGCGCTCTCCGGCACGCCCACCGCGTGGAACACCGGTTCCAGCAGGTGCTCGATCGCCGGCTCGGCGACCACACCGAGGACCAGGGTGCACAGCGTGATGCCGAGCTGCGCTGCCGCCATCAGCGCGGACACGTGCTCCAGGCCCCACAGCACGCTCCTGGCGCGCCGGTCGCCCTGCTCGGCGTACGGCTCGATCTGCGAGCGGCGCACCGAGATCAGCGCGAACTCGGCGCCGACGAAGAAGGCGTTGACGACCAGGGTCGCCAGGCCGATCAGCAACTGGACGGCGGTCACTTCGCGGCCTCCTGTTCGGACGGGTCGTCGAGCGGTGCGTGCAGCAGCACGCGCGCGGCGCGGCGGCCGGACGCGTCGACCACGTCCATGCGCCAGCCGGCGACCTCGACGGCGTCCCCGACGGCCGGTATCCGGCCCAGCTCGGTGGCGACGAGCCCGGCGAGCGTCTCGTACGGCCCCTCGGGGGTGTACAGGCCCACGCGCGCGAGCTGGTCGGTGCGGGCGGCGCCGTCGGCCGAGTACAGGACACGGCCGTCGTCGTCGGTGCCGGCGGGGGCCAGGTCGGGCGTCTCGTGCGGGTCGTGCTCGTCACGGACCTCGCCGACGACCTCCTCGACGATGTCCTCCAGCGTCGCCACGCCCGCGGTGCCGCCGTACTCGTCGATGATCACGGCCATGGTCCGCTTGCCGGACAGCCGGTCCAGGAGCCGGTCCACGGTCAGCGACTCGGGCACCAGCAGGGGTTCGCGCATGATCTCGGCGACCGGCACGCGCGTGCGGCGCGTGGCGGGGACCGCCAGGACGTCCTTGATGTGCGCGGTGCCGACCACGGTGTCGAGGTTGCCCCGGTAGACGGGGAAGCGGGACAGGCCCGTCGCCCGGGTCGCGTTCGCCACGTCCTCGCAGGTGGCCTGCGCCTCCAGGGCGATCACCTGGACGCGTGGCGTCATCACGTTCTCCGCGGTCAGGTCGGCCAGGTTCAGGGTGCGCACGAACAGCTCGGCGGTGTCCGCCTCCAGGGCGCCCTGCTTGGCGGAGTGCCGCGCGAGGGCGGCCAGCTCCTGCGGGCTGCGGGCGGAGGCCAGTTCCTCGGCGGGCTCCAGGCCGAAGCGGCGCACGACATGGTTCGCGGTGTTGTTGAGGTGGGTGATGAACGGGCGGAACGCGGTGCTGAACCAGCGCTGCGCGTTGCCCACCCGCTTGGCCACCGCCAGCGGGGAGGAGATCGCCCAGTTCTTCGGCACCAGCTCGCCGACGACCATCAGGAACACGGTCGACAGGGCCGTGCCCAGTACCAGGGCCACCGAACTCGCCGCGCTGCCCGACAGGCCGGCCGCCTTCAGCGGTCCGGATATCAGCTTGGCGATCGACGGTTCGGCGAGCATGCCGACCACCAGGTTGGTGACGGTGATGCCGAGCTGGGCGCCGGAGAGCTGGAAGGTGAGGCTGCGGACGGCCTTGAGGGCGCCGGCCGCGCCGGTCTCGCCGCGCTCGGCGGCCCGCTCCAGCTCGCCGCGCTCGACCGTGGTCAGGGAGAACTCCGCGGCCACGAAGGCGCCGCAGGCGAGCGACAGCAGGATCGCCACCAGCAGCAGGAGCACTTCCGTCATCGGTTCACCTCCGTCCCATGGTCCGTCAGGGCGGGGAGGAACGCGCGATAACGGGTACTGGGAGGCTCGCCCATGGGCGGACGCTCACACCTTTCATGAAGTCGTGGGAGAGACCGGGCGGCCGCACGGCCGCCCGGTCCCCTCAAGGCTAAAGGACCGGCAAAGCGATGTGGACGGGTGTCGGGTTCAGTCGGTGAGCGGCTTCACCCAACGCCGCCACTGCTCCTGGGGCGTGTACCCCGCCGCACGCCAGGCATGGTGCGCCGTCTCGTTCCGCGTCAGCACCATCGCGTCCCCGCGCCGCCCGCCGAGCCGCGCGAACCGCTCCTCCGCGGCGGCCAGCAGCGCCGAGCCGACGCCCTGACGCCGGTGTTGCGGACTGACCGCCAGCCGGTACAGATGGCAGCGCCAGCCGTCGAACCCGGCGATCACCGTGCCGACCAGCTCGCCGTCCCGCTCGGCGAGGATCAGGGCCTCGGGATCGCGGGCGACCAGCCGCTCCACGCCGTTGCGGTCGTCACTGATGCTCGTCCCTTCGGCGGCGGTCTTCCAGAAGGCCAGCACGGTGTCGAGGTCGTCGGGCGTCGCGGCCCGTATCCGCAGATCAGACATGGGCCGATCCCACCACGGACGCGGCGGCCGCAGGCGGAATTCCACCATCCGGACGCCGGCTCCTACCGCCCCCGCAACCGCGCCGGCACCGGCGCGAACGCCTCCATGTACGGCTCCAGCACCGTCAGATACGTGAACCCGTACCGCTCGCGCTGGGCCAGCACCCGCGCGACGATCTCCTTCGGCGTGCCGACCAGCAGGAGGGGCAGCTCCAGCGCCTGGGCCACGGTGAGCTCCAGCATCCGGTCGCCGTTGGCCCCGATCAGCAGGGGCACCCGGCGCCCGTCCGCCTCCAGCAGTCGCCCCAGCTCCTCCACCGTCCGCCGCAGACGGTCCACCCGCTCCCCGGGCGTCCCCCGCGGCGGCCCCGCCGTGTCGTGCTCCGCCCGGACGTACCCGGTGCCGAGCCCGAGTCCGAGGCGTCCGTCCGTCAGCGCGTCCGTCGTCGCCACCTCGCGCGCGAGCAGCGCCGGGTTCCAGAAGCCCGCGTCGATGACGAACATGCCCAGCCGGGGCCGCTCGGTCGCCCCCGCCGCCGCGACCAGCGCGGCTGCCTCGATCCGCGATTCCGTCACTCGTGCGCGATGGCCGCCAGCACATTCATCCGGGACGCGCGCGACGCCGGCAGCAGCGCCGCCACGACCCCCACCACCGCCGAACCGACCACCACCGCGACGATCGTCCCCCACGGGACCGTCAGCGCCTCCATGCCCTGCAACGCCAGCACCTGCTGGGTGCACACGCCCCACACCAGCCCCAGCGCGAGCCCCAGGACCGCGCCGAACACGGCGATCACCACCGACTCCAGCCGGATCATCCGGCGCAACTGCCGCCGGGACAGCCCGATGGCCCGCAGCAGACCGATCTCCCGCGTCCGCTCCACCACCGACAGCGCCAGCGTGTTCACCACCCCGAGGACCGCGATGACGATCGCCAGCCCGAGCAGCGCGTACACCAGGTAGAGCAGGACGGAGATCTGGTCGTGGACCAGCTCCTTGTAGTCGGCCTGGTCCCGCACCTGCACCTGCGGATACGGGTCGAGCGTCCGCTCCAGCAGCGGCCGCAGCCGGTCGGCGTCCGTGCCTCCGGCCGCGTTCACGTACAGCACGGAGTCCTGCCCGCCCGGCACATACGTCTCGACGGTCGCGATGCCGAAGAACACACCGCCGCGCACGCCGAAGCCCTCCGCGGCGTCCTGGTCGGTGAGCGCGCCGACCCTCAGCGACACCGCCCGCCCGCCGGGGAACTCCACCGGCAGCACACTGCCGACCCGCACGCCGTGCTCCCGGGCGAAGTCCACGTCCATGCCGATCGCGCCGTCCGCCAGCGCGGCCGCCGTGTCGCCCCGCGCGTACGTCACGTCGGCGACCTCGTCGAGCCGGTCGTCGTACCCGGCGGCCGTCGTCTCGACCCGGTCGCCGTCCGGCATCCGCACGGCGACGGGCGCGAACCGCTGCCGTACGACGGTGCCGACGCCCTCGGTCGCGCGGACCTCGTCGGTGACCTCCTGGGGGAACGGGGTGAAGTTGGTGTTCTGGATCACGAAGTCGGCGCCCAGCGTCTCGTCGATCTGCCGGTCGAAGGAGCTGGACATCGAGGCGCTCGCCACCGACATGCCGCCCACCAGGGCCAGGCCCACCATGAGCGCCGCCGCCGTGGCGCCGGTGCGGCGGGGGTTGCGCAGGGCGTTGCGCTGGCTCATCCGGCCGACCGGGCCGAACAGCGCCGGGAAGGCCGCCCCGAGCACCCGGATCACCGGCCGCACCAGCAGCGGACCGGCGACGACCGTCGCGATCAGCGTCAGGACGACACCCAGCCCCAGCAGGGAGGCCGCCGACGCCGTCTCGGACGCGGTCACGCAGCCCAGGAGAGCGGCCACGCCCAGGGCCCCGACGGCCGACCCGACCGCGGCGCGCACCCTCAGCGGGCGCCCCACCCCGGCGACGTCCGCGTCCGCCAGCGCCGCCATCGGCGACACACCCGCCGCCCGCCGCGCCGGGAGGTAGGCGGCCACGAAGGTGACGCCGACACCGACGACGTACGCCGAGACCGGGGTGACCCAGCCGACGACCATCTCCGTGGTCTTCAGGTTCATGCCGAAGACGCTCATCAGCCGGATCAGACCGACCGCCAGCCCGACACCGGCCGCGAGGCCGAGCGTGGAGCCGACCAGGCCCAGCAGCACCGCCTCGGTGAGCACCGAGCGCCGCACCTGACGGCGGTCCGCGCCCAGGGCGCGCAGCAGGCCCAGCTCGCGGGTGCGCTGGGCGATCAGCATGGAGAAGGTGTTGACGATCAGGAACACACCCACCAGCACGGCGATCCCGGCGAATCCCAACATCACATACTTGATGATGTCGAGGAACCCGCCGAGCCGCTCCGCCGACGACTTCGCCTGCTCGTCGGCCGTCCGCACGTCGTACGGGCCGGAGCCCACCGCAGCGGCCACCCGGCGTTTCAGCTCGGCGTCGGTCACCCCCGGCGCGGCGTCGACGGAGATGCCCGTGGCCCGCTCCGGCGAGCCGAGCAGCCTGGTGGCGGCGACCCCGGGGTCGAGGAAGACCAGCGCCGCGCCCGGGTTGGTGGTGCGGAAGGTGGCGATGCCGACGATCTCGACCCGGAACGAACCCGGCTGGGCCACCACCGTCAGCGTGTCGCCGATCTCCACGTCCTTCTTGGCGGCGGTGTCGGCGTCCAGCAGGGCCTCCCCGGCGCCGCGCGGTGCGTGGCCGTCGGTCAGCTCCACCGCACTGCGGTCGGTGACGTACCAGTCGGAGGCGATGGTGGGCGCGCCGGTGGTCGGGCTCACGGGCTCGTTGTCGCGGTCGACGACCGTGATGTTGTCCACGCCCACATCCGCGTGGGCGGCGGCGACGCCGTCGACCCGGGCCACCCGGTCGACGAGGGCGGCGGGCAGGGTCTGCACGGCGCCGGTGGGCACGGAGGCGTCCAGCTCCTCCTTCGGCTCGACCGTCACATCGGCCGAGGTGGACGCGAAGAGCCGGTCGAAGGTCCGGGTCACCGTGTCGGAGAAGATCAGGCTGCCCGCGACGAACGCCACCGACAGCACGACGGCGAGGGCGGACAGCAGCAGGCGGCCCTTGTGCGCCACGAAGCTCCGCAGTGTCGCCTTCAGCACCGGCTCATACCTCCTCGGCGGTGTCGCCGGCCTGGGCGCGGACCCCGTCGAAACGCTTCATGCGTTCCAGCACCGCCGCCGCCGTCGGCCGTCGCGTCTCGTCCACGATCCGCCCGTCCGCCAGGAAGAGCACCAGGTCGGAATGGGCGGCGGCGCCCGGGTCGTGGGTGACCATGACGACCGTCTGCCCCAGGCCGTCGACGGCCTCGCGCAGGAAGGAGAGGACCTCCAGGCCGGCGCGCGAGTCCAGGTTGCCGGTCGGCTCGTCCGCGAAGATCAGCTCCGGCCGGGAGACGAGCGCCCGCGCGCAGGCCACGCGCTGCTGCTGGCCACCGGAGAGCTGGGCCGGGCGGTGCCCGAGGCGGTCCCGCAGGCCCAGCGTGTCGATCACCTGGTCCAGCCACTTCGGATCCGGTCGCCGTCCCGCGATGTCCATCGGCAGGGTGATGTTCTCGACCGCGTTCAGCGTCGGGATCAGATTGAACGACTGGAACATGAACCCGATCCGGTCCCGCCGCAGCCGGGTCAGCTCCCGCTCCCTCAGCCCGGTGATCTCGGTGTCGCCGAGCCACACCCGCCCCGCCGAGACGGTGTCGAGCCCGGCCAGGCAGTGCATCAGCGTGGACTTCCCCGAGCCCGACGGTCCCATGACCGCGGTGAAGCGTCCGCGCACGATGTCCACGTCCACCGAGTCCAGGGCGAGCACGGTGGTCTCGCCGGAGCCGTACGCCTTGGTCAGCCCGCGGGCGCGGGCCGCCAGGGCGTCGGCCGAGGTCAGGCCGGGAGCGTGCTGCGCAGCAGGTGGGGACAAGACTGCCTCCTCGCTCGCGTGGGCGTGCCGACGCGCCGTCCCGGCCGAGGGTAATGTGACCGGGCCCACACCGGGTATGCGCCTCCCCTGGTTTTCCCCGGGTTTTCCCCCAGCCGCCCTTGCCGGTGCTAGCATCCCGGCGCTAGCGTCGAGGCATGGCCAAGACCCAGCTGAACGTACGTGTCGACGAGGGCACCGCCCGAGCCGCCCGTGAACGCGCCACGGCACGCGGCATGAGTGTCAACCGCTACATCGAAGAGCTGGTCCGACAGGACACCGGCGAGGCGGGCCACACCTTCGTCGAGGCCGCCGCCGACTTCATGAAGCAGTACGAGACCGTCTTCGCCGAGGAGTTCGGCGCGGAACGCGAGGGCGGCACGCACGAAGGTCGCCGCTGAACCCTTGAGCGACCTCACGATCGACCTCGCCTGGCTGCTGATGCTCGCCGAACAGAAGACACCGGGCGACCCCCAGGTCACCGACTGGGGCGCCCTCGTCGCCGCCGTGGCGCGCCACCAGGCCGAGATCTTCGACGTGCCCGTCTACGACACCCCGCACGCCCGCGCCGCCTCGCTGCTCCAGCTCCTCCTGCACGTCCCGGCGCTGGAACGCTCGAACGCCCTCTTCGCCTGCTCCGTCGCCTACGCCTACCTGGTGGCCAGCGGCGTCAAGGTCGTCACCTCGCCCGAGCGGGTCCGCGACCTGGCCCGTCTGGTCAAGACCGGTGAGGCCTCGGTGTACGACATCGCGCGGGAGCTGCGGCAGTGGAGCCTGTGAGACCGGCGGCCGTGGCCTTCAGTCCCCCTCGTCCGCCGGCTGCCACGCCATGCCCAGCACGCAGTACGACACCGGCAGCCTGGGCCCCTTCTCCGGCAGCACCAGGCTCCGGTACGGCCCCAGCGTGAACCCGGCGTCGCGCAGCGCCCCGACCGGATCGCGGGACAGATGGCAGCCGCCGCTCAGGTGCGGCCACACCGTGCGGTCCAGGGCCCGCTGGGTGAACCGCATCGCGGCCCCGCCGCCGCGGCCGTGCTCCAGGAACCGCACCTGGCCGCCGGGCCGCAGCACCCGGCGCACCTCGGCGAGGGCCCGCGGCACGTCCCGCACACTGCACAGCACCAGCGAGAACACCGCCGCGTCGAAGGCCTCGCTCTTGACCGGCAGTGCCTCCGCCGCACCCGGGACGACGTCGACGGGCACCTCGGCCCGCAGCGCCGCCTCCCGGGCCAGCCGCCGCAGGGTGCGCTCCGGTTCGATCGCGACGACCTCCGAGACGGCACCCGGGTAGTGCGCGAAGTTCAGGCCGTTGCCCGCGCCGATCTCGATGACCCGGCCGGAGAGTCCGGCGAGCAGCCGGTCACGCAGACCGGCCATGCCCGCACGGGTCTCCGCGGCCGCGCTGAGCCGGGCGTAGCAGCGGGCGAACAGCGGGTGGTGGACGGGATCACCGGACACCCTGCCGGAGCCGGTGGACCGTAGCGGCATGGCAACCTCCCGGGCAGGACGGGCCTCCCCGGAATTCTCCCCCGCACGGCCCCGCCGCACCCCCGTCACTGGACGAAGTCGTACACCTGCCGGTAGATGCCGGGGTCGTTGTTCATGTCGGTGTGCGAGACACAGCCGACACCGACGTTGGTCGCCCCGCTCAGCAGCGCCGAGGAGTCCGGGTCGATCGCCGAGTCGCAGTTCGACCAGTAGGCCGCGTACGAGACGCTGCCCGGCGTCTCGTCACCGGAGTTCAGCGCGGTGAGGAACGCGCTGCCCGTCGTCATCTCGACACACGAGGTGTACAGCCATCCGCAGAGCGAGGCGACCGACGTGCCGTGGTTGGTGCCCGCGACGGAGACGAAGTCGTCCACGTACGCCGTGCCGCCGAGGTTCTTGAGGTAGTAGCGGGAGCTGAGCGCGCCCATCGAGTGGACCACCAGGTCCACCTTGCTCGCGCCGGTGCGGGCCAGCACGTTCTGGATCTCGGTGGCCAGCTGCCGGGCCGTGGTCACGTTCGACTGGGACCAGCTGTAGGACCACGCGTCCAGCTCGGCGGTGGTGTAGCCGTCCGCCTTGAAGGCGGCGACCCAGTCGTTCCAGCTGCTCGCGGAACCGTTGAAGCCGTGCACGAGGACGACCGGGTTACGGGTGGCGGCCTGGGCCGGGGGAGCGGAGAAGGAGAGCGACAGAAGGAGCGAAGAGACCACGGCCGAGAGGACCGCGGCGATGCGACGCTTGTGACGCGGCATGATGCCTCCTGAAACGGGTGGGGTCGCCAGGAGTGTCCGGTGGGGTCTACGCGCGCCGCATCGGTGAAATCGCCGGTCTTTACGGATCAAGTAACCCGTCGGTAACGTCGGTTGGGTGGTGACTCCGGTGAACCCCCCACCTCTTGACCGCACTTCGCCACCACTCTCGGAAGGCGTCCGGGTGCGCGTGCTGCGTTCGGCGTACGGCGATCCGCGCGCGGCCGCCGAACTCGCGGCACGGCTGACGGAACGGCAGCGGGCCGGCCTGGACCCGCTGCCCGCCGAACCCGCCGATCTGGCGCCCGGGGTGCTGGGCGCCCACCGCCGTGCGGTGCGGGCGCTGCCGGACGACACCCGGCTGCTGCTCCTGCTCGCCGCGGCCGATCAGTATCCGGTGGCCACCCACGCCTTCCTGCGGGCGGTGGCCGCCGCCCGGCTCGACACCCGGCCCCTGGAGGCCGCCGAGACGGCCGGGATCGCCTGTGCCACGGCCGGCGGGGTCGGCTTCCGCGACGCCTGGACGCGGATCGCCGCCTACGAGACGGCGGCCCCGGCCGACCGGCGCGATGTGCACCGTCTGCTCGCCCGCGTCCTGCACGGGGCGGGGGAGACGGCCCGGCGGTCCTGGCACCGGGGCGCGGGCGCGCTCGGCCCCAGCGCGCGGCTCGCGGCGGAACTGGCCGCGTCGGCCGACCGGGCCCGCGCCGCCGGCGACCCGGCCCTCTCCGCCGCCCTCGCGGAACGGGCCGCGGCCCTCTGCCCCGACCCGCGCGAACGCCACCGCCTCCTCACCGATGCCGCCACCGACGCCTGGAACACCGGCGCCGGCGACCGCGCCCGCTCCCTCGCCGCCCAGCTGCACACCGAGGCCCTGCACGGCGTCCTCGCCCTGCGGACGGGACAGGCGGCGGAGGCGTTCGACGCCCTGACGACGGGGGCGGCGGCTGCGCCGGTGGGGTACGCGTATGGGTCCTCGGACGACCCGGTTCGGGCGGGGTACGCGAGCGGGTCCTCGGGCGACCCGGTGCCGGTGGGGTACGCGCACGGCTCCTCCGGCGACCTCGTGCCGGAGGGTCACGCCCACGGGTCCTCGGGTCTCCCCGGCGGGACGGCCGCCGACCCCGCCTCGGCCCCGCGCCTGGCCCCCCGGCCCACGCCCGCTCGATCCGGGCCGACCGCGACCCTCTGCCCTCTGCCACCGGTCGCGGACCCGCCGCCGCTCACGTCTGCCGGCTCGTACCCGCCGGTCGCGGACCCGTCGCCGTCGGCTGCGCCTGCCCGGCCGTATCCGCCTCTGTCGCGCACGCCTGCCGGCCCGTACCCACCGGTCGCGGACCCGTCGCCGTCGGCTGCGCCTGCCCGGCCGTATCCGCCTCTGTCGCGCACGCCTGTCGGCCCCTACCCACCGGTCGCAGACCCGCCACCGCCGCTAACGCCCGCCGGCCCCTACCCACCGGTCGCGGACCCGCCTCCCTCGCCCGCGCCTGTCCGCTCATACCCGCCGTCCGTACCCGCCCGCCCGGGGGCGGCGTCTGTCCTCACCGCGTCGCACCTTCTCGCACGGGCCGCCGAGGCCGCCGTCTACACCGGTGATCTCCGCCGCTGCCGTGAGGCCCTGGTCGCCGCCCGGCGGCTCGGTATCGAACCGCCGGGCGTGCTCGGCGGACTCGCGGCCGCCGTGGACGGGCGCTACGAGGACGCCCGCGACCTGCTGGAGGCGACCGCCGGGCGGTGCGGGCCGGGCGGTGACCCCACCCTCCTCGTGCACGCCGGGATCGCCGCCCTGCTGCTCGGCGACCACACCCGCGCCGCCACCGCCACCGTCCGCGCGGCCGCCGCAGCCCGCGCCCGGGGTCTGGTGTCCCTGGTGTCCCAGGCCCAGGAGTTCCGTGCCTACGCCGACTTCTGGACCGGCCGCCCGCGTGCCGCCGAGGCCGCCGCCCTGGACGCGCTGGGACAGGCGTACGCCACCGGGCAGGACAACGGCGCCTGCCATCTGCAGGCCGCCCTCGCGATGTTCGCGGCGCTCACCGGCGATGCCGACCTGTGCCGCGAGCGGGCCGCCGCCGCCCGCGCGCACGCCCTCTCCCACGGACTGGGCCTGCCCGCCGCCCTCGCCCAGTGGGCGCTCGCCCACCTCGACCTCGCGCACGGCCGCTACGACGCGGCCGCGGTCCGGCTGCGCGCCCTGGCCGGACTCGGGCCCGGCCACGGACACCGGGCCATCCGCCACCTGGCCACCCCGCACTACGTCGAGGCCGCCGTCCGCAGCGGCGACACCCGTGTCGCCCGCGCCGCGCACACGGACTACGACCGCTGGGCACGCGCCGTCCGCAGCCCCGACGACCTCGCCCTCAGCGCCCGCTGCCGGGCCCTGCTCGCCCCGGGGGCCGACGCCGTGGAGCACTACCGCGAGGCGCTCGACCTGCACGACCACGGCACCCGCGCCGTCGAACGCGCCCGCACGGAGCTGCTGTTCGGCGGCGCCCTGCGCCGACTGCGCCGCCGTACCGAGGCCCGCGACCGGCTGCACAGCGCGCTGGAGGCGTTCGAGTCGTTCGGGGCGCCGCACTGCGCCGACCGGGCCCGCGTGGAACTCCGCGCGCTGGGCGCCCCCGCCGCCACCCCACGGGTCCCCGAGAGCCCCACCCAGCTCCTGACCGCCCAGCAGTTGCGGGTCGCCCGTATGGCCGCCGAGGGCGCCACCAACCGCGAGATCGCCGCCCGCCTCGCCCTCAGCCCCCGCACCATCGATCACCACCTACGCGGTGTCTTCACCCGCCTGGGCATCCGCTCCCGCATCGAACTGGTCCGGCTCCTCACCGAGGAGCCGGCACACATCCGCTAGTACTGTGACCGGCAAGGTTCACCGGGTTGCTGGTTGGTCGGCCTTGCAACCGTATGCTGCGGTCGTGCCCCCAGACGGGAAAGGTTCTTGCCATGAAACTGCCGATCGGCAGAGTCCTGCCTATCGGGATGCTGCTCTGCGGCGGTCTGTTCGTTTGGGCGGCGGCGACTGGCCTCAAGGCAAAACAGTGCCTGGAGGGACAGCTGCATCCGGACTTCAACGGCGCCACGATCACCGGGCGGGGTTGTGAGGTGACAACGACTTCCGGTGAGACCCTCGTCGTGGCGATCTCCGGCCCGCCGTTCGAAGCCGGGGTGGCTGGGGCACTCGGGTTCGTCGTCCTGGGCATGGCGACCGTAGTCATGCTCGTCCGACGCGCACGTCGATGGTCGGTGGACCAGCGGTAGACAGAGCACTTGGCGCCCTGCAATGCCTTGACAATCCCCGCTGACATTGCCGAGGTCGCCGACTTCCTCTTATTTGATCAAGTCTCGGACACCCCACCTCGTGAAAGCGCGACGCTAACCTGCGGGCAGTCTGTCCGCCGCCCGGCAACTCGACCTTCGCCAGTACCGACACGACTTCAGCGGGCGCGCCCGCTGAAGTCACCTGGGCATGATCCCGGCTGTCGCGCTCGGCGGCGTTGCACCAATCTGAGGGCTCCTCCTCACCTCCAGATGGACCTCAGCTGCCACGCCTGCAGCTGGTCGAGGGTGGCGGTGCCGCCTTCGGCGAAGACATCGATGCCGGTGCGGGAGGGGCCGGGGAAGATCTGGTCGGTGATCACCGCTTCGCCACTGCCGCCGAAGACTTAAGCGAGTCGTGTACACGACGCTGAACAGCGTCGTGTGCCTCACCCGCGCCGGTGAGCTGCTGTGGAAATCAGACTTTCGGCCGCACTCGGACCGGCGCCGCGGTCACCGGCCTGGCTGTGCGCTGTCCTTGGACGGCCAGACTGTGTGGGTGTACCGGCCGGACGCGATGGCGGGGCGCGGGGGCGCAGATCAGTGGGTCGTGCACGACGCCAGCAGCGGGGAGGTCCTCGCCCGCCATGAGCTGGGGACAGTCGGGCACGGCGCCGGCCACCACGTGCACCCTGTGGACGGCAGCATCTACCTCGATATCGGTGAGGGCCAGGACGGCTCCGTCATTCTCAGGGGTGCGCCCGTGGCCGACGGCGAGGTCGCCTCCCCGTCGTACGGCGCGCCCTCCGGCCAGTCATACACCGGCTCGGTCGTGGTGCAGCGCATCCGCAGATCAGGCCCCGTCCAGCGCTTGCCGTACCGGATCTGCGAGCTGGCATCGACCGCGTCCGCGAGGCGCTCGAAGGACAGGTCGTAGTCCCTCATGTGTTCCCACGAGCCCGGATTCTGCTCGCGCATCAGCGAGCGGAACATCAACAGCAGCCGCGCCAGGTCGTGCTGATCGACCCGGACAGTCTTCGTCTCCGGGTCGTAGCCGTACGTCGGGTCGTGGGCGGGCTTCTTCGGCATCGGTCCTCGTTCGCGTTGCTACGGCGCTCAGCGCCCCACCACAGGGCCCACGGTGCGGCCAGCGGCCTGACGCGTCGTGGTCGCTTCCAGCTGCTCAACGACCCGGGCCTGCCGGAGCCACGCTGACCGCTGCCGTTCGTGCGCCAGCCGAACCGCCTTGGGCTTGGTGTCTCAGGCTGGCGGCGGCGTCGCGCCGGGCAGCTCCGCGGCGAAGGCCCACCACTGTTCGATGGTCCACACGGCGACGCTGGAGCGGTCGGTGGACATCCGCAGCCACACCTCCTCGCCGCCGGGCGTGAGCGCCACCTTTAGGGCCGTGACCGGGAAGGTTCGCCGGGTTGCTGCTCGCGGGTCGCCGCGGCATCGGTCCTCCGAATGGTGGAAGCCTGCGCGCGGCCGAGGCCCGGACGTGGTCGGCTGAAGGCAGTATCACGCGGTGACGGCTTTGACCTGGCTCACCGACGGCCATCCGCGTGGGCGCGACTTGGCACGGCGAAAGGAGCGGCCATGACCAGCCGCACAGTCCAGGACCGGCTGTTCATTGGCGGGGACATGGTCTCGCCTGCCTCGGAAGACGTGATC
>NZ_BQUN01000210.1 GCF_026008495.1 Streptomyces sp. A012304
GGTTCGGGCAGGGCGCGGCGGTCCAGCTTGCCGTTGACGGTCAGCGGCAGCGCCTCCAGGGGGACGAACGCCGACGGCACCATGTACTCGGGCAGCCGCTCCCGCAGGTGCTCACGCAGGGTCGACGCGAGCGCCACACATCCCGGGGCGGGCACGACGTAGGCGACCAGACGGACGTCGTCGGCGCGGTCCTGGCGCGCCACCACGGTCACGTCACCGACCTCCGGGTGAGCGGCCAACGCGGCCTCGATCTCCCCGAGTTCGATGCGGAAGCCGCGCACCTTCACCTGGTCGTCGGCGCGGCC
>NZ_BQUN01000211.1 GCF_026008495.1 Streptomyces sp. A012304
TCCTGCGGCACTGGATGTCCCACGGCGTGCGGATCTTCCGGGTGGACAACCCGCACACCAAGCCGGTCGTCTTCTGGGAGCGGGTCATCGGGGAGATCAACCGCACCGACCCGGATGTGATCTTCCTCGCCGAGGCCTTCACCCGCCCGGCGATGATGCACACCCTCGCCCAGATCGGCTTCCAGCAGTCGTACACCTACTTCACCTGGCG
>NZ_BQUN01000212.1 GCF_026008495.1 Streptomyces sp. A012304
GTGGGATGGCGTCGCTGGGGGTGCCGGTGGAGCGTGCCTCCGAGCTGATCGCGGAGTACGGCGGTCGGGTGTCGGTGGCGGCGGTGAACGGTCCGGCGTCGGTGACGGTGGCGGGTGAGCCGGCCGCTCTGGAGGAACTCCTCGCTGTCTGTGAGGCGCAGGGTGTGTGGGCGCGGCGTGTCCCGGTGGACTACGCCTCGCACTCCGTCCAGGTCGAGGCGATCCGTGAGCGGCTGCTCGCCGAGCTGGCGGGTATCGAGCCGCAGGCTCCCATGGTCCCGTTCTTCTCGGCGGTGACGGCCGAGCGGTTGGAGAATCCGAGGCTGGACGCGGAGTACTGGTACACGAATCTGCGTCAGACGGTTCGTTTCGAGGAGACGGTCCGGGTTCTGCTCGCCCAGGGCTTCGACGCGTTCGTCGAGGCGAGCGCGCACCCGGTGCTGACGACTCCGATCGAGGGCACGGTCGAGTCCGCGGACGCCGACGCGGTGGTGCTGGGCACGCTGCGCCGGGGCGAGGGCGGGCAGGAGCGCTTCACCGCCGCGCTGGCGGAGGCGTTCGTCAACGGCCTGGACGTGGACTGGACGCCGCTCGTCGGTGAGGGCGACGCCCATGTCGACCTGCCGACCTACGCCTTCCAGCACCAGCGCTACTGGCTGGAGCGCACGGCCTCGTCCGGGGACGCGCGGCAGCTCGGCCTGACCGAGGCGGACCATCCGCTGCTGGGTGCGGCTGTGGCACTCGGCGACGGGCAGGGCGTCGTGCTGACGGGACGGCTGTCGCTGTCCTCGCACCCGTGGCTCCGGGACCACACCGTGGCCGGGACCGTCCTCCTGCCGGGCGCGGCCTTCGTGGAACTGGCGGTACGGGCCGGGGACGAGGTGGGACACGGCCGTATCGACGAACTCGCCCTGGAGGCGCCGCTGGTGATCCCCGAGCAGGGGTCTGTGCGGATCCAGGTCGTGGTCGGCGCCGCTGAACCCGACGGTACGCGTGCGCTGGGCGTGTTCTCCCAGGACGCCGACGAGTCGGCGGCGCCCGCCTGGACCCGGCACGCCGCCGGAACCCTGTCCGAACACGGCGCCGCCCCTGAAGCCGCTCTAGCCGCCGAAGCCTGGCCGCCGCCCGGTGCGCAGCCGGTGGACCTCGACGGCTTCTACTCGGACCTGGTGCCGGCCGGATACGCGTACGGCCCCGCCTTCCAGGGACTGCGTACGGCCTGGCGCGCGGGTGACGACCTGTACGCGGAAGTGGCGCTGCCCGAGGACGTGGCCCAGGGTGCCGCCGACTTCGGACTGCACCCCGCGCTGCTGGACGCCGCGCTGCATGCCGCTCTGCCCCGGACCGGCGCGGCGGAGCAGGTGCGGCTGCCGTTCGTCTTCAAGGGGCTGACGCTCCACGCGGCCGCCGCCACCCAGCTGCGGGTGCGGCTCTCGCCCACCGGGACGGACGCGGTCCGGGTGACCCTGTACGACGCGGCGGGCGGCCCGGTGGCGTCCGTCGAGGCACTCACGTTGCGTCCGATCGCCGCCGAGGCGCTCACCCCGGCGCTCCCGGCCGCGTCCGACGACCTGTTCCGCGTCGACTGGATCCCGGCCGGACCGGCCGAGCCCGCCTTCACCGGCAGCCTCTGGGCATTGGATGCCGACACTCCCGACCTGGACGCGGCAGCCGCGGGCGGGGTACCCGACGCGGTCGTGCTGCCCTGCCTCGCCGGTCCGGTAACGGGGCACGACCACGCCGCCTCGGTCCACCGGACGGCGGCGGGTGTGCTGTCGGTGGTGCGGGAGTGGCTGGGTGACGAGCGGTTCGCCGGGTCGCGGCTGGTGGTGGTGACGCGGGGTGCGGTGGGTGCGGG
>NZ_BQUN01000213.1 GCF_026008495.1 Streptomyces sp. A012304
GTGCCGGCCACGGCGGCGGCGCCGCTCAGCCCGTAGCCGAAGGACTCACCGGACGGCAGGGTGACGGAGGCGAGCTCCGCGGCGTCGGCCCGGCCGGCGAAGCGCAGGGCCACGGAGTCGGCGGCGTTCGCCCAGCCGCCGGTCTGCTCCACCAGCGCGCTGTCGATGGGCCGCCAGGTCCCGTGCTGGTCCCGGTAGTTGATCGGGTCGGTGGAGATCTCGCTGGTGCGGGTGCCGTCCTCGTTGGTGTAGGTCCGGCTGTGGGCGTCCCGCTCCGCGACGATCTCCTTGCTCGTCCTGCGGTCGTAGCCCTTGACC
>NZ_BQUN01000214.1 GCF_026008495.1 Streptomyces sp. A012304
GGCGTGACGCGGATCGCGTACGGGTTGGGGCCGGCCGTCGCGTCCGGGGTGCGCGGCGGGGCGAACGTCAGCTCGACCGTGCCCGTCGTGCCGGGGTAGAGCCGCAGCGTCGGCGGCTCCACCGTCGTCCACGGCGCGACGCTCCCCACCGGTTCGAAGCGGTACTCGTCGACGACGTCACCGGTGTTGCGCACCCGCAGCCGCACCGT
>NZ_BQUN01000215.1 GCF_026008495.1 Streptomyces sp. A012304
GTTCTCGACCGTCTCGTGGGTGACGTTGCCCGCGTCGTCGTACTGGTAGCGGACGGAGTCGCCGGTGACGCTCACCGGCCAGGGCACGTTGGAGGGGGAACCGCTGGTGGCGGTCGTCTCCACGTTGCCGGCGATGTCGTAGGTGTACGTGGTGCTCCGCGCCGGCCCGCCCGGGTTCATCACCTGGGACTTCACCCGGCCGACCGCGTCGTAGGTGTACTGGGTGACGAGCTTGCCGTTGGCGGACGTCTCGGTCAGGACGTTGCCGGCGCCGTCGTAGGTGTTGGACTCCACGACGATGTCGCGCTTGGTGCCGTCGAGGTTGTGGAAGTCCTTGAGCGTGATCGACTTGACCAGGTCGTCGCCGTAGTACTGGTAGACGAGCGAGCGGCCCATCGAGTCGGTGTGCCGGACGAGCCGGCCGCCCATGTCGTAGGCGTACGACTGCAGGACGGTGTAGTCCCCGTCGCCCCCGTCGTCGTCCCAGTCGCGCAGCCGGGTCTCGGCCATCATGTTGCGCGCGGTGTAGACGTAGTCGAAGTGGTTGCCGCCCGCGTCGACCATCGAGGTCTTGTTGCCGAAGACGTCGTAGGTGTACGTCGTCTCGCTGCCCTCGGCGTCGGTGACCCGCTCGGGGCGGCCGCGGTCGTCGAGCTCGAAGGCCATCACGCGGGTGGCGTCGCCGCCCAGCAGGTCGCTGATCTCGGTGCGCACCACGTTGCCGTCGGCGTCGTAGGTCGTGGTGGTCTTCTGCTGGTGCTTGCCGGAGGTGACGACGTTGGTGGCCGGCGGGTCGGTGAGGGTGGCGACGCGGGAGAGCTTGTCGTAGGTGAAGGTCGACGTGGTGCCGGACGGGTAGGCGTCCGTGACGACGGTCTCGGTGAGCTTGCGGCCCAGCGCGTCGTAGGTGTACTTGGTGACCCGCCCGGACGGCTCGGTCACCCAGGCCAGGTCGCCGTTCTTGTAGTACTGGTAGCGGGTGATCTTCCCGCGCGGGTCGGCGGTGGTCAGCGGCAGCCCGGTGGGTGTGTTGCCGCCGCCGATGGCCGGTTCGGCGCCGGTCGTGTAGGTGTTCCTGGCCGTGCCGCCGTCGGGGGCGGTCTGCGTGAGCAGGGCACCGCTGGTGTTGTACGTGTACTGGGTGCGGAAGCGGTTGTCGGTGGGGCCGGACGAGCGGCCGTCCCGGGTCTCCGACGGCTGGTCGCCCCGCAGGTCGAAGTCGCTCGTCGTCACCGGGTAGGTGGTGTACGAGGTCTGGCAGTCGCCGGCGGCCCGGCAGGTGGTGCGGCTGGTCACATTGCCGCGGTCGTCGTAGCCGAGGGTGACCTTGTCGCCGTTCTCGCTGACGATGCCGGTCTGGAAGCCGTTGTCGTCGTACTCGAAGAGACGGATGGCGACGCCGTCGACGGGGTGCCGGATGAAGTCCGGCTCGCTGCCGCCGTCACCGGGCGGGTTGGTGCAGAAGGCCGGGTCGCCCGGGTCGGGCTGGGTGCAGATCTGGCCGGGGCCGGTGGGCGAGGGCGACGGGGAGGCGGTGACGGACTCGCGGGCGCCGAGCGCCATCGGCTCGCCGTAGCGCAGCA
>NZ_BQUN01000216.1 GCF_026008495.1 Streptomyces sp. A012304
CAACATGTTCGAGTTCTGGGACTGGGTCGGCGGCCGCTACTCCTACGACTCGGCGATCGGCCTCTCCCTGATGATCGCCATCGGCCCGGACCGCTTCCGCGAGATGCTCGACGGCTTCCGGATCGTCGACGAGCACTTCCGCACCACCCCCGCCGAGGCCAACGCCCCGCTGCTGCTCGGCCTGCTGGGCATCTGGTACGGCAACTTC
>NZ_BQUN01000217.1 GCF_026008495.1 Streptomyces sp. A012304
CCCTGGCTGGACTCCCCGGACTGCTGGACGCGGTAGCCCCCGTCCTGCAAGGAGATGCGAACGGCGCCCTCACGGTCGGTGAACGACCGGGACAGCTGGAGGGACCGATGACTCAGGTCGGGGAAGTACGAGCGAAGCACAGGGTCCCGATGGGCGGCGTCGACCAGGTCCCGGTCGTCGCAGAATTCCGGCGCGCTGCGAAGCCAGTCCCACTGAGCGGCAATCGGGTCCGGGCTCGCCAGAACCCGGGCGAGTTCAGTGACCCGCATGAAGGGGTACCTTGCGCTCAGGGAATCGTACGACGCCCCTCCTTTCCAGTGCGCCGCCACCTCCACGACCTGGGACA
>NZ_BQUN01000218.1 GCF_026008495.1 Streptomyces sp. A012304
CGTCCGTCCTTGGGGAACGACACGTCATCGACCGCCCAGGCGTCCGGGCCGATCCGCGGCACCAGCCGCTCCGCGATCCGCCGGCGCACCGGCACCGGATCCCAGGTGGACTGGTTCACGAACTGTTGCAGGTTCTGCTCGTTGCCGTCCGGCAACCGCTCGGCCATGGCCTGGATGGACTTGCGGCGGCCGTCCATCATCAGTCCCCGCAGATAGCAG
>NZ_BQUN01000219.1 GCF_026008495.1 Streptomyces sp. A012304
CCGAACTCGCTCTGCAGGAACGGTTTGCCGTAGGCGTCGGAGATCTTCTTCATGTTCGCCACGATCCCGGGAGCGACATCGGCGCTGCCGTAGGAGGAGAACACCGACATGTCCCACTTGCCGCCGTTCGCCGCGAAGCGGCTGAAGAACGTCGTCATCACGTCGTACTTCTGTGGCTGGGCCAGGTGGATGCACACCGTCGAGTTCGGCGACACCGCCTTGACCTGGTCGTATGCGGCGTTGAGCAGCCCGGTCATCTGCGCCCCGTTGGAGACGCTGCCGACGGGGCGGCAGATCCCGCTGTTGATCTCGTTGCCGATCTGGACCCAGGTGGGGAGCACGTCGTTGCTCCTCATGACCGTCATGGTCTGGTTCACGTACGTGCCCATCGCGGTGCGCATCTGGCTGTAGCTCATGTTCCGCCAGGCCGCGGGCGGGTTCTGCACGCCGACGGAGTTCCAGGTGTC
>NZ_BQUN01000220.1 GCF_026008495.1 Streptomyces sp. A012304
TGATCAGCGGCGCGATGGTGCGTCCCTCCCGCTCGGCGGCCTCCCAGTCCCGGGGCCTGAGCTGGTACTTCTCCGAGTCCAGGTACTCCTCGCTCCCCTCGCGCAGCGGTGTGTTCTCGCACAGCTCGTAGCCGCTGTAGATGCCCCAGGTGGGCGAGAGGGTGGCCGCCAGGACGGCCCGTGCCTCGAAGGCGGGACGGCCGCCGTGCTG
>NZ_BQUN01000221.1 GCF_026008495.1 Streptomyces sp. A012304
CCGTCGCCGGATCGGGTGCCCCAGGGCGCGCCTGCCGATCGCCACGGCGGCCGCGTCGTGGCGGGTGGTCTTTCTGGTCTTGCTGGTGAGGGGCTTCTTCCAGTGCTGCGCGCCCCAGCGGGAGGTGTAGGCCGGATCGACGGCCACGAGGGGGATGCCGAGGTCGGCGGCCATCGATACGAGCCGGGCCCGCAGCCGGGCGACGGGCATGCCGGAGATGAGGTGGCGGAAGCGTTTGCGGCGGCCGTGTTTCTCCCGGGTGGTCTCGGCGGTGAAGTCCAGGTCCTCGATGGCGATGGCCAGGTGGTGTCGCTTGGCCCAGTGCAGGAGGCGGATCAGGGCGTGGCGGACCTGTGCGTCGCGGTGCGCGGCCGTGCCGGTCAGGTCGTAGTCGAAGCGGCGCGGGGAGCCGGCCGGGTTGCCGTGCTCGTCCAGCCGCCAGGCGGCCAGGTGATCGGCGTTGGTATCGACCCCGATCAGGCCGTTCGCGCGGGCGGTGGCCAGGGGCACGGTCTTCACCGGGGGGATGGTCCAGGAGGCGGTGAGGTACCAGCGGCCTCGG
>NZ_BQUN01000222.1 GCF_026008495.1 Streptomyces sp. A012304
TTCCGACGCTCCCACGGCTTGTAGGCACACGGTTTCAGGTACTATTTCACTCCCCTCCCGGGGTACTTTTCACCATTCCCTCACGGTACTATCCGCTATCGGTCACCAGGGAATATTTAGGCTTAGCGGGTGGTCCCGCCAGATTCACACGGGATTTCTCGGGCCCCGTGCTACTTGGGTGTCTCTCAAACGAGCCGCTGACGTTTCGACTACGGGGGTCTTACCCTCTACGCCGGACCTTTCGCATGTCCTTCGCCTACATCAACGGTTTCTGACTCGTCC
>NZ_BQUN01000223.1:0-7892 GCF_026008495.1 Streptomyces sp. A012304
TGACGCCGCCGGCCTGCGAGTCGAGCCAGAGGTCGGTCTCGGGAAGCACCTGCTGGTAAGCGACGCGGGCACCATCCGCCGTGCCGGCCACGGCGGCGGCGCCGCTCAGCCCGTAGCCGAAGGACTCACCGGACGGCAGGGTGACGGAGGCGAGCTCCGCGGCGTCGGCCCGGCCGGCGAAGCGCAGGGCCACGGAGTCGGCGGCGTTCGCCCAGCCGCCGGTCTGCTCCACCAGCGCGCTGTCGATGGGCCGCCAGGTCCCGTGCTGGTCCCGGTAGTTGATCGGGTCGGTGGAGATCTCGCTGGTGCGGGTGCCGTCCTCGTTGGTGTAGGTCCGGCTGTGGGCGTCCCGCTCCGCGACGATCTCCTTGCTCGTCCTGCGGTCGTAGCCCTTGACCGGCGCGGGAGCCGGCGTGCTGACCTCGACCGCGTTCTTCCGGACCGTGGGCCGGGCGGCGGGCGGGCTCTTCAGCGGGTACTTGGCGCGCAGGGACCGCGGCGCCTCGTCGTTGCGCGGGCCATCCGCGAAGTGGCTGAGCCCCTCGGCACTGCCCCAGCGCTGGCCGGGGCCCTTGGCGGCGGCCGGCTTCTCCGGGAAGAGCGGGAACCCCGCCCCGCCGACGGCGAGTGAACCGAAGGCGATGACCGCCGTCACGGCGAGCGCGATGGCCTTGCCCCAACGAGAACGCAGAAGTCTGGGCATCAATAACTTGCGCGCGAGTCTCCGGTACGCCGGCACAGTCCCCCCACAGGACGAACGAATAATCAGATGGGAGCCTGACTGTTCGTCGGGCTCTTTGTCGACTCATTGGCCAGTCCATCCACCTGAGTGTTATCCCATCGTGATCATCCTCCATCGAAGCCCAACTTAGGCTTCCTGACGGCCACTTACGGCTCGAGCTCACAGGGGGGGCTTCCGCCGGAAGCCACGAAACAGGCTGCCCTGGGGCGCCTTGTTCGACGGAAGGACACGACGAATCCATATGGCATTCATTCCACACCGCAGAGTCGGCCGGCTGACCTCCGTGACAGCGGCCGCAGCGGCCGCCCTGCCACTGCTCGTCGCGGCGCCGGGCACGGCACACGCCGTCGATTCGGCGACCTGCCCGGCCAACGGCCGTACCTACGTCACCAACGCGGCCGGTGAGCTCCTTCAATACACGATGGCCAATCCGCTGGCCGGTTCGACCTTCTCCGCTTACCAGAAGGCGGGCACGGGCTGGGGGGCATACGGGAGGGTACTCGCCGGCCCGGACGGGCAGTTCTACGCGTTCAAGTCGGACGGCACCTACTACGCGCACCGCACGGAATCCGGCACCTGGGACGTCGCCCCGAAGCGCGTCAGCACCTCCCTCGGATGGCTGTCGAACGCGGCGCACCGTGAACAGGCCACTGTCGACCGGTCCGGCTGGCTGTGGGTCGCGGACAACCTGGGCCAGCTGTACGCCTACCGCTACGACGCCTCGATCGAGGGCCTGCGGTCGCTGAGGGTCCTGGACAAAGGGTGGGACCGCTACAACCTGATCACCGCCGGTGACTCGGGCGTTCTCTACGGTCGGGCGCCCGACGGCAGGCTCTACCGTTCCCGTTACGACGTCACCAGCCAGCGCTGGATCGAGCGCCACGTCCTTGTCGGATCCGCGGGATGGGGCAACTTCAAGACCATCACCGCCGGCGGTGGCGACACCGTCGTGGCCGTGCAGACGTCCGGCGCCGCGGTGTACTACCGCTACGACGAGAACACCGGTGCCTGGCCCGTACTGGCGAAGCAAGTGGCGGCCGCCGGCTGGCAGAACTTCCCCGACGTCACGTCCAAGCCGGACAACTGCAGTCTTGTCGCGAACCACACGCCCGCGGCGACGCCGCTGCCGCTGGAGTCGTACACACCGAACGTCGTCATGCAGGCGTCGGACGGCAAGCTGGAGCTCGCCTACACAGACAACATCGGTCGGCTGGTCCACGGTCGCACCAACTCGGCCAACATCAACGGCGCCCAGTGGACGGTGATCTCGGGCCAGGAAGCCTTCACCGGCCGGCCCTCGCTCGCCGAGCACACCGATGGTCGCGTCGTCGTCACTGCCCACAACACCTCCGCCGGCGTCTGGCAGCGCGACCAGGCCGCGAAGTCCAGTACCGACTGGGCCGCCTGGAGGGACTTGGCAGGCGCGATGCAGCAGCACGCCGTCACGGGGAAGACACCCTCGGGAGTGCTGGTGCAGTTCGCAGCGGACGCCAACGGTGTGCCGTGGTACCGCCTTGAGAACGTGCCGAACAACAACTTCATGGGTTGGATACCACTCTCCGGCACCGGCTTCACCAGCCCCCTCACCGCCCTCACCGTGCGCGACGGCATCCAGCTCTTCGGCAGGAAGGCCGACGGCACCCTGTCCACCGCCCTCTTCAAGGAGGACGGCACGCTCTCGGTGTGGACCGCCCTCGGCACCCAGGCCATCACCGGCACGCCGTCCGTCGTCGTCTACCCCGGCTACCGCATACGCGTCTTCGCCACGGATACGAACGGCAACGTGGTCACCACCGCCCAGTCCGCCGAGGGCGGGGCGTACGGAACCTGGGAGACCGCCGCCGGGATCACGGCGCAGGGCTCCCCCAGCGCCGTCATCTCCCCGCTGACCGGCCTCACGGAGATCGTCGTCCGCGGCACCGACGGCACCATCTACAACACCGGCGAGACCACCCAGGGCAGCGGTGTCTGGCGCACCTGGGATCAGGTGACCGACGAGGCCTCGGCCACCGAGCCGATCGCCTTCACCTACAGCAACACCACCGGCCCGACCTGGGCCTACACCTTCCGTACCTCCGACAACCAGACCCGCATCTACGAGGTCGAGCAGACCTCTTCGCTCAGCGCGATGCGCGCCGCGGCCGACGCCCCGGAATTCCAGGGCACCAAGCTGCCCGCCCCGCCGGCCAAGTGAACACCGCGTCCGGGGGGACGGGAACGAGCCACTCTCCCCGGACGCTCACCTCCCGCTCACCTGGCTCCCGGGGACAGAAAGGCCGCTCCCGCCCGGCTGGCGAACCCGTGACGGCCCGGCCCAGGTCGTTCTTCGAGAATGCCGATCCCTACTGTTCCTGCTCCGATCCAAGGAGGTGACTGGTCGCTCATGTCTGACACGACGGACGAACCCCGCCCTTTCGAGGGAGTGGATACACGTCACTATCCAGACCTTGTCGCAAGCGGGGGCCTCGTACCTGCTCTCCAGGCTGCCGCCGAGGCCGGCGGCTTGGATACAGGCCAGATCGACACTCGATCCAAAGCGGTTTTCGCCGACTACACATTTGCGCTGACACGGGAAGGGGCAGCGTCACTGTGAGTCCCGCCGTGAATAAAAGGCGCTTCGCGGTGCACATTGCGCAGGACTGGCTCCAGATCGCCGACGGCATGACAGCAGAGCTGTCCCAGGTCGTGGAGGTGGCGGCGCACTGGAAAGGAGGGGCGTCGTACGATTCCCTGAGCGCAAGGTACCCCTTCATGCGGGTCACTGAACTCGCCCGGGTTCTGGCGAGCCCGGACCCGATTGCCGCTCAGTGGGACTGGCTTCGCAGCGCGCCGGAATTCTGCGACGACCGGGACCTGGTCGACGCCGCCCATCGGGACCCTGTGCTTCGCTCGTACTTCCCCGACCTGAGTCATCGGTCCCTCCAGCTGTCCCGGTCGTTCACCGACCGTGAGGGCGCCGTTCGCATCTCCTTGCAGGACGGGGGCTACCGCGTCCAGCAGTCCGGGGAGTCCAGCCAGGGGAGGGAGTACGCATCCATCGAGGCGGCCGTGGCCGCGGCGAGTGAACTCCTGGCTCCCCGTCCGCAGGGCAGCGATTCACCCGATGGAGAGCGGCTGCCCCCGGGCGAGGACTGAGCCCCTGCCCATGAACGATCTATCGCGACTCACTGCTCTCTGCCCTCCGCCCGTGATGCGTCCGCCGCGGGCGGAGGGGTGGGCCGGACTTCCCAAGTCGCACGCCGAGATGGTGCGCGTCTACGGTGTCGGCTGTTTTGACGGCCTCCTGACCGTCTACGGGGTCGGTGTCGGAAACATGTACCTGGAGATCTCCGACTGCACCGCACGCTCGACCGGGATCCTCGCCGGAAAGAGGATCCCGGCCTTGAGGGCTCGACTGAGTGAATTCGGTGTGGGACCCGAGGAGTTGATCCAGTGGGGCGGAACTGCGAATGCCGACTGGCTGTTCTGGATCCCTGCCGGCGAACCGGACTCGTGGCCCACGATCATCGTCGAGGCCGGCCAGCTTTCCTTCGAGGTCCTGCACAGGCCGTCACCGGGGGTGGTGCTGGACCTACTTACCGGCTCCTTCAGTACACCGATCTTCCCCTGCGACTTCCCGAGTGGTCATCCGGCCTTCGGCCCCTTTACGCAGTGAACAGATCGACTCATGGAGGATGGGGACGCCGACTTGACGGGCGCACCGCCAGGATGCAGCGCAGTGGTGCCCACGGCGCGCCTTGCGGGAGGCGGAGACGTCGGCGTCGGCCGCATTACTGGCAAGAACGGGGAGTGGCGGGCACACGTGGAGCAGGGGCGATGACACGCAACGAGCAGGCGGATGTAACGCTTGCGGAGAAGAGGCCGGACGACCGCCTGTATCCCGATCTTTTCTCCGGGAACGGCCTGGCGGAGCGTATGCGCACCCGCTCGAAGGAGTTGGGCACTCCGCTCGCCTCCGTACGCGCCCCTGAGGGCAGGCAGCGGCAGTTGTACGCCACGGTCCCGGCCTCCGGGGGAGACCTGCAGATCTCCCTTGGCGGGGCCCGTAGGGTCTTTCTGGCCCGGATCTGGTCGCGCGGCGTGGAGCTCGCCGGAGGCAAGTCGGAGGACCTGGACGAGGTGATCGCCGCGGCCTCGCTCTGGGCTTCCGGCGCGCGGCTGCGGGAACTGGGTGCCAGGTATCCGTTCATGGAGATTGGGGAGATTTCCGAGGCATATGAGGAGGGCAGAGAGGTCGAGGCCAAGTGGGCCTTGCTGCTAAGGAGTGATCAGGCCGAGGCCCGGCGCCTCGCCGAGGAGGCCCTTCGTTTCCCGAAGCTTGCCGGGCTGTTCCCTTACCTCAGCCATCACGACCTGCTCCTGAGCCGGACCACCGGCTATCCGTTCACAAGGGACGCCCCGTGCATCCGGCCTCTGCTGTCCGGAGGTTACGTGGTGATGTGGCCGGAAACCATGGAGACGATCGCCACGGTGGAATCACCCCGACAGGCAGTGGAGATCGTCAACGCGGCACTCCCTGAGCAATACGGCCCCGCGGTACCGGGCACGGCCGACGATCTGGGTGCGGCCTGAGCCGGCTCCCTTGGGAGCTCTGACGCGGGCCGGAGGCCGGTTGTTCATCGCGGAACTGCGGAGACATAACAGTGGCCTCTACGCGCCCGGTGGGGCACGCCGACGACATCACCGTCTTCTATGGGCCAGGGCGACGGCACCATCCACACCCACACCTTCCTTACAGGCGTCACAGGACCCTTCAGTGCCCCCACGTCCTGGCGGTAACCGGCTCTCCCGACTGGGACCAAGCCGTCCCCCACACCGGCGACTTCAACGGTGACGGCCACGACGACCTGGCCGCCCTGCGCCAGCAGAACGGCACCGTCCAGACCCGGACCTGGAACTGGTCCATCCTCGACGCGACCTTCAAGGGCGGCGTCGCAGGCTGGAGCGCCCCCGCCACCAGCTGGCCCTACGCACCGATGAGGATCGCCAAGCCCTGCAACTGACAAAACCGCACACAATCACCAACAAAAGCCGGTGCACGCGCAACTCGGCGCGCACCGGCCTTGCGCAACAGCGCGGTCCGACTGCGCGACCACATCTACGGCAAGACATGGCTGTCGAACTGGATGGTGCAGCCGAGCATCACCGCACTGGTGACCTGATTTGCGACAAGTAAGCAGCATAAATCCGCCACTAAGCGCTTCACCTTGTCACAGTTCCATCACAGAATCCCCTCAGCCCTCGTCAAATGTCCCCTGCCCCACCGTTATGCCCCAACTCCACCCGCTCACCGTTCAGTTGAACTTCTCCTTACCGCTACGGAGCCTCACGCACCTCACGTGAACTCCACACATCTGAAGATCGATGCCCTGGGGGGGACCTGATTCATGACAGGAAAGAGGCGCGCAGAGGTAGGTCGCAGACGGTTCATACGGCTGGCCGGAGGCACCGCCGCCGGCGCCGCCGTCGTGGGGGGCGGAACCTTCACCGCCATGGCGACCGGCGTCTTCGAGTCGCCCACGCCCGACCCGTTCGCGAACATGCCGCGCTCGCTTGCGCTGAGCCTGCCGCAGGGTGCCGCGGAGTCGATACCCGTACCGCCGCTGCCGGACCCGCTGGACGGGGGCACGGTCAGCGCGCCGAACCCGGGCACGCGCATCCCGTACACCGGTGGCACGCCGGTCGAGACGGACGTTCCGACCTCGCTGCCGTTCGAATTCAACAAGGCCGGCTACAAGATCGCCCCGGATCTGCCGGAGGCCCTACGGCCGTGGCGGAACCGTCCCACCACCTGGGCGAACGCGAACCTCTCCACAGGGACTTACCACCTCGATGCCAACGGCGTGTACATGTACTACGCCGCAGACGGCAAGGTCTACGACCACCCGGTCGGCCAAATCCAGTTCGCGCTCGGCTGTATCACCAGCTACCGCGTCGAGAAGGACCCCACCCGCAAGGCCACCTTCCTCAAGCGCGCCAGGGCCCAGGCCGACCGGCTGATCGCCAAGCGCGTCGTGACGCGTGGCGCCTGGTACTTCCCCTACCCCTTCAACCTCACGAACGCCGAGCACAGCGGCGTCGCCTACAAGGCTCCCTGGTACTCCGGCATGGCCCAGGGTGAGGCCATCAGCCTCTTCGCCCAGCTCGCGGGGTTACAGGACGGGCTCACCGAGGACGAGAAGGTGCTGTACAGGACGGCTGCCGATGGTGCCTTCGCCTCACTGCTGCGCGGTGACAACGCCGCGCCGTGGGTGGTGAACAAGGACAAGGCGGGCTACCTGTGGATCCAGGAGTATCCGTTCAAGACGGCCGGTACGGGCGACTACACGTACAACGGCATGATCTTCGCCATGTTCGGTCTCTGGGACTACGTCCAGCTGACCGGCAACGAGCTGGCGGCCCAGCTGTACGACGGTGCCTGCACGACCATGGCCCGGTACTTCTCCCTGCTGCGCAACCCGCGCTGGTACTCGTACTACTGCCAGACCCACCGGATCCCGGCGGTCACCTATCACCACCACCACATCGCCCTGTGGCAGCAGATGCACTGGCACACCAGCAGCGCGGTCTTCGCCCACCAGCTGGACATGCTGATCGAGGACTTCCCGCCGCCGGGCGTGAAGACCGGATCCATGATCGCCATCGCCGCAGGCGCGCACACGTTGTACAAGGTGGGCACGAAGGCGGACGGTAACTACGACAAGGCCCAGCAGGACAAGATCCTCGGCTCGAAGAAGGTCACCTTCGCCAAGGCCACCCAGGCGCCCATCGACATCCGGCGGCGGATCAAGGGCGCGGGCGTCTGGTACCGGATCGCCGCCGGGGCGTACAAGGGCTACTGGATCGGGGAGGCCTACCCGAGGGTGTTCCTGCGCGGTGAGCACCTGCCCGTCACCTACCAGGTGCCGCGCACACTGACGATCGCCGCGGACGCCTCCGCCGAGGCGATCGAGTTCGGCACCAACGGAACCGCCGGCACGCTCAAGACGCTGAAGTACTCCGAGGCGCACAGCCTGCAGTTCGACCGCAGGTCGATGGTCAACGGCCGGTCGATGCTGCGGATCGTCTCGGAGGAGCTGGCCGGCTACTGGATTCCCGCGAACCAGGTCGTCACCGACGGACGCTGACCGGCCGGGGGGGGGGGGGCGGG
>NZ_BQUN01000223.1:8032-25849 GCF_026008495.1 Streptomyces sp. A012304
CAGGGTCCAGCCCAGCGCCCAGGTCGACGAGAGCGCCGAGATCGGCGCCGGGAGCAGCGTGTGGGACCTCGCGCAGATCCGCGAGGGTGCCCGGCTCGGTGAGGGCTGCGTGGTCGGCCGTGGCGCCTACGTCGGCTCGGGCGTCCGCATGGGCGACAACTGCAAGCTGCAGAACTACGCGCTCGTCTACGAGCCCGCCGAGCTCGGCGACGGTGTCTTCATCGGCCCGGCCGTGGTCCTCACCAACGACCACAACCCGCGCTCCGTCGACCCCGAGGGCAAGCAGAAGCGTGGCGGCGACTGGGAGGCCGTCGGCGTGAAGATCGCCGATGGAGCATCGATCGGGGCGCGGTCGGTGTGTGTCGCGCCGATCACCATCGGCCGCTGGGCGATGGTCGCCGCGGGTGCCGTCGTGACGAAGGACGTGCCGGACTTCGCGCTGGTGGTCGGCGTGCCCGCCCGCCAGGTCGGATGGGTCGGGCGCGCGGGCGTCCGCCTGATCGAGCGGGAGGGCGAGCCGGGTGTGTGGGAGTGCCCGCAGACCGGCGTCCTGTACGACGAGAAGGACGGCGTGCTGAGCGAGCGCGCGGTCTGAGACCGCCGCACGACGTCCACCGAGGGCCGGCCCGACTCCCGCTCGGGCGGCCCTCACTCACATTCGGCCATAAATTCGAATTCACGTTGCCTTCGCTGATCTCCCCCCTAAGATCCACAAAGTTGTTGATCACTGTTGGGGGGAATCAGCCATGGCTGACATCAGCCGTTCCTCGGTGGACCGCAGAGAGGTCGACCGCAGAGGGTTCATCCGTCTCACCGGAGGCGCCGCGCTGGGCGCCTCCTTCGTCGGTCTCGGAGGCGAGGCCGTAGCAGCCACCTCGGGCATGAGGGCCGCCGGCGATCCGCGTTTCAACGGCATACCCCGGTCCTGGGTGCTGAGCATGCCGCGCAAGCCCTTCGAGGCCCCGCTGCCGCCGCTGCCCGACCAACTGGCCGGCGGAGTCGTGTCCCCGCCGAGTCGGCGCCTGCCCCAGCGTCTCGGCGCCCCGGACCTGAAGACGGTCCGGACCAACCCGCCGACCACCCTGCCGTTCGAGTTCAGCGTCGGCGGCTACCGTGCTGTCGCCGATCTGCCGGAGGCCATGCGGCCCTGGCGCGACCGCCCCACGACCTGGGCGAACGTGACTCCCGACACGGAGAACACCTACCTCGACAGCGAGGGTGTGATCCTTTACCGCCCGAGCCGGACGGAGCCTGGGTACAACCAGCCGGTCACCCAGATCCAGTTCGGCCTCGGCTGCATCACCAGCTACCGCACCGAGACCGACCCCACCCGCAAGGCCCTGTTCCTCACCCGGGCGAAGGCCCAGGCCAAGCGGCTGATCGACACCCGCGTGGAGACGCGCGGCGCCTGGTACTTCCCGTACCCCTTCGACTACACGCACGCCGAGCACAGCGGCGTCTCGTACAAGGCGCCCTGGTATTCCGGCATGGCGCAGGGCGAGTCCCTCAGCCTCTTCATCCAGCTCTCTCAGCTGGACGGAGTCACCGAGGAGGAGAAGACCCTCTACCGGGCGGCCGCCGACAGCGCCTTCGCCTCGCTGCTGCTCGCCGACGACGCCACCCCCTGGGTCGTGAACCGCAACAGCGCCGGCTACCTCTGGATCCAGGAGTATCCGGGCGCCGAGCCCGCCACGGGCGACTACACGTACAACGGCATGATCTTCGCCATGTTCGGACTCTGGGACTACATCCAGGAGACCGGCAACGAGCTGGCGGTGCAGTTGTACGACGGCGCGTGCACCACGATCGACCGCTACTTCCCGCTGCTGCGCAACCAGCGCTGGGCCTCCTACTACTGCCAGACCCACCGCATCCCGGCCCCCACCTACCACCAGCACCACATCAACCTCTTCCGTCAGCTGCACTGGCAGACGGGCAACCCCCGCTTCGCCCACATGACCGACCTGCTGACGGACGACTTCCCCTCCGGAGCCCTTCCGACGGGCTCCACCATCGCCTTCGCGGCCGGGACGCACACCCTGTACCAGTTCGGCACCCAGGCGGACGGCGACTACGACAAGAAGCAAGAGGACATCGAAATCGCCCGCCAGAACGTGACATTCGCCCGGGCCACCCAGGCACCCGCCAGCCGGCGCCGCCGGATCCTGGGCCGCGGGATCTACTACCGGATCGACGCGGGGACGTACGCGGGCTGGTGGGTCGGCGAGTACTACCCGAACGTCTTCCTGCGCGGGGAGTACCTCCCGACGGTCTACCACCCCGACCGCACGCTCACCTTCCCCGCCAATACCGAGGTCACGTGTTACAAGTTCGGCACAGATGGAGCGGTGGGCAGCACCCGGACCGTGACGTTCGCCAACCCGTCGAACGCTCCGTTCGACCGCCGTTCGGTGGTCAACGGCCGGCCGATGTGCCGGATCGCGTCGGGCGGGCTGGCCGGATACTGGGCTTGGGTAGGTGACATCGTCACCGACGGGCGCTGAAACACGCGGTCACAAAATCGTTATGCGGCCCCTCCCGAGCCGCACACCGGCTTCTGACCACGGCATGCACACGACTGGCGCACCAGAGTGGTCCCACCGCGGACCTGGTCAGTGCGGTCATTGCCTACCATTGCATCCGGCGCGCGTCCGTGACACCACGGTCGCCGCCCGGCACGCCGGTCCGCCCCACCAGCCCGACCCGAGAAGAAGAGTGCTCAGTGAAAGTCATCAGCATCGTCGGAGCCCGACCCCAACTGGTGAAGCTCGCCCCCATCGCGGCGGCCTTCGCGGAGACTGAGCACGAGCACGTGATCGTGCACACCGGGCAGCACTACGACGCCGACCTCTCCGACGTCTTCTTCTCGGGTCTCGGCATCCCGGACCCGGACGTCCACCTCGGCGTCGGCTCCGGCAGCCACGGTGTGCAGACCGGTGCCGTGCTCTCCGCGCTGGACCCGGTGCTGGAGCGGGAACAGCCCGACTGGGTCCTGGTCTACGGCGACACCAACTCCACGATCGCCGGCGCGCTGTCGGCCGTGAAGATGCACCTGCCGGTCGCGCACCTGGAGGCGGGCCTGCGCTCCTTCAACCGGCGGATGCCGGAGGAGCACAACCGCGTCCTCACCGACCACTGCGCCGACCTGCTGCTGGCCCCCACCGAGGAGGCCGTGCGCCACCTCGCGAACGAGGGCCTCGCCGACCGCACCCGCCTGGCCGGCGACGTGATGGTCGACATCTGCCTGCGCATCCGCGACCAGGTCCGCGCCGGTGAGTTCCCGGCGCCCGAGCTGCCCGAGGGCATCGACCCGGCGCAGCCGTTCCTGCTGGCGACCCTGCACCGCCCGGACAACACCGACGACCCCGAGCGCCTCGCCGCGATCGTCGACTCGCTCGCCAAGCTGCCGGTGCCGGTGGCGCTGGCCGCCCACCCGCGTCTGGTCGCCCGCGCCCATGAGCACGGCATCGAGCTGGCCCAGGGCAACGTCCACGTCGGCCGCCCGCTGCCGTACTCCGGCCTGGTCGCCGCCGTCCTGGCCTCCGTCGGCGTCGTCACCGACTCGGGCGGGCTGCAGAAGGAGGCGTTCCTGCTGGAGCGCATCTGCACCACGATCCGTCCCGAGACGGAGTGGGTGGAAACCGTCAACACCGGTTGGAACGTCCTAGTACCCGACCCGCACACGCTCGCGCCCCAGGAGTGGGCCGAGACCGTGACCCGGGCCGTGCCCACCGCCGACCCCGGCACGCCGTACGGCGACGGGCGCGCGGCGCACAACGTGGTGCGGCTCATGGAGGAATGGAAGGGGGGCAGCCGGTCCGCGTGACATGAGAAGCGGTACCGGGGCCGGTGGCCGTCCGCTCGGCGGGCGGCCACATGTGACCCACGGTCCGTGCATGTCAGCGTGCTAGCGTCAACTGCTATGTCATCGTCTCCCCCGTCCGGCCCGCCTGCGGAAGGCAAGCGGCCCCACGTCATCTACCTCGCCATCGGGTTCCCGCCTGCCGCCAAGAGCTCCACGTACCGGATGCGCGAGACCGCCAACCAGTTCGTGAAGGTCGGTTGGGACGTCACGGTCGTCAACATCGCCCGGGAGTCGTGGGAACTCGACTCCGGCATCGACCTGTCCCTGCTGGACCAGGTCGACCCCCGTGTCGACATCGTCGAACTGCCACTGACGCGCGAGGACCTGGAGACGGACATCCGCCTCTACAGCGAGGACCGCGCCCTCAACCCCAACGGCTGGGTCGCCAAGCTGCGCCGCCGCCAGACGAAGACCTTCCCCGAGCCGAACTTCGGCGAGTGGCGGTCCGACCTGGAGCAGGCCGTGCTGAAGATCCACCGGGAGAAGCCGGCGGACCTGCTGCTCGCCAGCTGCGTGCCCTACGTCAACCTCGCCGCGGCCTGGAAGCTGTGGGAGGAGGAGCGGGTGCCGTACGCGGTCGACTTCCGTGACGGCTGGTCCATCGACGTCATCGACGGCGTCGAGGCGTTCGCCCGCGACTCCGAAGAGGGCCGCTGGGAGAAGAAGGTCCTCGACAAGGCCGTCTCCCTCTGGGTCGTCAACGACCCGATCGCCGAGCACTACCGGGCCCGCTACCCGGAGTTCGCCGACCGCGTGCACGTCGTACGCAACGGCTACGACGCCGACAGCTCGCCGGGCCGGGTGCACAAGCCGGACCGCGAGTCCGGTCTGGTCTTCGGCTACCTCGGCACGGTCAACTTCTCCATCCCGCATCTGGAGACGGTGCTGAACGCCTGGCGTGCGGCCCGGGAGAAGGAACCGCTGCTGGCGAACGCGCGCTTCGAGCTGCGCGGCCACATCGGCAACGGCGCACACCGCGGGGCCAACCGGCACGCCGAGGTCCTCAAGGAGGCCGAGGCCGACGGCGTGTTCTTCGGGGGCCCGGCCGCCAAGGCCGAGGTCGCCTCGATCTACGCCGGCTGGGACGCCATGGTGCTGATCCTCATCGGCGGCCGCTACGTCACCTCCGGCAAGGTCTACGAGTACATGGCGACCGGCCTGCCGATCGTCTCGGCGCACGCGGTCGAGCACGACGCGTCGAACGTGCTGCGCGGCCACCCGCTGTGGACAGGCGCCGTCGGCATCGACGTGGAGGGGCTGACCGAGTCGTTCATCAAGGCCGCGCACATGGCGGTGGAGACGACCGACGAGGAGCACGCCGAAGCGATGGCCCACGCCGACCAGTTCACTCGTGAGGCGCTGATGTCCGTCGCCGTCAAGAACCTTGTCGAGGAGCTCGCCAAGTGACCGAAGTCCTGCTCGTCGCCTCCACCTGGCCGCAGTTCGGCGTCCTCAGCACCTCGGTGCGCAAGTTCAACGAGCTCGGCGCGCGCGTCCGCCTCGCGGGCACCTTCCCCATGGACGCCGAGGGCATCCCCGAGCAGCTCGCCGAGGTCGCGCTCGCCGAGGCAGCCCACCAGCTGCCGCGCAACCTCAAGCACCGCAGCCAGGCGCTGCGCCGCCGGGGCAGCAAGTCGCCGGCCGGTCTGCGCGTGTGGATGCAGTCCCACCGCGACTCCTGGCTGCGCTCGCACGCCCGCAACGCCGACGTGCTCGTCGCGCTCGACCAGGGCGCCGTGTACACGGTATGGCGGCTCGCGGAGTACAACCGCGCCGCCGCCGCCCAGTTCGGGCTCGCGCCCGCGCTGCGGGCCGTCGAGGCGCTGAAGGAACGGGGCGGCTCCACGGGCGGGCGCGGCTCGGTCCTGCCGCCGCTGCACGCCGTGACCCGCGATGTGAAGCGCAGCGTGGACAACCTGCCCGCGCAGATCATCCGCGCCGCGACCCCGCGCCCGGTGATGCGCTCCAGCGTCGGCGCCAAGTTGTGGCGCACCGCCCTCGCCGCGCCCGGCGTCCCGATAAGGGTGCGCGCCGCGACCTCGCGCTACGTCGCCGAGGGCATGCGGTGGGCCGGCCGCTCCAGTGGTGCCGCCCTCGCCCTCACCGACGCCGCCGCGAAGATCCCCGACCCCAAGCTCAAGGCCGACCTGTACGACGAGGCCATGATGCAGGAGGTCGGCAAGGGCATCAGCCCGCGCAACATGGCCAAGGCGGTGGCGGCCCGGCTCGCGCACGCCGACGCCGAGTTCGCCAAGGGCCGTACGAAGGAAGCCGCCGAGGCGCTCAACCGGGCGCTGTTCCTGGACTTCCACCGGGTGCTGCACATCGACCAGCTCTCCTCGCCGCTGGCGAAGGACGCGGAGGGCTTCGTCGCCCCGCTGCACCGCTCCAAGGCGTTCCAGGCGCTCAGCCGGCCGCGTGGCCGCAAGGTCCCGGCGGCGCCCGCGCCCACCGACCGCCCGCTGCGGCTGCTGATCACCACCAGCGCCAACGACAACTTCCTGCACCTCATCAAGGAGCACTTCGGCGACCACCCGGGCGTCGAGCTGCGCTATCTGGACCTGGCCGCCAACAAGCACCTCAAGCGCATCTCGTGGGCCGCCCCGCGGATGCTGCAGGACCGCCTGGCGGACGGGCAGAGCGACTACCAGGAAGAGGTCGAGCGCCTGATGCGCCCGCACCTCGACTGGGCGGACACGGTCTTCCTGGAGTGGGCGGCCGGCCCGGCCTCCATGCTCACCACGATCGACCCGGGCGACACCCGCATCATCATCCGTCTGCACAGCTACGAGGCGTTCACGCGCTGGCCGCACATGACGGACTTCTCACGCGTCGACGACCTGGTCTTCATCGCCCCGCACGTGCGTGACCTGACCACTTCGCTGGTGCCGATGCTGCGCGGCGAGCAGGCCCCGCACATGCCCGTCATCGACAACGCCATGGACCTGTCGGGCTTCGACCGCCCGAAGCTGGCCGAGGCCCGCTACAACCTGGGCCTGATCGGCATCAGCCAGGTCGCCAAGGACCCCAAGTGGGCCCTGGACGTCCTGGAGCGGGTGCGCAAGCACGACGACCGCTACCGGCTGATCCTGGTCGGCGACGACATGAACCCGAAGACCAGCAGGGCCACCAAGGAGTACCTCGCCGAGTTCGAGGAACTGCTGGAGCCGCTGGAGGAGTCGGGCGCGGTGGTCCGCCTCGGCCCGACGGACGACGTCCCGTCCAAGCTCGTCGAGATCGGTACGATCCTCAGCTCCTCGGTCCGTGAGGGCTGCCACGTCGGTGTCATGGAGGGCGCGGCCAGCGGTGCCGTCCCGGTGGTGCGCGACTGGCCGTTCTACGCCGGCAAGCCCAACAGCGCCCGCACCCTCTACCCCGAGGGCTGGGTCGTGGGTTCCCCGCAGGAAGCGGCCGAGCGGATCCTGAAGGTGACGGCCACGGAGGAGTCCTGGCGCGCCGCGGGCGACCTCGCGAAGGAGCACGCGCTGACGGTGTGGGACTGGCCCGTGGTCCAGAAGCACTTCGAGAAGCTGCTCCTCGACGAGGGCTGACCGAAGAGCAGGCATGAGGAAGGGCCCCCGGGATGTTCCCGGGGGCCCTTCCTCGTGGTCCGCGCGGCTCACAGGTGCCGTAGCCACCACGCCGCCCAGGCTCACGGGTGCCGCAGCCGCCACCCCGCCCAGGCCGACTCCACCATCTCCCGCACGCCCCGCCGCGCGCTCCAGCCCAGCTCCGCGTGGATCAGGTCGGCGGAGGCCACGACCCGCGCCGGGTCGCCCGGCCGCCGCTCGCGCACCCGCGGCTGAAGGTCGGTGCGGCCGGTGACGTCCTGGATGATGCCGACCATCTCCGCGACCGAGACACCCTCGCCACGCCCGATGTTGAGGACCAGCCGGGCCTCGGGGTCGGCGGCGAGCCGACGGGCCGCGGCGACGTGCGCGGCGGCGATGTCCTCGACGTGGATGTAGTCGCGGATGCAGGTTCCGTCCGGCGTCGGGTAGTCGTCGCCGAAGATCCACGGCGACTCGTCGGCGTCCAGCCGCTCGAACACCATCGGCACCAGGTTGAAGACGCCGTCGTCGCCCAGCTCGGGCGTGGCCGCGCCGGCCACGTTGAAGTAGCGCAGCGAGGCCGTCGCCATCCGGTGCCGGGCACCGACGGCCGCCACCAGCCACTCACCGGCCAGCTTGGTCTCGCCGTACGGGTTGATCGGCGCGCACGGCGTCTTCTCGGTGACGAGGTCGACGTCGGGCATGCCGTACACCGCGGCGGACGAGGAGAACAGGAACCGGCCGACGCCCGCGGCGGCGGCCGAGTCGAGCAGGACGCGCAGGCCCTCGACGTTCTCCCGGTAGTAGTACAGCGGCCGTTCGACGGACTCGCCCACCTGCTTCTTGCCCGCGATGTGCACGATGCCGGTGACGGCGTGCTCGCGCAGCACCCGGTCGACGGTCTCCCGGTCGAGGACCGTGCCGACCTCCAGCACCACCCCGTCCGGCAGCCGCTCGGCGCGGCCCGTGCTCAGGTCGTCGAGGACGACGGCGGACTCACCGGCGTCGGTCATCGCCTTCACCACATGCGAGCCGATGAAGCCGGCGCCGCCCGTGATCAGCCAGGTCATGAAGAACCCTTCCTGCACCAGGGCCCCGCCCCTGTGTTCCGGGGCGGGGCCATGAGGTTGTTCGCCTACGAGCCGTCCGTCAGCCACCGATGACGACGCGGCGGACGCCCTTCCAGGCCGCCGGGTCGGTCGTACGGCGACCGTCGACCAGGACGGTGACGTCCGGCAGGTCGGCCGGGGTCAGCGTGCGGTACTCGGCGTGGTCGGCCTGGAGGATCGCGGCGGTGACCTTCTCGCCGTCGTGCGGGGTCAGGCCGTGAGCCGTCAGCTCCTCCGCCGTGTACATCGGGTCGGAGACGAACGGGACCGCGCCGCGCGCCTTGAGCGCCTCGACGGTGGGGAAGACGCCCGAGAAGGCCGTCTCCTTGACGCCACCGCGGTAGGCGGCGCCCAGCACCAGCACGTTGACGCCGGTCAGGTCGCCGTAGGCGGCGGCCAGCAGGTCCACGGCGTACTCCGGCATCGCGGCGTTCGCCTCACGGGCGGAGCGCACGACCGTCGCGGCCGGGTCGTTCCACAGGTACATCCGCGGGTAGATCGGGATGCAGTGGCCGCCGACGGCGATGCCCGGCTGGTGGATGTGGCTGTAGGGCTGCGAGTTGCAGGCCTCGATGACCTTCTTGACGTCGATGTCGTTCTGGTCGGCGAAGCGCGCGAACTGGTTCGCCAGACCGATGTTGACGTCCCGGTAGGTCGTCTCGGCCAGCTTGGCCAGCTCGGACGCCTCGGCGGTGCCCAGGTCCCACACGCCGTTGGGCTGCGGCAGGTCGGTGCGCTCGTCGAAGTCGAGGACCTGCTCGTAGAACTCCACACCGCGCTGGGTGGACGCCTCGTCGATGCCGCCGACCAGCTTCGGGTAGCGGCGCAGGTCGGCGAAGACCCGGCCGGTGAGCACGCGCTCCGGGGAGAACACCAGGTGGAAGTCCTCGCCCGCGGTCAGACCCGAGCCCTCGGCCAGCATCGGCGCCCAGCGGGTGCGGGTGGTGCCGACCGGCAGGGTGGTCTCGTAGGAGACGAGGGTGCCCGGCTTCAGGCCCTGGGCGATCGCCTTGGTGGCCGCGTCCATCCAGCCGAAGTCCGGCACGCCCTCGGCGTCCACGAACAGCGGGACGACCACGACGACGGCCTCGGACTCGGCGACCGCGGAGGCGGTGTCCGTCGTCGCGCTGAGCAGCCCGGCGTCGACGGCCTGCTTCAGCTTGACGTCGAGGTCGTGCTCGCCGGGGAACGGCTCGACACCGGCGTTGACCAGCTCGACGACCTTCTCGTTGACGTCCGCGCCGATGACCCGGTGGCCCTTGGAGGCGAACTGCACCGCCAGCGGAAGCCCGATCTTGCCGAGCGCTACTACACAGATGTTCATGGAGGGTCGCTACTTCCTTTTCGAACCGGTCGGCTTCTTGGCACCGTTCGGCTTGATCTTTCTGGCGACCGCCCGCAGCACGCGGACGGCACCGGACTTCGGTTTCCGCAGCAGGCGCCCGAACGCCCGCAGGACCAGTGTCGTCTTCGGTGGGTACATCTGGGCCGTGTCGAGCACCACACGCCCCTTGTCGTTCACCAGGGCCGACGCCCGGTAGGGATCGGTCTCCCGCCCCCAGCGCCGGGCCAGCGGCATGGGCAGCCCCTCGCCCCGCACCGGGATCTCGTACGTCGAACCCACGAGGTCCACATGGACCCGCACGCCCCGCTTGGCGGTGACGTACTCCAGCGGGATCCGGGCGTGCAGCACGGTCGCGCCGCCGTCCTCGGCGGGCTCCAGCCGCATCTCGCCGACCGGCGCCGGCAGGGAGGTGCCCGGGTTCAGGCGGCGCCCGCCCGGCTTGTCGGCCGACTTGGGCATGGCGCCCCGGACGAGCCGCAGCGCCACCTCGCCGATGTCACCGACGACGGGCACCCGCACCGACGCCGTGTAGGTGAGCCCGTCGCCCCGCTGCTCCCAGTCGGAGGTCAGCAGCCGGGTGCCCTGGGCGAGCGCACCGTGCACCGACTCGTCGAGCACCTCGTAGGTGCGGTCGGGCAGGCCGATGAGCGGGTCACGGAAGCCGGGGTAGCGGGCGAAGGCGCGACCGTCCTCGACCAGGAAGGGCGGCGCCCCGTGCTCCGCCTCGGCGCTGATGGCCTGGCACAGCTCGTCGACCGCGCCCGCCTGCGCCAGGGCGATGCGCACCCGGCGCTTGACGTCCATGGCGTCGCGGATGCCGTCGGTGAAGTACACGTCGGCGAGCCGGGCGATGCCCGCGCAGATCTGCCGCCGCAACTCGCGGTCCAGGCCCGGGAAGTCGTCCTGGATGAGCTTGGCCAGCTCCCAGGTGAAGTGCCGGCGCAGCACGGCGTCCCGCTCGGGGCCCGCCTCGATGAGACCGGCCGTGAAGTCCATGATCTCGGCGGTGCAGCGCAGCCGCGCCAGGTGGTCGGCGCGGTAGGTGATGTTGCTGGCGTCGCCGCGCTTGACGGCGAAGTAGCAGACGTAGTCCGCCAGCACCGAGATCTTGCGCGCCCGCACGCAGGCCTCGATGGTGAACGGCTGGTCGCTGCCCACGGGCAGGTGCTCGGGGAAGCGCAGCTTGTGCTTCTCGATCAGCTCCCGCCGGAACAGCTTGGTGTTGGCGAGGGTGAACGGCAGCGCCGAGTCGTACAGGCTGACGTCCGGGTCGTTGCGCTTGTACAGCGCCTGGTGGACGTAACGGCCGTTGGTGCCGACCATCTTGCCGACGACGACGTCGGAGTCGTGCTTGTCGGCGTACTTCACCATGCGCTCCAGCGCTTCCTCACCGAGGTAGTCGTCGGAGCCGATGAAGTACACGTACCGGCCCGTGGCCACCTCCAGCGCCCGGTTGCTGGGCGCGGCGGGACCGCCGGAGTTGGGCTGGTGGATCACCTTCACGGTGTCCGGGTACAGGGCCGCGAACCGGTCGAGCTCGCGGCCGCTGTCGTCGGTGGAGCCGTCGTCGACCGCGACGATCTCCAGCCGTCCCCGACCGATGCTCTGCCCGAGGAGCGAGGTGAGGCACTCCGTCAGGTAGGGCATCGTGTTGTAGACGGCAACGATGACGCTGACGTCAGGCGCAGCACTCATTCTCCGGCTCCTGGTCTCCGACAGCCTGCGGGCGGCTGGGTCCTGCGGGGAAGGTCTCACAGAACATAGGAGTGCCACCGAGCACACACCGTTCCCCCGATGGGTGACGCTCAGCTGCCATGGACGGCCAGATCCTCCGGCTGAAGGGACACGCTGCGGTTGCCGGCCGCGGACTCCAGGACCGCCGCCGCCACCTCGACCGTGCGCATGCCCTGGCGCAGGGTGCAGATGTCGGCCGCCTTGCCGAGCACCGCGTCGCGGAACAGCTCGTGTTCGACCAGGAGCGGCTCACGCTTCTGGATGGCGTAGCGGATCATGTCGCCCTCGGAGACGCCGCGGAAGGCCCGGAGGGCCTCCCACTCGGTCGTCACCGCCGCGTTCGAGTGGAACGTCAGGTCGGCGGTGAGGGTGTCGGCGATGAAGCAGCCGCGCTCGCCGGTGACCGAGGTGAACCGCTCCTTCAGCGGGCTCAGCCAGTTGACGAGGTGGTTGACCATCGTGCCGTCGTCCAGGCGGCCGACCGCGGAGACCATGTCCTCGTGCTCACGGCCGCTCTTGGAGACGGTGTGCGCGGCGATGGACACGTACTGACGGCCCGTCACCCAGCCGGTCAGGTCGATGTCGTGCGTCGCCAGGTCCTTGACCACACCGACATCGGCGATGCGGTGCGGGAAGGGACCCTGACGGCGCGTGACGACCTGGTAGACGTCGCCCAGCTCGCCTGCCTCCAGGCGGGTCCGCAGCGAGCGCAGCGCCGGGTTGCAGCGCTCGATGTGGCCGACGCCCGCCACCAGCCCGCGCGACTCGAAGGCCTCGACGAGCCGGCGGGCACCCTCGATGGTGTCCGCGACGGGCTTCTCGATGAGCGCGCACACACCGGCCTCGGCCAGGGCCAGACCCACCTGCTCGTGCAGGTGGGTCGGGCAGGCCACGACGGCGTAGTCCACGCCCAGGGCGATCAGTTCCTCGACGGAGTTCAGCACGGGCGCGCCCTGGGCGGCACCGAACTTGTCCCCCATCGGGTCGACGACGCCGACCAGGTCGACGCCGTCCAGGCCGGCCAGGACACGGGCGTGGTGGCGGCCCATGGAGCCGAGGCCGACGAGGCCGGCCCGCAGCTGCTTCCCGGTGCTCACTGCTGCTCTCCCAGCGTGTTCACGGCGGTCACGATGCGCTCCAGGTCCTGCGCGGTCAGAGCCGGGTGCACCGGGAGGGACACGACCTCGGCGGCGGCACGCTCCGTCTCGGGCAGGTCCCAGCTCCGACCGGCCTTCTGGTCCGGCTCCCAGTACGGCTTCAGCCGGTGGATCGGGGTCGGGTAGTACACGGCGTTGCCGATGCCCGCCTCGGTCAGCTTCGCCATGGCCGCGTCACGGTCGCCCCGGATCCGCACGGTGTACTGGTGGTACACGTGCCGGGCGCCCTCGGCGACCTTCGGCGTCACCACGTTCGCCGCGGTGATGTGCTCGGTGAGGTAGGTGGCGTTCGCGATGCGCTGCTCGGTCCAGCCGGCCAGCTTGGCGCGCTGGACGCGGCCGATCGCCGCGGAGACGTCCGTCATGCGCACGTTGGCGCCGACGATCTCGTTGGCGTAGCGCTGCTCCATGCCCTGGTTGCGCAGCAGACGCAGGGTCCGGGCCACCTCGGCGTCGCCCGTGGAGATCATGCCGCCCTCGAGGCTGTGCATGTTCTTCGTCGGGTAGAAGCTGAAGGTGCCGGCGGAGCCGAACGCGCCGACCGGGGTGCCGTGCAGCGCGGCCGCGTGGGCCTGGCAGGCGTCCTCGACGACGGCGAGCCCGTGCTGGCGCGCGATGGTCATGATGCGGTCCATGGCGGCCGGGTGGCCGTAGAGGTGGACCGGCATGACCGCCGCGGTGCGCGGGGTGATGGCCGCCTCGAAGGCCGCCGGGTCGAGACAGAACGTGTCGGCCTCGATGTCGGCGAAGACCACGTCGGCACCGACCAGCCGCACCGCGTTGGCGGACGCCGCGAAGGAGAACGACGGTACGACGACCTCGTCGCCCGGACCGATGCCCAGCGCCATCAGCGTCAGGTGCAGGGCGGAGGTGCCGGAGTTGACCGCGACGCAGTGCCGCCCGTCGACCAGCTCCGAGAACTCCTCCTCGAAGGCGGCCACCTCGGGACCCTGTACGACCCGGCCGCTGCGCAGAACGCGTACCGCGGCCTCGATCTCCTCCTCGTCGATCACAGGTCTGGCGGCCGGTATGAACTCATGGGCGTCGGTCATTCGACATCCCCTCCTCTACGGCGACCTCGAAGGCGCGTCGTGCATGGTCGGGAAGGGACCGCGTCGAGCTCGGCACGGCCGCATCCCGGTTGTTCGCCGGTTGCCTGTGGGCGGGCGAACGGCTTGTACACAGGACCCCGCCCCCGAGGGTTCCTTGCGGGAAGACAGCCGTATCCGGACTGGAGGACCGGACGTGCAGTTCGGCTGCGGTCACGGTGCGCATGGCTGTGGCCACCGAGACCACAAATCACGTTACCAGCACGGGCGTGGCGATTTTCCCCAGGGTTACCCCATAGAAACCGCTCCAGGGGGTGCACTCCGTCACAAGCCGGAGACAGGTTTACACCTTCCCATGAACGGAAGGCGACGCGGGCGGCGACACGGGGTGAAGCCCGGTCGAACCGGGCGCCCCGCGCCGCCGCCGTCACGTCGGCCCTCGAGCGGGCGGACCTGATCAGTCCTCCGTCGTGGCCGTGACGGACGAGACGGAGGAGGCGGACTGCTGGGCCGCCGCCGTCTTCTTCGACGCCGCCGTGGCCTTCTTCGCCGTCGTCTTCTTCGCCGTCGTCTTCTTGGCCGCCGTCTTCTTCGCGGCCGTCTTCTTGGCCGCGGTCTTGGTGGCGGCCTTCTTCGCCGTGGCCTTCTTGGCCGTCTTGCGGGCGGCCGCCTTCTTCGCCGGAGCGGCCTCCTGCGGCTCCGCGCCCTCGCCGGGCTCCGCGGCGGGGGTCGCCTCGGCGGCCGTGTCGGCCGGGGCTTCGGCGGGAGCCTGCTCCGGCGTCTCGGCCGGGGCCTCCGTCTCGGCCGACGGGACGACCACGACGGCCGTCTCCTCCGACGCGGTCGGCGCGGTGGCCTTGCGCACGGCGCGGCGCCGCGGACGGGCCGGAGCCGCGCTCTCGGCGACCGGCTCGGGCTCGGGCTGCGCCACCGGCGCCGCCGGCTCCTCGGCCGCGGCGGGCGCGGTCTCGGCGACGGTCACCACGGCGGCGTCCGCCCCGGCGGGCGAACCGGCCGGCGCGGACACCTTGCGGGTGGCGCGACGGCGCGTACGGCCCTTGGGCGCGGCCTCCTCGACGGTCGGAGCCTCGGACACCGGCGCCTCGGACACGGCGGCCTCGGCCGCCGGGGCCTCGACGACCGGGTCCTCGACGGCGGCCGGCTCGGCGTGCGCGACGGCGGCCTCGGCGGGCTGCACCGGCCGCTCGGCCTCCGCCTCCGCGGTGACGTCCTGAGCGGTGGGCACGTCCGCCGTCTCCGGCGCCGCGAAAGCCTCGGCGGCCTCGGGGGCCGGGGCCTTGCGCGACGCACCGCCGCGCGGTGCGCCCGCGGGGGCCGAGACCCGGCGGCTCGCCCGGCGGCGGCCGCGGCCACGGGCGGCGGCGGCCTCCGCCTCGGCGACGCTGCTGTACAGCTCCTCGTCCGGCGCGAAGTCGGGCGCGGCGAGCGCGACCGGCTCGGCGACCTCGGCGGCCACCTCGGCCTCGCGCTGTGCCTCGCTCACCTCGGCCACGGCCGACTCGGCGACCTCGGCGGCCACGGCCTCGTGCTCGTGGTCCGGAACCTGCCCGTCCCCGCCGCGGCCGCGCTTCTTGCGCTTGCCGCCACCGCCGGAGACCGACGGCTGGTCCAGGTGGACGATGACACCGCGTCCGTTGCAGTGCACGCAGGTCTCGGAGAACGACTCCAGCAGCCCCTGCCCGACCCGCTTGCGGGTCATCTGCACCAGGCCCAGCGAGGTGACCTCGGCGACCTGGTGCTTCGTACGGTCGCGGCCCAGGCACTCCAGCAGCCGCCGCAGCACCAGATCCCGGTTGGACTCCAGCACCATGTCGATGAAGTCGATCACGATGATGCCGCCGAGGTCGCGCAGCCGCAGCTGACGCACGATCTCCTCGGCCGCCTCCAGGTTGTTCCTGGTGACGGTCTCCTCGAGGTTGCCGCCCTGACCGGTGAACTTGCCGGTGTTGACGTCGACGACGACCATCGCCTCGGTCCGGTCGATCACCAGCGAACCGCCGCTGGGCAGCCAGACCTTGCGGTCCAGCGCCTTGGCGAGCTGCTCGTCGATCCGGTAGGTGGCGAAGACGTCGACCTCGGAGGTCCACTTCGACAGCCGATCGGCCAGGTCCGGGGCGACGTGCGAGACGTACCCGTGGATGGTCGACCAGGCGTCGTCGCCGCTGACGACGACCTTGGAGAAGTCCTCGTTGAAGATGTCGCGCACGACCCGGACGGTCATGTCCGGCTCGCCGTACAGCAGCGAGGGCGCGTTGGAGCCGCCGCCGCTCTTGGCCTTCTTCTGGATGTCCTCCCACTGCCCCTGGAGCCGCTCGACGTCACGGCGCAGCTCGTCCTCGCTCGCCCCCTCGGCGGCGGTGCGCACGATGACGCCCGCGTCCTCGGGGACGATCTTCTTGAGGATCGTCTTCAGCCGGGCCCGCTCGGTGTCGGGCAGCTTGCGGCTGATGCCGGTCATCGAGCCCTCGGGCACGTACACGAGGTAGCGGCCCGGGAGGGAGACCTGGCTGGTCAGACGGGCGCCCTTGTGGCCGATCGGGTCCTTGGTGACCTGCACGAGCACCGACTGGCCCGACTTCAGGGCGGACTCGATGCGGCGCGGCCCGTTGGCCATGCCGAGCGCCTCGAAGTTGACCTCACCGGCGTACAGGACGGCGTTGCGCCCCTTGCCGATGTCGATGAACGCGGCCTCCATCGACGGCAGCACGTTCTGGACCTTGCCCAGGTAGACGTTGCCGACGTACGACGTCGACTGCTCCTTGTTGACGTAGTGCTCGACGAGCACGCCGTCCTCCAGGACGCCGATCTGCGTGCGGTCGCCGTACTGGCGGACGACCATCACACGCTCGACGGCCTCCCGGCGGGCCAGGAACTCGGCCTCGGTGATGATCGGGACGCGGCGGCGGCCCTGCTCACGGCCCTCGCGGCGGCGCTGCTTCTTCGCCTCAAGACGGGTCGAGCCCTTGATGGACTGCACCTCGTCGGACGGCTCGCTCGCCTTGCGCGGCTCACGGACCTTGACGACCGTGCGCTCCGGGTCGCCCTCGTCCGGCTCGGTGTCCACAGAGGCGTCCCCGGCACGGCGGCGACGGCGACGGCGACGACGGCTGCCCGCGGTGGAGCCGCCGGCCTCGTCGGACGCCTCGTCGTCCTCTTCCTCCTGCTCGGCGGTGTCCTCGGCGTCCTGCGCGGCCTGCTCGGCGGCGAGCTCGTCGGACTCGGCGTCCTGGGACTCGCCCTCGGCGGCCTCGCCCCGACGGCGACGGCGGCCGCCCCGGCGGCGACGGCGGCGCGAACCGCCCTCCTCGGCCTCCTCCTCGTCGCCCTCGACGACGTCCTCGGCCTCCTCCGGCTCCGCCTCCTCGTCCTCCAGGTCGGCGGACACGGCGGGCTCGGCACCGCGAGCGGTCTCGACGGACTCGGCGGTCTCGGTGGTCTCCTCGGCGGCGGCACCCCGGCGCCGGCGGCGGCGCCGCGGCCCGGTCTGCTCCTCCGGCAGCTCCTCGGCCTCGGCCTCGACCGGCTCCGCCGGCTCCACGGCCTCCGCCTCGGCGGCGGCCGCTTCGGCGGCGGCACGCTCGGGGGTCTGGAACCTCGGCTCGGTGAACACGGGCGCCTGGAACACGGCGACCGCGGGCCGCGCCGGACGCGCCGGCGCCCCGGCGTCCTCGGCAGCCGGACGCGCGGGCTCGGAGAAGCCGATGGCGGCCTTGCGGACGACCCGACGACGGCCCCGACGGGGGGCGGCGTCCTCCTCGGCCCGCGGCTCGGGCTGCGCCTGCGCCTCGGCCGGCGCCTGGGCGGCGGGCGGCGTCGCGGGGACGGCCTCGACGGCGGTGCTCTCGGCCTCGGCGGCGGGCAGCGGCTCGGCCGCACGGCGCGTGGCCCTGCGACGGGTGCGGCGCGGCGCGGGCTCCTCGGCGGCGGGCGCCTCGACCGGCTCGGCCGCCGGCTCCTGGGCCTGCTCGGGCTGCTCGGTCACTGCG
>NZ_BQUN01000224.1:0-888 GCF_026008495.1 Streptomyces sp. A012304
GCGTCACCTCGCACCGCTCGGGCCGGCCACCACCTCCACAGACGTCTCCCCTCCTTCCACCCTCACTCCCAGAAAGAGGCCGCACCCTCATGACCGCCGCCGTCACCCGCAGTGAACACGACCTGCTCGGAGACCGGGACGTCCCGGCCGACGCGTACTGGGGTGTGCACACCCTGCGTGCGACCGAGAACTTCCCGATCACCGGGACACCGATCTCCGCCTACCCGCACCTGATCGACGCGCTGGCCGCCGTGAAGGAGGCCGCCGCGCTCGCCAACGAGGAGCTGGGCCTGCTGGAGCCGGCGAAGGCCGCCGCGATCGTCGCCGCGTGCCGGGAGATCCGGTCCGGGGAGCTGCACGACCAGTTCGTCGTGGACGTCATCCAGGGCGGTGCCGGCACCTCGACCAACATGAACGCCAACGAGGTCGTCGCCAACCGGGCACTGGAGCTGCTGGGGCACGCCAAGGGCGAGTACCGCTTCCTGCACCCCAACGAGGACGTCAACCTCGGTCAGTCGACCAACGACGTCTACCCGACCGCCGTGAAGGTCGCGACGGTGTTCGCGGTGCGCGGGCTGCTCAAGGCGATGGCGGTGCTGCAGGACGCCTTCGCGGCCAAGGCGGTGGAGTTCCGTGACGTGCTGAAGATGGGCCGTACGCAGTTGCAGGACGCGGTGCCGATGACGCTCGGCCAGGAGTTCTCCGCGTACGCCGTCATGCTGGACGAGGACCGCAGCCGGCTGGCGGAGGCCGTGGAGCTGATCCATGAGATCAACCTCGGGGCGACCGCGATCGGCACGGGACTGAACGCGCCCGCCGGCTACGCCGAGTCGGCCCGCCGCCACCTCGCCGCCATCACCGGGCTGCCGCTGGTCACCGCCGCCAACC
>NZ_BQUN01000224.1:1104-14153 GCF_026008495.1 Streptomyces sp. A012304
GGGTTCGTCGATCATGCCGGGCAAGGTGAACCCGGTGATCCCCGAGGTCGTCAACCAGGTCGCCTTCGAGGTGATCGGCAACGACGTCACCATCACGATGGCCGCCGAGGCCGGACAGCTCCAGCTCAACGCCTTCGAGCCGGTCATCCTGCACTCCCTGTCGGAGTCCATCACCCACCTGCGGGCCGCCTGCCTGACGCTGGCTGAGCGGTGCGTGTCCGGTATCACCGCCAACACCGAGGCGCTGCGCGCGACGGTGGAGAACTCCATCGGGCTGGTCACCGCCCTCAACCCGCACATCGGGTACACGGCCGCCACCGACATCGCCAAGGAGGCCCTCGTCACCGGCCGGGGCGTGGCCGAACTCGTCCTGGAGAAGGGCCTGTTGCCCGCGGAGCGGCTCGCCGACCTGCTCCGCCCGGAGGTCGTCGCCGGCAACGGCTCCCCCCTGGTCTGACCCCTTCCCACCTGCGACGACGCACGGGGACCGGCCCGGAGGCACAATGGTGATCATGACAACGACGTCGTCCCTCACCTTCCAGCCGGTCCTGGAGCGCATCGCCGAGGAGATGTCCCGCACCCCGGGTCGCGGCCGGCCCGCCGACTACATCCCGGCGCTCGCCGCCCGCGACCCCCGCAGCTTCGGCATGGCCGTCGCGGAACTGGACGGCACGGTGTACGGGGTGGGGGACTGGCGCGAGCCGTTCTCCACACAGTCCATCACCAAGGTGTTCACCCTCGCCCTCGGCCTGGCCCGCGAGGGCGAGGCCCTCTGGGAGCACGTGGGCCGCGAACCCTCCGGCAACCCGTTCAACTCCCTGGTCCAGCTGGAGTACGAGAACGGCATCCCCCGCAACCCCTTCATCAACGCGGGCGCGCTGGTGGTCACCGACCGCCTCCACACCCGTACCGGCGACGCGGCGGGGGAGCTGCTGGCCTTTCTGCGCGCCGAGAGCGGCAACCCGGCCCTCGACTTCGACCTCGAGGTCGCCGCGTCCGAGTCGGCGCACGGCGACCGCAATGCCGCCCTCGCCCACTTCATGGCGTCCTACGGCAACATCGACAACCCCGTGCCGGCCCTGCTCGACCAGTACTTCCGCCAGTGCTCGATCACCGCCTGCTGCGCCGACCTCGCCCTGGCCACCACCTTCCTCGCCCGGCACGGCGTCCGCGCCGACGGCACCCGGCTGCTCAGCCGCAGCCAGGCCAAGCAGGTCAACGCCGTCATGCTGACCTGCGGCACCTACGACGCGGCCGGTGACTTCGCCTACCGCGTCGGGCTGCCCGGCAAGAGCGGCGTCGGCGGCGGCATCATCGCCGTCGTCCCCGGCCGCTGCACCCTGTGCGTGTGGAGCCCCGGCCTGGACGAACGCGGCAACTCGGTGGCGGGCGTCGCGGCGCTGGACCGGTTCACGACCCTGACCGGGCTGTCGGTGTTCTGACCCGTCAGCCTCCGAGGCACTCGCTGCTGTCGCCGCCCGACCGGCACGCCGAGTGCGGCCCGCTGTAGCCGGACTCGGGCGCCGGCCGACGGTGGTCCCCGTTGCTCTCGGCCTGCCATGTCACGGCCGAGAGCAGCAGTGTGATCCCGGCCAGGCCCTGCACGACGGCGGTGACGTACGCCTTCCGCCGTCCGGCGAGGAGCGCCGTGCCCAGGAAGAGGACGCTGACCACGGTGAGGGTCGTCACGACCGGGGTGAGGCTCACCCCCTCGTTGTCGCCGCCGAACAGGTCGTAATCGGTGATGATCAAGCTCCACAGCCCCGCCACCAGGGCGACGACGGCGTCCAGTGCCAGCAGGGCGAGCGCGACGAACACGTCCGTCCCGGGATGCGGTCGCGTGGACTCGGAGACGGGGGCTTCGGGTGCGGAGGTCATGACCTCAGCCTCATCGCCGTACGGCGCCGCGTCCTGAGTACGGATACTCAACCTCGGCGCTCGTTAAAGCAGTTGAGGCCCTCCCCGCTCACCGGGGAGGATCCCCCGCATGTTCTCCCGCAAGCTTCGCCGTCCCCGGTCTCCCGAACTGCTCAAGGCCTGGGAGCTGCTCGACCTGGGCGACGTCCCCGGCGCGCTGCGCCAACTGCGGCGCGCGCCCGAGCCCCAGCCGCTCGCCGAGGTCGCCCTGGTGGTCGCGCGGGCCGCCGAGTCCGCCGGGTTCGACGACCTCCGGCAGGCCGCCACCGCCCTGACCGCACGGCCGGACGCGGCGCAGACCCTCTACGACTTCGGGTACGCGTGCGTCGAGCGCGGCGTGTCCCACCTCGCGATACCCGCGCTGCGCGAGGCGCTGCGCCTGGTCCCGGGCTCCCTCGCGGCGCTGCGCGAACTGGTCTCGGCCTACGAGGCCGAGGGCCGCCACCGCGAGGCCGCCGACGTGCTGGCCGAGCACGAGTCGGGGTTCGCCGAGTGGCCCGACCGCTACCTGCTGGTCTTCAACGCCGTCCTGGCGGGCGACCTGGCGCTGGCCCGCCGCCACCACGCCCTGCTGCCGCCCCCCGACGACGAGATGTGGCTGCCGGCGCGTGACCGCCAGAACCGCGTGCTGGAGCGGGCCGCGAGCGCCGAGGCGGCGAGCGCCCTGGACCGCACCGACCTGCGCGGCTGGCAGTACGTCATGGGCGGCACCGTGCTCGGCACGCTGTCGCCGTACGGCTTCGGGGCGGGCATGGCCGGCCGGTTCGCCTACCTCCAGGACAGCCACGACCTCTGCCTCCAGGGTCTGCTGCGCCTGAAGGCGGTCCTCGACGCGGCCGAGGCGCGTCCGCGTTCGGTGTCCCTGCTGCCCGACCGCGGCAGCCGTGTCCTGGGCCTGGCCGCCGCCGAGATCCTCGGCCTCCCGGCACGGCCCTTCGACGCGGCGCGCCAGGACACGGTCGTCGTCGCCTACGACCTCGACGAGACGGCGGCCACGGACCAGGGCCCGGCGATCCTCGGGCAACTGTTCGACCGAGTGCCGGGGCAGGTGCTCCACGAGCACGCGAGCTGCTGGACCGACCCGCCCGCCGTCACCCCCGACAGCGTCACCTTCCTGCACCAGCACGCGGTGGCGCCCTGGAGCGCCGGCCTGCGGCAGGGCGCCGACGGCGGGGTGGAGGCGGGCGAGCCCGACGAGCGCCCGGAGGCGGAGATCGCCGCAGAGATCGTGGCCGCCGACCCGACCCCCGACGGCGGCGACGGCGAGACACCCACGGACACCGTCGAACGGCTCACGGACTTCGTCACGGCCGTCCGCGGCACCTGGCTGCGCGGTGACCGGGCCCAGGTGAAGTCGACCGGACCCGTCTCCAGTTCACGTTTTTCCTGACCGGCCCGGCACGCTCACACGGCGGTCACACGCAGGCCGCCGCCAGGAGGCCGGAGCGTCGCTTTCCGGCCACCCGGCGTTGACAACCTGACCGAGTGTTGGCCATGGCTTTTCCCGTCGATCTCCGTCGCTGTCAGGTGCTGGGTCTGGCCGGCACCGCCTGTCTCGCCCTGGGCGGCGAGACGGCCGGCGCGCTGCCCGCCCGCGAGCTGCTCGCCCCGTCCTCGCCGCACGCCGTGCTCGGCCTGGTCGGCGTGTACTTCGGGCTGGTGCTGCTGACCGCCGCCTGGGTGCTGCTCGGCGGCCTGGTGCGCGGCGCCGACCCGCCCACCCCGCGCGCCCTGGTGCTGGTCCTCGCCGTGTGGGCGGCGCCGCTGCTCATCGCGCCGCCGCTGTTCAGCCGGGACGTCTACAGCTACCTCGCCCAGGGCGCCATGGTCGACGCCCACATGGACGTGTACGCGCACGGCCCGGCCCGGCTCGGCGGCCCGCTCGCCGCGGAGGTCGCCCCGCTGTGGCAGCACACCGGTGCTCCCTACGGCCCGGTGTTCCTCGCCGTCGCCGCCGCCCTGTCCGGGCTGACCAGCGGCGAACTCCCGGCGGGACTGATCGGGATGCGATGCGTCGCGCTGTGCGGGGTGGCGCTGATGGCCGCCGCGCTGCCCCGGCTGGCCCGGCACAGCGGCGCCGACCCGGCCGCAGCGCTGTGGCTGGGCGCCCTCAACCCGCTGGTGCTGCTGCACCTGGTGGCCGGCGCCCACAACGACGCGATCATGCTGGGGCTGCTCGGCGTCGGCCTGGTCGCCGCACTCGGCCGCCGCCCGGTCCTCGGCACCGTCCTGGTCACCCTCGCCGCCCTGGTGAAGGCACCCGCCGCGCTGGGCCTCGCCGCCGTCCTGGTGCTCCAACTGCGCGCCGGCCGGCGCCCGCTGCGCGCGGTGGCGACGACCGCCGCCGCCTGCGCCGTCACCACGGTCACCGCCACCGCCGTCGCGGGCACCGGGTACGGCTGGATAGCCGCCCTGGACACCCCCGTCTCCGCGCAGAACTGGGCCCTGACCAGCCTGCTCGGCCGGGCCACCCGCGCCCTGCTGGAGGGCGTCGGCAGCGACCTGGCGCCGCTGGCCGTCCCCGCCTGGCACGCGCTGGGTCTCGCCCTGACCGCCGTCGCCCTGGTCGTCATCTGGTGGCGGCTGCGTCCGCGCCCGGTGTACGCGCTCGGCCTGAGCCTCGCGGCGGTCGCCGCCTTCGGCCCGGCGATCCGCCCCTGGTACGCCCTATGGGGCCTGTTCCTCATCGCCGCCGCCGCGCCGAGCACCTCGGTACGGCACCGGATGGCGGCCGTGGCCGGGGTGCTCGCCCTGGCCGTCCTGCCCGACGGCGACCCGGCCGACGCGGGCCGGCTGGTCCTCGCGGTCTGCGGCGGCGCCCTCGCCGTGGTCGTCCTGTGGCAGGCCCGTCTCGCGGCACAGGCCCCGACCACCCTGGGACGTACGGCATGAGGGCACCCCGCACCGACCGCGGCCGGCTGCTGCTGGTCCTCGCCCTGGTCACCGCCGTGACCGTGTTCACCGCGACCGTGCCGCTGCTGCGGGACTGGTTCGACCTGCGCGTCTACCACGGCACCGTCGACAGCTGGATCAACGGCGACGGCCGCGTCTACGACTACCGGGTGCCGGGCACGCCGTACGGCTTCACCTACCCGCCGTTCGCCGCCGTCGTCATGCTGCCGATGGCGCTGGTCGGCCTGGGCACCGCGATCGTGGCGGCCCTGCTGCTCAACCTGGCCGCCCTGGCCCTGGCCGCCCGGGTCCTCGCCGGACCGGGGTGGCGCCGCCACGGCTGGTACGGCGTCGCCCTCGGCGCCTGCGCCCTCGCGCTGTTCGAGCCGCTGCGGGACACCTTCAGCTTCGGCCAGGTCAACATCCTGCTGCTGGCCCTCGTCCTGACGGACTGCCTGCTGCTGTCGACCGGCCGGACCCGCTGGGCCGGTATCGGTATCGGTCTCGCCGCGGCGATCAAGCTCACGCCGGCGCTCTTCATCGGGCTGCTCCTGCTCGCCCGCCGCCCGCGCGCGGCCGCGGTCGCCACCGGGACCGCCGTCGCCGCCACCGCGCTCGCGGCCCTGATCGCCCCGGACGCCTCCCGTTTCTACTGGACGAGCGCCCTGTGGGACACCACCCGCGTCGGGCGCCTCGACTACGTCTCGAACCAGTCCCTCCAGGGCGTCCTGGCCCGGCTGGGCGTGGAGAGCCGGCCGGTGTGGGCGGTGCTGGCGGCGGCGGTCCTGGCCGTGTGGGCGTGGCGGTCGCGGCGGGCGGCGGCCGCGGGCGACTGGCAGGCGGCTTTCGCGCTGACCGGGCTGACCGCCTGCCTGGTCAGCCCCATCACCTGGGTGCACCACCTGGTCTGGCTGCTGCCGTCGTTCGCGGTGCTGGTCCGCGCCGGGCACCCGCGCGTGGCGGGCGCCCTGTACGCGGTGCTGTGCACCAGCGTGGTGTGGCTGTGGTTCGACGACGCGTCCGGCGTCGACGGCTTCCTCGGCGGCAACCTCTACACCTGGATCACGCTCGGTCTGCTGCTGTGGCTGCCGGCCGGTCAGCCGGCCGGCCTGCGGCGGCCCACCAGGCGCAGCAGCAGCGCCACGCCCGTCCCGCCGAGCACGGCGGCACCCGCGATCCGCCCGGCCTCCGGCCAGCCGGGACCGTCGTCGGCGGGGGCCGCGGAGGCCACCGGCACCACCGGGGGACCCGGTCGCGGCCGTGCCCGCAACGCGTCCAGCGAGCCCACCGGAGCGACCCGCCCGGCGGCCGCGAACCCCCAGTCGAGCAGCTCGCGCGCCTCCTCGTAGACGGTGAACGCGCCGCGCGCCCGTGGGCGCATCACGGTCACGACGAGGGTGCGGGTACCGCGGCGGGCGGCGGCGACGAGCGTGTGACCGGCGTCGCTGGTGTAGCCGTTCTTGACGCCGATCAGCCCCGGGTACCGCGCGACGCCGTCCGCCCCGCTCAGCAGCCGGTTGGTGTTGACGATGGGGTACGTCCGGCCGCCGTGCCCGGGGAACCTCGCCCGCACGGTGGCGCAGTACCGCGCGAAGTCCGCGTTGCGCAGCCCGGCCCGCCCGAACACCGCGAGGTCGTACGCGGAGGACACCTGGCCGCGCGCGTCGTACCCGTCCGGCGACAGCACGCGCGTGTCGAGGGCACCGAGGGAGCGGGCCTTGGCCTGCATCCGGGCGGCGGTGGCGCGCCAGCCGCCGTTGAGGGCGGCCAGGACGCGCACGGCGTCGTTGCCGGAGCTGAGGAACACGCCGTGCCACAGGTCGGTGACCCGGTACGTCCGTTCCTCCGCGACCCCGACGAGACTGCTGCCGGGCCCGATGCCCCTCAGCTCCGCCGCGGTGACCCGGTGCCGGATCCCGCCGGGCAGGGCCGGCAGCACGGTGAGCGCGAACAGCGTCTTGAGGGTGCTGGCGGGCGGCAGCCTGCGGTGCGCGTTGGACGCGGCGAGCACCTCGCCGCTGTCGGCGTCGGCCACCAGCCACGACGCCGCGGAGACGCGGGGGAGCCCGGGCGCTCCGGAGCGGGGCCTGACCTGTGTGCCGGAGCGGTACAGCAGGGACGGCCGCGGCAGGTCCGCCCGTGTTCCGCCGGGCGCGCCGGGGTCCGCCCCGGCCGGGGCGGCGACGGGATCGAGGGCCAGGGCGCCTGCCGCACAGAACGCGCAGGCCGACACGGCAGCCCGGGAGGAGAATCCGATCGTCATATGATCAACGTAGGAATGGTGGTGCTCTTCCTCGCGCTGCCCGTGCCGAACGGGGCGCGCGTGCACCCGGATGCCGCGCGCCCGACCGGGTGGGTCCGGCGTGTCGGCCGCGGTGGTCAGGCCGACGGCAGTGTCGGCTGGATGCGGCGCAGGAAGGTCGCGTTGTCCGGCGTCGCCCGCATCCGCTCCAGCAGCGTCTCCAGGTTCGCCTGTCCGTCCCGGGTGCGCAGCGCGCGCCGCAGCCCCTGCATGGCCGTCAACTCGGCCGGGGTCAGGAGGAGTTCCTCGCGGCGGGTGCCGGAGGCGGTGATGTCGACGGCCGGGAAGACACGGCGGGAGGCCGGTTCGCGGTCGAGGCGCAGCTCCATGTTGCCGGTGCCCTTCAGCTCCTCGAAGAAGAAGCCGTCGGCGCGGGAGCCGGTGTCGACCAGGGCGGTGGCGAGGACGGTGAGCGAGCCGCCCTCCTCGGCCGCCCGCGCGGCGCCGAAGAACCGCTTGGGGCCGATCAGCGCGGTCGCGTCGACACCGCCGCTGAGCGTGCGGCCTCCGGCGGCCGCCGCGTGATTGTGCGCCCGGCACAGCCGGGTCAGCGAGTCGAGCAGGATCACCACGTCCTCGCCTGCCTCGACGAGCCGCTTGGCCCGTTCGACGACGAGTTCGGCGAGCGCGATGTGCTGCTTGGGCGTCCGGTCGAACGTGGAGGCGTACACCTCGCCGCGCACGGAGCGCCGCATCTCGGTGACCTCCTCGGGGCGTTCGTCGAGCAGCACCACCATCAGCCGGGCCTCGGGATGGTTGCCGGCGACGGCCGCGGCGATCTGCTGGAGCAGCACGGTCTTGCCCGTCTTGGGCGGGGCGACGATCAGCCCGCGCTGGCCCTTGCCGACGGGGGCGATCAGGTCGGTGAGGCGCCCGGCGAGCCCGGCCGCCGGATGTTCCAGGCGCAGCCGCCGGTGCGGATGGAGGGGCGTGAGGTCACGGAAGTGACGGCGTCCGCGCGCCTCCTGCGGCGTACGGCCGTTGACGCGGGTGATGTCGGTCAGCACGCGCTGACCGCCCCGTACGCCTTCGACGAGGTCGCCCTTGCGCAGTCCGTGCCGGCGGACCAGCGCGGGCGGGACCTCGGGGTCGGTGGGGGAGGGCAGGCAGTGCTCGGCCCGCAGCTGCCCCTTGCCGCTGCCGTCGAGGTCGAGGACACCGGTGACGATCCGGACCGGGGACTGCTGCTGCACAGAGGGGTGTTCGAGGGTGGTGGTCATGGTGGTCGGTCCTTTCGAGGACGGAAGGCATGAGGCATGCGGAAGGAAGGGGGTGAAGCCGCGAGGGGAGGGCGTACGCGCGCCTCCGGCGGCGGGAAGCAGCACCTCGGGTACGACGGGAACCGCTGCTCACGAGGTGTGCGGAGATGCCGGTGCGCCAGCCGGAACAGCCGGGTGGCTCAGCGAACTGAAGGAGAGAACTCGCATCGGCGCCGACAACACGGCGTACACAGATGCTGACGGCAGCGTAGCACCGCGAGCGGGTCCCTGCCTAGGAATACGACACTCGGGCCGCCGATCCGGTAAAGGCGGTGGCGGTCGCGTTTGTTCCCGGGGCCGCTCTCACCGCTCCCGCGCGGGCAGCAGCGCGAGACCTGACTCGCGCATGACGCGGTCCACCGTCGCCTCCAACGAGCTCTCGGCACCGACGACCCTCTCCACGCCGCCGGGCAGCAGATCGCGCGGTCGGTACCAGTCGCGCAGCTCCGCCTCGCCCACCCCGGGCATGTCCGGCTTGGTGGCGTGCCGCAGCAGGGTCTCCTCGAACGGCACGTCCAGGTAGTAGCAGTGGGTCGGCCCGCGGTGGTCGGCGCGCAGCCGCCGCAGCATCTCGCCGTAGTGGGAGGCGTAGAGGATGCCCTCGACGACGACGTGGTAGCCGGCGTCCAGGGCGTAGCGGGCGACGGTGTCGATGAGACCGATGTTCGCCCCGCCCGGCAGATCGCGCTCCCGCAGGACCACCCGGCGCAGATTGTCCTGCCCGACGAGCGCCAGGCCCCGTCCGAACCGGTCGCGGATCCCGGCCGCGACGGAGGACTTGCCGGAGGCGGAGTTGCCGCGCAGCACGACGAGCCGGGTGTCGGCGGTACCCACATGCACGGCGGTCAGGCTACCGGGCACCGGGCGGCGGCACACGGCGTCCCGGGGATAGGCTGACGACGATGTTCAGCCCCGAAGGCCCCACGCTGCGCGAACTCGCCGTCCAGGCGCTGTCGTCCGTCGAGCACGGCTACGACCTCCTCGCGCCGAAGTTCGACCACACGCCCTTCCGCACGCCCGACTCCGTCCTGGACGCGGTCGCCGGGGCCCTGCGCGCGAGCGGTCCTTACGACGACGGCCTCGACCTGTGCTGCGGCACGGGCGCCGGCGTCGACGCGCTGGCGACCGTGTGCCGGCGCAGCGTCACCGGGGTCGACTTCAGCGCGGGCATGCTCGACGAGGCCCGCCGGCGCCCGCGTGCCCGGGGCCCGCGGGTGTCCTGGGTGCGCGCGGACGCCCGCGCCCTGCCCTTCACGGCCCGCTTCGACCTCGTCGTCAGCTTCGGCGCGTTCGGGCACTTCCTGCCGCGTGAACTGCCGAACCTCTTCACCCAGGTGCACACGGCGCTGCGGCCGGGCGGCCGGTTCGCGTTCCCGGTTCTCGCCCCGCCGCGCCCCACCACCGGGGCCTTCTGGATGCTCCTCGGCTTCGACGCCGTGATGCGGGTGCGCAACGCCGTGTGGCGGCCGCCGTTCGTGATGTACTACCGGGCCTTCCGGCTCGGCGAGGTGCGCCGGGAACTGGAGCGCGCCGGCTTCCGGGTGGACCTCCGCGCCCTGCCCGAGTTCGGGACCAGGAGCGACGGAAGCCCACGCGTGCGGATGGTCGAGGCGCGCCGCCCGCTCTGAGCGGGTCGGACGAAGCGGCGTACGAACGACAGTGCCGTGTCCGCGACCTCCTGCCAGCCGTGGTCGATGGTGAGCGCGTGGCCACGGTCCTTGACCTCGACGATCTCGGTCACGCCCGGATCGTGCTGCTGCCTCTTGACGGTCTCCGGGTCGTCCGGCCAGGACAGCGAGACCGGCGCGTAGCCGGCCCGTTCGAAGTGGGCCGCCCAGCGGTCCCAGCTGCACGGCAGCAGCCACAGGCCGTGCACGAAGACGACCGGGGTGCGGTCGGTGGCGTTGGCCGCCTCGATCTGCTGTGCGTCATGCGTCGTCATGGCCCGAGGCCGGCAGCGGATCCGCCGCGCGATCCGACTCAGAGTGCACGACCGTGGAGCCACCGTGCGTCCTCCTCGGCGGCGCGCGGACCGTCCGCCGCCGGCAGTGTGAACGTGTAGACCAGATCCTCCTGCGGGGCCCGCATCACCAGGTCGGTGATCTCCAGCGGCCGGGCGTACTGGTCGTGCACGAGCCGGGTCACCCGTAGCGCAGGGGTGCCGTCGAGCGGGGTGAGGTCGAGCAGGGTGAGGGAGTCCCGGTGGTGGAGGGTGAGGCCCGCCCGGCGCATCCAGTCGTAGACGCGGCGCAGGTGCGGCGATCCGGCGGCGTCGGCACGGTCGCGGTAGCGGGCGAGTTCCGGCACCTCGGCGAGGGCGGTCGCGGAGAAGGAGGTCACGGCCGTGCGCGCCCCGCGGCCGTGGGCGCCGGCGGACTCGTAGTGGTGCACCAGGGTCGGGCGGTGCGGGGCGAGCCCGAGCGCCTCGGCGTGCTCCGGCGGGGGCGGCTCCCAGGCGATGGTGGCCCGGTCCAGCGCCGAGGGGTCGTCCGCGGGGCGGGCGCCGACCGGGAAGGCGAGGCAGGACGGGGTGCCGACCGGCGCCCCGGGCAGAGCGGCGTGCGTGCCCCGCCGGTCCGTCTCGACCAGGCCGTCCCGGCGCAGCACCTCCAACGCCTGCCGGACGGTCACCCGGCTGACCCCGAACTGCTCCGCCAACTGCCGCTCGCCGGGCAGCCGTTCACCGGGCGGAATGGTGCCGTCGCGCAGCTCGCCGAGCAGCTCCTTCGCTATGCGCCAGTAGATGGGCCGGTCGTGCGGGGTGGTGCGGGCCATGCCGCGCGCCTCCTGGGGTGCGTGCCGTGCGGGCTTGTGCGCCACCAGATCTAGCATTGGTCTAAACCAGCAGGGAAGGGCGGGCGGCCCGAACGGCCGGATCCGGACCGCCCGACGTCCCTTTCACAGGGCGCTGTACACGGCCTCCACCAGCGCTGTCTTGCGCGGGTCGTCCGCGATGCGGGGGCCCATACGGTTCATCACGTACCCCAGCGACACCCCGGCCTCCGGGTCGGCGAGACCGCAGGACCCGCCGAAGCCGTCGTGGCCGAAAGCCCGCGGGTTCGGCCCGTAGGAACCGTGCGGGCCGCTCAGCCACAGGCCGAGGCCGATTTCCGTCTCGTGCCCGAGCCCGGCCCCCAGCACCAGGTCCCGGCAGCTGCCCTGCCCCTCGCGCACCCGCTCGGCGGCCTCGGCGGACAGCACCCGCCGGCCGCCTCGGGAGCCCTGCCCGGCGAGAACGCCGTACAGCGCGGCGACGGCCCGCGCGGTGCCGTGGCCGTTCGCCGCCGGGATCTCGGCGGCCCGCCAGCCGGGAGAGTTGGCCTCGCCCGCCCCGACCAGCGGGTTGGCCAGCGAGGCGAGGGCGGCGGGCGCCAACTGGTCGAAGGCGGCGGCCTGTTCGCCGCTGGGCGCGGCCGGCGCGTGCACCAGCTCGGCCGCCCGCCCGGCCTCCTTCTCCGGCAGCCCGATGGTGAAGTCCAGGCCCAGCGGCCCGGTCACCTCCCGCTCCAGGAAGGCCCCCGGCAGCAGCCCCGAGACCCGGCGCACCACCTCGCCGATCAGGTGGCCGTAGGTGAACGCGTGATAGCCGGACCGGGTGCCCGGCTCCCACCAGGGCTCCGTCGCCGCCAGGCGCGCGGTCGTCAACTCCCAGTCGTAGAGCTGCTCCAGGGTGTGCGGCTCGCGCAGCCCGGACAGACCCGCGCGGTGCGACAACAGGTGGCGTACGAGGACACCCTCCTTGCCCGCCGCCGCGAACTCGGGCCAGTACACGGCCACCGGGGCGTCGAGGTCGAGCAGCCCCCGGTCGGCCAGGATGTGCGCGCACAGGGCCGTCGGCCCCTTGGACGTCGACCACACGTTGACCACCGTGTCCCGCTCCCACGCGCGCGTGCGCGCCGCGTCCGCCCAGCCGCCCCACAGGTCGGCCACGGTCACGCCGTCGACCGTGACGGCCACCGCGGCCCCCAGCTCGCCCCGCTCCCGGAAGTTCTCCTCGAAGGCGGCGCGCACCGCGGCGAACCGCGGGTCGCAGTGGCCGTGCACCTCTGGCACCTGCTCGGACATGGGCCCTCCGTGATCAGCCGGAACCCCGGACCGCGGCGGTGCGGGCCGGGCCCCCCGAACGTACCGACTGGTCGGACCGGAGGGAAGGTGGCCGACGAACCGCTGCGGCGACGCCCGGCCGTCAGGCGTACGACCGCAGCCAGCGCACCTTGGCCTCCTGCTGGTAGGGGCCGCCGCCCTCATGGTCGTTGAAGTCGTACACCTCGATCTTCTTGTCGTCGTGCGCCCAGGCGTTGAAGGCGGCGAACACCGTCGACGGCGGGCAGGTCTGGTCCTCCAGGGCCGCCGAGAACAGGGCGGGCGCCGAGCCGCGCGCCGCGAAGTGCACCCCGTCGAAGTACGCCAGGGTGCGCTGCACGTCCCGCGCGCGACCGCGGTGCGTCTTGAGGAACAGGCCGATCTCCCGGTAGGGGTGACGGTCCGTCAGCACCGTGGCGCGCGGGAAGTCGCACAGGAACGGCACGTCCGGCGCTATCGCCACGAGGTCCGGCACCAGGCCGCCCACCGCGAGCGTGATGCCGCCGCCCTGGCTGCCGCCGAGCGCCACGGTCCGCGACGCGTCGGTCAGCGGGTGCGAACGGGCCGCCTCCACCGCGCGCACCGCGTCCGTGTAC
>NZ_BQUN01000224.1:14253-46677 GCF_026008495.1 Streptomyces sp. A012304
CGTCATGAAACCGGGGTACGACGGCGCGCCGCCCACCGGGTCGGCGGTGCCGCCCCCGCCGCCCCACGCGCTGCCCTGCCCACGGGTGTCCATCACGAAGTGCGCGCGGCCCGTCGACGCCCACAGCAGGTGCTCGAGCGGCAGCCCGCGTCCCCCGCCGTACCCGACGAACTCCACGATCAGCGGCAGCGGTTCCTCGGCCCCGGCCGGCACCGTCAGCCAGCCCTTGACCGGGTGGCCGCCGTACCCCGCGAACGTGACGTCGAACACCCGCACCGTGCTCAGCCCCGTGTCGACCGGCTCGAAGCGGGCGTCCAGGTCGTGCTCGCGGGCCTCCTGGAGGGTCTTGGACCAGAACGCGTCGAAGTCCTCCGGCTCGACGGACGCGCTGCGGTACTCGTGGAGTTCCTCGACGGACAGGTCGAACAGGGCCATGAACAACCGCCTTTTGTTAAGTGGCCGTACGAATGATCACACCGTACGTGGGCGGTGGGAGCGCTCGCCAGACCGCGACGGCGGCGCCGGGCGCCCTTTATGGATCTTGCCGCCGGTCGCGGGCAGGACGACACTCCCGCTGCGCCGGGGCGCGCGGGTGCCGCCCCGTCGAGCAGGGGCGCGGCGGCGCTCCTCGCCGTGACGACCCCCTACGCGCTGCGCCGGCTCCACTCGGGCCCCGTGCGCGCCCACTCCCGGTCCCACTCCTCCAGCCGGTGGCGCATGGCGGCCTTGCGCACGAGCGCGTGGCCCAGCAGCACGACCGCGGCCGTGCCGCCTGCCGTGCTCACTCCCATCGTGAGGGTGTGCTGCCACACCGCCGTGCCGTCGACCGGCGGGGCGACGGTACGCCCGCGCGCGTCGAACCACACGTCGACCACGTCACCGCGTTCGGTGCCGGCCGGCACCCGCGCCGTGGTCGTCCGCACCCCCTGCCCAGGCTCCGTCCACCGCACCGCCACCCGGTAGGCGTTCTCCCGGCCGGCCTGCCCCGCCGGCAGACCGTCGGGCGGCCGGCCCACGACCTCCGCGCGGACACGGTGCCGCTCCGCCCGCTGCTCCGCCGCGATCTGCCGCGCGTCGTCGTGCGCCCACCGGCCGGCCACCGCCCCGGCCAGGGGCGCGCCGATCAGCAGCAGCACCACGACCACCAGTACCGTCCACGCCTCCACGACGTCCGCCCGGCGCCGCAACGGATTGCGCCGCCAGCGCCAGCCGCGCACCCGGGTTCGCATGTCGACCTCCTCGCCGTCACGCGGACGAGTGCCCACAGGGAGGAAATACCCTCTTCGGGCGAGATCGCTCATTCCGGCTGTCGGCACGCGAGTGTCCTCACCGCCGGGCGGGCGGTGCGGTCCGGAGGCGGTGGTGTGGTCACGGTCGGGCGGGGTCCTCGGGCGGACCGTTCGGGTCCGGACGCGATGGAGCGGTCGTCGCCGGGCGGGATCCTCAGCCGAACCGTTCGATCCGGATCCGGTCCACCGGCTGCCCCGCCGCCACCAGCAGTCGCGAGGCGTGCTCGGCGAACGCGTTGGAGCCGCAGACGTACGCCTCCCAGCCGCCCGCCGGCTCCTCGGCGAACAGGGGTGCGAGATGGCCGGCGGCGAGCCGGCCCACCGGCGTCCCCTCCGGCGCGCGGCGCGTGAACACGGGCGTCGTCTCCGCGCCGTACTCGCCCGCGTAGATCAGCTCCTCTGGGCCGCGCGCGGACACCAGCAGCCGCAGCGGTACGTCGAGTCCGCGCGCCCGGCGGTGGCGCACCATCGACATCAGCGGGACGACCCCGGAGCCGGCGCCGATCAGCAGCGCGGGCCGGTCGCCCGGCCAGGCGAAGAAGCCGCTGAGCGGACCGCGCACCTCCACCCGGTCCCCGGGCGCGGCGACCGTGTGGAACCAGCCGGACACCTCACCGCCGTCCACATGGTCCAAGGTCAGCTCGATGTGCCCGGAGTCGTCGGGCGCGGACGCGAGGGAGTAGTGCCGCTGGGCGGTGTAACCGTCCTCGGCGGTCAGCCTCAGCAGCAGGTGCTGCCCGGGCAGATGCCCCGCCCAGGCGGGCACCGCGAACCGGAAGGTGGCCGCGTGCGCAGTCTCGCGGCGGATCTCCGTGAGCGTCGCCGTCCGCCACACCGCCGACTGGTCGCCGACGGCGATCCGGCCCGGCACGGCGAACCGCGTCGGGGGAGTGAACGTCGCCGCGGAGGCAAGGGTCTCAGTCACCGGCGTACCTCTGCTCCTGCCAGGGGTTGCCCCGGGTGTGGTAGCCGTTCTGCTCCCAGAAGCCCGGCTCGTCGTGGTCCAGCAGCCGCAGGCCCGCGATCCACTTGGCGCTCTTCCAGAAGTACAGGTGGGGCACCAGCAGCCGCGCCGGACCGCCGTGCTCCGGGTCGAGCGGCCGGCCGGCGTGGGTGAAGGCGATCCAGGCCCGGCCGCCGGTGAGATCCGCGAGCGGCAGGCTCGTGGTGTACCCGGTGTGGGAGTAGGCGACCGCGTGGGTGGCGCGGCCTTGCGGCCGCACGGCCTCCAGGAAGACGTCGAGCGACACGCCTGCGAACCGCACCCCGAACTTCGACCAGCCGGTCACACAGTGGATGTCGCCCTCGTACGCCGAGCCGGGCAGCCGGTGCGCCTGCTCCCAGGTCCAGGTCTGCGGCGCGTCCACCAGCCCGTCGATCCGCAAGGTCCATTCGGCGGGCGCGAGGTCGGGGGGGACCTCGGCGGACAGCACGGGCCAGTCGTCGCCCGCGTCGTACTGCCCCGGGGGCAGCCCCGGGTTGTCGACGCGCGGGCGTCCGGTGAAGCCTCGGGTGACGTTCATGCGCTTCCAGCGTGAGATGACGATCGGGTACGCGCTCCACCGTACGCGCGGGTCGGCGGCGCTCCGCGCGGGGGCCGCCCGGCGGCGGCCGGGAGCGTGCCCTGCGGTCGCCGGGAGAGAGCGCGGCATCGGGGTCAGCCGGCGTCGGACGCCCCGGACGGTCCCCGCGCGTTGTAGCGCGCCAGGTAGTCCGCGAACCGTTCCAGGTCCTCCCGGGGCCAGTCGGCGAGACGTTCGTGGAAGGCCGCCCGGCGGCTCTCGGTGACCTGGGCGAGGACACGGCGGCCGGCGTCCGTGAGGTGGAGGACCTGGACGCGGTGGTCGTGCGGGGCCCGGCGCCGTTCGATCAGGGAGGCCCGTTCCAGCGCGGACACCTGCCGGCTCACCGTGGACTTGTCCAGGGCGTAGTGCGCGGCCAGGTCGGTGGCCCGGCAGCCCTCGTGCTCCTCCAGATGGCCGAGCAGGGTGTACGACACCAGCGACAGCTCCGGGTGCAGCCGGCCCGCCGAGGCACGGGCGCGCCGGGCGAACGCCGTCATCTCGCGCTGGATGGTCTCCACCGCCTCCGCCGACTCCACCGGAACCGCCTCCGTCGCCGCCCCCGGACCCGCCTCGACCTCCACCGGAACCGCCTCCATCTGGCCTTCCCGCATCCTCCTAGTTGTAGAGTACAACTTGAGGAAGTGGGGTAGGGTGACCGTCCGGTTGGGACGGACCCGGCCATGAAGGACCGGGGAGGTGAGACCCATTACCGCAGTGTCAGGTCGGGTGCTCTCACCTCAGGACGCGGACCGCCGCCGGTAGGCGACCGCGAGAGTGCCCTTCGGCTTCCGAAAGGCTCGCGGCCTCATGCCTCCCATGGTTCCCCCGTCCCCCTCACCCTTCCCCTCGTCCTCCGCATCCCCCTTCCCCTCGCCCTCGGCCCGTGCCGCCGTCGTGACCACCCTGCGCGGCGCCGGCTGTGTCTTCGCCGAGGACGAGGCCGAGCTGATCCTCGGCGCCGCCCGCACCCCCGACGAACTCACCGCCATGGTCGAGCGCCGCGTCCGTGGCCTGCCCCTCGAACTCGTCGTCGGCTGGGCCGAATTCCACGGGCTGCGGATCGCCGTGGAACCCGGTGTCTTCGTGCCCCGCCGCCGCACCGAGTTCCTCGTCGACCAGGCACTGGCCCGAGCCCCGCACGCCCGCGTCGTCGTCGACCTGTGCTGCGGCTCGGGGGCGGTCGGCGCGGCCCTCGCCGCCGCGCTGGGACCCGTCGAACTCCACGCCGCCGACATCGAGCCGGCCGCGGTGCGCTGCGCCCGCCGCAACATCGCCGCCCACGGCGGACACGTCCACGCGGGCGACCTGTTCGAGGCGCTCCCCGGCCGGCTGCGCGGCCGCGTCGACATCCTCGCCGCGAACGTGCCGTACGTCCCCAGCGGCGAGGTACCGCTGCTGCCCGCCGAGGCCCGCGACCACGAGCCGCTCACCGCCCTCGACGGCGGCGCCGACGGCCTCGGCGTGCTGCGCCGGGTCGCCGGCGGCGCGGCGTCCTGGCTCGCGCCGGGCGGCTGCCTCCTGATCGAGACCGGTGAACGCCAGGCCCCCGACGCCGTCGAGGCGTTCCGGCGGGGCGGCCTGACGCCGCGTCTCGCCGTCGACGAGGAACTCTTCGCCCATGTGGTGATCGGGACGAAGGAGTGACATCGACCTCAGGCCGCGGTGCCGCTGCCCGAGGGGCCGCTGCCTGACGGGCTGGGCGAGCGGTCACCGCGGTTCCACGGGCCGTGCCCGGGGAAGCCGCCGCGCCTCTCGCCCCAGCCCTGTTCGGCGAAGGCGCCGGAGACCACCCGGGTGGCCGTCCGCGTGTCGCCGGAACGGGGCCCGGCGAGGAACACGGTGTCGCCCTTCGCCAGCGCCTCGGCACCGGAGGAGGAGCCGCCGTCCTCGTCGTGCACGGTCGTGTCCGAGCCGACCGTCCACGTCCACGAGGTGCCGTCCTCGCTCTTGACGGTCACCCGGTCGCCGTCCTTCTTGTCCACGGTGCCCCGCTGCCAGGCGCGGACGACCCAGTCGCCGGTGTCGCGGTCCTTCACGGTCGTCTCGCCGTGCACGGCGTCGCCGCCCATACCGAACCACGGCCCACCGCCCCGGCCGTGCCGGTCACCGGGCTTGTCGGGCGACGCGGAGCCGGACGGCGATCCGCTCGCCGTGCCGTGCGAGGACTCCCTGGAGGTCGCGGCGTAGGCGACCGTGCCGCCCAGCGCCAGGACGGCGACCGTGGTGGCCGCGATCACCGCACGTCCGCGCGCCGACCGCCGCTCCCACAGCGCACGCAGCGGGACCCGCCCCGGCTCGTCCCCGCCCGGCCCGGAGAGCACCTCGGTCGGCGGGGGCGGGCCCTCGGGCCGCTCCGGGACCGACTCCAGCCGCTCCGCGGCCGTCTCGCCCTGCCCCGACGGAGCCTCGCCCCGTTCCGGCCGGCTCCCGGCCTGTTCCGGTTCCTGCATCACGGCTCACTCTCCTCGGCCACGACGGGCGGCACCAACGGCACGCCTCGCTGTGATTGTCGGAGGACACCGGTAAGGACCCGGTAACAAATCCCTGTGAACGCGGACGTGCGCCGTCAGCTCCGGGCCCGTGCCACGAGCAGGGCCACGTCGTCGTGGTTGTCGGGGTGGTGCAGCGCCCGCAGCAGCAGATCGCACAGCTCCTCCAGCGGACGCGTCGGGCCGTCGAGGAGGGCGAGCAGCGCCTCCAGCCGCTCGTCGAGGGAGTGCCGGCGCGTCTCGACGAGTCCGTCCGTGTAGAGGACGAGCTGGTCGCCGGGCGCGAACTCGACGTCGGTCGTGGAGAACGCCACCCCGCCCACGCCCAGTGGCGCCCCGGTGGGCAGGTCGAGCAGCTCGGGCGGACGGCCGGCGCGTACCCGGGCCGGCGGCAGATGCCCGGCGTTGGCGATCCGGCACCGGCCGAGACGCGGGTCGTGGACGGCGTACACGCAGGTGGCGATCGAGTGGTCCAGGCCGGAGGTGATCCGGTCGAGGTGTTCCAGCAGCACCGCCGGGTCGAGGTCGAGGGAGGCCAGCGTGGTCGTCGCGGTGCGCAGCCGGCCCATCGTGGCGGCGGCGTCGATGCCGCTGCCCATCACGTCGCCGACCACGAGAGCGGTCTTGCCGTCCTCCAGCGGTATGACGTCGAACCAGTCGCCGCCCACCTCGGTCGTGGCCCCCGCCGGCTGGTAGCGGGAGGCCACCTCCAGGCCTCCGGTCACCGGCGGATGACTGGGCAGCAGGCTGCGCTGGAGGGTGAGCGCGGTGTTGCGGGCGTTCTGGTACCAGCGGGCGTTGTCGATGTGCACGGCCGCGCGGGCGGCCAGCTCCCGGGCGAGCAGCAGGTCGTCCAGGCCGAACGGCAGCGGATTGCGGGCCCGTTTCAGCTCCAGGGCGCCCAGCACCTCGCCGCGCGCGATGAGCGGCACCGCCAGGTACGAGTGGACACCCGCCCGGGCCAGCAGGTCCGCCGCCTCGGGGGAGCGGGCGATACGGGCCAGGTCCTCGTCCTTGACCTGCGTCACCATCACCGGCTCGCCCGTACGCACACACTCGGTGACGAGCCGGTCGGGGCCGTAGCGGGCGACCTCGCCGGGCGGGCCGGCCGCCGCGAGCGCGTCCGGGGCGTCGTCGGCGCGCGCGGCCAGGGCACGCAGCACGGCCGGTTCGGCCGGCCCGAGGCTGCTGCGCCGGCCCGCCACCACCGCGTCGAGCAGGCCCACGGCCGCGACGTCGGCCAGCTCCGGCACGGCCACGTCGGCGAGTTCGCGGGCGGTGCGCTCCAGGTCCAGCGTGGTGCCGATCCGGGCGGAGGCGTCGGCGACCAGAGCCAGCCGGCGGCGCGCGGCCTCCGCCTCGACGGCCGCCCGGTGCTGGTCGGTGACGTCGAGGACCGAGGCCGCCACGCCCAGCACGGTGCCGCGGGCGTCCTCCAGCCGGTACAGCGAGAGCGACCAGGCGTGCTCCTCGTGCGGGTCCGCCGGGGTGCGGCCCTGCGTGAAGTGGTCGACGAGCGGCACCCCGGTCCGCAGCACCTGGTTGACCGCCGCCTCAAGGCCCTCCACGTCCAGCAGCGGCAGCACCTCGCGCACCGTGCGGCCGAGGTGGTCGGCGGCCGGGAGGCCGTTGATGCGCGCCAGCGCGGGGTTGACCGACACGAACCGCAGGTCGGTGTCGAGGACGGCGAGACCGATGGGGGACTGCGCGACCATGCGGGTGGACAGCGCCACGTCCCGCTCGAGCCGGCGCACCGTCGACCGGTCGGCGGCGAGACCGAGGGCGTAGACGTCGCCGCGGTCGTTGATGAGCCGCATGTTGCGGAACTCCACCAGACGGGTGCCGCCGTCCTTGTGCCGGATGGGGAAGGCGCCCTCCCAGCTGCGCCCGGTGGCCATGACGTCCGCGAACAGCCGCACGGCGAGGTCGGCGTCCCGCGCGTGGACCATCACGTGCGCCGCGTAGCGGCCCAGCGCCTCCTGCGCCGCGTACCCGAACAGCTCCTCCGCCTGCGGGCTCCACAGCACGATCCGGCCCTCGGTGTCGAGCACCACCGAGGCCACGTTCAGTACGTCCAGCAGCCCACTGGGGCCCGCTGGGTCGCCGCTCTCCGCCGCGGACGATCCGGCCGCACTCATGCCACGAACCGCCTCCGCCTGTCGACGCGGCACGTCGTCCCCCGTGCCGACTCCCCCTGTTCCACCGCGCTCAATCGTTTCTCCCACGCCTCGGACGCCGTCCTCCATGCTCCTCCAGTACGGCGGCGCCCGCCGTTCTCCTCAACGTCCGCACCCGTCCATCGAATTGGTCTGTACATGACCAACAAACGAGGCCAGACTGTCCGCCGAGCGCGCACCCACCCCCCCGCACGAGGAGACCCATGCCCCTGCGCCCCGCCCGGCGACGCCGTCACCCGGTCCGCACCGCCCTGCTCGCCCTGGCCACCGCGACGGCCGTCGCCCTCGCCGCCGCCCCGCCCGCCACGGCCGCCGACACCTGGACCGAGGTCGGCTCCGACCGTGCCGAACCGCTGACCGAGAGCCAGGGCCTGACCTCCGTCGAGGTCCCGGCGAACAGCGCCAACCGCTACACGGGCATCGGGACCATCCCGCTCGGCGTCAGCACGCGCGGCTGGAACCACGTCGGCGACCCCGACGCCTCCTACGACGGCCACTACATCGAGCCCTACCAGCGGGACTCGGGCACCGCGAAGATGTTCCGGGTGCAGGCGCCCGGCGGCGCCTGGTCGGAGTACGTGCACACGCTGAGCCCGGGCGAGGCCCTCAACAACTCCTGGGTGGCGATCACGGCGAACGGCCAGTGGATGCTGGCCGGCGAGTGGGGCACCATGACCCGGCTGCTCGTCTTCCCGACCCCCGGCGTCAACTCGAGCACCTCGCCGTCGGCGAACCTGCCGCAGGTGGCCACGGTCCGCCTCGACCGCGCCGTCCGCGACCTCCAGGGCTGCGACTTCACCGGCCCGACCACCCTGTTGTGCTCCTCCGACGACCCCGCGGGCACCCTCTTCGGCATCACCAAGCCGCTGCTCCGGATCGACCTGTCCGCCGAGCCGAACGGCACCTCCGACGTCACCGGCCGCGTCACGGCCCTGCGCCAGCTGCCGCTGCGCAGCTCTTGCACGGGCGGCTTCGAGACGGAGGGCATCGACTACGACCGCCGTACCGGCACCCTGCGGGTGATCGTCCTCTCGCCCGGCTTCTGCCTGCTGACGGACAGCAAGACGTACCGCTTCACCCGCGGCTGACCGTCGCCGGTCCGACGCTGGTACGGCCCGGAAAGTGGTGCTTTTCTTGGGATGTGGCGCGGATCGCGGGGAACCCGCGGTACCGCGCCACCGCCACGAGAGGAGCGATCACGATGGACCGTGAGCGACCGCACGAGGAGTCCGTCTCCGTCGAGATCAGCGGATGCAGCAAGGAGGACGCCCGGATCGTCTTCGACGCGCTGTGCACGTGTTTCGAGTCCGACCGGTGTGCCGAGGACGTGCCTGAGCAGATCCACGAGACGCGCCCGATGGTCTGGCTCGGCACCTTCGAGGTCACCGACGCCCATGAGTGCCCGCCGCCGGCCCGGCTCTCGTCCTCCGTCGAGGCCGACGCGCAGGGCGGCTACTGGGCGATCGACCGGCTGCGCAAGACGCTGGACTCACTGTTCGCGGTGCGCGACCTCTCCTCGGCCTCCGGGGACCAGGAGAGGGAGCTGCACGTTCTGCTCGAAAGCCGGTGACCTGCGGCACAGTTCCTCCGGGTCATTGTGCAACTAGTTGCACAACCCGTGCGCGGTCCTCTAGAACTACGGGGAAGACACCGCGCACGGAGGCCTGTCATGAGCCGATACCCCCATCTGCTGAGCCCGCTCGACCTGGGCTTCACCACGCTGCCCAACCGCGTCCTGATGGGCTCGATGCACGTCGGCCTGGAGGAGGCCGAGGGCGGCTTCCAGCGGATGGCGGAGTTCTACGCCGCCCGTGCCCGCGGGGGAGTCGGCCTGATCGTCACCGGCGGCATCGCCCCCAATGACGAGGGCCGGCCGTACGAGGGCGGCGCGAAGCTCACCACGGACGCCGAGGCCGAGCAGCACCGGACGATCACCGAGGCCGTGCACCGCGAGGGCGGCCGTATCGCGATGCAGATCCTGCACTTCGGCCGCTACGCCTACCACCGCGACCTGGTCGCCCCCAGTCCGCTCCAGGCCCCCATCAGCCCCTTCCCGCCCCGGGAGCTGACCGACGCCGACGTCGAGCGCACCATCGACGACTACGCGCGCGCCGCACGCCTCGCGCGGCAGGCCGGCTACGACGGCGTCGAGATCATGGGCTCCGAGGGCTACCTGATCAACGAGTTCGTCGCCGCCCCGACCAATCACCGCACCGACCGCTGGGGCGGCTCCTACGAGAACCGCATGCGTTTCCCCGTGGAGATCGTCCGACGGGTGCGCGAGGCGGTCGGCGAGGACTTCATCGTCGTCTACCGGCTGTCGATGCTCGACCTGGTGCCCGGCGGCTCGACCCTCGACGAGGTCGTCACCCTCGCGAAGGCCGTCGAGGAGGCCGGGGCGACGATCATCAACACCGGCATCGGCTGGCACGAGGCCCGTATCCCCACCATCGCCACCTCCGTGCCGCGCGGCGCCTACACCTTCGTCACCCGGCGGCTCATGGGTGAGGTGTCCGTTCCGCTCGTCACCACCAACCGCATCAACACCCCTGAACTCGCCGAGCAGTTGCTCGCCGACGGCTACGCGGACATGGTGTCGATGGCCCGCCCGATGCTCGCCGACCCCGACTTCGTGGCGAAGGCGGCGGCCGGCACGCCCCAGGCCATCAACACCTGCATCGGCTGCAACCAGGCCTGCCTCGACCACACCTTCAGCGGGCAGATCACCTCCTGTCTGGTCAACCCGCGCGCCTGCCACGAGACCGAGCTGGTGCTGTCGCCGACGCGCCGGCGCAAGCGGGTCGCGGTCGTCGGCGCGGGCCCGGCCGGCCTCGCCTGCGCGGTCAGCGCGGCCGAGCGCGGCCACGACGTCACCCTCTTCGACGCCGCGCGCGAGATCGGCGGCCAGCTCAACGTCGCCCGCAGGGTCCCCGGCAAGCAGGAATTCGACGAGACGCTGCGCTACTTCCGCCACCAGCTCGACGCCCACGGCGTGGACGTACGGCTGAACACCCCCGTCGAGGCGGCGGACGTGGCCGGATACGACGAGGTCGTCGTCGCCACCGGTGTCACCCCGCGCACACCCGACATCCCCGGCGTGGACCATCCGAGCGTCGTCGGCTACCTCGACGTCCTGCGCGACGGCGCCCCCGTCGGGGACCGGGTGGCGATCCTCGGCGCCGGCGGCATCGGCTTCGACGTCGCCGAGTTCCTCACCGACACCGGCGACAAGGCGAGCGAGGACCCGGCCACGTACTTCCGCCACTGGGGCGTCGACATGGACTACCGGGCGGCCGGCGGTCTCGCCGCGCCGGAGCGGCCCGAGCCGCCGCGCACGGTCCACCTGCTCCAGCGCAAGACCACCAAGGTCGGCGCGGGCCTCGGCAAGACCACCGGCTGGATCCACCGCACCGAACTCAAGCACCGGGGCGTGCGCATGGTGCCGGGCGTGCGCTACGACCGCATCGACGACGCCGGACTGCACATCACCGTCGGCGAGGAGAGCACGGTCCTGGAGGTCGACACCATCGTGCTGTGCACCGGCCAGGAGCCGCGCCGAGACCTGTACGAGGAGCTGCTCGCCACCGGGGTGAGCACGCACCTGATCGGCGGCGCCGACGTGGCCGCCGAACTGGACGCCAAGCGGGCCATCAAGCAGGGGACCGAGGTCGCGGCCGCCCTCTAGGCGCGTACCTAGGATGAGGGCATGTCACTCCCGCACGCGATCCTCACCGCCCTGCTCGAGAAGCCGTCGTCGGGGCTGGATCTGACCCGCCGGTTCGACAAGTCGATCGGTTACTTCTGGTCGGCGACGCACCAGCAGATCTATCGCGAGCTGGGAAAACTGGAGGCCGAGGGATACATCCGCGCCCTGCCCTCCGAACAGCCGGCCCGCGGGCAGAAGAAGAGCTACGAGGTCCTGCCCGCCGGCCGCGCCGAACTGGAGCGGTGGACGGCCGCGGCGCAGGACCCCAAGCCGCACCGTGACGCGCTGCTGCTGCGCCTGCGGGCCGCGGCCGTCGTCGGCACCGCGGGCCTGGAAGCCGATCTGCGACGCCATCTCGACCTGCACCGGCGGCAGTTGGCCGAGTACGAGGAGATCGAGCGGCGCGACTTCACGCCCGCTCCCGGTGACGACAGCGCGCAGGTCAGGCTGCAACATCTGGTCCTGCGCGCGGGAATCCAGCTGGAGACGTTCTGGACGCAGTGGCTGGCCCAGGCCCTGGAGGAACTGCCCGGACCGGCCGACCGCGCCTCCTGAGCCGACCGGGCCCGCCAGGGCCGGCCAGGCCTCCTGAGCCGGCCGTGGCGGGCTAGAACCGGTACGGCTTCGAGCGGCGGCGCAGGAACCAGGCCGCCGCGATGACGCCCGACCCCACCAGCGCCCCGCCGACCACGAGGGTGACGGTGCCGTAGTCCTGGATGGCGCCGCCCATGCCGCCCATGACGCCCCGTGTGGGTGAGGCCGTGGGGGAGACCCTCGGCGTGGGCGCGGCGGACACGATCACCGACTGGGTGCCGGCGGTGACGCCGTTGGAGCACACCACGACGACCGTGTAGGTGCCCGGACTGACGCTGGACCAGGCGGCGGACTGGCTGACGGTGGTGCCGGACAGCGCCACCTGGCGGCCCTGGGCGAAGCTGGTCTGGCCGCTGCTGAGCAGGGCCGCCGTGCCCCAGCTGCCGTTGATCTGGGTGCACGCGCTGGTCACCACGGACACCGTGGAGCCGGTCGTGCTCACGGAGATGCCCGAGACCTGGGCGGCGGCGGGCTGGGCGGTCAGGGCGAGCGGCAGCGTGGCGGCGGCTGCCACGGTGAGTCCGGCGGGGACGAGAAGACGGGAAGTGCGCATTGGATGTCCTCCGGCGGCACGGTTGGCGGTACATCCCTTGCGCCGCCGAGGATCGGGTACGCCCGTGCTGCCTCAGGGGCAGCCAACGTCCCCGCGGCCCGCCCCGCACTCCGGCCGCCCCCGGCCAGGTGACGGGTTCCCCCGGACGGCTCAACCGTCCCCGGGCCCCGTCGTCACTGACCGCTGCGCCGAGTACGCGCCCCACGTCCCGTCCGGCAGCCGCGCCCGTAGCCGCACCCGGTACCCGACCCCGGCCTCCCGTCCCATGTAGAAGCTGTACGTGGCCCGGTCGCGCGGCGGGTCCCCGCCCCACACGAGCGAGGTGGCCGGCCTGCCGTCGAGCTGGATCTGGTACTCGGTGACCACGCCGTCCACGCGGGGCGGCACCCAGGCCAGGTCGATGTAGTGGGCCCCGTCGGCCCGGTGGGTCGTCGCCCGGAACCCCGAGGGCGCGGTGTCCGCGCCGTCCCCGCCGTCCCCGCCGTCCGCGTGGCCCGGCGCGGTGGTGAGCCGTACCGGCGGGCCGGCCGGCGAGAGGTTGTCGGCCGCGTCCCGCGCCCGCACGGTGAAGGAGTAACGGGTGCCCGGCCGCAGCCCGGTGACGACCGTCGCCGTCTGCCCGCCGCTCACGCTGTGGATCCTGGTCCCGCCCTGGTGGACCTCGTACGACACCACCGCGCGGTCGTCCGTGGCGGCCGTCCAGGACAGCTGGACCGCCCGGCTCCCGGCCGCGCGGCCGACGACACCGCCCGGCCGGGTGGGGGCCGAACGGTCCGCCGCGATGGCCGCCGGCGTCGTCGCCCGCACTTCCCGGCTGTGTGGCCCGAGCCGGCCCTCGCTGTCGCGGGCGCGCACGGTGAACACGTATGTCGTGGACGGCGTGAGACGGGTGACGTCGAGCATGTGCGCGGAGGCGGGCACGGAGCCGGCCTTCGCGCCGCCCCGGTAGACCTCGTAGGCGCTGACGGCCGGGCTCGCGGCGACCGCGTTCCACATCACGTGCACACTGGTCGCGCTGCCCGCCGCCGCGGTGACGCCCGTCGGCGCGCCCGGCGCCCGCCCGTCCCCGTCCCCGCCGGCCGCCGCCGCGCACCCGCAGCACAGGGCCAGCGCTCCCGCGCACAGCACAAGACGTCGCACGGCTTCGCCTCCCGGCCCGGCACGGCGGAATGGTCCGGACCAATATGGCGCGGTGTTGCGAACACATCAAGAGGGCGGTGGCAGGATTGGTGGGCCGTTCGGGGCGTTACGTATGCTGGCGTCCTCACGGTCGAACTCCCGCCGCACGCTGGGGAGTTCCTGCCGGTGGCGCGGACCGCTGTCGTCGCATGTGCCGCGCCGGCGGGGCGGCCGGCGGGCCGGCGCGGACACGGGCGCCGGCCCCCGGTCCCTGTCGAACGGTCGGAGGGCGTGCGCCGTACGGCCCCCTCGGGTAGCCCCCGGACGCGACCGGCGGCAGATTGGGCCGAGTGTCCGTCGATGTCCAGGCGAGAGGTCCCCCATCGTGCGTGTCCCGTCGCTGCTGCCGGCCGCGGCCGGCCTGGCCCTGCTGGCCCAGATCCCCCCGTTCGCCGCCACGTCCCAGGCCCTCGATGTCCCCCGAGGGCCGACGGCGCGGTACGAGGGCGCCGTGAGCGCCGATGACCTGCTGGCCCGGGTGCGTGACTGCGTCCCCGTCTCCCGCGGCCGCTACCGCACCGACGCCGGGGCGCCCGCCACGGTCCCGGTGTGCGGCGGCGACGGCGTGGTCTTCTGGACGGCCGACATGGACATCGACTGCGACGGCCGCCCCGGCCGGTACTGCAACGCCGACACCGATCCCTGGTTCTCCCCGGCCACCGCCTTCCAGCAGTCCGACGGCCGCCATCTGAGCGCCGAGACCCTGCCGTACATCGTCGTTCCCGGGGTGAGCGCCCTGTGGAACCACCGTGATCACGGGGTGCGCGGCGGTACCGTCGCGGCCGTCGTCCACCAGGACCGCGTCCAGTACGCGGTCGTCGGCGACGTCGGACCCGCCGGCGTCATCGGCGAGGCCTCGTACGCCACCGCCGAGGCGCTGGGCATCCCTCCCGATCCCCTGCGGGGCGGCGCCCCCTCGGGCGTCACCTACATCCTCTTCGAGGACTCCCGGGCGACCCCCGTCGAGAGCCACGCGTCCGCCGTCGCGGTGGGGGAGCGGCTGGCGCGGGCGTTCGTGGACGGGGGCGACCGGATGGAGCAGGGTGGCTGAACGGCATCACGCGGGTCGCCGGCCGGGGCTCAGACCGCCGACCAGCCGTCGTCGACCGGCAGGATCGCGCCGTTGATGTTGCTCGCCGCGTCCGAGGCGAGGAAGAGGATCGCGGCGGCCTGCTCCTCCGGCTCGGCCACCCGCCCCAGATTGACGAAGTGCGGGCCGAGTGCCGCCGGGCCGTGGGCGCCCTGCTCCGCGTCGACGACGATCGAGGTCTTCGTGCCGCCGGGCGCGATCGCGTTCGCGCGTATGCCCTTGCCCCGGTACATCACGGCCAGCGACTTGGTCAGCCCCACCACACCGTGCTTGGAGGCCGTGTAGGCCGCGCCCGCCGCGCTGCCCCGCAGGCCCGCCTCCGAGGCCGTGCTGACGATCGTGCCGCGCCCGGCGGCCAGCATGTGCGGCAGCACCGCGCGGGTCAGCAGGAACGGGGCGGTCAGGTTCACCCGGATCACCCGCTCCCACTCCGCGTCGTCCACGTCCGCCAGCGCCGACATACGGTCCATGATCCCGGCGTTGTTCACAAGGACGTCCACCCCGCCGAAGCGTTCCACCGCCGTGGCGGCCACCTCGTCGACGACCGTCTGCTCGCTCAGGTCCCCGATGACGGCGACGGCGGTCCCGCCCGCCTGCTCGATCTCCTTGACGACGGCCCCGGCGCCGTCGGCGTCGAGGTCGGCCACCACGACCCGTGCCCCCTCCGCGGCGAAGGCGAGGGCGGTCGCCCGCCCGATGCCCGAGCCCGCTCCGGTGACGATGACGCTGCGGCCGTCCAGTCCAGTGGCCATGAGTGCTCCTCGGTGTCCTCAGGGGGCGTCGAGCCCCGCGTGGCCCCACACTACGACTTAATGTCGGTGAGTGACAGAAAGTCGTGATGAAGAATTCCGGCAGCGCACGACCGAAGTGAACGGCCACCGAGACCGGAGGACTGGATGCCCGCACCCCGCGGCCGCACGGGCCGACCGCCCCTGACCGACGAACGCAAGGCGGAGATCCGGCTGGAGATCGCCCGCGCCGCCGTGGACCTCTTCGTCGACCAGGGCGTCACCGCGACCACCGGCGAGCAGATCGGGCAGGCGGTCGGCGTCTCGGCGCGCACCGTGTGGCGGTACTTCCCGAGCAAGGAGAGCTGTGTGAGCCCGCTGTTCTCCGCGGGCATCGACGTCATGGCGGGCGCGCTGCGCCGGCGACGCCCGGGCCGGCCCCTGGCGGAGGCCTTCGCCCCGCTCCTGGAGGCCGACCAGCGCTTCCTCGTCGGCCCCGACCCCGCCACCCTGGCCGCGCTCATCCGGCTGACCCGCGCCGAACCCGGCCTGCGCGCGGTCTGGTTGCAGACCTACGACGAGGCCGAGCCGGTGTTCGCCCGCGCCCTCGCCGAGGCAGCCGGGCTGGCGCCCGACGACCCGCGCGCGGCGATCCAGGCGGCGATGTTCAACGCGGCCCTGCGCACGGCCGTCGAGCACTACGCCTGGCGCGCGGCCGACCTCCGCCCCGACGCGACGACGGCGCGGACCGAACTGGCGGACGCGCTGCGGCTGGCGCTCGCCGTCGTGTCGGAGGGGATGGGCTGAGGGATGGGCCGGCAGGTCTGCGTCAGGGAGTGACCGGGCGCCGCGTCACACCTTGCGGTAGGTGTACGCCTCCGCGGCCGCCGCCGCCACGGCGTCGAGGCCGGCTCCCGTCGCCGCCGTGACGACCGCGGCGACGGCGCCCTCCACGAACGGCGCGTCCACCAGGCGGGTGCCGTCCGGCAGTTCGTCCCCCTCGGCGAGCAACGCCTTGACCGTCAGCACGGCACTGCCGAGGTCGGCAAGGACGGCGACCCCGGCACCCCGGTCCACCGAGGCGGCCGCCGAGGCGATCAGCTCCGCGCTGGTACCGAGCCCACCGCCCTCGGTGCCGCCCGCCGGGGCGACGGGCACGGCCGGGCCGCCGCCGGCGAGCCCCCGCGCCAGCTCGGCCACCGACTCGGCCACCCGCGCGCTGTGCGACACCAGCACGATCCCGACCCGCTTCTCCTCACTCGTCACCGGTTCACTCCCCGCCCGCCGCCACGAGCCCCGCGACGAGCAGCGCCGCCGACGTCGCTCCCGGGTCCTGGTGCCCGACGCTGCGCTCGCCCAGGTAGCTGGCCCTGCCCTTGCGCGCCTGGAGCGGCGTCGTCGCCACAGCCCCCTTTTCGGCCGCGGCGCGCGCGGCGGCGAATCCGTCACCGAGGGCGTCGACGGCGGGCACCAGCGCGTCGATCATCGTCTTGTCCCCCGGCGCGGCCCCACCGAGCTGCATCACCGCGTCCACGCCCGCGCGCAGCGCCTCGGCGAACTGCTCCTCGCTCACCTCCGCCGCGTCCCCGAGGGCCTTGCCGGTACGGCGCAGCAGCGTGCCGTACAGCGGCCCGGAGGCCCCGCCGACGGTCGAGATGAGCTGCCGTCCGGCGAGCGTCAGCACGGCGCCCGGGGTCGCGGGCGCCTCCTTCTCGAGGGTCGCGGTCACGGCGTTGAACCCCCGCTGGAGGTTGCTGCCGTGGTCGGCGTCCCCGATGGGCGAGTCGAGGGCCGTGAGCCGCTCCGCCTCGCGGTCGACGGACGCGGCGGTCACCGCCATCCAACGGCGGAAGAAATCGGCGTCGAGCACTGGATCTCCTTGCGTGGTCGGTACGTTGATCGCCTGCCCCGCCTGCTCACATGCCCCAGCGCAGCGCCGGAGTCCGCACGGGTGCGTCCCACAGCCGCAGCAGCTCCTCGTCGATCTGGCACAGGGTCACCGAGGCGCCGGCCATGTCGAGCGAGGTCACGTAGTTGCCGACGAGCGTGCGGGCGACGGCCACCCCGCGCTCGGTCAGCACCCGCTGCACCTCGGCGTTGAAGCCGTACAGCTCCAGCAGCGGCGTGGCGCCCATGCCGTTGACCAGGACCAGGACCGGGTTGCGCGGCGGCATGTCCTCCAGGACGGCGTTCACCGCGAAGTCCGCGATCTCGCCGGAGGTCATCATCGCCCGCCGCTCCCGCCCCGGCTCGCCGTGGATGCCGACGCCCAACTCCAGCTCGCCAGCGGGCAGATCGAAGGTCGGGCTGCCCTTGGCGGGCGTGGTGCACGCGCTGAGCGCCACGCCGAAGCTGCGCGCGTTCTCGTTGACCTGCCGGGCGATCGCCTCGACCCGCTCCAGTGGCTGCCCCTCGTCGGCGGCGGCCCCCGCGATCTTCTCCACGAACAGCGTCGCGCCCGTCCCGCGCCGCCCCGCCGTGTAGAGGCTGTCGCTCACCGCGACGTCGTCGTCGACCAGCACCTTCGAGATCTGAATGCCCTCGTCCTCGGCGAGTTCGGCCGCCATGTCGAAGTTCAGCACGTCACCGGTGTAGTTCTTCACGATGAACAGCACCCCGGCCCCGCTGTCGACGGCCGCCGCCGCACGCACCATCTGATCGGGCACCGGCGAGGTGAAAACCTCCCCCGGGCAGGCCGCCGAGAGCATCCCGGGCCCCACGAACCCCCCGTGCAACGGCTCGTGCCCCGAGCCGCCCCCGGAAACCAGCGCCACCTTCCCGGCCACCGGGGCGTCCCGCCGTACGATCACCCGGTTCTCGACGTCGACGGTCAGTTCGGGATGAGCGGCGGCCATGCCACGCAACGCGTCCGCGACGACGGTTTCCGGGACGTTGATGAGCATCCTCATGGGTACCTCCTGGTGAGGCCGGCGGGTCGGAATGGGTGACATCGGTTGTTCGATCTTGACGGCTCGGGCGCGGGGTGGGTGGGAATGCCGCTGTCGGAAGTATCGACCTTGAGGCAGCGAAGGTCACGCGGGTGGACGCTCGCGCCTGGGCGTCCCGCTTCCGCGAGAGCCAAGGCGACGGCTGGAGCACGACCGCCCCTGACGGTCGCTCGGCTGGATGCGACGAGGTCGTGTGATCGCGAGACTGTCTTCTTGATAGATCCGATGTATTGAACGGAACTCCATGCGTGTGCGCCTCTAGGACCCTCTGTTTACCAGCAATCACGTGCACGCCTCTGGACACGGTCACTGTCATGCTCATATAAATCCATCCGATGTCTCTCCGGGGTTGTGGAGTACGTGCCCAGGCCGAGGCCCTGCTCCCGTCACGCCCTGCTGCCCTCCCCCCGACACACGGAGCCACACCATGTCCTCAGCTCGCTTCAGCAGACGCACTCTCATGAAAGCCGCCGCCCTCGCGGGAGGTGTGGCGGCCTTCGGGCTGCCGCAGGGCCTGTGGCCCGCCACCGCCGAGGCGTACACCGTCCCCTCGAAGATGGACTGGTGGTACCAGGCCAGGTTCGGGATGTTCATCCACTTCGGCTCCTACTCGCAGCTCGGCCAGGGCGAGTGGGCGTTCGACAGCCAGCGGTGGAGCAAGGCGGACTACCAGAACCAGGTCACCAAGAACTTCAATCCGACCCAGTTCAACGCCGCCACCATCGCCGAACTGGCCGAGAACGCCGGCATGAAGTACCTCGTGATCACCGCCAAGCACCACGAGGGCTACGCGACGTGGGACTCCAACGTCGCCGGCTTCACCGACACCACCGGCACCAAGCAGTACAACTTGCGTGACTACAACGGCATCCAGACCGACCCGCTCATGGACCTCAAGAGGGAGTGCGAGAGCCGCGGGATCAAGTTCTGCCTGTACTACTCGATCCTCGACTGGAACCACCCGTCCCAGACCGACCGCCACGAGAGCGGACTCACGACGATGTCGTCGCAGGCCGCCCGCACCGCCTACATCGCCGACATGAAGGCGCAGCTTCAGGAACTGCTCGACCGCTACGACCCGGCACTGCTGTGGTTCGACGGCGATTGGTTCGCCGAGCCTTCCAGCCCCACCCTGGAGGACTGGTGGCTGACATCGGACGGCGTCGACCTCTACAACTGGCTGATCGCCCGCAAGCCCGGCCTCATCGTCAACGAGCGGGTCAAGCGGGACCACGGCCTCGGCGACTACGCGGTCGCGGAGTTCGGGATACCCTCCGCGCCGATGAGCCGGCCGTGGGAGCGGTGCGCCACCATGAACGGTGCCTGGGGTTACGACGCGTCGAGGGAGAACTCCTACCGATCCGTCAAGGACATCGTCCAGGAGCTCGTCACGGTGGTCTCCCGGGACGGCAACCTCCTGCTGAACATCGGCCCCAAGGGCGACGGCTCGGTCACCGCCGGATCCCAGACCATCCTCAACGGCCTGGCCTCATGGATGTCGACGCACAGCGACAGCATCTACGGGACCAGCGGCAGCCCGTTCACCACCGAACCCGCGTGGGGGAGGGTCACCAAGAAGAACGGCAGGCTCTTCGCCCACGTCTTCACCTGGCCCACCGACGGCCGGCTCCGGATCCCGAGGATCGACAACACGATCAGCCGCGTCTACCTGCTGAACAACCCCTCGGTCTCGCTCTCGTACACCGTCACCGACCAGATCGATGTCACCGTGCCGGCCACCGCGCCGAACGCCGACGTCTCCGTGGTGTGCGTCGAGGTCCAGGGCATGCCCGTGAAGGCCTCACCGACGGTGTTCCAGCACGTCGACTACCAAGGCACCCGCGCCGTTCTGCCCTTGGGCAGCTACACCTCCTCCCAGTTGACCGCCGCCGGCCTGGGGCCCGCCATGGCCTCCTCCATCCTGGTGCCCGACGGCTTCCAGGTGACGGGCTACTCCGGCGACAACTTCACCGGCACCGCCTGGACGTTCACCTCGAACGCCGCCGACCTTCGGCAGACCGGTAACAACGACGTCATCGCCTCGATGAGGGTGACGTTCAACCCGGCCACTTACTTCCGCCTGGCCAACGTCACGAACGGTCTGGCGCTGGACAGCGGCGGCAACGTCGCCAGCGGCTCGAACCTGAAGCAGTGGGAGCCGATAGAGCACGCGAATCTCCAGTGGCAGGCGATCGAACTCGGAAACGGCTACTACAGGCTCGTCAACCGCACCAACGGCATGGTCGCCGACGGCTGGGGCGCCACCCGCAACGGCGACCCGGCCCGGCAGAAGGCGTGGGACGGCAGCAACACCCAGCAGTGGCAGATCACCCACCGCGGCCAGGGCCAGTACTCGATCGCCAACCGCAGCACGGGACTGGTCCTCGACGGCGGCGGCATGGTCGCGGCAGGGGCTGTGGCCAAGCAGTGGACGTGGCAGCAGCACAACAACCTGCTGTGGACGTTCAGCCCGGTCGGCTGACGGGCGCCACCCCGGTGGCATGGCTGCTGCTGCCGCTGTCGCTGGGAAAGGGGGTGACCCCGGGGCCGCCGACCGTCGGGCGGACCCGGGGACATGCCGGGGATCCCATGGACAGCGCTCCGCACCCGACTTGATCGGGCACAGGATGTCGGGTCCGGCCGCACGCCTGCCGCCTAGCGTGGTGATCACGCAGGAGGAAGGAGACCGGGAGTGCTGGAGCAGCTCAACCAGGCCATGGATCACATCGAGGACCACCTCGACCAGTCGATCGACGTGGTCGGACTGGCGCGGATCGCGGCCACCTCGGAGTACCACCTGCGCCGGATGTTCTCCGCGCTCGCGGGCATGCCGTTGTCGGAGTACATCCGGCGCCGGCGGCTCACCGTCGCGGGCGCCGAGGTGCTCGCCGGGCGTGACTCGCTGCTGGACATCGCGGTGCGCTACGGCTACGGCTCGGGCGAGGCGTTCGCGCGGGCGTTCCGTGCCGTGCACGGCGTCGGGCCGGGCGATGCCCGCCGCACCGGCGCCGCGCTCGTCTCACAACCCCGGTTGACCTTCCGCCTCACCATCGAAGGGAGCAGCAGCATGCGATATCGCGTAGTGGACCGGCCGGCCTTCACCGTCGCGGGCCTGAAGGCCCGGGTGCCCCTGGTGCACACGGGGCCGAACCAGGCGATCATCGAATTCGTCCGCGGGATCGACCCGGGGATCCTGGAGCGCTTGGAGAAGCTGTCGGACCAGGAGCCGCAGGGCATCGTCGCGGTCTGCGACGACCTGGACCCGAGCCGCGCCGAGGGCACCGAACTCGACTACTACCAGGGAGTGATCACGTCCGCGGCGGCCCCGGAGGGCATGTCCGCGCTGGCCGTCCCGGCGGGCACCTGGGCGGTCTTCACCACCTCGGGGCCGGCGCCGCAGGCCATCCAGTCCCTGTGGCGGGACGTGTTCACACAGTGGTTCCCGTCCAACCCGTACCGCAGCCGCCCCGGCCCGGAGATCCTGCGCACCAGCCTGTCGCCGGACAGGACCGAGGCGGACGCCGAACTGTGGCTGCCGGTGGAGCGGGAGCAGAGCTGAACAAGGCGCCGAACGCATCCCGCCGTCCGTGCACCTGACATGTAAACCGCGGGCCGGCACCGAGTGTGCCGGCCCGCACTTCCGTTTTCCCGGCCCGCGCTCAGAGACGGAACCACTGCGCGATCTTGACAAGCGCTGCCTATGAGACATCACGCGCGAGATCAGCCAAATCATTTCGGAGTGAAGCGAACATCATATTCGTTCACTACGATAGTCAAGTCCTGCAACGTTGATTGTTCTACGTCCTTCTCTCCCTGAACGGCACGACGTCCCCGGACACCGACCGCGTCCCACCGCCCGTCACCGGCCCCGGCCCGTCCCACGCGGTACTCGCCCGCCCGCACACCCACGGCATCGCCGTGGAGCGGAACCGGATGGGCGGCCCCGCCGGCCTGGTCGACCTGCCCGCGTACGCCTTCCAAGCCACTGGCCGCGCACCCCCTGGGAACACCCACGTCCACAGCCGGGGCCGCCCGCCCCGCAGGCCACCACCCCACGACAGGACTGACGACACGACACGGGCCCTCTCACGACAAGGAGAAACCGTCGCTCATGCCGCCACCACACACACGCCCGGACCAGTGGATACGGGCCTTCGGACCCGCCCCCGACCCTCCCGCCGCCATCCGGCTCCTCTGCTTCCCCCACGCCGGAGGATCGGCGTCGTTCTACCACCCGCTGCGCCTCGCGGTCGGGGACGCCGCCGAGGTCCTCGGCGTGCAGTACCCCGGCCGGCAGGAGCGCCGCGCCGAGCCCGCGCCGACCGCCATCGACGCCCTGGTCGACGGGGTCCGCACCGAGCTGAAGGAGTGGACGGACCGTCCCCTGGTCTTCTTCGGACACAGCATGGGCGCGATCGTCGCCTACGAAGTGGCCCGGAGGCTGGAGCAGGAGTCCGACACCGCCCCGCTCGGCCTGATCGCCTCCGGACGCCGCGCACCCGGCGTCCTCGTCGAGGAGAACGTGCACCGCCGCGACGACGCGGGCCTGCTCGCGGAGGTGAGCGCGCTCAGCGGCACGGCGAGCAGCCTGCTCGGCGACGCCGAGATCCGGGACATGATCCTTCCGGCGCTGCGCGCCGACTACACGGCGATCGAGACCTACCGGCACCGTCCGGGCGCCGAACTGGCCTGCCCGGTCACGGTCATCGTCGGTGACGCGGACCCCCGCGTCGACCTGGACCAGGCCCGCGCCTGGGCCCGGCACACCACCGCCGCCTTCGACCTGAAGGTCTTCCCCGGCGGCCACTTCTACCTCGGCGACCAGTGGCGGGCGGTCGGCGAAGCGGTGCGCGCCTGTCTGACGGCGTTCGGCCGGGCGGCCGGGCGCTGACCCGCGCGGCCGGCCGACGCCGACCGCGTACCCCGCCATCCCCCCACCACCTCTATGACGGAGTGTGATGCCGTATGAGTACCGCCCAGTCCGACGTCATGCCCACGGTCGCGCCCAACGTCTTCCTGCGGGGCGGGCCCGCCTGGCTGCCCGAGGAGGAACGCACCCGGCACGCGGCCGATGTGCAGGACAACCTGAAGCTGCTGATAGGCAACGCCTACGAGCACTTCGAACCCACCGCGGAGACCGAGGAACGCGACGGAGTGCGGCTCCGCGTCTTCGAGTGGACGCGCCGCACCTACCTCGCGGAGTGACCGGCTGACCGGTGGGCAGCGGTGAGGGCCGTACCCGTCCGGGCACGGCCCTCACCCGCACCGGCCGGACGCGCCTGGGCCCTTCCCCACGCTCACGAGGGCCCGTCCGGCCTCGCCGGCGGCGTGTCAGCGGCCGGTCAGCGGCCGGTCAGCGGTCCGTCAGAAGCCGCTCCGAGACTGGTCTCAGGGAGGCACTCTCATGAAGACCACGAGCATCACCCCGGCCGACATCGACCGGCTCGAGAACACCCTCGTCCACTGCCCCGGTGTCGCCCGGGCACAGGTCGGACTCGACGGTCGGAACCGGCTCGCCGCCCGGGTGCTGCCGTGGCTGCCGCCGACGGACTGGACCGAGTCGGGCGTGCTGGACGAGCTCGCCGGAGTCACCTCGACGGAGACCCAGTTCCTCTACGAGGAGATCTTCGTCGCCGAGTCGTACCTGCACGGCGGGATCGTCCTCCGGGAGGACGCCGTCGTGTTCGACGTGGGCGCGAACATCGGGATGTTCACCCTGTTCGTCGGCTCCCGCTGCCCGTCCGCCCGGGTGTACGCGTTCGAGCCGGTGCCGGACGTGGTCAGCCGGCTGCGGCGCAACATCGAGCGCCACGGCGTCGACGCGCGGCTCACCCCGGTGGGACTGTCCGACCACGACCACGAGGTCACCTTCGACTTCTACCCGGACATCTCGATCATGTCGTGCCGCTCCGACTACGCCGATCCGGAGCAGGAGACCGAGGTCGTCACCCAGTACGGCGACACCGTACGGCGCCTGGGCTCGGACGCCCGGCGGCAGCACCTGGCCGAGGTGGACGCGCTGCTGGAGAAGGGCCTGCTCGCCGAAGAGCGCCGCTGCCGACTGCGGCGGACGTCCGCCGTGATCGAGGAGAGCGGAGTGTCCAGGGTGGACCTCCTCAAGATCGACACCCAGCGCGGCGAACTCGACGTGCTGCGCGGCATCGACGCACGGCACTGGCCGCTGGTGCAGCAGATCAGTGTCGAGGTGCACGACGAGGCGGGCCGGTCGACCGAGGGACGCCTGGACACCGTGCGGGCGCTGCTGCTCGAACAGGGGTTCCGGGTGACGACCGCCGACGTCGTGGAGGGTTCCGGCCAGCACACGGTCTCCGCCGTGCGACCGGAGTACGGCGACGACCCGCGCCCGGTGGTCGCCGCGGCAGGCGACACCCACCGGCTCACACCGGACACGGTGCGCCGCTGGCTCACCGGGCGACTGCCCGAGCAGCTGATACCGCAGCAGCTCGAAGTGGTCCCCGCCCTGAACTGACGACGCCCGGGACGCACCGCGGGCTTCGTGCGTTCGGCCGGGCGGGTCGACTGTCCCCGCCCGGCCTCTGTGTTGTTGTCCCAGACACCGTTGCCGTTGTCGAAGGCGCGAGTGTCGCCGTTGCGAGCGTGGTGTGGCCTACGAGTGGGCGCCGACCCACACGTCCCGGTGGTCGGATACCTGGGAGGGGGCGAAGCCATACACCGCTCCGGAGTCGCGGCCGGTCAGCTGGGTGTTGGGGTGTTTCAGAAAAGCGTCGAGACTGCCGTCATCGCCGTCGTAGTGGAAACGCATGCCGTCCCGCCACTCGCATCTGCTCGTCCAGACCGTGTTGTCGCTGTAACTCAGGTTGTCGGTGGCCAGGCACAGACCCGTGGCTTTGTTCTGGAGTTGCAGATACGGAATCGAAGAGTCCGGGTCGGAGCCGCGCCAGTCCCACTGCTGGAAGTTGCTTCCGTTGCAGGTCGCCAGGAAAACCCTGGAATGTCCCGAGTTTATCTGGCCGCTGGTCAGGCATTTCTCTCCACTGGACACCCAGACGTTGCGGAACGTCCAGTAGACGACGGCGTCGGCGTCTGCCTGTGCGGGGGCGGGCGTGAGGACTCCGATGCCCGCGGCTGCGGCGATGACCGCGGTCGCGGTGCCCAAGCGCTTGTTGAGCCAGGTGAATCGCATGCCTCGCACGCTAGCCAGGGGGTCCGTTGTCGCACCAGGGCCGAATAAACGGAATGACCGGAGAAAAGGGGCAAGAAATGCCGAGGGGTCATCAATTTCGACATGGTCAACCTGCGGTTCGATAGGATTTCATGCCCTGTTCACCTGGGAGGATTTGCGGTGACGCTGTCCCGGCGGCGGGGAGATTTCTTGCGGGTCGCAGTGCTATTTCAGCGCCTCCTTGTCCGCTTCCTCCCCGCATTCCGTTTACTGGCTCTGGTGGAGCGCGCGGATTTCCGGCTACGGTTCGGCGCATGAAGCTCTTCAGGCTCAAGAAGTGGGCCAGCTCCGCAGTCGCGCTGACTTCTCTGACTGCAGGTCTCGGCATTGTGCAGGCGCCCTCCGCCCAGGCCGCCCCGGTGTATTGGACCTTCCTGAACAACAGCCCCTACGCGAACCAGTGCCTGACGGGTGGGCAGGTGAACTCGCAGGGTACCGGCAAGGCCTACATGTCGTGGTGCAGCGAGAGCTTCTCCCAGCAGTGGGACTGGCGTGGCTCGGACACCACAGCACCCTATTTTTTGCAATTGCAGAACCGAGCCACGGGCTTGTGCCTGGCCACCGACGCCAAGAGCGAGACCAACGCCGTCTGGACGAGCCCCTGCGAATGGCGGCCGGGCATGCGCTTCCGTTACGAATACAACGACGTGGACGTATCCGGCCCCGGGGGGTCCCTCTGTGTCAACCTCACGGTGGGGGCCAACTACTACTGTCTGAGGACGTCCCCGAACGAGGGCGCTGTGTACAGCAGCGGTTGGTGGACCGGAGACTGGTTCGGCAGCCACTCGTGACGCGGGCGGTGGCGCGCGGAACCGCCGGCGATCACCAAGCCGCCCGAGTGCGAAGGCGGCGATGACGGACGGCTGGTCGCACGAGCCGGCCGCCGTCGATCACCGCGCCACCGGGCCGCCGCGCGCCGAAAAGCAGTGGACACCGCGCAGGCCGACGGCGAACGTTGAGGGAATGCAGCAGGAAAACATCTGGGACGCCGAAGTCGCCCAAGGCTATGACACGCCCGGCACCGGCATGTTCGCCCCCGAGGTTCTGGAACCGACCGTGGACCGTCTCGCCGAGCTCGCGGGTGGCGGGGCGGCGCTCGAGTTCGCCATCGGGACGGGCCGGGTGGCCGTACCGCTCGCCGAGCGGGGAGTCCCCGTCACCGGCATCGAGCTGTCACCGCCCATGGTGGAACAGCTCCGGACCAAGGCGGACGAGGCGACGATCCCCGTCGTCATCGGCGACATGGCGACCACCGCCGCGCCCGGCGAGTACACCCTCGTCTACCTCGTCTTCAACACGATCTCCAATCTGCTCACCCAGGCCGAGCAGGTCGAGTGCTTCCGCAACGCCGCCCGTCACCTCACGGCCGGCGGCCGGTTCGTGATCGAGCTGTGGGTACCCGAACTGCGCAAGCTCCCACCGGGCCTGACCGCCACCGTCTGTCACGCCGACCCCGGCTACATCGGCCTGGACACCTACGACGTCCTGCGCCAGCAGGTCGTCTCGCACCACTTCCACTTCGACGAGACCCGGCAGGCCCGGCTGTTCCGCAGCCCCCACCGCTACATCTGGCCGGCCGAACTCGACCTCATGGCCCAGCTGGCCGGGTTCGAACTGGAGAGTCGGCACGCGGACTGGACCGGCGCCGAATTCACCGCGGAGTCGCCCTCCCATGTCTCCGTCTACCGGATCCCGCCGACGCCGTGACCCCGTACGAGGCCGAGCCTCGCTGACCGCCCCCGGGCCGGCCAACTGCCTTGTGCGCCATGGGCGCTCTCGGTGTGTCAGGCGGTCCCGGACTTCCGGGAGACGCCGGCGTCGACCGTCTCGGCGCCTACGGTCCGCGATCGACATCGTGCGGGCCGCGACAGGACGGCCCTGAGTCCCGGGCGATTCACATAACGCACACAAAGCCTGGCTAAAACTTTAGCTTTCAAAGGCTACGCTCATCGGCAATTCGAACGGCCGAGAGCGGTCCCACCGCCGAGATGCTCGTTCCCTCCACCCCCCATGGCACAGGAGACTCGGCGTGCGTGACGGCGACGTAGTGGTGATCGGCGGCGGCTATGCGGGCGTCCGCCTCGCGAAACGGCTGGACGCGACGGCGCGGGTGACGCTGGTGGACCGCAAGGAGGTCTTCTTCCACCGCATCGCCTCCTTGCGCGCCGGCGTGCACCCGGAATGGACCGCGACCCCCTTCATCCCCTACGACCGGCTGCTGACCCACGGCCGTGTCGCCGTGGGCAAGGCGGTCCGGATCGACACCACCGAACGGCAGGTGGCGCTGGCCACCGGCGAGCGGCTGTCGTACGACGTGCTGGTCATCGCGACCGGCGCGGACTACCCCGAACCGGCCCGCTTCACCGGCACCACCACCGAAGAGGCCGTCAAATCGTTCGCGGAGCACCAGCAGAAGGTCGCCACCGCCGAGCACATCCTCGTCGTCGGTGGCGGCCCCTCGGGTGTCGAGCTCAGCGCCGAGGTCCGCCTGGCCCGGCCGGACGCCCGCGTCACGCTCGCCCACTCCGGGGCGGAGCTGCTCAACACGACGGGCAGCGCCCGGGCCGGGCGCAAGGCGCGGGCCTGGCTGGAGTCCCACGGCGTGGAGGTGCGGCTCGACTCCTTCATGGCCCCCGGCAACGACTTCGGCACCTACCGCGACGCGCGCGGCGAGATCCTCACCGCCGACCTCTCCCTCTGGGCGACGGGAACCACGCCCAACACCCTGTGGCTGCGTCTGGCCGGGCACGGCGCCTGGCTGAACGGCAGCGGGCACGTGAAGGTCGACCGGACCCTGCGCGTCGAGGGACGGCCGGACGTCTTCGCGGTCGGCGACGTCAACGACGCCGGCGACCTCAAGGTCACCCCGGCCGCGCTCGCCCAGGCCGACCTCGCCGCCCACAACATCCGCGTCTACCTGAACAGTGGCGGCAGGCACCGCAGACAGCCCCGGTCGTACCGGCCGATCCACCGCACCCCGCTGATCGTGCCCTTCGGCCCGTCCGACGGTGTGACCGTCCTGCCCGTGCCCGGCGGCGAGACCGCGGTCCTCGGCAGCCGCACCACCACGCTGGCCAAGGCGAAAACGCTCATGACCCCGTACATGCGGCGCCAGCTCGGCTACACCGCGGCCTGACCGGCGGCACGGCTCACGGTGTCTCCGCCCGTGCGACGAACGCGGCGATCCGGTCCCACAAGACCGTCGCGTTCGCGTACATCGGCCGGTGCCCGCTGCGCGGGATCTCCGCCGCTTCGACGCCAGCCGCGGCAGGACGCTGCCCTTCCCGCGCATGTTCGTGTACGGCGAGGGGAACGCGTCAGCGGGTCGCCGTGGCCGGGGAGGCCGACCACCGACTCGAAGATCTCGCACACCGCGCCCGCACGCACCTTGTGCCGCAGGCTCGCCGCGTACAGGGCGCCGGCTCCAGCTGGAGCGCCGGCTCGGGGTACGGCGGTTCGACCGCGGCGGGCGCGAGGTCACGCCGACCGAGACCGGCCGGGCGTTCGTGCGCCCTCGGTGCGGCTGCGCCGGGAGGCGTCACCCGACTACCACGACCGGCTCATGACGATCTGCCGCCGGGCCGGGTTCAGCCCCGGTGTGCGCCACCTGGCCAACGGACCGTGCCGACGTCGTGGAGCTCTCGCTCGTCTCCCGCGACGGCGAGTACGAGCCGCTGGCACAGGAGTTCCCGCGCCTCACGGGGGCGGCCCAGCGGCCGGCGCGGGACGGGACGGTGGCCCACCGTCCCGTCCCGCGGCGACCGGCCGTAGGGCGTTCACCGGTGACGCCGGCGCGTCACCAGCTGTGCGCGACGTCCACCACGAGGTGGCCGTCCAGGGGCAGCACCCGGTAGGGCAGCCGGGCGCGCACCCCGAGCCCGAACTGGGTCTGGCCCTCGAAGCTGCCGGCGTACCGCGTGTCGCGGAAGGTGGTGTAGCCGGCGATGTTCACACCCGGCAGGGGCTGGGCCACGCGGCCGGGATAGGTCTGCGTCCCGGTCTCGGGGTCGTAGGCGGGCGCGTTCACCCGCACCTCGAGGATGGCCCCGCCGCCCACCGGGATCGGGCGGCCCGACCCGTCCTGGTGCAGCTCGTCGACGTACCCGACGAAGTAGCCGATCTCTGCGGCGGTCGCGCCCGGCACGTCGACGACGAAGCGGTCGTAGCAGTCGTGGCGTCCCGTTCTGACGTTCTCCACCGGCTTCGCCGTCGCGGAGAAGTCCGACTTGTCGAGGCTGCCCCAGCCGGTGGGGCAGGCGGCGACCCGCGTGGCGGTGGCCGGCGCGGCCTGGGCCGGAACGGCGGCCGCGCCCAGCGTGACGGTCATGAGAGCGGCGGCCGCCCAAACGGTTTTCGTTCGTACCATGGTGTCCCCCCAGAGAGTACGAGTGTCCGACAACCAGTGTGACTGTCCGGCGGCCGCGATGGTTGCACTGTCGCCCGGTTTCCCGCCGGAAACATGACCGGAACGGTATGAGCGCGCTTCGGCCGGACAGGGGAAGGCGGGGGGCGGAAACCGCTCGCATGCCGGACCCTGCTGTATACCGAACCGTCGAGTCGGGGTACAGCACTGCCGCGGAGGTGGAGCGATGGCCGGACGAGTGCGCGGCACGGCCGTCGCGGTCCTCCTCGCCGCCGCCCTCGGCGCGTGCGGCACGGTGCCGGAGCGGCACGACCAGGTCCGCGACGCCGCGACCGCCTTCGAACACGCCCTGCGCGAACGCGCGTACGACCGCGTGTGCGCGTTGCTCGCCCCGGGCACCCGCGAGGAACTGGAGCAGTCGTCCGGCAGCCCCTGCCCGGACGCGGTGGGCGAGGAGCCGCTCCCCGCGGGCGGTGCCGTGCGCACCACCGACGTCCACGGCAACCAGGCGCGGGCCGTGCTCACCACGGACACGCTGTTCCTGTCGCACTTCGACGCCGGGTGGAAGGTCGTGGCCGCCGGGTGCGAACCGCGGGGGGAGCGTCCCTACCAGTGCCGGATCAAGGGAGGGTGAGGCATGAGGACGATGTTCACCACGATCCTCGTGCTCATCGCGGTCGGCCTCGCCTACCTGGCGGCCCTGGGACTGATGCACCGATGAGCGGGGACACGTCCCGCGCCCCCGGGCCCGCAGGCCTGCGGCGCTTCCTGCGGGAGAACGGGCTCGGGCTGTGCTTCACCCTCGCCTTCCTGCTGACCCTCGTCGGGCAGGCGATCGCCGGCCGCGCCGACTTCAACAACCGGCTGATCGCCGACGGGCTCCAGCCGGTCGGCTTCGGCGCGTACCTGACGTCGTCCGACTTCGCCGTCGACGTGGCGGAGAACTGGCAGTCGGAGTACCTCCAGTTCTCCCTGTTCATCGGCGCGACCGTCTGGCTGTTCCAGCGCGGCTCGCCGGAGTCCAAGGAGCTGGACCGGGCCGGCATCGAGTCCGACCGGGACCAGTTCGTCGGCGAGCACGCCAAGGAGCGTTCGCCCAAGTGGGCGGCGTCCCACGGCTGGCGGCGCGCGGTGTACTCCAACTCGCTGCTGCTGGTCATGGGGACGATCTTCGTGCTGTCCTGGCTGGTCCAGTCGGTCACCGGCGTCGCCGCCCACAACGAGGAGCGGCTGCGGCAGCTCCAGGCGCCGATCAGCTGGTCCCAGTACCTGGGCACGGCCGACTTCTGGAACCGGACCCTGCAGAACTGGCAGTCCGAACTGCTCGCCGTCGCCTCCATGGCGGTGCTGTCGATCTACCTGCGCCAGCGCGGCTCGCCGGAGTCCAAGCCGGTGGGCGCCGCCCATGACGCCACCGGCGTGGAGGGCTGAGCGCGCCGTCAGGGGGTGCGGAACTGCTGCCGCTTGACCATGTACGAGTGCGCTTTCGTGAGCATGGGTGAGCTTCGGTGTCGGCGGCCGGGGCGTGCGATGGACTTCTGGTCGAGGGGAACGGGAGTTTGTCCGTCGAATGCGTGACCTTCGTGTGCGGTGGCCGTTGAGTGTGGTGGCAGGGACTGCGGACCGGGCGGGGGGATGGAGTGGGCGGGCTGCGGGAGGTGGCGGCGCCGTTCGTGGTGCCCGGCCCTGCGGGGGTCGCGGTCCGGGACCGCCTCAAGGGCCTCACTGTCCAGGATGAGAGGGTGCTGTGCCTGGTCGGCGACCACCTCGGCTCGCTGGCCTCCCGGGACCTGAAGGCGCGGTGTGCGGCCGGGCTGGAGCACGACGGTGACCGGTGGGCGCAGCGCAAGCGGGAGCTGACGGGTGAGTCGTCGTCGCGGTGGGCGGGCAGCATCACGAAGGCCACGCATGATCAGTGGGCGCTGGCGAGGCGAGGCCAGGTGGCGCACCTGCACAGTCTGGAGGCCGGGGTGGAGACGGTCCGACGTCGGCTGTCGCTGCCGGTGGGGGCGAAGGGCTCGAAGCGGGCGGCGGGCGGCTACCGCAGTGAGAAGGAGTGGTTCGCCAAGTCGCGCCGCCTGCGGGTGCTGGAGGACCGGCTGGAGCGGGAGCGGGCCGACCGGGAGGCCGGACGGGAGGGGTGGTGCGCGGCGGGAAGCGGCTGCTGAACACCCGCCACCACCTCGACACCGCTCAGCTCACCGAGGATGCGTGGCGCCGCCGGTGGGAAGCCTCCCGCCGCTTCCTGCAAGCGGACGGCGAGAGCGGCAAGCGGTACGGCAACGAGACGATCCGGGTCAGCCCGGACGGGGAGGTGAGCATCCGGCTCCCCGCCCCGCTCGCCCACCTCGCCAACGCCCCGCACGGCCGCTACGTGCTCGCAGCACGGGTGGCGTTCGCGCACCGGGGCGAGACCTGGCGCGACCGGATCACCGCGAACCGGGCGGTGGCCTACCGCATCCACGAGGACACCAGCCGAGGCCGCTGGTACCTCACCGCCTCCTGGACCATCCCCCCGGTGAAGACCGTGCCCCTGGCC
>NZ_BQUN01000225.1 GCF_026008495.1 Streptomyces sp. A012304
CTACTGAGGTTGAACTCGTGGTGTCGTAGGGGCTGACGGGCCGCGGTCCCTGCGGTATCACCGGGGCGTGAGGTATCCACAGGGTGGCGGGCTGACCGCCGAACGTCAGGCGTCCCGCGAGGAGTTACGGCTCCAGGCGGCCGAGCGGTTCGCAAGGGGCGAGGCGAGCTCGGTGATCGCCAAGGACCTGCGCGTCAGCGTCCGGTCGGTGCAGCGATGGCGGCGAACGTGGGACGAGGGCGGTCCGCGTGCTCTGCGGTCGCAGGGGCCGGCGTCGCTGCCGAGGCTGAGCGAGGAGCAGTTCGCGCAGCTGGAAACGGAGCTGGCCAAGGGGCCGGCCGCGCACGGCTGGGA
>NZ_BQUN01000226.1 GCF_026008495.1 Streptomyces sp. A012304
GTCACCACCACCCAGATCGAGCGCAAGCCCCTGCCCGGCGCCTTCACCACCCGCAACGAGTACGACGACGCGGGCAACGTGGTGAAGCAGACCTCGCCGGGCGGCGCGGTCAGCCAGTACACCTACGACGGGCTCAGCCAGCTGACCAGGCTGCAGGAGGCCAGCGGCGCCATCACCCAGTTCGGGTACGACGCCTCGGGCCG
>NZ_BQUN01000227.1:0-4844 GCF_026008495.1 Streptomyces sp. A012304
GTGCGATGGTCGCGGTGCAGGCGAGTGAGGCGGAGGTGGCGGCGGCGCTGGAAGGGGCGGTGTGCGTCGCGGCGGTGAACGGGCCGGAGTCGGTGGTCGTTTCCGGTGACGAGGACGCCGTGCTTCGGGTGGCGGCCCGGTTCGCGGCCGAGGGGCGCAAGACCCGGCGGCTCCAGGTGGGGCATGCCTTCCACTCGCACCGTATGGAGCCGATGCTCGCGCAGTTCCGCACGGTCCTGGAGGGGGTGTCGTACGCCGAGCCCGCGATCACGGTCGTCTCCAACCTGACCGGGCGGCCCGCCGAGGCCGGCGAACTGACCGACCCGGAGTACTGGGTGCGCCAGGTCCGCGAACCCGTCCGCTTCGCCGACGGCGTGGCCGCGCTGGACGTCCGGAGCGGGGCCGTGCTGCTGGAGGTCGGGCCCGACGGGGTGCTGACCGCGATGGCCCGCGAGTGCCTCGGCCCGGCTTCCGACGCGCTCGCCGTCCCGGCCGTCCGCCGCGACCGGCCGGAGCGGGCCACCCTCGTCTCCGCCCTGGGCGCGCTTTACACGCACGGCACGCCCGTGGACTGGAGCGTCTTCTTCACGGGCCACGGCGACGCCCCGGTCGACCTGCCGACCTACGCCTTCCAACGCCGGCGCTACTGGCTGGACCCGCTGCCCGACCCCCGGACCGCTCACGGCGGCGGCCCCGACGACCCGGACACCTGGCGGTACCGCGCCGAGTGGACCCCCTGGCCGGGACCGACGGATGCCCGGCTGACCGGCACCTGGGCGGTGGTGAGCCGTCCGGGGAGCCCCCTCGCCGACGCGTGCGCGCGCGGACTCGAACAGCGCGGGGCCTCCGTGACCCGGCTCCGGGTCGACACCCCCGAGTGCGCACGCGGCCCGCTCGCCGAGCGGCTGCGCGGACTCGGCCCCCTCGACGGTGTGGTGTCGCTCCTGGCCGACCTGCCGGGCGACCACCGCGATCTGCCCGGTCTCACCCAGGGCCTCGCGGCGACCCTCGCGCTCCTCCAGGCGCTCGCCGACACCGGCTCCGGCGGCCGCCTGTGGTGTGTGACCTCCGGCGCCGTCTCCACCGGGGCGTCCGACCCGCTGACCCGCACCGCACAGGCACAGATCTGGGGGCTCGGCCGGAGCGCCGCGCTCGAACTGCCCGGCCTCTGGGGCGGCCTGGTGGACATCACGGCCACGGCCCCCGCCACGACGAACAGGTCCGGCGACCTGTCGACAACGACGAACTGGTCCGACGGCCCGTCCACGACGACCGACAGGTCCGGCGACCCGTCCACGACGACCGACAGGTCCGACGGCCCGTCGACGACGACGAGGCCCGGCGTCCCGTCGGCGGGTGACGCCGCACCGGACGGGTCCGGGACGCCGAGCAGCACCGACGTCTTCTCCCGCCTCGCCGACGTCCTCGCCCACGGCGCCGAGGACCAGGTGGCGATCCGCCCCGACGGCGTCCACGTACGGCGGCTGGCCCGCGCGTCCGCGCCGGCTGCGTCCGCCGACAGCGACGACACCCTCTGGCAGCCGGCCGGCACGGTCCTCGTCACCGGCGGCACCGGCGGCCTGGGCGCGCACGTGGCACGCTGGGCGGCCACCGCGGGCGCCGAGCGGATCGTCCTGGCCGGCCGGCGGGGCGCGCGGACCCCGGGCGCCGAGGAACTCGCGGCCGAACTGACCGCCCTCGGCACGAGCGTGCTCGTCGAGACCTGCGACATGGCCGACCGGAGCGCCGTGGCAGCCCTCGTGGCACGCATCGACGCCGACGGACCGCCGCTGCGCGCGGTCGTGCACGCCGCCGGAGTGACCCAGACCGCGCTCATCACGGACACCGACCCGGTCGGGTCCGCGCGGATCACCGCGGGCAAGGCGGCGGGCGCCACCCACCTGGACGCCGTGCTCGGCGACCGTCCGCTCGACGCGTTCGTGCTGTTCTCCTCGATCGCCGGGGCCTGGGGCAGCGGCGCCCAGGGCGTCTACGGAGCCGCCAACGCCCACCTCGACGCGCTCGCCGAGGACCGGCGCGCCCGCGGCCTGGCCGCCACGTCCCTCGCGTGGGGGCCGTGGGCGGGCGGCGGCATGGCCGAGCAGGACGACGGCGACCAGCTCGCCCGGCGCGGACTGCGCTCGATGGACCCCGGCACCGCCGTGCGGGCCATGGCGCGTGCGGTACGCCTCGGAGACACCGGCGTGATCGTCGCCGACGTCGACTGGAACGCCTTCACCCCCCGCTTCACCTCCCTGCGCCCCAGCGCCCTGCTCAGCGGCCTCCCCGAGGCCCGCGCCGCCCTCGCCACGCGGACCGCCCCGGCCGCCGGCCCCGGCCCGGCCGACCCCGGCCTGGCCGGACGGCTCGCCGCGGCGGGCCCCACCGAACGCGACACCATCCTCCTGGACCTCGTGCGCGACGAGGTCGCGGCCGTCCTCGGCCACGCCTCGGGCACCCAGGTACAGGCCGACCAGGCCTTCAGCGACCTCGGGTTCGACTCGCTGACCGCCGTCGACCTCCGGGACCGGCTCAGCCGCGCCACCGGCGTCGACCTGCCCAGCACCCTGGTGTTCGACCACCCGACCCCCGCCGAGCTGGCCACCCGGCTGCGCGCCGACCTGACCGGCGGCGACCGCTCCCTCCTCGCCCCCGTCCTCGCCGAACTCGACGGCCTGGAGGCCGCGTTCGACCAGGTGGCGGACGAGGACCCGCAGACCCGGGCCCGGGTCGCGCTGCGCATGCGGCGCTTCCTGGACCGGCTCTCCTCCCTCGGCAGGGAGGACGCCGAGGCACCGGACGGGGCGGGCGTCGAGACCGCCTCCGACGACGAACTGTTCGCCCTGCTCGACCACCATCTCGAAGCCCCCGGGCAGGCCCCGAAAGGTGACCACTCATGAGCGGCAGCGAAGCGAAGCTGCGGGACTACCTGAAGCGCGCCACGGTCGACCTCCAGCGGGCCCGCGCCCGCATCGCGGAGCTGGAGCGGCCCGAGCCGATCGCCGTCATCGGCATGTCCTGCCGCTACCCCGGCGGCGTCCGCTCGCCCGAGGACCTGTGGCGGCTGGTCGCCGACGGCGTCGACGCGATCGGTGACTTCCCCCTCGACCGGGGCTGGCCGGTCGACACCCTCTACCACCCCGACCCCGACCACCTCGGCACCAGCTACGCGCACGAGGGCGGATTCCTCGACGGCGCCGGCGACTTCGACCCCGGCTTCTTCGGGATCAGCCCGCGCGAGGCGCTCGCCATGGACCCCCAGCAGCGGCTGCTGCTGGAGACCTCCTGGGAGGCGTTCGAACGCGCCGGCGTCGACGGGCGCGGCCTGAAGGGCAGCCCCACCGGTGTCTTCATAGGCGGAACACCCACCGGCTACGGCGCCGGCGTGGAGCGCATGCCCGACGGCGTCGAGGGCTACGCCCTCACCGGCAGCGTCGGCAGCGTCATGTCCGGCAGGGTCTCCTACGCCCTCGGGCTCGAAGGCCCCGCGGTGACCGTGGACACCGCCTGCTCGTCCTCCCTGGTCGCCCTGCACCTCGCCGTCCAGGCGCTGCGGCAGGGCGAATGCACCCTGGCCCTGGCCGGCGGGGTGACCGTGATGGCCACCCCGGCCGCCTTCATCGAGTTCAGCCGGCAACGCGGACTCGCGCCCGACGGCCGGTGCAAACCGTTCGCCGCCGCCGCCGACGGCACCGGCTGGTCCGAGGGCGTCGGCATGCTCCTGGTGGAGCGGCTCTCCGACGCGCGCCGCAACGGCCACCCCGTCCTGGCCGTCGTCCGCGGCACCGCGGTCAACCAGGACGGCGCCAGCAACGGCCTGACCGCGCCCAACGGCCCCTCCCAGCAACGGGTGATCGAACAGGCCCTCGCCAACGCGGGCCTGGCGCCCTCCGACATCGACGCCGTGGAGGCGCACGGAACCGGCACCCGGCTCGGCGACCCCATCGAGGCACAGGCCCTCATCGCCACCTACGGGCCCGGCCGCTCACCCGACCGGCCCCTCCGACTGGGCGCGGTGAAGTCCAACCTGGGCCACACCCAGGCCGCCGCCGGGGTGGCCGGCGTCATCAAGACGGTCATGGCGATGCGCCACGGCACCCTCCCGAGGACGCTGCACGTCGACGAGCCGACGCCGCGCGTCGACTGGTCGTCCGGCGCGGTCGAACTGCTCACCGACACCGTCGACTGGGCGCCCGCGGCCGGTGAACCGCGCCGGGCCGGCGTCTCCGCGTTCGGCGCCAGCGGCACCAACGCCCATGTGATCCTCGAAGAGGCGGTCACCGAGCCCACCGCCCCGGCGGACGAGGACGGCACGACACCGCACACGACGCCGGGAACGCTGCCCTTCGTCGTCTCCGCCCGCGGCGAGGCCGGCCTGCGGGCCCACGCCGGCCGGCTGGCCCGGTACACCCGGACCGACACCGGCACCCCGCTCCCCGACATCGCGCTCGCCCTCGCCGTGCACCGCTCCGCCCTCGAGGACCGCGCGGTGGTCCTGGCCGCCGACCGCGCCGGCCTCGTGGCGGGCCTGGAGTCCCTGGCCGCCGACGAACCCGGCGCGGGCGTGGTGCGGGGCACGGCCCGCCCGGTCACCCGGCCCGTGCTGGTCTTCCCCGGCCAGGGCTCCCAGTGGCGGGGGATGGCCGCCGGCCTGCTGGACAGCGCGCCGGTGTTCGCGGAGCGGATCACCGCGTGCGAGAACGCCCTGGCGCCCCACGTCGACTGGTCACTGACGTCGGTCCTGCGCTCGGAGTCCGACGACTGGCTGGACCGGGTCGACGTCGTCCAGCCCGCCCTGTGGGCGGTGATGGTGTCCTTGGCCGCGCTGTGGCAGGCGCACGGGG
>NZ_BQUN01000227.1:4968-12776 GCF_026008495.1 Streptomyces sp. A012304
CCTGGAGGACGGCGCGAAGGTCGTCGCGCTGCGCAGCAAGGCCATCCTCGACCTGTCCGGCCGGGGCGGCATGGCGTCGGTCGGCGCCCCGGTGGAGCGGGTGACCGAGCTGATCGCCGCCCACGACGGCCGGGTGTCGGTCGCCGCGGTCAACGGCCCGGCCTCGGTGACGGTGGCCGGCGAACCGGACGCCATGGACGCCTTCCTCGCGGACTGCGCCAGGGCGGACGTATGGGCCCGGCCGGTCCCGGTGGACTACGCCTCGCACTCCGTCCAGGTCGAGTCCCTGCGGGAGAGGCTCCTGACGGAGCTGGCCGGGATCCGGCCCACCGCCCCCACCGTGCCGTTCTACTCCACGGTGACCGCCGGCCTGCTGGAGGACGACGCCCTCGACGCCGAATACTGGTACCGCAACCTCCGCGCCACCGTCCGCTTCGAGGAGACCGTACGGCTGCTGCTGCGGCAGGGCCACGACGCCTTCATCGAGGCCAGCGCCCACCCCGTCCTCACCACGGCCCTCCTCGGCACCGCCGAGGCCGCCCGCTCCGAGGCGCTCTCGCTCGCCACCCTGCGCCGCGACGAGGACAGCACCACCGGATTCCTCACCGCGCTCGCCCAGGCCCACGCCGGCGGTGTCGACGTCAACTGGCGTCCGCTGCTCGCCCGGCCCGGCGCGACCCGCGCCGACCTGCCCACCTACCCGTTCGTGCACGAGCGGTTCTGGCTGGCGTCCACGACCGCGGAGCAGCCCGCCGCCGCCCCCGCCGCCGGGAGCACGCAGCCCGACGAGGCCCGCTTCTGGGAGGCCGTCGAACGCCAGGACGTCGACGCCCTCACCGCCCTGCTCGGAGCGACCGACGAAGCGCACCGGGCCGCCCTGGCACCGGCGCTCGGCACCCTGGCCGGCTGGCGCGACCGGCGCCGCCTCGACGCCACCGTCGACGAATGGCGCTACCGCGTCGTCTGGCGGCCCCTGGCCACCACCCCCGAGCCGACGCTCACCGGTACCTGGCTCGTGGTGTCCGCCGACGACGCCGACGCCCCGGCGTTCGGGGAGCAGTGCGTCGAGGCGCTCACCGCGCACGGCGCGCGGGTGGTGCGGCTGCCGGTCACGGCGGCCGACGTCGACCGCGCGCCGCTGGCCGAGCGGATCGCCGCACTCCGCGCCGACCTGCCGGACGACGGGTTCACCGGCGTCGTCTCCCTGCTGGGCCTGGAGGAGCGGGCCCGGGAGGACCACCCCGCGCTCTCCCGCGGCGTCGCCGCCACGATCGCCCTCGCCCAGGCCCTCGCCGACACCGCGCCCGGCGGCCCCCTGTGGTGCCTGACCCGCGGCGCGGTCTCCGTCGCGAACTGGGACCCGCTGACCCGCCCCGCCCAGGGCCGGGTCTGGGGCATCGGACGCGTCGTCGGCCTGGAGTTCCCCCGGCTGTGGGGCGGCCTCGTCGACCTGCCCGCCCGCCCCGACGCCCGCGCCTGGGCCCGCGCCGTCGGCGTCCTCACCGGCGCCCACGGCGAGGACCAGGCCGCCGTACGCGACTCCGGTGTCCTCGTGCGCCGGCTGGTCCGCGCCTCGGCCGCGGACCGGCCGCCGGTACGCGACCCGCGGCCCACCGGCACCGTCCTCGTCACCGGCGGCACCGGCGGACTCGGCGCGCAGGTCGCGCGGTGGGCCGCCGAGAGGGGCGCCGAGCGGCTGGTGCTGACCAGCAGGGCCGGCATGAACGCGCCCGGCGCCCGTGAACTCGTCGAACGGCTCACCGCGCTGGGCCCGCAGGTCACCGTCGTCGCCTGCGACATGGCCGACCACGAGGCGGTGACGCGGCTCGTCGCCGACATCGACGCCGACGGCCCGCCGCTGCGGGTCGTCGTCCACGCGGCCGGCCTGGGCCAGGCCAGCGCGCTCGCCGACACCGACCTCGCCGAGAGCGCCCGGCTGGCCGCGGGCAAGGTGGCCGGGGCGGCCGTGCTCGACAGCGTCCTCGGCGACCGGCCGCTCGACGCGTTCGTGCTGTTCTCCTCGATCTCCGGCCTGTGGGGCAGCGGCATGCAGGGCGTCTACGCGTCCTCCAACGCCTACCTCGACGCCCTCGCCGAGCACCGCCGCTCCCGCGGCGCCACCGCCACCTCCCTCGTCTGGGGCCCCTGGGCCGGCGCCGGCATGGCCGACGACGAGCGGGCCCACGAGATCCTCGCCAGCCGCGGCGTCCGCATGATCGACCCGCGCACCGCCATCGCCGCGATGGACCGCGCCCTGGAGCTGGACGACACGGTCGTCGTCGCCGCCGACATCGACTGGGAACGGTTCATCACCGGCTTCACCGCACTGCGGCCCAGCCCACTGTTCGACGAACTCCCCGACGCGCGGCGCGCGCTGAGCGCCGCCGCCCCGCAGGACACCACCGCCCCCGCCACCAGCGGCCTCGCCCGCCGCCTCGCCGAGGCCGCACCCGCCGAGCGCGACACCATCGTCCTCGACACCGTGCGCACCCAGGTAGCCAAGGTCCTCGGCCACTCCGCCCCCGCGGCCGTCCCCGCCGACCGGGCCTTCCGCGAACTCGGATTCGACTCGCTCACCGCCGTGGACCTGCGCAACCGGCTCAACGAGGCCACCGGGCTGGCACTGCCGACCACGCTCGTCTTCGACTACCCGACCTCCCAGGTGCTCGCCAAGCACATCCTGGCCGCCCTCAGCGGCGAGGAGGAACGCACCGCCCAGCCCGCCGCACGGACCGCGGCCCGCGACGGCGAACCGATCGCGATCGTCGCGATGGCGTGCCGCTTCCCCGGCGGCGTGACCGGCCCCGAGGAGTTCTGGGACCTCATCGCCGCCGGCACCGACGCCGTCGGCGGCTTCCCCGCCGACCGCGGCTGGGACGTCGACGGACTCTACGACCCCGACCCGCAACGCCCCGGCACCTTCTACACCGACGAGGCCGGATTCCTCGACGCGGCAGGCGACTTCGACGCCGACTTCTTCGGCGTCAGCCCCCGCGAGGCGCTCGCCATGGACCCCCAGCAGCGCCTGCTGCTGGAGACCACCTGGGAGCTGTTCGAACGGGCCGGCATCGCCCCCGACGCGCTGCGCTCCAGCGACACCGGCGTCTTCGTCGGCGGCACCCCCACCGGCTACGGCACCGACGTGGCCCACATGCCCGAGGGCATCGAGGGCTATGTCCTCACCGGCAACGCCGGCAGCGTGATCTCCGGACGGATCTCCTACCTCTTCGGCCTCGAAGGCCCCGCACTGACCGTGGACACCGGCTGCTCCTCCTCCCTGGTGGCGCTCCACCTGGCCGTCCAGGCGCTGCGCCGCGGCGAATGCTCGCTCGCCCTGGCCAGCGGGGTGTCGGTGACCGCGACCCCCGGCGGTTTCGTCGAGTTCAGCCGCCAGCGGGCCCTGGCGGGCGACGGACGCTGCAAGCCGTTCGCCGCGTCCGCCGACGGCATGGGCTGGTCCGAAGGCGTCGGAGTGCTGCTGGTGGAACGCCTGGACGAGGCCCGCCGCAACGGCCACCCCGTGCTCGCCGTCATCCGCGGCAGCGCCATCAACCAGGACGGCGCCAGCAACGGTTTGACCGCCCCCAACGGCCCCTCCCAGCAGCGCGTCATCCGGGCCGCCCTCGCCGACGCGGGCCTCACCACCGACCAGATCGACGCCGTCGAGGCACACGGCACCGGCACCACCCTCGGCGACCCCATCGAGGCCCAGGCGCTGATCGCGACCTACGGCAGGGACCGCGACCCCGGACGGCCGCTGTGGATCGGCTCCGTGAAGTCCAACATCGGCCACACCACGTCGGCCGCCGCCGCGGCCGGGATCATCAAGATGGTCATGGCGATGCGCCACGGCGTCCTGCCCCAGACCCTCCACGTCGACGAACCGACCCCGCACGTGGACTGGTCCGCCGGCGCCGTCGAACTGCTCACCGAGGCCAGGAGCTGGCCCGCCGGCGCCGCACCGCGCCGCGCCGGGGTCTCGTCGTTCGGGATCAGCGGCACCAACGCCCACCTGATCCTGGAGGAGGCGCCCGAGGACGCCACCGACCCGGACCCCGCGCCCGCCGACCCCGCGCCCGGCGCGCTCACCCTGCCCGACACCACCGCCCTGCCCTTCCTGGTCTCCGCGAAGAGCCCCGAGGCCCTGCGCGCCCAGGCCGCGCGGCTCGCCGGCCACCTGGCGTCCGGGCCGGGCCGGGCCGTCCCCCTGACCGACCTGGCCCACTCCCTGCACGCCACCCGCTCGGCCCTGCACCACCGCGCCGTCGTACGGGCCGCCGACCACGAACACCTGCTGCGCGCACTGGAGAGCCTCGCCGCCGGCACCCCCGCCGCCGGGCTCGTCGAGGGCCAGGCCCGGCACGGCGAACGCGTCGTGTGGGTCTTCCCCGGCCAGGGCTCGCAGTGGCCGCGCATGGCCGTCGGACTGCTCGACCACGCACCGGTGTTCGCCGCGCAGATCGCCGCCTGCGAACAGGCCCTCGCCCCCTACGTCGACTGGTCCCTGGAGGAGGTGCTGCGCGCCGACGCCGACACCGCGCAGGCCTGGTTCGCCCGCGTCGACGTCCTCCAGCCGGTGCTGTGGGCCGTGATGATCTCCCTGGCCGAACTGTGGCGCGCGTGCGGCGTCGAACCCGCCGCCGTCGTCGGACACTCCCAGGGCGAGATCGCCGCCGCGTACGTCGCCGGCGCCCTCGACCTGGAGGACTCCGCGAAGATCGTCGCCCTGCGCAGCCAGGCCATCACGGCCCTGTCCGGCCGCGGCGGCATGCTCTCCGTCGGGGAACCCGCCGAGCGGGTCACCGCCCGACTGCGCCCCTGGGACGGCCGGCTGTCGGTCGCCGCCGTCAACGGCCCCGCCTCCACCGTCGTCTCCGGCGACACCGCGGCACTCGACGAACTCGCCGCCCTGTGCGCGGCCGAGGACGTACGCCACCGGCGCATCCCCGTCGACTACGCCTCGCACAGCGCCCACGTCGAGGAGATCAAGGACCGCCTCGCCGACGTCCTCGCCGGGACCCGGCCGCGCCCGGCCCGCGTCCCCTTCCACTCGACGGTCACCGCCGCCGCCCTGGACACCACCGGCCTCGACGCCGACTACTGGTACCGCAACCTCCGGCAGACCGTGCGGTTCGAGGAGACCGTCCACGCCCTGGCCGACAGCGGGCACACCGCCTTCGTCGAGATCAGCGCCCACCCCGTGCTGGTCGCCGGAGTCGAGGAGGTCCTGGACGGGACGGACCGGCCGAGCGTGGCCCTGGGCACCCTGCGCCGCGACGAACGGGACGTCGACCGCTTCCTCGGCTCGCTCGCCGAAGCCCACACGCACGGCCTGCCGGTGGACTGGACCGCGGTCCTCGGCGCCGGCTTCGGCCACCGCGTCCCGCTGCCGACCTACGCGTTCCAGCACCGGCGGTACTGGCTGGAGTCCGGTACCGGCCGCGCCACCGCCGGCGACGCCGCGGGACTCGGCCTCACCCCCGTCGACCACCCGCTGCTGCTCGCCGGCACCACCCTGTCCGAACACGGCCACCTCGTCCTCACCGGCCTGATCTCCCCGCGCACCCAGCCCTGGCTGGGCGACCACGCCGTCGCCGGCACCGTCCTGCTGCCCGGCACCGCCTTCGTCGACCTGGCGATCCGCGCCGCCGACGAGGCCGGCTGCGGCCGGCTCGAGGAACTGACCCTGGAAGCACCCCTGATCCTGCCGCCGACCGGCGCGGGCGCCGTCCAGGTCCAGGTCGTCGTGGAACCGCCCGACGCGACCGGCCGCCGCGCCCTCACCGTCCACTCCCGCCCCGCCACCGACCGGGCCGACGACGGCGAAGGCTGGCAGCGCCACGCCGGCGCCGTCCTCGCCCCCGCCGCCCCGGCCGCCGACTTCGACCTGACGGTCTGGCCCCCCGCCGACGCCGTCCCCCTCGACACGGCCGACTTCTACGAGCAGGCCCGCGCCTCCGGCTACGCCTACGGGCCGGCCTTCCAGGGCCTGGAACAGGTCTGGCGGGTCGGCACCGAGGTCTACGCGGAGGTCGCGCTCGGCGAACGCGAACGCGACGAAGCGGGACGGTACGGCCTGCATCCCGCGCTCCTCGACGCCGCGCTCCAGGCGTACGGACTGGCCGGCTCCGGCGGCCGGGACGCCCGCATCCTGCTCCCCTTCACCTGGAACGACGTCTCCCTGCACGCCTCGGGCGCGCAACGGCTGCGGGTGCGGCTGATACCCGACGGCACCGACACCGTCACCGTGCTGGTGGCCGACAGCGAGGGCGCTCCGGTGCTGCGCGCCGACTCCCTCGTACTGCGGCCGGTCGCCGTCGACCAGATCATCGGCGGCCGGGACGCCACCCGCGACGCGCTGTTCACCGTCGACTGGAAGCCGGTGACCGCGCCCGCCCCGGACGGTACCGACACCGGCTGGGCGGTGCTCGGCGCACCCGGCGCCCCGGACACCGAGCGACTGCTCGCCGACCTCGCCGCAGCGGGGATCGCCCCAGCCGTGTACCCGGACCCCGCGGCACTCGGCGCAGCCGTCGAAGCGGGCACGCCCGCACCGGACTTCGCGCTGCTCACCCCCGCCGACAGCGCCCCGGAGGCCGCACCGGACCGGCCCGGGAGCCTCACCGGACGCGCGCACACCGCCGCCGCCCGAACCCTGGCCGACATGCGGGTCTGGCTCGCCGACCGGCGCCTGGCCGACACCCGGCTCGTGGTGCTCACCCGGGGCGCCCTGACCACCGCACCCGGCGAGGCCGTGCCCGACCTCGGGCGCGCCGCTGTCGTCGGCCTCGTACGCTCCGCGCAGAGCGAGCAGCCCGACCGGGTCCTGCTGATCGACACGGACGGGTCCGCCGGCTCCCGCCCGCTGCTGCCGGTCGCGGCCCGCGCGTCCCTCGCCCTCGGCGAACCCCAACTCGCCCTGCGCGAGGGCACCCTGCTCGCGCCCCGCCTCGGACGGATCGGCGGCTCCGGCGCGCTGGTGCCGCCGGCCGGGCCCTGGCGGCTGGACACCGTCAGGGCCGGGACGCTGGACAACCTCGCCCTCGTCACGGCACCGCCCGCCCCCGAGAGCGAGGAACTGGGGGAGGGGCAGGTAGCCCTCGCGGTCCGGGCCGCCGGGCTCAACTTCCGTGACGTCCTCATCGCGCTGGGCATGTACCCGGGCGCCGCGTCGATGGGCGGCGAGGGCGCGGGCGTGGTCACCGGGGTGGGCCCCGGGGTGACGGGGCTCGCGGTCGGCGACCACGTCCTGGGCATGTTCCAGGGCGGATTCGGCCCGCACGCCGTCGCCGACCACCGGATGCTCACCAAGCTTCCCGAGGGCTGGTCGTTCGAGCGGGCGGCGTCGGTGCCGGTGGTGTTCCTGACGGCGTATTACGGGCTGGTCGAGCTGGGCGGCCTGCGCGCGGGCGAGTCGGTACTGATCCACGCCGGAGCCGGTGGAGTGGGCATGGCGGCGGTGCAGATCGCCCGTCATCTCGGTGCGGAGGTGTTCGCCACCGCCAGTGAGGGCAAGTGGGACACCTTGCGCTCCCTGGGCCTGGACGACGACCACATAGCGAACTCCCGCTCGCTGGCGTTCGAGGAACGCATCCGTACCGTCACCGGCGGCCGGGGTGTGGATGTGGTGCTGAACTCCCTCGCGGGGGAGTTCGTGGACGCGTCGTTGCGGCTGCTGGCAGAGGGTGGCCGGTTCGTGGAGATGGGCAAGACGGATGTGCGGGATGCGGGGGAGGTGGCTGCCGGGTTCGGGGGTGTGTCGTATCAGGCGTTCGATCTGATCGAGGCGGCGGGTGCGGACGGGATCG
>NZ_BQUN01000228.1:0-42660 GCF_026008495.1 Streptomyces sp. A012304
TTCGCAACACTCCGCCCCGCTGGATGAGATCCAGCAGGGCGGAATTAACCAACAGCGTCCGGCGTGCGGTCCGGGCCCTTCGCCGCCGGGTCAGCGCCCGGCCGGCTCCAGGACCTTCGGCAGGGCCGCCACCGGCGCCGGCCGCGCCACCACCCGCGAGGTCCGGTACAGCCACAGCACGTCCCGGCCGAACGACCACAGCAGCAGCCCCAGCGCCAGCAGCGCCACACCGAAGTTGGCCGCGTACGGCAGCAGGTCCGCGCCCGCCACCAGCAGACAGATGCCCTGCATCGCCGCCACCGTCTTGCGGGCGGTGCTCGGCGGAAGCGCGCCGTTCAGCCAGGGGGCGAACCGGGCCGCCGCGACGAAGGCGTAGCGCATGGCACCGATCAGCAGCACCCACGGGCCGAGCGCCGTCGAGACGTACACGCTGAGCACCAGGATCAGGAACGCGTCGACCTCCATGTCGAACCGCGCGCCGAGCGCCGTGGAGGTGCCCGTGCGGCGGGCGACCTTGCCGTCGACGCCGTCCAGCAGCAGCGCCACCGCCGTCAGGCCCACCAGCAGGGAGACCGGCGGCGCGCTCACGAAGGAGTCCGCGACCAGCGCGGTCACCCCGCCGACCAGGGTGGCGCGGCCCAGGGTGACGCGGTTGGCGGGGCCGAACGTGCGCAGGCCGGAGCGGTGCAGCGCCCGGGAGAGCACCGCCCAGGTGGCGACGGCGAAGACGAGTCCGGTCACCCAGCCCGCCGGCCCCATGCCGATCGCCGTGCCGAGCCAGGTCAGCACCAGGATCTGCACGCCCGCTCCCACCGCGGTCTCCTGCTGGACCAGCCTCGCGTCGTAAGTGTTGTTCAGGGCCACCGCACGTCCTCCGGCCAGATGACAGAGTCGATCAACGCCGCGTACTGTGCGCGGCCTGTGCACACCTCGGTACGCACGCAAGTTCCCGATCGTTCAGGAGGACGCCGATGAAGCGCGCCGCACGTGCGTTCTGGCTCGAATCCCCGGGCCACGGCGCCGTCCGCGACGTGACCCTGCCGGACCCGGCCGACGACGAGGTCGTCGTCCGCGCGCTGTACTCCGGTGTCAGCCGCGGCACGGAGACCCTCGTCTTCCGCGGCGGAGTGCCCGCCAGCCAGCACGCGGTCATGCGGGCGCCGTTCCAGGAGGGCGACTTCCCGGCGCCGGTCAAGTACGGCTATCTCAGCGTCGGCGTGGTCGAGGAAGGACCGGCGGAGCTGCTCGGCCGGACCGTCTTCTGCCTGTACCCGCACCAGACCCGGTACGTCGTCCCCGCGAGCGCGGTGACGGTTCTCCCGTCGGCCGTGCCCGCCGAACGGGCCGTGCTCGCCGGCACCGTGGAGACCGCCGTCAACGCGCTGTGGGACGCGGCCCCCCTGGTCGGCGACCGGATCGCGGTGGTCGGCGGCGGCATGGTCGGCTGCTCGGTGGCCGCGCTGCTGGCCCGCTTCCCCGGTGTGCGCGTGCAGTTGGTCGACGCCGACCCGGCGCGCGCCGCGACGGCCGAGGCGCTCGGCGTCGGATTCGCCGCACCCGAGGAGGCCTCGGGCGGCTGTGACCTCGTCGTGCACGCCAGCGCCACCGAACAGGGCCTGACCCGCTCCCTCGAACTGCTCGCCGCCGAGGGCACCGTCCTCGAACTGAGCTGGTACGGCGACCGGAAGGTCTCCCTCCCGCTCGGCGAGGCCTTCCACTCCCGGCGCCTGGTCATCCGCAGCAGCCAGGTCGGCACCGTCTCCCCGGCCCGCGCGCACCGCACCTACGCCGACCGGCTCGCCCTCGCCCTCGAACTCCTCGCCGATCCCGCGCTCGACGCGCTCATCACGGGGGAAAGCGTGTTCGAGGAGTTGCCCACGGTGATGCCCCGGCTCACCAGCGGTGAAATTCCGGCCCTGTGCCACCGTGTCAGGTACGACAAGAGCGCCTGACCTGAGAAAAGAGTGAGACACGGCTGAACACGGGGAAGCGAGTAGCCGTACTACACGGCATCCCCGGCAGGCATCGGCCGGGGACCAGACGCGCCGCACCTGGAGGGTCGTCCGTTGTTCAGTGTCACCGTCCGCGATCACATCATGATCGCCCACAGCTTCCGCGGCGAGGTCTTCGGACCCGCGCAGCGCCTGCACGGAGCGACGTTCCTGGTGGACGCCACGTTCCGCCGGGAACAGCTGGACGACGACAACATCGTCGTCGACATCGGACTGGCCACGCAGGAACTGGGCGCCGTCGTCAGCGAGCTGAACTACAGAAACCTGGACAACGAGCCCGATTTCGCCGGGATCAACACCTCCACCGAGTTCCTCGCCAAGGTGATCGCCGACCGGCTCGCCGAGCGGATCCACAAGGGCGCGCTCGGCGAGGGCGCCAAGGGGATCGCCGGCATCTCCGTCACCCTGCACGAGTCGCACGTCGCCTGGGCGAGTTACGAGCGTGCCCTGTGACCGACGTGACCCTCGAGAAGACCGTGCGGCAGGCCCCGCTCGCGTACGTGCCCGCGCAGACGGCACCCGTGCCGGCGGCCACTGTGAAGATGGGCGGGATCATCCCCATGTCCCTGCGTTCCGTGCACTTCGTCATGCCGGGCGGCGTCGACGACCCGGCCAACCCCAGCGGCGGCAACGCCTACGACCGGCGCGTCTGCCTGGACCTGCCCGGATTCGGCTGGCAGGTCTCCAAGCACCTCGTGGCCGGTGAGTGGCCGCGCCCCGACGCGACGGCACGCGCGGAACTCGCGCGGACCCTGCGCGAGCTGCCCGACGGCACGGTCGTGCTCATGGACGGGATCGTCGCCTGCGGCGTCCCGGAGATCGTGGTGCCCGAGGCGGACCGGCTGCGGCTCGCCGTCCTCGTCCACCTCCCGCTCGGTGACGAGCGAGGACTCGCCCCCGAGGTGGCGGCCGACCTGGACGCCCGGGAACGCGCCGTGCTGCGCGCCGTCCCCGCGGTGATCGCCACCAGCGACTGGGCGGTCCGCCGCCTCGTCTCCCACCACGGCCTGGCCCCCGAGAAGGTGCACGTCGCCGCCCCCGGCGCCGACATCGCGCCCCTCGCCTCCGGCACCGACGGCGTCTCCCGCCTGCTGTGCGTGGCCGCCGTCACCCCGCGCAAGGGCCAGCACCGGCTGGTGGAGGCACTGGCCGCGGTGACCGACCTGCCGTGGAGCTGCGTGTGCGTGGGCGGCCTGGGCCAGGACCCCGAGTACGTCGCCCATCTGCGCGGCCTGATCGAGAAGTACGGCCTCCAGGACCGGCTGGAGCTGGCCGGACCCAAGGCCGGCGCCGAACTCGACGCCGCCTACGCCGCCGCCGACCTGATGGTCCTCACCTCCTACGCCGAGACCTACGGCATGGCGGTCACCGAGGCCCTCGCGCGCGGCATCCCCGTCCTCGCCACGGACGTCGGCGGTCTGCCCGAGGCGGTCGGCCGCGCCCCCGACGGCGGAGTCCCCGGCATCCTCGTCCCGCCGGAGGACCCGGCCGCCCTCGCGGCCGAACTGCGCGGCTGGTTCGGCGAGGCGGACGTGCGCCGCCGGCTGAAGGCCGCCGCCCGTGGCCGCCGGGCGGCCCTGAACGGCTGGGCCTCCACCGCCCAGCGCCTGGCCGGCGTCCTGGGCCGGCTCCCCAGCGAGCCCCGGAGGGCGGCATGAGCAAGACGACGGCGACACCGGCGGACGTGGCGCGACGCGTGGGACACATACCGGCCCAGCCGGGGCCCGACGACGCCGACTCCGTGATCGCGGGCGCCGGGCCGGTGACCCGCCCCGGCGAGCGGCCCACCGTACGGCTGCGGGACGACGCCGAGGCGGAGGAGGCGCCCCGCTACGCGCCCGAGTGGCTCCAGTTGCGTGAGCCCGCCGACGCCGACGCGCGGGCGCTGGACCTGCTGGACCCGCTGCGGATCCGGCTCGCCAACCTGCCCGGACGCGCGGGCGGCCTGGTCGTGCACGACCTCGGCTGCGGCACCGGCTCCATGGGGCGCTGGCTCGCGCCCCGCCTGGACGGCGCCCAGCACTGGATCCTGCACGACCGCGACCCCTACCTGCTGCACTTCGCGGCCGTCGCCTCCCCGCGCGCCGCCGCCGACGGCAGCCGGGTCACCGTGGAGACGCGGCGCGGCGACGTCGCCCGGCTGACCCCGGACGCCCTCGTCGGCGCCTCGCTGGTCACCGCGTCGGCGCTGCTCGACGTCCTCACCCGGGAGGAGATCGAGACCCTCGCCACGGCCTGCGCGGGCGCCGGCTGCCCGGCCCTGCTGACCCTCTCGGTCGCCGGCCGCGTCGAACTCACCCCGCACGACCCGCTGGACGAGGAGATCGCCGCCGCCTTCAACGACCACCAGCGGCGCGGCGGCCTCCTCGGCCCCGACGCGGTGACCGTCGCCTGCGAGGCCTTCGCCGACCGCGGCGCGACCGTGAAGGTGCACCCCAGCGCCTGGCGGCTCGGCCCGGAGCAGGCCGCTCTCACCGCCCAGTGGCTGCGCGGCTGGGTCGGGGCGGCCGTCGAGCAGCGCCCCGACCTCGCCGCCCGCGCCGAGACCTACCTCGCGGCCCGGCTCGCGGCCTGCGCGGCCGGCGAACTGCGGGTCACCGTCCACCACAGCGACCTGCTCGCCCTGGCCCGTCCGACGGGCGGCGCGTGATGAGCGCGGAGACGGCGGCACCGCTGACGTGGGTCGAGGAGACCACGGCGGCGGTACGACGCCGGCGGCGGACGGCGGCACAGGTGCGCGGCGGAACGGCCCCAGGGGCCGGCGTGCCCCGGACGCACTCCGCGGGCACGAGCACGGGCGCCGGCCGGCCCGCCGCGACCGCCGAGCGGCCCGCCGGCCCCGTGTTCCCCGCCGCTGACGGTCCGTCCGCCGACGCGGGTGTCGACCAGGGCGCCGCGTCCTCGGCCGCGCGTCCCGCCGACGGGCACGCCGTCTCCGCTGCCGTGCCCCCGGCCGCCGCCGCGTCCTCGGCCGCCGACACGGACCCGGTCACGGCTTGCGGCCCGGGCCCCCGGGTCCGGCTTCCGCGTCCCCGTCGGGCGGCCGCGCCCGCCGGGCCCTCCGTAGCCCCCGCCTCCGCCCGCTCCGGTCCCGCCGTCGCGCAGGACCGGATCGGGGTGGTCGTCGCCGCGTCACGGACGGCTCCGTCGCCCGGCCGCCGCGCGCTGGGCGTGCTGCGCCGGCACTTCGGCACGCTCGCCGGAGTCGCCATCCTCGGCGTGCTGCTGTGGCGCACGGGCACCGGCGTCATGCTGGACGGACTGCGGCGGATCGACGTGCCCGCACTGGTCGTGGCGCTCGGGATCGGCGCGCTCACCACGGTGTTCAGCGCCTGGCGCTGGGCGCTGGTGGCCCGGGGTCTGCGCATCCGGCTGCCGCTCGGACCGGCCGTCGCCGACTACTACCGCTCGCTGTTCCTCAACGCCGCGCTGCCCGGCGGCATCCTCGGCGATGTGCACCGGGCGGTGCGGCACGGACAGAGCGCCGGTGACGTCGGACGCGGCGTGCGGGCCGTCGTCCTGGAGCGCACGGCGGGTCAGCTGGCGCTGGCCGTGGCCGGAGCGGCGGTCCTGCTGACCCTGCCGTCCCCGGTCATGGCGGACGTACGGCACTTCGCGCCGCTGGTCGCCCTGGGGGCGGTCGGCGCGCTCGCCGTGGTCGTCGCCGTGCGGATGAACTCCTCGGCGGGACGCCGCGGCGGGCGGGTGCGGGCGGCGCTGGCCGAGGCGCGCGAGGGGCTGCTGTCCCGGCGCAACGGGCCCGGCGTCGCCCTGTCGTCCGTGGTCGTCCTGGCCGGACACCTCGCGATGTTCGTGGTGGCGGCCCGGGTCGCCGGTTCCGGCGCCTCCGTCCGCACGCTGCTGCCGCTCGGGGTGCTCGCGCTGCTCGCCATGGGCCTGCCGCTGAACGTCGGCGGCTGGGGGCCCCGCGAGGGCGTCACCGCCTGGGCGTTCGGCGCGGCCGGGCTCGGCGCGGGCACCGGCCTCGCGGTGGCCGTGGTGTACGGGGTGCTCTGCTTCGTGGCCGCCCTGCCCGGCGCCGTCGTCCTGGTCGTCCGCTGGTACCAGGGCCTGCGGGCCCGGAGGACGGCCGCGGCCGACTACCCCCGCTCGCCGGAATCGCCGGAATCGCCGGCCACGGCGTCCGACGTGAGCAATGAGAAATACGCACCGAAGGAATCCGCCAGGCTCGCCAGGAGTTCCTTGCCCTTTTCCGCGGACCCCAGGGAAGGACGGCCGATGACGCCCGAATCGGTATAGGCGGACATTCCCAGAGTGAGCAGATGGCGACGGTCGTCCGCGACGAAATCGGCGGACTCGTGACCGGGCCGGACCAGTTCGGGACGGGTGTGCAGCAGGATCGAGGTCTCGATTTCCCCGGCGTGCATGTCGGTGAGCAGTGAGGTCACCACCCCGGACCGCTCCCGCGCCGTCTCCCAGTCCTCCGGGGCCGGGAAGAGCGCCATCCGCTCACCGCGGGCGGAGGACTCCTGGACCACGTTGCCCAGGACGTAGTTCCCGCCGTGTCCGTTGACCAGTACCAGGGCCTCGACGCCCGAGCGGCGCAGCGAGGCCGCGATGTCCCGTACCACCGCGTGAAGGGTCACGGAGGAGATGCTGACGGTTCCCGGCCAGGCCGCGTGCTCGTGCGAGCATGCGATGGTCACCGGAGGGAGGAGGTGCACCGGATACCGTGCGGCGATCTCTCCCGCTATGGCGCACGCGACGAGCGTGTCGGTGGCCAACGGCAGGTACGGGCCGTGCTGTTCGAAACTACCGACGGGAAGGACCGCCACCTGTGCCCGGACGCCCGCGCCGCGCGCGCGGACGTCTTCCGTGGTGTCCGTCGGCAACAGTCCGTACGCGGCCGCCGACCGTATTCCCGAATCACTCATCTTTTCCCGGCCTTTCGTCTCTGCTTAGGAAACAGATCATGACAGAAAAAATTGGCGTGCTCGGCAAGAAGTCCCCGCAGCGCACCGGTGTGGAACGCGTGGTGAATGCGCCCCTGCCCACCGTGTACGGTCAATTCCAGGCGGTCGGCTACCTCGACCACGACCGCGGTGACGAGCAAGTGGCCCTCGTCTACGGCGAGATCGGCACCGAGGACGTGCTGACCCGGCTGCACTCCGAGTGCCTGACCGGCGACGCGTTCGGCTCCCAGCACTGCGAGTGCGGCGACCAACTGGCCTCCGCGCTGCGGGCCGTCGTCGCCGAGGGCCGCGGCATAGTCGTCTATCTGCGCGGACACGAGGGCCGGGGCATCGGGCTGCTCGCCAAGCTGCGGGCGATGGCCCTCCAGGCGGAGGGCCTGGACACCGTCGAGGCGAACCTCGCGCTCGGCCTGCCGGTGGACGCCCGCGACTACGGCGTGGCCGCCGAGATCCTCAAGGACCTGGGCGTGCGCTCGGTCCGGCTGATGTCGAACAACCCGCGCAAGCGCGAGGCGCTGGTCGACAACGGCGTGCAGGTCGCCGAGCAGGTGCCGCTGCTCATCCCGCCGTGCGAGAACAACATCACCTACCTGCGCACCAAGCGGGAGCGCCTGGACCACCACCTGCCCCACCTGGACGCGGTGGCGCACTGGTCCTGACCCCGCTCCCGGCTGTCTCATGGTGTCCGATGAGCACAGCCACGGCGCGCGACAGCCTCGGCCTCCGCGTCCGGGCCGGGGCCGCCCGCCGAAAGGAGCCGTCCGGGGGAGTACGGGCCCGGTTCTCGACGAACTGAACCTCCTGCCCGGGGCGCGCAGCCTGGAGGCAGGGGCCGGCCGTCGGTGAGGTCGTGCGCGACCTGTACCTCGGACGCGTACCCTTCGTGGACGTCACCCCCCCTCGGCGCCGGCCGGTTCGCGGCCGACGCCCCGCGTCCGGAGGTCAACCGCGTATGACCGAACTCCACCTGTGGCTGCGCCACGAGGACCGCTCCACCGAACGGCGCACCCCGGTCGTGCCCGACGACGCCCGGCGGCTCGTGGAGAGCGGGGTGGAGCTGACCGTCGAGGAGTCGCCGCAACGGATCTTCCCGGCCGAGGAGTACGAGGCGGCCGGCGCCCGGATCGTGCCCGCGGGCTCCTGGCCGACGGCGCCGCGCGACACCGTCGTCCTCGGTCTGAAGGAACTGCCCGACGCGCCCGCCGAACTGGTCCACCGTCATGTCTTCTTCGGACACGCCTACAAGCGGCAGCCCGGCGCGGCGGACCTGCTGCGCCGGTTCGCCGCCGGCGGGGGAGCGCTCCTGGACCTGGAGTACCTGGTCGACGACCACGGCCGCCGGCTCGCCGCCTTCGGCTTCTGGGCGGGCTACCTGGGCGCCGCCCTGGCCGTGCTCCAGCACCGGGGCCGGCTGACCGCCCCCCTGCGCCCCACCGACAAGGACACCCTGGACGAGACCCTGCGCCGCGCCCGGGGCGACGAGGACTTCACCGCCCTGGTGGTCGGCGCCCTCGGCCGCAGCGGGCGCGGCGCGCGGGTCGCGTTCGCCACCGCCGGCGCCGAACCGACCTGCTGGGACCTGGCGGAGACCCGCGACCTGGACCGGCGCGCCCTGCTGGACCACGACGTGATGGTCAACTGCGTCCTCGCCACCACTCCCGTCCCGCCGTTCGTCCGGGAAGAGGACCTCGACGACCCCACCCGCCGGCTGCGCACCCTCTCCGACGTCACCTGCGACGTCGGCTCACCCCTGAACGTGCTGCCCGTCTACGACCGCACCACCGAGTGGACGGACCCGGTGCGGCGGCTGCGCAAGGAGCCCCCGCTCGACCTGATCGCCATCGACAACCTGCCGTCGCTGCTGCCGCGCGAGTCCAGCGACGACTTCTCGGCGGCGCTGCTGCCGCAGCTGCTGGACTTCGGCGTGGGCGGCCCGTGGGGCCGCTGCCTGGACCGGTTCCAGCAGGCCTGCCGTGAACTCGGCGTCACCGCAGGGGGGTCGGACCGTGGCTGAGCGGGTTCCGGCGAGCGGCACCGTCCACTGGGTCGGCGCCGGGCTGTCCACCGGCAGCGGCCTGGCCGCCGTGTGCGCGCACGCCGACCGGGTACGGCTGTGGCACCGCACCGAGGAGCGCGCCGCCGAGGCCCTCGACCGGCTGGGGCTGACCGGACGCGCCGAGCCGCGCGCCCACACCCTCGACGCGCTCACGGCCGAACTGGCGCCCGGGGACGTGGTGGTGTCGATGCTGCCCGCGCCCGAGCACGCGCCCCTGCTGGCGGCGTGCGTGGAGCGGCGGGCCCACTTTGCCTGCTCCAGCTATGTCTCGGACGCGGTGCTCCGGCAGGCGCCGGCCGCCGAAGACGCCGGGCTGGTCGTGCTGACCGAGGCCGGCCTGGACCCCGGCATCGACCATCTCTTCGCGCACGACCTGGTCGGACGCGCCCGGGAGGCGATCGGCGCCGGCGCGGCCGCCTCGTACCGCTTCACCTCGTACTGCGGCGGCCTGCCCGCCGTCCCCAACGACTTCCGCTACCGCTTCAGCTGGGCCCCCCTCGGCGTCCTCAACGCCCTGCGCTCGCCCGCCCGTTACGTCGAGGGCGGCACCGAGACCACTGCCGAGCGGCCGTGGGAGGCCACCCGCGCGCACGTCGTCGACGGCGAGCTCTTCGAGGTCTACCCCAACCGCGACAGCGTCCCCTTCGTCGAGCAGTACGGGCTGCCCGCGGCCTGGCGGGCGCAGACCTTCGTACGCGGCACACTGCGCCTGGGCGGCTGGCGGCGGGCCTGGGAGCCGGTGTTCGAGGAGCTGAGGACCGGCGACGACACCCGGATCGCCGACCTGGCACGGGAGTTGGCGGCGGCGCACCCCACCACGGACGCCGACCGCGACCGGGTCGTGCTCGCCGTGTCGCTGGCGGTGACCGCCCGCAACGGGACGTCCTGGTCGGGGGCCTACCTGCTGGACCTGGTCGGCGACGAGCAGGAGAGCGCGATGGCCCGCTGTGTCTCCCGGCCCCTCGCCCTCGGTGTGCGGCACGTCCTCGACGGCTCCCTGCCGGCGGGGCTGACCAGGGCCGCCGAGACGCGGGAGCGGTCACGGCAGTGGCTGGACGAACTCGCCCGTGACGGCGTGCCGTTCACCCTGCGTGCCGAGGGCGGGCCGGTCAGTTCCTGACCGCCTCGTGCACCAGGCGCTTGAGGTCGGGGTAGAGCTTCAGCGACTTCCTCGGCCTCAGCTGCGTCAGGAACTGCACGGTCAGATCGCGGCCCGGGTCGACCCAGAACGTCGTCGTGGCCACCCCGCTCCAGCCGTAGGCGCCGAGCCCGGAGGGCGCCTGGGTGCGCTGCGGGTCGATCACCACGGAGACGCCGAGCCCGAAGCCGACGCCGTCGTTGCCGGGCTCGTCGTGGGCGGGGCGGCTGCCGAAGGCGCGCAGGTCGGCGCCGCCGGGGAGGTGGTTGCGGGTCATCAGGTCCACCGTCCCGGGCGCCAGCAGCCGGGTGCCGTCGAGCTCGCCGCGGCGGCGCAGCATCTCCATGAACCGGTGGATGTCGTACGCGGTGGCCACCATGCCGCCGCTGCCGGACAGGAACCGGGGCCGCCCGGACAGCGGCAGACCGGGGATCGGCTCGATACGGCCGTCGTCGGTGTCGCCGTACAGCTCGGCCAGCCGGCCGGCCTGCTCGTCGCTCACCTGGAAGCCGGCGTCCGGCATGCCGAGCGGGCGGAAGATCCGCTCGGCGAGGAACACGTCCAGGGGCTGTCCCGAGACGACCTCGATGAGCCGCCCCAGGACGTTGGTGGCCACCGAGTAGTTCCACTGGGTGCCCGGCTCGTACTGCAAGGGCAGCCGGGCGTACGCCTCGACCGTGCGGGCCAGGTCCGAACCCGGCAGCACCGCGGACTCCAGGCCCGCCTCGCGGTAGAGGGCGTCCACGGGGTGACAGTGGTAGAAGGCGAAGGTCAGGCCCGCGGTGTGGGTCATCAGGTGCCGCACCAGGATCGGCTGCTCGACCGGGCGGGTGACCATGTCGGCCCCGGAGCCGCTGACGTACACCCGCTGGTCGGCGAAGGCCGGCAGATGGTCCGCGATCGGGTCGTCGAGGGAGAGCCGGCCCTCCTCCACCAGCATCAGCGCGGCGACCGAGGTGACCGGCTTGGTCATCGAGTAGATCCGGTACAGCGTGTCGGACGTGACGGGCCGCCCGGCGGCGATGTCGCGCCGGCCGTGCGTGGTGAGGTGCGCGACCCGGCCGCCGCGGGCGACGGCCAGGAGGAAACCGGGCAGGCGGCCGTCGTCGACGTGGCGGGCGAGGTGCTGGTCGAGGCGGTCCAGCGCCTTCGCGTCCAGCCCGACCTCGCTCGGGTCGGCCTCTTGTCGCAGCAGTGCCATCGCTCTCCTCCGATGCGCTCGTACGAGGTGCGGTCCCGCTGCACCCGGGCCGACCTCAGCTTTCATGGTCGCGCAGGGACGGCGGGAAAGAGATCCTTTCCACGGCGCGCCCGGTGTGCCGTACGTCGCTTCGACCGGCGGGAACGTCGCTGGGCGGACCCGCGGGAGCCGGGCGCGGACGGTCCGGCAGCGCCCGGCACACCGGGAGCGCCGCCAGGGTCAGCAGGGCCAGGGCGACGAGCGGCGAGCGCGGGCCGTCGAGCCCCATGAGCACGGTCGCCGCCGCCACCCCCACCACCGGCCCCACGTTCATCGCCGTCTGCTGCGCCCCGCCCGCCACGCCGGCCGACGCCGCGGGAGCCTGCCGTACGACGACATGGGTCGCCGCGACCATCACCGTGCCGAACCCGGCGCCCAGCAGGGCGAACCCGGCGCAGAACGCGGCGGCGTGAGAGGCCTGGGCGAGCACCAGGAGGCCGGCGGAGAGGACGGCCGTCGCGGCGGCGAGCGTGCGGCGGGCGCCGGCCCGGCGCAGCGCGACGGCGGACGCGGGCGCGGCGGCCACCAGCAGCACGGCCAGCGGCAGGCTGAGCAGCGCGGTGCGCAACGGGGTGAGCCCCAGGTCGCCCTGGAGGAGGTGCACGCAGGCGAACAGGGCGCCGTTGAGGGCCGCCGCCGCGACGACCAGCAGGCCCAGCGCCGCGCTCACCGCCGGGGAACCGATCACCTCCGGCGGCAGCAGCGGGTCGGGGGCGCGGCGCTCGCGGCGGACGAAGGCGGCAGCGGCGGCGACCGCCACCACGGCCCCGACCGCACCGGCCGTGCCGACGGGGGAGACGAGGGTGTGCACCAGGAACGCCAGCGCCGTCCCGAGCAGCACCGCACCGGGCAGGTCCAGTCCCCCGCAGGACCGCTCCCGCCCGTGGTCCCGATCCCCGGTCAGGGCGAGCGCGCCCAGCGCCAGCGCCGGGACGACGGTGAGCAGGAACACCGCCCGCCAACCGAAGCCGGTCGTCAGCGCCCCGCCCACCACCGGTCCCACGGCCGCGGCCACCCCGATCGCCGCCGTCCGTACGGCGATCGGCCGGCGCAGCCGCTCCGGCGGGTAGGCGGCCCGCAGCATGCCGAGCGTCGCGGGCTGCGCCAGCGCCCCGAACACGCCCTGCACGACCCGCAGTCCGATCACCCAGCCCACGTCCGGCGCCAGTGCGATGCCCGCCGAGACCACGCCGAAGCCCAGCATGCCGATGCCGAAGAGGCGCCGGTGGCCGTACCGGTCGCCGAGGCGTCCGGCGAACACCAGCAGAGCGGCGACGGCGACGAGATACCCGGTGGTCGTCCACTGGACCTGGACGAGGGAGGCGCGCAGATCGTGGCGCAGGTCCGGCTGGGCGACGGTGAGGACGGTGCCGTCCAGGGCGACGATCACCGCGCCGGCCACACTGCTCGTCAAGGTCAGTGATCGGTTCACCGGCCGTCCTCCGGCCCCAGGTGCGCCTCCAGCGAGGCCCGCAGCAGCGGTTCGAAGTCGTCGGCGCCGGTGGCGAGTCGGAGACTGCCCCAGCGCCACAGCTGGGCGATGCCGTGCAGGTTCGCCCAGAGCGCCCCGGAGACCGCGCGGGCGTCGGCGTCCGGACGGGCCCGTCCGACCAGCTCCACCAGCAGGCCGAACAACGGAAGACTGGTGTCCCGCAGCCGCAGGTGACCGCTCTCCAGCAGGTCGTGACGGAACATCAGCTCGTACATGCCGGGGTTGTCGAGGGCGAACTCCAGGTAGGTGCGGCCCAGTTCGGTCAGCTGGGCGCGTGGAGGCGCGGTGCCGTCGGCGAGGGTCGTGGTCACCCGTGCGGCCAGCTCGGTGAAGCCCCGGCGGGCGATGGCCGACAGCAGTTCCAGGTGGGTGGGGAAGTAGCGGCGCGGCGCCCCGTGCGAGACGCCCGCGCGGCGGGCGATCTCCCGCAGCGTCAACGACCCGAGGCCCTCCTGGGCCAGCAGCTGCGCACCGACGTCGACCAGCCGGACCCGCAGGTCCGGCTCCGCCTTCTCCACCTCGTCCATAGACACTGTCTACCATGTCGAGTAGACAGTGTCTACGCGGGTGCCGGCGAGATCCGCGACGGGAATTCGGGCACCCGGATCACCGGTTGTGCCGTGCATGACTCACGACACGACACAGCACGCACTGCTCGCGCTGCTCTCCGAGGGACGCGGCGGGGTACTGGTCACCCTCAAGCGGGACGGCCGCCCCCAGCTGTCGAACGTCAGCCACCACTACTACCCGGAGGAGAGGACCGTCCGGATCTCCGTCACGGACGACCGCGCCAAGACCCGCAACCTGCGCCGTGACCCGCGCGCCTCCTACCACGTCTCCAGCCCGGACCGCGGTGCCTACACGGTCGTGGAGGCCACCGCCGAGCTGACGCCCGTCGCCGAGCACCCCTACGACGAGACGGTCGAGGAGCTCGTCCGCCTCTACCGCGACGTCGTGGGGGAGCACCCCGACTGGGAGGACTTCCGCGCCGCCATGGTCCGCGACCGCCGCCTGGTGGCCCGCCTTCGGGTGGACCGGGCGTACGGCATCCCGAAGCGGACCGAGGACGCCTAGGCAAGGGACCTACGGCCGACGGCCCAGGTCGCACGACCGATGTCCGGGAGACACCGGCGGCCTAGGCTGCGCCACAGGTCACCACCCGTGAGGAGAGTCCGGATGCCCGTCGACGGCCGCAGTCACATCCGCATCGCCCGCCCGTCCCGCGACCTCGGGGCGGCCGAGCGCTTCTGGCGGGACGGGCTGGGGCTGGGCGTCGTGTGGCGGACCGAGGGCGCGACGGAACCCGGTGAGCACGAGCTGCTGATGCTCGGCTGGCCGGACGCCGGCTGGCACCTGGAGCTGGTGCACGAGCCGGCCGGCCCCGTCGAACCCCGCCCCACCGAGGAGGACCTGCTCGTCGTCTACGTCGACGGACCCGTGCCGGACGACCTGGTCGCCCGGCTGGAGGCGCACGGCGGCAAGCGCGTGACCTCCCCGAACCCGTACTGGAACGAGTGGGGCGTGACGGTCGAGGACCCCGACGGGTACCGGCTGGTGCTGTGCCGGCGGGCCTGGTCCAACCGGTGACGGCCGTGACGTCCGTGTTCGGGGACCCGCACGGCGTCCTGCCCCGCGCGCACGCCCCGCTCACCGCCTCGCGAGACCTGGTCGCCGAGGTGGAGGAGGCATACGGCTGGTGCGCCCCGGAACTCCTGCCCGACCTCGCCGGCCGTTCCTAACTCGCCGCGGTGTGGCGGCGGTTGCCCGAGGAGGTGCGGGCGGCCCGGCGGCCCGGACCCGACGCGCTCGACGAGCGGTTCCGGGCCGCCGCGATCCCCCACCCCGGGCCGGGAGGAAGACACCGGCCGCCGGTGGACGCGGCGCGCGCCCCGGATCCTGCGCGCCGAGCCCCCGGCGCCGTGACGGCCGCCAGGGGCTGGGAAGTGCGGTCGGCCGCTCAGGCCGTCACCGTCTCCGGCCGGGCCGCCTCCGCGTGGGTCCGGGAGCCCAGCTCCTGCGTCGGCACCTTCGCCGTCTCCCGGGCGGACAGCGCGGCGATCACCGGCGGGACGCACAGCGCCGCCGTGAACAGCGCCACCGACGACCAGTCGTCGCCGTCCGGGCCGGCGATCCGCGCCGCGAAGGTGACCGCGAAGCCGGCCACGGCGAAGCCGATCTGGGTGCCGATCGCCATGCCGGAGAGGCGGACGCGGGTGGAGAACATCTCGCCGTAGAAGGAGGGCCACACGCCGTTCGCGGCGCTGTAGACGACACCGAAGGCGACGACGCCGAGGATCAGGGTCAGCGCGTAGGAGCCGGTGGAGATCGCCCACAGGTAGAGGAACATCGCCGCCGCGCTGCCGGCCGCGCCGATCAGGAACACCGGACGGCGGCCGACGCGGTCGGAGAGGGACGCCCACAGCGGGATCGCGGCGAGCGCGACCAGGTTGGCCAGCGCACCCACCCACAGCATCGAGGAGCGGCTCATCCCGACCGAGTCGCTGGTGGCGTACGCCAGCGCCCACACCGTGAAGATGGTGGAGACCGAGGCGACGAGCGCACCCCCGATCACCCGCAGCACGTCCGCCCAGTGCTCGCGCAGCAGCACCGCCAGCGGCAGCTTGACGACGCCCTCGCCGGTGGCCTGCTGGGCGAAGGCCGGCGTCTCGTCGAGCTTGCGGCGGATGACGTAGCCGACGACGGCGACCGCGATGCTCAGCCAGAACGGCACCCGCCAGCCCCACGCCAGCAGGTGCTCCTCGGGCAGCGCGGCCACGGGGATGAAGACCAGGGTGGCCAGCAACTGGCCGCCCTGCGTGCCGCTGAGCGTGAAGCTGGTGAAGAAGCCGCGCCGGTGCGGCGGGGCGTGCTCCAGCGTCATGGAGTTGGCGCTGGCCTGCTCGCCGGCCGCGGAGATCCCCTGGAGCACCCGGCACAGCACCAGCAGGACCGGGGCGAGCGTGCCGACCTGGGCGCGGGTGGGCAGACAGCCGATGAGGAACGTCGACACGCCCATGAGGATCAGCGTGAAGACCATGATCTTCTTGCGGCCGACGCGGTCGCCGTAGTGCCCGAGGAAGAGCGCGCCGATGGGGCGGGCCGCGTAGGCGACGCCGAAGGTGGCCAGTGACAGCAGGGTGGCGGTGGCCGGGTCGGACTCGTCGAAGAAGACCTTCGGGAAGATCAGCGCCGCGGCGCTGCCGTAGATGAAGAAGTCGTAGTACTCCAGGGCGCTGCCGATCCAGGCGGCGGTCGCGGCCTTCTTCGGCTGGCCGGGCGGTGCGGCGTCGTGGGGCGCTGCGGGGACGGACACGGCGTGCTCCTTCGAGGGGACTCCGGCGGGAGCGGAGTGCGGGAGGGCAAGAAGGGGGGAAGGGGCCGGATCCCTGGGGTGGCGGGGCGGCCGCGCCGGGCGCTACCCGGCTCAATTAACGCACTGGATAGTTAGTAGCGGTTGGGAAGGGATGTTGCGCCCGCGTTTCGCCGGTGTCAAGGGGTGGGGTGCGAAGGCTCAGTCCGCGGCCCGCTCCGCCGTCAGGTAGGCGATCACCATGTCGCCGAGCATGGTGCGGTAGTGCTCGCGCTGGGCCGGATCCACCAGGTCCCGCCCGAACAGGGCGCCGAAGGTGTGCCGGTTGGCGACCCGGAAGAAGCAGAACGAGCTGATCATCGCGTGCAGGTCGACGGCGTCGACATCGGCCGTGAACAGGCCGGACGCCTGCCCCGCGGCCAGGATGCGGCGGATCACCTCCAGCGCGGGGGAGCCGATCTTCCCGAGCTTCTCCGAGGCGGCGATGTGCACGGCCTCGTGGATGTTCTCGATGCTGACCAGGCGGATGAAGTCGGGGTGCCGCTCATGGTGGTCGAAGGTCAGCTCGGCCAGCCGGCGGATGGCCGCGACCGGGTCCAGATGCTCCACGTCGAGCTGCTGCTCGGCCTCGCGGATCACGCCGTACGCCCGCTCCAGGACGGCCGTGAACAGCTGCTCCTTGCCGCCGAAGTAGTAGTAGATCATCCGCTTGGTGGTGCGGGTGCGGGCGGCGATGTCGTCGACGCGGGCCCCGGCGTAGCCGACGCGGGCGAACTCCTGGGTGGCCACGTCGAGGATCTCGGCCTGGGTGCGGGCGGCGTCGCGGATGCGCCCGCCTGGTCGTGCCGGTTCGTCGACGCTGGTCATCGGGGTTCCTTCGGGCGATGGGCAGGTGCCGCGCATTCTAGAAGCACGCGGCGGAGGGCTTTCCCTGGCCCGGGACAACTGCTATGACTAACGTACTGGTTCGTACATTAGTCTTCCGGAGGTCGGCCCGTGACCAAGGACTCCTATCTCGTCGGACTGATCGGTTCCGGCATCGGCCCGTCGCTCAGCCCGGCCCTGCACCAGCGGGAGGCGGACCGTCAGGGGCTGCGCTACCTGTACCGGCTGATCGATCTCGACGTGCTCGGGGCGCCGCCGGAGGCGGTCGGCGACCTGGTGCGGGCCGCCCGCGACCTCGGCTACGACGGGCTGAACATCACCCACCCGTGCAAGCAGCTCGTCATCCCCCACCTCGACGCCGTCGCCCCGCAGGCGCGGGCGCTGGGCGCGGTCAACACCGTCGTCTTCGAGGACGGCCGCGCGATCGGCCACAACACGGACGTCACCGGATTCGCCGCCTCCTTCGCGCGCGGTCTGCCGGACGTCCCGCTGGAGCGGGTCGTGCAGCTCGGCGCGGGCGGCGCGGGCGCGGCCGTCGCGCACGCCACCCTCACCCTCGGCGCCGAACGCGTGACCCTGGTGGACGCGCTGCCCGAGCGGGCCGCCGCCCTCGCCGACTCCCTGAACACGCACTTCGGCGCGGGCCGGGCCACCGCCGCCGGCCCCGACCGCCTCGCCGAGCTGCTCGCCCGGGCCGACGGCGTCGGCGGTCTCGTGCACGCGACCCCCACCGGCATGGCCGCCCACCCCGGCCTGCCCCTGCCCGCCGAACTGCTGCACCCGGGGCTGTGGGTGGCCGAGGTCGTCTACCGGCCCCTGGACACCGAGCTGCTGCGCACCGCGCGCGCCCTGGGCTGCGCCACCCTCGACGGCGGCGGCATGGCCGTCTTCCAGGCGGTGGACGCGTTCCGCCTGTTCACCGGCCGGGAACCCGACACCGCGCTCATGCTCGCGGACATCACCGAACTGGCCGGCGCCGTCGCCGCCGCCCGCAAGTGACCCGAACCGAAGAGGTGCCCAGGTGCGTACGTCCATCGCCACCGTCTCCCTGAGCGGTTCCCTCACCGAGAAGCTCACCGCCGCCGCCCGGGCCGGCTTCGACGGCGTGGAGATCTTCGAGAACGACCTGCTCGCCGCCCCCCTCACCCCCGAGGAGGTCCGCGCGCGCTGCGCCGACCTCGGCCTGAGCATCGACCTCTACCAGCCGATGCGGGACATGGAGGCCGTACCCGCCGACGTCTTCGCCCGCAACCTGCGCCGCGCCCGCGCCAAGTTCGCGCTGATGAACCGGCTCGGCACCGACACCGTCCTGGTCTGCTCCAGTGTCTCCCCGCTCGCCGTGGACGACGACGCGCTCGCCGCCGAGCAGCTGGCCCGGCTCGCCGACCTCGCCCAGGACTTCGGGATCCGCGTCGCCTACGAGGCGCTCGCCTGGGGACGACACGTCAGCACCTACGACCACGCCTGGCACATCGTGCAGAGCGCCGGACACCCGGCACTCGGCACCTGCCTGGACAGCTTCCACATCCTCTCCCGGGGCTCCGACCCCAAGGGCATCGAGGACATCCCCGGCGAGAAGATCTTCTTCCTCCAGCTCGCCGACGCCCCGCCGCTCGCCATGGACGTCCTCCAGTGGAGCCGCCACCACCGCTGCTTCCCCGGCCAGGGCGGCTTCGACGTCGCCGGCCTGGTACGCCATGTACTGCACACGGGATACAGCGGACCGCTGTCCCTGGAGGTCTTCAACGACGTCTTCCGCCAGGCCGAGGCGGGTCCGACGGCCGTGGACGCCCACCGCTCGCTGCTGGTCCTGAAGGAGACGGTCGGCCTGACCACCCCGCCCGCCCCCGTCGTCCCCACCGGCGTCGCCTTCGCCGAACTGGTCACGGCCGACGCCGAACCGGTGTCGGCGGTGCTCGCCGCCCTGGGCTTCGCCCGCACCGCGCGGCACCGCGGCAAGCCGGTCGACCTCTGGGAGCAGGGCGAGGCCCGTGTCCTGGTCAACACCGCCGGAGCCGTGCGCAGGGACGGCACCCGACTCGCGGCGATCGGCCTGGAGTCACCCGACCCGGCGGCGGCGGCCCGCCGCGCCGAGGCCTTCCTCGCCCCCGTCCTGCCCCGCCGCCGCGCCCCCGAGGACGCCCCGCTGGACGCGGTGGCGGCGCCCGACGGCACGGAACTCTTCTTCTGCGCCACCGACCGGCCCGCACGGCCCGACTGGCGGGCCGACTTCGCCGACACCGGCCACACCCCGCGGGAGACCGGCGTACGCCGCATCGACCATCTGGCCCTCACCCAGCCCTGGCACCACTACGACGAGGCCACCCTCTTCCACCGCGGCGTCCTCGGCCTGCACGGCCAGGAGAGCGTGGACGTCGCCGACCCCTACGGCCTGCTGCGCAGCCGCGCCGTCACCAACGCCGACGGCAGCGTCCGTATCGCCCTGACCGTCGGCGCGGCACCCTCGGACGACACCGTGCACGCCCAGCACGTCGCGCTCGCCACGGACGACGTGGTCGCCGCGGCCCGCCGCTTCACCGAGGCCGGCGGCCGGCTGCTGCCGATCCCCGCGAACTACTACGACGACCTCGCGGCCCGGTACGAGTTCGCCGAAGGCGAGCTGGAGACGTACCGCGCGCTCGGCATCCTCTACGACGAGGACGCGTACGGCGTCTTCCGGCACTGCTACACCCACACCGTCGGCCGCGTCTTCTTCGAACTCGTCCAGCGCGACGGCGGCCACCGGGGCTACGGCGCCGTGAACGCGCCGGTCCGGCTGGCCGCCCAGCACACGGCCCGGTGAGTCACTGCCGGCTCACGGTCCGGGTGACGCCCGCGACGACCGTCGTGGCCAGGATCCAGCCGGTGACGATCAGGACGTAGGACAGCGTCTGGTGCCAGCCGGAGGGGGCGAACGCGGACTCCTGACCGAAGGAGATCACCGGCAGCAGCAGGTCGAGGGTGTAGAACACCGGGTCGAAGTCGGGCGCCTCCGACGCCTTCAGCGGACGCGGACGCTCCAGGGCGAAGGCGACCGAGCCCACGGCGAGCAGCGACAGCAGCCAGACGGCGGCCCGCAGCGGGCGGAAGCCGTAGCCGACGCTCGCGTCCTGGAGCAGGCCCCACAGCCGGCCGTACCAGGGGAGGGTCAGGCGGTGGCGGCGCTGCTTGGCGAGCTGCACCAGCCGGGCGGCCCGGTCGTCGCCGATCCGGCGGTAGGAGGCGGTGAGCTGCTCGTAGGCGTGCGGGTCGAAGGCGCCGTCGTCGCGCTCCAGCATCGGCAGGCGCCGCTCGGCGGGCTCGTGCGGGGTGAGGAAGGTGTAGGTGAGGTCCAGCAGCCGCACCTGGTCGGGGAGCTTCTCCGGTGCCAGGTCGAGCTGGTTGATCTCGGCGCGCCGCAGGTTGAGCCTGCCCTCGATCGGAGGGCCGCCGCGCAGCCAGATCTCCCCGATCACGCAGCTGCTGGCCCGCAGGGCGGTGTCGCCGGGGTGGGAGAGGGTGGCCCGCAGCAGATCCACACGGCCGGGTATGCGGGCGCCGCGCAGGTCGATCCGGCCGTGCGCGCGCAGCCGCCGCGCGAGGAGGTTGGCGCCGACGTCGAGGGACTCCGCGTCCAGGACGTGGCCGCCGGGGTTGCTCAGCTCGGCGTCCTCCAGGTCTATCGAGCCGGCGACGGTGGCCCCGTCCAGCCGGATCAGGCCCCGGGTGCGCAGACCGCGGGCGCAGAGGTCGTCGTCGATGGTGAGCTGGTTGAGCTGGAGCACGGGCTCCGCCGGGTCGGCGGCGGTGACGTCCGCCTCGTCCAGGAACAGCGCCCCGGAGATCTGCGCCCCGCCGAGGCGCACCGGACCGCCGATCCGGCAGCGGGTCAGCCGCACGCTGCCCTCCACCCTGCTGCGCGCGGCCGCGAGCCCGGGCAGCACGGAGTCGCGCAGGCTGAGGTAGTTCAGCTGGGCGCCGGCCAGGCGCGGTGTTTCGTCGAAACGGCAGTGGCCGAGGCGGACCATACTGTCGACGGTCGCGTGGCGCAGGTCCAGCACGCCGGTGATCCGGGCCCCCAGCACCTTCAGGGCCGCCACCTCACCCGGTTCCCGGGGGCCGTTGAGGAGCAGCGCCCGCAGCACGGTCGCGCGGACGGTCCGTTCGGGGCCGTCCTCCTCGCCGTCCGGGCGGAGGTCCACGGTGGCTCCCGTGGCGAAGGCCCGCCAGACGCGCTGTTCGGCCGGTGTCAGATCGTCGATCTCCATCAGCCGCGACTCTGGCGGGCCCTCGTTGCGGTGTCAACCGGCTATGCCCGGACGTTCCATTCGGCGATCACGGGCCGTCCGTGCTCGGTCGACAGCCGGCTCACCGTGCCCGTGGCCAGCTGGAACAGCCGCCCCTCGGCGGGCGGCAGGCCGAGCCGACGGGCCGTCAGGACACGCAGGAAGTGCGCGTGGGCGACGAGGACGGCGTCACCGTCGGCGAGCACCGCGTCCACCCGGGCCAGCACCCGGTCGGCGCGCCGCCCGATCTCCTCGGGCGACTCGCCGGGATGACCGTCCGGGCCGGGCGGGACGCCGTCGGTCCACAGGTCCCAGGCGGGCCGGGTGCGGTGTATCTCGACGGTGGTGACGCCCTCGTAGGCCCCGTAGTCCCACTCGTGGAGGTCGGGGTCGGGGACGGCGCCGGTGATGCCCGCGAGTTCGGCGGTGCGCACCGCGCGGTGCAGCGGGCTGGTCAGGGCGAGCGAGAAGGCCCGGCCGGACAGGAGCGGAGCGAGGGACTTGGCCTGTTCCTCACCGTGTGCGGTGAGGGGCAGGTCGGTGAAGCTGGTGTGCTGTCCCGAACGGCTCCACTCCGTCTCGCCGTGGCGGACCAGCAGAAGATCCCCCATGGCCGCGCTACGCCTTCTTCGCCGACTCGACGGCGTGGCCGCCGAACTGGTTGCGCAGCGCCGCGATCATCTTCATCTGCGGGGAGTCGTCCTGGCGGGAGGAGAACCGCGCGAACAGCGAGGCCGTGATCGCCGGCAGCGGCACGGCGTTGTCGATGGCCGCCTCGACGGTCCACCGGCCCTCGCCGGAGTCCTGGGCGAAGCCGCGCAGCCTGTCGAGGTGCTCGTCCTCGTCGAGGGCGTCGACCGCGAGGTCCAGCAGCCACGAGCGGATGACGGTGCCCTCCTGCCAGGAGCGGAAGACCTCGCGGACGTTCTCCACCGAGTCGACCTTCTCCAGCAGCTCCCAGCCCTCGGCGTAGGCCTGCATCATGGCGTACTCGATGCCGTTGTGGACCATCTTCGAGAAGTGCCCGGCACCGACCTTGCCCGCGTGGACGAAGCCGTACGGTCCCTCCGGCTTGAGCGCGTCGAAGACCGGCCGCAGCCGGTCGACGTGCTCCTTGTCGCCGCCGACCATCAGCGCGTAGCCGTTCTTCAGGCCCCACACACCGCCGGAGACGCCCGCGTCGACGAAGCCGATGCCCTTGGCGCCCAGCTCGGCCGCGTGCTTCTCGTCGTCCGTCCAGCGGGAGTTGCCGCCGTCGACGACCGTGTCGCCGGGGGAGAGGAGGCCGCCGAGCTCGTCGATGACGGACTGGGTCGCGGCGCCGGCCGGGACCATCACCCAGACCGTGCGGGGCGCTTCGAGGCCGTCGACCAGTTCGGCCAGGCTGGAGACGTCGGAGAGTTCGGGGTCGCGGTCGTAGCCGATGACGGTGTGGCCGGCGTCGCGGATGCGCCGGCGCATGTTGCCGCCCATCTTGCCGAGGCCGATGAGTCCCAACTGCATGTCAGTTCACTTCCTGAGTCGACGGTAGGCGGCCACGAGGGCGGCGGTGGACGGATCGAGGCCGGGGACCTCGGCACCCTCGGTGAGGGCGGGTTCGACGCGCTTGGCGAGGACCTTGCCGAGTTCGACACCCCACTGGTCGAAGGAGTCGATGTTCCAGACGGCGCCCTGGACGAACACCTTGTGCTCGTAGAGGGCGATGAGCTGGCCCAGGACGGACGGGGTGAGTTCCTTCGCCAGGATCGTCGTCGTGGGGTGGTTGCCCTGGAAGGTGCGGTGCGGGACCTGCTCCTCGGCCACACCCTCCGCGCGGACCTCGTCGGCGGTCTTGCCGAACGCGAGGGCCTGGCCCTGGGCGAACAGGTTGGCCATCAACAGGTCGTGCTGCGCCTTGAGCTCCTCGCTCAGCTCGTCCACCGGGCGGGCGAAGCCGATCAGGTCGGCCGGGATCAGCTTGGTGCCCTGGTGGATCAACTGGTAGTAGGCGTGCTGCCCGTTGGTGCCGGGCGTACCCCACACCACCGGACCGGTCTGCCAGTCGACGGGCTCGCCGTCGCGGTCCACCGACTTGCCGTTGGACTCCATGTCCAGCTGCTGGAGGTAGGCGGTGAACTTGGAGAGGTAGTGGCTGTAGGGCAGCACCGCGTGCGACTGGGTGTCGAAGAAGTTGCCGTACCAGATGCCCAGCAGGCCGAGCAGCAGCGGGGCGTTGGCCTCGGCGGGGGTGGTGCGGAAGTGCTCGTCGACGATCCGGAAGCCGTCGAGCATCTCGCGGAAGCGGTCCGGGCCGATGGCGATCATCAGGGAGAGGCCGATCGCCGAGTCGTAGGAGTAGCGGCCGCCGACCCAGTCCCAGAACTCGAACATGTTGTCCGGGTCGATGCCGAAGTCCGACACCTTCCCGGCGTTCGTCGACAGGGCGACGAAGTGCCGGGCGACCGCCTTGCCGTCGCCGTCGTCGCCGAGCCCGTCCAGGAGCCAGGAGCGGGCCGAGGTGGCGTTGGTGATCGTCTCGATGGTGGTGAACGTCTTCGACGCGACGATGAAGAGGGTCTCCGCCGGGTCCAGATCACGGACCGCCTCGTGCAGATCGGCGCCGTCCACGTTCGACACGAAGCGGAACGTCAACTCCCGTGCGGTGTACGCCCGCAGGGCCTCGTACGCCATCGCGGGGCCCAGGTCGGAGCCGCCGATGCCGATGTTGACGACGTTCCTGATCCGCCGGCCGGTGTGTCCGGTCCACTCACCGGAGCGCACCCGGTGCGCGAAGCCGGCCATCTTGTCGAGGACCGCGTGCACCTGGGGCACGACGTTCTCGCCGTCGACCTCGATCACCGCGTCCGCCGGGGCGCGCAGCGCGGTGTGCAGGACGGCGCGGTCCTCGGTGATGTTGATCCGCTCGCCGCGGAACATGGCGTCGCGCAGCCCGAACACATCGGTCGCGGCGGCCAGTTCCCGCAGCAGGGCGAGCGTCTCGTCGGTGATCAGGTTCTTGGAGTAGTCGACGCGCAGGTCACCGACGCGCACGACGTAGCGTTCCGCGCGGCCGGGGTCGGACGCGAACAGCTCACGCAGATGCGTGTGCCAGGCGGCGCGGTGGTCCTGCAGGGCCGTCCACTGCGGCCGTCGTGCGAGCCTCGGGGTGTCAGACATGTGCGGTGGTCTCCTTGGTGCCCTCGCCCCGCAGGGCGACGGCGTACATCTCGTCCGCGTCGAGGCGCCTGAGCTCCTCGGCGATGAGTTCGGAGGTGGGGCGGACCTTCAGCGCGAGGGTGCGTGAGGGCTGGCCGGGCAGCGACAGCGTGGCCAGCGGGCCCTCGGGGCGGTCGATGACGATCTCGCCCTTCCCGGTGCCGAGGCGTACGGCCGTGACGACCGGACCCTGGGTCTCCACCCGGTCGATCGGGACGCCCAGGCGCGCCTCCAGCCAGCGGGCGAGCAGCTCGGCGCTGGGGTTCTCGGCCTCGCTCTCGACGGCCCCCGAGGTGATCGGCAGCCGTGCCTGGTCCAGGGCCGCGGCCAGCATCGAACGCCAGGGCGTCAGCCGGGTCCACGCGAGGTCGGTGTCACCGGGAGCGTACGACGCCACCCGGCTCTCCAGGGCCTGAAGCGGCCGCTCGACGGCGTACATGTCGGTGATCCGGCGCTGGGCCAGCGCGCCCAGCGGGTCCTTCGACGGGTTCACGGGCGCGTCCACCGGCCACCAGACGACGACCGGCGCGTCCGGCAGCAGCAGCGGCAGGACGACGGAGTCGGCGTGGTCGGACACCTCGCCGTAGGTGCGCAGCACCACCGTCTCGCCGGTGCCGGCGTCGGCGCCCACCCGCACCTCGGCGTCGAGGCGGGAGTTGGTGCGGTCACGCGGGGTGCGGGCGTGCCGCTTGATGACCACCAGGGTCCGCGCCGGGTGCTCGTGCGAGGCCTCCTCGGCGGCCTTGATCGAGTCGTAGGCGTTCTCCTCGTCCGTGACGATCACCATCGTCAGGACCATGCCCACGGCCGGTGTGCCGATGGCGCGGCGACCCTGCACCAGCGCCTTGTTGATCTTGCTTGCCGTGGTGTCGGTCAGGTCGATCTTCATGGCCTGCGCCAGCTCCGTCCGTCTCGTGCGAGCATCTCGTCGGCTTCCTCGGGTCCCCAGCTGCCGGAGGCGTACCTGGCCGGCCTGCCGTGGCCGGCCCAGTACTCCTCGATCGGGTCGAGGATCTTCCAGGACTCTTCCACTTCCTGGTGGCGCGGGAACAGGTTGGCGTCGCCGAGCAGCACGTCCAGGATGAGGCGTTCGTAGGCCTCGGGGCTGGACTCCGTGAAGGACTCGCCGTACGCGAAGTCCATCGTGACGTCCCGGATCTCCATCGAGGTGCCCGGCACCTTGGAGCCGAAGCGGACCGTGACGCCCTCGTCGGGCTGGACCCGGATGACGATGGCGTTCTGCCCGAGCTCCTCGGTGGCCGTGGAGTCGAAGGGGGAGTGCGGGGCGCGCTGGAAGACGACCGCGATCTCCGTGACCCGGCGGCCGAGACGCTTGCCGGTGCGCAGGTAGAAGGGGACGCCCGCCCAGCGGCGGTTGTCGACGTTCAGCCGGATCGCCGCGTAGGTGTCGGTCGTCGAGGCGGGGTCGATTCCCTCCTCCTCCAGGTAGCCGCGCACCCTCTCGCCGCCCTGCCAGGCGCCCTCGTACTGCGCGCGCACCGTGTGCCGGCCCAGGTCCTCCGGCACCTTCACGGCCTTGAGGACCTTCAGCTTCTCGGTGAGCAGCGAGGCCGCGTCGAAGGAGGCGGGCTCCTCCATCGCGGTCAGCGCCATCAGCTGGAGCAGATGGTTCTGGATGACGTCCCGCGCCGAGCCGATGCCGTCGTAGTAGCCGGCGCGGCCGCCGATGCCGATGTCCTCGGCCATCGTGATCTGGATGTGGTCGACGTACGACCGGTTCCAGATCGGCTCGAACATCTGGTTGGCGAAGCGCAGCGCCAGGATGTTCTGGACGGTCTCCTTGCCCAGGTAGTGGTCGATGCGGAAGACCTGGTCCGGCTCGAACACGTCGTGCACGATCGCGTTCAGCCGCCGCGCGCTCGCCAGGTCGTGGCCGAACGGCTTCTCGATGACCGCCCGCCGCCAGGAGCCCTTCGGCGCGTCGGCCAGCCCGTGCTTCTTCAGCTGCTCGACGACCTTGGGGAAGAACTTCGGCGGCACGGAGAGGTAGAAGGCGAAGTTGCCGCCGGTGCCGCGGGAGGCGTCCAGTTCGTGCACGGCGTCGCGCAGCTGCTTGAACGCCGTGTCGTCGTCGAAGTCGCCCGGGATGAACCGCATGCCCTCGGCGAGCTGCTGCCAGACCTCCTCCCGGAACGGGGTCCGCGCGTGCTCGCGCACGGCGTCGTGGACGACCTGCGCGAAGTCCTGGTCCTCCCAGTCGCGGCGGGCGAAGCCGACGAGCGAGAAGCCCGGCGGCAGCAGACCGCGGTTGGCGAGGTCATAGACGGCCGGCATCAGCTTCTTGCGGGACAGATCACCGGTCACGCCGAAGATGACGAGCCCGGAGGGTCCGGCGATCCGGGGCAGGCGCCGGTCGCGTGAGTCCCGCAGCGGGTTGCTCCACACCGTGGTGCTCATTCCGCGTCAACTCCCTTGTTGTTCAGCGACTTGGTGACCGCGTCCAGGAGGTCCTGCCACGCCGTCTCGAACTTGGCGACGCCCTCTTCCTCCAGCCGGGTGACGACCTCGTCGTAGGAGATGCCGAGCGCCTCCACCGCGGCGAGGTCGGCGCGGGCCTGGGCGTAGCCGCCGGTCACCGTGTTCCCGGTGATCACGCCGTGGTCGCCGACGGCGTCCAGGGTGGCCTCCGGCATGGTGTTGACGGTGCCGGGGGCGACCAGCTCGTCCACGTACAGGGTGTCCTTGTACGCGGGGTCCTTCACACCGGTGGAGGCCCACAGCGGGCGCTGCTTGTTCGCCCGGGCGCCGGCGAGGGCCGTCCACCGGTCACCGCCGGGTGTCCCGTCGGCGGAGCCGAACCTCTCCTCGTACGCCTCGTAGGCGAGCCGGGCGTTGGCGAGCGCGGCCCGTCCCCTCAGGGCGAGGGCCTCGTCGGTGCCGAGGACCGTCAGGCGCTTGTCGATCTCGGAGTCGACGCGGGAGACGAAGAAGGAGGCGACGGAGTGGATGGCGGAGAGGTCCAGGCCCCGCGCGGCGGCCTTCTCCAGGCCCGCCAGGTAGGCGTCCATGACCTCGCGGTAGCGCTCCAGCGAGAAGATCAGCGTGACGTTGACGCTGATGCCGAGGCCGATCACCTCGGTGATCGCCGGGAGCCCGGCCCGCGTCGCCGGGATCTTGATCATGACGTTGGGGCGGTCGACCAGCCAGGCGAGCTGCTTGGCCTCGGCGATCGTGGCCGCCGTGTCGTGGGCGAGGCGCGGGTCGACCTCGATGGAGACCCGCCCGTCGCGGCCACCGGAGCGGGTGTGCACGGGACGCAGGATGTCGGCGGCCGCACGCACATCGGCGGTCGTCATCATCCGTACGGCCTCGTCGACCGTGACGCCCCGCGCGGCCAGATCGGCGAGCTGCTCCTCGTAGCCCTCGCCGGAGCCGATGGCGGCCTGGAAGATGGACGGGTTGGTGGTGACGCCGACGACGTGCTTCCCGGCGACGAGCGCGGCCAGGCCGCCGGACGTGATCCGCGTGCGCGACAGGTCGTCCAGCCAGATCGACACGCCCTCGTCGGTCAGGCGCTTGAGGGCTCCCGCGGTGGCGGTTGCTTGGGTCACAGTGATCATCTTCTTTCTGGCGATCGGATCAACCACGCGCGGCAGCGAGCGATTCCCGCGCTGCGGCGGCGACGTTCTCGGGGATGAAGCCGTACTCGGCGAAGAGGGTGCCGGCGTCGGCCGAGGCGCCGAAGTGTTCGAGGGAGACGATGCGTCCTGCGTCACCCACGAACCGGTACCACGTCAGACCGATACCCGCCTCGACCGCAACGCGGGCCTTCACCGAGGGCGGAAGCACCCGCTCGCGGTACTCCCGCGGCTGCTCCTCGAACCACTCCACGGACGGCATCGACACCACCCGCGTTCCGATCCCCTCGGCCTCCAGGCGCTCCCGGGCGGCGACGGCGAGCCGCACCTCGGAGCCGGTGGCGATGAGGACGACGTCCGGCGTCCCGGTGGAGGCCTCCTCCAGCACGTAACCGCCGCGCGCCGCGTCCGGGTTCGGCGCGTAGGTCGGCACGCCCTGCCGGGTGAGGGCCAGGCCGTGCGGGGCCGGACGGCTGCCGTGCCGCCGGAGGATCTCCGCCCAGGCGATCGCCGTCTCGTTGGCGTCGGCCGGACGGACGACGTTCAGCCCCGGGACGGCGCGCAGCGAGGCCAGGTGCTCGACCGGCTGGTGCGTCGGGCCGTCCTCGCCCAGGCCGATGGAGTCGTGCGTCCACACGTACGTCACCGGCAGCTGCATCAGCGCCGACATCCGGACGGCGTTGCGCATGTAGTCGGAGAAGACCAGGAACGTGCCGCCGTAGATCCGGGTGTTGCCGTGCAGCGCGATGCCGTTCATCTCGGCGGCCATCGAGAACTCCCGGATGCCGAAGTGCACGGTACGGCCGTACGGGTCGGCCTCGGGCAGCGGGTTGCCCGCCGGCAGGAAGGAGGACGTCTTGTCGATGGTGGTGTTGTTGGAGCCGGCCAGGTCGGCGGAGCCGCCCCACAGTTCGGGGAGGACAGCGCCGAGCGCCTGGAGCACCTTGCCGGAAGCGGCACGGGTGGCCACCGACTTGCCGGGCTCGAACACCGGCAGCGCGTCCTCCCAGCCCTCGGGGAGCTGACCGGCGACGACCCGGTCGAACAGCCGCGCGCGCTCCGGGGCGGCGCCGCGCCACGCGGCGAGCCGCTTGTCCCAGGCGGCGTGGGCCTCGGCGCCCCGGTCCAGGGCGGCGCGGGTGTGGGCGAGGACGTCGTCGGCGACCTCGAAGGACCGCTCGGGGTCGAAGCCGAGGACGCGCTTGGTGGCGGCCACCTCGTCCTCGCCGAGGGCGGAGCCGTGGGAGGCCTCGGTGTTCCGCGCGTTCGGGGCGGGCCAGGCGATGACGGTGCGCATCGCGATGATCGAGGGGCGGGCGGTCTCGGCCTGCGCCGCCTTCAGCGCCGCGTACAGGGCGCGCACGTCGATGTCGCCGTTCTCCCGCGGCTCGATCCGCTGCACGTGCCAGCCGTAGGCCCCGTACCGCTTCAGCACGTCCTCGGAGAACGCGGTCGCGGTGTCGCCCTCGATGGAGATGTGGTTGTCGTCGTAGAGGAAGACCAGGTTGCCGAGCTTCTGATGGCCCGCCAGGGAGGAGGCCTCGGCGGAGACGCCCTCCTGGAGGTCGCCGTCGGAGACGATCGCCCAGACGGTGTGGTCGAAGGGGGAGGTGCCCTCGGGGGCCTCCGGGTCGAACAGGCCGCGCTCGTAGCGGGCGGCCATCGCCATGCCGACCGCGTTGGCGACACCCTGCCCGAGCGGACCGGTGGTGGTCTCGACACCGGCCGTGTGCCCGTACTCCGGGTGGCCGGGCGTCTTGGACCCGTGGGTGCGGAAGGCCTTGAGGTCGTCCAGCTCCAGCTCGTAGCCGGCCAGGAAGAGCTGTGTGTAGAGGGTCAGCGAGGTGTGGCCGGGGGAGAGGACGAAACGGTCACGCCCGGTCCACTCGGGATCCGCCGGGTCATGCCGCATCACCTTCTGAAAGAGCGTGTACGCGGCGGGCGCGAGGCTCATCGCGGTGCCGGGGTGGCCGTTGCCGGCCTTCTGCACGGCATCCGCCGCCAGAAGGCGCGCGGTGTCGACGGCACGCCGGTCGAGTTCGGTCCATTCGAAGCTGTCCGGGGTCTGCGTGCTCATCTTCAGGAAATCCTCGATACGAGCGAAGTGGCTGGTCTGACGCGTTCAAAAGTAAAAGTCTGACTTTTTTGACGGTAGGTCTCCGTGTGTCAGGCTGTGGTGAAAGTGGGACACCGGGCGGGCGCGGAACGCGATCGAGGCGGCACGAGACGGACATGGCGGGCAGAACGGGCCACGACGACGAGGGGATCAGAACCTTCCCCTTCCCGGTCGACCTCAGTGTCGGCGGCGTCGGCATGCAGGTCGGCCCCATGGGCACCGACCGCGCCTGGCACGCGGACGCGCCGCTGGACCGCGTGCACCGGATCGACTTCCACGTCGTGCTGTTCTTCACCCACGGTCCCGTACGTCACATGGTCGACTTCGCCGAGTACGAGGCGACGGCCGGCGACGTGCTGTGGATCCGCCCGGGCCAGGTCCACCGCTTCTCGAAGTCGAGCGAGTACCGCGGAACCGTCCTCGCCATGCAGCCCGGCTTCCTGCCCCGCGCCGCGGTCGAGGCCACCGGCCTGTACCGCTACGACCTGCCGCCGCTGCTGCGCCCCGACGAGGCCCGGCTGGCCGCCCTGCGCGCGTCCCTGACGCATCTCCAGCGCGAGTACGAGGACACCGCGACCCTTCCCCCCACCCTGCACACCTCGGTGCTGCGGCACTCCCTGACCGCGTTCCTGCTGCGCCTCGCGCACCTCGCGGCCAGCTCCGCGGAGGCGGTCCGCCGACAGGCCGACACCACCTTCACCCTCTTCCGGGACGCGGTGGAGAGGGACTTCGCCACCAACCACAGCGTCAGCGCCTACGCCGACGCGCTCGGTTACTCCCGCCGCACCCTCGTGCGCGCGGTGCGCGCCGCCACCGGCGAGACGCCGAAGGGCTTCATCGACAAGCGGGTCGTGCTGGAGGCCAAGCGGCTGCTGGCCCACACCGACCTGCCGATCGGCCGGGTCGGCGCGGCGGTCGGCTTCCCCGACCCGGCGAACTTCTCCAAGTTCTTCCACCAGCACACCGACATGACTCCGGCGGCGTTCCGCGCGGAACTGCGCTGAAACGCCGCCGGTCCGGCCGGCTCAGGGGCCGATGCGCCACTCAGCGACCGAAGTTGAACCAGTTCACGTTCACGAAGTCCGAGGGCTGCCCGCTGGTGAAGGTCAGATAGACGTCATGGGTGCCGGTGACCGCGGTGATGTTCGCCGGGATTGTGCGCCACGACTGCCAGCCGCCCGTGTTGCCGACCGAGAAGCTGCCGACGGGCGCGTTGCTGCGGCTGTCCAGGCGCACCTCGACCAGACCGCTCACACCGCTCGCCGCGCCGCTCGCGACCCGGCCGTAGAACTGCGTGGCCGCCGTGGAGCCGAAGTTGACGCCCCGGAAGAGCACCCAGTCGCCGCCTGCGAGGGAGCCGATGTTCTGGCCGCCGCCGGTGTCGGTGGTGGTCTCGGTGCTCACCCCCGACTGGCTGTCGTAGGACTCGGCCTGGATCGCGGCGTAGGCGTCGCGGTTGCCGGACGGCGGCGGAGTGGTACCGCTCCCACCGCCCGCGGCCTGGAGCACCTGCACATAGTCCACGACCATGGGGACGCCCGAGCGGGTGTCCGCGTCCAGGCCGCCGCCGAAGGCGTCGGGGAAGGCGCCGCCCATCGCCACGTTCAGGATGATGAAGAAGCCGTGGTTCGTGGCGTTGTTCCACGTCGTCGCGTCGACCTGGTTCGCGGTGACGGTGTGGAAGTTCACGCCGTCGACGAGGAAGCGGATCGCCTCGGGGCTCACCGAGCGGTCCCACTCCATGGTGTAGGTGTGGAAGCCGGACTGGCAGCTCGTGTTCGGGCAGGTGGTGAAGTTGCCGATGCCGGTGGTCTCGTTGCAGGGGCCGCCCGGGTTGGTGCCGCAGTGCATCGTCGCCCACACCCGGTTCAGTCCCTGGACGTTCTCCATGATGTCCAGCTCGCCGACGGACGGCCAGTTCTGGTAGTTGCCGCGGTAGGGGGCGCCCAGCATCCAGAACGCCGGCCAGTAGCCCTCGGCCGCGGTGCCGGTGACATTGGGCATCTGCAACCGGGCCTCGACGCGCAGCTTCCCGCCGGACGGCGGCTGGAAGTCGGTGCGGTTGGTCTCGATACGGCCCGAGGTCCAGCGGCCGGCGGAGTCGCGCAGCGGGGTGATGCGCAGGTTGCCGTTGCCGTCGAGCGAGACGTTGCTCGTGCTGTTCGTCATCGTCTCGACCTCGCCCGTGCCCCAGTTGGCGGGACCGCCGGGGTAGGAAGTGCCGGTCGCGTACTGCCAGTTGGCGGTGTTGACGCCGGTGCCGGCGGCGCCGTTGAAGTCGTCCAGGAAGACCTGGGTCCAGCCCGCCGGGGGCGTGGGCGCGGTGGCGTTGGCGGGCAGGGTGGCGGCGGTCGCGGCGACGGCGGCCAGGCCGAGCGTGGCCAGCACGGCGATCAGCGCGCGCCGGACCGGCCACCTTCGCGCGGGCACGGCGGGGGTGGGTGTACCGGAGGTTTCACTCATCGGGTGCCTCTCGGGGACGGAATGATGGGCGCGGAATGCCGTCCGAGAGCGCCGGACCGTGCGTGAGAGCGCTCTCAGGATGCGGCCAATGTGCTCCCCGCCACTGGAGCCGTCAAGAGTTAAAGCAAGGAAAGTCCTTTCACCCAGGGCGAGTTCACCCCCTGAACGCCCCATATGGGCCGAAGCGAGCGGGCGGTCGCGAGCGGGCCGGGGCCGGGCCTCGCCGGTGAGAGGGAGACCCGGGGCCTTCCGGTGGCCGGAGGTCAGTCCGGCTGCCAGCCCAGTGCCCGTGAGATGCCCCGCGCCGCCAGCCGGACCGTCGGGATCAGTGCCGGCACCCGGGCGTCGGCGTGCGGGACGACGACCGACACCGCGGCGACCACCGTGCCGCCCGGCCCGCGGACCGGCGCGGCCACCGACAGGGCGTCGTCGGTGACCTGACGGTTGCTCACCGCCACGTCGGTGCGCCGCACTTCGGCCAGGACGCGACGCAATTGGGCCGAGTCGGTGATGGTGTGGTCGGTGTAGGAGGCCAAGGGGACGGCGCAGTACGTCTCTTGGAGCTGGGGGTCGCCGTGGGCCAGCAGGGCGAGCCCGACGCCGGTGACGTGCAGCGGCCAGCGGGCGCCGACGCGGATGCGCACCCCCACCGCCGAGCGTCCGGAGAGCCACTCGATGTAGACGACGTCATGGCCGTCCCGCACCGCCAACTGCACGTTCTCGTGCGTGGCCTCGTACAGGTCCTCCAGGTAGGGCAGCGCCACCTGGCGCAGCGCGAGGCCGCGCGGGGCGAGCGCCGCCACCTCCCACAGCCGCAGCCCGACGTGGTAGGCCCCGGACTCGTCCCGTTCCAGGGCGCCCCACTGGGTGAGGGCGCCCACCAGCCGGTGCGCGGTGGTGAGGCTCAGCCCGGCGCGCCGGCTGATGTCGGTCAGGGTCAGCGCCGGGTGGGCGTGGTCGAACGCGGCGAGCACGGACAGCAGCCGGTCGGGTGCGGAGCGGGCGGTCGTGGGCAAGGGGTCCTCCATCCCCCGCGCGGCGGCGAGAGCGTTCTCTCGTCCGGCTGAAATTAGGCAGCGGCCGTGCGGCCGTCAATCACCCGCACGGCCTCGGCCGGGCCCTCAGGCGAGCCCGTCCTCCGCGAGGCGCAGCAGCAGCGCGTGCAGCGTCTCGCGTTCGGCCGGGTCGAGCGGGGCCAGCAGGTCGTTCGTCACCCGCAGGCCCGCCTCGTCGGTGCCGCGCAGGAACGCCCGGCCGTCCTCGGTGAGCACGACGATCCGGCTGCGGCGGTCGTCCGGGGCGGGCCGGCGCTCGGCGAAGCCGAGCTTCTCGAGATCGTCGACGAGGCCGACGATCGCGCTCGGGTCGTAGCCGAGGCCGGCGCTCAGCTCCCGCTGGAGCGCGCCCTCGGCGGTGGCCAGGTAGCGCAGGACGGCGTAGTGGCGCAGGCGCAGCCCCGACTCCTGGAGGAACGTGTTGAACAACTGACCCGAGCGCAGCCCCAGGCGGTAGAGGAGGTAGCCGGTGTCCGCGTGCAGCGCGCGCATCCACGGCTCGTCCGCGTCGATCGGGGTGGCGTTCACGGCGTGGTGCTGGCGGGCGATGGCGGGCTCCCTGGTCTCGGCCCCGGCAGGGGCGGGTCGTCGTACGGATTCCAGCATGGCGCACCAGCAGGTCGGCAACAACTATTGACGACAACAATTATTGCTCTTAGCTTCGATCTCGTAGCCGCACCTCCCGTGCCCCCACGGGGTCGTACCGTTCGTGAAGGGACCCATCCGTGCCCAGCATCGATCTCACCGGCAAGGTCGCCGTCGTCACCGGCAGCGGCCGGGGCCTCGGCCTCGCCTACGCGCACGCCCTGGCCGCCCACGGCGCCCGCGTGGTCGTCAACGACGTCGACGAGGCGGTCGCCGACCAGGCGGTGAAGTCCATCGCCGAGGCGGGCGGCACCGCCGTCGCCGAGGTCGTGCCGGTCGGCACCTCCGAGGCCGCCGACCGGCTGGTGAACCGCGCGGTCGAGGAGTTCGGCCGGCTCGACGTCCTGGTCACCAACGCGGGCATCCTGCGCGACAAGGTCCTGTGGAAGATGACCGACGACGACTTCGACGCCGTGATCACCACCCACCTCAAGGGCACCTTCACCTGCGCCCGGGCCGCCGCCGTGCGGATGCGCGAGCAGGGCGAGGGCGGCACGCTGATCCTGGTCGGCTCCCCGGCCGGCCAGCGCGGCAACTTCGGCCAGACCAACTACGCCGCCGCCAAGGCCGGCATCGCCGCCATGGCCCGCACCTGGGCGATGGAGCTGGGCCGCGCGAACATCACCGTCAACGCGATCGTCCCGGTCGCCGCGACCGCGATGACCGAGACCATCCCCGCCTTCGCCCCCTACATCGAGGCCATGCGCGACGGCGAGCCGCTGCCGGACTTCCTGCGCAAGGGCGAGGGCTTCGGCACCCCCGAGGACTGCGCGGCGCTGGTCCCCTTCCTCGCCTCCGAGGCCGCGCGCGGTGTCACCGGCCAGGCCATCGGCATCGGCGGCGACAAGGTGGCACTCTGGTCGCATCCGCAGGAGATCCGCGCGGCCTACGCCGACGGCGGCTGGACCCCCGAGACGCTCGCCGCCGCCTTCCCCACCTCGGTCGGCGCCGAACTCCAGACGGTCGGCATCCCGGCGCCCAAGTTCCCGGAGGCGTGATGGAGCGCTCGATGAACGTCGACGACCTCGTCGCCATCGACGTCCACACCCACGCGGAGGTGTCCTCCAAGGGCCACGCGTCCCTCGACGACCACCTGCACGACGCCTCCTCCGCCTACTTCAAGGTCGAGGGCAAGCGCAAGCCGACCCTGGAGGAGACGGCCGCCTACTACCGGGAGCGGAACATGGCCGCCGTGATCTTCACGGTGGACGCCGAGTCCGCGACCGGCACGGCCCCCGTCCCCAACGAGGAGGTCGCCGAGGCGGCCGCCGCCAACGCCGACGTCCTCATCCCCTTCGCCTCCATCGACCCCTTCCGGGGCAGGGCGGGTGTGAAGCAGGCCCGCCGCCTGGTCGAGGAGTACGGGGTGAAGGGCTTCAAGTTCCACCCCAGCATCCAGGGCTTCTTCCCCAACGACCGCGCGGTCGCCTACGACCTCTACGAGGTGATCGAGGAGACCGGCACCATCGCCCTGTTCCACACCGGCCAGACCGGCATCGGCGCCGGCGTGCCCGGCGGGGGCGGGATCCGGCTGAAGTACTCCAACCCGCTGCACGTCGACGACGTCGCCGCCGACTTCCCGCACCTGAAGATCATCCTGGCGCACCCGTCCTTCCCCTGGCAGGACGAGGCCCTCGCCGTCGCCACGCACAAGCCTGGCGTCCACATCGACCTGTCCGGCTGGTCGCCGAAGTACTTCCCGCCGCAGCTCGTGCAGTACGCCAACACACTGCTGAAGGACAAGGTCCTCTTCGGCTCCGACTTCCCCGTCCTCACCCCCGACCGCTGGCTCGCCGACTTCGACAAGCTGACGATCAAGGACGAGGTGAAGCCGAAGATCCTCAAGGAGAACGCCGCCCGCCTGCTCGGGCTGACCACACCGTAAGGGGCCTCACCGATGCGCAACGAGGGACTGGGGTCGTGGCCCGCCCGCCGGGCCCGCAAGACCCCGCACCGCACCGCCCTGGTCCACGACGAGCGGTCGACGGACTACCGCACCCTGCACACCCGCACCACGCGTCTGGCCCACGCCCTGCGCGCCCGGGGCGTCCGGCGCGGCGACCGCATCGCCTACCTCGGCCCCAACCACCCCTCCTACCTGGAGACCCTGTTCGCGGCAGGCACGCTCGGCGCGGTGTTCGTCCCGCTCAACACCCGCCTGGCCGGTCCCGAGATCGCCTACCAGCTCGCCGACTCCGGCGCCAAGGCCCTTGTCTACGGCCCCTCGCACGCCGGCCTGGTCGCCGGACTGCCCGGCAGCACCGACGTACGGGCGTATCTGGAGGTCGGCGCCGAGTACGAGGAGGCGCTGGCGTCGGCGCCGGACGAGCCGATCGACGAGCCGGTCGGCGCCGACGACACCTGCATCATCATGTACACCTCCGGCACGACAGGCCGGCCCAAGGGCGCCATGCTCACCCATGGCAACCTGACCTGGAACGCGCTCAACGTCCTCGTCGACACCGACCTGATCGCCGACGAACGCGCCCTGGTCTCCGCGCCGCTGTTCCACACGGCCGGGCTGAACATGCTGACCCTGCCGGTGCTGCTGAAGGGCGGCACCTGCGTCCTGGTCGAGGCCTTCGACCCGGAGGCCACTTTCGACCTCGTCGAACGGCAGCGGATCACCTTCATGTTCGGGGTGCCGACCATGTTCGACCAGATCGCCCGCCACCCGCGCTGGCCCGACGCCGACCTGTCGTCGCTGCGCATCCTCACCTGCGGCGGCTCCCCGGTCCCCACCCCGCTGATCGCGGCCTACCAGGAACGCGGACTCACCTTCCTCCAGGGCTACGGCATGACCGAGGCCGCCCCCGGCACCCTCTTCCTGGACGCCGAGCACGCCACCAGCAAGGCGGGCTCGGCCGGTGTCCCGCACTTCTTCAGCGACGTCCGGGTCGTGCGGCCCGACCTCGCACCCGTCGACATCGGCGAGACCGGCGAGGTCGTGGTGCGCGGACCGCACGTCATGCCCGGCTACTGGGGGCTGCCGGAGGAGACGGCCGCCTCGTTCGCCGACGGCTGGTTCCGCAGCGGGGACGCCGCCCGCGTCGACGAGGACGGCTACGTGTACATCGTCGACCGCATAAAAGACATGATCATCTCAGGTGGGGAGAACATCTACCCCGCCGAGATCGAGGACCTGCTCCTCACCCACCCCCACATCGTCGAGTGCGCGGTCATCGGCGTGGCCGACGACAAGTGGGGCGAGGTGCCGCGCGCCGTCGTCGTTCCCCGCGAGGGCGTGTCGGTCGATCCCGACGAGGTGCTGGCGTCCCTGGCGGGCCGCCTCGCCAAGTACAAGATCCCCAAGTCCGTCGTGGTCGCGGACGAACTTCCGCGCACCGCCTCCGGCAAGCTCCTGAAGGCCCGGGTGCGCTCCCGGTTCGGCGGCGACTCCGCATCAACCCCCAAGTGAGGACCAGTACATGAGCATCACCGTCAACGGCCTGGACGAGCTGAAGAAGCTGGCCGGCAGCGACCTGGGCACCAGCGAGTGGATCGAGGTCACCCAGGAGCGCATCGACACGTTCGCCGACGCGACCGGGGACCACCAGTGGATCCACGTGGACCCCCAGCGCGCCAAGGACGGCCCCTTCGGCGCGCCCATCGCCCACGGTTACCTCACCCTGTCCCTGTTCATCCCGCTGTTCACCGAGCTGCTGGACGTGCAGGGCGTCACCACCAAGGTCAACTACGGGCTGAACAAGGTGCGCTTCCCCTCCCCGGTGAAGGTCGGCTCACGCATCCGGCTGACCGGCAGGCTGAGCGAGGTCGAGGAGGTGCCCGGCGGCGTGCAGATCACCGTCGACGGCGCCATCGAGATCGAGGGCGGCACCAAGCCGGCGGCGGTACTCCAGAGCCTGTCCCGCTTCTACGCGTGAACCACGCCGAGCGACGAGCCGGCGGGGAAGCAGCCGCGCACCGGGGGCGTCCATGAGCGGCTGATCCCGCCACGGACGCCCCGGCGCGCGCCGCCCGACGTCAGCCGCCCACGACGTCCACGAAGATCGGGTTCGAGTAGAACCAGGTGTCGGCCCACGGGTCGCCGTCCCCCGGCGTGTGGGGGACCGGCCCGTGCGGGTCGACCGCCGCGCCCAGGTAGCCGGCCCCGTGGCGGTTGCCGTCGCTGCCGCGCAGCCGGACGTAGAACGGCTCCTCGCCGACGGCGACCGGGACACGCAGGGTGTACGTGCCGGTGCGGCCGGAGACGTCCTTGGTCCAGGCGACCTTCGTGTCGGGCGCGCGCCAGCTGTCGCGGTCGGCGGCCGGGCCGCGCACCGCGCCCCGGATGACGTCCACGTGCGCCAACTCCGGCAGGATCCCCCGGGGGTTGGGGCGGGAGGCCGTGGTGACGGTGATCTCCAGGACGAGCTTCTCGCCCGCGCGGACCCGCAGCCGTCCGCCCAGCGTGACACCCCGCCCGCTGCCGCGCTCCCGCCGCAGCCGGACCTCCAGCCCGTCCAGCAGATGCCCGTGGTCGAGCCAGACCCGGCCCGCGCGCAGGCCCGCCATCACCGCGCGGTAGCCGTAGCGGGTGACGCCGACATGGGTGCGGCTGAACTGGCCGGGCCAGAAGTCGCTGCCGGGCTGCGGGGTGGTGGTGTTCACCGGGTCGGGCAGCCTGCCGGTGTTGTCGAAGTTCCGGCCCGCCGCCCAGTCGCCGTTCTTCCAGGTGTCGAAGACGACGCGGTGCGCGTCGGAGTTGGTGGTGACCGAGAACAGCCGGCCCTCGGCCAGCAGCGCGTCCCACAGCCCGCCGACCGTCGCGGTCGCCCAGTCGAAACCGCCGTACGTCACATACGCGTCCGCCGGGTAGCCGGCCCAGGACTGCGCGGACGGCTTGTTCTCGTACTCGCCGCGGATCGACGTCGTCCCGCGCCAGCCGGGGAGGGCGGCGCCCTGGGCGCCCGGCGCGCCCTCCATGCCGATCATGATCTCGGGAGCCGCGTCCCGCCAGTTGCGCATCTCGTGCGGGGAGTCGATGCCCAGCCGCATCGGGTGGTTGGCGAGGACCAGGACGTCGTCGACGTAGCCGGTGCGGCGCTGCTCGGCCAGCCACTGGATGGCCTTGACGGCGTGGGCCTCGTTGCGGGCGGTGTCCGCCGCGCCGGCCGCGCCCTCGGTGTAGCCGAGGAGCTTGCCGTCGTAGGCGCTCTCGAACCGGGTGAGCAGGTCGACCTCGTGCGGGCCGGGCGCGGCGAAGACCGTGCAGTGCTCGGCGGCCGGGATGTACCACTCCAGGCCCTGGAAGATCAGCTGACGCGGGTTCTCGGCACGGGCCCTGAGGATCTCCTCGTGCTCCAGCGGGGCGCCGAACCGCGCGTGCCCGACGTTGGAGTGCTCGGTGAACACCATCCAGTCGAGCCCGTACCCGGCGCCCGCGGCGGCCAGCTGGGAGAACGTGTACTTGGCGTCGTGGCTGTAGACGGAGTGGACGTGGTGGTCGCCGACGAGATAGGCCAGGCGCGGGTCCTCCCCGCCGAAGCGTCCGCCGCCGGCCGCGAGGGCGGGCGTCGCCGCCGGTCCCAGCGCGAACGCGGCCCCGAACAGCCCCGCACGGCGCAGCAGCCCGCGGCGGGACACGCCCTGGGCGTCGAGAGCGGCGGGGGAGACGGACGGGTCGGCCCAGTCGGGCAGATGCTGCTCGGTCATGGTGTTCTCGAAGCCCCTCGGCTCAGTGGTTCATGAAGGAGGTGACGGGCAGCGCCCGCGCGACGATCCGGACGTCGCCGAGCCGGCCGTGCAGGATCTGGTCGATCTTCCCGCCGTACTCGTAGCCGCCGAGCAGCCACGGCAGACCCACGGAGGTGATGCCGACCGCGGCCGCCCTCGGGTTGCGCACCACCGGGCAGCCCTCGACGTACAGGGTGGTGTGCCGGCCGTCGTTGACGACCGCGAGATGCCACCAGGTCTCCAGCGGCGTCTCCTGGCCCCAGTTGGTGGCGATGCCCTGCTGGTTCAGCGGGCGCGTCGCCCACTGCGGCTCCCGGTCGTTCGACAGGGACAGCGTCGCCAGCGGTTCGTCGGGGTCGTCGGCGGTCTTCCCGGCGGCGCCGCCCGTACCGGTCCGGCCGACCAGCCCGGACCAGGCGTGGTGCGCGGGATCCCAGTCGGCGGGCAGCCGGTAGAACGCCTCGATGGTGTAACCGTCCTCGAACGTCGCCGAGTTCAGCGGCGCCCCGTCCACCGTGCGCAGATACGCGCCCTTCAGCGGCGACTTGTGGCCCTGGAACTCCAGGCTGCCGTGCCCGGGCTGGTCGGGATGGTGGTCGGCGGACCAGCCCAGCGCGCCGCCGCCGACCGTGACGACGGTCAGGTCGTTGCCGCTTCCGGACAGATCACGGACGGTTGCGGCGGCGGGCGACTCGAAACGCCAGTAGGCGACCGTGCCGGGCACGAGCATCCTCGCCGCGGGCTGCGCGGGACGCGCCGGCACCGGGGCGAAGCCGGAGAACCGCTCGGCGAAGTCGATGTCGACCGTGAACCGGTCGGCGTCACCGCTGAGTTCGATCTCCTGCCGCTCCAGCTCGTTGAGCCCCTTGGCGGCCCGGCCCAGGATCCACGGGGAGACCGTCTCGACGTCGATGACGTCGCGGTCGAGATCGAAACGGTAGAGGCGGATCATCGCCGCGCCGCCGAAATACCGGTTCTGATAGTTCGTCAGGTGCAGGTGGACGTCATGTCCCGCCTTGTTCTTCCGGACCGTCCGCCCGGCCGGCCAGTAGTGCCCGTTGAGGGTGAGGAAGATCTGGTCGTGGCCGGCGATCAGCCGGTCCCACAGCTGCTGCCCGTACGCCGACAGCGAGTCGTCCTCGACGACCAGTTCGTGCGTGGTGAGCACGACGGGCGTCCTCGGGTGCCGGGCCAGGACGTCGGCGGCCCACGCGTACCCTCGCTCCGACAGCCGCCAGTCCAGCGCCAGCACCATCCACTCCCGGCCGCCGGCCCGGAACAGGTGGAAGGTGTTGTAGCCGTCCGGGGAGGCGCCGCCGAAGGTCGGCTTCCCCCGGAAGCGGTCCGGACCGAACGCGTCCAGGTAGGGCGTCGCGCCGCGCTGGTCGGTGGTGGAGGACCTCACGTCGTGGTTGCCGGCCAGGACGCTGTAGCCGGCCCCGCGCCGGTCGAGCAGCGCGAACGCCTCGCTGATCGCGGCGACCTCCTCCTTGGTGCCGTTCTGGGTGAGGTCGCCCAGATGGGACAGGAAGACGATGTTCTCGTCCCGGCCGTGCTCCAGCAGATAACGCAGCGACGCCTCCACGGGCGCCTTGTCGATGCTGGGTCCGTCGAAGAGGTACTGCGTGTCCGGCATCACCGCGAGCGTGAAACGACGGCTGTCCGGATCCGGGCGCCACCGGCCGGCCGGCGCGGCCTCGGCGACGGCGGCCGGCAGCGCGGCCGACGCCGTGGCGGCGGCGCCGAGCAGCGCGGTGGCCCGCAGGAAACCGCGGCGTCCGGCACCCGCCTGGGGGGTCTCGCCCTGTTCATGGGCATGCGAATTGCACACGTGTGCTCCGTAGCAAGAGTCCGGGGGAACCGTGGGTGGGAGGGCTCAGAGGACGCGCAGGGTCCAGGTCCAGCGGTGGACACCCGGCGCGACGAGGTAGGAGGGGGAGGTGTCCGGGCCGCAGGACGCCGTCCCGAGACCGCGGTGCGCCGCGTCGAGGTGCACCACACAGCCGGGGCGCGGCACCAGCTCGTCGTGGTGTGCGACCGCCGTCAGGTCCTCGGCGCGGTAGCGGGTGACGGAGACCTGACGTGGCTCGTCCAGGGTGACCGAGAGTCCGGTGGCGTCCGGCGCGGACAGCGTGAAGCGCCGCACCCCGTGTCGGCCACCGCTCTCCTGCGGACGCAGGTACGGCGTGAACAGCGCGTCCACCGGCACCGAGTGGTGTCCCACCGGGGCGCCCGCGCTGCGGTCGGGGTACGACTCCCACGGCCCCTGCCCGAACCACTCCAGCAGGTCCAGCCCGCCGACCGTCTCGAAGACCGAGCCGACCCGCGCCACGTCGTCGAACTCCTCCGGCAGCTCGGCCTCCTCCTCGACCCGCAGCCCGCCCTCGACCGGCGTGAACACCTGCCGGTGCCGCACCACACCGGTCGTCCCGGCGTACTCCGCGAGCACGGTCACCGCCGTGTCGTCCCGGCGCACCGAGACCAGCTCGCGCACCAGCGCGTCCAGGCCCCAGGCCCGCCAGCGTGAGGCCGTCCCGCCCAGCTCGTCGTTGTCGGTGGGGGGCCGCCCCCCCCCCCGC
>NZ_BQUN01000228.1:42807-168293 GCF_026008495.1 Streptomyces sp. A012304
GGCCGCCCGCAGCCGCAGCTGCGGCGCGCACACCCGCGTACCGCGCGGCGCCCACGGCAGGTCCTCGGCCGTGCGCACCCGCAGCGTCAGCCACGCCTCGCCGCCGTCACGGGGCAGCTCGAACGGCAGCGGCACCACCGCGGTCCCGCCGGGCCGCAGCTCCGGCAGGTCGGCGGGCGCGGTGAGCGTGCCGCCGTCCGCGAGGGACAGCTCCCACTCCGCCGCGAGCCACTCCAGGCCGCGGAAGTGCTGGTGGTTGGAGAGGACGAGCCCCTCGTGCCGGAAGCACTTCAGGCGCACCGGCGCCGCCAGCTCCCGGTGCTCGTACAGGACCGGCTTGGGCGTGCGGTCCGGGAAGACCACGCCGTCCGCGATGAACGCGCCGTCGTGGTCGCTCTCGCCGAAGTCACCGCCGTACGCCCAGCGGTGGCCGGGTGCGGTGACGCCGTTGTCGTAGAGCCCGGCGCCCCCACGCCCGGCCGGTCTTCCGTCGTTCACACGCTGGAGGATCCCGTGGTCCCAGAACTCCCAGATGAACCCGCCCTGAAGACCCGGGGTGGCCTCGATGGCGGCCCAGTGGTCGGCCAGCGTGCCGTTGCTGTTGCCCATCGCGTGCGAGTACTCGCACTGGATGAGCGGCTTGGTCTGCCGCCCCGACAGCGCGTGCGCCACGCACTCCTCCAGCGGCGCGTACATCGGGCAGGCGATGTCGGAGGCCACGTCCGGGTCCGCCCAGCCGCGCTTGGCCGCGCCCTCGTACTGGATCGGCCGGGTCGGATCGTGCCGGCGCGCCCAGCCGGCCGCCGCGTCGTGGTTCGCGCCGTAGTCCGACTCGTTGCCCAGCGACCAGACGATCACCGAGGGGTGATTCTTGTCGCGCAGCACCATGCGCGAGACGCGGTCCACGAAGGCGTTCAGATAGCGCGGGTCGTCGGCGATCTCATGGGCGTGGTCGTGGGACTCGATGTCCGCCTCGTCGACGACGTAGAGACCGAGCTCGTCGGCGAGGTCGTACAGCGCCGGGTCGTTCGGGTAGTGCGCGGTGCGGATCGCGTTGAAACCGAACCGCTTCAGCAGCACCAGGTCGGCGCGCATGTCGTCGTACGACACCGTACGGCCGGTCAGCGGGTGGAAGTCGTGCCGGTTGACGCCCCGGATGAACACCCGCTCGCCGTTGACCAGCAGGTCCCGCCCGACGATCGCCACGTCGCGGAAGCCGATCCGGTGGCGGGAGGTGTCGGCGACCGCGCCGTCGGCGCGGTGCAGGCGCACGGTCAGGCCGTACAGCTCGGGCGTCTCGGCGCTCCACGGGCGCACCAGGGGCACGCGCGTGTACAGCCGTGCCTCGCCGAGGAACGCCGAGACCCGCTCGTCCGCGGCGTTGACCCGGTCGAACTCGGCGTCCCGTTCCAGCGGCAGCCCGTCCAGCTCCCCGCTGACGTACCAGCCGTGCGGCAGCGTGCCACGGGCGTCCCGCACCCGGCAGTCCACCCGCAGCTCCCCGTCCCGGCGCGCCCGTACGGTCACATCGGCCAGGTGCAGCGGATCGGTGGCGTACAGCAGCACCGAGCGGGTGATCCCGCCGTGCCACCAGTGGTCCTGGTCCTCGATGTGCGAGGCGTCCGACCACTTGACGACGGTGAGCCGGACCAGGGCCCGCCCGCCGGGGCGCACCACCTCGGTCAGGTCGAACTCGGCGGCCAGGTGGGAGTCCTTGGACACGCCGACGGGCCGCCCGTCCACGTGCACCAGCAGCACGCTCTCGGCGGCCCCCACCTGGAGCACGATCCGGCGCCCGGCCCACTCGGCGGGCACCTCCACCGTCCGCTCGTACACGCCCGTCGGGTTGGCGGCCGGCACCGCGGGCGGCACGTCGGGGAACGGCATCCGGACGTTGAGGTAGACCGGCAGGTCGTCGGTGTCCTGCATGGTCCACACGCCCGGCACGGTCTGCGTCGACCACTCGGGGCCGACCGGGGTGTCGGGGGACGGCAGCAGCTGGAAGTGCCAGGTGCCGTCCAGCACGAGGGCGGCCGCCCGCCGGTCGACGGCGTTCATGGGCAGCCGCCCCCGGGAGGTCACCTCGGGTGCCTCCCAGGGGCGGAGCGACAGCAGCGGATCCGTCACTTGACGGCTCCCTTGGCGAGATCCCCGATGATCTGGCGGGCGCCGATCGCGAACACGATCAGCAGCGGGACCAGGGCGAGGAGCGCGCCGGTCATGACCATGCCGTAGTCCGTGGTGCCGTGGGTGCCGTTGAGCTGCGACAGCGCCACCTGGAGGGTGACGTTGTCGGGGTTGGTGAGGGCGATCAGCGGCCAGGCGTAGTCGTTCCACTGGCCCATGAAGGTGAAGATGCCGAGGAAGGCCAGGCCCGGCCGGACCACCGGGAGGGCCACGTGCCAGTACTGGCGCATGAAGTTCGCCCCGTCGATGCGGGAGGCGTCGAGGAGTTCGTCGGGGATCGCGCTCCTCATGTACTGACGCATCCAGAAGATGCCGAACGCGTTGGCCGCCGCCGGGACGATCAGCGCGGTCATCGAGCCGATCCAGCCGATCTTCGCCATGATCACGAACTGCGGGATCGCCGCCAGCTGGGCCGGCACCATGAAGATCAGCATGAGCAGCGCGAACAGCGCCTTCCTGCCCGGGAACCGGAACTTGGCGAACACGAAGGCCGCCAGCGAGTCGAAGAACAGCACCAGGAAGGTCACCGTCGTCGCGACCAGCAGCGAGTTCCACATCGACCCGAAGAAGTCGATCGTGTCGAGCAGGTTGCGCACGTTCTCCAGGAAGTGCGAGCCCGGCAGCAGCTTCGGCGGGTAGGAGAAGATCTCCGACGACGAGTGCGTCGACATGATCACGGCCCAGTAGAACGGGAAGGCCGACAGCAGCAGGCCGACGATCAGCGCCGCGTGCAGGGCGACGCCCCGCCTTGCAGAACCCTTGATGGATGCCATGGTGACCGGCCTCACTGTTCTTCGCCCCGGCGCTGGAGCAGGCGCCAGTTGATGATCGAGAAGAGGACGACGACGAGGAAGATGCCCCACGCCACGGCGGCGCCGTAGCCGAAGTCGTTGTTGTCGAAGGTCTGCTGGAAGAAGTAGAGGACCATGGTCCGGCCGGCGTGGTCGGGGCCGCCCGAGAACGTCGACTCGTTGGCCGTCGTCTGCAGCAGCACCTGTGGCTCGGAGAAGCTCTGCAGTCCGGTGACCGTCGAGACGACGAGCACGAACAGCAGCGTCGGCCGCAGCAGGGGCAGGGTCACCCGGAAGAACGTCTGCACGGGCCCGGCGCCGTCGATGCGCGCCGCCTCGTACAGATCGCCCGGGATGGTCTGGAGGCCGGCGAGGAAGATGATCGCGTTGTAGCCGGTCCACTGCCAGGTCATCAGGGTGGCGATGGCGGCCTTGATGCCCCAAGGCGTGTTCAGCCACGCCACCTGGTCCAGGCCCACGGCCTGCAACAGGGCGTTCACCAGGCCGAAGTTGGTGGAGAAGATCGACCCGAAGACGATCGCGATCGCCACGACCGAGGTGACGTTCGGCAGGAAGTAGGCGAACCGGTAGAGGTTCTTGAAGCGGACCGCCGAGTTGAGCATCACGGCCGTCACCATCGCCAGGAAGATCATGGGGAAGGTGGCCAGCGCCCAGATGAGGATCGTGTTCCCGATCGACTGCCAGAAGTCGCTGTCGCTCAGCAGGTACTGGTACTGCGACAGACCGGCCCACTCCATCGAGCCGAGGCCGTCCCAGCGGTGGAAGGACAGGTAGAGCGAGAAGCCGACGGGGATCAGGCCGAAGGCGAGGAAGAGGAGGTAGAAGGGGGAGATCGCGGCGTAGAGGTGCCAGTACGGGCGCAGGCCCTTCCTCGGCCGCGCGGCGGGCACGTCCGCCACGGTCACCGGGGGCTTCTCCAGTGCGGGGACAGCGGCCATCAGTAGCTCACCCCCAGGTGCTTCGCGATGCGCCGGCACTTGCTCATGGCGTCCTCCCAGGCCTTCTTCGGATCCTTGCCGAGGACACCGACGTTCTTGATCTCGTCCTTGACGGGCTGGCCCAGCGCCACGTCGTAGGGGCTGTTGTAGGCGACCGCGATCTTCTGCGCGGCGGGCCCGAAGACGTCCATCGTGACCTGGCCGCCGAAGAAGGGGTCCGGCTCCTGGAGCTTCTTCGAGCCGTACGAGGCGGGCGTGGAGGGGAACAGGCCCGCGTCGACGAAGCCCTGTGCCTGGTTGTCCGCGTTCAGCACCCAGGTGATGATCTCGAAGGCCCGCTCGGGTTCCCGGCACGCCTTGGTGATCGACAGGAACGAACCGCCGTTGTTGGAGGGCCGCACGGGCATCTGGGCCACCCGCCACCGGCCCTTGGTCTTCGGCAGGCCGTTCTTCAGGTCGCCGGTGGCCCACGAGGCGCCGAGCTGGCTGGGCAGCTTGCCGCCCTCGATGGCCGACTGCTGGTCGGGAGTGCCGTTGACGATGCTGGAGACGATGCCGCGCCGCTTGGCCTCCACCGCGAGGGCCCAGGCGCTCCGGACGTGCTCCTGGTCGCCGATGAAGTTGCGGTCCTTGTCGACGTACCGCTCGCTGCCCTGGTTCACGGCGTTCTCGAAGACGGCGTTGACATCGGTGAGCAGGAACGTCCCGGGTATGCGCTGCTTCAGCCGCTCACCCGCCGCGAAGAACTTCTCCCAGGTGTTCAGCTCCTTCGACACGTCGTCGGGCTCGTACGGAAGGCCCGCCTCGCGGAACACGGCGTACTGGTAGAAGTGCGCGACCGGCCCGCAGTCGATCGGGAAGCCGACCATCGAGCCGTCGTCGGCGATGCCCTGGTCCCACTTCCACGACAGGTACTGGTCCTTGTACTTGTCGGCGCCGAGTGTGCGCAGATCGACGAACTGGTCGGCGTTGGGCAGGTAGGACGCCATGTCCTCGCCCTTGAGGCCCGCGATGTCGGGGATGTGGGCGCGCCCGGCCATCGTGGTGATCAGCTTCGACCGGTAGTAGCCGCCGATCTGGATGGCCTTCAGGTCGACCGTGCTGCCGTAGCGGGCCTCGGCGTTCTTCACGACCGTGTCGCTCAGGCCGCCGCTCCAGTACCACAGGACCATGTTCCGGCCGGTCGAGCCGGTCGGAACGGCACAGCCGGACGCCAGGCCGCCGAGCGCCGTGGCGGCCGTACCGGCCAGGCCCGCGCGCAGCAGGCCTCTTCGTGAGAGCCGCACAGCTCCCACCGCCTTTCGGATCTGTTCGGGACTTCGCAGGGACGAGGGGAAGCGAGGGGGGAAGCGAGGGGGGAAGGTGGGGGAGAGGGGTCAGTGCCGCGGGACGGGCGGGGTGACCGGCGCGTACGCGACGGGCGGGCCGGGATCGGCCGGCAGGCGCTCGGCGAGGAAGCCGTACGCCCGTTTCAGCTCCGGGTCGGTCAGCGAGCGCCACCAGCGGTCGACGCCGTACCAGCCCGGAGCGGCGAGCGCCCCGCCGGGCCGGGTGACGGACAGCCCGGCGGCGAGCACGGCGAACCGCAGCCGCTCCTGGAGCGGCCAGCCGCCGAGCGAGGCCGCGACGAAGCTCGCGCCGAAGACGTCCCCCGCGCCGGTCGCGTCCAGGACGTCGACACCGAGGGCCGGGACCTGCGCGTACTCGCCGGTGATCTGGTCGACGGCGAGCGCGCCGTCGCCGCCGCGGGTCACCACGGCCACCGGGACCAGCTCGGAGAGGGTGCCGAGGGCCGCCACCGCCGAGTCGGTCCGGGTGTAGGCCATCGCCTCGGCCTCGTTGGGCAGGAAGGCGTGGCACAGGGCCAGCTGGTCGAGCAGGTCGCGGGACCACTCCTGGGTGGGGTCCCAGCCGACGTCGGCGTAGATCAGCGTGCCGTTCGCGGCGGCCTTGGCGAGCCAGGCGCGCGGCTCCGCCTCCAGGTGCACCAGCGCCGTACGCGCCTCGGGCGGGTCGCCCATCAGGGTGTCCTGGGAGTACGGCGGTTCCTGGCCGTGGGTGACCAGCGCCCGGTCCTGGCCGTAGGCGAGGGAGACGGTGACCGGGGTGGGCCAGCCGTCCGCGACACGGGAGAGCGAGAGGTCGACGCCTTCCAGACCGGCGATGACCTCCTGGCAGTGGGCGCCGTAGAAGTCGTCGCCGAAGACCGTGGCCAGCGAGGTCCGCAGGCCGAGGCGGGAGGCGGCGACCGCGAGGTTGGCGATGCCGCCGGGGCCGCAGCCCATGCCGCGGGTCCAGATCTCCTCGCCCGGTGTCGGCGGCCTGCCCAGCCCGGTGAGGACGAGGTCGTAGAAGAGCAGCCCGGTCAGCAGCACATCGGGCCGGTCGTCGTCCACGGGAACGTCCTCTCCGTCGCATCGGTCGGGTCGCCGGTGCCGAGCGGGTCGCCCGAGCCGGCCGGTTCGCGCGGGGGGTCGGTCGGGCCGCGCGGGGAGCTCGTCAAAACTCTTCATTTCGTGACCGGAATCGTGCGCCGCTCCGGGAGATTGGTCAATACCCGAGCAGAAGTGAGCATGGAAATGATCGAAGATGACGAGTAGTGTTCACGGCGTGCTGGCAGAACGACGACACCAACTCATCCTGCGGGCCCTGCGCTCCGGCGGTCCCGCGGCCGTGACCGATCTCTCCGAGCAGCTGGGCGTGAGCCCCGCCACGATCAGGCGTGACCTGGTCAAGCTCGAGGAGGACGGGCTGCTGACGCGGGTGCACGGCGGCGCGGTCGTGGAGGAGGGCGACCAGCCCTTCGCCGAGGTCGCCGAGGTGCGCGTGCCGGAGAAGGACGCGATAGCGGCCCGCGCGGCGGCCATGGTCGCCGACGGCCAGTCCGTCCTCCTCGACATCGGCACCACCGCCTACCGGCTGGCCCGCCAGCTGCACGGCCGCCGGCTCACCGTGATCACCAGCAACCTGGTGGTCTACGAGGAGCTCGCCGACGACGAGGGCATCGAGCTGGTGCTGCTCGGCGGCATGGTCCGCCGTGAGTACCGCTCCCTGGTCGGCTTCCTCACCGAGGACAACCTGCGCCAGCTCCACGCGGACTGGCTCTTCCTCGGCACCAGTGGAGTGCGCCCGGGCGGGCAGGTGATGGACACGACCGTCGTCGAGGTGCCGGTCAAACGCGCCATGATCAAGGCCAGTGACAAGGTCGTCCTGCTCGCCGACGCGGCGAAGTTCCCCGGCACGGGCATGGCGAGGGTCTGCGGTCCCGAGGACCTGGACATGGTGGTGACGAACACGCCGGTCGACCCGGCCACCCGCTCCTCCCTGGAGGAGGCGGGCGTCGAGGTGGTACTGGCAGGAAAGGTGCAGGCGTGAAGCTGACGATTCTGGGCGGCGGCGGGTTCCGGGTGCCGCTCGTGTACGGGGCGCTGCTGACGGACCGCGGCGAGGGACGGGTCACGCGGGTCGTGCTGCACGATCTGGACGCCGGCCGGCTGCACGCGGTGACCCGCGTCCTGGCCGAACAGGCGGCGCCCGTGTCCGACGCCCCCACCGTCACCGCCACCACCGACCTCGACGAGGCCCTGCGCGGCGCCGACTTCGTCTTCTCCGCGATCCGCGTCGGCGGCCTCGAGGGCCGCGCCGACGACGAACGGGTCGCCCTCGCCCAGGGCGTCCTCGGCCAGGAGACGGTCGGCGCCGGCGGCATCGCCTACGGTCTGCGGACCACCCCCGTCGCCGTCGACATCGCCCGCCGGGTGGCCCGCCTCGCCCCCGACGCCTGGGTCATCAACTTCACCAACCCCGCGGGCCTGGTCACCGAGGCCATGTCCCGTCACCTCGGGGACCGCGTCATCGGCATCTGCGACTCACCGGTCGGCCTCGGCCGCCGTATCGCCCGGGTGCTCGGCGCGAACCCGAGGGAGGCGTGGATCGACTACGTCGGCCTGAACCACCTCGGCTGGGTGCGCGGCCTGCGCGTGGCCGGCCGGGACGAGCTGCCGCGGCTGCTCGCCGACCCCGACCTGCTCGGCTCCTTCGAGGAGGGCAAGCTCTTCGGCGCCGACTGGCTCCAGTCCCTGGGCGCGATCCCCAACGAGTACCTGCACTACTACTACTTCAACCGGGAAGCGGTCCGCGCCTACCAGCAGGCCGAGAAGACCCGCGGCGCCTTCCTGCGCGACCAGCAGGCCCGTTTCTACGAGGAGATGCGCGACCCCGGCGCGGCCGCCCTGGCGGCCTGGGACCGCACCCGCGCCGAACGCGAGGCCACGTACATGGCCGAGAACCGGGAGAGCGCCGGCGCCGGCGAACGCGACGCCGACGACCTCTCCGGCGGGTACGAGAAGGTCGCCCTCGCCCTGATGCGGGCCATCGCGCGCGACGAACGCACCACCCTGATCCTCAACGTCCGCAACCGCACCACGCTGTCGGTCCTGGACGCCGAGGCCGTCATCGAGGTCCCGTGCCTGGTCGACGCCAACGGCGCCCACCCGGTCGCCGTGGACCCGCTGCCCGGCCACGCCACCGGCCTGGTCTGCGCGGTCAAGGCGGTCGAGCGCGAGGTGCTCACCGCCGCCGAGTCCGGCTCCCGGACGACGGCAGTGAAGGCCTTCGCGCTGCACCCGCTGGTCGACTCCGTGAACGTGGCCCGCCGGCTGGTCGACGGCTACACCGAGGCCCACCCGGGCCTGGCGTACCTTAAGTAGCGTCCTGCCTCGGCAAGCGCTTTCTGAGCTTCCTGCCCCGCTCGCCTCCCTGGTTTCCTGGAGACTCCCCATGCACGACGAACGCCGCCGGATCGAGGAGCGCGCCGAGCGCCTCCACAACCAGCGCATCAAGCCCGCGATCTACGCGGCCACCGTCCCCTTCGAGGTGGAGGCCTGGCAGGCCCCGGGGGAGCCGGTCCCCTTCGAGGAGGCGGCCGCCGCCCCGTACGAGCCCTTCGCGATGGACACCCCCTGGGGCCCGCCGTGGGGCACGACCTGGTTCCGGATGCGCGGCCGGGTACCCGCCGAGTTCGCGGGCCGGCGGGTCGAGGCCGTCATCGACCTCGGCTTCGTGGGGGACTGGCCGGGCAACCAGGCCGAGGCGCTCGTCCACCTGACGGACGGCACCCCGCTGAAGGCCGTCAACCCGCTCAACCAGTACGTGCCCATCGCCAACCCGGCGGCCGGCGGGGAGCAGGTCGACTACCTGGTCGAAGCCGCCTCCAACCCCGACATCCTGGCCAACGACTTCGCGGCGCCGACACCGCTCGGCGATGTACTGACGGCAGGCGACCGCCCACTGTATACATTCCGCCGCGCCGACATCGCCGTCCTCGACGAGGAGGTCTGGCACCTCGACCTGGACGTGCAGGTGCTGCGCGAGCTGATGCGGGAGCTGGGCGAGCACGACCCGCGCCGGCACGAGATCATGCACGCCCTGGACCGCGCGATGGACCTGCTCGACCTGGACGACATCTCCGGCTCCGCGGCCGAGGTGCGCGCCGCGCTCAGGCCCGTGCTGTCCAAGCCCGCCAACGCGAGCGCCCACATCATCTCCGGCGTCGGCCACGCCCACATCGACTCCGCCTGGCTGTGGCCGATCCGCGAGACCAAGCGCAAGACCTCCCGCACCTTCTCGAACGTCACCTCGCTCGCCGACGAGTACGACGACTTCGTGTTCGCCTGCTCCCAGGCCCAGCAGTACGAGTGGGTGCGCGACAACTACCCGCACGTGTGGGCGCGCATCCAGGAGTCGGTGAAGAAGGGCCAGTGGGCGCCGGTCGGCGGCATGTGGGTGGAGGCCGACGGCAACCTGCCCGGCGGCGAGGCCGTCGCCCGCCAGTTCATCCACGGCAAGCGGTTCTTCATCGAACACTTCGGCATCGAGACCAAGGGCGTGTGGCTGCCGGACTCCTTCGGCTACAACGCGGCCTACCCGCAGCTCGCCAAGCTCGCCGGCAACGACTGGTTCCTCACCCAGAAGATCTCCTGGAACCAGACCAACAAGTTCCCCCACCACACCTTCTGGTGGGAGGGCATCGACGGCACCCGGATCTTCACGCACTTCCCGCCCGTCGACACCTACAACGCCCGCTTCAGCGGCGAGGAGATGTCCCGCGCGGTGCGCAACTACGCCGAGAAGGGCGGCGCCACCCGCTCCCTGGCCCCCTTCGGCTGGGGCGACGGCGGTGGCGGCCCCACCCGCGAGATCATGGAGCGCGCCCGCCGGCTCGCCGACCTGGAGGGCTCGCCCAAGGTCGTCGTCGAGCACCCGGACGCCTTCTTCGCCAAGGCACGCGAGGAGTACCCCGACGCCCCGGTGTGGGTCGGGGAGCTCTACCTGGAGCTGCACCGTGCCACGTACACCTCCCAGGCCCGCACCAAGCAGGGCAACCGCCGCTCCGAACACCTGCTGCGCGAGGCGGAGCTGTGGGCGACGACCGCCGCGCTGCACGCGCCGGGCTACGCCTATCCGTACGAGCGGCTGGACCGGCTGTGGAAGACGGTCCTGCTGCACCAGTTCCACGACATCCTGCCCGGCTCGTCGATCGCCTGGGTGCACCGCGAGGCGGAGGCCGAGTACGCCCGGGTGGCGAAGGAACTGGAGGAGCTGACGGCGAAGGCGATCGCCGCGCTGGGCGGCGGCGGGCCCCGGGTGTTCAACACCAGCCCGTTCGACCGTGCCGAGGTCGTGCGCACGCCCGACGGCGCGCCGGCGTACGTCGAGGTCCCCGCGAACGGCAGCGCGCCCCTCACCGACGCCGAGCCCGCCCGGCCGGTGACCGTCTCCGGGCGGACCCTGGACAACGGGCTGGTGCGGGTACAGGTGGCCGACGACGGCACACTGTCGTCCGTTCACGATCTGCGGGCGGACCGTGAGGTCCTCGCCGACCAGGGCAACCTGCTGCGCCTGCACACCGACCTCCCGAACTACTGGGACGCCTGGGACATCGACAAGCACTACAAGAACCGCTACACCGACCTGCTGGACGCCACGGCGATCACGGTCGTCGAGCGGGGCCCGCTCGTCGGCGCGATCCGCGTCGAGCGAGCCTTCGGCAAGGGCTCGACGATCACCCAGACCATCACCCTGCGTGCCGGCAGCCCCCGCGTCGACTTCGAGACCGAGATCGACTGGCACGAGACGGAGAAGATCCTCAAGGCGGGCTTCCCGGTGGACGTCCGCGCCCCGCACTCCTCCGCCGAGATCCAGTTCGGCCACGTCCAGCGACCCACCCACACCAACACCAGCTGGGAGGCGGCCCGCTTCGAGGTCTCCGGCCACCGCTGGGTGCACATCGGCGAACCCGGCTACGGCGTCGCCGTGATCAACGACTCGACGTACGGCCACGACGTCTCCCGCACGGTCCGCGAGGACGGCGGGACGACCACCACCGTCCGCCTCAGCCTGGTCCGCGCCCCGCGCGTGCCCGACCCCGAGGCCGACCAGGGCCGGCACCGCCTCACCTACGCGCTGCTGCCCGGCGCGAGCATCGAGGACGCGGTCGCCGAGGGCTACGCCCTCAACCTCCCGCTGCGTGTGGCGGACGCGGCCGGCGCACCCGCCCCCGTGGTGTCGGTCGACGGCGACGGCGTGACCGCCGAGGCGGTCAAGCTCGCCGACGACGGCTCGGGCGACGTCGTCGTACGGCTCTACGAGTGCCGGGGCGGCCGGGCGAGCGGAGTGCTGCGCACCGGCTTCCCGCTCGCCTCGGCCGAGGTCACCGATCTGCTGGAGCGGCCGCAGGAGCCGGCCCCCACCGACGGCGCCGACGCGGTCGCCGTCGAACTGCGGCCCTTCCAGATCCTGACGCTCCGCCTGAAGCGCGCCACCACCGGCCGGTAACCCCGGCCCCCGGCGGGCGCGGCACCTTCCCCGGGCCGACGCCGCGCCCGCCCCCCGCATCCCCTCGCGCCAGCAGGAGTTCACCCGTGCCGATGCAACCGTGGTTCACCGACGCCAAGTTGGGGATCTTCGTCCACTGGGGGATCTACGCCGTCGACGGAGTCCAGGAGTCCTGGTCGTTCTACGACGACATCGTGCCGCACGACCAGTACATGTCCCAGCTCGACCGCTTCACCGCGGCGCGCTACGACCCGCGGGCCTGGGCGCGCCTGTTCGCCCGCGCCGGCGCCAGGTACGCGGTCCTCACCAGCCGTCACCACGACGGCGTGGCCCTGTGGGACACCGCCCACGGCGACCTCAACGTGGGGCGCGACCTCATCACCGGCTATGCCGACGCCCTGCGCGAGCAAGGGCTGAAGGTAGGCCTGTACTACTCCCACTCCGACTGGAACCACCCCGACTACGCCTCCACCCGCAAGCCGGGCCGCCCGCCGGAGCTGGAGGACAACCGCTACTCCGAGGTGGCCGCCGAGTTCGAGGACCTTCAGGCCTGGGAGCGGTTCCTCGCCTACCGGGACGGACAGATCCGCGAACTCGCCGGCCGCTACCGGCCCGATCTGATGTGGTTCGACGGCGAGTGGGACCGCAGCGAGGAGCAGTGGCGCATCCGCGAACTCGCCGCGCTGATCCGCTCCTACGTGCCCGACTGCGTCTTCAACGCCCGCATGCTCGGCGAGGGCGACTACGCGACCCCCGAGCAGGGCGCTCCCGTCGTCCCGCCGGAGGGCCCCTGGGAGCTGTGCCTGACCATCAACGACTCCTGGGGCTTCCAGCACCACGACCACAACCACAAGTCGGTCGATCAGCTCGTCCGCTACTTCGCGGAGACCATCGGCGGCGGGGGCAACCTGCTGCTCAGCGTCGGCCCCCGGGAGGACGGGACGATCCCCGAGGAGCAGGCGGAGCGGCTCGAAGGGCTCGGCGACTGGATCACCCGGCACGCGGAGGCGGTGTACGGGACCGTCCGGGGGCTGCCCGCCGGGCACCACCACGGGCCGAGCACGCTCTCCCCGGACCGCCGCACCCTGTACCTGACCCTGTACGACGCGCCGCGTGCCCCGTTCGGTGTGCGCGGGCTGCTCGGCAAGGTGCGCCGGGCGACGGTGCTGGGCAGCGGCACGGAGCTGGGTCACCGGGTCGTCGGCGGCCTGCACGAGGCGCCGGGGGTGCTGTGGATCGACCCGCCGGCCGCGGCCGACCTCGACCCGCACGCCACGGTGATCGCGGTGGAACTGGAGGGGGAGCTGGAGCTGTACCGGGGCTCGGGCCGCTTCTGACGGCGGGCCGCCCGAGGCGACGTCCCGTACCCGGGGAACACGTTCGGGTCGGCCGGTCGCTCCCCGTGACAGCGACCGACCGACCCGATCCCCCGTGCCACCGAGGATCCCCCGATCCCCGGCTTTCCCTGGTGGTGCTTCCCCTGTTCCCCCGTGGGTTTCCCCCGTGGCCCCGTGGTTCCCCCGTTCGCTCCCCGCGCTTCTCCTCCGGGTGTCCCCCGTGGGTCCCCCGTTCTTCCCTGCGTTTCCCCCGAGGGCCGGTCCTTCCCCCGTGGCCCTTCACCCTTAAGAGCACGCGGACGCGGCCCTGATACACCCCCGGCGAAAAAAATTTCCCCCCGGATCCGGATCCGGGGGGAGCGGGCCTTCCTGGGCGGGCTCGGACAGCCCTACAGCGGCAGCGCCTCGGCCGCGGTGGTCGTCTGCACGGGCTCGACCGGGGCGGGCACCGCCGGCAGCAGGGTCTCGGTCTCCTCCAGCCGCTGCTGCGGCAGCGACACCGGGCGCAGCTGCCGCGGCCCCGACACCACCGTGTAGTCCTGGCCGAGGAACGGCGGCACGATCTCGCCCGGGTCCTCGCCGAGGGCCAGCTGCACGGCCGCCCACGGCGCGTTCACCCCGCACAGCGACAGCTGGTGCAGCCCTCCGGCGGGACGCGTGTTGACGTCCATCAGGACCGGCCGCTCGCCGAACATCCGGAACTGGATGTTGGACAGGTAGTGCAGCCCGAAGCCCTCGGCGATCCGGCGGGCCGGCTCCAGCCACTGGTCCTGGAGGGTGAAGCCCCGCCGGCGGCCGTTCTTGGTGCGGCCGATGGCGAGCCGGACGAGGTTGTCGGGCCCGGTGAGGCAGTCCACGGACACCTCCGGCTGCTCCAGACGGGGCATCACCAGCCAGTCCACGGGCTCGTCGGCCTGCTTCAGCGCCTCCACGACCAGGTCCAGCTGGACGTAGGGCGTCGGGAAGCCGCTCAGGTGCATGAGGGAGAAGGGGGCGCGCGTGATCACCCGGAAGCCCACCCCGCCCGCGCCGGACGCGGGCTTGAAGCACGCCTTGTGCCCGTCGGCCTCCAACTCATCGACGGCCGCGACGAGTTCGTCCGCCGTCCGCACCCGCCGCCACGGCGGCACGGGCACGCCGATCGCCTGGACCGCCTCGTAGGCGATCACCTTGTCGTGGAAGACGGCCACCGCCTCCGGCGGCGGCGCCAGCAGCGCCGTGCCGATCGCGGCGAAGTCGGCGCGGTGCGCGACGATCGCCGACTGGTGCAGCCGGGGCACGAACACGTCGATACCGCGGCGCTGGCACTGGTCGAGGGCGTACTCGACGTACGCGGCGGGGGAGAGGCCCTCCGGCTCCAGGTCGGCGGTGTCGGCGGCGGCCAGCACGGGGGAGTCCGCGTCACCGTGCGTGGCATGGATCTCGACGGCCCGGTCGTTCGGATTTCGTCGCAGCTGATCCATGAAGAACACGTTCTCCGCGTACGTGCGGTTGAGCCAGACGCGTACGCGAGAGACCATGCAGGCCGCCTTTCACGGTTCGCGGGCAGGGCGGAGCAGGCCCGAGCCCGGGCAGGGAAATGGAGGGACACCAAACCGCGCGGCGCGGAAGCGGGTTCATGGCGGAGGTGTTGGGGCGATCATACGGCTTCCCGAGGGTGCCGCGTGCAACGCGCGTGTTACGGATTTTCCGATCATGTTCACGTAGGTCCCGGAGTCGGGTAAGGGCACCTTCGTGCCACCTGGTGCGGCGCGTCCTTGTCCCGCCCGCGTGAATGTGTTCTCGTGGTGCCGTTCGGGTGTGCTCGTTCAGTGGTGCGTGTGGAGCGGGGGGCGGAAGGTGACAACGACGGCCGGTGGTGCCGGACAGCTGCTGGCCATCAGCGATCTGCACATCGGCTATGCCGAGAACCGGGCGCTGGTCGAACGCATGGCCCCGGAATCGGACGACGACTGGCTGCTGGTCGCCGGTGACGTCTCGGAGAGCGTCGCGGACATCCGCTGGGCGCTGAAGACCCTCGCGAGCCGCTTCCGCAAGGTCATCTGGGCGCCCGGCAACCACGAGCTGTGGACCCACCCCAAGGACGTCGTCACCCTGCGCGGCGTCGCCCGCTACGAGCACCTCGTCGAGGTCTGCCGCGAGCTGGGCGTGACGACCCCCGAGGACCCCTACCCGGTGTGGGAGGGACCCGGCGGCCCGGTCGCCGTCGCACCCCTGTTCCTGCTGTACGACTACTCCTTCCTGCCGGCCGGCTGCGCCACCAAGGACGAGGGCCTGGCCTACGCGCACGGCACGGGCATCGTGTGCAACGACGAGTTCCTGCTGCACCCCGACCCGTACCCGACCCGCGAGGACTGGTGCCGGGCCCGCGTCGCCGAGACCGAGCGCCGGCTCGCCGAGATCCCCGACCACCTGCCCACGGTCCTGGTCAACCACTACCCGCTGCACCGCCACCCCATGGACATCCTGTGGTACCCCGAGTTCGCCATGTGGTGCGGCACCGGGCTGACCGCGGACTGGCACCGCCGGTTCCGCGTCGCCGCCATGGTCTACGGCCATCTGCACATCCCACGGACCACCTTCCATGAGGGCGTCCGCTTCGAAGAGGTGTCCGTGGGCTACCCCCGCGAGTGGCGCAGACGGGAGCGGCCGCCGGGCCGTCTGCGCCGCATCCTGCCGACGGAGGACGACACCGCGTGATCGAGGAGCTGCTGCCGGAGACGGTCGTCGCCGTGGAGGCGCACGGCGAGGACGGCGTGCGCGCGTTCGGCGACGGACCGCTGTACCCCGAGGAGGAGGCGCTGGTGGCACGTGCCGTCGCCAAGCGCCGCCGCGAGTTCACCGTCGTACGCTCCTGCGCCCGTCGCGCGATGGAGAAGCTCGGGGTGCCCCCGCAGCCGGTGCTGCCCGGTGAGCGCGGCGCGCCGCGGTGGCCGGAGGGCCTGGCCGGCAGCATGACCCACTGCGACGGCTACGGCGCCGCCGCCCTGGTCCGGGCCGACGACCTGGCCTCCCTCGGCATCGACGCCGAACCCCACGCGCCGCTCCCGGAGGGCGTGCTGCCGGCCGTCGCGCTGCCCGCGGAGGAGGAGCGGCTGCGCCGGCTGGCCGAGGACCGTCCCGAGGTGCACTGGGACCGGCTGCTGTTCAGCGCCAAGGAGTCCGTCTACAAGGCGTGGTTCCCCCTCACCCGGAAGTGGCTGGACTTCGGCGAGGCCGACATCGACATCGACGCCGGCCCCGCCGACGGCGCGCTGGGCGGATTCCGCGCCCGGCTCCTCGTCCCCGGGCCGGTGGTCGGCGGCCGCGAGGTCGGGCACTTCGACGGCCGCTGGATCGTCGGCCGGGGGCTGGTCGCGACGGCGGTCGTGGTGCCGCACGGGTGAGCGCGCGGCGACCGGTGAGCGCGCCGCGACCGGTGTGTGGGCGGCGACCGGTGAGCGCGCGACGACCGGTGTGTAGGCGGCGACCGCTCACCGCCCGTGCCGGGTGCCCCGCGCCGCAGGGGCCCGTGCGGGCCTGAGGCCCCGTAGGCCCGGGCCCGTCACCGCTCCGGGCACCACAGGTGCAGCAGCCGGAAGAACTCCTCCTCGTTGCCCGCGAGCCCCGCGTCCGCCAGGGCCCGCTCCGCCTCGGCCAGGACGCTCGGCGGGACGACCGGGGCACGCCGGTCGTGCGGAGGGCCGGCTGCCTCGTCCCCGAAGGCGGCTCGGACGGTGTGCAACAGCCGCAGATAGGCCTGGACGGCGGTGCGCTCACGGTCGGTCAGTACGGCGGTGGGCATCGGTCGGCTCTCCCCGTTTCGGCGTCGTCTCCCCCGCGCCCCGACGGCGCGTACGCCACCCGTGCGGCGGCGCACCCCCCAGCTTGCCGCGCACCACTGACAATCCGGCCGCGCTCCACCTCGGTTCGCCCGCTTAGCGGAGGCGGAACCTGGTCGCGACCGCCCGCCGGAAACCGTCCCCACGCTGGTGGTAAGGGCTTTCGAAGGAGCGTCGGCGGACCGGGTGACGGCAGGCGCCACCGCGTCGTGCACGGCTGCGGGCGCGCCCCCGGACGGCCGGCCCGGGCCCGGTGCCGGCCCGCTCAGGCGCCGCCGCGGTCCTGCGGCCCCAGGTATCCCAGGGACACCTCGATACGGCCCGCCAGGTGGTCGCGCTGCCCGCGCCCCCGCTGCGACGAACCCGCGAGCCACGCACGGCACTTGCTGGCCAGCAGCAGGCCGAAGCTCTCGGCGTCCCGCTCGTCGGCCTGGTCGAAACGGGTGCGGGCGGCCACCTTGTGGATCGTCTCCTGGAGGTCCGCCCCGTCGTGCAGCAGCCGGGCCGCGACGGCGGCGCCCTCGACGTGGTGGCCGCAGTGCCCCGCCTTCATGTGCCACAGCTCGTGGCCGAGGATCACCAACTGATGATCGGGCGCGGTGCGTTCCTCGATGACCACCAGGTCCTGGTCGGCCATGTCGAGCCACAGCCCGCTCGCGGTGCCGGGCGGGAACGCGGCCGTACGGAAGAGGACCGGGCGGCCCCGGCGCCTGCTCATGCCGTCGCACAGCGCGGCGTACAGGTCGGTCGGCGCGGCGGGGGCCGGGAGGGTCAGTTCCGCGACCAGCTCGCCGCACAGACGGCGCATGTCCTTGGCGATGCCCACAGTTCTCCCCCGGATCACGACTCGGGCCGCTTCACGCTCTCCAGGAGCATGTCCAGCCACTCGGCGACCTTGTCGCGGTGCTGGTCGGTGGGCAGCTGCGCGGCCCGCCAGGCGATGCCGCGCACGCCGTGGTCCTGGAGCAGCCGCTCCAGCGGGTCGTCGGCGGCCGCGGCCGCCTCCCGCGCGGCGAGCTTCTGCAGCAGCTCCTGCTCGGTGCGCTGGAGGGCGCCCGCGACGGCCTCGGGGTCCTCGGCGGTGAGGAAGCCGGCGTGCACGCGGAAGAAGCGCTGGAGGGCGTCGCAGTGTTCCATCGTGGGACGGCGGTCGCCGTTGATGAGGGCGCCCGCCTGCTGCCGGGACATGCCGGCGCCGTCGGCGATCTCCTGCTGGGTGTACTTGCGGCCGTTGGGCTTCAGACGGGTGCGGCGCAGCAGGTCCAGACGTTGCAGGAACCGGGCCTGCACGTCCGGTTCGCCGGCGGCCCGGCCGCTCAGCAGGGCCTTGACCACGGGTTCCGGGACGCCGGAGGCGACGGACAGCCGTCCGGTGTCGAAGACCTCCGTGTGCGGCACGCCGAGCCGGTCGGCGAGTGCGGTGACACGGGCGACGACGGCCGACAGCAGCATCGTCGCCGGGGCGCCCGGAACCTCGAAGCCATCCGTCACCGACAGGTCTCCTACGTCTCTCACGACCCTCTCACAGGCACAGGAATCGCCGTGAACTGCCCGGAGACTAGCGGGTCTTTCGAACTCACATCCAGGTCTCGCCACAACTGTGGCCAATTTCAGCTGTCAACGAGCGCGGAATGCCACGATAGTTGACACGCTGAGCATCGGGGCAGCAGGATCGGGGCCCCGCGACGGGCCGCAGAGGCAAGAGGGGTGACCTCCCGATGGCATATCAGGCAGGTGGGCAGCGGTCGGTGCCGCGGCCCGTCCCCGGCACCGCCGAGGCCCGGGCCTATCTCCAGGACTACGCGGCGTACCTGGAGGCCGTGACGTTCCCGTCCGTCGTGATGGACCACCGCTGGGACGTCGTTCTGGCCAACAGCGCGTTCGAGACACTCTTCCGGGGTGTCGGCCCCCACCCGACGGCGCTGCCGGGCGACAACTTCCTGAGGTTCGTCCTCTTCCACCCCGACGCCTCGTCGGTGCTCGGTGACCACGAGTCCAGCTGGTGCCTGCCGATGCTGGCCTGCTTCGCGGCCGCCGTCGAACGGCACGGCCACGACGCCGGGCTCCAGGCGATCCGCCGCGAGATCGCCCAGGACCCCCTGATGGAGGCCGCCTACCGGCAGGGCCTGCCGCACTGGATCCGCGCGGTCGGCGCGGAGGCCGTCGAGCACGACGGCGCGGTGCGGCCGCTGCTCCACCCCGACCCGCGCCGGGGCTCCGTCGAGTGCCGTGTCGTCGTCGAGACCCCGAGGAACCTGCGCGAGCTGGGGTACACGCGGCTGACGCTGGTGCTGCGCGAGACCCCGGCGTCCGCGCCCCGCCGGGCCCGCCGTCCGCGCCGCGCCGCGGGCCACCTCAGTGTCGTCCCCGCCCCCGAGGCCTGACCCCGGGCACCGCCGGCGTTCAGGTCGCCGACGGCGCCCGGGCCGGCCGCGACCGCTCGTTCACCTCAGCGGGTCAGGCGTGTCCGCCGGGACCGGTTGCCGGGGTGTGCCGCGCTTCGCCGCCTGGATCTGCTCGTACACCTGCGTGCGCAGCTCGGCGAAGCGCGGGGCGACCCGGGTGTGCAGCTGGTCGCGCTCCGGCGGCAGGTCGATCTTCAGCTGCTCCCGCACGACGGTCGGTGAGGCGGACAGGACGACGACCCGTTCGCCCAGGTAGACGGCCTCGTCGATGTCGTGGGTGACGAACAGCACGGTGATCCCGCGCTCCCGCCACAGGCCGCGGACCAGGTCCTCCAGGTCGGCGCGGGTCTGGGCGTCCACGGCGGCGAACGGCTCGTCCATCAGCAGGACGCGGGGCTCGTGGGCGAGCGCCCGCGCGATCGCCACCCGCTGCTGCATGCCGCCCGAGAGCTGCCACGGGTACGCGGAGACGGCGTCCGCGAGACCGACCGACTCCAACGCGTCGGTGACCAGCTCCCGCCGCCGCCGCTTGCTCAACTTCTTCTGCCTGAGGGGGAGCTCGACGTTCGCGCCGACCCGCATCCAGGGGAACAGGCTCCGGCCGTACTCCTGGAACACGAACGCCATGCCGGGCGGCGGGCCCGTCACCTTCCGGCCCTCCAGCAGGACCTCGCCTGAGGTCGGGGCCAGCAGGCCGCCCACGCACCGCAGCAGGGTCGTCTTGCCGCAGCCGGACGGGCCGACCAGACAGACCAGTTCGCCGGCCTCGACGGTGAAGGTGAGGTCGCGCACCGCCTCCACCCGACGCCCGGACCCCTCGTAGACCTTCTTCAAGCCGCGTACGTCGAGCATGACCCGCCCTTTCGAACCGTTCGCAGACGTCACCCGGGCCGCCGGGTGGAGGCGCGCAGACCGTGGTACCAGCCGAGCACCCGCCGCTCGACCAGTTGGAAGAGGACCGACAGGACGAAGCCCAGCAGACCGAGGACGAGGATCCCGGTCCACATGCCGGGGATGGCGAAGCCGCGTTGGAACTGCACGATGGTGAAGCCCAGCCCGTTGCTCGCGGCGAACATCTCGCTGATCACCATCAGGATGATCCCGATGGACAGCGCCTGACGCAGGCCCGCGAAGATCCGCGGGCTCGCCGCGGGCAGCACCAGGCCCCTGATCCGCGCCACGCCCGTGATGCCGTAGGAGCGGGCGGTGTCCGCCATCACCGGGTCCACCGACCGCACGCCCTCGACGGTGTTGAGCAGGACCGGCCACACGCATCCGGCCGCGATCACCACGACCTTCATGGTGTCGCCGATGCCCGCGAACAGCATGACGACCGGCACCAGCACGGGCGGCGGCACCGCCCGCAGGAACTCCAGCACCGGCTCGCACACGGCCCGCACCCGCCGGGAGGAGCCGATGAGCGTGCCGCACGCGATCCCGACGACGGCCGCCAGGGCGTACCCGCCCGTCAGGCGCAGCACGCTCGGCAGCACGTCCGCGCGCAGCCGGTCGACCGTCCACACGTCAGGGAAGGTCTCCAGGATCGTCCGCAGGGGCGGCCAGTACACGTCCGTACTGTCGTCGGACGCCACCCACCACACCGCGACCAGCACGGCCGGCAGGGCGAGCACGTGTCCCAGCCGCAGCAGGGCGCGCCTCACACCGCCACCTCCCCGCGCACCGACTGGTGCCAGGCCAGCGCCCGCCGCTCCACCGTCCGCGCCCCGACGTTGATCAGCAGGCCGAGCAGTCCGGCGACCACGATCAGCGCGTACATCTCGGGCACCGCCTGCGAGGCCTGCGCGACGGCGATACGCGCGCCCAACCCCGGTGCCCCGATGACGAGTTCGGCGGTGACGGCAAGGATCAGCGCGACCGCCGCCGCGAGCCGCACACCGGTCATCACGTACGGCAGCGCGGTCGGCCACAGCACGTGCCGGATCCGCGCCCAGGGGCCGAGGCCGTAGGAGCGGGCCGTCTCCTCCGCGACCGGGTCGACGTCCTGGACGCCGTACACGACCTGGACGAGGACCTGCCAGAAGGAGGCGTAGACGACGAGCAGCAGGACGGAGCGGAGTCCGGTGCCGTGGAGGAGGACCGCGAGGGGGATCAGGGCGACCGAGGGGATGGGGCGCAGGAACTCGATCGTGGAGGCCGTCGCCTCGCGCAGATGGGGGACGACGGAGATCGTCACGCCGGCCACGACGCCCGCGCCGACCGCGATCGCGAGGCCGATCGCCCAGCCGGTGAGGGTGTCGCCGAGGGCCGTCCAGAAGGCGCCGTCGGTGAGTTCGGCGCCGAGGGCGTCGGCGATGCGGCTCGTCGGCGGGAAGTAGGCCTCCTCGACCAGGCCGAGCCGCGGCACCGCCTCGCCGAGGGCGAGGAAGGCCGCGAGCCCGGCCGCGCCGAGTGCGGCGTTCTCGCCCCTCACGGCATCAGCTTGCTCATGTCGGGGCCGGTCTTGAACAGACCGTCCGCGTAGCCGAGTTTCATCAGGTCCACGATGGACGACTCGTTCGCCTCGGCGGGCCACTTGGGCAGCGTCACCCGCTTCAGCAGCGAGGCCGGGATCTTGGTGTACGTGGTGACGACCTCGCGGGCCTCGTCCGGGTGCGCGTCGGCGTAGGTGAGGGATTCCGCCGTGGCCTGCCGGAACCTCTTCACCACGTCCGGGTTCTGCTGGGCGTACCGCGTGGAGGTGAAGTACATGGCGACGGTGAGGTCCGGGGAGACGTCGACCATCGGTGAGGCGATCTCCACGCCTCCCTGGGACTTGACGGTGGCGAGGGCGGGCTCGACCACCATCGCCGCGTCGATCCGCCCGCTGTCGAGAGCGGCGGGCATCTGGTCGAAGGGCAGCTCGACGAACCGCACCTTGTCCGGGTCGCCGCCCGCCTTGCGCACGGAGGCGCGTACGGCCGTCTCGTTGATGTTCTTCAGGGTGTTGATGGCGACCTTCTTGCCCTCCAGGTCCTTGGCGGACTTGACGGGGCTGCCCCTCTTCACCGTGAGCGCCGCGAAGTCCCTGCCCTGGACGCCCGTCGACGCGATGCCGTTGGAGACGGTCTCCACGGGAACGCCGTTCGACAAGGCGACCATCAGGGAGGTGGTGTTGCTGAAGCCGAACTGGAACTGACCGCTGACCACGCCCGGCACGATCGCCGCGCCGCCCTGCGCGGTACTGATCGACAGTTTCAGGCCGTGCTTGGCGTAGAAGCCCTTCCGCACACCCAGGTAGACGGGTGCGACGTCGACGATGGGAATCAGCCCGAGCTTGACGGTGGTGGTGCCCCCGGACGACGTGCCCGAGCCCGACGAACCGGAGTCGTCGGACGAGTCACAGGCCGCCGTGGTGAGCAGGAAGGCGCCGGCCGCGAGACCGGCGAGCAGACGACGCATGGCTCCCCCTGTGCAGACAACGGTTTTCCGACAGGCTGTGCGCACCTCGCACAGTAGTGCCCAACTCGCGTTCAGGGAACGTGGAGTCACGCGCGTTCACGCCCGGTCACCACCGTGCCGGCACCGTCTCCCACCGGGGCCGCGCACCGAGCGCGGCCCCTCCTGCTCACGGCCGTGGCGGGCATCGAGGCGGACCTGTGGATCAGAGATCCAGGACCAGGCGCTTCCCCCGGCAGCGCGACACACAGATGAGCATCGTCTCCCCGGCCTCCCGCTCCTCGTCCGAGAGCACGGAGTCGCGGTGGTCGGGGCTGCCTTCGAGCACGTCGGTCTCGCAGGTCCCGCAGGTGCCCTCGGCGCAGGAGAAGAGCACCTCGACTCCGGCGGCGCGCACGGCGTCCAGCACGGAGACACCCGGCGCGACCGTCAGCGTGTGTCCGCTCTGAGCGAGCACGACCTCGAACTCGTCGTCCTCGCCGCTGTGTTGCTCCTTCGCCTGGAACCGCTCGACGCGCAGTGCCCCGGACGGGCAGCGCGCTTCGACCGCGTCGAGCAGCGGTCCTGGCCCGCAGCAGTAGACGAGGGTGCCCTCCGGCAGGTCGTCGAGGACCGGGGCGAGGTCCAGCAGACCGGTCTCGTCCTGCGGGGCGAGGGTCACCCGGTCGCCGTAGGCCGCCAGTTCGTCGGTGAACGCCATGGAGGCGCGGGTGCGGCCGCCGTAGAGCAGGGTCCACTCGGCGCCCGCCGCCTCGGCCGCGGCGAGCATCGGCAGGATCGGTGTGATGCCGATGCCGCCGGCGATGAAGCGGTAGCGGGGAGCGGGGCGCAGGGCGAAGTGGTTGCGGGGGCCGCGCACCCGCACCTTGTCGCCCTGACCCAGCCGCTCGTGGACGTACGCGGAACCGCCGCGGCCGTCGGGCTCGCGCAGCACGGCGATCCGCCAGACCGTGCGGTCGGCCGGGTCCCCGCACAGCGAGTACTGGCGTTCCAGCCCGGCGTCGAGCACGAGGTCCACATGGGCGCCGGGCTCCCAGGCGGGCAGCGGCTCGCCCAGCGGATGGCGCAGGACGAGCGCCCGTACACCGTCCGCCGCCGGCCGCACACCGTCGACGACGAGCTCTGCTTCGTACACGGTCGTCATGAGTCGTTCCCTCGCGGCTCGCGTCCCGGCCGGGCCGCCGGCCGGTGTCCTTCGGGGTGGCCGAGCATCCACTCCCACATCTCCACCGGGTCCTGGGCGCTGTGCTCGGCACCGCAGTGACAGGTGCCGTGCAGGATGTCCGTGCCCGGCAGCCAGTCGATGCGGTAGATCTCGCCCGTCGGCGAGGTCACTGGACCTTCTCCACCGGCTTGTCGCCCTCCTCGACCAGCCGGGCGAGGATGCGGCGGGCGGCCAGACCGCCGGTGTCGATGTTGATGCTCAGCTCCTGGTAGCCCTCGCGCTCCGAACCGAGCGTCTTCTGCAGGAGATTGAGCGCGTCGACGTCCTGCATGACGACCGTGTGGTTGTTGCCCCGCAGGAACTCGGTGACCTCCTCGTCGTCCGTCGCCCAGTCCCGCGAGACCATCCAGAAGTCGTACACCTTGCCGTCCGAGGACGGGGTGATGGCGTAGGTGATCTCGGTGTGGAAGCCGTGCGGGTCGCTGCCGTCGGCCTCCGGCAGGACGCCCACCGGCGCGATCCGGCTGTGCAGCAGGTACAGGCAGGGGGCGTGGTACTCGATGTCCTGCCAGCGGGTGATCCGGCCCTCGATGCCGGTCGAACGGGCGTAGAACGGCGGGCACTCGGCGTCGTCCATGTGCCGGCTCACCCGCACGATCCCCGCGCCCTCGTCCACCTCGGTGGTGATCGGCGTCTCCGCGACCTCGGGGGTGCCGATGTAACCGCCGTGCAGATACGTCTCGTGGGAGAGGTCGAGCAGGTTGTCGACGAGCAGCCCGTAGTCGGCGTCGATGGGCTCCATGCCGCGCACGGTGGTCCAGCCGGGGGAGTCCAGGTGGCGGGCGCGCGGAATGGTCTGCGGGTCGGCGAGCGCCGGGTCGCCGATCCACACCCACACCAGGGAATCCTGCTCGACGACCGGGTACGAGGCGACCCGGGCCGTGCGCGGGATGCGTTTCTGCCCCGGCACGTACACGCAGGTGCCCGTCGTGTCGTACGTGAAGCCGTGGTATCCGCACACGATCCGGTCGCCGTCCAGGCGGCTCTCGGAGAGCGGGTAGCGCCGGTGCACACAGCGGTCGTGCAGCACGACGGGCGTTCCCTCCTCCTCGGTGCGGTAGAGGACGAGCGGCTCGCCGAGGATCGTACGGCCGAGCAGCTCCTCGCGCCCGACCTCGTGGCTGTAGGCGGCGACGTACCACTGGTTCCTGGCGAAGGCGGTCATGTGAGGCATGGATTCCCGTCCCTGTCGGCGGGGCGCCCTCGCCCCGCGTGCCGTGGTTGGAATCAGGGTCGTGAGGCTTGTGTCGACTCGGCAAGGCGGCTTCTGCCAGGCGGAAGAACTTCTGTAAAGAGGCTGGTCAGAGCCTGGTTCGGTAAACCTCTAGTCGCCAGAGTGGAGTGCCGCGTGGTGCGGCCGTTCGGTTCGCGCTCAGGGAGCCGAAGGCAGCGACGGCGAGTGCAACGACTACTCGCAGTTTGGCGTTAATCGCCCAATAATGTCTGAGCCCCGCTGGTCCACGCCCGGGAAGGTGTCGACGAGGCCATCGGCGGCACGGCGCGGCGCAACGGCTGGTTCAGCAACCTCATCGTGAGTCCCCTCGCGACCGCGTAGCGGCTCTGCAGAGTCCGGTCGCACAAGGAGCCCACAGGCCACACACAAACTACTGTGGGGTACGTCGGGCTCGCGGCCGCGCTCCTGTGCGGTCAGGGCGCGAGCAAGCTGGAGGCGATGTGTCGGCTCAATCCGCGGAGCGTGCGGGCCATGCCGGGGCGGCGACGCCGACGCGGCTGTCGCTGCTGGCGTCGGCGGCCGCAGGACTCCCAGGCTGCACTTCGTTGCCTCGACGCGGGCCGCGTCACCCTGCACTGTGACACGACCGCCGGTGACGACGACCCGGGTCTCGCCGACCAACTCCGCTGCACCGGGTAGCCGGTGACCGCTGGTGCGGCGACTGCGCGGACGCTTGATGCCTGGCACCGGAAACTACGTCAGCGTCCTGCGTCTGCTGAGACCTCGCAGAAGAAGTTGAGTGACCGGGTTGTCCTACGTCGACCGGGCGTTGGTCAATCCCCACGCCGTAACTCTCTTCGAGGTCTTCAGGTCGATCGTCGATCACGGTCGTGGCGATTGTGGCGAGGATCCTGGGACGCCTGACGTCGGGCCGGGTGCTTCAGCAGGTCGATCGTCGTTTTCGAACAGGGTGCGCATGTCGCAAGATCGTGGTCGCCGATGTCCGCGACGCCGGTTCAGTAGTTCGTCAGGCTGCGGCCGGTCCGGCCGGCGGGGCGAGTTCCCTGCGGATGACGGGGGCGATCTCGGTGGCGAGAAGCTCGATCGAGTCATGGACCATCCCGGCGGGCATACCGCCGAAATCGACCTGGCCCATGAAACGGTCGATGCCGAGCACTTCGCGTTCGGCGAGGATCTTGTCGATGATCTCCTGGGGACTGCCGACCATCAGCGCGCCGAACGGCACCGCTGCGGCGTCGAATTGGGCGCGTCCGATGTGAAAGCCGCGTCCGGTGGGTGGCCTGGGGCGGACGTATTCCGTGTAGAAGGGGAAGACGTCGTCGCGTGCGCCCTGGGAGGTGCGGCCGACGTAGAAGTGGCCGGATCTGCCGAGTCGCAGCCGGTCGGCGGGGTGGCCGGCCGCTGTGCCGACCGCACGGTAGTGCTCGACGAGGGGGCGGACACTTCGGATGTCCCCGCCGATGAGGCCGAGCGCCATGGGCAGGCCGAGGCGTCCGGCGCGTTCCACGCTGGAGGGGGTGCCGCCCACGCCGAGCCACAGCGGCAGCTGCGGCTGCTGGGGCGGAGGCTGGACGGACAGGCCGTCCATGGCCGGGCGGAACCGCCCGCGCCAGGTGACGTGTTCGGGGTTCTCACGGATGGTGAGCAGCAGCCGCAGCTTCTCCGTGAACACGTCGTCGTAGTCCTCGAGGTCCACGCCGAACAGGCGGAACGCCTCGACGAACGCGCTGCGCCCGGCGATGATCTCGGTGCGGCCGTCGCTGATCAGGTCGAGGGAGGCGAAGTCCTGGTGCAGCCGGACCGGATCGGCGGTGGAGAGCACCGACACGGCACTGGCCAGCCGGATACGGCTGGTGGTCTGGGCGATCGCGGCCAGCGGGACGGCGGGGTTGGCGACAGCGAAGTCCCAGCTGTGGTGCTCGCCGAGACCGAAGACGTCCAGGCCGGCCTGGTCGGCGGCGATGGCGTAGGAGATGATCTCGCGAGTGCGGCGCCCCGGGTCGTGCAGTTTTCCTGTGGCGGGGTCGGTCTGCAGGTCGGACAGGGAGATGATGCCCAGTTCCACGGTCGTCTCCGGTAGGCGGACAGGGGTTGAGAGGGAGCGGCCCGACCGGCGTGGTCGCGGACCGGGCCGCTGTGAAGGGGCGGGGGCCGGGTGGTCAGAAGGAGTGGGGCCCGAACCGGCCCCACATGATGACCGCGGCGACGATGAGCAGGATCGCGTTGAACCCGATGGCCTGCGGCTCCTTGCGGCGGGCGTGGAGGCCCATGGCCAGGACCATGATCACAGCCAGGCCGGTGGCGGCCAGCGGGGTGAGCACCGTGGCGATGTCGAAAGCACCCGGCAGGATCAGCCCGAGGCCGCCGGCGAGTTCGGCGACGCCGATCAGACGCACCACGGGTGTCGAGACGTCACTGACCCACGGCAGCTGGGATATGAGCTTTTCGCGGGGCTGGGTGGCCTTGGTGATGCCGGCGGCCACGAACAGCGCGGCGAGGACGCCCTGCAGGATCCACAGGAACACGTTCATCGGAGCGGAGACCTTCTTCTTAGGTCGCGCCGCGGTGGGGATCGCCGCGGCGGATGAGGATGGAGCGGATCAAGGTTCAACAAAGATTCAACGGGGGAGAGCTGGGAGGCGTCAGACGGTGAAGACGCGCTCGGCTTCGTCGCGCTGGGTGTGCAGGTCCCAGTAGAGAGGGGCGATGTCCTCGGCCTCGGCGGTCGGGATTTCGGGAGGGCCGCCCGCGCCGATCCACACGCCGATGGCGACGTGCGCGGCCTGGATACCGGTGCCGGCCAGCTCCTTGTGCAGGTTGAGCACCCAGTTGCGCAGTGCCGCCTGGGCGGGGTTGACGTTGCCGAGCATCGGGATGGGGTCGACCGAGCCGGCGCCGTTGGTGAAGAGCAGGGTGCCCGCGCCGGCCTCACGCATCGCGGGCAGGACGGCCTGGGTGGCGGTGATGGCGCTGTGGAGCAGGAAGTCGATCCATCCCTGCACATCGGAGGGGCTGGTCTGGGACGGGGAGGTGAGGGTCATGGAGCTTATGGAGCCGTTGCCCGGAGAGGGGGAGTGCTCCAGGACGTCGATGCCGCCGAAGCGGGTGGCGGCGTCCTTGAGGGCTTGGGTCAGAGCGTCGTGGTCGCGCACGTCCGCCGGGAACGCGGCGGCGGTGATGCCCTCGGCGGTGAGCCGGGCGACGAGGCCGTCGAGCTTGGCGCGGTTGCGGGCGATGAGAGCGACGTCGTAGCCGCGGGAGCCGAAGGTGCGGGCGATGGCGAGGCCCATGCCGGGGCCGGCTCCGACGATGGCGATGCTGGGCATGGTGAAGTCCTTTCGTGGGGGAAGCGTCTGGGGTACGGAGTGGGTCAGGCGACGGTGATGGCGATCTTGCCGACGGTGCCGGCGCCGAACGCGGCGAATGCCTCGGGGGCACGCTCGAGGTCGAACTCTGAGTTCACCGGCACCTTGAGGGCGCCGGAGGCGACGTGCCCGGCGAGGGTGGACAGGGTGTCGGCGGTCGGGTTGGACTGGATCATGGCGGTCCGCAGCTTGCGGTCCTCCGAGGCCTCGGGGACTGGGGCGAGGGTGAGGGCGGAGGCGACGGCGCCGCCGTCGCGGGTGAGCGCGGTGAGCTCGGCCAGGTCGCCGGCGAGGTGCAGCACCGCGTCCACGCCGTCCGGGGCGATCGCCCGAACCTGCGCGGTCATGTCCTGGGTGTAGTCGATGACGGTCACCTCGGCGTCGGTCAGCGCTGAGACGAAGCCGCTCTCGGAACCCGGCTTGGCCGTGGCGATCACCCTCGCGCCCCGGGCCGCGGCCAGCTGCACGGCGATGGCACCCACGCCGCCGGTGGCACCGGAGATCAGCACCGTGCTGCCCTCCAGCGGGCCGAGCAGGGCGAGACCGTCGAAGGCGGCGGTGCCCGCCAGCCCGAGCGCGCCGGCGTCACGCACCAAGACCCCGTCGGGTCGGTGGGTGATGCCGATGGCAGCGGGAACCGCGACGTACTGCGCCATCGCACCGGCACCCAGGTACGCCTTGGCGTCCACGCCGAACACGGCGTCGCCGACCGCGAAACCCTCGACACCCTCACCGACCGCCTCGACGGTGCCGGCGAAGTCCTTGCCGAGGATCAGCGGGAAACGGTGCTCCATCATGCCCTGCAGGTATCCGGCCACCGTGCCCAGGTCGAACCCGTTCACCGAGGACGCGGCCACCTTCACCAGCACCTCACCGGCCTCCGGGCGGGGCACCTCCACCTCGGTCACCTCGGGGCTGCCGGGTATCTGCGCCAATATCACAGCGCGCATGATCATCAACTCCTTGACACGGGTATCGCTCGATTCAGAAAGGGCTATCCGATTCGCGATCCGGAATGACCTATCCGGTTCCGCGGTGCCCACGATAACACTGAAAATGGATTGGGCGTTCCGATTCGGTTAGACTGAGTGTCATGAACCTTGGCGCCCAATCCAGCGATGACCCCGCCGCACAGCCTCTGCGCAGCGATGCCGAGCGCAACCGCGCGCGGATCGTCGCCGCCGCGCGCACGGTGTTCAGGCGTGACGGCCTGAATGCCTCCATGGCTTCCGTGGCCCGCGAGGCGGGGGTGGGCATCGCCACCCTGTTCCGCCGTTTCCCGACGAAGGAGGACCTGGTCGCCGCGGTCTTCGCCGACCGTATGGACGCCTACGTCGACGCGGTCGGCGTCGCCCTCGACGACCCCGATCCCTGGCGCGGTCTCGCGGGGTTCGTCGAAACCGCCTGCGCGATGCAGGCCGCCGATTACGGCTTCGCCGACGTGCTGACCATGACCTTCCCCACAGCCAAGGCTCTGGAGGGGCGCCGAGACCAGGCGTACGAGGGCGTCGTCCAGCTCATCGGCCGCGCCAAGGCCGCCGGACGTCTGCGTGAGGACTTCAGCCCCGAGGACCTGGTGCTGGTGCACATGGCCATTGCCGGCGTCGTCAACGCCACCGGCGACGCCGCTCCCGACGCCTGGAAACGCGTCGTCGCCCTGATGCTCCAGTCCTTCGAGGCCCCCGCCCGCGGCCCCCTGCCCGACCCGCCCGAGCCCCGCGCCTTCTACAAAGCCATGCTCCGTGCCAGTCAGGCGTGCTCTGCCTCGCCGGAACCCGGGAAGAAGGACTGAAAGGTCACGTGCGCCCGGATGCGCATCAGCGGCTCGGCCCGGTGGCCGGCACCGTCGGTCCAAGGCGCCCAGGCCGACAGCCAACGCATCTATCAAGCTCACGGGATGACTGGCAGCGCAGGTACGACTGATCTTCCGGGAGGGTGATGACGTCGCCCGCCGGCCTCGCGCTGCTCGGTTACCGCTTGAGCTGAGCCAGCAGCTGTCTTGCTCTGATGTCAGGGCCTCTCGCTGGGATACCGCAGCATCGCCTGCTCGGGAGCACGGGCCGTGACGATACGGCTGGATCGGCTCCCCTCGCTACGAGGAAAGGGGAGCCAGGCATGGAGAACAACAGTCAGACCGAAACGGTCCCACTGGTGGCGATGCTCATTGCGCGTGCCGCCGTGAACTGAGGCTGATCTGGAAACGCATGTACGCGGCGGTTTCCACTTCCGTACAGGTCATTCGTACATGCGTGGGTGCCTCTTTGTCGGGCGTGGTGCGCGTGCGGGGCGCAGCCGTAGGGGGTGTTCTGGAGGTGCGCCCGTGGACTATGACAGCGGCTGCCGACGGCAGGCCCGTGGGACGGAGGGCATCCTCTTCAAGTTGGCGACGACCGCGGTCGACAAGCTTGACGAGGTTGGGCGCCGGGCTCCGTTCCCGGTGGTCGGGGAGAAGACGCTGCGCGAGCTGGTGGCTGAGGCGAAGACGAACGAGAAGGTCTTAAAGGCCAAGGTCCACACCACCCTGCGCTCCTCGTACAGCTCGTACTACCGGCAGATGCTGCCTCCGCTGCTGAACACGCTGGGCTTCAGGTGCAACAACACCGCCTACCGGCCGGTGATGGACGCGATGAAGCTACTGAAGAAATACGCCGATGTCGACGGCGAGGCCCGCTTCTGCGACGCCGGCGACGAAGTGCCCTTGGACGGCGTGGCGCGCAAGGACTGGCGCGAGGCGGTCGTTGACGACAAGGACAAGGTCGAGCGCATCCCCTATGAGCTGTGCGTTCTGGTCGCGCTGCGGGACGCCGTGCGGCGCCGCGAGATCCACGTCGAGGGCGCCGCGCGCTGGCGTAACCCGGAGGACGACCTGCCCGGCGACTTCGAGGCCATTCGTGCCGTGCACCACGCCGCGATCCGGCAGCCGCTGAACCCGAGGGCGTTCATCGCGGACCTGAGGAAGCGCATGGCCGCGGGCCTGGACCAGCTGTCCCGCGCGCTCGCGGACGGCTCGGCAGGCGGGGTGAAGGTCACCACCCGCAAGGGCGAGCCGTGGATCACGGTTCCGAAGCTGGAGCCGGTGGCCGAGCCCACCGGCCTGGCGGTCCTCAAAGAGGAGGTCGCACGCCGCTGGGGCGTCCTCGACCTCCTGGACGGGCTGAAGAACGCCGACTTTCTGACCGGCTTCACCGAGGAGTTCTCCTCAGTGGCCGCGGACGAGCGCATCGAGCGTGACGTCCTCCAGCGCCGTCTGCTGCTGGCCCTCTTCGCTCTGGGCACGAACATGGGTATCCGGGCGATCGTGGCGACCGGCGAGCACGGCGAGAGCGAGGCTGCGCTGTGGCACGTGCGCCGGCACTTCATCACCGTCGGCAATCTCCGGGCCGCCGTCACCAGGCTGGTGAACGCCACCTTCGCCGCCCGCGACACCGCATGGTGGTGGGGCGGCGGCACCGCGTGCGCGTCGGACTCGAAGAAGTTCGGGTCCTGGCCCTCGAACTTCATGACCGAGTACCACGCCCGCTATGGCGGCAACGGCGTGATGATCTACTGGCACGTCGAGCGGAAGAACGTCTGCGTCTACTCCCAGCTCAAGAGCTGCTCGTCGTGCGAGGTGGCGGCAATGATCGGGGGCTTGCTGCGGCACTGCAGCGACGCCGAGATCGAGTCGAACCACGTCGACACCCACGGCGCCTCGGTCGTCGGTTCGCCTTCACCGAACTGCTGAACTACCGCCTGCTGCCGAGGCTGAAGAACATCGGCAGCATCCGCCTGTACGCCCGGACGACACCCCGCCCGGCTGGCCGGCGCTCGGCGCCTCGCCGACGAGGCCGATCCGCTGGGAGCTGATCGAGCAGCAGTACGACCAGATGGTGAAGTACGCGACTGCGCTCCGGCTCGGAACGGCGGAGGCGGAGCAGGTGCTGCGGCGCTTCACCCGCGGCGGCCCCAAGCACCCCACCTACCAGGCACTCGAAGAACTCGGCCGGGCCGTGCGCACGATCTTTGCCTGCGACTATCTGGCCAGTCCCGGCCTGCGCCGCGAGATCCACGGCGGGCTCCAGGTTGTGGAGAACTGGAACAGCGCGAACACCGTGCTCCACTACGGCAAGGACGGCGCCCTGACCGGCCCGACAAAGAGCACGCCGAGACGTCGAACCGCGCCCCGCCCTCGCACACCGACGCATCAGGCCGCCCGATCAACCTCGAAGTCACGCTGAGGGACTTCCAGGGCCCGGCCGACTTGGGAACCATCGGCAAGCCACCCCCGGCTGATCGGAATGTCCGGGAGTGGCCAGGCGGCAGCCGCGTTCTGTTGCATGGCCGACGGTGTGCCTACTTGTCGGTTATGAACGGTGCGCGGCCGATCTGGGAGGAGTCGGTGAGCTGCTGGAGGAAGTACGCGGCGGCGTTGGCCCGAGAGAGGCGCAGTCCTCCCTTGTCGCCGACCTTGCGGACGTTGATGGAGGCGGTCTTCGGGCCGTTGGAGAGCCAGGGGATACGGACGATGGTCCACTTCAGTCCGGACTCGCGCACGATGTGGCCGATGGTCACGATGGTGTTGTACGCGTCCGGCGCGAACTTCTTCACGGCGGTGGCTGTGAGGCCGACCTTGAACTCCTTGCTGTCGGCCGGGTCGGGGATGCTGGGCGTGCCCAGCGCCACCAGCCGCTCGACGCCGTGTTCGTGCATGGCCGCGACGATGTGGCGGTAGCCGGTGACCAGCGGCGGGGCGTCGGCCTTTTTGGTGGTCGGGCCGAGTGTGCTGAGGACGGCGTCGCTGCCGCGTACCGCCTCGGTGATGGCTGCGGCGTCGTCGAGCTGTCCCTGGACGGCGGTGAGCCGCTCGTGCGTGGGCAGTTTCGAGGGGGTGCGGGCGTAGGCGGTGACCTCGTGGTCCTCGGCCAGGGCCTGGTTGATCAGGAGCAGGCCGGTGGGGCCGGTTCCGCCAAAGACGGTGACGCGCATGGGGTTCATTCCTTCGCAGCGTGGAGAGGTTGGTTCGGAGGCTCGGTGGTGTTGACCGCGTGACGTGCCAGTGCGGCGGTGCCGCCCGGGACCGCGGACGGCGTCGCGGACTCGGATGCCGTATCCGCCGTGGCGGTGGCGCGCCGGTGGCGCGGGATGAAGGAGGCCAGGGCGAAGGCGAGGAGGCCGGCGCCGACGCCGACGGCCATGACCGTCTTGAAGCCGTTCTCCGACGGCAGGGCGACGGAGCCGAAGTTCGTGGTCATCTGGGAGAGGATCACGGCGGCGACGGCACTGGCGAACGACGTACCGATGGCACGCATGAGGGTGTTGAGACTGTTCGCGGCACCCGTCTCGGATGCGGGCACGGCGCCCATGACCAGAGCCGGCATGGCGCCGAAGGTGAAGCCGACGCCGGCGCCGATGATGCAGGACACCAGCACGAAGTGCCAGACCGCGTTCATGAGCACAATGTTCAGCCCGTAGCCTGCGGCCACGATCAGAGCGCCGATCATCAGGGTCGTCTTCGGGCCCCTGGCCCTGGTGACGCGGCCGGACACCGGAGCCGTGGCCATCATCACCAGGCCCATCGGCGCCATGACCAGGCCCGCGGTGAGCAGCGACTTGCCCAGGCCGTAACCGGTCGCCGCGGGCAGCTGCAGGAACTGCGGCACTATCAGTATTGTCATGTACAGGCTAAACCCGACGGTGAGGGAGGCGACGTTGGTGAACAGCACCTGGCGGCGTGCGCTGGTGCGCAGGTCCACCAGCGGCTCCTTGACGCGCAGCTCGAACAGACCCCACAACAGCAGCACCACGACGGCCGCGGCGAACAGGCCGAGGGTGGTGCCGCTGGTCCAGCCCCAGCCGGCACCCTTGGAAACGGCGAGGAGCAGGCAGACCAGGCCGGCCGCCATGCCGATGGCTCCGACGAGGTCGAAGCGTCCGCCGGAACGCACCTTCGACTCCGGTACGAACACCAGCACCAGGACGGCGGCGAGGGCGCCTGCGGCGCCCGAGGCCCAGAACAGCGTGTGCCAGTCGAAGTTGTCCGCGATGGCCGCGGCGGCGGGCAGGCCGAGGGCAGCGCCCACGCCTTGAGATGCGCTCATCAACGCGGTGGCGGAGCCGAGTCGCTCCGGGGGCAGTTCGTCGCGCATGATGCTGATGCCGAGCGGGACGACGCCGGCGGCCAGCCCCTGCAGCGCTCGGCCGACGACCATCGGGGCCAGTGTGTCGCTGAGGGCGGCGGTGACCGAGCCCGCCACCAGCAGGACCAGGCTGACCAGGAGCATGCGGCGCTTGCCGATCATGTCTCCGAGTCGGCCCGTCACAGGGGTGGCCACGGCGGCCGCGAGCAGCGTGGCGGTGATGGCCCAGGAACTGTTCGACGGCGAGGCTCCCAGGAACTTCGGAAGGTCCGGGACGATCGGGATCACCAGGGACTGCATCAGCGAGAACACGATCCCACCGAAGGCCAGGGCCGCCACGACGGCATTGGCCCTCGGTGCTGTGGCCCTCCCATCGTCACCGGTCCGGGGAAAGGCGTGGGACATGGTCGAGCCTCCGTGAGTACAAGAGGTGCTAGGCGACAGGGGGGTGGTGCGATAGGGAAGCCTTGCGGCTTTCACGAACGCTCCGGACGTGGTCCCGAGCACGCCGTGGCCTGGTTCGTTGCCGCGCATCCCATCGACACCATGGAGGAGAAGAGGTGCCAGGAGTCGCTCCACCCCCTCGCGCTCGGCGGGGAGGTGACCGCCGCCTTCGCCGCCGGTGAACCGGATCTGACCGAAGCCGGCGGGCACCCTGGCGCCGCCCGGCGGGACCGTGCCTTCTCGAGCCCCGCGAGCCGGACATCGTGGGCCGCCGAGCATGCCGCTACGTCGAGAATGTCGAGCTCGCGGCCGATTCGGCTGGTCTATCGACCCGTGCCGTGTCCTACAGGTCGGTCGGCCAAAGGCCATCGGGGGGAAGCTGACTCCCGCCGTCGACTTCGAGGATCTTGCCGGTTACGGGGGTGCTCGCACCGTCCAGCGCCGACGTCGCGATCGAGCCCGGCTCGATCGCGTTGACCCGGATCCGGGGTGCCAGGTCCAGCGCGGCAAGGCGCGTGTAGTGGGAGAGCGCGGCCTTCGCGGTGCCGTAAGCGGCCCAGCCGCGTCCCGCGACACTGGTCGGCCATGTGATTGAAGCGTGCGGTCAGGCCACGGATGGCCAACTCGTCGGCGACCCTGTCGGGCATGTGGATCCTCCTTGATCGCTCCGTGCAGCACGGAGTTGTGAGCTTGATGGCGTCCGGTCCGGGCGTGGAGGGGAGGTGTCGACGCACGGACGTTGCGAAATCGGGCCGGTGTGATGGATGTCCGCGCCACGGTAGGGACATCGCCGCCAATGCCTGGGCTGCGGCGGAGCGCGGTCTGGCGCCCCGCGCTCCGCCGAACCGCCTGGGTCCGGTTCACTCAGACTGCTGCGGTCACCGGGCGCAGTACGTAGTCGTGGGTCACGGTGTGGTAGGGCGCATCCAGGCCGCGCGCCTTGAAGTCGGCCGGGTCGTCATGGAGCTGTGTGGCGTGCACGCTGGACTCGGGCGTCGTGCGGGGTTCGAGGGTCTTGTAGACGATCGGGTCGCTTTCGAAGTAGGACTGCGTGGTCAGCGTGTGGAAGCCGGCGGCGGTGACGATCGTGTGGATGTGCAGCGGGCGGATTTCGACCCGGTCCAGTTTCTTGATGAGCTTGCCCAAAGGGCCGTTCTCGGCGATGCCCATGACCTCGATGCCGGGCATGACTGTCCGGTACTCGAAGCGACCCTCGTCGTCCGTGAGCAGCTTTCCGCGCATGTTGAACGGGGGCAGGCTCTCGTCAAGGTCTATGACCAGAGGCCGGATCATCTCCGCGGTCAAGTTCGAGTAGTCGCCCTTGGCGTTGGTCATCCAGATGTCGAGCTCCGCGCCCGCGATCGGCTCGCCGCTCGTGGAGCGCACCTGTCCCGAGACGAAGAGCACCTCGCCGGGTTCGTCGGGGCGCATGGGCAGCGCGTACGGGCGTTCCAGGACCGGCGCCCCGGGTACATAGGCCGGCCCCCTGGCGACCCAGGGGCTCGCACCGTCCTTCTCCGGATTCGCATACGCGGCGCCCAGGTTGGCCTCCAGTACCGGATGCATGAAGAACTGCCAGATCGTCATGGGCATTTCGCCGGCTTCGGCGAGTTCCAGGGCCCATGCGACGGCTCGCTGCAACTCCTGCTCGGTCACTCCGTGCTTGATGATCAGATCCGCGATCGTCGACTGGAGGTCGTCGAAGACGACCTGGAGCCTGGTGCTTTCCGACGTGCTCATCAAAGTCCCCTGCCGGTCGTGGGAGTCGGGCCGCGACGGCCCGGATCTCACAAGTGGATATGGCACTCCAGTTGAGGTTACATCAACTGGAATGGCTTATCCAATAAAGCTGGTCCCGTAGCTGCTGGTCGCAGAATGTGACCAACTCGGCGTCGGAGCCGTCTTGGACAACCCCGTTCACGGCACTGAATCCGCGTCCCCCTACCTTGTTGCGTACGTCCGCGCCCGGGAGGGAAACGTCGCCGGGCCGAAGCAAGGACCGCATGCGGGCGAGGAGGCCGGGTCGTTCGGCAGGCAGCAGGTTGCCGATGGAAACGCCCAGATTTGACCCTCTTGCGCGACGTCGACAAACTCCTCACCGAGCCCACCGATGGCGGCGCGTCCCGGCCGGGAAAACCTCCTCCATCCCGCTGATCGACCTCGTCAGACCCATGAGTCCGCAGCCGAGCACGGCGATGGAGGAGATCGTGTGGGAACGATGGGGATTGCCCCCATCGTGTGCGGCAGCCGGAACTCCTCGAAGACGACCTGCGCGACACGGCCCGCGCTGGTCGCTGCGATCGCCAACGGCACGCCGAATGAGGCACTCGTGGATCGCTTCACGGGGTGACGTGCCGGTGTCGCGACACCGGCACGTCCCTCGGGCGGCGCTCGGCGGGCCACGCCGTCCAGGTCGCGCCGCTCCTGTGCTGGTACACCCATCGGGTGTCGTGCTGCGAGGGGACGCCGACGGGTCGGTTCCACAGGTCTTCGAGCGCTTGCAGGCGGTGTTGGCGAGCGTCACGGCACAGGGCAGTCACCTGTGCGCGGCGTCACGCGGTGTGCCGTCGCGGAGAACCGTCTTTCACCCAGTGCAGTCGCGATCACCGTCGAGTCGGAGCATGGCGCGGTACAACTCGTCCTTGCTCAACGGCGGTTGGGGAAGCGGATGCGCCCGCTCGGCGCGGAATCCGTCGAGCAGCAGGTGCAAGAAGCGGCGCCAAGTCCCCGGTGCGACGTCCTGAGTGGCTTCGGCGACGCTTCCGTTGGCCCAGATGACGAAGGTGAGGTCTTCGGGTGTGACGTCGGAGCGAAGCGTTCCCTGCTCCTGTGCGCGCTCCACGATGCGGACGGCGAGTTCATGGATGCGTGACTGCGCCCCCGCCAGACAGGCGGTCTCCGGCAGCCGAATGGCAGCCAGGTCCTGGAATCCCCTGTCGCCGGCCTGGAGTTCACACATCGTCTCGAGGAAGAGGCGCAGCCCCTCCCACGCGTCGTCCATGGCCTCGGCCTTCTCTGCGGCCTCCCGCCAGGCCTCGATCTTGTCGGCGAACACCGCCTGCACGAGGTGGAGGCGTGTGGGGAAATGGCGGTACAGCGTGCCGATGGCCAGGCCCGCTCGCTTGGCCACCTGCTCCAACGAGGCTTCCATGCCCTGCTCGGCCAGACATGCGCGAGCCGCCGAGAGCAGGGCGTCCCGGTTGCGCTGCGCGTCACGCCGCAGAGGACGGCCCGTCGCGGCTTCGCCGCGTGCTCGATGAGTGGACATACCTGAGAGGGTACCCAACATGAGGCAGTCCTCATGTTTGCTGCTACGATGGGCAACATGAGGGACCCCTCGACTTGTATGGTCGGGAGTGCATGTCGCCAGTCGCATACGGAGTCCGGACCAGCGTCCTCCCGCGCAGGTCCTGCCGGCGACGACGTCTCGCGACCGGCCCAGACGTGGCCGGGAAAGAGTCGAAGGACCGCCGGCGTTTCTGTGGGCCCAGCGGATGGCGGCCTCCTCGAATCTGCCCCTGCGTGATCGAGCCTGGCCCACTCGCACCCTTCGAAGCTATGCCCCGGCGACCTACTACCCAGCTCTGTTGACTTACCAGGAGACATGACCCATGAGGAAGACTCTCGGAATCATCGGCGCCGGCGCGATCGGCGGCATTGTGGCCCGCCACGCCGTCGACGCCGGCCTGAATGTGGTCCTGAGCAACTCACGGGACCCGGAGACCCTCAGCGACCTCGTCACCGACCTCGGCTCCCGTGCCCGCGCGGCCACCCCGGCCGAGGCCGCCCGGTCCGGCGACCTGGTCGTGGCCACCATTCCGCTGGTCGCCTATGACAAGCTGCCTGTCGCCGCGCTGGCGGGCAAGACCGTGATCGACACGATGAACTACTACCCCGAGCGCGACGGCCAGATCAGCGAGCTGGACTCCGGCGAGTCGACCTCCAGCGCCCTGGTGCAGCGCCACCTGGCCGACTCCCATGTGGTCAAGGCGTTCAACAACATTTCCTTCCGCTGCCTGCTCACCCTTGCCCGTCCCTCTGGGGCGCCCGATCGCAGTGCGCTGCCCATCGCCGGTGACGAGCCGAGCGCCAAGGCCGAGGTAACCGAACTGCTGGACACCCTCGGCTTCGACACGGTGGACATTGGCACTCTGACCGAGAGCTGGCGCAGCGAACCCAACACCCCGGTCTACGTGTACCCGTACTTCCCGGGTCTGCCGCCGTTCGGAACCGGTCAGGAAGAGGTCATGCGCTGGGTCCGCGAGACTTCCGGAGCCCCGGTGCCCGCACACAAGGTGAAGGAACTGACCGTCAGCGCAGTCCGGGGCCCGGTAGGCGGCCGTTTCTCCTACTAGAGGCGGCCCGCTCAGGCCGGACGCGAATGGTCCGTGGCTGGTCCGGAAGCACCGGTAAGGAACGGGACAGCCGGCCGCCGTCCGGGAGTCGGACGAGCCAACCACGTTCATGCGCGCCGGCCTCGACCGGGCGACCTGACGTGGCGCCCGGTGGCTTCACGCGCCGTGGCCAGGACGGTCTCCTCGCGCTGGCCGCAGGGGTGCAGGTCATCCCCCCACAGCCGCAGCACTCTCCTGCCTGCGGCGGAAGAAAAGAGGCAGACGGACATGGCAAGAGGCATACAAGTGGGCGACAAGGCGCCCGACTTCACCCTGCCGTCACAATCCGGTGCACCGGTCCGGCTGTACGACCGGCTCGACGACGGGGTAGTCGTCCTGTACTTCTATCCCAAGGACGAAACCCGCGGCTGCACGGCCGAGGCGTGTGCTTTCCGGGACAGCCACGAGGTCTTCACCGACGCCGGAGCCGAGGTCATCGGCGTGAGTTCGGACTCGGTGCACGAGCATGCGGCCTTCGCCGCCCGGCACAACCTGCCCTTCACGCTGCTGAGCGACGAGGAGGGGCAGGTACGCAAGGACTACGGGGTGCCCAGCGTGTTGGGCATCATCCCGGGCCGGGTCACGTACGTCATCGACCGTCAGGGGACGGTCCGGCATGTCTTCAACTCGCTGACCAACACGGACAAACACGTCAACGATGCGCTCGACGTGGTCCGCAACATCCAGACCGAGGACCCGGTCTGACGCCGCCGCGATCCACCTCAGGCCGGGTGGACCGCTGTGCCACAGAGCAGGTTCTGTCCAACCCGTTTCCCCGACGACAACTCCGCCGTGCCGCTCCCCGACTTCGCCAGTGGTGAAGCGGCGAAGCCCGGTTCGCCTCCCTGTTGACCGCAGGCACCCACCCCCTGGAAGGCCGCAGCCGCAGGAGGCGTCCGCGACGCGCTCCTGGCCAGTGGCCGACCCGCGTTCGACAATTCAGACAGGAGCATGACCATGCCGAACGGTACGATGAGAGCGGCTCAGATCGACCGCTCCGGTGGGCCGGAAGTGCTGCAGATCCGCGATGTCCCTGTGCCGACTCCGGCGCGCGGCCAGGTACTCGTGAAGGTGTACGCGGCCGGCGTCAATCCCATCGACACCCAGCTGCGTCGGCTCCGGCTGGGATCCTTCCCCCGCGGGACCGGCGTGGACTACGCGGGAGAGGTGGCCGCGCTCGGCCCGGGCGTCGACGGTCTGGAACCCGGGCAGCGGGTATGGGGCTTCCTGGGCATCCGCATGCGCAGGACCGGTGCCGTCGCCGAGTACCTCGTCGCGAGACCGGAGCAGATGGCGGCCGCGCCCACCACCATCGACTTCGTCTCGGCGGCGGCGCTGCCGGCCGTCGGCCTCACCGCTCTGCAGGTCCTGCGGGACGGGCTGCGCTTGCAGAGCGGCCAGCGGCTCCTGGTGGTCGGCGCCAGCGGTGGAGTCGGCAGCACCACCGTCCAGCTCGGCAAGGCCATGGGCGCGAGCGTCACGGCCGTCGCCAGTGCCCGCAATGCCGACTTCTGCCGTGAGCTCGGAGCCGACCAGTTCCTCGACTACGACTCGATCAAGCCCGGCGCCCTGACAGGGGAGTTCGACGCGCTCGTGGACTGCCACGGAGGCTCCGCGCGCCAGTACCACCGGATGGTGCGCAGAGGAGGCCGCGCCGTCACCATGACCATGAAGGGCCTGCCGTTCGCCCTGCTCTCCGTGCTGCTTCCCGGCCCCCGGATGCGTTTCATGTCCGAGAAGATGCGGCGCGACGACATGGAGACCCTGGCCGGGTATGTGGACCGCGGCGAACTGCGCCCGGTGGTCGAGCAGGTCTACCCGCTGAGCGCCGTCCAGGACGCCCACCGCGCGGTCGAGACCGGCCACGCCCGAGGCAAGCGCGTAGTCGACCCAACTCAGTAAGTCGGCCCTGCTCACTTCGTCAACGAGTCGTTCTTTGAGGGTGGGGTCCCTGAATCGCCGACGCCGTCGGTCACGGGCACTGTCCCGGCGGCGGTCCGGTACACCGCCGCCACCGAGGGCTCGCGCACCCAGATCTCCCCGGCTGTGCCGGCCGGGGCGGGCACTCCGGCCCCGTCCATGACCGTCAACTTGACCTGAGCGACCGGGACTGGGGGGAGTCGCGAGCTCGCCTGACGTTCATCGGCACGGTCAGTCAAGGCGACTGACATCCGATGTATTGCGAAGCTCCTCGCTGTCCTCTGCTGCTTTGGGCGCAGTCGACACGCAGGCGGTTCGTCTCTCATCACGCCAGAGTGGTCTGCGAGTTGCCGGTGGAAGTCACACGAGTTGGTGCTGCAGCCCTCTAGACATCCGATCTATACCGCGGCGAAGATGACGTGCCCCTCGGAGGACTCGAAGAGGTTGCACTCCCCCTTATGTCAGCACACCCATGGCTGGGAGATCTTGCCGTGACCGATGCATCCCACCCGCAGCGAAGAAGCGTCCTGAAGCTGGGCGGCGCCCTGGCCTTCGCACCCCTGATCACTCAGCTGGCCGGCGGCACCCCTGCGGGGCCGGCCTTCGCCGCCACTTCCGCCGCGTCGGCGGCCGTCCGGTGGCCGACCCTGTCGCGCAAGGCGCTGAAGTACTCGGTCCCCGCCCTGGACTGGCAGTCGCAGGCGCTGCCGATCGGCAACGGCCGTCTCGGCGCCATGCTGTTCGCCGACCCCGACCAGGAGCGCATCCAGTTCAACGAGCAGAGTCTGTGGGGCGGGGTCAACAACTACGACAACGCGCTCGCGGGCAAGCCCGACAACGCGTTCGACACCAGCATGACCGGCTTCGGCTCGTACCGGAACTTCGGCGACGTCGTCGTCACCTTCGCCGACCGTGCGAAGGTCACGGCTCCCGGCGGGCCGTACCGCACGTCCTCGTCCGAGGGCGTGGAGAAGTCGTACGACGGCAACGCGAGCACCAAGTGGTGCATCGACGGGCCCGGTTCGAGGGTGCGGTGGCAGGTCGAGCTCCCCGAGCCCGCCGAGGTCCCCTCCTACCGTCTGACGAGTGCGAACGATGTGCCGCAGCGCGACCCGCAGGAGTGGACGCTGTCCGGTTCCGCCGACGGATCCGCCTGGACCACGCTGGACAGCCGCACTTTGGCGGCGCCCTTCGAGAGCCGTTTCCAGACGAAGGAGTTCACCTGCGCCACCAGCGGGTCGTACCGCTTCTACCGGTTCGACTTCATCCCCAAGGCAGGGGTCAGCCACTTTCAGGTGGCCGAGATCGGTCTGTCCGGCGTCGACCTCGGCGGCGCCGCGCTGTACCTGTCGTCGCCGAGCGGGCACTCCGAGGGATCGGGTGCCGGGGCCGGGGCCATGGACATCTCGTGTTCGGTGGACCGCGATCCGGCCACCGTCTGGCGGGTCGACGACGCCGCCCCCACGGTCATCTGGCAGACCGACCTGCCCCGCGCGGTCGCCGTCACCTCGTACACGCTGACGGCGGCCCCGGACCGTCCGCAGGACGACCCCCGGCGCTGGACGCTGGAGGCGTCGCAGGACGGGCGGGCGTGGGTGACCCTCGACACGCAGAACCCCGGTGCGCCCTTCGCCGACCGCGGTGAGACCCGGGCGTTCCGGATCACCAACAGCACCGCCTACCGCACCTACCGGCTCACGTTCACCCCCGGCGGGTCGTCCACCGGCTTCCAGATCGCCGAAGTCGCCCTGGAAGGCAGGGGGTTCGATACACGCACGCAGCGCGCGTTCGTCGACTACCAGCGCGCCCTGGACTTCGTAGACGGTGTCCATGTCACCCGATTCGGCGCGCCGGGGCGGCGCGTCCTGCGGGAGGCCTTCGCCAGCCGGTCGGCGGACGTCATGGTCTTCCGGTACAGGTCGGAAAGAGACCGGGGACTTTCCGGGGCGATCTCTCTGACGTCCGCGCAGCAAGGCGCCCCGACGACCGTCGACGCCGCCGCCCGGCGGATCGCCTTCGGCGGAGTCATGGGCAACGGTCTCAAGCACGCGTGCACCGTCCAGGTCGTGGACACCGACGGCGACCTGCGCGCCGACGGGTCGATGCTCCGGTTCAGCGGCTGCACAAGCCTGACCCTGCTGCTCGACGCCCGCACCGACTACAAGCTGGACGCCGCCGCCGGATGGCGCGGAGCTGATCCCGAACCGGTCATCACCAGGACACTCGACAGAGCATCCGCCCGGTCCTACGGGGAGCTGCGCGAGGAGCACACCGCCGCGACACGTGCTCTCATGAACCGCGTCTTTGTCGACTGGGGCACCTCCGACGACGCCGTCGTCGCCCTGCCCACCAACGCCCGGCTCGCACGTTACGCGGCGGGCGGCGAGGATCCGACCCTCGAACAGGCAATGTTCGACTACGGCCGGTACCTGCTGATCAGTTCCTCGCGCCCGGACGGCCTGCCCGCCAACCTCCAGGGCCTGTGGAACGACAGCAACTCACCGGCGTGGGCCTCCGATTACCACACCAACATCAACGTCCAGATGAACTACTGGGGGGCCGAGACGACGAACCTGCCGGAGTCCCACGAAGCACTCATCGAGTTCATCAGGCAGGTGGCGGTGCCCAGCCGCGTGGCGACCCGCAACGCCTTCGGAAAGGACACACGAGGCTGGACCGCCCGCACCAGCCAGAGCATCTTCGGCGGCAACGCGTGGGAGTGGAACACCGTCGCGAGCGCCTGGTACGCGCAGCACCTCTACGAACACTGGGCGTTCACCCAGGACATGAAGTACCTCCGTACCGTCGCCTACCCGATGATCAAGGAGATCTGCGAGTTCTGGGAGGACCACCTCAAGGAGCGCGAGGACGGACTGCTCGTCGCACCGAACGGCTGGTCCCCCGAACACGGGCCGCGCGAGGACGGCGTCATGTACGACCAGCAGATCATCTGGGACCTGTTCCAGAACTACCTCGACTGCGAGGCGGCGCTCGAGGCCGACCCCGCCTACCGTGCCAAGGTCACGGACATGCAGGCACGCCTCGCGCCGAACAAGATCGGCCGGTGGGGGCAACTGCAGGAGTGGCAGGAGGACATCGACAGCCCCACCGACATCCACCGCCACACCTCACACCTCTTCGCGGTCTACCCGGGCCGCCAGATCACCCCGAAGACACCCGACTTCGCGGCCGCCGCCCTCGTCTCGCTCAAGGCGAGGTGCGGTGAGAAGGACGGCGTCCCGTTCACGGCCGCGACGGTGTCGGGCGACAGCCGCCGCTCATGGACCTGGCCCTGGCGAGCTGCCCTCTTCGCCCGCCTCGGCGACGGACACCGCGCCCAGATCATGCTGCGCGGACTGCTGACCTACAACACGCTGCCCAACCTGTTCTGCAACCACCCGCCCTTCCAGATGGACGGCGACTTCGGCATCACGGGCGCCGTCGCGGAGATGCTCCTGCAGAGCCACGACGACGTCATCCACCTGCTCCCCGCCCTGCCGGACGCCTGGAAGGCCAAGGGTTCCTTCACCGGACTGCGCGCCCGCGGCGGCTACGAGGTCAGCTGTGAATGGCGGGACGGGAAGGTCACGTCCTACAAGATCGTGGCCGACCGGGCACGGAACCAGGGGAACATCACCGTACGGGTGAACGGCGCCGACACGAAGGTGAAGCCGAGCAAGTCCTGACGGCGCCAAAGGGGAGACGGCGGCCGCGGGGCCGTGACGGCGAACACCGATCCGTTCTCGTCCCGCGCCGCCGCTGCCGTCGGCACGGCCGGTTTCGCGACCGCGTCCTGCCGACCGGTACAAGACACGTCGCGTCCGGCAATCGTGCTCGTTGCTGGCAAGGTCGGAATCAGCCGGCAGGATGCCGTGAAGCAACTGCGTACGTGGCCCGAAGGTCGCTGCGGTCACCGCACCGAGCCCAGTGGCATGACCCTGCGGTACGCCTGCACCGCGATCACCGCGACCGCGAGGTGCATCATGAGCAGCGCCGCCACACCGGTCGCCTCGCCCTTGTCGAACAGGAAGAAGTCCGGAACGAGGGAGATGGCGACGACCGATGGGACGAGTCGGCGGAGCAGGCGTTCGGGGTCCTGGGAACGCCTGCGGACGATGCCCCATCCGACGGCTCCCGCCAGCAAACCCAGGGCTGTCATGAAGACATACGCCGGGGGCTCCAGCGGTTGGAAGTCGTCGGGCGCGCTCATCGCGTGGGCCAGCACGGCGATCAACGCGTTCGCCACGGAGGCGAGCAGGAAGGCGATGAAGACACCTCCCGCCACCACCAGCGGGCTCCGCCGTGAAGGGAGTGTCTCGGTGACAGAGGACATGGCAACTCCATTCCGTGAAAGGGGAGATGGTCAGCTCTTGGGACTGCTGGTCGCGTCCAGGCGCGGAAGGAGACGGTCGGCGTCGGCATCGCCACGGCTGTCGGCCGCCCGCCGTGTCGCAGCGATGAGGTAGGCGACGGCGGCCGCGAAGACCAGCAGTGCGGTCCAGTCGTTCAGGCGCAGGCCGAGGATGTGGTGGGCCTCGTCGACCCGCAGGTACTCGATCCAGAAGCGGCCGACGCAGTAGGCGGCGGCGTACAGCGCGAACGTGCGGCCCCGGTCGAGGTGGAAGCGGCGGTCCGCCCACATGATGAGGGCGGCCACACCGAGGCACCACAGCGACTCGTACAAGAAGGTGGGGTGGTAGGTGGCCAGTCCGGGGGTGGCCTCGGGCCGGTGCGCGGGGTCGATCTCCAACGCCCAGGGGAGGGTGGTGGCCCGGCCGTAGAGTTCCTGGTTGAACCAGTTGCCCCAGCGGCCGATGGCCTGGCCAAGGGCGATGCCGGGGGCGACGGCGTCGGCGAACGCGGGCAGGGGGACACCGTTGCGGCGGCAGCCGATCCAGGCTCCGACGGCACCGCCCGCGATGGCGCCCCAGATGCCGATGCCCCCGTCCCAGACGAAGAGGGCTTTGAGTGGATCGCCGCCCTTGCCGAAGTACGGCTCGCTGGACGTGACCACGTGGTAGAGGCGGGCGCCGACCACACCGAAGGGGACCGCCCACAGGGCCACATCCGTCACGACGGTCTTCTCTCCCCCGCGGGCGGCCCAGCGACGGCCGCCCAGCCATACCGCCGCGGCGATTCCTAGGACCAGCAGCAGTGAGTAGCCGCGCAGCGGCAGCGGGCCCAGGTGGATCTCGCCGATGGACGGGCTGGGAATGAAGGCCAGGGGCACTGGTGGTTCCTCACGGGGTGCGGTGGAGCTCGGGCGGCCGGGTGCGGGGCTGATCTTCGCCGCCCGCACTGGCCTGGCACATCAACCGATCGACGCATCATCCGCCCACCGATCGGTGGATGCGTTCGCACCGACCGGCTGGTCCTCCGGCTACTCGGCTGCCCGTACGCTGAGGCCCATGGCACTGCAACAGGTACGGGAGAGATCACGGTGGAAGGCCGTGGGTCAACACGCCTTCTTCGCCGTCGTGCTTTCCCTGTCCGTGCTGGGTGCGCTGGCCGGGACGGACCTGACGACCGGCACGGCACTGCTGCGGATCGGCCCGGCGGTGGGACTCGCCGCCTGGTACGCGTACTGGATCGCGCTGCGCGGCGGGGCCGGTCGCCCTCCGCTGCCCTACCTTGTCGGGGCGTTGACGGCGTGGGTGGCCATGTCCGTGGTGGACCCCGCGCTGCTCCCGGTCGCCGTGGCCGTGCTGACCCCGTACTGGCTGCGACGGGCCTGGTGGTCGGCCGGCGGGGTGCTGGTGCTGGGCGGCGCCTGGCAGTGGCAGCGCTTCACCACGGACGGCTCCGCCGACGTGCGAACGCTCACGGGCTGCGTGCTCACGACCGCGGTGGCGGTCACCATCGTCTGCTACGTCGCCACCCTCGACCACGAGAGCCACAAGCGCCAGCGGCTCCTGGACGAACTCACCGCCACCCAGGCGGAACGAGCGGCGGCGGAACGTCAGGCGGGCACCCTGGCCGAACGTCAGCGCCTGGCCCGAGAGGTCCATGACACCCTGACCCAGGGCTTCGCGTCCATCTCCATGCTGCTGGACGCCGCACGCGACGACCTGCCACCCGGCTCTCCCGCGGCCCGCCGCGTCGAGCAGGCCATGCGGACGGCCCGGGACAACCTGGTCGAGAGCCGCCGCCTCGTGCAGGCCCTTCGCCCGGCGCCACTGGAGCGCACGCACCTGGCGGAAGCGGTCCGCGAGCTCACCGCCCGGCTGACGGAGGAGACCGGCATCGAGGCTTACACGGTCGTGACCGGCCAACCGGTCGCCCTGACTGCCAGCATCGAGGGCGAGTTGCTGCGGGTCGTGCAGGAGGCGCTGACCAATGCCTGGCGGCATGCCCGCGCAGCGAGCGTGTCGGTCACGCTGTCCTACCTCGGCGACGCCCTGGCCATCGACATCCAGGACGACGGCACCGGTTTCGCACCCGCCGCCCGGCAGGCCGGCATCGGCCTGACCACCATGCGCGAGCGCATCGCCGCCCTGAACGGCACGTTCGCGCTGGAAAGCGCCGCTGGCGAGGGTACGACCGTCGCCGTCACGGTGCCGCTCCCGATCGAGCCTTCGGTCCCCGTCCCGGTCGAGCCCTCGGCCTGCGCACCGTCACCCGCGGCCGCTGCCCAGCCCATGGCCCCGGCGCCATGAGCACTTCGCCCACTCCCTCGATCCGCGTCCTCCTCGCCGACGACCACCCCGTGGTCCGCGACGGGCTGGCCGCCGTGCTCGCCACCCAGCCCGACCTCACGGTCGTCGGCGAAGCCGCCACCGGTGCCGAAGCAGTACGCCAGACCGCCGCACTCGCACCCGATGTCGTCCTGATGGACCTGCAGATGCCCGGCATGGACGGCACCGCCGCGACCGCCGCCATCCGCGCCGCCCACCCCCAGGTCCGCGTCCTCGTCCTGACCACCTACGACACGGACGCCGACATCACCGCCGCCATCGACGCCGGCGCGGTCGGCTACCTGCTCAAGGACACCGGACGACACGAGCTGTGCGAGGCCGTGCGCACCGCCGCCCGGGGAGGAGCCGCCCTGTCCCCCACAGTGGCCGCCAAAGTCCTCGCCCATATGCGCGGCGACCGGAGTGCCGGCCTGTCCGGCCGGGAACTCGAAGTTCTGTCCGCCGTGGCCCGCGGACAGAGCAACAAGCAGATCGCCCGCGCCCTGCGCCTGTCCGAGGCAACGGTCAAGACCCACCTGCTGCACATTTACACCAAGCTCGACGTCGCCGACCGAACCGCCGCTGTCACCGCCGCACTGGGCCGCGGAATCATACGCATCGACTGAACGCCGCTCAGAAGCACGGCGGTCAGGGACCGAGGCCGCACCAGTTCGTTCGGCTCTGCTCCACTCCTTGTGGCCCGGTGACGGCCAGTCAAAGACGGTTGAGATCCGCGGTGCTGGTCGAGAAGATCGTGGTGGACGATGCCGCAGTGGCCTTCGCAGCACGGACGACCCGGGAGGCGGCCTGCCCCGGTCATGGCACAGTGGCCGCGCGTGAACCGGCCCGACGGCGACGCCGCAAGCCAGCCCCGCTCGGCCAACGCCTCGCCTTGGACCGCACCCCCTCGATCTTCGCGGGCACCAGCTCCAGCTGAAGCCCGGCGGCAATCTGCTTCGCCGAGATCTCCTCGCCGTCACCCGCACCGGATTCCACCAGCTCGACGATCCGCCGGTAGTCCACCGCGAGCGCGTCCACCGTCGCCGCCTCGCGCCAGCGCGGCACGACGGACCCCACAACCGGAGCCGGAGCCTTCCCGGTCACGGCCGGCGCCTTCTGCACACCGGCCGCGGGCACCTGCGTCTGTTCGCCCCCAGCAGCCAGGGCCTCGGCGAGTTCCGCCCGGGCGATCACCCGCCGCTGCAGCACCGCCTCCGCGTCAGCGAGTTCAGCCGTGATCCGCTCCACCTCCGCGCGCAGCTCCTCCGCCCGCACCCGGGCAGCCGCCTCCCGCTCCTCCAGCAACCCCATCACCGATGGCATCGGTCATCTCCGCATCACCGAGAACGAACTGATCGCCCGAACTCTCCCGCGGCGATGCCGAAACCATGCCTGAACAGCGGAAACTCATTACTCAGATCCGGAAAGACAACGGCTTCTCAGGCCTTGGTCGTGTGCTTGAGGTGGGTGTCGAAGAAGGCCTCAATGCGTAGCCATGCGTCAACAGAGGCTTCTGGGACAGGTCCGAACCCGGCGACGCGGTACAGCGGGTGCAGCAGGCGCGGGCCGAATTGTTCGTCGTTGAGGAAGGCGTGGCCTGCCTGTGGGTACTCCTTCACGTCGTGTACGACGCCGAGCCTGTCGAGGGCGGAGTCGAGCTTCGCCGCCGCCCCCTTGAGCGGTCGATCGCGGCCCCCGTAGCTGGCGACGATGGGGCAGGCGTCGGCCAGGGCCTGGTCCATGTCCTTGGGGAGCTGGCCGTAGTTGGCGGACGCGGCGTCGAAGATGCCGCTGCCTGCCCCCATGAGGGCGAAGGACCCGCCCATGCAGAAACCGATGATCCCGACCGCGCCGGTGCAGTCGGGGTCATCGACGAGGTAGGTTCTCGCGGCGGCGATGTCCTGGTAGGCGCGGCCGTGGCCGGACAGCGCGGCCCGCATGGTGGGTATCAGGCAGCGGCGTGCGCCTCCGTCCGTGTACAGGTCGGGCATCAGGGTCAGATATCCGGCGCTTGCGAGCCGCCGCGCCTGTCGGAGCATCTCGTCATTGGCACCCATGACCTCGTGCGCGACCACGACTCCGGGCCATGGGCCAGGTCCGTCCGGCCGGACGAGATGTCCGGTCAGCCGCTTGGAACCGCCGGCCGGGGCGCTGAGGTGGGTCAGGGTGACGGAAACGGGATCTGGCACGGCATCCTCCGGACGACGACATGGGGTGGGGTGGTGTGGGTGTGGCAGATGGACTGGGGTTCATACCTGGGCGGTGGTGACACAGTCGTACATGTGCGATTGCGCAAGATCGGCCAGCTGCTTGTTGCTCTCTCTCCGGGCAACCGTGAAGGGCGCTGGTCCCCATTGCGCAGATGCGAGGCGCCGGTCGCCCCACGGCTGGATCAGGGGATGAGTCCGGCCTCCTCGATCAGAGAACCGGGGACGTGGTAGCCGTCCTGGTCGCGGATGCGGGCGATGTGCCTTCGCACGTCGTCCGCGGTGGCGAGAGGCTCGTCGGCGGCGACGTGCCAGCCCTCCCCGAGGGCCACCACGTTGGCCAGGCCCAGGACGGCTCCTTTGGCCGCGCCGTAGTTGGCCTGCTCGGGGTTGCCGAACACGCCGGAGGCGGAGGAGGTGAACACGATCCGGCCGTAGCCCTTGTCGCGCATCACGGCGAAGGCGGGCTGGGTGACATAGAAGGCACCCTTGACGTGTACGGCGAGCAACGCCTCGATCGAATCGGGGGTGAGCTCGGTGAAGGGGGCGTTGCGGATGTTGCCCGCGTTGTTGATCAGGATGTCCACGGTGCCGTAGGCGTCGAGCGCGGTCTGCATGATGGCCTTGCCGCCCTCGGGGGTGGCGACCGAGTCGTAGTTCGCGACGGCTTGGCCCCCCGCGTCGATGATTTCCGTGACGACATGGTCGGCCATGGCGGTGCCGCCGCCGGTGCCCGCGATCGTGCCGCCGAGGTCGTTGACGACGACCTTGGCGCCGCGCGCGGCGAGGTCGAGGGCGTGGGTGCGACCCAGACCGCCGCCGGCGCCGGTCACGATGGCGACCCTGCCCTCGAACGAGATTCCGTCCACTGTCAGATCACTTCCTTACGGTCGTCTGTTGCGGGCAGGCAGCCGCGGTCGCTCTGCGCCGATGACGTCGGACGAGGCGCAGCACCAGGCCTCACTCACGTGTGCCGCCTGGGGTTGGGTCAGGCCGGGCGGACGCCGTCCACGGTGATCCGCAGGGCCGACGGGCCACGCAGGTCGGCCATCGGGCGGTAGGGCGGCGGGTCCTGCGACAAGCGAGGGTTGACCAGACGTCGGGTCAGCTCGCGGACCGCGATCTGGCCTTCCATGCGGCCGAGTCCGGCCCCGAAGCAGAAGTGGATGCTGGCGCCGAAGCTGAGGTGGCCGGTGTCGGGACGAGTGATGTCGAAGGTGTCCGGGTCGGGGAAGCGGCGCGGATCCCGGTTGGCCGCGGCGAGGGCGAGGATGACCGTGGAACCCTTGGGGATGGTGCGGTCGCCGATGACGATGTCGTCGACCGCGACACGCGGCCGCAGATGCACGGAGGGCTCCAGGCGCAAGGTCTCCTCGATGGCACCGGCGGCGAGGGAGGGGTCGGCCTGGAGCCGGGCCAGCTGCTCGGGGTGACGCAGCAGCAGGAGCATGCTGCTGCTTATGAGATTGACGGTGGTCTCGTGGCCTCCGATGAAGAGCATGATGGCGGTGCTGAGCAGTTCCGGCAGGCTCATCGGGCTGCCCGGGCCGTCGTCGTGGATCATGCGCGACAAGATGTCCTGCCCCGGCTTCTTGCGAAGCCGCTCGATGTGGGCGAGGAAATACTCGGCCAGCTCCTGCTGGGCATGGTTCCTGGCCGCGGCGGCCTCAGGGTCGCGCGGGTCGACCAAGAACTCCGGGCTGCCGGCCCCCTCCTCAGCGAGAGGGGCCAGCGTGAAGGCGTCTTCGGGCGGGACACCCAGGAGGTGGCAGGCCACGCGGACGGGGATCGGATGGGAGAACTCCGAAACCAGGTCGAACTCGCCGCGCCCGGTCAGGTGGTCGATGTGGTCGCGGATCAGCTCTTCCACCATGGGCCGTAGGCTCTCGACGAAGCCCGGACGTGCGGGCGGGCCGAAGTGGCGCTGGGCCAGGCCGCGCAGCTGGTCGTGGGTGGGGTTGTCCCGCACGAGGAACGACGGAGCAGTACCGGGAGCCGGAGCGTCCACGCCAACCCGGCTGTCCGGGGTGGCGTTGCCACGGTCGGCGGAGATGCGTGGGTCCCGGAGCAGCGCACTGACCTCGTCGTATCCGCTGACGACGCAGGTTCCGTCGTCCTGGACGGAGACCGCCTCTTTGCGTAGTTCGGTGTAGAGAGGCCAGGGGTGAGGGCGGCTGTCGGGGTGAAGAACCTGCTTATACAGGGTGGACGCCATGGGGGTGCCACTCGCTTTCGTGTGGGGGGAACGGGGGGATCAGCGGCCGACCGGCCGAAGGGCGCGTGCGGTGTTCTCGTCGCAGGCGATGAACTCGGCCGGGAACGGCGCGCCTTGGCGGACGAGTGATTCGTAGTAGTGCAGGTAACGCCCGTTGTCGAAGGTGACCGCGGCGACGGTGCGGTCGTCGCGTCCGTACAGCACGCTGAAGGAGCCCTGGCCGAGGGCGCCCTGGACCACCGCGATGCGGTCGGCGATGCCGGGGTAGCCGACGCCTTTGATGTTCACGCCGAACTGGCTGGACCAGAAGGCCGGCAGACCGGTGTGTGGGATCGGCTCCTGGCCGGGCCGACGCATGATGTTGTGGGCGGCCGTGCGGGCCTGGGTCACGGCGTTGCCCCAGTGCTCCACCGACAGCCGGCGGTCCGGGAGGAGGGGATGCGGCGCGGCGGCGACATCACCGGCGACGTACACGTCGGGCAGGGGCTGCCCGTCGCGGCCGAGAGCGTGGCACTGGTCGTCGCAGTGCACGCCGCCGCTGTCCGCCCGTACGGCGGAGCCGTCCAGCCATTCGACGTTGCGCTGTGCGCCGAGCGCCACGACGGCCAGGTCCGCGTCGACGGTGTCACCGTCCGACAACGCGATCTGCCGCAACGTTCCGGTCTCTTCCGCCACGAAGCGCTCGACGACGGTTCCCAGCCGCAGGTCCACGCCCTTGGTTCGGGCCAGGTCCGCCACCACGCCACCGACCACGCTTCCCAGCGGTCCCTGCAACGGCGTGGCCTGTGCCTCGACGAGTGTGACGGCGAGGCCGAGTTCGCGGCAGCCGGAGGCCAGTTCGCCCCCGAGGAAGCCGGCGCCGATGACGACGACGCGACGCGGTGGACGCGCCAGGCGCCGCTGAAGTTCCTCGGCGTCGTCGCGGGTGCGGACGGTGAGGACACCGTCGATGTCGTCGGCGGCACCACCGGGGAACGGACGGGCCCGGGTGCCGGTGGCGATGACCAGGCTGTCGTAGCCGACCGAGCCGCCGTCCGCCAGCCGGACCAGGCGGTGGTCCGTATCCAGGCCCGTCGCCGGGACACCCAACCGGAAGCGTGCGTCCAGGGGCCGCGTGACCGGCAGTTCGAGGCGATCGGGCGGCAGCTTCTCGCTCACGCACGCCTTGGTCAGCGGAGGGCGGTCGTACGGACGATGGGGCTCATCACCGATGATGGTCAGCTGTCCGGAGAAGCCGGACTCGCGCAGGGCCTCGGCGGTCTTCAGCCCGGCGAGGGAGGCGCCGACGATGACAACGTGGCGGCCGTTCTCCCCGCTGGTCGTGGCGGGTTCGTCCGCGTTGCCCGTGCCGACGGTGATGGCGCGCACGGGGCAGGCCAGTGCGGCGCGGTGTACCGCGTCCCGCATCTCGTCGGGTGGGTTCGGTACGTAGGTCAGAGCCTCCAGGCCATGCAGCGTGAAGGCGTCGGGGGCTGCGAACACGCACTGTCCGTAGCCCTCGCAGCGGTTCAGGTCGACACTTACCTTCACTGGGCATCCCCGCCCTGCCGGGACGTGAGCACCGGAAGCAGAATCCGGTCCACCAAGGACTCCACGAAGGCGGCATCGACCTGGCCGTCGGCGACCAGGACCTGGTGCAGGATCGCGGCACGCGCGAGATCCGCCAGCAGGACGGGGTCCGCGTCATCCCCGACCTCGCCGCGTTCCCTGGCCCAGCCCAGGACGGTCTCCGCCAGACGGGCGTGGTGCAGGCGGACCAGTTCCTTGGTCATGCCTCCGACACTGCCGTCGTCGGGGGTATGACCAGCAGGCCGGAGAGGTACTTGGGTGGAAGGCTGCACCTGCGCGCCGCCGGTCGGCACCAAGTTGTGCAGCAGATCGCCGCGCAACGATCCGGTGGCGGTCACGTCAGCGGATTGGTCGACCACCCGGTACGCGGCCCGGCGCAGCGCCGCGGCCACCAGCTCGTCCTTGTTCGCCCAACGGCGGTACATCGTTTTCGTGCTGGCCTTGGCCCGCTCACACCCAGCGGTCAGGGTCAGCCGCTCGTAGCCGACCTCGGCCAGCAGGTCCAGCGTGGCGTCCAGCAGCGCGGCCTCGCGGTGGACGTCCATCGGGCGGCCTGCTGATGTGGCTGGGGTCGGCGTGGTCATGGACGGCTCCAGAAAATCAGGAAACGCCATGGGTTCCTTTGCTAATTGCTCAGACGTAAGGCGGACAGAAAGTTGATCTTGTGGCATGAGCGTCTCTCTGGGAGTGGTGACTGTGACGACTGCCGAGGCGGATGTGCGCCTGCTGCCCAGTGGCTCAGGGTGTCCAGGCAGGGTGGGGGAGTCCCGCCCCGCCCTAATCGGAAGGTGCTTTCCAGTTAACGGTACGGGACGGCCGTCCCGGATGTCGAGCCGGAAGGGACCCCGATGCGTTCTGACGCCCAGCGCAATCGCAAGCGCGTCCTGGAGGCGGCGATGGAGACGTTTGCCACGGAGGGCCTGTCGGTGCCTGTGGCCGAAATCGCCCGGCGGGCAGGGGCCGGCACCGTCAGTCGGCATTTCCCGACGAAGGAATCCCTGTACGAAGCGATCGTGCTTCACCTGGTCGGTGGCATCGTCGACAAGGCCCGGGACCTCTCCGCACAGAATGATCCGGGCAGCGCGTTCTTCCAGTTCCTGGCCCACATGGTCGAGCAAGCGACGGTGAACCGCGGTCTTGCCGAGGCGATCAGCGGTGCCGGTTTCGACGTCGAGGCGGTCGCCTTCCGCCCCGAGCACAGCCTGGGGGCCGTGGAGGGCGAGCTGCTGACGAGGGCTCAGCAGGGGTGTGGTACGGCGGGACATCACTCGCGCCGATGTGAAAGCGCTCCTGGTCGGCTGTCTGGCCCGAGAACGTCAGGGCTGCGCCCCGGAAGCCCGGCAGCGCATGATCGACGTGGTGTGCACCGGCCTGCGAGCCGAACCGGGCACACCAGTCGACGACCGGGGGCTTGTCGGCTGAGCGGGTCCTTCAGTGACTTTTGAGGATGCCCTCGGAGCCGTGGCGGCGGCCGAGGCCGGAGTCCTTCATGCCGCCCATCGGGGACTGGAGGCTGCCCGTAGGCGGGCGCGTAGCCCTCGTTGACGTTCACGGTTCCGGTGCGGAGTTGGGCGGCGACGGCGTGGCCTCGGCGGCCGTTCTTTGTCCAGACCGGCGAATCGAGGCCGTACGGCGTGCCGTTGGCGTGCTCTATCGCCTCCTCGTCCGTCTTGAAGCGGTAGATGGAGACGACCGGGCCGAAGGTCTCCTGCGTGCAGACGGCCATGGGTTCCGAGACGCCGTCGAGGATCGTGGGCTCGTAGAAGAAGGGGCCGATGTCGGGGCGGGTCACGCCGCCGGCCACCACCTTCGCGCCCTTCGCCAGGGCCTCGTCGACGTGCCTCGTGACGGTCTCCAGCTGGCGGTCGCCGACGAGGGGGCCCATCTCCGCGCCCGGTGGCACGTAAGTGCCGGGCAGCGGGCCGGAGAGCATCTCGCGTAGCCGATGCGGATGTCGGCGCTCGGCCGGTCTGGGTCGAGCGGCGCCGGCGGCGGTGTGCCGGGCCGCCGCGGTCGGCCCGGCCCGCGGTCGGCCGGGGTGGGGACCCGCAGCGCCTTCTTCAGCCGGGGCACCATGGCGAAGCGGCGCGTGTGGTGAGCGGAGGCGACCGCGCCGCCGCGCGAGCGGCACGGTGAGCCGGGCTGCACCTCGCCTCCCGCCGTGCCTACGGTGTCCCGCGCATCCACGCCGAGCTGCGCCGCCTCGGGCGGCGGGTGAACCGCAAGCGCATATCCCGGGTGATGCGCGAGCGCGACATCCGCGGCGTCACCCGCCGCAAGCACCGCTCACTGACCCGGCCGGACAAGAAGGCGAAGCCGGCCCCGGACCTGATCGGCCGCGAGTCTGATTCACCGGTCGCCAACAGACCCTCACCTTTGAGGCGGAGGAACCGGGAAGAGCAGGCAACTACTGGTGGCGTGGGCGAGCAGACGGTCTTTCGCGTCGACCAACTGCGCTTGTGCGAGGGCGGTTTGGCGGCCCTTGTTGACAACCGTTCCGACGGCGCGCACCGTGCCCGTCTCCGCGGTGATCCGCCGTAGGAACTTCACCGTCAGGTCGAGTGAGGTGTACGCCATGCCTTGCGGCAGGGTGGTCTGGACGGCGCATCCGGCGGCGGAGTCGAGCAGGGTGGCGAAGACTCCGCCGTGCACGCTGCCGATCGGGTTGTAGTGCTCCTCGCCCGGCGTCAGGGAAAAGACGACCCTGCCGGGCTCCACCTCGTCCAGGCGGAAGTCGATGGCGGAGCCGATGGGCGCCCCCGGCAGTCGCCCCGCCTGCAACTCGCGCAGGAAGTCGATGCCGGCCATGCGTCCGGCGGCCTCCGCTGAGACCGCGGGATCTTCCCACTGATACGTACGCGTTCGTCCCACGACCGAGCGCCTTCCCATCTGGCTTTTACAGGTGAAGCTAGCTTTCCGCTCACCTGACTGTCAATGACGAAGTCAGGCGCCTACGATGGCTGGATGGAGTGGCTTGAGACGAGCACGGAGAACTGCCCCGTCCAGCGCACGCTCGACGTGGTCGGAGAGAAATGGACGTTGCTGATCCTGCGGGACGCCGTCAACGGAGTCCGCCGCTTCGACGACTTCCACCGCCACATCGGCCTGTCGGAGGCCGTCCTCAGCAATCGCCTGAGCAAGCTGATCGCGGCCGGCATCCTGAAGACTGTCCCCTACCGGGAGCCGGGCAGCCGCTCCCGAAACGAGTATCGCCTGACCCGCAAGGGCTGGGATCTGTGGCCCGTCCTGATGGCGCTGAGGCAGTGGGGTGAGGCGTACGCCCTCGACTCCGAGAGTCCTGTGCTGGACCTTCGCCACACCGACTGCGACGCTCCGGTCCGCGTCGTCGTCGAGTGCTCCGAGGGGCACTCCGCCCTGGCTCCTGGGCAGGTCACCGCCCAACTGGGACCCGGTGCACGGCTTCGGTCGTGACCCGGCGCTCGGCGGCAACACGCCAGAACCGGCCCGCGTCCGGGGTGGCCACCGGCTTGCCCTCGTGCACGACGGTCCTCGCGACGCTGGTCCGCAGGGGCGCGTGGACCAGGTAAGAGCGTGGCCCGACGACCCAGCCGGTGAACATCTTCTCGCCTGAGCCGATGTCGTGGACGGCTCCCGTCAACCAGAGCGGGTCCCTTGCGGCCACCGGCACACAGGTGACCGCAGGCGCGGCGGCGACCAGGTCGCCCAGGCAAGATCGTCCGGCCCCGACTCGGCTGACCTCTGCGGACTTTGCAGGCTGACACTTCTTCGTGGCATCGAGGGGCACATGTGGGGTGGCGTGCAGAACAGTGTCGGGTACAAGTACTGCATGCCGGCCCGCATGGTCGGTCGAGCGGGACGCCGGAGACCAGTGGCCTGACCGTCGGCAAGGGGTGGGGCGGTGGGCCTGCTCGGCAGGCCCCGTCGGAGCAGTGCGCGGAACACCAGCTTGGCCGCCGTTGCGGCGAGTTCGGCCAGGGTGGCCCCGTGCTCCTCGTACAGGGTCCGCAGGCGAGCGGCGAGGCGTTGGCGGGCTTGCGGGTTCTGGCGCATCCTGTGGTCTGCCACGACGTGCGCATGACGGTTCCGGCTTCGTGCAGCCGATTGAGGACCGTGCCGTACGACAGCCCACTGGCGGCGACGAGTTCGTCGACCGTGGCACCGGACTCGTACTGCTTGCGCAGGGACTCGGGCGTCACCGCCCCGCTCGCATCGCACGTGACTGGGAGCTCTGGGTTCATGCGGCGGACTTCTGGGGCACGGAGTTCTCGTGGCTGACCGGGCACTTCCCTGAGTGCTTCCTCCTCCCCGGCGGCTCGGACTCGCGACGCGTCCTGGCCGTGACCGAGCCGGACGAGGAGGGCGAGTACCCGGTGTTCGCCCTCGACCTGGACGACATGCCGTACCTGGGACTCATGTACCCGGGCTTCGACGTCTACCTGGCCGACACGGCGGGCCTGCTGGACCTGGGCAAACGGCAGACCTACACGGACCTGATCGACGACGCGACCTACGGGCCCCGGATGCGCGGGCACGCCGCCCGGTGCTTCGTGGGGGAGGCCTGCGTGCAGTACCTCTTCGAATGCGAGCCGCTGTTCGCGCAGTTGTACCCGGAGAAGGCCCGGCGTGGGAACTCCGCACGCTGACCTTGTCCACCACTGCCGGACGGTGGTTACCGCGTGCGGTAGCGGTCGGCGGAAGCCGGGCTGCGAACGGGCAGGGGCGCTGCCGTCCCCTGCCCTGCCGTGGCGAGGGGAAGGGCTTGCTCTGCCGCCCAGGCGCGCAGTGCGGCTTCGGCTTCCTCGCGTGACAGGGGGCCGTGGTCGATGTGGAGTTCCTGGAGGTGGCGGATGGCCGCCCCGATTGTCCGACCTTGAGGTATGCCGAGCAGGGTGATGATTTCCTTGCCGTTGAGGGGCGCCGGGACGCCGGGCAGCCGCTCATGGACGGCCCGCTCGGCTGCGGCACGCTCCGCGGACTCGCGCCTGGCCTGCTCTCTCTCGTGCCACTCGTCGTAGCAGGCCGCGTCGTGAGCAGTTCCCACCACCAGGTCTCGAGGTCGTGGTGATCGGCGACTCCACGGGAACCGCGTAGGGCGACCCCTGTGCGACAGGCGGGGCGCCGGTGCGGCGAACGATCGCGCGCAGGTCTCGCACGGCGGGCGTCTCGGCGGGACGTCGCACCTCACACGGAACCGCTCAGGAGCACCGTTCCCGGCCGCAAGGGCGCGTACGGTGCTCCTCCACCGACGGCATCGCCGGGCAGTTGGACGAACGCCCGGTCAGCGTGAGGGGTCCGCGCGGTGGACGCCGTCGCCGTGGTCGGGGGCGATGGTGTGCAGGATGCGCCGGCCGATGTGGCCGAGCTGTCTGACCTGCGCCTTGGTCAAGGGGTCGAACACCAGTCGGCGCACTTCCGCGACGTGGCCGGGAGCGGCGCTGACGATCTTCGCGTACCCCTCGTCGGTCAGGGTGGCCAGGGTGTAGCGGCCGTCGGCCGGATCGGGGCGGCGGTGGACGTACCTCTTGCGTTCGAGGCGGGCCACGACCTGGGAGAGACGGGAGAGGGAGCCCTCGGCGTACGCGGCGAGCGTGCTCATGCGCAGTTCGCGCTGCGGCGACTCCGACAGCGCCGCCATCACCCCGTACTCGAAGTGGGTCAGCCCTTCGTCGCGCAGTTGCGCGTCGAGCGCCAGTTCCAGACGCCGCATGATGCCGATCAGGCCGAGCCAGGCGTGGCGCTCCTCCTCGTCAAGCCAGCGGGGCGCCTCGTCAGCGTCAGCCGGGGTTCTCGTCATGCCCTCCACTGTACCGACGCTTCACGCTTGAAGTGAATCCGACTCCCCAGTCACTTGATGGTTGAAGTGATTGTCGCTACTTTTGAGTTAAAGCTTGAAGCGACTGCCCGGGGTTCCGAGCAGCTTCGAAGGCTGACCAGAGCCGCGGCCCGAACCGACGCGCTCCCTTCCCCGCCCTCACCCGATCCGGAGAAACACCATGAGTGGACAGCTCGCCACCCACCCGGCCCGCCCCAGCGGCCTCGTCGTCGCCGGCGGCCTGATCGGCACCGCTGTCGTCGCCGTCGCCCTCAACGCCATCGTCGCCGCGGCAGCCCACGCCGCCGGCGCCTCGGACGACTTCCAGCCCCTCCAACTGCCCGCCTATGCCTTCTTCACTGTTATCGGTGTCCTGGCCGCCGCTGCCGCCTGGGCGATCATCCGCGCACGCTCGCAGAACCCGGCCCGGGTGCTGCACACCCTCGTGCCCGCCGTCGTGATCGTCAGCCTGATCCCGGACATCATGGTCGGCGTCTCCGGCAGCCGGCCCGGCACCGGTTGGGGTGCCGTCATCGCCCTGATGGTCATGCACGTCGTCGTCGCCGCCGTCGCCGTCCCCGCCTACAAGCGACTCCTGCCCCTTCCCGCCGCCCAGGACTGACCGTGCGTCCCGCCTGGGCGGGCACAGCCCCATCCTGCTCGTGGCCGGGCAACAGGGCGACGCGTTCAGCGGCATCACGCTCGGCCGCGACGGCACCACCTACGACAACGTGGTCTCTGATGCCGCCTCCCGGGCCGGCGTATGGAGTCGTCCACCCCGACGGGACCAAGGAAACCGTCCTGACCGCCTCGGACGGCCTCGCCTCACCCACCTCCGTCGCGGTACGCGGAAACGGCTCTACATCACCGACGCCGGTTTCGCCGAACCCCATGACGCGAAGGTGCAGCGCGGAACGATCAACCCCGCCGCCCTGCACTGCGGCCCGACCGCCTGAACCCCCCGCCGCTGGGCGGCCGCCCAAAGAGTCCGGCGGTGGCGGGCGAGCGACGGGACGGAGCGCGGCCGATGTCGGCGTAGCGCGGTGGTGCCTCAGGCGTTCCAGGGGTCCGTTCGCAGATGGCGGTCGAAGAAGCGCTCGATCAGCGCGGGGGTCAGCCGCACGGAGTCTTCGGTGTCCTCGGCGTCCGGCGTGCGGGAGGAGAGCACGGTGGCCGTCATGGGGTTCAGTTCCCAGCCGCCGGTGTTGAGGAGGCCGTGGTCGGCGCCGTGCACCAGCAGCAGGTGGGACTCGGCGCCCGCGGCGACCAGGGCGTCATGGAGGCGGCGGCTCTGTGCCGGGCCGATGAGGAGGTCGGCGTCGCCGTGCAGCAGGAGCACGGGCGGCACCCGCGGGTGGACCTGCCGGGCCGGGCTGGCCTCGACCGCGGCGGCGGCCCGGTCCGACGGAGGGCCGCCCAGCAGACCCCACGCCGGATCGGAGGCGTCCACGCCCAGCATCCCACCAGGCAGCGCGTCGTCGTTGAGATGGAGCAGGTCGGTCGGGGGGTAGCCCGCCACCACCGCGCGTACGCCGGGCGCCGCGGGGGAGCCGTCGGCGTCGGTGGCGAAGGCCGCGAGCAGCGCGAGGTGGGCGCCGGACGAGCTGCCCCACAGGCCGACCGACGCCGGATCCAGGCCGTGGGTGTCCGAGAGGTCGCGCAGGTGGTGCAACGCGGCCTGGACGTCGTGCAGTTGCGCGGGCCAGACGGCGGCCTCGGAGGAGCGGTACTCGATGTCCGCCATGGCGTATCCGCGTTCGGCGAAGAGCCGGGGCAAGCGGGGCCCGTACCCCCGGCGTTGATGGCGCCAGCCACCACCCGCCAGCCACACGATCACGGGGGTGGGGGCCGTCGTGGACGCCGGCAGGTACAGATCCATCCGCAGGTCCGCACCCGGTGCCGAGCCGTACGCGATGTCGCGCACCACCCGGACGGGAGTCGGGTCGACCCGCTCGGGCGGGAGCGGTGCCCGGCTGAGCCCTTCCATGAAGCGGCCCATGACGGCGGCGTTGTTCGCCGACACGGCCGTCAGGTCAGTCAGATCGAAGGCGTGCGACTGCTGCGGGGTCTCACCGGTCACCGGCTGGTCCTGTCCTGGTCACGGCGAGGAGGGGGAGGGCACGACGCTTGCGTTCACGGTGTTCGTCGAGCCGTTGCCGGTAGTGCGGTGCGAGCCTGTCCGGGGTCCAGTCGAAGTCGTCCGTCAGCCGCACGTCCACCGCGGACACACCGGTCAGAGCCGTGAGCCTGACCTGGGCCTCGGCCGCGAAGGAGCCGATGAGCACACAACTCGGCTCGGTCACGCCGACGGTGACCGCGACGCACTGACCGCCGGTGCCGTCGTCCCGCACGTGAACATCACTGACGAGTCCCATGTCGTCGAGCCCGGCGGGGACTCCCGCGGTGATGCTGCACGGATCGAGGATCTCGTTGAGTACCGCGCGGACCTGGGTTTCCGTGACCGTCATCGGGCACCTGCCAGGGCGTCGTCGGCCGGGGCGACCCGTCCGCCCCAGGGCTCCTGGAGTTCGGTGGTGTCGAACTCGTCGCCGCGGACGCGCTCGCGGAGGTCCTTCTCGTCGATGCCGTGCATCCGCAGGAAGTTGCGGCCGAGGATGTCGGCCTTGATCTCCTTGGTGAGGTCGGGCAGCCCGTACTCCTCGATCAGGTCACGGGGCATCTCGAAGTTCCAGAACGCCTCGATCGCCGGCCGGGGGTGGACCGCGTCGCAGCCGGTCGCCCAGATGATCCGCTCGGCGGCACCGGCCTGCAGAAAGGCCCCCAACGCCTGTGCGAAGCGGCGGGGCGCGTAGACGGCCATGAACGACGTGGCCTCCAGGTTGACCCATACGTTGCGGAAGGACTCCAGCTGGAGGGCCGTCTCCTCGACGAAGGCCATGCCGCCGTGGACGACCTCGAAGGTGAGGTCGGGGAAGGCCAGCGCGGCGGCTTCGACGTCGCCCATCCCGAGGGCGGAGGTCGGCCCGGGCCCGACCGGGAGCGCCTTGTGGATGGCCACGACCTTCAGACCGTGCTGCCGGGCCCGCTCCAACAGCGGGAAGCAGACCTCCGGGTCACCCATGTCCAGCGCGGTCACCCGGCCCTCGACGACGTCGATCGGATAGAGCTTGAGCGCGTTGACCCGGTGCTTCTCCACCAGCTCGTCCACCCGGTCCAGGGCACCGGGGCGCAGCGGGGACACCGCGCCGTAGATCAGCACGCGCTCGGGCCACTTCTCGCGCATCTCCAGCCCGACGCCCAGCGCCGAGCCCCCGTCCCGGAAGTGGCCGTAGATGGGTGTCTCGTGGTAGGCGATCACGTCGGTCTGGCTCTCCGCGAGCAGGGCCCGGCCGATGATGTCCGCGCCCGCACCCCGCATGTAGGTGGAGCGCTCAAGGGTGTATGCGGGACCGCTGACCCGTTTGTGCAGGCCGTAGAGGTGTTCGCCGATGGCCGCCCCGATGTGCGGGTCGACGCAGTTCTCGGGCCGGAAGTTGTAGTTGTGGGCCACGCCCTCGACGACGAGGAAGTCATCGATCACGGTCGTTCTCCTTCAGTGTCCCGGACATCACGGGCGCTGCGGGCGTTGCGGGCGGCACGGATGTCATGGGTGGCACGGCCGCTCGGTCGAGCAGGTCCTTCAGGCCCTCCAGGGCGCGGGAGGCGAGTCGCTCGTCGGTCTCGCCGTCCGCGCCGCCGACGCCGACGACACCGATGACCTCGCCGTCGTCCACGGTGATGGGCACCCCGCCCGGCACCGGCAGGAGGTCGGCGTCGACGAGGTGCACGGGCGCGAGCGCCAACGCGGGGGACGCGGCGAGAGCGGCGAACTTCGAGGTCGGCACACCGGTGACGGCGGCGGTATAGGCCTTGCGGCGCGCGGTCTCGATCCCGATGCGGCCGACTCCGTCGTCGCTGAGCAGCACCTTGATGACGCCGCTGCGATTGACGACGGCCACACAGACGCGCGCGCCCTCGCTCCGGGCCGCCTCCAGCACGGCCTCGGCCGCCCGGTGCGCGATGGCATAGCTCAGGGCTTCCCTCATCCCGCGGTCCTCTCATGAAGCGGGGCTCCGGTGGCCGCCGGGATGCCGCGGATCAGGTCCGACGCCTTCTCGGCTACGGCGATGACGGTGGCGTTGATGTTCGCGCCGGGCACGCTCGGCAGCACCGACGCGTCGACGACGCGCAGTCCGTCGATGCCGCGCACCCGCAGCTCGGGGTCGACGACGGCGGTCTCGGAGGTGCCGATGGCGCAGGTGCCGCAGGCGTGGTTGGCGGAGTAGCCGGTCTCACGCAGATAGCGCTCGAAGTCCTCGTCGGTGCGTACGTCGGGGCCCGGTGCGAGTTCCGCCCGGATCATCGGGGCGACCTCGGGGCTGCGCAGGACGGCCAGCGTGGTGCGCACGGTCTCCCGCAGCGCGGCGACGTCCTCCGGCTCGGTGAGCAGGTTGAACGTGATCCGCGGCGGGGCGGCCGGGTCGGCGGAGCCCAGCCGTACCTCGCCGCGGCTGCGGGGGGTCGCGACGGCGTTGAGGGCCACGCAGTGACGGTTCTTCAGTGGCCGTATGCCGGGGAACCAGGGCCGGGCGTCGAAACCGCCGCCCAGGATGCCGAGGAATCCGTCGGGACGGTCGAGGCCGGGGCGGGTGCGGACGTACGCGGACAGGAACTCGGGCATTCCGGCCAGCGGACCGCTCCCGGCCAGCAGCCAGCGGAAGGCGCCCAGGACCACTCGGTCGGCACGCAGGTGCTCGTGGAAGGTCACCGGGTCCTTGACGTCGAACAGCACGGGCGCTGCCGGGTGGTCCTGGAGGTTGGCGCCGACCCCGGGGAGGTCCAGTGCAACAGCGACCCCCAGTTCGCGCAGCTGGTCTGCCGGTCCGATGCCCGAACGCATCAGCAGCTGGGGTGAGTTGTAGGTGCCGGCGCACAGTACGACCTCACGTGCGGCGCGGATCACCCGGCTGCGTCCGCCCTTGACGACGCGGACACCGCTCGCGCGCCCTGCCTCCAGGACGACCTTGTCCACGAGCACCCCGGTGAGCAGGGTCAGGTTCGGCCGCTGCCGCAGGACGGGTCGCAGGTAGGCGGCGGCGGTGCTGTGGCGACGGCCGCGACGGATGGCGGTCTCGTTCTGCCCGGCTCCGGTGGGGTCCCCGCTCTGGGTGTCGTCGGGGAACCCGATGCCCAGCGATCGGGCGCCGCTGTCCAGACGCCGGCCGAAAGGACCCCGCCGGACCGTGGTCGACACGGTGACGGGTCCGTACCCGCCGTGGTGCTCGGTGTCGCCGCGCCAACTGCTCTCGGAGCGGCGGAAATACGGCAGCAGGTCGTCCCAACCCCAGCCTGTCGCACCGGACTTGACCCAGTCGTCGTAGTCGAGGCGGTGTGCGCGGACATGGGTCGAGCCGTTGATCGACCCGGTGCCGCCGACCAGCCGGCCGCGCGGGACGGGGATCCGCCGGCCGTTCAGACCCGGCTCGGGCTCCGACTCGTAACCCCAGCCGATGTCCTCGCGTCCCGACAGCAGCCCGACCCCGAGGGGCAACCGCACCAGCAGGCCGCGATCCGCGGACGGGCCGGCCTCGATCAGCAGTACCCGTGTCCCGGGGTCCGCGGACAGGCGCGCGGCGAGGACGCAGCCGGCCGTACCCGCGCCGACGACGACGTAGTCGTACTCGGCGCTCATGCGGAGGCTCCTGTGGAGGGTCGGGACATCTCGTCTCCTTCGGCTCTGGACGAACGCACGCTGGAGGAGCCGCGGAAAATCGCGGGGTGGGCGGTCGCCGGCTCGGCACGTTCTCAGGTGTGGTGGCGAGGTGCGGCTCAGGCCGCGAGCGGCTCGTCACCTCGGTGCCGGGCCACCGTAACAAGGCGTCCCGCGATCCGACAGGACTCTGCAAGTAATTCATCAAACAAGGTCGGAGCCATTGACAGCTTTTCATCAGACCCGTACAACGGCATGAACGCCCCCTGGGCGCCAACCGCTCGCCGCGCCTGTCCGAGCGTGCCGGAAGAGCCGCCGCACGCACCGACGACGACGCCTCGCGACCGTACGAAACGGCCTCCACCGCGGGTTGTCCAAGCCCTCAGCGGCCCTCTACACGCGTCCCCGCTGCCTCCACGCCGAGGAGATGGATCACCATGACCGACACGACCGTGACCGACACGGGAACCGGCTACGGCCGCAAGCCCTCCTCCCACGACGCCCGCCTGACCGAGGTCGGCCCTGGCACGCCGATGGGTGAGGCGCTGCGCCGTCACTGGCAGCCGATCGCCAGCTCCACCGCCCTGACCAGCGACGTTCCCCACCGCGTCCGCATGCTGGGCGAGAACCTGATCGTCTTCCGGGACGGCCAGGGCCGCCCCGGTGTCGTCTTCGAGCGGTGCGCACACCGCGGCAGCAGCCTCTTCTACGGCCGCATCGAGGAGGACGGCATCCGCTGCTGCTACCACGGCTGGAAGTTCGACGTGCAGGGCCACTGCCTGGAACAGGCCTGCGAACTCGACGGCGGCCGCCGCCGCAACCTCGCCCGCCAGCCCTGGTACCCGGTGGAGGAGGCCTACGGCCTGGTCTTCGTCTACATGGGCCCGCCCGAGCTCAAGCCCCCGCTGCCGCGCTACGACAGCCTCGAACCACTGGATGAGGGGGAGAGCTACCACACCAGCTGGATGGTCCCGGGCGCCGAGGTGATCGGCCTGGAGCAGGACTACAACTGGCTCCAGCTCTTCGAGAACGCCGTCGACCCCGTGCACGCGGCGTGGCTCCACTCCAACCACAGCGGGTTCCAGTTCCAGGGCACCGGCACGACCGGCTTCCCCGAGCACTACTACGACCCCTCCACGGCCGCGGAGCGCACCACCTACCACCGCACCGGCAACGGCGTGAAGTACATCTGGCGCTACCAGGACGACCTGGGCGCCGACGGCGCGACCGTGGACCTGGAGTGGTCCGTGGAGTGCATGCTGCCCAACATCATCGCCCTGCCCGACTTCATCCGATCGACCCCCGACGTCCGCTGCGACATGCTGATCTGGGTGGTCCCCGCCGACGACACCCACCACCGGCTGGTCTTCTCCGTCCGCTCCGCCGACCCCGAGCGGGCCACGTCCTTCATGTTCGGCATCAAGCAGAACGGCAAGGACGGCTGGCTGCTGAGCGAGGAGGAGAAGCAGCGCTTCCCCGGCGACTACGAGGCCCAGTGGTCGCAGGGTCCCATCACCCAGCACTCCGAGGAGACCCTGGCCCCCTCCGACAAGGGCGTCGTCATGCTCCGGCGCATGCTGCGCACGATGATCGACGACGTCGAGGCCGGCCGCACCCCGCTCGGCGTCGCCACCCCCGGCGAGCCGGTCCGCCACGTGGAGGCCGGCCTCGTCACCAGGCCGAAGGCCTCCACGCAGACGGACCGGGCGGCCGCGCCCACGGCGGCGGGGGCGTGACCGAAACGTGAGCACCACCTCCTGGACGGACGTGGTCGTCGTCGCCCGCTACGACGCCACGCCCAGAATCGCGGTCTTCGAACTCGCCCGCGCCGACGGCGACGAGCTGTGGGAGTACGAGCCCGGCGCCCACATCGACGTACAGGTCGGCGAGGCGGCACTGGTCAGGCAGTACTCCCTGTGCGGGCCGCCCGGCATCCACAAGCAGTACCGGATCGCGGTCCTCGAAGAGGCCGCCTCGCGCGGCGGATCACGCGCCATGCACGCCCTCACCGAGGGCGACACGCTGCGCATCGCCGCACCCCGCAACCGCTTCGCCCTGGCGTCCGCGCGCCGGCACGTGCTCCTCGCGGGCGGCATCGGCATCACCCCGCTGCTGTCGATGGCCCAGAACCTCGACGCCACCGGGGGCGACTACCACCTGCACTACTGCGCCCGCAGCCGGAGCGAGGCGGCCTTCCTCGCCGAGCTGGAGAACCATCCGCGGGTCACTCTCCACTTCGACGACCAGGCACCGGACCAACTCCTGGATCTGGAGCGCGACTTGGGGGATCCCGTCGCCGACACCGCGGTCTATGTCTGCGGTCCCGGCGGGTTCATGGACTACACGCTGGGACGGGCGGCCGAGCTGGGATGGCCCGCGTCCGCCCTGCACAAGGAGCGCTTCAGCGCCGCGCCCCCGGCCGCCGCCGAGCCCGACGGGGCAGGGGAGAGCGCATTCACCGTGCGCCTGTCCTCAACGGGAGCGGAGTACACCGTCCCCGAGGACCAGAGCGTCCTGGACGTACTGCTGGCGAACGGGGTCGAGGCGCCCTACTCCTGCGGACAGGGCATCTGCGGCGAGTGCATCGTGCGGGTTCGGGCCGGTGAGCCCGATCACCGAGACGAGATCCTGACCGACGGGGAGCGCGCGGAGGGCCTGTTCACTCCGTGCTCGTCCCGGTCGAGGTCCCCGATCCTGGAGCTCGAACTGTGACCGACTCTCCGACACCGGCGACGGCGGAGAGCGCCCGCTCCGTCCCGGCCACCCTTGAGGACGCCGAGGCCGCCTGGCTCGCCGCGCAGACGCTCCCGGACCCGGAGCCGGCGATCCGTGCCCTGCTGCATCCCGACTGCGTGATCGTGCACTCGGCGGTCGGGCACATCCACAGGACGGACGACTGGCTGGCGTACGCCAAGCGCATGGGCCGCACCAGCCAGGTGGACACCTTCGACGTGACCGTCCAGAGGTTCGGCACGACGGCCGTGGTCAGCTGCCTGCAGGAGATGCGGGTCGCCTACGTCCCCGACCTGCCCCCGTTCGTCGTCCAGGCCGCTGCCACCAGGGTCTGGGTGCGGTCCTCGGCGGGCGGCTGGCAGCTGGCGCATCTGCAGATGGCCCGGCGGCTGCCGCCGGGCTGAGCATCCCGGCTCCCGCAAGCCGGTCGCCTTCAGCCCTGGGGCTCGCCGTTCACCGGCGGGCCCTCGTCCTGTGTCGCTTCGGCGAGTGCGGAGATGATCTGACCCACCTGGTTCGCGTAGTGGTCGATGAACTCCGGTGCGGCGGGGTCCTGCTGGACGAGTTCACGAGCGATCCACGGGATGGCCACCGGAGCGATCGAGGCGGCGAAGAAGACGAGGGCCACGGCCCCCACGTCGAGGTCACCGCGGAACTCACCGCGCGCCTGTCGCGCGCGGAGTTCCTCGACGTGCTTGAACAACTCGGCGGCCCGCTCGTCCTCGGCGGGCGGGCGCGTGCCGGGGTCCTCGCGGGTGACCATGTGCACCCACCCCGGGTCCTCGTGCGCCCAGTGGACATAGCGGCGCACGGCCTCCGCGAACGTGTGGGCCTGGCTGACGCGCATGGACTCCTCGAGCCACTGCTCGCTCAGCGCCTCGTACAGCCCGCGTTTGCCTCCGAAGTAGTAGGTGATCAGCTGATGGCTGACGCCGGCCGCCTCGGCGATCCGTACGACCCGGGCCCCGTCGAAACCATGGGTGCCGAACTCCGTCGCGGCGGCGGACAGGATGGCCCGCCGGGTCCCCACCGGGTCCCGCTGGCGGTCGGGATCCTTCGGGCTCCTGCGGCGCTGCTGCCGGCCCGATGGTGCTCCCGGCTTCCCCGACGTCGTTTCCTCCGCTGTCACAGGGTCGACCTTACCGGCGCTCTCACTGGACGGACATCGTGGTGCGAGGACCGCTCAGCGGCGCGTGCTTCCACCGTCCGCGACGATGATCTGCCCCGTGATGAACGCGGCGTCGTCGGACGCGAGGAACGCCACGGCACCCGAGACGTCGGCCGGCATCTGCACACGCTTGATGTTCTGGATCCGCACGGTCTGCTCGAAGAAGGACTCACTCGTCTTCTCCACGGCCGCGGCCGTCCGGACCAGACTCGCCGCGACGCCGTTGACGGTGATGTCGTGCGCGGCGAGGTTGGCGGCCAGCACCGAGGTGAGTCCGTTCAGCGCGCCCTTGGCGGAGACATAGGAGACGAAGGGCGGCGGCGGAGTCCAGTAGCTCGAGGACGTGATGTTGATGATCCGCCCCGAACCGGACTCCTTGAGGTCCGGCAGGAACGCCCTGGAGGCCAGGAAGGGGCCGTCCACGTTGACGGCGAAGGTGCGGCGCCAGTCGTCGTAGGTCACATGGTCGATGTCGGCCAGCAGGGCGACGGCGGCGTTGTTCACCAGGATGTCGGCGGTGCCGAACTCACTTCGGACCCGAGCGGCGAACCCGTTGATCGCGTCCTCGTTCGAGATGTCGACCTCGTCACTGAAGAACCGCCGCCCGGTCTCCGCGACGAGTTCCCGAGTCTCGTCGGCCGGATCGATGTCCGCGACCGCGATGTCCGCGCCCTCCGACGCGAGCCTACGAGCGATCTCCTGCCCGATACCGGCACTGCCCCCGGTCACGACGGCGGTCCTGCCCGTCAGCCTTCCAGCCATGGCCCATTTCTCCTTGGTCAGCGCTTGAACGGAACCGGAGCGCCGCACAGCGTCATGTGGGACCTCTGCGCAGAAGCGGTGAGCTTCGGGGCGCTCCCGGAGCCTCGCCAGGCCCGGCAACGGCGTCATCCACGGAGTGTGCGCGTCGAGGCCGCGGACAAAGGGTGGCTTGTCCGTCCAATGAACATGTCCATTGAGCGCGACGGGGGTCATTTCTACCTTGTCGCTGCTCGGCCGGTCGGTGACCAGGGCCGAGCGTCCCGGATCACATTCGGTCGATATCAGGTTTGGTCGATGAGCCGCGCGGAGGCGCTCCGCAAGGCCTCAGGGCGGTTCGGCAGCGGTGTTGCCGGGATGACCGCGACAAGAACACCCACAGCAGGGTCCGGCGGCCGACGCCGGTTCCGACAGCAGCGCTCTGCGCGCGAGGAGTCATCCATGGTTCAGACCGATACACCCACTACGGCACAGGGAGAGGGTGGCAGATACATCCTGAGAGCAGGCACTCTGACGGCGGTGGTCGTCGCCGTGTGCCTCGCGCAGATAGCCCTTTCCGTCCCCTCGCTCATCAACGGGCTGGTCCAGCAGGATCTCGCGCCGTCCTCGGCGCAACTGACGTGGATCACCGAGGCCTTCATGCTGCCCGTCGCCGCGATGGGACTCGGTTTCGGCGTGTTCGGTGACCTGTTCGGCCGTAAGCGCCTGCTCGTCGGGGGCGCCGCGCTCATCGTCGTGGGCGCGACTCTCGCGGTCCTGACGCCGGGGGCGGGATCCTCGTCCGACACCCGGGTGACGTTGCTGATCCTCGCCCAGGTCCTCAGCGGCATCGGGGCCGCGGCCATCTTCCCGACGAGCCTCGCCATGGTGGCGGCCGGCACGCACACCACCGCCGCCCGCGCGCGGGGCGTGGCGATCTGGGCCACCGCGCTCTCGGTCGGCGGCTTCCTCGGCCCGCTGCTGGCAGGCATCGCCGCCAAGATCGAACTCGGCTGGGCCGGGAACGCGAACTGGCGCTGGGCCTTCGTCGGCGTCCTTGTCATCGCCGCGGCGAGCGTGGTCCTGTCGCTGGCCCTCGCCCAGAACTCCTCATCGCCCGAGGGCCGTTCCATCGACTGGCCGGGTCAGATCACCGCCGCGCTCGGCCTGTTCGCCCTGATGTACGCCGTGATCCAGGGTGCCGAGAGTGGCTGGGGGCACCCGCAGATCGTCGTCGCGTTCATCGTCGCGGCCGTCTTCCTCGCGCTGTTCGTCGTCGTCGAGCGCCGTGCGTCCGAGCCGCTGCTTCTCCTGAGCGTGTTCAGGAACCGGGCGTTCGCCATGAACTCGGTGGTCACGCTGATCGGTATGTTCGCGTTCCTCGTGATCATGTACGGCACCAGCATCCGCCTCACCATCATCCAGGGGTTCAGCCCCCTACAGAGCTCCGTCGCCTACCTCTTCTTCGGAGGCATCGGCTTCGTCCTGCTGCCCCTCACCTCCAAGCTGCTGGAGCGCTACAACCCCCGGTGGGTCCTGTGCGCGGCCCTGACCCTCATCGGCGCCAGCGGGCTGTGGTTCGCCGGGATCTCGACGAGCAACCGGGCCCTGAGCGCCATCTTCGGGCCGCTGATTCTCGCCGGCGTCGGCTCGGCGCTCGCCTTCGCCGCCATCAGCGCGGTCGCGGTCAACACGTTGCCCAACCACCTCGCCGGTATGGCCAGCGGTGTCACCAGCACGTTCCGGGACCTCGGGTTCGCCCTCGGTCCCGCGATCGCCGGCGCCATCGCGCTGAGCCGGGCCGCCGACGAGATCGCCCGCAAGCTGTCCGGCGATCCTGCTCTGAGGAAGGCCTACGAGGCCTTCCAGGCCTCTGCGGCCCATGCTCCCGCCGAGCAGAAACCGCAGCTGGAGGCGGCGGTGCACGCCGTGCAGTCGGGTCCGCTCGGCGCCAACTCGGTGCCGGCCAGCATCACGACGCCGGATGGTCGGGTCGTGCCCTTCAACCCGCTCAAGGACGTCGCTTTCGACGCCCTCAGCAGCAGTTACTCCCTCGCGTACGTGCTCGGTGGCGTGGCCGCTCTCGTGGCGGCGGCACTCACTCTCGTCGGCGCGCGCGGCGGCGTGGACAAGGCTCACCTCGAGGACGACCCGCACACCCTCGACGGCTGACCGCCTGACGAACGCGTCCGCGTCGGGACGCACACAACAGGACAACCGGAGCGCCCGCCGCGACCTCTCCTCGGGAGCATCGGTCGCGGCGGGCCACGGCGTACAAGGCACAACGTTCAACAGACGCACTTGGACAGGAGTCGAACAATGACCACCGCGCACCCGGGGCCGAGCAGTGCGAACGACATCCGCATGCCGGATACGGTCGCTCGAGCGGAGGCGGCGTGGCTCGTCGCGATCACGCTCGGCGACGAGGAGCAGCGCCGACTGATGCTCCCCGACTGTGTGGTCGTGCACGCCCCGGTCGGGAACGTCCATGACCGCGAGCGCTTCCTCGGCCACAACGCGTCCATGGGAGCCACCCTCGAGGCGGAGACCAGCGAAGTGACGTGTCTGGAGCGAGGGGGGCGGGCGATCGTCACGTGTTATCAGAAGATGCGCATCCGGCGCGTTCCCGATCTGCCGCCGTTCCTGGTGCAGGCCGTGGCCACCCGGGTGTGGTTCTCGACCGACGAGGGATGGCGCCTCGGCCACATGCAGCTCTCGCGGCGGCAACCGCCGGTATGACGCGCCGGTCTCCTCGCACCGCGAGGGGTCACGCGGCGCGAATGGGAATGCCCGGCCGCCAGCCGAGGCTCCTGGACAGTCCCAGTCCGCTCGCGACCAGCGTGGGAACGGCCGCCTGCAGTTTGATCGAGCCGGCGGCCACCACGACGGACATGGCCGCGACGACGTTGCCGCGGCCGTCGACGATGCGCGTCGCGACCGACTCGGCCCCTTCGCTCAGCTCTTCCTTGACGACCACCGTTCCGGTCGAGCGACAGGACGCCAGTTCGCGACGGAGTTCGACGGGGTCCACGATCGTCCTGGGGGTGAAACGCTGCAGCCTTCCCGCCAGTACCTCGTCGATGAAGGCCGGGCTGCTGTGGCTCAGCAGCACCTTGCCGACACCTGAGCAGTGCAAGGGCAGAAGGCCACCGACCTGCGAGGTCAGACCGACGGCGTTGACCGCCGACAGCCGTTCGATGATCACGGCCTGGTCGCCCTGGAGGACGGCCAGTTGCACATGCTGGCGAAGGGCGGTGTACAGGTCCTCCACGAAGGGCTGCGCGGCGCTGCGCAGCGTCTCGGCGCGCGGTGCGAGGGTTCCCAGGCGCCACAGCGGCAGACCGATCGCGAACCGGTTGTCGCTGGTGCGTTCGAGTGCTCCGGCCTCCAGAAGGTCGAGCGTGAGGCGTCTGGCGGTGGCGTGCGGCATGCCGGTACGCCGGACCAGGTCGGCCAGGCTCAGCTCGGTGTGGTCGGTGTCGAAGGAGTACAGCAGATCCCACAGACGAGAGCTGACCGATCGTCCTGGCTCTTGCGCGCGAGGCATGGGTCTCTCCTCCATCGTCAGTGGCTTCGGCCACCCTACCTTGCATGTTCGTTGGATGAACCACGCTGTTCTAACAACGCGCGATGTGCCGAAGTCTTGCACAGAGCCGGTCACCTACCTCGGCTCACGGTCCATGGGGAGTGAAAGACGATGAAGAGTACGCAAGCCGGCCCGAAGATCGCGATCCTGGGCGGCGGCATCGGGGGCCTCGCCGCCGCGGCCTTCCTTCGCGAGAAGGGCTTCGACAGTGACGTCTACGAGCAGGCGGCCGCCCTGACCGAAGTCGGTGCCGGCCTGGTGATCGCGCCCAACGCCGCCCGCCTGCTCCGACGGCTCGGCGTGCTGGACCGGTTCATCGAGCGCGCGGTCCGGATGGAGATCGGCTGGGAGTTCCGGCGCTGGGAGAACGGCGCCGTCCTCTCCGCGGAGAACCTTCAGGAGGGGTGCGTACGCCTGTACGGCGAGCACACCTATGCCGCCCACCGCGCCGACCTGCTGGACGCCTTGAGGTCGGCTGTCCCTGAGCACTCGATCCACCTCGGCAAGCGCTGCGTCTCGGTCGAGTTCGAAGGCGACCAGGCGGTTCTGCGGTTCGAGGACGGTGAGACCGTTCGCCCGGACATCCTCATCGGCGCCGACGGAGTCCACTCACGCGTGCGCGGCGCCATCGTCGGACCGACCGAGGCCAGGGAGTCGGGCATCTGCGCCTTCCGGGCCCTCGTACCCGCCGAGAAGGCACCCGACTTCGCCAGGCGGCGCGCCCAGACCCTCTGGATCGGCCCCGACCACCACCTCGTGCACTACCCGGTCTCCGGAGAGGAGTACGTCAACCTCGTCGCCTTCGCGCCCGCCGGGGCGAGCAGCGTCGAGTCATGGACGGCCACCGCGACGCTCGGGGAACTGCTCGACGAGTTCGACGGCTGGGATCCGCGTCTGGTGGAGCTGATCACCGCGGCCGACACGCCGGGACGTTGGGCGTTGCTCGACCGCGAGCCCCTCGACAACTGGAACCGCGCAAACGCGACCCTGCTGGGTGACGCGGCCCACCCGATGTTCCCGTTCTTCGCCCAGGGCGCCGCCCAGGCGATCGAGGACGGCGCCGTCCTCGCCCTGTGTCTCGCGGAGGACCCGGAGAACCCGGTCGCGGCGCTGGGACGCTACGAAGGGCTTCGTCGCCCCCGCACGACACGCCTCCAGGAGGTGTCGCACGGAAGGTCTCACATCAACCACCTTCCGGACGGCCCCGAGCAGCAGGCGCGCGACCTGGCGTACTCGCAGGCCGACCCCCTCAGGGCGAACGGCTGGATCTACGCGTACGACCCCGAGGTCGCCGCCGGGCGTGTGGTCAAGGCCGTGCCGAGGACGCCGTAGGCCTGACATGCGGTCCGCCATCCGCGGCCGGTCCGGTCGACGCGGTCTTGACCTCGCAGGTCGGACAAGGCGTTGACCGTCCAACGAACACAGTCATTGTCGCTCCGCAGACCTCACCCGAGACTGCGGAACGGGCGGCCCGAGACGCGGCCCGGTCCCCAGCGCATCTTGTCGCAACCCCTGAGTACCACCAGAAGAGCGGATCATCGAATGGCAACCACAACCGGTAGTGGGCTCGTCGTGCGAACCCTGCAGCGAGCCGGCGTCAACGTGGCCTTCGGCCTGCCCGGAGCACACATCGACGGCATCCTCCAGGAGGCCCTGGACGCCAAGCTGCGGATCGTCGACGTGCGCCACGAGGTGAACGCCGGCCACGCCGCCGAGGGCTACGCACGGGTCACCGGGGACCTGGGTGTCGCCGTCGTGACAGCGGGTGGCGGCTTCACCAACGTCCTGACCTCGATCGCCAACGCCCATCTGGACCGGACCCCCGTCCTCTACATCGCGGGCTCAGGACCTCTGGAAACGGACCAGGTCAACGACCAGCAGGCCGGGTTCGACCAGGTGGCCATGGCCACACCGGTGACCAAGTTCGCGCACCGCGTGACCCGTACCGAGCTGATTCCCCGTCTGGTCGCCCAGGCCGTCCGCATCGCCCAGTCGGAGCCCAAGGGCCCGGTCCTTCTCGACATCCCCTGGGACGTCCTGCGTCAGCAGATCGATGCCGACGAGGTCGAGGACTACCGCGTCGAGATCGACGGCACCGGCATCGCCCCGGCCGGCGGCGTCGACCGGATCATCGAGGCACTCGGCGCCGCCCGTCGGCCGATCGCGCTGGTCGGCAAGTCCTTCGTCACCGCCGAAGCGCGCGCCCGGTTGCACGAGTTCGCCGCCCGTACCGGAGTGCCCCTCTTCTCCGACTGGGAGGGACTCGGTGCGATCGTCGGGTCCGAGCAGCACGTCGGTCTCCTCCAGACCCTGGCCACCGTCCCCGAGGACGAGCGGCCCGACCTGGTCCTGATGCTGGGGCTGCGCTTCGGAATGGCCACCCAGTTCGGCACGGGCCGACTGCTCCCGAAGAGCGCGCGGATCTTCCAGATCGACCCCGACGGCCGTGAACTCGGCCGTCTGCAGGATGTCGAACTCGGTGTCCAGGCAGACCCGATCGCCACGATCGGCCTGCTGAACGAGCGTCTGGGCGACGGCCCCGTCCCGGCGGGGCGCGACGACTGGCTGGCGACCCTGCGGGACGTCTCGGCCACCCGGCGGTCCGCCCTCGCCGCCGAGACCGAGGAGCACGACGGCGCGATCCACCCGTACCTCGCGGTCCGCACGATCGCCGAGAGCGTCCCCGACCAGGCCACCGTGGTCGTCGACGGCGCTCTGACCGAGCTGTGGCTCTCCGAGACGATCGCGCTCGCGCCCCTGGCCCACTACCTCGGCCACGGCTACCTCAGCTCGATGGGGAGCAACTTCGGCGTGGCGCTGGGAGCGCAGTACGCGACCCCCGACAAGGCGACGATCCTCGTCACCGGCGATGGAGCCGTCGGCTACAGCCTCGCCGAGTTCGACTCCCTCGTCCGGGCGGGACTCCCGGTCGTCGTGATCGTCCTCAACAACCAGGCCTGGGGCGCCACCCTGCACACCCAGCAGTTCTTCTTCGGACAGGACCGCGTCACCAACAACCGCCTGGAGAACGGCTCCTACAGCGGCGTGGCACGAGCCCTCGGCGCCGACGGCGTCGACGTCACGGAACTGGACCAGCTCGCCCCGGCGATCGAGGCGGCCCTCGCGGCCGGCCGGCCGACGTGCATCGACGTGCGTGTGAGCCTCGCGCCGATTCCTCCGGAGGAGCGGGTCCTGAACGGCGGGGCTCCGTTCGGCGGCATCGAGATCGACGCATGAACCGCTTCCAGTAGCACCGGGGCCGCGCCTGGCTGGACCGTCGCGCCGCAGGTGTCCCCAGCTGACGAGCCCTGTCCCACCTGCGGGACAGGGCTCACCGGCATCGGCCCTGAGCGCGCCCTAAGCGGAGTGCAGGTCCAGCCCGAAGTGGGCCCTCGCCGTCGTCACCGTGATGACGGGCACGTGCTCCGCGATCTGCGCCTTCGACATCTGCGTCACCAGGAAGTAGTCCTGCAACGGCAGACCCTTGCGCCCGACTTGTGCCGGGTGCGCAGTAGTGCGATCGCACCCCCATCGCTCCGGTCACCCGGCCCGAGCCGAAGGCAGGCAGATCCTCCTGAGGGCGAACACGGAACGCACAGAGCGCGATCGATGTCGACCTGCCGCCCCGGCCGTTCCCCCACCCGGGGGAACGGCCGGGCTGCCTGTTGTCCCCGCTCCCGGAACCGCCGGACGATATCCGCATCCGACCGAGACGAGGTGCGAGTGCCGTGACCCAGTTCCAGCAGCGTCTGATGGGCACGAGCGCGCCGGGCGCCGTCGTCCTCGTCCGCCTCTACGTCGGCGCCGTCTTCCTGTCCGAGGGCGTCTTGAAGTTCCTGCGCCCCGACCAGCTCGGCACCGGCCGCTTCGACAAGGCCGGCATCCCCGCCCCCGGCTTCCTCGCACCCCTGGACGGCCTCTTCGAGATCGTGTGCGGCCTGCTGATCCTCGCCGGTCTCCTCACCCGGCTCGCCGTCGTGCCGATGACCGTGAACATGCTCGGCGCTCTGCTGATCACGAAGCTGCCGATCCTGTGGGGCGACGCCCCGCTGTTCACCGGCTCATCCGGCTGGTGGGATCTCGCCCACGAATCGCGCACCGACCTCGCGCAGCTGTGCGGCAGCCTGTTCCTGCTCCTCGTCGGCGCCGGTGCCTACTCCCTCGATGCCCGCCTCACCCACGCCAGCTCCGCCGCCCTTGCCAAGGCGGCGGTGCCACAGGACTGATCAGGGCGCGTCGTCGCCCAGGACCTCGCGGGCCGGCTCCGCCAGGGCCTGCTTCCCGGCCTCGGTCGCCTTGTAGACGCGCCGCGTGCGGCCGTCGACCACTCGCTGCTCCGAGATCAGCAGGCCGTCGGCCTCCAACCGGTGCAGCGTCGGATACAACGTGCCGGGGTTGATCCGGTTATCGGCTCCCGATCCTGGCCGTACGTGGGGCTCGACACGGTCGTGGTGATCGAGGAGCGCTGACAGCTCTCAGATGACAGCGGGACTACGGCGCTCGACCAGGATGACGTCGCGCCAGACGCCGTGAAGACGCCCGATCCGCTCCCGGGTACCGATCACACGGAAGCCGGCGCGCGCATGCACGGCGAGGCTCGCGGTGTTCTCGGGGAAGATTCCGGACTGGATGGTCCAGATCCCGGCCGCCTCGGTGGAGTCGATCAGCGCCTTGAGCAGGGCTGAGGCGACGCCGCGGCCTCGGGCGTCGGGGTGGACATAGACGGAGTGTTCGACCACGCCCGCGTAAGCGCACCGGTCCGAGACTCTGCTCGCCGCCACCCAGCCGAGCACCGTCCCGCTCTCGTCGAGGGCGGCGAAGCGGTGCCCGGGCATCTTCGTGGCCTCGAACGCCTCCCACGAAGGCGGGCTGGTCTCGAAGGTGGCGTTGCCCTCGTCGATGCCCGCCTGGTAGATCGCCAGCACCTGACTGGCGTGCTCAGCCGCCAGCGGCACCACCACCGCACTCGCCCCGCTCACCGTTTCCCCTCCTCTGTCCGTTCCCTCGTTCAGGCCGCGGCCGGCAGCGTCAGCAGCTTGCCCATCGCGGCGAGCACGGACGGCTCGACCCGGTAGTACACCCAGGTGCCGCGCCGCTCGGAGGTGAGCAGCCCGGCCTCCTTCAGCTTCTTCAGGTGGTGGGAGACGGTGGGCTGGGAGACGCCGACGTCGGAGATGTCGCACACGCACGCTTCGCCGCCCTCGTGCGAGGCCACGGCGGAGAACAGCCGCAGGCGGACCGGGTCACCGAGGGCCTTGAACATCCGCGCGGCCGTCTCTGCCTCCGCGGCCGTCATCGGGCGCTCGGTCAGCGGCGGACAGCACGGCGCCACACCCTGACCGTCGGCGGGCTCGAGCAGCGGCAGCGCTTTCGCATTCGACATACGTCTATGTTGACACACGTCGAACCAGTGCGGCGAGGCCCGTCACTCGTCACCGGCGCGCGAGGTGGGCGGCCATGCGCCAGGCGATCCAGTCCGCGTCCCGGCCCACCCCGCGCAGCGAGTTCGACGACAGACTCCGCTGCCATTCCAGCCCGACGAACGCCAGCCCCGGCACACCGGTGGCGAGGCCCTCGCGGTGCCGGGGCTTCCCCTCCGCGTCGAGAGCACCGTCCAGGGGACCGAGGTAGGGCAGGTCGGGGCGATAGCCGGTGGCGAGCACGATCGCGTCGACCTCCTCCCGCTCCCCGTCCGCCCAGATGAGCTCGGCTCCGTCCGTGCCGGTGAACAGAGGCCGCCGGTCGGGCCGTCCGGCGGCCAGGGCCGCGCGGTAGCGGCCGTCGTCGAGGACCGGCTGCGCCGGCGGGCGCGGCAGGAGCCGGCCGAGGGGTGCGACGTCCAGGCCGGTGCGGGCTGTCCAGAAGTGCAGGTCGCGGCCGAGGACGCGCTGTGCTGCGAACCTCACCGGTGCGCGGGTGGCGAGCGTGACGTGGGCGGTGGTGGCGAGCTCGGCGGCGATCTGCACCGCGGAGTTGCCGGCCCCGACCACGACCACTCGACTGCCGGTGAAGGGGGCCGGGCTGCGGTAGCCGGCGGCGTGCAGCACCTGACCGGTGAACTCCTCCAGGCCCGGCAGCGCCGGCCGGTACGGGCGCCCGAACGTCCCCGAGGCCGCCACGACGGCGCGTGCCGCAAGGCGGCCGCCACCGTCGAGGGCCACCTCGAATGCGGATCCGGCCCGGCGTACGGAGGTGACACGCCGGCGGGTGCGGATGTCGGCGTCCAGGCGGCCGGCGTAGGCGGTGAGGTAGGCGACGACCTCGTCGCGGTGCGGGTGGCGGTCGCGGTCGGCGCCGGGGAACGGCATCCCGGGCAGGGAGCTGTACCGGGCGGGTGAGAAGAGCGTGAGGCTGTCGTAGTAGCGCGGCCACGACCCGGCCGCGCGGTCGGACGCCTCCAGCACCACCGGCCGCAGCCCGCAGCGCAGCAGTGCGTGGGCGGTGGCGAGTCCGGCCTGGCCGCCGCCGATGACGGCGACATCGATGTGCTCCATCAGGCAATCCCCATGGTTTCGATGAATGTCTATGTTGACGCTCATCGATACAGGTGCCACGCTGGGCCCCGCAAGCCATCGACAGATGTCGAAACACGCAAGGAGTCGCCGTGAACGCGCCCGCCACCACCGAGCTGCCCGTCGTCGTGATCGGGGCCGGACCCGTCGGCCTGGCCGCCGCCACTCACCTGCTCGACCAGGGCATCGAGCCCCTGGTCCTGGAGGCCGGGCCCACCGCCGGCGCCGCGGTGCGCGAGTGGTCGCACGTACGTCTGTTCTCCACCTGGGGCGAGGTCGTCGACCCGGCCGCCGAGAAGCTGCTGGCCCCTACCGGCTGGACCCGCCCCGACCCGGCCACCTACCCGTCCGGCGGCGACTGGGCCGAGCGCTATCTGCAGCCGCTCGCCGACGTCCTCGGTGACCGCGTCCGCACCGGGGCCCGCGTCACCGGCGTCTCCCGCGCCGGCCGGGACCGCATCGTCGACGCCGACCGCGAGCGGCAGCCCTTCGTTGCCCACGTCGCCTACGCCGACGGCCGTGAGGAGCGCGTCTTCGCCCGCGCCGTCATCGACGCCTCCGGAACCTGGGCCACGCCCGGCCCGGCCGGCGGCAGCGGCCTCCCGGCCCTCGGCGAGAAGGCCGCCGCAGACCGGATCACCTACCGCGTCCCGGACCTGAAGGACCCCGCCGTCCGCGCCCGGTACACGGGCAAGCGCACCGCCGTGATCGGCTCCGGTGCCTCCGCCTTCACCGCCCTCGCCTACCTGGCCGACCTCGCCAAGTCCGACGACGGCGCGGGAACCAAGGGCGTGTGGATCCTGCGGCGGGGCATCTCGGGCTCCACCTTCGGCGGCGGCGAGGCCGACCAGCTCCCGGCGCGCGGCGCCCTGGGCCTGGCGGCGAAGGCCGCCGTCGACGAAGGCCACGCGGACGCCGTCACCGGCTTCCGCACCGAGGCGATCGAGCGCGACACCGACGGCCGCCTGGTCCTGGTCGGCGAGGACGGCCGCCGCCTGGACCCGGTCGACGAGGTGGTCGTCCTCACCGGCTTCCGCCCCGACCTGTCCTTCCTCGACGAACTCCGTCTCGGCCTCGACGGGCGCCTCCAGGCGCCCGTCGAGCTGGCCCCGCTGATCGACCCCAACCAGCACTCCTGCGGCACCGTCTACCCGCACGGCCACCGCGAGCTCTCCCACCCCGAACCCGGCGTCTACCTGGTCGGGATGAAGTCCTACGGCCGCGCCCCGACCTTCCTCGCGATGACCGGCTACGAGCAGGTCCGCTCCGTCGCCGCCGCCATCGCCGGCGACCTCGAGTCCGCCGACCGTGTGGAACTCACTCTCCCCGAGACCGGAGTCTGCGGCGGCGCCGGCCTCTTCGACGCCCCCGACACCCAGGAGGCCGGCGGCGGCGGTTGCTGCGCGCCCGCGCCGCAACTCGTTCAGCTCGCCGCCCCCGCCGCGGTCGCGGCGGCGGGGGCGGCGGGGGAGGCTCCGGCGGGCGGCTGCTGCGGCTCGTGACCGACCTCAGTACCCGAGGCAGCGGGGCCGCGACTGGAAGCGACCGGTCGCGGCCCCGCGCCGTCCTGCCCGCCCTCTCGTCTGCGGTGCCGCCGGGCACCGCGGCCCACTGAAGGGGCGGCCCAGCGGCGCCGAGCCGCCCTGGGATGTCCTGCGACATCCGTACTCGAGCGCGGTGAGCATCTCCCGCGCGGACGTCGGCGCGGTGGCGCCCGGCCGTCGGCCACCCGGCGGTCCGCGACCCCGGCGGGGGTGCCGTCGGCGTCGTACCGCGCCTGCCCACAAATGTAACGCTCAGGTTACGAAACCTCCTCACGGTCTTCCTTCCCTCGTGATCCCGGTTTACGTTCCAGCGAAAACCAACCACTTGGTAAGTGTTGATGCTCGGTCGCAGTCACTGCCCGGGCCCGCAGACACGCCCCGGCGCCCGAGCGCTGCCGGGACCGTCACCCTCGGCACTCAGGAAGGCAGTCGACGATGACCGAACTCGCTCCCGGATTTCTCTGGGGCGCCTCCACGGCCCCGCACCAGATCGAGGGCAACAACCTCAACAGCGACTTCTGGGCGAACGAGGGACGCATCCCCGGCATGGAGCGCAGCGGCGACGCCTGCGACAGCTACCACCGCTACCGCGAGGACATGCGGCTGCTCGCGGACGCCGGACTCAACGCCTACCGCTTCGGCATCGAATGGGCCCGCGTCGAGCCCGTGCCCGGCATGGTCTCGCGCGCCGAACTCGCCCACTACCGACGCATGATCGAAACGGCCTTCGAGCTCGGTCTGACCCCGGTTGTGACCCTGCACCACTTCACCAGCCCCCTGTGGTTCGCCCAGGAGGGCGGCTGGCTGGGCGAACGCGCCATCGACCGGTTCCGGACCTACGTGGAGACGGTCGCGCCGATCCTCGACGGCGTCGAGTGGGTCGTCACCATGAACGAGCCGAACATGCTGGCCATCATGGTCGGCATGGCGCGGGCCTTCCAGAACCCGCAGGCCGACGGGGAGTGGCAGAGCCCCACCCTCGACCACGAGGGCCCGCGTCCGCCGCTGCCGGCCCCCGACCCGGCCATCGGCGCCCGGCTCGTCGAGGCGCACCACGCCGCGCGGGCGGCGTTGCGCGAGCGCACCGGCGCCAAGGTCGGCTGGACGGTCGCCAACCGCGCCTTCGTGGCCCGTCCCGACGCGGAGGAGAAGAAGCGGGAACTGGAGCGCACCTGGGAGGACCTCTACCTGGACGGAGCGCGCGGCGACGACTTCGTGGGCGTGCAGTCGTACTCCAGCCAGTGGGTCGGCCAGGACGGCATCGAGCCCTATCCGCCGCACCCGGACAACACGCTCGTGGGGACCGCCTACCGGCCCGACGCCCTGGGCATCGCGGTGCGCCACACCGCCGAGGTCACCGGCGGCCTGCCGATCCTGGTCACCGAGAACGGCATCGCCACCGGCGACGACACCCGCCGTATCGCCTACACCGGCGAGGCCTTGGAGCACCTGGGCAAGGCGATCGCCGACGGGGTGGACGTGCGCGGCTATCTGCACTGGAGCCTGCTCGACAACTACGAGTGGGGCCACTGGGCACCGACGTTCGGCCTGGTCGAGGTCGACCGCGAGACGTTCGAGCGTCGCCCCAAGCCCTCTCTGGCGTGGCTGGGCGAGACCGCCCGTCGCGGCCGGATCTGACCGCCCCGTCACACGAAGGACTCACCGTGCAGGTTTCCGTACCCGACGTCTCGTCGAAGTCCCTGGCCGAACTCGTCTCGCTGTCCGGGCGCCGCGCCGTCGTGACCGGCGCGGGCCGGGGGCTGGGCCGGGCCGTCGCCGAGCGGCTGGCCGAAGCGGGAGCGGACGTGCTCGTCGCGGACATCGAGGACGAGCTCGCCACCGCCGTCGCCGAGGATCTCGACTGCCGGGGGCAGGGCCGCGCCCTGGCCGCCCACCTGGACGTCACCGACCCCGACAGCGTCGTGGCCGCCGCCGACCTCGCGGTCCGGGAGCTCGGCGGGATCGACATCTGGGTGAACAACGCCGGGATCTTCCCCAGCGTGCCCGCCCTGGAGATGTCCGACAAGGCCTTCGACGAGGTGTTCGCCGTGAACACCCGCGGGGTCTTCCTCGGCGCCCGGGAGGCCGCGCGCCGGATGAGCGAGGCCGGACACGGGGGCGTCATCGTCAACGTCGTCTCCACGGCCGGGTTCCGCGGGACGGCTCCCGGCCTCGCCGCCTACGTCGGCTCCAAGCACGCGGCGCGCGGCCTCACCCGGCAACTCGCCCTGGAGTTCGCCCCGTTCGGCATCCGTGTGCTGGGTGTCGCGCCGACGTTCGTACCGACCGAGGGGAACATGGCGGCGGCGGCCGCCGCCGGGGTGCCCCTGGACTCCGAGGCGATCCTCTCCGTGATGCGGCCGGGCCCCCTCGGCCGGCTCGGCGTGCCTGACGACATCGCCCGCGTGGTGCTGTTCTGCGCCAGCGACCTCTCGGCCTTCATGACGGGCAGCACGCTCCTCGCCGACGCCGGTGAGACGGCGTAACCGCGCCCCGCCCCGACCAACCCGACCGCACCGAGCACCCGGTAGGAACTCCATGCTCTCGCCCCGCACCACCCCCACCCGCGACGCCGTCGGCCTCGACGGCCTGTGGCGGTTCGCCCTCGGTACCCGCACCGGCGCCACCCCGTGGGCGGCACGGCTCGCCCCGCCGCTCGAAGTCCCCGTGCCCGCCAGCTACAACGACCTGTTCGTGGACCCGGAGATCCGTGACCACGTCGGCGTCGTCTGGTACCAGCGCGACGTGCGCGTCCCGCGCGGCTGGACCGGCGAGCGCGTGGTCCTGCGCTTCGGCTCCGTCACCCATGCCGCGCAGGTCTACGTGGACGAACGGCTCGTGGCCGAACACACCGGCGGCTACACACCGTTCGAGGCGGACCTGACCGGCGTCGTCGAGCCCGGTGCCGCGTTCCGGCTGACGGTCGGCGTCGACAACCGGCTGACGAACACGACGATCCCGCCCGGCACCGTCACGACCGGCCCCGACGGCCGCGAACGGCAGTCGTACCTGCACGACTTCTACAACTACGCGGGCATCGCCCGCCCGGTCCGCCTGTACAGCACGCCGACGACCTACGTCGAGGACGTCACCGTCGTCACCGGACGGGACGGCGCGGCCGGCACCGTCGGCTACCTCGTTCAGACCGCCGGCACGCACGCCGAGTCGGTCGCCGTGCGGGTGCGCGCGGTGGACGAGGCCGGCCGGACCGTCGCGGAGGGAGGGGGCCCGGAAGGCGTGCTGCGCATCGAGGACGTCACGCTCTGGCAGCCGGGCGCGGCCTACCTCTACGACCTCGTCGTGGAACTGGCCCTGGACGGGGAGACCGTCGACAGCTACACCCAGCCCTTCGGTGTCCGGACCGTCGAGGTGCGCGGCACCGAGTTCCTGATCAACGGGGAGCCGTTCTACTTCACCGGTTTCGGCAAGCACGAGGACACCCCGGTGCGCGGAAAGGGCCATGACGACGCCTACCTCGTCCACGACTTCCAGCTCATGCGGTGGACCGGCGCCAACTCCTTCCGCACCTCCCACTACCCCTACGCCGAGGAGGTCCTGGACTTCGCCGACCGGCACGGCATCGTCGTCATCGACGAGACCGCCGCCGTCGGTCTCAACCTCGGCGTCCAGGGCGGGCTGACCGGTGTGCCGCCGACCCCGACCTTCGCGCCGGAGAACTTCGGCGGGACCACCCGCGACGTCCACGCCCAGCACCTGCGGGAGCTGATCGAACGGGACAAGAACCATCCGAGCGTGGTGATGTGGTCCCTCGCCAACGAGCCGGCCTCCAACGAGGACGGTGCCCGCGAGTACTTCGAGCCGCTGGTCGAACTGGCCCGCAAGCTCGACCCGACCCGGCCCCTCACCTACTCCGCCGTCATGTTCGCGACGCCGCAGAACGACCGGATCGGCGACCTGTTCGACGTACTCAGCATCAACCGCTACTACGGCTGGTACCTCTTCACGGGCGACCTCGCGACCGCCGAAGGGTATCTGGAGCAGGATCTGCGCGGGTGGGTCCAGCGCTTCGGCAAGCCCGTCATGATGTCCGAGTACGGCGCCGACACGCAGCCCGGTCTGCACTCCGTCTGGGACGCCCCGTGGAGCGAGGAGTACCAGAGCGACTTCCTCGCCATGTACCACCGCGTCTTCGACCGCATCCCCGAGTTCGTCGGCGAACACGTGTGGAACTTCGCCGACTTCCAGACCTCGAACGGCATCCACCGCGTCGACGGCAACAAGAAGGGCGTGTTCACCCGCGACCGGAAGCCCAAGTCCGCCGCGTTCGCCCTGCGCCGGCGCTGGCACGGCCTGGACGGCCGCAAGCCCGGCGAGGCCGCGGCCGACTGACGCACCCGCCGGTCCGAAGGACCGTGAGGACGGGCACCATCGGCCCTCACCGTGAGGGGAGCGGCCCACCGCCACGCCACCGCGGGACATGCCGGAGGTGCCGCCCCGGCCGTACGTCCGGCATCCCGGCAGCCAGGACCGCTCGTACCACCGGTCCTCGCGGGCGAGCCCGTTCCGAGGGCCCGCCCAGCCCCTCCCTCTCTCTCCGCGCCGGACGCCGATCGTTCCGATCGTGCGGAACCGCCGCGACCGTCGTCTCCCGCCCACAGCCGTCCCGGCCACCCGGCGGTTGCCGCCGCGCTCAGCAACCATGTGACAAGGAGTCCTCATGCCTCACGACGACCGGGACGTCAGCGTGGTGGTTCCCTCATCTACGGCCTCCCCGCAGACGGCCGCACCGTGGGAGACCGCCCAGGGTCCCGTCGAGGGGCCCGCCGAGACGGCCGCCCCGCCCGAGATCGAGGCACCGCCGCTCCAGACGGTCGGCAGGGGCTACCTCCTGTGGCTGATGATCGCCAGCTTCGGCGGCTCCCTGGCCCTGATGGTCCCGCTCTCCTACTCCCTCGCGGTGCGGATCGACGACCTCGCCCCCGGGCACGAGGAGCGGCTCGGGTACGTCACCGGATCCGCCCAGGCCGTCTACCTGGTCCTCAGCCCCCTGATCGGCCTCTGGAGCGACCGCACGCGGTCCCGGCTCGGCCGCCGCACCCCCTTCATGATCGGCGGTGCCCTCCTCGGCACCGCCGCGCTCGTCGGGGTCGCTCTCGCGCCGTCGGCCCTCCTGCTGGGCCTCGCCTGGGTGGTCGGCATGGTCGGCTGGTCGACGGCCGGGCAGGCGATCCAGAACGTCCAGGCGGACCGGGTGCCCGAGGAGCAGCGCGGCCGGGTCTCCGCCCTGACCAGCGTCATGACCCAGATCGCCCCGGTGATCGGCATCGGCCTCGCGTACGCGGTGGCCTCCAGCACCCTCCTGGTGTTCCTGGTCCCGGGCGTCATCGGTGCCGCCCTGGTGCTGCTCTTCCCCGTGCTCAAGCCCGAGGGCGACTCCCGCGCGCTGGTGCGCACCAGCGGTGTGACGCTGAAGGGCATGCTCGCCAGCTATGGCTTCAACCCGCGCAAGTACCCGGACTTCGGCTGGAACTGGCTCGGCCGCTTCGTCTTCTTCATGGGTCTGTACTTCAACACCACCTTCGGCACCTTCTTCTACGCGCAGCGGCTCGATCTGCCGGTCAAGGAGGTCGCCGGGATCGTGGCGGTCATCGGGACCATCGGCGTGGTGGCCGCGGCGGGCGGCGCCATCGGCGGCGGCTTCCTCTCCGACAAACTCGGCCGGCGCAAGCTGTTCACCCTGATCGGCTCGGCGGTGTTCGTCGCCGGGGCCGTCACCGAGGCGTTCGCCCACTCGCTGCCCCAGCTGGTCGTCGGCGCGGTGCTGATGCAGTTCGCCATCGCGGTGTTCAGCGCCGTCGACCAGGCGATCGTGTTCGCCGTGCTGCCCAACCGGGCCGAGGCCGGCCGCTATCTCGCCGTCGTCGGCTTCGCGCAGAAGATCCCCAGCGCCGTCGCCCCGCTCATCGCCCCGCTCGTCATCACCCTCGGGGTCGGCGCCGGCGGCGAGAAGAACTACACACAGCTCTATCTGCTCGGCGCGGTCCTGGCCCTGGCCGGTGGCCTCATCGTCAAGTTCAAGATCAAGTCGGTCCGGTAGGGCCGCCTCCCGGCGTCGCCCCGAGAAGCATCCCGTTCCACCGAGTTCCGAGAAGGCACAGCATGCGCAACGCACCGTACGACCTGGGCATCGACAGCGGCGGCGACGACTTCCCCGTGTCGGGGTCCGCGCCCAGGCTGTCCTGGAAGCCTCCGTCGGACGCGGCGCGGCCGGTGGCGTACGAGGTGCGGTGCACCGTCGACGGCGAGGAGCGGCCCACCGTGACCACCGCCGTGGGCGGGCACCGGTTCCTCGCCTGGCCGTGGGCGGCGCTGGACAGCGGTCGCCGGGTGGCCTGGCGGGTCAGGGCGCTCGGCACCGACGGCGACGACGACTCACCGTGGTCGCGGTGGCACGTGTTCGAGAGCGGTCTGCTCGCCGCCGACTGGCGGGCGCGCTGGATCAGCCCCGCCGAGTCCGGCGCCGGCGGATACGGCAGGCGGCCCGCGTACGCGCTGTCGACCCGGTTCCGGGTACCGGCCGGGGTGCGCTCGGCACGGCTGTACGCGACGGCGCTCGGGGTGTACGAGGCGTACGTCAACGGCGAGCGGGCCGGCACCGCCCAGCTCTCGCCCGGGTCCACCTCCTACGACCGTACGCTCCACGCCCAGGCCTACGACGTGACGGCCGCCGTCGTCACGGGCGACAACCGGATCGAGATCCTGCTGTCCGACGGCTGGTACCGGGGCCAGGTGGGCGCCTTCCGCCAACCGGCCGGCTGGGGCACGGTCACCGGCGCGCGGGCCGAGTTGCACCTCGTGCACGAGGACGGCACACGGCAGGTCGTCCGTACCGACGGGACATGGACGAGCGCGGAGTCGGCCATCACCCGGGCCGACCTCATGGACGGGCAGACCACCGACTTCCGCGTCGGGCCGGGCACCGAACAGCCCGTCCTCGTGGACCAGGTCGAGGCGCCCGCGATCACCTGGTCGCCGGCACCGCCGGTGCGGGTCGTCGAGTCGCGTCCCGCACAGTCGGTCCAGCGGATCGAGGACGGGCTCTGGATCGCCGACTTCGGCCAGAACGCCTCCGGCTGGATCACCCTGAGCGACCTCGGCCCGGCCGGGACCCGTACCGTCATCGACTACGGCGAACACGTCGGCGTCGACGGCGATCTGTCGACCACTCACCTGGACGCGACCCGGCCGGGACAGGCGCCGATTCCCTTCGTGCAGCGCGACGAGGCCGTGTCCGCGGGCCGTGGCGAGACGTTCGAGCCGCGCCACACCGTGCACGGCTTCCGCTACGCCCGTATCCGCCGCGACGGCGCCCCGCTCGACCCGGCGAGCCTCGTCATGCGGGTCGTCCACTCCGACCTGCGCCGCACCGGCACCTTCGCGTGCGGTCACGAAGACCTCGACCGCCTTCACGACATCGCCGAGTGGAGCTTCCGCGGCAACGCCGTCGACGTGCCCACCGACTGCCCGACCCGTGAACGCCTCGCCTGGACCGGCGACTACCAGGTCTTCGCCCCCACCGCGACGCGCCTGTACGACGTCCTGGGCTTCAGCCGCAAATGGCTGCGCTCCGTCCGCGACGACCAGCTGCCCGACGGCCGGATCGCCAACTTCTCGCCCGACGGACGCCGTATCAAACACCACCTCGACGACCAGTTCGCCATGATGACCGGCTCGGCCGGCTGGGGAGACGCCATTGTCGCCGTCCCGTGGGAGCTGTACGAGTCGTACGGCGACCGGGAGGTCCTGGCCGAGAACCGGGAGGCGATGGTCCGCTGGGTGGAGTGGGCCCTGAACACCGCCCGCACGGCCCGCCACCACTCCCGTGTCGAACGCTCGGCGGAGCCGCTGCCGCACGAGCAGTATCTATGGGACGGCTCCTTCCACTGGGGCGAATGGACCGAACCGAAGGCGAAGGCGGCCGACGGCACCCGTATCGACCCCGTCCAGAGCGACCCCGTCGCCTGGTTCATGGCCGACAAGGGCGAGATCGGCACGGCGTTCCTGTACCGCTCGACGGCGACCCTGGCCCGGGTCGCGCGGGTGCTGGACCGCGCCGAGGAAGCGGACCGCTACGCCGCGACCGCCGAGCGGATCCGCGACGCCTGGCGCACCGAGTTCCTCTCGCCCGACGGACGTACCAGCGGTGACACCCAGGCCGGTTATGTGCGCGCGCTGTCTCTCGGGCTCGTCCCCGACGAGCTGCGCGAGGCCGCCGCCACGCGGCTGGTCGAGCTGATCCGCGCGGCCGGTACCCATCTCACCACCGGCTTCCTCGCGACCGGCGATCTGCTGGCGGTCCTCGCCGACACCGGACACGCCGACGTCGCCTACGAGTTGCTTCTCCAGCGCACCGCACCGTCCTGGCTGTACATGCTCGACCGGGGCGCGACCACCATCTGGGAGGACTGGGAGGGCGTCGACGACGCCGGCACCGCCCACGACTCCCTCAACCACTACAGCAAGGGCGCGGTGGTCCGCTTCCTGCACACCCACACCCTGGGACTGCGCCAGCGGCCGGGGTCGATCGCCTGGGAGTCCTTCGAGGTCGCGCCCGTCCCGCACCCGTCCGTGCGGTGGGCCCGGGGCACCCACGAGTCCCCGCAGGGCACGATCGCCGTCGAGTGGCGCACCACGGACGACCTGCTCACCGTCACGGTGGACGTCCCACCGGCCACCACCGCACGCGTCGTCTTTCCCGACGGCACGATCGTGGAGCCCGTCTCCTGCGGCAGGTTCAGCGCCACCCGCCGCATGGGGGAGGGGAATGCGTCGAGCTGACATCGGGAGAGGGAGCCGGGGGGCGGCCTCCAGAGCCTCGATCACGCCGTACCGCCGCACGGCGAGGGCGCCCAGGTCATTCCTCGTCGCCTGGTTCCGCCGGCTGTGGAAACGTCATGCGCATGAAGGCCTCGATCGGGCCGACGATGTCGAGTTCCTGGTCGAGCAGCCACTGCAACTGCAGCCCGTTGAGCACGGCCTGGAGCAGGGCGGCCGCGTGTTCGGGGGCGAGCGCCGCGTGGAGTTCTCCGCGGTCGGCCTTCCCGCGCATGCCCTGGGCGAACTGATCGCGTCCCCAGGCGTAACGGTGCGCGAAGTAGCCGTGCGCGGGGTGCTCCGGGCGTGAGGCGGCGGCTGCGAGCTCGATCCACAGGCGCATCAGCTCGGGGGCCTTCTGGTGGTGGCGCAGCAGGTCACCGAGGTACGGCATGAGATGGTCCATGTCCGGCACCTGTGACTCGGCGTACTGCCGCTCCTCGGTGTCGCGTTCGGCGAGTACGGCGGCCAGCAGGTCGTCTTTGTTGCGGAAGTGGTGCAGCAGCCCGGCGTGGGTGATGCCGGCCCGCTCGGCGATGTCCCGCAGCGAGGCCTTCGTGAATCCGTGTTCCGCGAAGCTCTCGCGAGCCGCCCGGACGATCTCGGCCCGTCTGGCCGGGGTCTTGGTGTACGGGCCGCGGGCCTTGGCCTGGGTCACAGTGCGCTTCCTCTTCCCGAATCCCGCCTCACGGCGTCAAAAACCTTCCAAACCTTAGAATTTCACGGTCTGCTCGGAGTCTGGACGGCGGGTGCCGCGAGCGCAAGGGGTGGAGCGCGGCCAATTCGCGCCAGGTAACGCTCTGGTTACGAACGGGGTCCCCCGTCTTCCCGCGCCTTCCGCCGGGGCTTACCTTCCGAATGAAAATCGACCACGTGGTAACTGTTCGCGTGGCGGGGCCCACCGGCGGATCCGCGACCGCCGCACCGTCCCTGTCCACCACCCGCATGCCGGCCTCACGGGGCTCCGCCGCACTCCCCACGCGTGCATCGGCCCACTCGTGCACCCGTGCATGCCCGCGCCCATACACCGACGCACTGACGAAGGCCTCGGCTCTTCAGGTTCCAGGACGAAGGAATCCGCCCATGCGCATCCGCTTCTCGCATTCCCGGCCCAGGCCACGCCCGCGACAGCGCTCGCAGGCCCTGGCGGCCGCCGTGGCCGTGGCGCTGCTGGCGACGGCCACGGCGGCGTGCGACAGCACCCCGGCCGCCACGTCGAACTCCGGCACCGACGCGACCCTCGCGCTGTCCATCCTCGGTACGCCCAACTCGTTCGACCCCGCCCAGCTCATCGAGGGCCAGCAGACCTACGTCTGGGACTCGATCTTCGACACGCTGCTCCTCCAGGACAACAAGGGCGAACTCCACCCCGGTGCGGCGCAGAGCTGGGCGTACTCCAAGGACGGTCGCACGCTCACTCTGAAGCTCCGCCAGGGCATGAAGTTCAGCTCGGGCGATCCGGTGGACGCCAACGCGGTGAAGGCCACCCTGGAGCGGATCCGCTCGACGCCGGGCCAGAGCCAGCTGTCGCTGGCCGCCGTCTCCTCGGTCGAGGCACCCGACTCCTCGACGGTCGTCATCAAGCTCTCCCGGCCCGAGGCCTCACTGCTCGGCGCGCTGTCGACGGCGCCCGGCGTGATCGGCGACCCGAAGACGATGGCCGACAAGCGCACCACCCTCAACCCGGTCGGCTCGGGCCCGTACACCCTCGACACCAAGGCCACGGTCAACGGCTCGGTGTACGTCCTCAACCGGCGCGACGACTACTGGAACAAGAAGGCGTACCCGTTCAAGACGGTCAAGATCCGTGTGATCACCGACCCGACCGCGTCGGCCAACGCCCTCAAGGCGGGCGAGACCAACGCCGGCACCGTCGACGTCTCCCAGATCTCCGCGATCAGGGCGGCCGGCTTCGACATCACCCACGTGCAGGCGACCGCCGGCGCCTTCCTCGTCCTCGGCGACCGCGCGGGCAGCAAGCTGAAGCCACTCGGCGACCTGCGCGTGCGCAAGGCCATCAACATGGCCTTCGACCGGCAGAAGATGGTCACCCAGGTGCTGCGCGGCTCCGGCAAGGCCACCGACCAGGTGTTCAACCCCAAGGGCGGGGCCTACGACGAGGCGCTCAACAAGGCGTACCCCTATGACGTCGCCGGGGCCAAGAAGCTGCTCGCCGAGGCCGGATACCCGAACGGCTTCTCGGTCACCATGCCGAGCCTCGTCTTCACCAAGAGCTTCGAGCCGCTCTTCACCCAGGCGCTCGCCGACATCGGCGTCAAGGTGACCTGGGAGCCGGTGCCCGCCCAGCAGACCACCTCCGCCGTCGCGTCGGGCAAGTACCCGATGTTCCTCCTGGTGGAGGGTCTCGCCTCCGACGCGATCATGACCCGCAGCTTCTACACCCCGACCGGCTTCCGCAACGTCTTCCGCTCCACCGACCCGAAGCTGACCGGGCTCCTCGACCAGGCGTCCAAGGAACTCGACCCGGCCAAGGCCGCCGGAATCTACCGGGAGATCAACGAGTTCGGCGTCGAGAACGCCTGGCTGGCACCCGTCTTCTACCTCGGCACCGACTGGGCCACCAAGAAGGGCATCACCTACCTCGGCGACGGCTCCTCCACGATGGCCACCATCCGCCAGTTCGGCGTGGCCGGCTCGTCGCGGTCCGGAGGGTGAGCCGCCACTCATGACGCTCTATGTGCTGCGTCGCCTGACCGCGGGCCTCGTGCTCGCGGTCCTGGTGACCGTGATCACGTTCCTGCTGCTCAGCACGTCCTTCGACGACGTGGCCGGCAGCGTCCTCGGCAACGGCGCCACCCCGCAGCAGATCGCGGCCCAGAAGGCACAGATGGGCCTCGACCGTCCGGTCGCGGTCCAGTACGCCGACTGGCTCGCGCACGCCGTCCGCGGCGACCTCGGCGCCTCCTACTTCACCAGCGAGCCGGTCCGCTCCGCCATCACCGCCCGGCTCGGCGTCACCCTGTCGATCGTCGTGGTCGCGCTGATCGCCACCTCGGTCATCAGCGTCGCCCTCGGGGTGGCCGCCGCCTCCCGCGGCGGAATGGTCGACCGGTTCGCGCAGGGCGCCGCGATGATCGGCTACCTCGTACCGAGCCTGCTCGTCGCGATCGCGCTGGTCTACGTGTTCGCCATCAAGCTGCACGTGTTCCCGGCCACCGGATACACGGACTTCGGCGAGAGCCCCAGCCGCTGGGCGAGCTCCATAGCCATCCCCGTGGTCGCCCTGATGATGGGCGGGGTCGCCAGCCTGACCTCGCAGATCCGCGGGGCCATGATCGGCGAACTGCGCAAGGACTACGTCCGCACCCTGCGCACCCGGGGCATCCCCACCCGCTCCATCGTGCTGCGCCACGCCCTGCGCAACGCCGCCGGACCGGCCCTCACGGTGCTGTCCCTGGAGTTCATCCAGATGCTCGGCGGGGCCCTGATCATCGAGCAGATCTTCGCGCTGCCCGGCTTCGGCCAGTACGCGTTCAACGCCTCACTGCAGGGCGACGTGCCGATCATCATGGGCATCAGCCTCTTCGGCGTGCTGCTCGTCGTGGCCGTCAACCTCGTAGTCGACCTGCTGGGCGGCTGGCTCAACCCGAAGGCGAGGACGGTCCGTTGACCACAGCGACCACGGATGCGCGCCGCAGGCCGGCCCTGCGGCGCCTGATCACCGACCCGCAGGCCGTCGTCAGCGCGGGCCTGCTGACCGTCATCGTCCTGCTCGGGCTCCTCGCGCCCGTCCTCACCGACCACAGTGCCGACCAGGCGAACCTGGACGCCGTCAACGCCGGCATCGGCGACCACGGCTACCTGCTCGGCGGGGACAAGAGCGGCCGCGACATCTACGCCAGGCTCCTGTACTCCATCAACACCAGCGTGGTCGCCGCGCTCATCGGCGCGAGCATCGCCCTCGCGATCGGGGTCACGTCCGGGCTCGTCGGCGGTTACTTCGGGCGGCGGGTGCGTGACGTCACCGAATGGCTCTTCAGCCTGATCATGACGTTCCCCGGGCTGCTCCTGCTCATCATCCTGATGCCGGTCACCAAGGGCGACTACCGGGCCACCATGGTCGTCTTCGGCGTCCTGCTCTCACCCGGCATCTACCGCCTCGTACGCAATCTCGTCCTCGGCGTGAAGAACGAGCTCTACGTCGACGCCGCCCGGGTCTCCGGCCTCCCCGACCGGCGCATCCTGCGCCGGCACGTGTTCACCGTGGTGCGCGGCCCGGTGATCATCGCCACCGCGTTCCTCGCCGGGTCCGCCATCGCCGTCCAGTCGGGCCTGGCCTTCCTGGGCGTGGGCTCGAACACCGTGCCCAGCTTCGGCGCGATGATCTCCGAGGGCTTCACCAACCTGTACGAGGAGCCGCTTCAGTTCCTGTGGCCGAGCCTCGTGCTCGGCGTCATCACCGCTTCTCTCGTACTCCTGGGAAACGCGCTGCGGGACGCCCTGGAGGGCGGGCGCCCCCAGCCGGTCCGGATCGTGACCGCCACCGGGTACCGGCCGCCGCCCGTGGAGGAAGCCGCCGTCACCGCACTGCTCACCGTCGAGGACCTGGCGATCGCCTACCCGACCCCGACCGGTGAGCTGAAGGAGGTGGTCAGCGGCGTCACCCTGAGCGTGTCGGCGGGGGAGACCCTCGGCCTGGTCGGCGAGTCCGGCAGCGGCAAGACCCAGACCGCGTTCGCCGCACTCGGCGTGCTGCCCGCCGAGGCGGTCGTCACGCGCGGCTCGATCCGGCTCGACGGCCGCGAGCTGCTCGGCCTGAGCGAACGCGAACTGCGGGCGGTACGAGGGACGTCCATCGCCTACGTCCCCCAGGAACCCATGTCCAACCTGGACCCGTCCTGCACGGTGGGCGCCCAGCTCGTCGAGGGCCTGCGCGCGGCGACGTCCCTGTCCAGGAGCGAGGCCCGCGACCGGGTCCTGGCGCTCCTCGCCAGGGTCGGCATCCCCGACCCCGAACGCACCTTCCGCTCCTACCCGCACCAGATCTCCGGCGGCATGGCACAGCGCGTCCTCATCGCCGGCGCGGTCGCCGGCGAGCCCCTGCTGCTCATCGCCGACGAACCGACCACCGCCCTCGACGTCACCGTCCAGGCCGAGATCCTCGACCTGCTGCGCGACCTCCAGAAGGACCTGAACATGGCCGTGCTGCTCGTGACCCACAACTTCGGCGTGGTCGCCGACAGTTGCGGCCGCGTGGCCGTCATGCGGGAGGGCACGGTCGTCGAGACCGGCGCGACGGAAGAGCTGTTCGCCGCGCCGAAGCACCCGTACACGCGCAGCCTCCTGGACTCGATCCTCGACGAGACCACCCTGCGCGCGGACCCGCCGGCCACCCCCGCGGACGTACTCGAAACGGAGACCCGATGACCACGCTGCTGGAGGTGAGCGACCTGCGCGTCACCTACCCCGGACGGGGGTTCCGAGCCCGTCCCCACGAGGTCCTGCACGGCGTGTCGCTCGCCCTGGGACAGGGCGAGACCCTGGGCGTCGTCGGCGAGTCGGGCTCCGGCAAGACGACCATCGGCCGCTGTGTGCTCGGCCTGGTCGCGCCCAGCGGCGGCACCGTCCGCTTCCAGGACCACGACATCACCCGTGCGGGACGCAAGGAGCGCCGCGCCCTGGCCCGGGACATCCAGGTGATCTTCCAGGACCCGTACTCCTCCCTCAACCCGTCCCTCACCATCGGCGACATCCTCAGCGAACCGCTGGTCGTGCAGGGCGTCGCGGCGGGGGAGGCCCGGCACCGGGTGGCGGAGCTGCTCGACCAGGTGGGACTGCCCAAGGACGCCTCGCAACGCCTGCCGCGGGAGTTCAGCGGCGGCCAGCGCCAGCGCGTCGCGATCGCCCGCGCCCTCGCGCCCGCCCCTCGGCTCATCGTCTGCGACGAACCGGTCTCCGCGCTCGACCTCACCACCCAGGCCCGCGTCCTCGATCTGCTCATCGACATCCAGCGGCGCACCGGCGTCGCCTACCTGTTCATCTCCCACGACCTCGCGGTCGTCCGGCACATCAGCCACCGCGTGAGCGTCATCCACCGGGGAGACATCGTCGAGACCGGACCGGCCGGCGAAGTCACCACCACCCCCGAACACCCCTACACCCAACGGCTGCTGCTGGCCGCGCCGGTCGCGGACCCGGCCGAACAACGTCGGCGACGCGCGACGCGGCAACACCTGTGACCCGCTCGCCCAGGACTGATCAGCACCGAACGGCGCAGAACTCCTTGAACGAAGACCAGCCGACGCCGGCGGAACGCACGTTCTGCAGCGGACCCGCTACGTCCGGGTGACCGTGGCCGCCTGCCGTTCGACGGCGTCTTCGCCGTCAGCGGCGTACGGGTCTTCGGGAAGGGTGCCGGTGCCGCCCCCGGTCCGTGCCCGAGCCGTCCGCGTGGACGAGCGCACCGCCAGGGTCGAGTGGGACGCCGCGCCCGAGGCCATCGGGTACAACGGCGCGGGGCCGCGACCGGTCGCCTGTTCCGGTCGCGGCCCCGCTGCCTCGGGTACTCAACGCGGGAGCGGAGTACTGGGTGGCCGTCGACTCGTTCGGCGAAGCGGGCATCACCTCCGGCGCACCGGTGCCCGCGACACGGGCCGACCTCTTCCTCCGCGTCACAGGTGGGTGATCGAGCATCAGCCGAATCCACCGCGCCGAGCACCTGTCGCCGGCGGAGCGCCTGGCCAGGGCGGAGGCCCTGGCCGCACTGGTGGTGGACGGCCTGCTCACCCCCGGCGGAGCAAGCGCCGATAGCGCGTGGGCGTGCCGCGAGCCGGCGTGCCTGCGGCCGTCCCGGCGGGTGATGACGACCTGCCTGTCTGCCCGGTCGACACGGCAGGCAGGTCACACGCCCTTGGGGGCGAGGACGATGTCGAAGCGCACCCGGCTCCAGGTGCTGTCGATGACGCGGCCGTCGGGCGTCGGCGTGCCGACGGGCTGCCGCTCGAAGCGCTTGATCAGGGAGTCCTTCACGCCGAAGACGGTGTCCTTGCGGCCGATGGGGTCGCCCTCGGGGAAGATATGGGTCACCAGCGTGCGCGCCCCTTCGTGGGACACCATGAAGTGCAGATGACTGGCGCGCAGCGGTGAGCGGCCGACCGCGTCGAGCATCTTGCCGACGGGCCCGTCGTTCGGGATGGGGTACGGCGTCGGGGTGAGGCCCCAGAAGCGGTAGCCGCCGTCGGCCGCGGAGAAGAGGTGCGCCCGGCCGGCGCGCCTGCCGGCCTCGTACTGCACGTCGTACAGCCCGTCCTCGTCGGCCTCCCAGACCTCGATCCGCGCGCCGGCGAGCGGGGTGCCGTCGGTGTCGGTGACGGTGCCCTCGACCCAGCAGGGCTCGCCGGGGGCACCGAAGGCCAGGTCGTCGCCGAGTTCGATCGCCGGGGAGTCCTCGACGAAGAACGGCCCGAAGACGGTGGCCTCGGTGGCGCCCTTGTAGGCCTGGTTGTTGACGTTGATGGTCTGCATGCTCGCGCCGAGGGTGTCGGACAGCAGGATGAACTCCTGCCGGACCTCGTCGGTGATGTGGCCGGCCTTGGTGAGGAAGTCGATCGCCGTCCCCCATTCCTCCTCGGTCAGCCGGACCTCGCGGATGAAGGAGTGCAGGTGCTTGACCAGGGAGACCATGAGTTCCCGCAGCCGCGGGTCCTGGCAGGCGTCGAAGGAGGCCACGACGGTGTCGACGAGCCGCTGCTCGACCGCCTGCTGTTCGGGCGACACCTCGCGGTGGATGGCGCCTTGGGCACCGGCCTGGGCCGAGCCGGGGTTGACGTAGGTAGCCATGACGGCCTCCTTCAGCTGATCGGGTCGCCGGCCCACGCCGCCTGCAGCAGCCCGGTCAGGTTCGCGTAGGTGACGGGGGTGGGGTTGTTGGCCGGTATCGCCTTGATGATCGGCCCCAGCGCTTTGGCGATGCCGTCCTCGGGCATGCCGTAGTCGCGCAGCGCCCTCGGCGCGTCCAGCGCCTGGCGCAGGGCGGCCAGGCCGGCGCTCGCCGACCGGGTGCGGAAGACCGTGCCGAAGGCCTGGGCGATCCGCGCCTCCGCCTCGGGGGCGTGCGGGGCGTTGAAGGCCAGCACGTAGGGCAGCACGACCGCGTGGGTCTGTGCGTGCGGGAGGTTGAACATGCCGCCGAGGACGTGGCAGATCTTGTGGTGCATCCCGGAGCCGGCCGAGGCGAACGAGACAGCGGCGAGGTAGGCGCCGTACAGCGTCTGCTCGATGCCCTCGACGCCGGTCGAGTCCTCGGCCACCGCAGGCAGGCCGGTCGCCAGTGCGCGGATGCCCTCCTGCGCCAGCGCCCGGTCGATCGGGTCGGCACGTGGCCCCCACATCGAGTCCACGCAGTGCGCCATCGCGTTCAGGCCGCTGGCCACGGTCATCCCGCCGGGCAGCGTGGTCAGCAGACCGGCGTCGTAGACGACCGACGCGGGCAGCACCTTGTCGTCCACACCGGTGGTCTTGGTCTCGCCCTCGGTCAGGCCCCACACGTTGGTCGCCTCCGAGCCGGCGTACGTGGTGGGGACCGCGACGATCGGCAGCCCGGTGGTCAACGCCACCGCCTTGGCCAGCCCCGTGGTCGAGCCGCCGCCGACGCTGACCAGGATGTCCGCGCCCGCGTCGACCGCCGCCCGGCGGGCTCGTCGCGCGACCTCGACCGGCACGTGCATCACGACCTCCTCGTGACGCAGCACAACGGGGAGCTCCTTGGCGATGGGGTCGGCCAGCTCCCTCTCGCGGTCCGACGCGATCAGCATGACCTTGGAACGGCCGAGTGCCTCGACCTCCGCCGCCACGGCGGCGGGCGACTCCCCGGCCGCGAACACCACGCGCTGGGGAAGGGTCTCGTGGGTGAACTTCATCAGGCCTCCGTCAGCCATTGCTTGCCTTCGCCGTAGAGCTGCTCGACCGCTGTGCCGGTGAGGCCGGGAAGTCCCTGCTTCACCGTGAAACCCGCTTTGGTCTGCAGGTAGGCCAGGTGTCGGTAGCCGGTCGGGAACCGGTTCAGCAGCTCGGGGTCCAACCTGAGTGAGGCAGCGGGGTCCACGACGTCGAGCCGGTCCTTCTCGTAGATCGGCTGCCGGCGTACAAGGGTCCAGTGTCCCTCGTGGCGGGCGAGGAAGTCGTAGAAGCGGCCGGTGCACACGACGTCGACCTCGACGCCGTCGATGCTCGCGCGCTGGTTGATGGTCATCTTCGTCTGGGCGACGGCCCGGTCGCCGACGATGTCCGCGGTGTGGCCACCGAGGAAGTGCAGGATGCTGACCCCGTTCTCGAAGCCCTCACGACTGGCCTTGATGAAGTCGTCGGCGCTTCCCTGGAACCAGGTGGCGCTCATCCAGCCGTCACGCGGATGCCAGACCGTGGCGAAGCGGCCCCAGTCCCCGGCATCGCGCCACAGCGCCCAGTTCTCGACGAGCTGCCGGATCTCGTGGCGGTCGGTGTCGGTCTGCGACATGGTTCGATCTCCGCTCTGGTCTCGTACTACGGGGTGCGAGCCGCCGCCCCGGGGCACTTGCGGCCGGGGGCCTCGGGCCCGGCGCACGCCGTGTCGCGTGCGCCGTACGACCTCACTCGCGTCCTCAGATGGGGTAGTGGCGGGATCCCGACTGGATGGTGATCCAGCGCAACTCGGTGAACTCCTCCAGCGCGGCCCGGGAGCCGAACCGGCCCCAGCCGCTGGCGCCGACGCCGCCGAAGGGCATCTGGGGCTCGTCGTGCACGGTGGCGCCGTTGATGTGGCAGATGCCGGACTTGATCCGGCGGGCCACGTCGAGCGCGGCGGCGGCGTCCTTGCCGAAGACCGCGGCGGAGAGCCCGTACTCGGTGTCGTTGGCGACCGCGACGGCTTCGTCCGTGGAATCCACCTCGATGATCGAGACCACCGGGCCGAAGGACTCCTCGCGGTAGACGCGCATGTCCGGCGTGACACCGCGCAGCACGGTCGGCTGCACGAACAGGCCGTCGGCCGTGCCGCCGGTCAGGACCTGGGCGCCCTTGGCGCGGGCGTCCTCGATCAACTCGACCACGTGGTCGCGGGCCGCGGCGTGGACCAGCGGACCGATCTGTGAGGCGGGGTCGCTCGGGGGGCCCACGACCAGCTTGGCGGCACGCTCGGCCAGCCGGGTGGACAGCTCGTCGGCAACCGTCCGGTCGACGATGACGCGCTCGGTCGACATGCAGATCTCGCCCTGGTTCATGAAGGCGCCGAAGTTGGCCGCGGCGGCGGCCTCCTCCAGATCCGCGTCGGGAAGCACCAGGAAGGGCGCCTTGCCGCCGAGCTCGAGGACCACGCGGGTCAGGTGCCGGCCGCCGAGTTCGCCGATGATGCGGCCGACCCGGCTGGAACCGGTGAAGTTCACGCGCGTCACGGCGGGGTGGGCGACGAGAGCCTCGACGACGGCCGGACCGTCCTCGGGCGCGTTGCTGATGAGGTTGACCGCTCCGGCGGGCACCCCGGCGTCGTGCAGCACCTGGACGATGGCGGCCTGGGTGAGAGGCGTCTGCTCGGAGGACTTCAGCACCACGGTGTTGCCCCACACCAGCGGCCACACGATGGCGCGTACGCCGAGGATCAGGGGTGCGTTCCAGGGGGCGATGCCGACGACGACGCCGACCGGCTGACGCACACCGAGGGCGGTGAGGCCGGGCACGTCCGACGGGATGACCTCGCCGACGGCCGAGTAGGCCTGGGCCGCCGCCTCGACGAACATGCCCTTCGCGACGTGCACGTTGAAGCCGCACCAGGGGAGCGTGGCGCCCATCTCGCGGCTCATCGTGGCGACGATCTCGTCGGTGCGCTCGCCGAGCAGGACGGCCGCACGCTCCAGAATCGCCCGTCGCGCGGCGGGCGGAAGGCCCGACCACTCCGGAAGGGCGGCCGCGGCCGCGTCCACCGCGAGGTTGACGTCCTCGGCGGAGGCCGCGGCGACCCGAGCGATCGGTTCACCGGTCAGGGCCTCGGTCGTCTCGAAGTAGCGGCCGTCCCTGGCCGCGACGTGCTCGCCCGCGATGAGGAGGTCACTGGTCCGGACCGCGCCGGACGCGGGCGCCTCGATCTCTGTAGCTGACATGTGTTGTCCCACTTCCACGACAGCGGCGATTGCCGCACGAACCGTCTGTGCCGAACTCTGTGCGGTCGACGCCCCGCCCTGAACCCTCATGTCCGTTCATCGAACAAGCCGCATGAGGGTTCAGGGCGGTCGGCCCTCCGGGCCTGCCTCAGACCGGGGGCATGCGCTTGGCCTGGTGCGAGTGCGCCAGGCGCCAGCCCTCCGGGGTCTCCTCCCAGACCCGCGTCACCGCCTCCTGGACCGGGAAGGGCGGGAGGTTCTCGTCGAAGACGATGTGCATCTCCTGGAGGCACGTGGTGATCGCGGTGTTGCCCCGCACCGTGATGCTGAGCTCCTCGGCCTTCGCGAAGACCATGCGGCGGCGGGTCCAGGTGAAGTGGACGAAGTCCTTCCCGGCGTCGATCTTCCCGACCGGGCCGTGGACGGCCCGGCTGTCATCGAGCATGAGGGCGTTCATCGCTTCCTCGCCCTGGGTGAGAGCCACGAGCCAGGCGGCCTCCGCCTGCTCGATCGCCTGGATGGTCTCGGCGGTTGCGGTGGATGTGGTGGTCACAGGTCCAGCTCCAGAATCGGTGAGTGTGCTCGTGATGAGCACGTGGTGAACATGCCGTCGGCGCGCTCGTGGTCGGTCAGGATGTCGTCGCGGTGGTCCGGCTCTCCGGCGAGTACGCGCACGATGCACTCGCCGCAGATTCCCAGCCGACAGGAGTAGGGGGCGTCGACGCCGCCCGCGAGCAGGACGTCGAGGACGCTCTCGCCCTCCTTGATCTCGTACTCGCCCCCGGACTTGGCGAGCCGCACGGTGAAGGACCCGCCGGCCGTGTGCGCGTCGGCGTCCCGCACGGGCGCGAAGCGCTCCTTGTGGATCGCTTCGGCAGGCCATCCGGCTCCGCGCGCGGAGGAGATCACGAAGTCCATGAAGCCGCCGGGCCCGCAGACGTAGATCGCCGTGTCGGGGTCGGGCGGGCCGAGGTCGTCGGCGACGCTCAATCGCTGGTCGTCCTGTCCGTCGTCGAAGTGGAGCCGGACGCGGGGGTCGCGTTCCAGCTCATCGAGGAACGCCGCGTCCGCGCGGCTTCGGGCGCAGTAGTGGAACTCGTACTCCGCGCCCGTGACGTGCAGCGCGTGCGCCATGGCCAACAGGGGAGTGACACCGATACCGCCGGCCACCAGCAGATGGCGACGCGCCCGGTCCGAGACTCCGAACCTGTTGCGCGGACGTGAGATCCGCAGCCGGTCGCCCTCGCGGAGCCGGTGCATGCCCAGCGAGCCGCCGCGCGACGCCGTCTCGGCCAGTACCGCCAGCCGGTAGCGGGCGCGGTCGTGCGGGGGCCCGCACAGGGAGTACTGGCGGACCAGCCCGGCGGCGTCGTCCACGAGTACGTCGACATGGGCGCCGGCGGCGAACTCCGGGAGTTCGGTGCCGTCGGGACTGACCAGGTCGAGCACCACGATCCGGGCGGTCGCCTCGCGTCGGGCGACCACGATGGTGTCGAGCCACTCGTTGCTCATGGTTCCCGCTCAGATGCCGGCGGCGGCCGGGGCGTCGGCGTTGTCGTCCGTCGGGCGTTTGCCGATGGTGAACAGGCCGGACTGGGTGCGGTGGACCTCGGACGCGTCACGGATGATGTTGATCGGGTCCCGCCCGGACTCGACGTCGTCGGCCATCGCCAGGAGCATCCGACGCAGCATGACGACGCCGCGGTCTCCGGTGGCCAGGGTCTCCTCGGAGTCCAGGGTGATCGCTCCCTGCGAGCCCTGGGCCTCCGTGTCACCGGGGAACCGGTGGCGCTCCTCGTCGGTCAGCTCGTGGTTCTGCTTGCCGTTCTGCGTGATGCCGATGACGAAGCGGACCATGCGCTCGGGGTCGTTCGTGCGGATCGAGAAGAAGAGCCGGTGGCTGGTGTCGTCGGAGGGGACGACCCACAGCAACTGGTCCGGGCGCTGGTCGGGGGCCATCTTCACGTAGTCGGGAAGGCCGAAGACGTTGGGAAGGTGCTGCTCGACCGCGAAGCCGTACTCGGTGACCTCGCCGTCCTCGCCCTCGACCTCGAACCGCTGGGTGTACTTCACGCCGTGGTCGGTGCGCTCGTACGTCAGGCGTTCGGCGATGGTGGCCGGGTCGAAGAAGTTCTCCGGGTAGCCGAAGGTGCCGGTGCCCAGCATCTGGTAACCGCTGTGCGTGGAGTGCAGCCAGGTGACGTGCGTGGGGTCGGCGGAGTTCTCGTAGATGTTGAGCCAGCTGAAGTCCGCCGGCATGCCGAGGACCGCGGCGTGGGGGACCGGCCAGCTGGCGAAGTACTTCTCGTCCTCCGCGGGGTCCTCCAGCGCGTCGTAGCGGGGGAGTTCGGGTTTGAGCTCGGGCGGGCCCATGTAGACGAAGACCAGGCCGTAGCGCTCCGCGACGGGGTACCAGGGCTGACGGGCGGCGTCGCGCCTGCGCCCGAGGCCCGGCTCGCACGCCTGCTCGATGCAGTGGCCCTGCACGTCGAACTTCCAGCCGTGGTAGCAGCAGCGGATGCCGTCGTCCTCGACGCGGCCGTAGTACAGGCTGGCGCCGCGGTGGGCGCAGCGCTCGATCACGACACCGGGCCTGCCCTGCCCGTCGCGGAACACGACCAGGTCCTCGCCCAGGACGCGGGTCTTCTGCGGCAGGGCGCCGGCGACGAGCGTCTCCGAGCTGGCGACCGGGTGCCAGTAGCGACGCAGGGCCTCGCCCATGGGCGTACCGGGCCCGACCTCGCGCAGACGGGCGTTGTAAGAGGGCTTCGGGCGGCCGTAGGCCGTGCCGGTGTCGACGTCTGAAGTGGTGGTCATGGTGCTGTCTCCGGTGCGGCTCGGGCACACAGCCGGTGGTGCGTGCAGGACTGTGGGGGATCACCTGCGAGGGCACCGCCATGTGCGTCCCTCGAATAGGATTGTTAATTCACATTCGCATTACGGCTCCGGACGCGTCAAGGGTCACGTCCGGGCGCTCTGGAGGGGCGCCGTAGAGGCGCTCTGGGCGGTGAAGTGGTCGACCGGCCCGAGGCCTGGTCGAGTGGGACTCCGGCCGGACGCACCGCGGTTCGCGGCCCGACGGCCCGCGTGCGTGAGCTGCCGGGGCGCGTGCCGGCGGCGTATACGCTGAGGTGATGAGCACCGAGCCGTCGCTCGATCTGCCGCCGGCGCGGCAGGCGCGCAGCAGGCTGACCCGGCGGCGGATCCTGGAGGCGGGCACCGCCCTTCTCGAAGAGGGCGGCACCGAAGCGCTCACGGTCGCGGCCGTCGCTTCCCGGGCGGGTGTCTCCGTGGGCAGTGTCTACCGACGGTTCGGCGACAAGGACCGTCTGGTCGCGGCTCTGCAACGCGACATGATCGACCGTTTTCGCGCCGACATCCTTCGCCGCTTCGCTCCGCAACGCACGGAGCCGACCGCGCTGGTCGCCTCGGCGGTCGCCGGACTCACGGAGACCTATCAAGCGCACGAGCGCCTGATGCGCGTCTTCCTGGCCGCGGGTGCCACCGATCCCGCGGTGGCCCGGGTCGGGTCCGAGGCCGCCATCGACGCCGACCACGTCTTCCGGCGGTTCCTGGAGCCGATCCTCCCGATGGTCGACGCGCCGGAGCCGGAGCTGCGCCTGGATGTCGTCTATCGCTTGATCTACGGGACCTGCCAGAACCGTGTGCTCTACGGCGAACTGTTCGAGTCCGACCGGTCGCTGACGTGGCGTCAGCTGACGGACGAGCTGGTGGACGTCGCCTGTCTGTATCTGCTCGGCGTGCCGGCGCAGCGACCTCCGGGCCCAGGAATGTGAATGTGATCCCCCCTTCACATTTACTTCGGTTGGCGACATACTGAGCGGACTCCACGGAAGACGGTCGGTGGAGTCGACCAGGGAAGGAACCGCTCCATGCGAGAGCCGCTCAGCTACGAGATCGCGCACGGCGCCGCGCTTGCCGCTCTGGAAGCGGGGAGGGCCGAGGGGCACCAGGTGTGCGCCGTCGTGGTCAACCGCAGTGGCGTCACCAAGGTCCTCCTCAGCGACGACGGCGTCGGCCTTCTCGGTGTGGAGACCGCGCGACGCAAGGCCTACACCTCGGCCGTGAGCGGTGTTCCGACCGCCAAGTTCGCGGCCTTCGCGGCGTCCCCCCAGATGAGGGTGGCGCCTCCCCACCTGGTCGATGCCGACCTTCTGCCGGTCGCCGGCGGTGTGCCGATCGTGACGGCCGACGGGGAGGTCATCGGGGCGATCGGCGTGGGCGGGGCGGACGACGTCACGGACGACCGCATCGCGCAGCAGGCGCGCGATGCGGTCGCGAAGATCGTCGCGTAGGCCTGCCGCCCGACCGGCACGGTGGCCGTCCTGGGCGTCGCCGCGTCCTCTGGGTGCGGCTGATCTCCGGGTGCCGGTCGGCGTGCCGGACCCCGCGTCGCGCGACCCGCTCGCCCAGGAATGTCGCTCCAGGGCGACAGGACGAGGACGGTGCCCATACCGGCGGTCGCGGCCGAACCGCGTGTGCGTCGCAGTCACGCCGAGTCTCCGCGCATTCCCTCAGGACCGGCGCAGACGAACCGGCGGGGACTGCGGACGCCTGACGGTCGGGCCGTACGGCGGGCAGGGGCAGTACGAGGCCTCGGGCCCGACCTGGGCAGTCCTTTCCGGGCTGGCCATGGCTTCCTCCCTGTCGTACGGCGGCTTCGCCGATCTCCGAGCCGGGGCGCGTGCGCCCAGGGCCCGGGAACGTCGTCAGCGGCCATGCTGTACGGACTCGGCCTGCGAGGACACGGCAGTGGCCGTTGAACGAACAACGTCTGCTGCCGAGCCGTCGGCCCGGACTCGACGCCCTCCCGGAACACCGCCCGGCAGATCCCCACGGTGCGTGCCAACTGCGGCTCGGAGCGGTCGGCGCGGTGGGCGACGGCCGGCTCCACGCGTGCGGGGGTACCGGTCAGTGGCAGGTGGGCGACGCCTTCGGGAGGGCACGCACGAGCGCGCGCATGCGACTGGTCACGGAGACCGCCGCCGGCAGGGTCACGGTGGGCGTGGGGCCGGGCCGGTCAGGCGCCGTGGCTCTCCAGGCCGAGCACCCGCAGCTCCGTGATCAGCCCTTCCGTGTCGGCGATCACGCGCTCGACGCCGCGTGAGGTGTCAGTCCGCTCGCGCTAGGCGTCCCGCTGAGGGGCAGGCGTCCTGCCGGTCGGGCGGGCCGGACGAGGAAGGCGCGCGGGCTGTGGCTCACCCCCGTGGCTCAGGGCAGTCCCGGCCACGGGCAGACGCCGCCGGATGCCTCCGGCGGCGTCTTGGGCCACCCCACGGGCGGGCCGTGTCGCGTCCTCGCGCGTTCGACCCTTCGCCGGGTGCTCGGAGCGGATGCCCTGCCGTCACCGACCACCGGGCCCGGGTCTCCTCACCGCCAGGCCGGGCACCCGTCCGCTGTGGACGCCTCCGGCCCGGGGACCGTCACTCGCCCGGGTGGGAAAGCTCGATGTCGTGGCTCTCCACACCCGAGCCGTGCACGGTCAGGTGGGTGGCCTTCGGCGGATGGCCGGCCGCCATGACCGTGTACTCGCCGCTGTCCAGGTCGGTGAAGGCATAGCCACCGTCCTCACCGGTGGTCGCGCCGGCCACCACGTTGCCGGCCGCGTCGATGAGCGTCACCCGCGCGTCGTTCAACGGCCGGCCCGCGGCTTGGACCACGCCCTGCACCCGCAGGCCGGCGAACAGTTCCACCTCGGTCCTGGTGACGCCCCGCGCGGCGATCTCGACGGGCAGCGCGACCGGCCGGTAGCCGGCCGCGGTCACCGCGAGGGTCAGGGGGCCGGGAACCAGCTCGGCGAAGCTGAAGGTGCCGTCCGTGTCGGTCAGTCCGGCGGCGAGCACGTCACCGCGCACGTCGGCCGCGACCACCATGGCGCCGACGACCGGCTCCTCGCGGCCGGCCGACCTGACCGTGCCGACCAGGCCGCTGGTGCCGGAGAGCGGGATGTCGTACGAGACCGGTTCGTCGCCGACCACCACCGTGGAGGCCTGCGGCTGGTAGCCCTCGGCGGAGGCGATGAGTACGTAGCTGCCCGCGCCCGGCGCGTCCACGGTGTACGAACCGTCCGGGTGGGCCACCACGCGGCCCACCTGCCGCCCGCCCAGCGAGATCAGGGTGACGGCTGCCTGCGGCACGGGTGTCGACCCGGCGCCGATGACGTGCCCGCTGACCGGGATGCCGCCGGAGGACCGGACCGGGGGAGCGGCACCCGCGGTCGCCGCCGGGACGGGCGAAGTGCGTGTGGCGGGCGGGGCGGCGGCCGGGCCAGGCACCCCCTCGTCGGTCTCGGCGGTCTCGTCGGTCTCGTCGGTCTCGTCCTCCCGGCCTCGGAGGCCGAACGCCGCGAGGGCCGCGCCCACGAGGGCGAGGATGCCGGTGACCAGGACGGCGGTGTGGACGCCGTTCATGAAGGCGGTGTGGCTGCCCTCCACCACGGCCGCCCTGAGCTGTGCGGGCATCGCGTCGGAGACCGGGGCGACACCCATCGCGACCGCGTCCTTCGCCTCCTCCAGGCGGGCGGCTGCCGAGTGGGGCACGCCGGCGTCGGTCAGTGAGTCGGTGAGTGTGGAGCCGACGCGGCCGCTGATGAGGGAGACGAGCACCGATGTGCCGAGCGCGCCACCGACCTGGAGCGAGGTGGCCTGGAGACCGCCCGCGATGCCGCCGTCCTTGACGGGGGCGTTGCCGACGATCGCGTCGGAGGACGCGGACATCACGATGCCGACGCCGAGGCCGAGCGCGATGAACGGCGGCCACAGGACGGCGTACGACGAGTCGGCGCTCCACGCGAGCATCGTGAACGCGGCGCCGGCCTGCAACACCATCCCCAGCGGCATGGTCAGGCGCGGGCCGAACCTCTCGGTGAGCTTCGCGCCGAGCGGCGAGGCCAGCATGGAGGCGAGGCTGAGCGGCAGGGTGCGCACACCGGACTCGACGGGCGTGAAGCCGCGTACGTTCTGCAGGTACAGCATCACGAAGAAGATCGCGCCGAGCAGGACGAAGAAGTTCAGCGCGGTGACGAGCGTACCGATGGTCAGGGCCGGGTTGCGGAACAGCCGCATGGGGAGGAGGGGGTGCGCGACGCGGGTCTCGTACCAGCCGAAGAGGACCAGGACGACGACACCGCCGACGATCGCGCCGAGCGTTCCGGCCGAAGTCCAGCCCCACGTCTCACCCTTGACGACGCCGAAGACGACAGCGAGCAGCCCGAGCGCGAGCAGCATGACGCCGGGCACGTCGAACTTCTCACTCGCGGCGGCCTCGTTCCTGGACTGCGGCAGCACCACGAGGCCGAAGACGAGGGCGATGACGCCGATGGGGGCGTTGATGTAGAAGACGGACTCCCAGTTGACATGCTCGACGAGCAGTCCGCCGACGATCGGGCCGAGCGCGGTGGAGACGGACGAGATCATCGCCCAGATGCCGACCGCCATGCCGAACTTCTTCGGCGGGAACACGGCGCGCAGCAACGCGAGGGTGTTGGGCATCAGCATCGCGCCGAAGAGGCCCTGTACGGCCCGGAAGGCGATGACGCCCTCGATCGAGCCGGCGAGGCCGATCGCGACGGACGCGACGGTGAATCCGACGACGCCGACGAGGTAGACCGTACGGCGGCCGAGGCGGTCGCCGAGCTTGCCGCCGAGGATCAGGGCGGCGGCGAGGGCGAGCAGGTAGGAGTTGGTGACCCACTGCAGTTCGGCGGTGGAGGCGTTCAGGTCGCGGGCGATCTCGGCGTTGGCGATCGACACGACGGAGCCGTCGAGGCCGACCATGAACAGGCCGAGACCGACGGCGATCAGCGTCAGCCAGGGGTTGGCGCGGCGGCCGCGGCCGCGGGGGTCGGAGCCGGGAGGGGGCGCTGTGGAGACAGCGGTGACAGACATGTGTGAGCTGTCCTCTGGGACGTGAGGCGCGCGTCTGGGGCGCGTGGACATGTGGGGGGGGGAGCCGCGTATGGGAGCAGCACAGCCGGCCCCGGCGCAGTGGCGGCGGGGGCAGTAGGCGTACGGGGAGCGCGACCGGTCAGGCGGAGTGGTCGCGCAGGCGCCGGGTGAGAGCTTCGAGGGCGCCGAGCGCCGAGCCGAGGGCGGCGCGGTCGCCTTCGGTGAGGGTGCGCAGCGCGGACGCGAGCTGCGCCGCCGCGAAGTTCTCCACCTCGCCGATGCGCTGACGCGCCGTGGCGGTGACACGCAAGTGCGCCACGCGCTTGTCGGTGTCGTCCTGACGCCGCTCGAGCAGGCCCGCTTCGGTGAGGCGGGTGACCAGGGCGCTGACGTTGTTCGGCACCATCCGCAGCGCCTCGGCGGCCTCGTGGACGGTGGCGCCGTCGTGCTCGGCGACGTACTGAAGCAGGGCCAACTGCCGCTCGGGCAGGTTGGGGTAGGGCAGGTGCCGGTCGATGCTCTGCTTGAGGTGCCGGTTCAGTACGGGGAGGCACGCCACGAGGCCTGCGGCCACCTGGTCGACGCCTTGGCTTCTGCGAGCCTCACTGGTTCCGGTCACCCCGCCAAGTTACCTATGACAAGAAACCTATGTCAAAATACTGAATGACGCGTGTGGGGCGGTTCACCCCCGGCGCCGTGCCTGAAGCGGGGCTGGTGATGCGGCCGGACCAGCCGTGGGACGACGGATGGTCCGGCCGCTCGGGGAGTCACTCGCTCCCGCTCAGCTCACCGGGCGGGCAGCTGCCACCACGTCGACGACGCGTCCCGCAGGGTGTTGGTGCCGCAGTGCACCTCGCCCATGCCGAGGTGGTACGTGTACCAGTCGTCGATGTACGACACCTTCATGCCGACCCGCGTGTAGGCGGCGGTGACCGCCTCCGTGAAGACGTCCTTGCCGGCGATGACGGGCCCCCACTGGCGCGGGGCGAGGTAGCGGTCACGGCCCAGGAGGATGCCGTTGACGGCTCCGGGGACGTACGCGCTGGTCGTCACCGTCGCAGGAGCCGCCGCACGCCCGGCGGCCGGGTTCCGCGCGAGCCACTTCTGCTGGCCGTGCTCCTCGAGGACGTCCACGAGGGGGGAGCCGGCGCCCATGCGGGTCAGACGCGGTACGGGGATGTCCTGTCCGCTGTCCGTCAGTGCCTCCGCCTCACGGGTGTACAGGGCGGGCACCCGGACGATCTCGTCGTCGGTGACGCCCGTCTCGCGCTTGAGGATGTTCAGGTTGGCCGCGATGCGCTTGGCCGCCATCTCGTTGTCGGCCACCAGGTGCCGGGAGGCGAGGGCCTGGTCGATGGTCTCCTTCGGCGCGGGAGCGCCGTTGAAGCCCGGGACGGAGAACATCTTCGTCCTGCCGTGGCCGTCGCGTTGGGCGTCGCGCAGCAGCCGCAGCCCGGCCTCCGGGTCGGCGACACCGATCCGCCAGCCGCGCGGGGTGTCGGCGGGCAGGAACTGCACGAACTCGTCGACGTGGCCGACGCCCAGCCAGGAGGTGTCCAGCAGCAGCGGATCCTGGAGGCCCTGCGAGGTGAGCAGCGTGCGCATCACCTTCGACGGGCGCGCCCCGCTGTCCTTGCGCTCGCCCATGATGACCCGTCCGGCCGGGAACGAGCGGCCGTTGTGCGTGTACGGCGGGATGGTCTCCAGGTTCCCCATGGAGTTGAGCGACCAGTCGTCGGGTTCCGCGTTGTCGGTGACCTGGACGACGCCGGTGTTCTGGCCGCGTATCTTCTCGAACAGCTCACGGCCCGCGTCCCGGTCCGGCTGGGCGGAGCGCAGCATCACCCGCATCACCTGCCGGTGGCCGCCCGGCCCGGTCATGCTGACGTAGGCCGGTTCGACGAAGTCCTGGGTCCAGGGGTCCCCGTACGCCTCGAAGGTGACCAGGGGCTTGGTGATACCGGCGTTCTTGACCTCCTTCCCCAGCTCCTGGACGAACTTCTGCTGAAGACGGCTGTACGGGCCCTCGCCCAGGATCTTGGTGACCATCACCTCCTGGGTGTTCTGGAGGTGATGGTGTGTCAGGAGCGGGGCGACGCGCAGGGTGACCGAGTCGGAGGTGGTCCCCTGGGCGGACGTCACCGTCAGGCGGACCGCCGCCCGGCCGTCCCACTTGGCGGTGTTCCGGATGACATCGGTGGCCTCGACGCCGAGTTCCACGCCGGAGCGCAGTTCGGCGGCGGTCAGCCGGGTCCAGGGCGTCACCAGGACCCACTTGCCGGAACGCTTGAGGAAGACGTGCGTGTATCTGGCTCCCGCGGTGACCTGAAGGCTGCCCTTGGCGTCCGCCGGGAGGCCGGGCAGCGGCACGGAGCGGACCCGGGCGAGGTCGGCGGCGTCCGCGGTGCCGTTGACCTTGGTGTCGGCGGCGTCGTTGCACGCGGCCAGCCGGGCGTCGGACAGGGGGGCGCCGCCGGGGCCGGTGACCGGGCACCGCTTGCTGTCGTCGTCGATGTTGGGCAGGTGGACCGCTCCGCGCCCGATGGTCCAGGAGTCCTCACCGGTCGTGTCGGTGCTGCCGGTGGTGTCGACGCGGCCGTCGCGGTTCACGTCGGCGCGCAGATCGGCGCCGGCGGACGGAGGCGCGGCGGAGGCGGGGGCGGCGGGCCCCGCCAGTACGGACCCCGCCGCGGCGAGCGCGAGGACCACTGGCCCGGCGGGGTGCGTGCGTTTCCGCGGACGTGAAGGCAAGGCGGATTCCTCTCAGTTGGGGCGTGTCGCCCTGCAAGAGGAGGAACCCGCGCTGTGCGTTCACTGTGGGGCGGAGAGTTCCTGCGCGGCCCGGCACCGGACCTGCGGGTCAGACCTCGACGTCCGTCGTGGCGAGCCCGGCGTAGACGTCGGGCCGTGTCCGGCGCATCCGGGCGGCGAGGACCACTCCGGCCAGGAAGACGGCCGGAGTGAGGGCGACCAGCGTCCAGTTGACGGCGGGGCTCGCGGCGGTGAACAGATCCAGGCGCGTGCAGACCAGCCCCGTGGTCACGGTGAGCAGGAGTCCGGCGACGGCGGGGGCGACGAGCGTACGCAGGCGGCTCTCGCCGTTCGTGGCGGGGGTGCGGCGGAAGAAGGCGACCACCGCGAAGGCGGCCAGCGTCTCCAGGGCGAGGATGCCGACGACACCGGGGGTGTTCACCCAGAGCAGGAACTGGTTGTACGGGTCGGCGCCGATCGCGGCGAACACGGTGACGACCGCTGCGGCCAGCAGCGACTGCGCGATACCGGCGATCCAGGGCGAGCCGTGCCGGGGATGGACGCGGCCCAGAACGGCGGGCAGGGTGCGTTCGGTGGAGAGGGCGTAGACGTAGCGGGTGATGGCGTTGTGGAAGGCGAGCAGCGAGGCGAGCAGGCTGGTGACGATCAGGACGCGCTGGAGGTCGGTGGCCCAGCCGCCGACGTAGCGGGTCATGGCGGTGAAGAACATCTCGGCCGGGTTCCGCGCCGCGGCCCCGACGGCCTGGTCGTCACCGAACGCCTGCACGATGATCCAGACGACGAAGGTGTAGAAGAGGCCGAGGAAGCCGACGGCGAGGTAGGTGGCGCGGGGCACGGTGCGGTCGGGGTCGCGGGCCTCCTCGCGGTAGATGGCGGTGGCCTCGAAGCCGATGAAGGCGGCGACGGCCAGACCGAGCGGGGCGCTCATCTGCGAGGTGAAGACATGGGACGGGGCGAAGGAGTCCGGGCTCAGACCGCTCGCGCCGCCCTGCACGAGGACCGCCCCGGCCAGCAGTACGAGGATCGCGGTCTCGGCGATCAGCAGCGCGGCCAGCACCTTGGCACCGAGGTGGATGGAGCGGAAGCCGAGGAACCAGACGACGGCGACTCCGGCGAGGGCGTACACCGGCCAGGGCAGGTCGATGCCGAGCAGGTCGTTCGCGGTGCCCGCGGCGAAGAAGCCGAACGCCCCGAACGTGCCGATCTGCAGGGCGTTGTAGGAGAACACCGCGAGCAGCGCCGCGCCGAGCCCGGCCGGACGGCCCAGACCCCGGGCTATGTAGGAGTAGAAGGCGCCCGCGTTGCGGATGTACGGCGTCATCGCGGTGAAGCCGGCCGCGAACAGGCACAGCAGCACGCCGACGGCCAGGTAGGCGGCCGGGGCGCCGATGCCGCCGAAGAGGATCGCGAGCGGGGCGATACCGGCCATCACGGTGAGCGGGGCGGCGGCCGCCACCACGAAGAAGACGATGTCGGTGAGGCCGAGTGCGCCGCGCCGCAGCTGCGGGCTCGCGTCGGGGCCGGTGGCCTGCGGGGGCTGCTGGGGAGCGGTGGGGACGAGGGGCTCGGTCATGGAGGTCTCCGCGTGATGCGTCGTGGTGCCTGGGGTGGAAGGGAGCGGGATGTCCCGGGCACGCGGGGCCGGTCCGTGACGACGATGTGCGTCCGAGTATGTCCGAGCGCGTCCGGTGGGGGCGCGCCCGGAGACCTGTGACGTACGTCTATCGCCGGGCGGCGAACGCGTGGTCCGGAGTGCCGCCGTCGTGGGTGCGACGGCCGGCGAGCCAGGTGCCCAGCACGGGCAGCCGCGCGAGGTCGGCGGGCGGGACCCCGGCTGGGTCGGCGGCGAGATGCACCAGGTCGGCGCGCATGCCGGGGCGCAACAGGCCCCATTCCTTCTCCTCGAACGCCTGGTGGGCGCAGCCGGCGGAGTAGGCGGCGAGGGCGGTCGTGATGTCGATCCGCTCCTCGGGGAGCCAGCCGCCCTCGGGAGTCCCCTCGGGCGTCTGGCGGGTGACCGCGGTGGCGATGCCCCGCAGTGGTTCATGGGCGGTGACCGGCCAGTCGCTGCCGAACGACAGGCGGGCGCCGGACGCGACCAGCGAGGCGATCTGGTACTGCCGCCGGCCGCGCTCCGGGCCGATCCTCGGCAGGATGAGCTCGGTCATCAGGGGGTCGCACTGGGCCCACAGCGGCTGAAGGTTGGCGATCACGCCCAGTTCGGCGAAGCGGGGCAGGTCGGCGGGGTCGATCAGCTCGGCGTGGGCGACGACCGCGCGGCGGTCGCGGGGGCCGTTGGCCGCGGTCGCCGCCTCGACGGCGTCCAGCGCGGCCCGGACACCACCGTCGCCGATGGCGTGGATGTGCGGCCGGAAACCGAGGGCGTCGACGGCGGTGACGGCCTCGGCGAGTTCGGCGGACGTCCAGGTGGCGATGCCGTGCGAGTGCGGGCAGTCGGTGTAGGGCTCCAGCAGGGCGGCCGTGCCCGACTCGACCACGCCGTCGGCGAAGAACTTCACACTGCGGGCGGTGAGCACGCCGGGCGCGGCGCTCTCCGTGCGTGCGCGGTCGGCGGCGAACCGGGCGATCCGCTCCCGCCAGCCGTCGGGTTCGAGGATGAAGCAGAGGTCGGCGCGGACCGGCAGCCCCGTTCCGGTGATCGCGGCGGTGACCCACACGTCCGCGTGGTGCGGTTCCACCCAGGCGTCCTGCACCCAGGTCACGCCCGCGGCGGCGAACCGGGCGGCGGCCTCGCGCAGGGCGGCCACCTGAACCTCGTGGGACGGCGTCGGAACGAGGGCGAGGACCGGGTTCAGGGCGCCGAACTCGCGCAGGGTGCCGAGCGGTTCCGCACAGCCGTCCCGGCGCACGATCTCGCCGCCGGCCGGGTCGGGGGTGGCGGCGGTGTACCCGGCCCTGCGCAGGGCCTCGCTGTTCACCCAGGCCGTGTGGTGGTCCGAGGTGCGCAGCACCACGGGACGGTCGGGTACGGCGGTGTCCAGCAGACGGGCGTCGAACCGGCCGTCGGGGGCCAGCCAGGGGTCGAAACCGTCCCCCGTGATCCACTCGGCCTCCGGGTGGGCGTCCGCCCAGCGCCGTACGGCCGCGACGATCTCGTCGGTGGAGGCGCACGCCCGGACGGGCACGCCGCGCAGGCCCAGCCCGCCCATCACCGGGTGCGCGTGGCCGTCCCCGAAGGCCGGCAGCAGCGCGCCGCCCGCCAGGTCGACCACCGTCGTCCGGGGCCCGCGGGCGGCCGCCGCCGGCGCGCCCAGTCCGCTGATCCGTCCGTCCGTGACGGCGAGGGCGCTGTGCACAGGGGCGTCCGTGTCGCCGGTCCGGATGGTCCCTCCGATGAAGAGGATGTCGGCGTGCATGGCGTGGGGCTGCCCTTCCCTGAGGCGAACGTGCGCCGAACACCTGAACTGAATGGCATTCGGTTTCGGGTAATGTAGGGCTCGCCCGGGCGGCTGGGAAGAGTTTTACTGAAAGTCATTCGGTATCCTGTGGGGCACGGCGCCCACGGTCGGCCGCCGCCCCTGCTGGAACGGAACGAGGTACGCCGTGGGACGCCCGCGCACCCCCCTTCTCGACCGCCGCCGCATCGGCGCGGCGGCACTGCGTCTGGCCGACGAGAAAGGGGCCCTCACCATCCCGGCGCTGGCCAAGGCGCTCGGCGTGGCCCCGTCCGCGCTCTACCACCACGTCTCCGGCCGTGACGAGATCATCTCCCTCATGCGCGAGGAGATGGCCCTGGCGACCGGCTCGGGCCAGGACGAACAGGTCTGGTCGCAGCCCTGGGACCAGGCGCTGGAGAGCTGGGCCCGTTCCTACCTCGCCGCCTTCGCCGCCCACCCCGGCGCGGTCCCGCTGCTCGCCACCACCCCGCTCGCCGAACCCTTCATGCACGCGATGTACGAGGAGGTCGCCGCGCTGCTGCTGACCGCGGGCTTCGCCAAGGACCAGGTCATGCCGTTGATCAACGCCCTGGAGAGCTTCGTCCTCGGCTCCGCCCTCGACCTGGTCGCACCCCCGGTGATGGTCTCCGACGTCGCCCGCGAGACCGCCCCCCACCTCAGCGCCGTACTCGACCACACCCCCACCGATCACGTCCGCGCCGAGAAGGCCTTCGACATCGGTCTTCGAGCCCTGCTCACCGGCTTCCGCGACCTGCTGGACCGCCCCTGAGCCCCCTGCGGGGGCCGTACCTCACTCGGACAGGCAGGCCCACGCACATCCCACGGGGGCCGTATCGCACTCCGGTACGATCACCGGGTGAACACTCACTGGCACGTCGTTCTTCCGCCCCCCTGCGCCTGACGGGCGCGGACACCGGCGGTCTCCTCCGGCCCCGGCCGACCCTCCGCGGGGCGGCCCGGGCTTCTTGTCGTGCGCCCGTTTCGAATCCGGTCCCTGACGCGTTCGACGACGGAAAGAACACACGACTGTGCCGAACCGCACTTCCTCGCCGACTCCCGCACGCCCGGCCGACGCCGGCCCGCGCCCCTCTCGCACCCCTCCCCTCGGCGGCCCCGCGCCCATCCTCGCCTCGGCCGTCCTGTGGGGCACGACCGGGACCGCCGGTTCGCTGGCACCCGCCGGGGCGCCGGCGGCGGCCATCGGCTGCGCCGGTCTCGCCCTCGGCGGCGTCCTGATGTACCTCACCACCCGCGGCGCCCGCTCGCTGCCCGCCGCCTGCACGCGCGCCGAGCGATGGCTGCTCGTCCTCGGCGCGCTGGCGGTGGCCGGGTATCCGGTCACCTTCTACCCGGCGGTGGCGCGCACCGGCGTCGCGGTGGCCACCGTGATCGCCCTGGGCAGCGCGCCGGTCTTCGCCGGACTGCTGTCCTGGATCACCGGGCAGGCCCGGCCGACGGCCCGCTGGACCGCCGCCACGACGGCCGCCGTGCCGGGCTGTGCCCTGCTGGTACTGGGACCCGAGCTCAGCGGGGACGCCACGCCGATGGATCTCACCGGTGTCGTTCTCGCCGCGGCCGCCGGACTGTCGTACGCCGTCTACTCGCTGATCGGCGGCGGGCTCATCACACGCGGGCACCCCTCCGGCGCTGTGATGGGCGTGCTGTTCGGCGCGGCCGGGCTGCTCGTCCTGCCGCTGGTGCTGTCCCTCGACACGCGCTGGCTCGCCACCTCGCGGGGCGCGGCGGTCGCCGGATACCTCGCCCTGTTCACCGTCTACCTGGCCTACCGGCTGTTCGGGCACGGCCTGCGCCGCACGCCCGCGTCGGTGGCCACCTCGCTGACCCTGGCCGAGCCGGCCGTGGCCGCGGTCCTGGGCGTCACCGTCCTCGGTGAACGGCTGCCGGTGGCCTCCTGGTCGGGGCTGGCCGTCCTCGCTGTCGGCCTGGTCCTGCTGACCGTCCCGGTCGGCGCGGGCGGCCGGCGCCGCTGACCGCCGGGCACCCCGGACAGCCCCGGCCGACGGGCGGGTGGGTCACGCGCGGCGTGACCTCCCGGGCGGCCCCGGCCGGGGGCTGTCCTTCGCCGACCGCGCGGCCCCTGCCCGTCCCGCTGACCGTCCGTCCGTCCCGCCGACCTCCGCTTGACGCGTCGCGCTCCGTCCCGTCAGGCTTGATATTGAAGCGTCAACCAAGAGCATCGCGCGGCCCGAGGAGAGACATGACCAGCACCGGTACACCCGGGGACGCGCAGCCGGAACCGTCGGCCGCCGAGGAACTGCGCCGGCGACTGCGGGAGCGGTACCTCCGGCCGAGCGACCGGCGGCCCGCGTCGTCCGCCCGCGGGCTGCACCACACCGCCCTCATCAGCAGCGACGTCGAGCGGACGATCCGCTTCTACCAGGACGTGCTGGAGTTCCCGCTGACCGAGCTGATCGAGAACCGCGACTACCCCGGCTCCTCGCACTTCTTCTTCGACATCGGCAACGGCAACCTGCTCGCCTTCTTCGACTTCCCCGGCCTCGACGTCGGCCCCTACGCCGAGGTCCTGGGCGGCCTGCACCATGTGGCGATCTCGGTCGAACCCGACCGCTGGAACCACCTCGTCGGCAAGCTGACGCAGGCCGGTGTCGACCACGTCGTGCACAGCGAGGTCTCCGTCTACTTCCGTGACCCCGACGGCGCCCGCCTCGAACTCATCGCCGACCCCCTCGGCGAGATGTACGGCGACAAGGTGCTGTGACCCGTCCGTCAGCAGGCCTCGCGCCACACCCCCAGCTCCGGCTTCTTCAGCATCGACGACAGCTTCAGCCGGCGTGACTCGGCGCAGAACTCGGCCGTCGGCACCGCGTACTCCACATGGAAGACCGCCTTGCCGGCGGCGATGAACGGGGACAGCTCCTCGCACTCGCCGTACTGGGCGCACTCCTCGTTGACCGCGAAGTCGAAGTGGTCGAGGAGCTGGGGGATCTGGGGAAGGTCGTTCTTCAGGCCCACCGACAGCCCGCGCGCGTGGGCGATGTCGGCGATCATCAGGTTGTAGCGGAGCTGGTCGCTCGCGGTGAGCGGGAAGCCGGTGTCGTTGCCGTAGCCCTCCACCAGGTCGGGCTCCACCGCGTCGAAGCCCTTGTCACGGCACATGTCGAAACGCCGCTCCATGATCGGCCGCAGGACGGAGACCTGGCGGATGTCCAGCCACCGTTCCCCCTCCCAGCCGTTGGACCGACCCAGCACCGCGCGCGGGAAGGCGTCCTTGTCGGGCCGGAAGTCCTCCCAGGCGCCCACGTTGACGTAACAGATGACCTTGCGGCCCGCGCGGTGCAGCCGGGCCACGTCCGCCGCGGAGTTCTCGAAGCCGTCGATGTCGTAGACCGGCACGTCGACCGACGGATCGGCCCTGGCGTCCAGTTGCCACTGCCAGTCCAGGCCGGGCTGCGGCCGCCAGCGCTCCTGCTCCGAAGTGCCCGAAGGGGCAGGGGAGTCGCCCGGGGAAGTCGGCCGGTCGCCGGCCTCGCCGGACGGGGGCGCCGAGCACCCGCCCAGCACCGCGGCCGTCACCAGCGCGGCGACCGCGTACCTCACCGCCCGCAGGGGGAGCGACGGACGCCCGACACCACCTGTGCGCGCTCTGCCCGGCGAACCCATGGTCCCGTCCACATCCTCCGTACCGTCGTCCTTCACGCCGTCGCCATCCCGCCCTTCCTTCTCGTTCCGTCCTCCTGGAAGACTCCTCGCGCGCGCATCCCGTTCCGAACCGGCCGGGCGCAACCCGCCCGCACGAGAGGTCCCCCAGCCATGTCCGAAGTCAACCGGCGCCGCTTCCTCCAACTCGCGGGCACGACCACGGCGTTCAGCGCGCTCTCCGCCAGCATCGAGCGCGCCGCCGCCCTGCCCGCGCACCACCGTACGGGGTCCATCGAGGACGTCGAGCACATCGTCGTGCTGATGCAGGAGAACCGATCCTTCGACCATTACTTCGGCAAGCTGAGAGGCGTGCGCGGCTTCGGCGACCCGCATCCGGTGACGCTCGACAACGGCCGGTCGGTCTGGCACCAGTCGGACGGCGCCAAGGACCTCCTGCCCTTCCACCCGGAGGCCGACGACCTCGGCATGCAGTTCCTGGAGGGCCTGCCGCACGGCTGGACCGACGGACAGGACGCCTACCACGGCGGCAAGTACGACCGGTGGGTGCCCGCGAAGGGCACCACGACCATGGCGTACCTGACCCGTGAGGACATCCCGTTCCACTACGCGCTCGCCGACGCCTTCACCGTCTGCGACGCCTACCACTGCTCGTTCATCGGCTCCACCGACCCCAACCGCTACTACATGTGGAGCGGTCACACCGGCAACGACGGCCGGGGCGGCGGCCCCGTCATGGGCAACGACGAGCTCGGCTACGACTGGACGACGTACCCCGAGCGGCTGGAGCGGGCCGGTGTCACCTGGAAGATCTACCAGGACATCGGCGACGGACTGGACGCGGCCGGTTCCTGGGGCTGGATCGAGGACGCCTACCGCGGGAACTACGGCGACAACTCGCTGCTGTACTTCAACAAGTACCGCGACGCCCGGCCCGGCGACCCCCTCTACGACAAGGCCCGCACGGGGACGGACGCCCAGGCCGGTGACGGCTACTTCGACCGGCTGCGGGCCGACGTGGCGGCGGGCACGCTGCCGCAGGTCTCCTGGATCGTCGCCCCCGAGGCCTTCTCCGAGCACTCCAACTGGCCGTCGAACTACGGCGCCTGGTACATCGCCCAGGTCCTCGACGCGCTCACGTCCAACCCGGAGGTCTGGTCGAAGACCGCCCTGTTCGTCACCTACGACGAGAACGACGGCTTCTTCGACCACCTCGTGCCGCCGCTGCCGCCGACGGACGACTCCCGGGGCAAGTCCACCGTCGACGTCTCCCTGGACCTCTACCCGGGCGACGACAAGCGCCCGGCCGGCCCGTTCGGCCTCGGTCCGCGGGTGCCGATGCTGGTCGTCTCGCCCTGGAGCAAGGGCGGTTACGTCTGCTCCGAGACCCTCGACCACACCTCGATCCTGCGGTTCATGGAGCGCCGGTTCGGGGTGCGCGAGCCGAACATCTCCCCGTGGCGCCGTGCCGTCTGCGGCGACCTCACCTCCGCCTTCGACTTCTCCCGCAAGGACGCGAGGCCGGCCGCGCTCCCCGACACCGACGCCTACGAGCCGGCGGACCGCGAACGCCACCCCGACTACCGTCCGACGGTGCCCGCCGACCCCCGCATGCCGAAGCAGGAACGCGGTCAGCGCCCGACCCGTCCCCTCAAGTACGCGCCCTGCGTGGACGCTTCGGTGGACGCTGCGGCCGGCACCGTCACCCTCACCTTCGCCTCCGGGCCGAGGACCGGCGCGGCCTTCCTCGTCACCTCCGGCAACCGCGCGGACGGCCCGTGGAACTACACCACCGGCGTCGGGAAGACCGTCTCGGACACCTGGAACACGGCGTCCACCGACGGCGCCTACGACCTGACCGTGCACGGCCCGAACGGGTTCCTGCGGGTCTTCCAGGGGGCCGGGCGCACGGCCGGGCCCGAGGTGGTCGCGCGGCACGTCGGTGACGCCCTGGAGCTGACCTTCACCCACCGGGGCTCCGGCACGGCCGAGCTGAAGGTGACCGACGGCTACGGCGGCCGTGCGACGACGGTGAGGGTGCGCGGCGGGGCGGTCCTCAAGCGGACCGTCGACCTGGCCGCGAGCCGGCGCTGGTACGACCTCACCGTCACCTCCGCCGGTGACCCGTCCTACCTGCGCAGGCTGGCCGGACACGTCGAGAACGGGCGGCCCGGCGTGAGCGACCCGGCCATCGCGACGGAGTGAGCGGGTGGGTGCGGATGCGTGGGTAAAAGCCCGGTGAACACCAGCTCGTGGGGGCTGGTCAGGTCCCGGTCGGCTCGGGGTAGTGTGCCCCGGTGACCACGCATTCGAACACACCTGCAGGTTGGTACCCGGATCCGCACGGGGCCGCGCAGACCCTCCGGTACTGGGACGGCACCCAGTGGACCGAGCACACCCACGCCGACCAGCAGGCGCGGCCCGCGGCGCAGGTGCCGGCGCAGCCGGCCGGGCCCGACCCCCGGGTCCAGCGCCAGGTGCAGCAGCAGGCCGGGGTCGCGCCGAGCGGCCCCGGCGGTGGCACGCTGTTCAGCGAGCCGGTGCTGGTGGTGAACCAGAAGGCCAAGCTGATCGAGCTGACCAACGAGTACAAGGTCATGGACCAGCAGGGCAACCAGCTCGGCTCGGTCGTCCAGGTCGGCCAGAGCGCCCTGCGCAAGGTGCTGCGGTTCCTGGCCAGCATCGACCAGTTCCTGACGCACAGACTGGAGATCCGCGACGCCTACGGGCAGCCGGTGCTGCTGCTGACCCGGCCGCGGAAGGTGTTCAAGTCCCGGGTGGTCGTGACGCGGCCCGACGGGCAGCCGGTCGGTGAGATCGTCCAGCAGAACGTCTTCGGGAAGATCAACTTCGCCATCACCGCGAACGGGCAGCAGATCGGCGCGATCAAGGCGGAGAACTGGCGGGCCTGGAACTTCGCGATCGTCGACCACGCGGACAACGAGGTCGCCCGGATCACCAAGACCTGGGAGGGCCTCGCGAAGACTCTCTTCACGACCGCCGACAACTACGTCCTCCAGATCCACTACCAGCTCCCCGAGCCCCTGCTGAGCCTGGTCGTCGCCACGGCCCTGACCGTCGACACGGCTCTCAAGCAGGACTCCCGCGGCTTCGGCTGAGCCGGGGGTTCCGCGGTGACGCGGCGAGGCTGACAGCGGCGGGGCGCGGCGCCCGGGCTCGGTGCCGTCCGGGCTTGTCGTGGCGGTGCTCAGGGCGTTCGGCGTTCGCGCCCCCGGCCGCTCACGGGCGTGCCCCGTGGCCGAGGGCGTCACAGCGGTGTGAGGTGTTCCGGTTCGATGGTCGGACGGCGCCGGAGGGCCCGTTCGATGGTCGGGCAGGGCCGGAGGACCGGTTCGGTGGTCGGGCGGGGCCGGAGGGCGGGTTCGGGGGAGGCCGTGGTCGGTTCCAGGGCCAGGACCGCCGCCACCGGGTGCTCCTCGTCGGCGGGCGCCGGTCGCGGGGTCGCCCGGGACAACGTCACCACGCCCCAGGAGGCGAGACCCGCGCCCGCCAGGGCGAGCAGGACGCCCGCCGGCCCGCCCTGGAGCCGTTCGCCGAGCAGGACCAGGCCGATCACGGCCGCGGCCACCGGGTTCGCCAGGGTCACCACGGCCAGCGGGGCGCCCAGGCCGCCGCGGTAGGCGGTCTGCGACAGCAGCAGCCCGCCCGTGGCGAAGGCGGCCACCAGCAGCGCCACCCCGATCACCTGCACACTCAGCAGCGAACCCGACCGGTCCGTCGCCGCGACCGTCACCGTCTGGGTGAGCGCGGAGGCTACCCCGGAGGCGACGCCGGACGCCGTCGCGTGCCGCAGCCCGGGCCGGGCACCCGGCCGGGCCAGCACACCGATCAGCGCCGCCGTGGCCCCCGCCACCGCGACCGCCTCCGCAGCGCCGAGCACGTCCTCGGGGGCCGGACCGGACGCCGTCACCAGGATCGCGGCCAGCCCGAGCAGGGTGAGCGCGGTGCCCCGCCACTCGGCCGCGCTGACCCGCCGTCCCGCGACCCGCGCGCCCATCGGCACCGCCGCGACCAGGGTGAGCGCGCCGAGCGGCTGCACCACGGTGAGCGGCCCGTACTTCAGGGCCACGACGTGCAGCAGCGCCGCCCCGCCGTTGAGGCCCACCGACGCCCACCAGGCGCCCCGGCCCAGCAGTCCCGCCAGGCCGGTGCCCGCGGAACGGGAGGCCAGCCGCTCCTGGGCGACGGCGGCGGCCGCGTAGGCGACGGCCGAGAACAGCGACAGGACGACGGCGACGAGGGTGGCGCTCATCGGCCCGCCCCCACCAGCACCTGGTCCTCGGCCGGGACCAGGACACGCGTCCCGCGCACCGCGGTGGTCGTCGTGCGCCGCGGCGCACGCACCAGCGCCAGCGCGGCGCACAGCAGGGCGCCCGCGACGAGCGCGTCGAGCCAGTAGTGGTTCGCGGTCCCGACGATCACCAGCAGGGTCAGCAGCGGGTGCAGCAGCCACAGCCGGCGCCATCGCGAGCGGGTGGCCACGATCAGGCCGATCGCCACCATCAGCGCCCAGCCGAAGTGCAGCGACGGCATCGCCGCGAACTGGTTGGACAGGTGGTCGGTCTCCGGCGGTCCGTACACCGACGGCCCGTACATCCGCGCGGTGTCGATCAGCCCCGTCGCCGCCAGCAGCCGCGGCGGGGCGAGCGGGAAGAGGAGATGCAGCACGAGGGCGGCGGCGGTGACGGCCGCCAGGACCCGGCGGGCCCACACGTAGTGCGCCGGACGCCGCAGGTAGAGCCAGATCAGGAAGGCCGCCGTGGCGGGGAAGTGGACGGTCGCGTAGTAGGCGTTCGCGACACGGACGAGGGTGTCGCCGTGCAGCAGCAGGGACTGCACGGACGCCTCGCCGGGGAGGTGGAGCCACCGTTCGACGTGCCACACCTCATCGCCGTTGCGGAAGGCCTCGGCGGTGTGACCGGCGGCGAGCTGCCGGCCGAGCTTGTAGACGAGGAAGAGCCCCGCGACGAGCAGCAGCTCCCGGACTATCGGCGGCCGCGCCGGCGGGGCCGGCTCCGCATTCCCAGGCTCGGTGCGGGCATTCATCCCCCGGCCCCTTCGCTGACGGTGGTGCGTGCGGTGGCGCGGCCGGGCCCATGACCCGTGCACACACCATCGATACGATGTCGTACCGAAACGCCAGTGTACCGATACGCGTGCGTACCGGTACACTGCCGTATCGATTGATGTGCGCCACACTGGAGGGCAGGCCCTCGGCGGGCCGCCGGACAGCACCGAGGAGGAGTACCGATGACGTCGCAGGCCGCGGACGGACCGGAGACGGTCGCCGCCTCGCGCCGCTCCAGGCTCACGCCCGAGCGTGAGCAGGAGTTCTTCGACGCCGTCCTGGAACAGATCCGCGAGTGCGGGTACGACGCCGTCACGATGGAGGGTGTCGCCGCCAGCACGCGGTGCAGCAAGTCCACGCTCTACCGGCAGTGGAAGACCAAGCCGCAGTTCGTCGTGGCCGCGCTGCGCTCCCGCCGCCGTTCCCGCCTCGGCGGCATCGACACCGGGTCGCTCGCGGGCGACCTGCGGGAGGCCGCGCGCGCCGCGGGCCGGTGGTCCGGGACGGACACCAGGCTGCTCCAGGCCCTCGGCCACGCCGTCATCCAGGACGAGGGGCTCGCGCAGGCCCTGCGGGAGGCGATCGTCGGGCCGGAGATCGCGGCGCTGCGCCGGATCCTGGACCGCGGCGTCGAGCGCGGCGAGATCCCGGCCGGCCACCCCGCGCTCGAGTACATCCCGGCCCAGATGGTCGGTGTGGTCCGCGCCCGTCCCGTCGTGGACGGGATCGACGCCGACGAGGACTACCTGCTGCGTTTCGTGGAGGCCGCCGTGCTGCCGGCACTGGGCCTCACCGAGGTACCCAGGCCGCCGTCCGAGGGATGACCGGACGGTGACCTGTCCGCGCCGCACCGTGGGGACGGGGGCGGCGCGCACCCCCCGGCCCGGGGGGGGG
>NZ_BQUN01000228.1:168441-169839 GCF_026008495.1 Streptomyces sp. A012304
GCCCTTGGTGACGGTGTCGATGACGGACACCGGCTGATCGGCGTCGACGCCGAAGCGCAGCACCACCAGCCGATCGGGGTTCGCCGGCGCCGGGAACGCCAGCGACTCGACGATGCCGTCGGCGCCCTTGCTGGTGACCGCCTTCCAGCGCACCAGGTAGCCCTTCTGCCCGGCCACCGTCACCGCCTTGGAGGCGAGCACCTGGTGCGAGGTGATCGAACCGTAGGTGGCGCCGCCGTAGGACTGCTCGGCGTTGGCCGCGATGTCGGCCTTCGCGACCTCCTCGGCGGTGTCCCCGTCGGTGCCCAGCATCTCGACGGGCGCCGAGTACACGCCCCCCTTGGTGCAGGTCTTCGACGTGTCGCCGGGGCACTTGTAGGACGCGTCGGACGTGACCTGCGCGCCCGCGTTCATCTGCTGCCCGGTCCAGCCGTCCGGGATCGGGATGCTGATCCCGTTGAGCGTGTCGGTCACCGAACCGCTCTTGATCTTCGGCGCCTCGGACTCGTCCGGAGTGGGCGAGGACCCGTCCGGACCGCCCGAGCCGCCGGAACCACCGTCACCGAAGGGCCCGCCCCGACCGCCGTCCTGGCCGCCGGAACCGCCCGGCCCGCCCTGGTCGCCGGGCCCCTGCGCCGTGCCGGGACCGGCCGAGCCGCCGTCGTCCTTGGTCAGCGCGTACACGCCGACCCCGATGCACGCGAGGACCACGGCGGCCGCCGTGACGGCGATGGCCGTGCGCACCCCGCGCCGCGGCACCGGGCCCGCCGGCGCCCCGGGGTACACCGGGTGACCCGGGGCGCCGGCGGCCGGTTGCTGCGCCGGCGGACCCCATGCGGCGGCCGAGCCCACGGGGCGGACCTGGTCCGTCCACGCCCTGCCGTCCCACCAGCGCTCGGTGGCGGGACCGTCACTTGTCTGCCCGGGGTCGGGGTACCACCCGGGGGGAGTCACCTGCGTCATGCCCCCACCGTATGAGGCAACGGTGAAAGTCGTATGAGAGGAACCGCACCCGGGCCGCGCCCGTGGCGGAACCTCTCCCTCCGATCGGCTGGAAAACGACGTCAATTCGCTGCGCGTCACCGGTCGTTGACGTCCTGAGGGCTTTGCGCAGGCCCGTCGGGGCGCCGCGGCCCGCCCCGCGTCACCCGTCGAGGCAACAGCTGCACAGACCGGCCTCCGCGCGGGCCGCCGGACGGCTACGCTCGAGGTCTGTACGTCGTTCGGGCGACTTGGGGAGGTAGCGGGATGACGGAGGTACGGCCGGCGGCGGCCACCTCGGCTTCCCTCTGGGAGCGCGACGAGGAGGTCGCCGCCATCGAGTGGGCGGTGGCGACACTCAGCGACGACCGGTCCCCGTCGGGCCGGCTGCTGGTCCTCCGGGGCGAGGCGGGGCGC
>NZ_BQUN01000228.1:169982-257491 GCF_026008495.1 Streptomyces sp. A012304
AGTCCGTCCCCTTCAACGTCGTACGGCAGCTGCTGCAGCCCGCGCTGCTGTCGATGCTGGAGGAGGAGGCCCGCGAATACCTCGGCGACTGGTACGACATCGCCGGCCCCGCCCTCGGCATAGCGGACCCCGGCGACGCCCCCGCCGACCCGCAGGGCGTGTGCGACGGTCTGGTGGCCGCCGTGCGACGGCTCGCCAAGGTGCACTACCCGCTGGTGCTGCTCATCGACGACGCGCACTGGGCCGACCAGGAGACCCTGCGCTGGCTCGCCGCGTTCGCCGAACGCCTCGACGACCTCTGCGTCCTGGTCGTGGTGGCCCGCAGGCCGGGCGAGGTCAAGGGAGAACGGGCCCGCCACCTCGACACCATCGCCACGATCGCGGGCCCGGCCGTGACCAACCTGAGCACGCTGACCCCGGCCGCGGTCGCCGGACTCACCCGCGCCACCCTCGGCGCGCACGCCGACGGCGCGTTCTGCCGCGAGGTGTGGGCCGTCACCGACGGCAACCCCTACGACACCGTCGAACTCCTCGCCAAGGTCCAGGACAACGAACTCGAACCCAGCGAGTCCTCGGCCGCCGAACTGCGTTCCCTCAACCGCTCGGCGCGCGGCGGCGGACTCGTCGACCGGCTCGAGGAACTGGGCGTCGACGCCACCCGGTTCGCCATGGCGGCCGCCATCCTCGGCGCCGCCATCTCCATCGACGAGGCCGCCCGGCTCGCCGTGATGGACCGCGACGACGCGGTCCGCTGCGCCGAACTGCTGCGCACCCACCGCATACTCACCGAACCCGACCCGGCGGCCGTCCCCGCCGTCGAGGGCGACCTGGAGTTCGTCCACCCGCTGATCGCCACCGCCGTCTACGACTCCATCCCGCCGAGCCTGCGCACCGCGATGCACGGCATCGCCGCCAAGGTCGTCACCGACGCGGGCAAGGGCCTCGCGGCCGCCTCCCGGCACCTGATCCAGGTCCACGCCGAAGGCGACGAGGAACTCGTCGAGCAGTTGCGCGGGGCCGCCCGCGAACACCTCGCCGTCGGCGCGCCCGACGCGGCCCGCCGCTGCCTGGAACGCGCCCTGAAGGAACCGCCGGCGCCCGACGTCCACGCGCGCGTGCTCTACGAACTCGGCTGCGCCACCCACCTCACCGCGCCCGCCAAGACCATCGGGCACCTGCGCGCCGCGCTCGCCTCGCCCGGCCTCGACGGCGACGACCGGGTCGACGCCGTCCACCGGCTCTCCCAGGCCCTCGTGCACAACGACCAGCTCGAGGAGGCCGTCCGCACGGTCGAGGCGGAGGCCGCCCGGCAGCCACCGGGATCGGCCCGGATGCGGTTGCAGGCCGTGCAGTTCATGTGGGAGGGCATCCACGCCGGGGAGAGCACCTCACCGGGCCGCACCGAGAAACTCGCGGCGCTCGCCGCCACCTGCGCCGGCCGGAACAACGCCGAGCGCGCCCTGCTCATCCTGCGCGGCTTCGACGCCATGACCCACGGCGAGAACGCCGAGGAGGTCGTCGAGTACTGCGACCGCGCCCTCGTCAACGGCCGGCTCGCGCCCGGACTCGGCTGGACCGACACCGAGCCCGGCATCGAACTGCTGATGATGCTCGCCAGCGCCTACGCGTACACCGACCGCCTCGACCGCGCCGAATCCCTCTTCAACGAGGCCCTGCGCGCCTACCTGTCGGCCGGCTGGAGCGGCGGCCACCTCGCGCTGGCGCACGCCTACGTCGGCCTGGGCCTGCGCCGCCGCGGCCGGCTGAAGGAGGCGGAGGAGTCCCTGCGGGAATCGCTGCGCCTCGCCGAACGCGTCGGCCGCGGCCTGCCGCTGTACTGGTCGGCGACCTGCAACCTCGTCGACACGCTCCTCGCCCGCGGCCATGTCGACGAGGCCTGGGAGGTCGCCGAGCAGTACGACTTCGCCCCGCCGTACCCGTCGACGATCGTGCTGCCCGACCCGCGGTCGGTGCGCGGCCGGCTGCTGCTCGCCGTCGGCCGCGTCCAGGACGGCGTCAACGAGCTGGAGGAAGCCGGGAAGGCGGCGGCCGTGCGCGGCCACCTCAACCCGGTGATGGCTCCCTGGGCGGTCGACCTCGCCCGGGCCCTCGCCACCGAGGACCCGGCCCGCGCGGCCCGGCTCGCCTCCGACGCCCGCCGCCAGGCCGAGCGCTTCGGCACCGACACCGCCATCGGCGAGGCCCTGCGCTGCGCCGCCCACCTGGAGACCGGCCAGCGCGCGGTCCGCCTGGCCGGCCAGGCGGCCGCTTTCCTGGAGTCCTCGCCCTGCCAGTACGAACACGCGGCCGCCCGCGTCGAGTACGGCGTCCTCTCCCGCTCGACGAGCGAACTGGAACGCGGCCTGGCGCTGGCCCGCTCCTGCGGCGCGGACGGCCTGATGATCAAGGCGCAGCAGGCGCTGGGCAACCTGGGCGCGCGGCGGGTGGGACTGGTGCCGGGGCAGGTGCGGGGGGCAGACGCCGCTGGGGTGACGGCGTCCCGGGCGGTCTCACCGAGCGGCGCGCCGGCGGTGCGCGCCGGCCGCTCGCGCGTCCTCACCCCTCGTCCTCCTCGGCCAGCACCCGCTGAGCGGTCGCGAAGGCCGAGTTCGCCGCCGGGACGCCGCAGTAGACGGCCGTCTGGAGGAGGACCGCGCCGATCTCCTCCGGGGAGAGCCCGTTGCGGCGGGCCGCCCGTACATGCATGGCCAGCTCCTCGTAGTGGCCGTGCGCGACCAGGGCCGTCAGGGTGATCATGCTGCGCTCGCGGCGGCTGAGGGTCGGGTCGGTCCAGATCTCGCCCCAGGCGTAGCGGGAGATGAAGTCCTGGAAGCGGGCGGTGAAAGGGGTCTGGCGGGACTGGGCCCGGTCGACGTGCGCGTCGCCGAGCACCTGCCGCCGTACCTCCATGCCGCGCCGGGCGGCGCCGTCGAAGTGGGCGCGCAGGGCGGTGAGGACGGCCTCGGGGCACTCCGCCGGCGCCAGGTGCGAGGCGCCGGGGATCTCGACCAGGGCGGCGCCCGGCACCGCGTCCGCGATCTCCCGCAGATGTGCGGGCGGCGTCGCCGGGTCCTCACGTCCGGCGACCAGCAGGGTGGGCACGGCGATCCCGGGCAGCCGCTCCCGCAGGTCGAACGCGGCGAGCGCGTCGCAGCAGGCGGCATACGCCTCGGGGTCGGCGTCGCGGTGGTCGGCGACCAGCTGCGGCACGGTGAAGCCGGGCGTGAACCAGCGGGCGTTCGCGCTCTCCGCCAGCCCGGCCAGCCCCTCGCGCCGCACCAGCGCGGCCCGCTCCTCCCACGGCCGGGCCCCGTTGAAGTGGGCCGACGAGCAGATCACCGCCAGCGACGACACCCGCTCGGGGTGGTGCAGCGCCAGATGCAGACCGACCGCACCGCCCAGCGACACCCCGGCGTAGGCGAACCGCTCCACGCCGAGCGCGTCCGCGAGCGCGAGCACCAGGCCGGCGAGGTCGCCGACGGTGGCGCCGGCGGCGATCAGGTCCGCCGCCGAGCCGCCGTGCCCCGGCAGGTCCCAGCGGATCACCCGGTGTGTGACGGACAGCTCGGGCGCGACCTTGTCCCACAGGGCGTGGGAGGTGCCCAGGGAGGGGCCGAGCAGGAGCGGGGGAGCGGAATCGGGCCCCTCGGCACGGTGGTTGAGCAGTTTCTCGGTCAACGTCGCTCCAGCGCACGGTCGGTGAGGGCTCCGGCGGAGCCGGTGTAACGGGCGGGGTCGGTGAGGGCGTCGAGGTCCAACTCCTTCAACCCGGGTTCCTCGGCGAGGAGTTCGGCCAGTGAGCGGCCCTCGGTGTGGGTGCGGGGGGCGAGCCGGGTGAGGAGTTCCTTCGCGCGGGCGCGGCCGAGGACGGCCGACAGTTCGGCCGACAGCCGCTCCGAGACGATCAGCCCGTGGGTGAGAGCGAGGTGCTCGCGCATGGTGTCCGGGTGGACCCGCAGGCCCTCCGTCAGCTCGGCGGCGTCCCGCGCGGCCCCGCCGACCAGCCGCAGCAGGTCCCGCAGCGGCTCCCACTCGGCGTGCCAGGCCCCGGCCGGCCGCTCGTCCTCGGCCACCAGCGCGCCGTACAGACCGGCCGCGAGCTGCGGGGCCCGTCGGGCGGCGGCCGCGATCAGCGTCGAGCGCACCGGGTTCGCCTTGTGCGGCATGGCCGACGAGCCGCCGCCGCTGCCCTCCGAGACCTCCGCGATCTCGGTGCGGGAGAGAGTGAGGACGTCCGTCGCGAGCTTTCCCAGCGCACCCGCCGCGAAGGCCAGGCACCCGGCGAGGTCGGCGATCGGCGTGCGCAGGGTGTGCCACGGCAACAGTGGTTCCCGCAGGCCCAGTTCACGGGCGTAGGCGGCGGGCAGCTCGGTCGCGTCGGCGGCGCCGTACGCCGTGAAGGCCGCCAACGTCCCCGCGGCACCGCCGAGCTGGGCGGGCAGCGTGTCGCGTACGGCCGTCACCCGGTCCCGGGCGTCCAGCACCAGCGACCGCCACCCGGCCGCCTTCAGCCCGAAGGTGGTCGGTACGGCGTGCTGGGTGAGCGTGCGCCCCGGCATCGGCGTGTCCCGGTGCGCGGCGGCGAGCCGGGCCAGCGCCCGCTGCGCGCGGTCGAGGTCGGCCAGGACCGGCTCCAGCGCGCGCACCGCGACCAGCATGGTCGCCGTGTCCATGATGTCCTGGCTGGTCGCGCCCCGGTGCACATACGGGCCGTGCTCCGCGCCGACCGCCTTCGTCAGGTCGGCGACCAGCGGGATGACGGGGTTGCCGCCGGACCGGGCCCGTTCGGCGAGCGACCGCACGTCGAACGTGTCACCGCCGGCCGCCTCGGTCACCGCCGCCGCGGCCTCGGCGGGGGCCAGGCCCAGCGCGGCCTGGGCGCGGGCGAGCGCCGCCTCCGCGTCGAGCAGCGCCCGCAGGAAGGCGGTGTCGTCGGTCGCGGAGGCGGTGGCGGAGCCGGTCCACCCGGGGGCGAGCAGACCGGCGCCGGTGTCGGGAGGTGTCACTGGAACTCCAGGAAGACCGTTTCGCCCTCGCCTTGAAGGCGGATGTCGAAACGGTAGGTGCCCCGGCCGTCGTCCGTGGCGATGAGCGTGTCGCGCCGCGCCGGCTCCAGCCGCGACAGCAGCGGGTCCGTGGCGTGTGCGGCCGTGTCCTCCGGCAGGTAGATCCGGGTGAACAGGTGCACGAGCAGCCCGCGCGCGAAGACGCACACGCTGAGGTACGGGGCGCTGCGTCCGCGTGCGCCCGGCCGCAGCGTCCGCGCGTACCAGTGGCCGTTGGCGTCCGTCTGGATACGGCCCCAGCCGGTGAACTCCACGCCGTTGCGGCCCAGGTAGCCACCGGTCGACGGGTCCCGCCGGATGGAGCCGTCCACCTGCGGCAGCCGGCCGTCCGGGTCCGGGCCCCAGATCTCCACGAACGCGTCGGGCAGCGGCTTGCCCTCGCCGTCGTAGACGTACCCCTGGAGGGTGATGGTGTCCGGGTGGCCGACGGGTGCGATGTCACCGCCGCCCGGGAACGGCAGCGCGTAGCCGTAGAAGGGGCCGACCGTGTGCGACGGCGTGGGCAGCACGTTTTCCGGCCTGCTGGTGTCGATCTTCGTCATGGCGGGTCAGCGTCCTTCTTCGATCCAGGTGGCGTGCGGGCCGTCCAGCACGATGTCCCAGTGGTAGCCGAGCGAGAACTCGGGGACGGACAGGCTGTGGTCGTAGGTGGCGACCAGCCGCTGCCGGGCCGCGTCGTCGGTCACCGACTGGAGGATCGGGTCGTACGGGAAGAGCGGGTCGTTCGGGAAGTACATCTGCGTCACCAGCCGCTGGGTGAACGCCGTGCCGAACAGCGAGAAGTGGATGTGCGCGGGGCGCCAGGCGTTGACGTGGTTGCGCCACGGGTAGGGGCCGGGCTGGATCGTGGTGAATCGGTAGAAGCCGTCGTCGTCGGTGAGCGTGCGGCCGACGCCGGTGAAGTTCGGGTCCAGCGGCGCGTCGTGCTGCTCGCGCTGGTGGGCGTAGCGGCCCGCCGAGTTGGCCTGCCAGATCTCCACGAGCTGGCCGCGCAACGGGCGGCCGTCGCGGTCGAGCAGCCGGCCGGAGACGGTGATGCGCTCACCGATCGGCTCACCCCGGTGGTGGCGGGTGAGGTCGTTGTCGATCTCGGTGATGTCGCGCTCGCCGAAGGCGGGGGAGGACAGCTCCACCAGCTCCGGATCGTTGTCGACGTCGATGGCGACCGGCCGCTGCCGCGGGTGGCGCAGCGTGGAGGAGCGGTAGGGGGCGTAGTCGCGGCGCGGATGGTGCTCCACGGGGCCGCCGTCGGCGACCCGCTTCTCGTACGCGGCGTGTTCGGCCGCGATCTCCTGGTCGATGTCGTGCTGGGTGAGAGCCATGGAGGTTTCCTGGGGGTTAGCGTTCGAGGACGAGGGCGAGACCCTGGCCCACGCCGATGCGGGGGGTGGCGACTGCGACCCCGCTGCCCCGGCGGGCGAGCTGATGGGCGACGGTGCCGGCGAGTCGGGCGACGGAGGCGCCGAGCGGGTGACCGAGGCCGACGAGGGACTGGATGAGCACGTCGGGCACGCCGCTCAGTCCGAAGCCGCCCACCGCCGGCGACGCGCCGTCCGGCACGTCGGCCGCCGCCTCGAGGGCCGTGGCGACCACCTTGTCCATCCGTGCAGCCCCATCTCTTCCGTGCGCCCCCTCAATTAATCAGGGTACTGACTATTCGGCGAGGTGCCCCTCACGCTGCCACCGGTGGGCCTGGGCGTCAAGAGTGCGGAGAAAAGGTGAGGTCAGCAGGTCTCCGGGCGGGAAGACAGCCCGGCTGTCTCCGAGTATTGTTCAGTGCACATACGATCTGATCTCGGGAGTTGGCATGGCGGCGGTGGACCTGAACACCCATCCCGGGCACCTCGCCCGGCGGCTCCAGCAGGCTCACTACCTGCTGTGGAACGCGATGGTCTCCGAGGAGATCACCTCGCCGCAGTTCGCCGTCCTCAACGCCCTCATGGCCGAGCCGGGCCTCGACCAGCGCACGGTGGGGGAGCGGGTGGGGCTCGACCGCTCCACCGTCGCGGAGGTGATCAGCCGGCTGACCCGGCGCGCACTGCTCGACAAGGTCCGCGACCCGCAGGACGGCCGCCGCTTCCTGCTGCGCCTGACCGATGACGGGGTGCGCACGCACCGCAGGCTCGCCGTCCGCGCGGCCCGGATGAGCCAGGTCTTCCTCGCGCCGCTGTCGGGCGAGGAGCAGGCGGTGTTCTTCGACCTCATCCGCCGGGTCGCCGACGCGGCCGAGGGGCTGCGCAACCCGGGAGAGCCGCTGGTCACGCAGGGGTGAGCGGGCAGGACGCGCCGAGCGCGCGTCCTTTCGGCGATGGCACGGGTTCCTGCCGCGGTGAGCGGGCTGGGCGGTGGTCATCGCGCCTCGACGAACACGACCCACACCTGGCCCGCGGCGAGGGCGACCGGCCGGCCGTCCCGTGTCGTGAGCCGGGTGCCGTCCGTCGCGTTCGGGCGCTGCCAGGCCGCGTCGTAGGAGCGCCCGTCGCGCAGCACCTCCGCCTTCCCCGAGCCGACCGTCTCCGTGTACGGCGTGGTGTTGCCGAGGAAGTCACGGAAGGCCGACGCGCGCACCTTCACGTGCTGCACCACCACCGTCGCCGGGGCCGCCCGTCCCGCGTCGGTCGTCACGGTCGGCCTGCCGTCCATCGACACCAACCAGCGCCCCCGGCTCTCGGACCAGGTGAAGGTGAAGCTCGCCGCCGGGTAGCGCACGGTGCGCGAGGTCTCCGGCGTGCCGCCGGAGGGTGCCGCGCCGAAGCGGAAGCCGGTCGTCAGCGCGGCCTGGCCCGGGGCGGAGGGCAGCAGCAGGCCGGGACGCAGATAGAGGTTGTACGGCGCGGGCCGGCTCGGGGCGCGGTAGAACACGTCGGCGTTCTTCTCGGGCGTCACGGCCCGCAGCGGCGCCTTGTCGATCAGCGGCAGCAGCTTGCTCTGCGCCCCCGAGAAGGCCAGCACCGGCCGGTCGAACTGGCGCAGCAGCTCAAGATCGGACTCACGGGCGCTGCGCACCGGGCCGACCGACTTCGGCAGCTTCGTCACGTACACCGCCATCAGCCGGCTCAGGCCGCCCTCCACCTGCTCGACGTAGACGATGTCCGCCGCGTTCACGCCGGTGTGCGGGCGGGCCGCGCGCACATTGTCGATCTTCACGGCGAGGGGTGGGCCCACGGCGGGCCGCGGCGCGGTGCCGCTGGGGCTCGGCTGCCGGGCCGTGGCGCGCCCGTCGTCGGCGGGCGCGCGCTCCGTCGTGCAGGCCGCGGCCAGGGAGAGCGCGACCGACGCGGTCAGCAGTGCGGCCGCCTTCCCGGCGCGCCGGGGGCGCGCTCTTCGCCCCGGCCGAGCCCCGCGTCCCGTGCCCGTCGCCGTGTCGTCGTCCACCGTGGTCACACCACCGTCGCAGCCCGTCCCGTTGACTCGATTGTGCGCTTATCGGTTCATTGCGGCCATATCTGAACGAGCCCGGCCGCTCGCGCCGAGGCGCCGAATGGCCGATGGGCTCAGGTCGGCCAGGTCGGCGTGTGCGGGTGGCTCGGCCCCACGCTTCGGCCCCACGCTTCGGCCCCACGCTTCGGTGTCGCGGTTCGGCGGGGGGCCGCTCGGGTACCCGGGCCGCACCCGGAACCCGGCCGGTGCGACGGCCGGATCCCCCGACTCGGTGGAGGGAGCGCGGCACGATGAAGGCAGTGACCTGGCAGGGGAAGCGGGACGTACGGGTGGAGACCGTGCCCGACCCGGCGATCCAGGAACCGACGGACGCCGTCATCCGCGTCACGTCCACCGGACTGTGCGGCTCCGACCTGCACCTGTACGAGGTGCTCACGCCGTTCATGACCCCGGGCGACATCCTCGGCCATGAACCGATGGGCGTCGTCGAGGAGGTCGGCCCCGGTGTGCCCGACCTCAGGGCCGGCGACCGGGTGGTGGTGCCCTTCCAGATCGCCTGCGGCACCTGCTGGATGTGTCTGAACTCCCTGCCCACCCAGTGCGAGACCACTCAGGTCCACGGCGAGGGCATGGGTGCCGCCCTGTTCGGCTACACCCGCCTGTATGGCGCGGTGCCGGGCGGCCAGGCCGAGTACCTGCGCGTCCCGCAGGCCCAGTTCGGCCCGATCAAGGTCCCCGAGGGCCCGCCCGACGACCGGTTCCTGTACCTCTCCGACGTGCTGCCCACCGCCTGGCAGGCCGTCGCCTACGCCGACATCCCCGAGGGCGGGAGCCTCGCAGTGCTCGGCCTCGGTCCGATCGGGGACATGGCCTGCCGCGTCGCCCAAGTGCGCGGCGCCGGACGGGTGTTCGGGGTGGACCTGGTCGGCGACCGGCTGCGCCGGGCCCACGCGCGGGGCGTGGAGACGTTCGACCTCAGGAACTTCGACAGCGAGAAGGAACTGGTCGCCGCGATCCGCGACGAGACCGACGGCCGGGGCCCGGACGCCGTGATCGACGCCGTCGGCACCGAGGCCCACGGCAGTGCCGCCGCCCGCCTCGTCCAGAACGCCTCCGCCCTGCTGCCCCGCAAGCTCAGCGGCCCCCTCGCCGAACGCTTCAGCGTCGACCGGCTCGCCGCCCTGCACACCGCCATCGAGCTGGTGCGCCGCGGCGGCACCCTCTCCCTGGTCGGCGTCTACGGCGGCATGGCCGACCCGTTGCCCATGCTCACCATGTTCGACAAGCAGCTCCAGATCCGGATGGGCCAGGCCAACGTGCGCCGCTGGAGCGACGAGATCATCCCCTACCTCACGGATGAGGACCCCCTCGGCGTCGACGACTTCGCGACCCACCGGATGCCGCTGTCGGAGGCCCCGCGGGCGTACGAGATGTTCCAGCACAAGCGGGACGGCGCGGTGAAGATCCTCATGACGCCCTGACCGCCCCGGCCGCCTTGACCGGCCTGACCGCCCCGACCGCTTTGGTCCGGCCCGATCACCGGGCGCGTCACGCCTCGGGGGGAGTCCCCAGGATCTCCGTGAGGTCGTAGCGGACCGGCTCCTCCAGCTGCGCGTACGTGCAGCTCTCCGGGGTCCGGTCCGGGCGCCAGCGACGGAAGCGCGCGGTGTGCCGGAAGCGGGCCCCGTTCTCCATGTGGTCGTACGCCACCTCGGCCACCCGCTCCGGCCGCAGCGGCACCCACGACAGGTCCTTCTTGCCCGACCAGCGGCTCGGCGCCCCCGGCAGCCGGGCGCTCTCATGGGCGGCCTCGTCCGACCAGGCCGCCCACGGGTGGCCGGCGACGTCGTCCATGCGCAGCGGCTCCAGCTCCTCGACCAGCTCGGCCCGGCGCTTCATCGAGAACGCGGCCGACACGCCGACGTGCTGGAGGGTGCCCCGGTCGTCGTACAGGCCCAGCAGCAGCGAACCCACCACCGGTCCGCTCTTGTGCAGGCGGTATCCGGCGACCACCACGTCCGCCGTCCGCTCGTGCTTGACCTTGAACATGGCACGCTCGTCCTGGAGGTAGGGCAGCGTCAGCGGCTTGGCGATCACGCCGTCCAGGCCGGCGCCCTCGTACTGCTCGAACCACTGCCGGGCCACCTCGACGTCCGTGGTCGCCGGGGCCAGATGCACCGGCGGCGTCACCCCGGCCAGAGCCCTCACCAGCAGCGCCCGCCGGTCGCCGAGCGGCACGTCGAGCAGTGACTCGTCGGCCAGCGCCAGCAGGTCGAAGGCGACGAACGACGCCGGGGTCCGCTCGGCGAGCGTCCGCACCCGCGAGTCGGCGGGGTGGATGCGCTCGGTCAGCGCGTCGAAGTCCAGCCGCCCCTCCCTAGCGATCACGATCTCCCCGTCCAGCACGCACCGCGCCGGCAACCGCTCCCGCAACGCCATCACCAGCTCGGGAAAGTACCTGGTCAACGGCTTGCCGGTACGGCTGCCCAGCTCGATGTCGGTCCCGTCGCGGAACGCGATCGCCCGGAAGCCGTCCCACTTCGCCTCGTACTGCATGCCCGGCGGGATCGCCGCCACCGACTTGGCGAGCATCGGCTTCACGGGTGGCATCACCGGCAGGTCCATGGTCCGATTCTGCCCAGAAACGGCGGGAAATGCCCGGTATGCGAGCCGTGTGAGGTGTGCCTACCGTGGCACGCACGGGCGATGCGGTGGAACCGGAGGGGCCCCATGGGTGACGCGGTGGAACTGGAAGCGGGCGGCCGGACCGTACGGCTGTCCAGTCCCGACAAGGTCTTCTTCCCGGAGCGCGGCTTCACCAAGCTGGACCTCGCCCGGTACTACCAGGCGGTCGCCCCCGGGGTCCTGCGCGCCCTGCGCAACCGCCCCACCACCCTGGAGCGCTACCCGGACGGCGTGACCGGCGAGTCCTTCTTCCAGAAACGCGCCCCGAAGAGCATGCCCGACTGGATCCCGACCGCCCACATCACCTTCCCCAGCGGACGCTCCGCCGACGAGATGTGCCCCACGGAGGAAGCCGCGGTGCTGTGGGCCGCCCAGTACGGCACGCTCACCTTCCACCCCTGGCCCGTCCGCCGCGACGACGTCGACCGCCCCGACGAACTCCGCATCGACCTCGACCCCCAGCCCGGCACCGACTACGCCGACGCCGTCCGCGCCGCCCACGAACTGCGCTCCGTCCTGGAGGAGTTCGGCGGTCTGCGCGGCTGGCCCAAGACCTCCGGCGGCCGCGGCCTGCACGTCTTCGTCCCCATCGAACCGCGCTGGACCTTCACCCAGGTCCGGCGCGCCGCCATCGCCGTCGGACGCGAGATGGAACGCCGGATGCCGGACCGGGTGACCATCAAGTGGTGGAAGGAGGAGCGCGGGCAGCGCATCTTCCTCGACTACAACCAGACGGCCCGCGACCGCACCATCGCCTCCGCCTACTCGGTACGGCCCCGCCCGCACGCCCCCGTCTCGGCCCCCCTGCGCTGGGAGGAGGTCGGCGCCGCGCACCCGCGGGACTTCGACCTCGCGTCCATGCCCGTCCGCTACGCCGAACTCGGCGACGTCCACGCCGACATGGACGACCACGCCTACTCGCTGGAGGCCCTGCTGGAACTCGCCCGCCGGGACGAGCACGACCACGGGCTGGGCGATCTGCCGTACCCGCCGGAGTACCCGAAGATGCCGGGGGAGCCCAAGCGGGTGCAGCCGAGCCGGGCCCGCCGGGAGGACGGCGGCGGCTCCGCGGGTCCGCCGAAGGGGGCGGGCGGGTCGTAGGAGATGTGGCGGGCACGCCCGCGCAGGGCCTCGGAGGAGGGCCTCGGCGGAAGCCTCCTACCGGGCGTCCGCGGAGGGCCCGGCGGGCGCCGGACCCTCTCTCACGGTTCCTTCTCTCACAGCTCCCTGATCCGGACGTCCCGGTAGGAGACCACGTCCGTCGTGCCGTGCACCTGGAGTCCGATGTAGCCGGAGGCGAACCGCCGCCCGTCCGTGCCCGGGTCGTCCGAGCGGGGCGGGGAGAAGTCCTGGCCGCCGATGTTGTCGAACTCGTTGATGAGCACGCCGTTGCGGTACACCGCGTAGTGCTGGTCGACCACCCGGATCTCGTAGTCGTTCCAGGTGCCCTTCTGGGTGACGCCCGCGCCGGCCAGCCCCACCCGGTCGAAGCCGTAGACCGAGCCCGTCTTGTACAGGTCGCCGTCCGGCCGGTCCAGGACCTGCACCTCGTGCCCGTACTTGATGGCGACCCACTCGGGCCGGGGCTCCTCCGGATGGTCGTGGACCCCCGGGAAGCGCACGAAGACACCGGAGTTGGCGTTCCCGTCACCCGGGGCGTCGTCGCGCCACTGGAGGCGCAGCGAGAAGTCGCCGTACTTGCGCTGCGGGAACCACAGCATGCCCAGGCCCGGTCTCGTGGTGCCGCTGGTGATCGACCCGTCGGGGTTCAGCGCGAACGAACCGCCGCCTACCTGCTGCCAGCGGGCGAAGGACTCCGCGCTGCCGTCGAGGATCGTGCGGTAGCCCTCGGTCTGCCCGGGCCTGCCGATCCCGGACCGGCGGGCGGCCTCGTGGATCGCCTCGGACTCGCGCCCGTCGACGACGCCCGCCTGGAGGAGCCCGTCCAGGACCGTCCTCACATGCTTGAGGAACAGCGCGTGCGAGGTCCAGTCCTTCTCGTCCTCGATCAGCTCGCCGATCCGGCACCGGGTGTCGGTGACCCGGTTCGGCACCCCCGAGTCGACGGTGCCGACGATCACCGTCGACCGTTCGTCGTACTCCGGGCAGTGGGGGGCCGGGACCTGGCTGGAGACGACGGTGAGGCTGACGGTGCGGGCCGCTGAGGTGTTGCCGGCCCTGTCGGTCGCCCGGTAGGCGAGGGTGTGGGCGCCGGCGCGGTCGACGATCACCGGGCTGCCGTACGCGATGTACGGTCCGCCGTCGAGTGAATACTCGATCCGGTCGACACCCGACCCACCCGCGTCGGTCGCGCTCACCGTCACCCTGGCCTTGCCGACGTACGCCCCGTCGGAGTTCCTGGTGCCCTCGACGGTCACACCGGTCACGGGGGGAGTCGTGTCGCGCGGAGGAGTCGCCACGACGGTGAAGCGCACGCTCTTCTCGGCGGACACGTTGCCCGCCTTGTCGACGGCCCGGTAGCGCACGGTGTGCGAGCCGAGCAGATGCACCATCACGGGGGCGGTGTACGGCTGCCAGGCGCCGGAGCCGACCGCGTACTCGATGGTGTTCACCCCGGAGCCGGTGTCGGACGCCGTGACCGTGACCGTGGCCATGTCGAGGTACGCCCCGTCGGCGTTGCGCTCGCCGCTCACCGTCGCCGAGGTCTCGGGCGCAACGGTGTCGTCCGAGGGCGGGGCGACGACGGTGAAGCGCACGCTCCGCTCGGCGGAGACGTTGCCGGCCCTGTCGACCGCCCGGTACCGGACGGTGTGGTCGCCGGGCCGGTCGACGACGAGGGGCGCTGTGTACGGTAGCCAGTCGCCCGTGTCGCCGACCGCGTACTGGACCGCGTCGAGCCCCGACCCTCCCGTGTCCGTCGCCTCGACCGTCACCGTCGCCGACCCCACGTACTGGCCCTGGGTGTTCTGCGTGCCGCTCACCCGCGCGGACGCCTCCGGAGCCGTCGTGTCCTCCCCGTTCCCCTCGGTGACCACGAGGATGCCCTGCATCTGGCCGTGGCCGGGGATCGTGCAGTGGTAGAAGTAGCGGCCCGGAGTGAGCGTGACCTCGGCGGTGTGACGCCCGCCCATGTCGTCGTTCGGGCCGGCGAGGATGTTGAGCCGCACGTCGTCGTTGAACTCGGGATCGTTCGTCACGAAGGTCAGCGTGTGCGGCATGCCAGTGGTGTTGCCGGTCGCCACGCTGTTCTCGAAGACGATCGTCGCCGGCCCCGCCACGGCCGTGGCCGGCGCGGACGTGTACTTGGTGATGTCGTCGCCGGCCGTCCAGGTGAGGACCTGGGCGGCCGCGGGCCCCGGCTCGGGATCAGCGGAGGCGACCGGCACCGCCCCCAGCCCGAGCGTCATCAGCACGGCGGCCAGCAGGGCCGTCCAGACTCTTCGCCGCCGTGTCCGACTCCGTGTCGGATGCTGTGTCACCGCGCCCCCCTCGCCAGCTGATCGGCGGCCGGAGTGGGGCCGCCGCCCGTGTAAGTGACCCGCCACAGTGCGGACTTGGCGTCCGAGGTGAAGAAGCCGCGCCCGTAGTCGAGGACGTAGAGGGCGCCGTCCGGGCCGAACCTCCAGTCCATGAGGTTCTTGATGCCGTCGTTGCCGACCGGCACGATCTTCTTCAGGGACTCGGAATGCACCGGCAGACCGCCGTCACCGTGCGTCCTCGGGTCGGTGAGGACCGCGTTGCGCGGCTGGCCGGCGTCGTAGAAGTCACCGACGAACCACTTGCCGTCCCAGTACGCGGGCCACTTGGTCGCGCTGGTGCTTGTGGCGTCGTACCGGTAGACCGGGCCGTTCATCGCGGCCTGGCCACCGCCCTTGAGCCACGGCAGCAGGAAGGAGGCCTCCTCCGGCTTGTAGGAGGGAACACCGTTCGCGTCGCGCGGGTAGTCCGGTGCGCCGCCCTGGGGCGAGTACCAGATGTTGTTGCCGGTGACCGGCGGCAGGTCGACCAGGCCGTCGTTGTTCGGCGACTCGTTCCTCGGACGGTCGCAGTCGTACCAGCCCAGCGGCCTCGTCGGATCGGGCAGATTGCGGTCCCGGTAGGGCTGCTTGTTGCCCATGCAGTACGGCCAGCCCCGGTTGCCCGCCTCGGTGATGACGGCGAACGTGTCGTACTTCGCCGGCCCCCAGGTCGTGGAGGGCGCCGAGGCGTCCGGGCCGACCCAGCCCGCGTACAGGATGTCCGTCGTCCGGTCGACGAAGATCCGCGCCGGGTTCCGCACCCCCATCACATAGATCTCGCCGCGCGTCTTGCCGCCGCCCTCGTCGGTCTCCCGGCCGGTGAACAGGTTCCCGTCCGGGATCGTGTACGTCCCGTCCGGCTCCGGATGGATGCGCAGGATCTTGCCGTTGAGGTTGTTGGTGTTGCCGGCGGTGCGCCGCGCGTCGGCGAAGGACACGCCCTTGTAGTTCGGCTGCGGGTTGTTGCCGGAGTAACCGTCGCTGAACCCACTGGAGTTGTTGTCGCCGGTGGCGATGTACAGATTGCCCCGGGAGTCCCAGGCCATCCCGCCGCCCGCGTGGCAGCAACTGTGGATCTGCACCGGCCACGCCAGCAGCACCTTCTCGCTGCCCAGGTCGAGCCGGTTGGTGGCGAGGTCGAACGTGAAGCGCGAGACGCGCCGTTCGGCCATCCGTGTGTCACGGTCGATCCGCGCGTGCGGGGTGTAGTGCAGATACACCCAGCCGTTCTGCTCGAAGCGCGGGTCCAGCTCGATGCCGAGGAGCCCCTCCTCGACCTTGACCAGTTCGTCGCCGCCGCCCTTGTTGCCGAAGACGGTCAGCGCGCCCGCGAGCGTCACCTTCCCGGTCTTCGGGTCGTAGACGTGGATCTCCCCCTTGCCCTTGCCGATGTCGGGGTCGTTCCAGTCGGTGACGACCGGCTGGGAGGAGTCGGCGCCGCCCCGGCCGATGTAGAGGACACGGCCGTCGGGGGCGGTGACCAGGCCGTGCGGCTCGCCGATCTGGTCGTTGCGCCCCGGCTGGTTGGGACGGGTCAGGCGTTCCGCCTTGTAGTTGCCGGTGATGGTCGCCTTGCAGTCCGCCCGCACGAGCCGGGTCGTCCACAGCAGGGCGCCCCGCAGATGGGTGCGGAAGTCGGTCTCGTCGTACGACGACACCGTGCCGCCCATGCCGGTGTAGAAGGAGCGCCCGCCGTCGTAGTCGCGGCACCAGCTCACCGGGTGGTCCCAGCCGTTGGCACCCGCCCCGGGCCGGTAGGTCGACTCCCGTACACGGGCGACCGTGTGCACCTCGCCCGACGGGTTCCGCACCCAGTTGAACCACCGGTCCGGCCGCTTCCACTGCACGGGCAGGTCCTTGGTGGCCGGATGCCGCCGGTCACCGACCTCGACCACCGCGCGCTGCACGCTCGTCGGGCCGGCCGCGGCCGGACGGGCGCCGACCAGGCCGGTGAACCAGTCCGAGTACGGCTCCGCGCGGGCCGCGTCATGGATGCCGACGAAGCCGCCGCCGGCCTCCATATAGGCCTCCAGACCGGCCTCCTGCTCGGGATCGAGCACATCGCCGCCGCCGGTCAGGAACACGATCGCGTGATGACGGCCCAGCTCCGCCGCGTCCGTGAAGACCGAGGCGTCGTCCGTGGCCTCCACCTCGAACCGCTGGTCCGCCGGGCCGGACAGGCCGATCGCCTCGATCGCCTCGATCCCGGCGTTCACGACCGGCGACTCGTCCCCGGCCGCCGCGGAACCGTGGAAGATCAGCACCCGTACGCTCGCGTCGCCCGGCGGCGACTTCACGGACATCGTTGTCGGGGGCGGTTCCGGGGCCGGACGCGCTCGTGCCGCCGGAGCCGACAGCAGTCCCGCGGCGACGACACCGGCGGCCACGGTGGCCACCCCAGCCCGTCTTCTCCCGCTTCCCGTGCTCAACCCTCGTAAGTGCATGGGCACCTCCTCGGTCACAGCGACAGCCAAGGAAGCTAGACGTCTTTGCGCGGCCCGCCAATACCTATGGCCGCAATGGCACGAACTTTGTCCTGAGTGTGGATGAACACCGGAATGAACGGTTACCGTCTCACCGGTTCATCACCGGTACGCCTGCGCAAGTTCCTTACCAGGTGGGGAGTTCCGTATGGACAGACGTGCTTTCAACCGGCGGGTGCTGCTCGGTGGCGCGGCCGTGGCGACCTCGTTGTCCGTGGCCCCCGAGGCCGTGAGTGTGGGCACCCCGGCCAGGACGGCCGCCGCCGGGGGCGCGGTCAGACACCTCAAGCTCTACGCCGAGAAGCTCGCCGACGGGAAACTGGGCTACGGCTTCGAGAAGGGCGCCGCCACCGTCCCCGGCCCGCTGATCGAGCTCACCGAGGGCGACACCCTCCACATCGAGGTAGAGAACACCCTCGACGTGGCGGTGAGCCTGCACGTCCACGGCCTGGACTACGAGATCACCAGCGACGGGACGAAGCTGAACCGCAGTGACGTCGAACCGGGCGGCACCCGCACCTACACCTGGCGCACCCACGCCCCCGGCCGCCGCGCGGACGGCACCTGGCGCGCGGGCAGCGCCGGATACTGGCACTACCACGACCACGTCGTCGGCACGGAACACGGCACGGGAGGCCTCCGCAAAGGGCTCTACGGCCCGGTGATCGTCCGCCGCAAGGGCGACGTCCTGCCCGACGCGACCCACACGATCGTCTTCAACGACATGACGATCAACAACCGGCCCGCCCACAGCGGACCCGACTTCGAGGCCACGGTCGGCGACCGCGTCGAGTTCGTCATGATCACCCACGGCGAGTACTACCACACCTTCCACCTGCACGGACACCGCTGGGCCGACAACCGCACAGGCATGCTCACCGGCCCCGAGGACCCCAGCCAGATCATCGACAACAAGATCGTCGGACCGGCCGACTCCTTCGGCTTCCAGGTGATCGCGGGGGAGGGCGTGGGCGCCGGCGCGTGGATGTACCACTGCCATGTGCAGAGCCACTCCGACATGGGGATGGTGGGCCTGTTCCTGGTGAAGAAGCCGGACGGCACCATTCCGGGATACGACCCGCACGGCCCGCACGAGCCACGGGGGACGGGCGGGGCCGGCCGTACCGACGAGACCGGCACGACACAGGGCGCGCACGAACACTGAGCAGCGCGAGAGCGCTCTCACCTCCTCCTTCCACGGGGCTATCCTGATCCGCACCCACCCAGGAGGAGCTCCGCAGTGACCGAGGCAGCACCGCGTCCCACACTGGAGGCGGTGGCCGCGCTGGCCGGTGTCTCCCGGGCCACCGTCTCACGCGTCGTCAACGGCGGGAACGGCGTCCGGGAGCCCCTCGTGGAACGGGTCCGGCGGGCGGTGGAAGAACTCGGCTACGTCCCCAACCAGGCCGCCCGCAGCCTGGTGACGAAACGGCACGACGCCGTCGCCGTCGTCATCGCCGAGCCGGAGACCCGGGTCTTCGCCGACCCCTTCTTCGCCCTGCAACTACGGGGCATCAGCAAGGAGCTGACGGCCCACGACAACCAGCTGGTGCTGCTGCTCACCGAGGGCCGCGACGACCACACCCGGGTCGCCCGCTACCTCGCCGGCGGCCATGTCGACGGCGCCCTCGTCTTCTCCCTGCACCTGGACGACCCGCTGCCCGGGCTGATCCAGGGCGCCGGGATCCCCACCGTGTTCGGCGGCCGCCCCGGCTGGAGCGACGGCACCCGCGACGTCGTGTACGTCGACAGCGACAACCGCCAAGGCGCCCGCGAGGCCGTGCGCCACCTGGCCGGCCTCGGCCGCACCCGTATCGCGCATCTCACCGGACCCCTCGACCAGACCTCCGCGGCCGACCGGCTGCAAGGGTTCCGGGACGTCATGGGCGACGCCGGTACGCCGCTCGTCGTGGAGAGCGACTTCACGCCCGGCGGCGGCGAACGGGCGATGCGGGAACTCCTCGACCGCCGCCCCGACGTCGACGCCGTGTTCGCCGCCAACGACCTCATGGCCTCGGGCGCCCTGCGCGTGCTGCGCGAGCGCGGTCGGCGCGTGCCGGAGGACGTCGCCGTGGTCGGCTTCGACGACATGCTGCCCGTCGCCGAACAGACCGATCCGCCGCTGACGACGGTCCGTCAGGACATCGAGGAGATGGGCCGGATCATGGCCCGCCTCCTGCTGCGCGGCCCCGACCGGCGCGCCGGGGACGACGCACGCGACGAAGCGCCGTCCGGGGTCGTCCTGCCGACCACACTGGTGCGCCGCGCCTCGGCCTAGAGAGGGGAGCACCGTCGGTCACGGGCCGGGTTCTCCTCGTTCCTCGCCGGTCCCGCGCGCCGCCGTGCGCCGGGGTCCGCGCCCGGGCACCATCAAGACGGCCGGGGGCCCCGCGACGCCTCGTATATGCGGCGTTGATCGAACGTTTTTCACCGCGCGGCACGATCCTCGCCATGGACACCGACACGATTGCCACGCCCGACCTCGCCTGGCAGCGCGAGGCGCTGTGCGCGCAGACCGGGGCGGACTTCTTCTTCCCCGAGCCCGGCAGCTCGGTGCGGGAAGCCAAGCGCATCTGCGGCATGTGCGAGATGCGCACCGCCTGCCTCGAGTACGCCCTCACCCACGACGAGCGCTTCGGCGTGTGGGGCGGTCTGTCCGAGAAGGAACGGCTCCAGCTCAGGCGCACGTCACCCTGAATCCGTACGTCCGTACGGCCGGGTCGCGGGGGTCCGGTCGGGATCGGAGGACGCCGTACCGGCGTCGGGGTGCCGTACGCGACGACGGCCCGCACCGGGAGAACCGTTTCCCCGGTGCGGGCCGTCGTCCGGGCGACGAGCCTCGGTCAGCCGCCGGCCCGCGCCGCCATGCGCGCCTTGCGCGCCGCGAGCTTCTCGTCGAACTTCAGGGCCTCGGCGTCCAGTCCGCCCAGGAACAGGCCGAGTTCCTCCTGCGCCTGCCGCCCCTCGGCACCGAGACCGTCGATCTCCATGACCTTCAGGTGGCGCAGCACGGGCTGGAGGACGTCGTCGTGGTGGATGCGCAGGTTGTAGACCTCGCCGATCGCCATCTGCGCCGCGGCCCGCTCGAAGCCGGGGATGCCGTGGCCGGGCATGCGGAAGTTCACGACGACGTCGCGCACGGCCTGCATGGTCAGGTCGGGGGCGAGCTCGAAGGCCGCCTTGAGGAGGTTGCGGTAGAAGACCATGTGCAGGTTCTCGTCGGTCGCGATGCGCGCCAGCATGCGGTCGCAGACCGGGTCGCCGGACTGGTGGCCGGTGTTGCGGTGCGAGATGCGGGTGGCCAGCTCCTGGAAGGCGACGTAGGCCACCGAGTGCAGCATCGAGTGGCGGTTGTCCGACTCGAAGCCCTCGCTCATGTGGGCCATGCGGAACTGCTCCAGCTTGTCCGGGTCCACCGCGCGCGAGGCGAGCAGGTAGTCGCGCATCACGATGCCGTGCCGGCCCTCCTCCGCCGTCCAGCGGTGCACCCAGGTGCCCCAGGCGCCGTCCCGGCCGAAGAGCGTGGCGATCTCGTGGTGGTAGCTGGGCAGGTTGTCCTCGGTCAGCAGGTTCACCACCAGCGCGATCCGGCCGACCTCGGTGACCTTCGACTGCTCCTTCTCCCAGGCCTCGCCGTCCTCGAAGAGACCGGGGAAGTTGCGGGCCTCGCTCCACGGCACGTACTCGTGCGGCATCCAGTCCTTGGCCACCTTCAGGTGCCGGTTCAGCTCTTTCTCGACCACTTCCTCCAAGGCGTACAGCAGCCGGGCGTCGGTCCAGACGGAGGGGCTGCCGAGGTGCGGGGAAGTGATCGTCACGGGTACTCCAGGGGACGTCGTGCAAAAGCGGAATGCGTCCGGCGGGCGGCGCCGGAACTTACGGGATCGTAGGCTACGAAGCCGTAGGTTACGAAGCCGTAGGTTAAGGGCGCTGTAAAGATCGCTGATCAGCCGTGTCCACTGGGGTGATTCGGAGGCCTTCGCGGGCATACGCGACAGCCCCGGGAACCGCAGGTCTCGGGGCTGAGAAGGCGCTGCGCCCACGCGGTCAGGCGTAGAGGTCCCGCAGCCGCACCGAGAGACATGTCACACAGCCCTCGAGCTTCTCGAACTCGCTGATGTCGACCACGACGGGCTCGTGCCCGAGGTCGGCGAGCAGCTCCGCCGTCTTCGGCGCGCTCGCCGCCATGAGCACCTTCGGGCCGCCCAGCAGCACCACATGGGCGCCGGCCTCCTCCGGCACGGACAGGAAGCGCGGGAACAGCGACGGGCGGTCCACCTTCGGGATGTGGCCGACGACCGTGCCGTCGGCAAGCGCCGTGACGGCCGACTTCAGATGCAGGACCTTGCTCACCGGTACGGCGACGACACGCGCCCCCAGCGGCTCGAAGGCGGCACGGACCTGCTGGACGCCGGCCGCGTTGGTACGGCCGCCGCGGCCGACGTAGACGGTGTCGCCGACCTTGAGCACGTCACCGCCGTCCAGCGTGCCGGGCTCCCAGATCCAGTTCACCGAGCAGCCCAGCCGGGCCACGGCCTCCTCGACCCCGGCGGTCTCCTCGCGCCGCGACTCGGCGCCGGGGCGCGCGATCAGCGCGACGTTCTTGTACATCACCACCGTGTCCTCCACGAACACGGAGTCCGGGCAGTCGTCGGCCGGTTCGACCTCGATGGTCTCCCAGCCGTGCGCGCGCAGCGCCTCGACGTACGCCTCCCACTGCTCCAGCGCCAGTCCGACGTCGACCTTCTCCCGCTCGATGTGCGTCACCAGACCTTCGGCGAGGCGCGGGCTGGGGCGGCGGATGAGGGCCTTCTTGCTGGGCACGTCCAGGACTCCGAATCGGTGACGACAGGCCGGCGCCCCTGACAAGGCGCCGGTCCGCCATCATGCAGCGCCGGTCGCCGAGGACAAAACCCTCGCCGCCCGGCCGTGCCCCTCCTGAGACGAAGCGGTGCTATGCCGGGTCCACCGGCTCCAGCACCTCCTCGGCCGACGCCTCCCGCAGCTCCCCGTCCAGCAGCAGCCACCGGGTGATCCCGATCGACTCCAGGAACGGCAGGTCGTGGCTGGCCACGATCAGGGCGCCCTCGTAGGACTCCAGGGCGGTGGTGAGCTGGCGCACGCTCGCCATGTCGAGGTTGTTGGTCGGCTCGTCCAGCATCAGCAGCTGGGGCGCCGGCTCGGCGAGCATCAGGGCCGCGAGGGCCGCCCGGAACCGCTCCCCGCCGGACAGCGTCGCCGCCTTCTGATCGGCGCGGGCGCCCCGGAACAGGAAGCGGGCGAGACGGGCCCGGATCCGGTTGTTGGTCGCGCCGGGCGCGAACCGGGCGACGTTCTCGGCGACCGTGAGGTCGCCGTCGAGGACGTCCAGCCGCTGCGGCAGGAACCGCAGCGGCACATGCGCGTGCGCCTCGCCCGCGACCGGCGCCAGCTCCCCGGCGATGGTGCGCAGCAGCGTCGTCTTGCCGGCGCCGTTGCGCCCGACCAGCGCGATCCGTTCCGGCCCGCGCAGGTCGAGGCCGCCCCGCACGCGCGCGCCGTAGGCGAGTTCCAGATCCCGCAGGGTGAGCACGTCGCGCCCCGGCGGTACGGCCGTGTAGGGCAGGTCGACACGGATCTCGTCGTCGTCCCGGACGGCCTCCACCGCCTCGTCGAGCCGCTCCCTGGCCTCGGCGAGCTTCTCCTCGTGCATGATGCGGTGCTTGCCCGCGGACTCCTGCGCCGAGCGCTTGCGCGCCCCCATGACGATTTTCGGCTCGCGCTTCTGCTCGAACATCTTCTGCCCGTACCGCTTGCGGCGGGCCAGCTTGACCTGGGCGTCGGCCAGTTCCCTCTTCTGTTTGCGCAGGTCGGCCTCCGCGACGCGGACCATGCGTTCGGCGGCCTCCTGCTCGGTGGCGAGCGCCTCCTCGTAGGCCGAGAAGTTGCCGCCGTACCAGGAGATCTCGCCGGCGCGCAGATCGGCGATCTGGTCGACGAGTTCCAGCAGCTCCCGGTCGTGGCTGACCACGACCATCACGCCGGGCCAGGACGCGACGGCCGCGTAGAGCCGGCGGCGCGCGTACAGGTCGAGGTTGTTGGTGGGCTCGTCGAGCAGCAGGACGTCCGGGCGGCGCAGCAGCAGCGCGGCCAGGCGCAGCAGCACCGACTCGCCGCCCGACACCTCGCCGATGGTGCGGTCCAGGTCGACGTGGCCGAGTCCGAGTTCGCCGAGGGTGGCCAGGGCACGTTCCTCGACGTCCCAGTCCTCGCCGACCGTCTCGAAGTGCTCCTCGGAGACGTCACCGGCCTCGATGGCGTGCAGCGCGGCCCGCTGGGCGGCGATGCCGAGGGCCTGGTCGACCCGCAGGGAGGTGTCGAGTGTGACGTTCTGCGGGAGGTAGCCGACCTCGCCCTTGACGCGGACGGAGCCGTCGGCCGGGGTGAGTTCCCCCGCGATCAGCTGCAACAGGGTCGACTTGCCGGAGCCGTTGACGCCGACGAGTCCGGTCCGGCCGGGGCCGAAGGCGACGTCGAGCCCGTCGAAGACGGAGGTGCCGTCGGACCAGGCGAAGGAGAGGGAGGAACAGGTGATCGAAATAAACAAGCGGGCCTCGCGGTTGCGTGTGCGGTCAGGGGCAACGCGTGTCGAGACACCGGAAGACGGCGACCACCGGGGGAGCGGGGAGCGCGTGGGGCACGGACACCCGGGAAGACCCGGAAGGGAATCGGCCCTGCTCGCAAGGACAGCTCGAACGCCGAGGTCGCACGCAGCGCACACACCTCTCGGGTGTGGCGTGGTGTCTCATGACCTCAGACGAGCAACGTCCTTCTCCGATCGACGGCAGCAGAAGCGTTCTACACCGTAGGGAGGGCCGGAAGGGCTGTCAACGGATTAACAGGCGTCCCGCATCAGCTCCGCGAGGTCGTGGTCGAGGTCCAGCTGGAGGTGCTCCAGGCCGGTCGGCACCAGCTCGCTCGTGGCCTGGAGGAAGCGCCGGACGTCCGCCGAGTGGACATGCACGATCGCGGTGCCCTCGGGGGCGTGGAACTCCAGCACCGTGCGGTCGTAGCCGTACGGGCGGACGCGGACGTCGCCCTGGCCCTCGGCGTCGTGCAGACCCGCGGCGAGCAGGTCCCGGGCGAAGGTCCAGCAGACGTCCACGCCCTCCAGGGTGGCCGGTGCCGGGAAGGTCATGCGGACGGCGAAGGGATCGCGCCGGTCGTAGTGCAGCGTGGCGGGGATGCTCTGCATCCGAGGCGCGGCGGCGACCAGGCGGGCCTCTACGGGCTGCTCGATGACGATGGACAACGCCTTGCTCCCTTGTGACGGCGGGACGAAATGCGGGCGGGTGGGGGCCGGACACTGGAAGAGACGCCGGAACCGGCCGATCCGTGCACACGAATTCCGAGTGACCTCGGTCACCGCCTTTCATGCACGGGAGTGACTCACCTCTCCTCCCGTGCCCCGTAGGGCGGTTGGGGCGACCACGGGCATCTGGACGGCACCCGGGACGTGGGCTAGCTTCGCCCGCCATGAGGCGCTTGGGGAAGACGCGACGCACGGCAGGCACGGCTCGGGCGAGGCGCACGGGGCGCACGGCGGTCGTGGGGGCGGCCTGCGCGGCGGCGCTGGCCCTGCTGACCGCGGGCCCCGCGCAGGCGGGCACCCCTGGCCCCGGGTGGGCGGTGAAGGACACCGGCACCTCCTCCGTCCGCTTCCGCGGCCTCGCCGCCGTGGACCGCGAGACCGCCTGGGTGGCCGGCAGCCAGGGCACCGTCCTGCGCACCACCGACGGCGGGGCGAGCTGGGACGAGGTCTCCCCGCCGGGCGCCGGTGAGTTGCAGTTCCGGGACGTCGAGGCGTTCGACGCCCGGCGCGCCGTGGTGCTCGCCATCGGCGAGGGAGAGGCCTCGCGGGTGTACCGCACCGACGACGGCGGAGCGACCTGGACGGAGTCCTTCCGCAACACCGACCCGCGGGCCTTCTACGACTGCCTGACCTTCTTCGACCGCCGCCACGGCCTGGCGATGAGCGACCCGGTGGACGGCAGGTTCCGCATCCTGTCGACCAGCGACGGCGGCCGCTCCTGGCGGGTATTGCCGAGCGCGGGCATGCCGGCCGCGCTGGAGGGCGAGGCGGGCTTCGCGGCCGGCGGCCAGTGCCTGGTCTCCGCCGGCCCCCGGGACGTCTGGCTGGCCACCGGCGGCGCCGCACGCGCGCGCGTGCTGCACTCCTCCGACCGGGGACTGACCTGGACCGCCACCGACGCCCCGGTCCCGGCGGGCGACCCCGCGCGCGGCGTCTTCGCCCTCGCCTTCCGCGACCGCGCCCACGGACTCGCCGTCGGCGGCGACTACCGCCCCGACCAGAACTCCCCACGGGCCGCCGCCACCACCGGCGACGGCGGGCGCACCTGGCGGCCCTCCGCCACCCCGCCGCCCGCCTACCGCTCCGGCGTCGCCTGGCTGCCGCACAGCCGCACCGCCGCCCTGGCGGTCGGCCCCACCGGCACCGACCTGACCACCGACGCCGGCCGCACCTGGCGCACCATCGACACCGGCTCGTACGACACCGTCGACTGCACGCCCGACCTCGGGTGCTGGGCGGCCGGCGAACAGGGGCGGGTGGCACGCCTGGAGAGCTGAGCCGTTTCGGGGTACCCGAGGGGTGCGGACACGAAAGGAGTGAGCGCACATGCCACGCGGTTCCAGCCCCAAGCGGGAGCGCCAGTACGAGCACATCAAGAAGAGCGCGCAGGACCGGGGGGAGAGCACCGAGCGGGCGAAGGAGATCGCCGCCCGGACGGTCAACAAGGAACGCGCCCGGTCCGGTGAGTCGAAGACCGCGAGCCGCACCTCCACGCAGGACATGTCGTCCGGCAAGCGGGGCGGCCAGCGGTCCGGCAAGGGCTCGCAGGGTCCCACGTACGACCAGCTGTACGAGGAGGCCAAGCGCCGCAACATCCACGGCCGTTCGGACATGAACAAGAGCCAGCTGCAGCGGGCCCTCGGCAAGGACTGACCCGAACCGCCGCCTGACGGGATCGCGGGCCGCCACGCGGGAGCCGTACGCTCGTCCTCACCATGACGACCGTAAGTGTTCCCGCGGGCTGGCCCGCGACCGAGGAAGAGGCCCGCGCCGTCCAGGACGAGCTGCGGGCGCGGGTGGTGCTCGACGAACCGGGCCCGCCGCCCGGCACCGGACGGGTGACGGGAGTCGACGTCGCCTACGACGACGAGCGGGACGTCGTCGCGGCCGCCGCCGTCGTGCTGGACGCGGCGAGCCTCGACGTCGTCGCCGAGGCCACCGCCGTCGGGCGGATCTCCTTCCCGTACGTGCCCGGCCTGCTCGCCTTCCGCGAGATCCCCACCGTGCTCGCCGCCCTCGAGGCGCTGCCCTGCCCGCCCGGCCTGGTGGTCTGCGACGGCTACGGCCTGGCCCACCCCCGCCGCTTCGGCCTCGCCAGCCACCTCGGCGTCCTCACCGGCCTGCCCACGATCGGCGTCGCCAAGAACCCCTTCACCTTCACCTACGACGACCCGCCCGCCCCGCGCGGATCCGCCTCCCCCCTGCTGGCGGGCGACGACGAGGTCGGCCGGGCCCTGCGCACCCGGGCCGGCGTCAAGCCGGTCTTCGTGTCGGTCGGCCACCGGGTGACCCTGGACAACGCCTGCGCCCACACCCTCGCCCTGACCCCCGAGTTCCGCCTGCCGGAGTCGACCCGGCGGGCGGACGCGCTGTGCCGGCGCGCGCTCCAGGAGGCGAGGAGCCGTCACTGACCCGCCCCGGTACGGCGGGACGCGCCCGGCCGGCCCGCCGGATCCCGGGTCGACGCCCCCTCGCCGGCGGCGCCTTCCACGACTGGAAACCGGGTCGACGCCCCTCGCCGGCGGCGCCCTCCACGGCGCACCGCACGCGGCCTCTGAGTACGGCGTCTGAGTATCTGTACGGATGTCACGGCCCGCGACGGCCCGGCAGGCTGACCCGCATGACGACGCACCGTTCCCCCAAGCCCCTCGCCGACCCCGACCGGCCCGTGGAGCGCGCCGTGAACGCCGCGCTGGTCCTCGCCGTCCTCGCGGGGCTGGGCTGGATCGTCGGGATGATCTACACCCTGGTCGAGTGGCCGATCTGAGACCGCGCCGCCCGAGGGGCCGGTCCAAGGTGCGGTGGGGGAGCGGTCAGCGGCTCGCGGCGACCCGGAAGCGGATGCCCGCCGCGCGCAGCCGCTCGGTCAGCGCGTCGCCCATCGCCACCGCCGTGGTGACCTGGCCGGCCGTCTGCGGAAGGTCGTCGAAGACCAGGGCCAGCGCCGCCTCGGCGAACATCTTCGCCGTCTCGTCGTAGCCCGGGTCGCCGCCCGAGACCTCCGTGCACACCCGCCGGCCGCCGCCCTCGCCCACGAACCGGACGGAGAACCAGCTCCGCGCCCGCTTCTCGGCGCTCGGCCCGTCCCCGGGCTTCAGCCGGTCCGACAGCCAGCGCCGGGCCGGCGGCAGCTGTGCCGCCGCGGCCAGCGCCCCGACGGCCGCGACCCCGCCCACGGCGACGGGCAGTCGCCGTACGGCCGCGTAATGGCGGTAGCGGAAGTCGGGGCCGTAGCGCTCCAGCGCCTTCGCGGAGCGGCGCACGATCTGCGGGTCGATCGTCGGCAGCGGCAGCGCCCAGGCCCCGACCTCCGGGGCGAACCGGGGAGCGCCCAGGGGCGCCGCGGCCCGTCGGCCCATCAGGCGCGGCTCGTGCCGGTGCCGCTCGCGCGCGGCGGCCGCCATCTGCCGGCCGCGCGCGAACTGTCCCAGCGCGGAGGCGAAGGTGCCGCCCGAGAAGGTGGCGTCGGCGGTCACGAAACCGTCGACGGTCAGCGGCACGCCCTCCGGCAGCTGCCGGACGGTGAAGTACACGCCGAGGTCGTGCGGGACGGAGTCGAAGCCGCAGGCGTGCAGCAGGCGTGCACCCGTCTCCCGCGCGCGGGCGTCGTGCCGTACATAGGTCAGGTCCACGAACTCCGGCTCGCCGGTGAGGTCGAGGTAGTCGGTACCGGTGTCCGCGCAGGCGGCCACCAGTTCCGCCCCGTACGCCACATAGGGGCCGACCGTCGTCGCGACCACGCGCGCATGCTCGGCGAGGGCCCGCAGTGAGGCCGGGTCCGAGACATCCGCCCGCAGTACGCCGGGCCGCGCGCCGCCGGGCAGCCGGTCGCGCAGCCGCCGCAGCCCGGTCTCGTCGCGGCCGGCGATCGCCCAGCGCAGCTCCTCGGGCGCGTGCGCGGCGAGGTACTCCGCGGTGAGCGTCCCGACGAAGCCGGTGGCTCCGAAGAGCACGATGTCGTACGGACGGTCCGTCCTTTTCAGCCTGCTCATGACACCCCTTGGTCGTGCAGCCCGCGCCGCTGTCGGTGGCTGAGGCTAGCGTGAGGAGTACGGAGCCCGACGACGAGCCCGGAGGCAGCAGGTGGCCGTGGACAGGAACGCCCTGAGAAAATGGGGGAAGGTGCGCGCGTTCGCACTCGGTCTGCCGGGCGCGACCGAGGAGTTCCCCTGGGGCGAGACGGTCGCCAAGGTCAACAAGAAGGTGTTCGTCTTCCTCGGCGTCGACGACGGCAGCTATCCGCTCGGTGTCACCGTCAAGCTCCGGGACGACACCGCCCACGCCCACGCGCTGGCCTCCCCGGGCGCCGAGCCCGCCGGGTACGGCCTCGGCAAGTCGGGCTGGGTGAGCGTCCCGCTGGAGCGCGAGGGCGCACCCGCGGCCGAGCTGCTGTGCGACTGGGTGGAGGAGAGCTACCGCACCATCGCACCCAAACGGCTCATAGCGGAGCTGGACGCCCGATGACGGCGGCCCCCTGACAGGACTGACAGGCCTGGCAGGGCTGACATGACTGAAAGGACCGACAGGACCGCAAGGACTGGCCAAGCGCTTGCTCGCCCACGTCTTGTTCACCGGGACGGGTTCCTAGCATCATTGGTGTTACATCGGTTGTGTCACAGCAAGGGGGCTGGATGACAACGGCAGGCACGGCAGGTGCCACGGGCACGCCCGGTCACGGCCCGCTCGCCGGTGTGCGCGTGGTCGAACTCGCCGGCATCGGACCGGGCCCCTTCGCGGCCATGCTCCTCGCCGACCTCGGCGCCGACGTCGTACGCGTCGACCGTCCCGGCGGCCCCTCCCTCGCCATCGACCCGGCCCACGACATCACCAACCGCAACAAGCGCTCGGTGATCGTCGACCTCAAGGCACCGGACGGCCCCGCGCGCGTGCTCGACCTCGCCGCCCGCGCCGACGTGCTGATCGAGGGAAACCGCCCGGGCGTCGCCGAACGCCTCGGCGTCGGCCCCGAGGACTGCCACGCCCGCAACCCCCGGCTCGTCTACGGCCGTATGACCGGCTGGGGCCAGGACGGTCCCCTCGCGGCCCGGGCCGGCCACGACATCGCCTACATCGCGCTCACCGGCACCCTCGGCCTGATCGGCGCCCCCGGCACGCCACCGCCCGCCCCCGCCAACCTGCTCGGCGACTACGCGGGCGGCTCCCTCTACCTCGTCGTCGGCGTCCTCGCCGCCCTCCACCACGCGCGCGCCACCGGCACCGGCCAGGTCGTCGACGCCGCCATCGTCGACGGCACCGCCCACCTCTCCGCCATGCTCCACGGCATGCTCGCCGCCGGAGGCTGGCAGGACCGCCGCGCCGCCAACCTCCTCGACGGCGGCTGCCCCTACTACGGCACCTACGAGACCGCCGACGGCGGACACATGGCCGTCGGCGCGCTGGAGCCGCAGTTCTACGACGAGTTCGTGCGGCTGCTGGGCGTGGAGGAGTTCGCCGGCGCCCGCAAGGACCCGGCCCGCTGGGGCGAGCTGCGCGAGGCCGTGGCCGCCCGCTTCAAGTCCCGCACCCGCGCCGAGTGGACGGCCGTCTTCGAGGGCACCGACGCGTGCGTGGCGCCCGTGCTGTCGCTGCGCGAGGCCCCGCACCACCCGCACCTGGCGGCCCGCGCCACCTTCACCGACCACGGCGGCATCACGCAGCCCGCCCCCGCACCCCGCTTCTCCGCGACCCCCACCGCCGTCCGGGGCGCTCCCGCCCGGCCCGGTGCCGACACGGCGGAGGTGGCACGCGACTGGGACGTGCCCCGCCTCGTCCGCCCCCGAGACCCTCAGCAGCCCGACCCTCACCGAAAGGCCTCCCCGTGAGCACCGAAGCGTACGTGTACGACGCGATCCGCACCCCGCGCGGACGCGGCAAGGCGAACGGCGCCCTGCACGGAACGAAGCCCATCGACCTCGTCGTGGGCCTCATCCACGAGCTGCGCGACCGCTTCCCGGACCTCGACCCGGCCGCGGTCGACGACATCGTCCTCGGCGTCGTCGGCCCCGTGGGCGACCAGGGCTCCGACATCGCGCGGATCGCCGCGATCGCCGCCGGGCTGCCGGACACGGTGGCGGGCGTGCAGGAGAACCGCTTCTGTGCGTCGGGCCTGGAGGCCGTCAACCTGGCCGCCGTGAAGGTCCGCTCGGGCTGGGAGGACCTCGTCCTCGCGGGCGGAGTGGAGTCGATGTCCCGGGTGCCGATGGCCTCCGACGGCGGCGCCTGGTTCAACGACCCGATGACCAACCTCGCCGTGAACTTCGTGCCGCAGGGCATCGGCGCCGACCTCATCGCCACCGTCGAGGGCTTCTCCCGGCGGGACGTCGACGAGTACGCGGCCCTGTCGCAGGAGCGGGCGGCCACGGCCTGGAAGGAGGGCCGGTTCGACCGCTCGGTCGTACCGGTGCGGGACCGCAACGGCCTCGTCGTCCTCGACCACGACGAGCACATGCGCCCCGGCACCACCGCCGACTCGCTCGCCAAGCTGAAGCCCTCCTTCGCCGACATCGGCGACCTGGGCGGCTTCGACGCCGTCGCCCTGCAGAAGTACCACTGGGTGGAGAAGATCGACCACGTCCACCACGCGGGCAACTCCTCCGGCATCGTCGACGGCGCCTCCCTCGTGGCCATCGGCTCCCGGGAGGTCGGCGAGCGGTACGGGCTCGCCCCGCGCGCGCGGATCGTCTCCGCCGCCGTCTCCGGCTCCGAGCCCACCATCATGCTCACCGGACCCGCCCCCGCCACCCGCAAGGCCCTCGCCAAGGCCGGCCTGACCATCGACGACATCGACCTCGTCGAGATCAACGAAGCCTTCGCGGCGGTCGTCCTGCGCTTCGTGAAGGACATGGGCCTGTCCCTGGACAAGGTCAACGTCAACGGCGGCGCCATCGCCCTCGGTCACCCCCTCGGCGCCACCGGCGCGATGATCCTCGGCTCGCTCGTCGACGAACTGGAGCGTCAGGACAAGCGCTACGGCCTCGCCACCCTCTGCGTGGGCGGCGGCATGGGCATCGCCACGATCGTCGAACGCGTCTGAACACCCCGGCGGAACCACCAGACTTCTACGGAGACCCTGTCATGACACAGAGCACCACCATCCGCTGGGAACAGGACCGCACCGGCCTCGTCACCCTCGTCCTGGACGACCCCGACCAGTCCGCGAACACCATGAACCAGGCGTTCCGCGCCTCGCTCGCCGTGGTCACCGACCGCCTGGAGGCCGAGAAGGACACCATCCGGGGCGTCATCATCACCTCCGCCAAGAAGACCTTCTTCGCCGGCGGCGACCTGCGCGACCTGATCCGCGTCACCCCCGAGACCGCCCAGGAACTCCTCGACGGCGGCCTGGAGATCAAGCGCAACCTCCGCCGCATCGAGACCCTCGGCAAGCCGGTCGTCGCCGCCCTCAACGGCGCCGCCCTGGGCGGCGGCTACGAACTCGCCCTGGCCTGCCACCACCGCGTCGCCCTCGACGCCCCCGGCTCCAAGATCGGCTGCCCCGAGGTCACCCTCGGCCTGCTCCCCGGAGGCGGCGGCGTGGTGCGCACCGTGCGCCTGCTGGGCATCGCCGACGCCCTCCTCAAGGTCCTTCTCCAGGGCACCCAGTACAGCCCCCGGCGCGCCCTGGAGAACGGCCTGATCCACGAGGTCGCCGACTCGCCCGAGGACATGCTCGCCAAGGCCCGCGCCTTCATCGACGCCAACCCCGAGTCGCAGCAGCCCTGGGACAAGCCGGGCTACCGCATTCCCGGCGGCACCCCGTCGAACCCGAAGTTCGCGGCCAACCTGCCGGCCTTCCCCGCCACGCTGCGCAAGCAGACCAACGGCGCCCCCTACCCGGCCCCGCGCAACATCCTCGCCGCGGCCGTCGAGGGCGCCCAGGTCGACTTCGAGACCGCACAGGTCATCGAGGCCCGCTACTTCGTGGAGCTGGCCGCAGGCCAGACCTCGAAGAACATGATCCAGGCCTTCTTCTTCGACCTCCAGGCCGTCAACTCCGGCGCCAACCGCCCCCGGGGCATCGAGCCCCGCCAGGTCCGCAAGGTGGCCGTCCTCGGCGCCGGGATGATGGGCGCGGGCATCGCCTACTCGTGCGCCCGCGCGGGCATCGACGTCGTCCTGAAGGACGTCTCCCTCGAGGCGGCCGTCAAGGGCAAGGGCTACTCCGAGAAGCTGTGCGCCAAGGCCGTCTCCCGGGGCCGCACCACCCAGGAGAAGGCCGACGCGCTGCTCGCCCGCATCACGCCCACCGCCGACGCGCAGGACCTCGCCGGCTGCGACGCCGTCATCGAGGCCGTGTTCGAGGACGCCTCCCTCAAGCACAAGGTCTTCCAGGAGATCCAGCACGTCGTCGCCCCCGACGCCCTGCTGTGCTCCAACACCTCCACCCTCCCCATCACCGCCCTCGCCGAAGGCGTCGAGCGTCAGAGCGACTTCATCGGGCTGCACTTCTTCTCGCCCGTCGACAAGATGCCGCTCGTCGAGATCATCAAGGGTGAGCGCACCGGCGAGGAGGCGCTCGCGCGCGCCTTCGACCTGGTCCGGCAGATCAAGAAGACCCCGATCGTCGTCAACGACTCGCGCGGCTTCTTCACCTCACGTGTCATCGGCCACTTCCTCAACGAGGGCGTCGCCATGGTCGGCGAGGGCATCGCGCCCGCGTCCGTCGAACAGGCCGCCGCGCAGGCCGGCTACCCGGCGAAGGTCCTCTCCCTCATGGACGAGCTGACGCTCACCCTGCCGCGCAAGATCCGGGCCGAGTCCAAGCGCGCCGTCGAGGAGGCGGGCGGCACCTGGCAGGCGCACCCGGCCGAGGCCGTCATCGACCGCATGGTCGACGAGTTCGGCCGCACCGGCCGCAGCGGCGGCGCCGGCTTCTACGACTACGCCGACGGCAAGCGGGCGGGTCTGTGGCCGGGCCTGCGCGAGCACTTCACCCGGGAGGGCGCCGAGATCCCGTTCAGGGACATGCAGGAGCGCATGCTCTTCGCCGAGGCCCTCGACACCGTCCGGCTGCTGGAGGAAGGCGTCCTGACGTCCGTCGCCGACGCCAACATCGGCTCCCTCTTCGGCATCGGCTTCCCCGGCTGGACCGGCGGTGTCCTCCAGTACATCAACGGCTACGACGGAGGCCTGCCCGGCTTCGTGGCACGCGCGCGTGAGCTCGCCGAACGCTACGGCGACCGTTTCACGCCGCCCGCGCTGCTGGTGGACAAGGCGCAGAAGGGGGAGACCTTCACCGACGGGCGCTGAGCCACCGCACGTCAGGGGGAGCCGTCCGCGGGCGGCTCCCCGAGCCACACCCGCAGCTCCGTGCGCAGCGAACGCTGGAACGTGGTCAGCAGTGCCTCCACGACCAGCGGCTGCATGTGCGCGGACAGCGACTTCACGTCCTGCGCGCCGCGCTCGGCCACCGCCTCCCGCAGCAGCCGCGACAGTTCGCGTGCCGCCGTGCGCGAGTGCTCCAGCAGCACCTCGCGCGCCGCGAGGACCACGTCCTGCGACAGCGGTACGTCGAGCAGCTCGACGCCGAGCCGGAGCAGCCCCGCGTCGACACGGAACGATCCGTCCTCACCCGCGACGATCTCCATGGCGGCGAGCCGCTCGACGTCCTCGTCGGTCAGTCGCCGTCCCGCCAGCCGGTCCAGTTCCTCCCGCGTCACCGTCTCCACCGTCTCGGGCGCCCAGGAGGCCACCACCGCGCGATGGAGAGCGAGGTCGTGCGCGTCCAGACCGGGTGGCAGCCGGTGCAGATAGCGCTCGATCGCCGCGAGCGTCATGCCCTGCCGCTGGAGCTGCTCTATCAGCGCCAGACGTGCCAGGTGCCGCGGACCGTAGTGCCCCACCCGGCGCGGGCCGATGACCGGCGGCGGCAGCAGACCCTTGGTGCTGTAGAAGCGGACCGTACGCACCGTGACCCCCGCGCGGGCGGCCAGCTCGTCGACCGTGAGGGTCGGCTCCTCGGTCTCGATCGTCATGTGCAGCAGTATCGCTGTCGCACCAGCGCTGTGACACCCGGCGGGAGGGACTGCGGGGACGGCAGGGAGGTCCGGTGCGGACCATGTGAGAAGCAACGCTCTGTGATGTGAACCACCGCATGATCGTGGAGCCCTCTGGGAAGCTGCTGCCTTGGTCTGTGCCCCGACCCGGGAGCCGCCGGCCATGACCGTACGGACACCCGGGCGCACAACGCCCGGGCGCACCAGAGAGTGGAACCACCCGTGAGCAAGGACACCGTGCACACGGCCGAGGTCGCCGCCCACCCCCAGGCGACCGCGATGCCCGCGGACGCGGGCGACGCCGGCTACAGCAAGGGCCTCAAGCACCGCCACGTCAACATGATCGCCATCGGCGGTGCCATCGGCACCGGCCTCTTCCTGGGCGCGGGAGGGCGCCTGCACAACGCGGGACCGGCGCTCGCGCTCGCCTACCTCGTCTGTGGCGTCTTCGCCTTCTTCGTCGTCCGAGCCCTCGGCGAGCTGGTCCTGTACCGGCCGTCGTCCGGGTCGTTCGTGTCGTACGCGCGCGAGTTCCTCGGCGAGAAGGGCGCCTATGTCGCCGGCTGGATGTACTTCCTGAACTGGTCGACGACCGGCATCGCCGACATCACCGCCATCGCGCTGTACACGCACTACTGGAGCATGTTCACGAGCATTCCCCAGTGGGTGCTCGCGCTGATCGCGCTCGCCGTGGTGCTGGCCGTGAACCTCATCTCGGTGAAGATCTTCGGCGAGATGGAGTTCTGGTTCGCGATCGTCAAGGTCGCCACCCTCGTCGCCTTCATGTGCGTCGGCATTTTCCTGCTCGCCACCCAGCACGAGGTCGGCGGCGGGACGCCCGGCCTGCATGTGATCACCGACAACGGCGGCGTCTTCCCGCACGGCCTGATGCCCGTCGTCCTCGTCATGCAGGGCGTGATCTTCGCGTACGCCGCCCTGGAGCTGGTCGGCGTCGCCGCGGGCGAGACCGCCGAACCGCACAAGGTCGTCCCGCGCGCGGTGAACTCGATCATGTGGCGCGTGGGCCTCTTCTACGTCGGCTCGGTCGTCCTGCTCGCCCTCCTGCTGCCCGGCTCGGTCTACTCGGCCGACGAGAGCCCCTTCGTCACCGTCCTGTCGAAGATCGGCGTCTCCGGCGCCGGCGACGTGATGAACCTGGTCGTCCTCACCGCCGCCATGTCGTCCCTGAACTCCGGCCTGTACTCCACCGGCCGCATCCTGCGCTCCATGGCCATGGCGGGCTCCGCCCCGAAGTTCACCGCCCGCATGAACCGCAGCCAGGTCCCCTACGGCGGCATCCTGCTGACCTGCGGGGTCTGCGTCCTCGGCGTCGGCCTGAACTTCCTCATGCCGGACCAGGCCTTCGAGATCGTGCTGAACGTCGCCTCCCTCGGCATCATCAGCACCTGGGTGATCATCATGGTCTGCCACCTGGTCTTCGTCCGCCGCGCCAAGGCGGGCCTCCTCGCCCGACCCTCCTTCCGCCTCCCCGGCACCCCGGTCACGGAGGTCGCCACGATCGCCTTCCTGCTGGTCTGCCTCGGCATGATGTGGAACGACCCCGAGGTCGGCCGCAAGACCCTCCTCCTCATCCCGGTGATCGCCGCCGCCCTCGTCGGCGGCTGGTTCGCCGTCCGCCGCCGGGCGGCGAGCGCGGACCAGCAGCCCGCCGGCCTCACGAAGTAGCAGACGGGGCCTCTGCGGTGCGGTGATGCCCCGCGCCCCGAAGGGGCGCGGGGCATCCGCGCGACCAGCCACCCACGACCGGTGCACACCCACGATCGAAGGCCCCCGGCGCCAGTACCGGCGCCGGAACAACGGAGCGACCGCCCGCCGCACCGGCGCAGCACGAACCGGCTCCATCCAGCGGAGCGATAAGCTGCGGCCCGGCCGGCGGCAAGTGGTCCCGGATCGAGCCGCTCGTCATCGAGCGGCTCGGCAAGCGGGATCGCGGTCACGGTCCACGACCATGGGGAGGGCCGGAGTTGAGCCGTGACATCGACGTCCTGGTGCTGGGCGGCGCGGGCGTGGACACCATCGTGTACGTCCCCGAGCTGCCGCTTCCGTACGCCGACAGCTACATGATCGACAGCGGGATCCGCCCCCGCGCGGGACAGACCGGGGACTTCATGGCCCTGGGGCTCAGCGCGCTCGGCCTGCGCACCCACCACCTGGACTTCGTCGGCGACGACCCCGAGGGCGACCTGGTCCGCGCCCTGCACCGCGACCACGGCATCGCCCTCACGGAGATCCCGCAGCCCGCCGGCACCAAGCGCGCGGTCAACCTGGTCGGCCCCGACGGCCGGCGCCTGTCCCTGTACGACACGAGCCGCGCCCACCCGGACGACCGCTTCCCGGAGGACACCCTGCGGGCCCTGGCCGCACGGAGCCGCCACGCGCACGTGTCCATCACCCACCCCTGCGCCCACGCCCTGCCCGTGCTCGCCGAGGCCGGCGTGACCCTCTCCACCGACCTGCACAACTGGGACGGCGAGAACCCCTACCACGAGGCCTTCGCGTACGCCGCGGACGTCGTCCTCCTCTCCGCGACCGCCCTCACCGACCCCGAGGCGACCGCGCGCCGCATCGCCCGTCACGGCCGCGCCGAGATCGTCGTCGTCACGGCCGGCGCCGAAGGCGCGTACCTCCTGGCCGACGGCGAGCTGACCCACGTCCCGCCCGCCGTGCCGCCCGGGCCGGTGGTCGACTCCAACGGCGCGGGCGACGCCTTCGCCGCCGCCTTCCTCTACGGCCGCCTCACCGGCGAACCCGCGCTGCGCTGCGCCGTGTACGGCACGGTGGCCGGCGCCCACGCCTGCACGGTGCCGTCCACGCGCAGCGCGGCCCTGACAGACGACGAACTCCTGGCGGGCGTCGCCGCCGTGGAGGCGACGGCGCCGCGCTAGCCGGCCGTGACCGCCGCCGTCAGGACCGCTCCTTCACGAGGTGCCGCCGTGCGGGCCGCGGACCGGACGGGAGTCCCGGGGGCGCGACGGCGCGGCAGCGGGGCGTGGGCTCAGTGCTCGTGCTCGTGCTCCTGCGCGTCCTGCTCCTGAGCGTCGTGCGCGTCGTGCTCGTGTTCGTGCACACCGTTCGTCGCCGCGATCTTCTTCCACGACTTCGGCTGCTGCGCGGCCGCCGTCCTGGAGCGGGCGACGGAGGCTTCGGCCGCCGCGGGGGCCGACGGCTTCGACGGCTGGTACAGCCAGGTGTCGAGCAGCGCGCCCAGCGACTTCCCGGACACCTCCTCCGCGTACCGCTGGAAGTCGGCGACGGTCGCGTTGCCGTGCGCGTACTTCTGGGGCCAGCCCTTCAGTATCGCGAAGAACGCCTCGTCACCGATCTCGTTGCGCAGCGCCTGGAGGGCCAGCGCGCCCCGGTCGTACACCGCCAGGTGGAACTGGTTCTCCGGGCCCGGGTCGCCGGGCCTCACCGTCCAGAACGGGTCGTCCGCCGGGCGCGAGGCGTACACGTAGTCCGCGATCTCCTGCGCCGTGCCCTCGCCCTCGTGCTCGGACCACAGCCACTGCGCGTACCGCGCGAAGCCCTCGTTGATCCAGATGTCCCTCCACCCGGCGACGGACACCAGGTCGCCGTACCACTGGTGGGCCAGCTCGTGCACGACCACGGACGTGTTGGAACCGTTCGCGAACTGCCGCGGGCTGTAGAAGGGCCGGGTCTGCGTCTCCAGCGCGTACCCCGTCGTCACGTTCGGCACGTACCCGCCGAGCGCGTTGTAGGGGTAGGGCCCGAAGTACTCGGTCAGCCATTCGGCGATCTCGCCGGTCCGCTCGATGCTGGCCCGTGCCGCGCCCGCGTGGTCGCCGAGGTCCTTGCTGTAGGCGTTGACGACCGGGATGCCGCTCTCGGTCCGGCCCGTCGTGATGTCGAACTTCCCGACCGCGAGCGTGGCCAGATAGGTCGCCTGCGGCTTGTTGGAGCGCCAGCTGAAACGGGTCCAGCCGGCCCGTGAACTCGTCGACTGGAGCGTGCCGTTGGAGATGGCCTGGCTGCCGTCCGGCACCTGCACCGACACGTCGTAGGTGGCCTTGTCCAGCGGGTGGTCGTTGCTGGGGAACCACCACCAGGCCGCCTCGGGTTCGTTGGCGGCGACCCCGCCGTCCGGGGTGCGCAGCCAACTGGTGAAGCCGTACGCCTTCTTCGACGACGGCACCCCGCTGTAGCGCACCACGACGGTGATCGCCGTGCCCTTGGCCAGCGGCGTCTTCGGCGTGATCTCCAGCTCGTGCTCGCCGGACGTGGTGAACGCGGCCTTGGCGCCGTCGACCCGCACCTCGCTGACGTCGAGCAGGAAGTCCAGGTTGAACCGCGACAGGTCCTGCGTGGTGCGGGCCAGCAGCGTCGCCGTACCCTCCAGCCGGTCGGTGGCCGGCTGGTACTTCAGCCGCAGGTCGTAGTGGGAGACGTCGTATCCGCCGTTGCCGTAGGCCGGGTAGTAGGGGTCGCCGATGCCCGGGGCGCCGGGGGAGACGCTCGCGGCCGACGCCGGGATCGCCAGCAGGACGGACGCGGCGGCCACCGCGCCCGGCGCGATGAATCTGCGGTGCACGAAAGCTCCAAGTCGTAGGCGCTGAAGTCGGTTCGGAGCCTATTGACTCCCTGTGCCCCAGGACCTGCCCACCGCCACAGCTGTCACACGATCGCCATTCGGCCGTCATGACCGAACCCTTTCCATGGACGTGATCCGGCCACAGTGGCCGCGCAATCGCCCTCTTCTGCACGTGAGTTGACGCCTGTACCGTCCCGCGCATGCCGAAACGCACGCGCTCGACGATCTGGAGACCGCTCGCGACCACCGCCGTCACCGCCCTGACGGCCGCCCTCCTCACCCCGGCGGCGGCTCACGCCACGCCACGTGAGAGCAAGCCCGTCCACTCGTACGAGAACGCCATCCGCGAGGCCGTCTGGGTGGACACCGGCCTCGACGGCGACGGCGACGGCCGTACCGACCGGGTCGCCGTCGACATCGTCCGCCCCCGTGAACTCGCCGAGAGCGGCCGCAAGGTGCCCGTCATCATGGACGCCAGCCCGTACTACTCCTGCTGCGGACGCGGCAACGAGGGGCAGCGCAAGACGTACGACGCCGCCGGCGACGTCGTGCAGATGCCGCTGTTCTACGACAACTACTTCGTGCCGCGCGGCTACGCCGTCGTCGGCGTCGACCTCGCCGGCACCAACCGCTCCGACGGCTGTGTCGACGTCGGCGGCCGCTCCGACGTCCTCTCCGCGAAAGCCGTCGTCGACTGGCTCAACGGCCGCGCCACCGCGTACACCACCCGCACCGGCGGCACCACCGCCGAGGCGGACTGGACCAACGGCCGGACCGGAATGATCGGCAAGAGCTGGGACGGCACGGTGGCCAACGGCGTCGCCGCCACCGGCGTGCGGGGCCTGCGGACCATCGTCCCGATCAGCGCCATCTCTTCCTGGTACGACTACTACTTCTCCCGGGGCGCCCCGCTGTACGACTCCGGTCCCGACTGGCTCTCGAACCGCGTGAACAGCCCCGACGCCCGCGCCAAGTGCGCCGCGGTCCAGCGGAAACTGGTCGATGGCGCCCCGCGCACCGGCGACTGGACCGGCCTGTGGACCGAACGCGACTACGTCGAGGCCGCGAGCAAGGTGAAGGCGAGCGTCTTCCTCGTCCACGGCATGCAGGACCTCAACGTCCGTATGCAGCACGTCGGCCCGTGGTGGGACGCCCTCGCGAAGAACGGCGTCCCCCGCAAGATCTGGCTCTCCCAGACCGGCCACGTCGACCCCTTCGACTTCCGCCGCGCCACCTGGGTGCGGACCCTGCACCGCTGGTTCGACCACGAACTCCTCGGCTACGACAACGGCATCGACCGCGAACCCATGGCCGACATCGAACGCCACCCCGACCAGTGGGTCACCTCGAAGACCTGGCCGCCGCGCGGCACGTCCACCACGACCCTGCGCCCCGCCCGGGGCACCCAGCCGGGCCTGGGCACGCTCGGCCTGACCCCCGCCCGGGGCACCGAGACCTTCACCGACGACCCGGCACTGAGCGAGACCGACTGGGCCGCCCGGATCGACACGCCGACACCCGACAAGGCCGGCTTCACCACCGGACCCCTCACCGAGGACCTCCGCCTGTCCGGCTCCTCCCGGGTCACCGTGACGGCCACCCCGACCACCACCACGGCCCATCTCTCCGCGGTGCTCGTCGACCTCGGCCCCGACACCATCCGCGACTACGCGGCGAGCGGCGAGGGCATCACCACCCTCACCGAGGGCACCTGCTGGGGCGCGAGCACGCCCGGCGACAGCGCCTGCTTCAAGGAGACGCGGGCCAGGACCACCGACGTCGACCACACCGTGGTCAGCCGCGGCTGGGCCGACCTGGGCACCCACGCCGACCCCGGAAAAGGCCGGCCGCTCACCCCGGGCAGGGCCTACACCATCACCCTCGACCTGGGCGCCACCGACCACGTCGTCCCGGCAGGACACCGCCTCGCCCTGATCGTCGCGGGCACGGACAAGGGCCTCATCGACCCGCCGTCCAGCCGGCCCACGCTGACCCTCGACCTGTCCCGTACCTCGGCCCGCGTCCCGTTCGTCGGCGGCGCCTCGGCGTTCGCCCGCGCCACGGCCGCAGACCCCGCCCCGGCACCGGCGGCCACGCTCCTCGACGGGGTCCGGGCACCCACGCACCCCCGACGGATCCCTTAGGCCCTCAGGAGGGGGCGGCCAGCCCGGCCGCCTCCTCCGCGCACCCCCACGCCACGGTCACCCCGCCACCGCCGTGCCCGTAGTGGTGCACCAGCAGCCGCCCGTCCGGCATCACCTCCCGCTCCAGCCGCACCGCCGGACGCACGGGCCGCAGTCCCACCCGGTGCTCCAGGATCCGTGCCCCGGCGACCTCCGGCCGCAGCGCGGCGCACCGCCGCACGATCCCCTCGGCCACCGCCGGGTCCGGCTCCAGCGACCACGTGTCGTCCTGCGCGGTCCCGCCGAGCAGCAACCGCCCCGGCTGCGGGAAGAGGTAGGCCGGTTCACCGCCGGAGGTGGTGTCCACCAGCCAGGTGCGGATGCCCGGGTTCTCCACCACGACCAACTGCCCGCGCTGCGGCCGTACCGAGGGGTCCGAGGCCAGCTCACGGGCGCCCAGCCCCGCACAGTTCACCACGACCGCGGCGTCGGCCTCCGCCAGAGCGGAGACGGTCCGCTCCTCGATCGTGCCGCCCGCGCGCAACAGCCGCCGGCGCAGCCACGGCAGATGAACCGCCATGTCGATCAGCGGCAGCCGCGCCCACACACCGGTCCCGGCGCCCCCGTACTCCCGCGCCGTGGCCCGGCGCAGTCCGGCCAGCCGGCCGGCCGTCCAGCTCTCCACCTCGGCCGGGTCCGTCCCGCCCATGACGCCCTCGACCAGGCGCACCCCGGTCTCCTCGGGCCGCTCGGCCAGCGCCTCGTACACCTCAAGCGAGCGCAGCGCCCACGCGCGCGCCGACACGAGCGGCTCGACGTGGTACGGCCACCACAGCGCCCCGGCGACCGCGGAGGTGGTCCGCTCCGCCGGGTCGCGCGTCCACACCCGCACCCGGCGGCCCCGCTCGGCGAGGACGACCGCCGTCGCCAGCCCGATGACCCCGCCCCCGACCACGACGACCTCGCCGTTCCGCTGAGTGCTCACGTCCGGACCGTAACCGACGGGCGCCCGGAACCGAACCGGTGCGACCCGGGCGGCGCTCGCCGACTAGGATCCACGGTCTGTGACCGCCACTCTCGTCGCCAAGAACCTCGCCGCCGGGCACGGTGACCGCTCCCTCTTCTCCGGGCTCGACCTCGTCGTGGCCCCCGGAGACGTGATCGGGCTGGTCGGAGCCAACGGCGCGGGCAAGTCCACCCTGCTGAGGCTGCTCGCCGGACTCACCGCGCCCGAGCAGGGCGAGCTGCGGCTGTCCCCGCCGACCGCGACCGTCGGCCACCTGCCGCAGGAGCCGGAGCGGCGCCCGGGCGAGAGCGTGCGGGCGTTCCTCGCCCGCCGCACCGGCGTCGCCGAGGCGCAGCGCGCGATGGACGAGGCCACGCAGGCCCTGGTCGACGGGGCGCCGGGCGCCGACGACGCCTACGCGACGAGCCTGGAGCGCTGGCTGGGCCTGGGCGGCGCGGACCTCGACGAGCGCGCGGAGGAAGTCGCCGGCTCCCTCGGCCTCGGCGTGGACCTCGACCAGCCGATGACCTCCCTCTCCGGCGGTCAGGCCGCCCGCGCCGGCCTCGCCTCCCTGCTGCTCTCCCGCTACGACGTCTTCCTGCTCGACGAGCCCACCAACGACCTCGACCTCGACGGCCTGGAGCGCCTCGAACGCTTCGTGACCGGCCTGCGCGCCGGCACGGTCGTCGTCAGCCACGACCGCGAGTTCCTCACCCGCACCGTCACCAAGGTCCTCGAACTCGACCTCGCCCAGCGGCAGATCAACCTCTACGGCGGCGGCTACGACGCCTACCTGGAGGAACGCGACGTGGCCCGCCGGCACGCCCGGGAGGACTTCGAGGAGTACGCCGACAAGCGGGCCGCCCTGCAGGAGCGCGCGCAGACGCAGCGCGCCTGGATGGACAAGGGCGTGAAGAACGCGCGCCGCAAGGCGGGCAACGACAACGACAAGATCGGCCGCAAGTTCCGCAGCGAGGCCAGCGAGAAGCAGGCCGCGAAAGCGCGCCAGACCCAGCGCATGATCGAACGCCTGGAAGTCGTAGAGGAGCCCCGCAAGGAGTGGGAGCTGCGCATGGAGATCGCGGCCGCCCCGCGCTCCGGCGCGGTCGTGGCGACCCTGCGGGACGCCGAGGTACGGCGCGGCGACTTCGCCCTCGGCCCGGTGTCCCTCCAGATCGACTGGGCGGACCGGGTCGCGGTGACCGGCGCGAACGGCTCCGGCAAGTCGACGCTGCTCGGCGCGCTGCTGGGCCGGGTCCCGCTGGACGCCGGACACGCCGCCCTCGGCTCGGGCGTCCTGGTCGGCGAGGTCGACCAGGCCCGCAAGCTGTTCCACGGCTCCGAGGCCCTGCTCGACGCGTTCTGCGCGGCCGTCCCGGACACCGAACCGGTCGAGGTGCGCACCTTGCTGGCCAAGTTCGGTCTGAAGTCGGACCATGTGCTGCGTCCGGCGGCGACCCTGTCACCGGGCGAACGCACCCGCGCCGCCCTCGCCCTGCTCCAGGGCAGAGGCGTCAACCTCCTCGTCCTCGACGAGCCGACCAACCACCTCGACCTGCCCGCCATCGAGCAGCTGGAGTCCGCGCTCGACGCCTACGAGGGCACCCTGCTCCTGGTCACCCACGACCGGCGCATGCTGGACGCGGTGCACGTCACCCGCCGCCTGGAGGTCGCGGACGGCAAGGTCACCGAACGCTAGCGCCCTCGCGGTCCGGCCATCCCGCTCCACCCGTTCCCGGGCGCGGCGCGGAGTTTCAGCTCAGCCGGGACGCCAGACCCGGGTATTCGACGACGAACCCGTCCCGGTCGAACTCGATGTCGGCGCGGAACGCCCCGGAGCCGAACCGGACCCGTGCGCCGCCCTGCCCGGCGGGGCCGAGAAAGGTGTACGTCTGCCACGAGGGCCGGACGGTGAGCTCCGGCACCGACACCCAGGCCATCAGCAGACGCCGTTCGCCCGCTCCCCGGTGCAGGCCGTGCCGCAGCACCGGCATGGTGTTGGTGAGCGGGCACAGCCCCAGGTCGCAGTCGAGGGCGCCCTCGAACCCGGGCAGCCGCTCCCCGTCGGCCGTCCATCCGCCGCGGCCGTCGCGCCGCAGATCGAGCGAGCGTGTGCGTTCGGCCGTCTCCACGGTGACCCACAGCCGCCGGGTCACGAACCCGTCGGCGGTCTCCAGCTCGTACGCCACCCAGTACGGCCGCGGCACCGTCCCGATCGCCCGTCCGCGCGCCCGCAGCGCGTCGCCGCCGGTCTCGGCCCACGCGGTCTCGTAGCCCTTGCTTCCCGTGACTTCCCAGGTGATGACGTTCGACACGGTCATGCCGTCACTGTAGGCGCCCCGGAAGAGGTACGGGGAACCGCGGATCGGCCACGACCGATCCGCGGTTCCCGACGACCTCAGCGCTTCTTGGGATCGAGCAGTCCCGCCTTGCGCAACGCGTCGGCCATCGCGCTGTTGGCCGGAGCCGGAGCCTGGCGCGAACCGCCGCCCTGACGCGAGCCGCCGCCCTGGCGCTGCTGCCGCTGCTGAGGCGGACGCGCGCCCCGCTGCGGCCTGCGCTCACCGTCGGAGGCCTGCGCCTCGTCGTCCAGCCGCAGCGTCAGCGAGATCCGCTTGCGCGGGATGTCGACGTCCAGGACCTTCACCCTGACGATGTCACCGGGCTTGACCACGTCCCGCGGGTCCTTCACGAACGTCCTCGACATCGCGGAGACGTGCACCAGACCGTCCTGGTGGACACCGACGTCGACGAACGCGCCGAAGGCCGCCACGTTCGTCACCACGCCCTCCAGGATCATCCCGGAAGACAGGTCGGAGATCTTCTCCACGCCCTCCTTGAAGGTGGCCGTCCTGAAGGCGGGCCGAGGGTCGCGCCCGGGCTTCTCCAGCTCCTTGAGGATGTCGGTGACGGTCGGCAGACCGAACGTCTCGTCCACGAAGTCGTCCGGCCGCAGCGAGCGCAGCACCGCCGTGTTGCCGATGAGCGCGGCCACCTCCTGCCCGGACGTCTTCACCATCCGCCGCACCACCGGGTACGCCTCCGGGTGCACGCTGGAGGCGTCCAGCGGGTCGACGCCACCGCGGATCCGCAGGAAGCCCGCGCACTGCTCGTACGCCTTCGGGCCGAGCCGCGGCACCTTCTTCAGCTCCTGGCGGGAGGTGAACGGCCCGTTGGCGTCGCGGTGCGCCACGATGTTCTCCGCGAGACCGGAGGTGATCCCGGAGACCCGGGCGAGCAGCGGCGCGGACGCGGTGTTCACGTCGACACCGACGCCGTTCACACAGTCCTCCACCACCGCGTCGAGCGAACGCGACAGCTTCACCTCGGACAGGTCGTGCTGGTACTGGCCGACACCGATCGACTTCGGGTCGATCTTGACCAGCTCGGCCAGCGGGTCCTGGAGCCGGCGCGCGATCGACACCGCGCCGCGCAGCGACACATCCATGTCGGGCAGCTCCTGCGAGGCGAACGCGGACGCCGAGTACACGGAGGCGCCGGCCTCGGACACCATCACCTTGGTGAGCTTCAGCTCGGGGTGCCGGGTGATGAGTTCACCCGCGAGCTTGTCGGTCTCGCGGGAGGCGGTGCCGTTGCCGATCGCGACCAGCTCGACCGCGTGCTCCTTCGCCAGCCGCGCCAGCTTGGCGATCGCCTCGTCCCACTTGTTCGCCGGGACGTGCGGGTAGATCACGTCCGTGGCGACGACCTTGCCGGTGGCGTCGACCACGGCGACCTTCACGCCCGTGCGGAAGCCCGGGTCCAGCCCCAGCGTCGCGCGCGTGCCCGCGGGGGCGGCCAGCAGCAGGTCGCGCAGGTTCGCCGCGAACACGTTGACCGCCTCGTCCTCCGCGGCCGTACGCAGCCGCAGGCGCAGATCGATGCCGAGGTGCACGAGGATGCGGGTGCGCCAGGCCCAGCGGACCGTGTCCGTCAGCCACTTGTCGGCGGGGCGGCCCCGGTCGGCGATGCCGAACCGGTGGGCGACGATCCCTTCGTACGACGAGGGTCCCTCGGTCGGCTCCTCCGGCTCCAGGACGAGGTCGAGGACCTCCTCCTTCTCACCGCGCAGCATCGCCAGGATCCGGTGCGAGGGCAGCTCGGTGAACGGCTCGGCGAAGTCGAAGTAGTCGGCGAACTTCGCGCCCGCCTCCTCCTTGCCCTCCCGCACCTTCGCGGCGAGCCGCCCGCGCACCCACATGCGCTCCCTCAGCTCACCGATCAGGTCGGCGTCCTCCGAGAACCGCTCGGTGAGGATCGCCCGCGCGCCGTCCAGCGCGGCCTGCGGATCGGCCACGCCCTTGTCGGCGTCGACGAAGGCGGCCGCCGCCGCCAGGGGCGCCACGCCCGGATCACCGAGCAGCCCCTCTGCGAGCGGCTCCAGCCCGGCCTCCCGCGCGATCTGCGCCTTCGTCCGCCGCTTCGGCTTGTACGGCAGATAGATGTCCTCGAGCCGCGCCTTGGTCTCGGCGCCCCGGATCCGCGCCTCGAGCTCGTCGGTCAGCTTGCCCTGCTCGCGCACGGACTCCAGGATCGCCGCCCGGCGCTCCTCCAGCTCCCGCAGATAGCGCAGCCGCTCCTCGATCGTGCGCAGCTGCGCGTCGTCGAGCATCTCGGTCGCTTCCTTGCGGTAGCGGGCGATGAAAGGCACCGTCGAGCCGCCGTCCAGCAGCTCCACGGCGGCCTTCACCTGCCGCTCCCGTACGCCGAGCTCCTCGGCGATCCTGCCTTCGATGGACCCTGCTGCCATGGTCCCGCTGGACCCGGGTGTCGTCACGATCCCGTACCGCCTTCTCCAGTGAGGTTGCGCGGCAATTGTGGCAGGCGGCACCGACAACCGGGGATCAGGGCGCCACTCCCGGCGGGCCTCTGTGACTGGGCGAGATAGTTGTCACTTGGGCGCGACACCTGTCACTAGCGTCGCGCTTTCACGAGGTGGGGTGTCCGAGGCTTGATCGAATAAACGGTCGCCCGGCTCTGCCAGGGCCACCGTCTCGGTGACGGTTGTCCAACGGCCGGGGGCCTTACGAACGAACGGTTGCACATCCTGCTCCTGCCGGTCTTCCCGCTGCTCACGATCGGGCTCCTGGTGCCTCTGTGGCAACGGCCCCGCCGCGGCACAGCCGGCTGCGCCACGTTGGTGGCCTGGGTGGCTGCCTTCGCCTACGCCGCCTTCTACACCGGGCTCGACGCCGTCGCCGGCATCACCGCCGGCACCACGGTCGGCCATGCCCACGAGGAAGCCAGTCCGGGGCCATTGAAAAGCCCGCTCTACGACATGGGGTAAGCGCTCGGGCAGACCAGTGCCTACGCCCTCATCGTCGCCGTCCTGGCCACGGCGGTCGCGCTGTTCCCCCGGCACGGCATCCGGGTCATCCCCGGCACGGCCGTCCTCCTCGCCTCGGCTGGTCCTTCGTCGACAGCCACCTCTTCTGGCCGCGCGGCGTGTACACCATGCCGGGTTTCGCCTTGGGCTTCGCCCCCCTTGGCTCGGTCACCGACAGGAGCGGGGCCCGGCCTTCGACAACCTCGAAGTGACGCGGATCGCGGGAGGCGGCGAGGTGGTCAGCGCTGCCGAAGGTGCTCAGGTCACCGCCGGTGAGTGCGATGAACTCGCCGGCGGGCTTGGGCCGATGCCGGGCAGGGTGTCGCGGCCGGTGTCCGCGTCTGTCCGCGGGCCCGTTTTCCGATCGCCTGCCGGACTTTGCGCCAGGGATACGTCCGTGTTCTGTAAGGGGCTCGGGCGTTCCGAAGTGGCCTGGCGGCGGATGGGATGGGGGCATGGAACAGCGCTTCTTTCCGCCGGTATTCCGAGGCAGGCTGCACGACGCCCGGACGGCGACCTCGATCGGGCGGTGGCTCGGCCTCGCCTTCGCGGTGTGCTTTGTCACCGGTCTGCTCAGTCATGTGATGCAGCATCCGCCGGGGTGGCTGGCCGATGACCTGCCGAGCCGTCCGGTGTGGGGCTACCGGTTCACGCAGGGGCTGCACGTGGCGTCCGGCATCGCGGCGATTCCGCTGCTGCTGGCCAAGTTGTGGACGGTGTATCCGCGGCTGTTCGTCTGGCCGCCGGTGCGTTCGGTGCGGCACGCGCTGGAGCGGCTGTCGGTGGCTGTCCTGGTGGCGGCGGCCGTCTTCGAGGTGGCCATCGGCCTGCTGAACACCGCCCAGTGGTATCCGTGGTCGTTCTCCTTCGTGCCGGTGCACTACGCCGTGGCCTGGCTGCTGGCCGGGGCGCTGGTGCTGCACATCGCGGTCAAGGCACCCGGGATCCGGGCCCACTGGGGCCGGCGCTCGCCGGGGACACTGGCCCTGCCGGAGGAGGACCGGGCCGACCGGCGTTCGCTGCTGGCCGCGGTGGCCGCGGCGGTGGGGGCGGTCACCGTGACCACCGTGGGCCAGTCCTTCACCCCGCTGAAGGATCTCGCTCTGCTCGCGCCGCGCCATCCGGACCATGGCCCGCAGGGGCTGCCGGTCAACCGGACCGCCGCCGCGGCCGGGGTCGGTCTGGTTCCCGCCGAGCGTTACCGCCTGACGGTCGCCGGACCGCGGTCGTACACGCTGACGCTGGATGAGCTGCGTTCTCTGGCGCAGCACGAGGTGGAGTTGCCGATCGCCTGTGTGGAGGGGTGGAGCAAGTCGGCGCACTGGACGGGCGTGCGGGTCGTGGACCTGCTGGAGCAGGCAGGCGCCCCGCCCCATGCGCGGGTGCGGGTGGTGTCCTTGCAGACCCGGGGCGGCTACCGGGTCTCGGAGATGGGCCACGAGCACGCCCGCGACCCGCTGACCCTGCTCGCGCTGAGCCTGAACGGGCAGGAGCTTTCCCCCGACCACGGCTACCCGCTGCGCCTGATCGCCCCGAACCGGCCCGGGGTGCTCCAGACGAAGTGGGTCGGCCGGCTGGAGGTCCTGTCATGAAGGTGAGCGCGGTACGCGTGCTGACCGGCGCGGCCGGTATGGCGCTGATGGGCGTCGGCGCCTCCTTGCTGGTGGACGTGCGCGACCTGGCGGGTGTGCTGGTCTGGCTGGGCGGGGCCGTGCTGCTGCACGACGCGGTGATCGCGCCGCTGGTGCTGTTCATCGGGCTGGTACTGGTACGTGGTGGTGTGCGCGGGCCGGTGCGCGGGGCGCTGCTGGTCGCGGGCGCCCTGACCGCGGTGGCGCTGCCGGTGCTGCTGCGCCCGGGGAAGCCGGCCAACTCATCGGTGCTGCCGCTGGACTACCCGCGCAACTGGCTGCTGGCCATGGTGGCCGTGGCAACGGTGACGACCTTCCTGCTGGCCGTTCGGGGGACCCGCCGTACCCGGCGGCGGCCGCCTTCGTAGCTCCGACGCCAACCGCCCCCGCTGCAGTGGCGGGGCTGACGCATCCACGCCATCTGGCGGACGCGACGGCCGACCACTGGGCCGGGGCACATCCTCCTGACGCCCGCCCCGCGCTCAGCATCGCGGTGGGCTTCGGTCTGCCGGCGGTGGCGTCCCGGACCGGTGACGTCCGGTGGCCGCGGCGCCCGGCGGGAAGCCTTACGAACTCCTGACGAATCCCCGCCGCAGGGTCCGTGGGTGAGTGCGCGGTCGTAACGTCGGCCGCATGTTGATCCTGGTCACTGGAGGTGCGGGCTTCATCGGCTCGCACATCGTCACTGCCCTTGCCGGCGCCGGGCACGAGGTGCGCGTGCTCGACGCGCTGCTGTCCGCCGCGCACCGCACGGCACCGCCGATCCCGGACGGGGTCGACTGGTGGCACGCAGACGTCCGCGACGGGGAAGCGGTCGCCGCCGCTCTGCGGGGCGTGGACGCCGTCTGTCACCAGGCCGCGATGGTCGGGCTGGGCAAGGACTTCGGTGACGCTCCCGACTACGTGGGCTGCAACGACCTGGGCACGGCGGTGCTCCTGGCGGGGATGGCGCAGGCCGGGGTGGGCCGGCTGATGCTGGCGAGTTCGATGGTCGTGTACGGAGAGGGACGCTACGAGTGCTCCCGGCACGGTGTCGTGCGGCCGGGGCCGCGCCGGGTGGCCGACCTGGAGGGGGGCTGCTTCGAACCACCGTGCCCAAAGTGCGGTGACCCGCTCCACCCGGGGCTGGTGGCCGAAGAGGCGCCGGCGGACCCGCGCAACGTGTATGCGGCCACCAAGCTCGCCCAGGAGCATCTCTCCGCCGCGTGGGCGCGGGCGACGGGCGGCCGGGTGGCGGCGCTGCGCTACCACAACGTGTACGGACCCGGCATGCCGCGCGACACCCCGTACGCGGGCGTCGCCTCCCTGTTCCGTTCCGCGCTGGAGCGTGGCGAGGCGCCGCGTGTCTTCGAGGACGGCGGTCAGCTGAGGGACTTCGTCCACGTCCGGGACGTCGCCGCGGCCAACGCCACGGCTCTGGACGGGGTGGACGACCTGCCGGAGGGGATGTTGCGGGCGTACAACGTGGGCAGCGGGCAGCCGCACACCGTAGGGGAGATGGCCGCCGCCCTGGCCGCGGCGCACGGCGGTCCGAAGCCGGTCGTCACGGGGGAGTACCGGCTCGGAGACGTCCGGCACATCACCGCCTCCTCGCAGCGGCTGCGCGACGAACTGGGGTGGAAGGCGCAGGTTTCCTTCGGGGAGGGGATGGCGGAGTTCGCGACGGCACCGCTGCGGGCGGGCTGACATTTCCGGTGCGGCCACCGACCCGCACGCCGCCCGCTGATCCGTTGGGCCGGCCCTCCTTCGTGCGGGCCGCTCAAACGGCCGCGGGAAGGTGGACCTCGAAGCGGCAACCGCCCGGTACGTTGTGCACCGCCGCGCGTCCCATGTGGGCCTCCACGATCCCGCGGACGATCGCCAGACCCAGTCCCGCCCCGGCGGGCGGGGTGCGGGCGTCGGTGCCGCGCCATCCGGTGTCGAATACTCGGGGCAGGTCCTCGGGCAGGATGCCGCCGCAGCCGTCGGTCACGGATACGACGACGCTGTCGGCCTCCCGGCGGGCGGAGACGGCGACCGTGCCGTCGGCGGGGGTCCGGCGGATGGCGTTGACGAGCAGGTTGGCCAGGACGCGGGACATCTCGCGGCCGTCGACCTCGATCGGCACGGGCTCGACCCCGGCTCCCACGAGCCGTACGCCGTGCTCCCTGGCCAGGGCGTCGGCACCCGCGATGGCGTCACCGACCAGGTCGTACACCGAGATGCGGGCGGTGTTCAGGGCGAGGACACCGGCCTGGATACGGGAGAGTTCGAACAGGTCGCCGACCATGTCGCTCATCCGCTCGACCTCCGTGCGGATGCGGGCGTGGTAGACGCGCGGGTCGGCGACCATGCCGTCCTCCAGTGCCTCGGCCATCGCCTGCAGTCCGGCGAGGGGGGTACGCAGGTCATGGGAGATCCAGGCGACCAGTTCGCGGCGGGAGGCTTCGAGGGCCTGTTCCCGTTCGCGGGAGGCGGCGAGTTTCGCACTCGTGGCGGCCAGCTCGCGGCTGAGCGCGGCGAGTTCGGCCGTAGGTGCGGCGGCGGGCGGAGTGAAGCTGCCGCCGTCGCCGAATGCGCGGGTGGCCTTGGCCAGGGCCCGGCTGCCCTTGACGACGCTGCGGCCGAGGACGAGGGCGACGGCCAGCGAGACGACGGCCGCCATGGAGCACACCATCGTCACGACCCAGAGGTCGTGGTCGGACAGGAACATCGCCCAGGCCACCAGCATCGTTCCGGCGAGCATCGCCGCGACCGTGACGGCTGCCACCACGGCCAGCGACAGCGTGACCGACCGGTGGCGCACCAGTCGCAGGGCCGCGGTGCCGAGCAGTCCGGCGGCGGCTGCGCCGATCGCCGAGTACAGCGCGATCAGGAAGGTGTCACGCAGCATCGTCGGCTCCGTTCGTACCGGGGGCGTCGAAGCGGTAGCCCACCCCCCACACCGTGGTGATCAGCCGGGGGTGCGCGGGATCGTCCTCGACCTTTCCGCGCAGCCGCCGCACGTGGACGGTCACGGTCGACAGGTCTCCGAACTCCCAGCCCCAGACCTTGTGCATCAGTTCCTCCCGGCTCGTGGCCCGCCCGGGGTTGCGCAGGAAGAACTCCAACAGGTCGAACTCCCGGATGGTCAGGGCGAGTTCATCGCCGTGGCGGGTGGCTCGGCGGGCGGTGGGCTCCAGGGCGAGCGGCCCCGCCCGCAGCCATGCCCCGGCGGGTGCGGTCCGCGCGGCCGCCACCGCCCCGGCGCGGCGCAGTACCGACTCCACCCGCAGGACCAGTTCGCGAGGGCTGAAGGGCTTGGTGACGTAGTCGTCGGCTCCGACCTCCAGACCGAGGATGCGGTCCTCCTCGTCGCCCCGCGCGGTCAGCATGATCACCGGCAGCGGGCCGTCCTCGCGGATGCGGCGGCACACCTCCAGACCGTCCATGCCGGGCAGCATCAGGTCCAGCACCACCAGGTCGGGTGGCTGCGCGATGGCCTTGGTCACGGCGGTGGGGCCGTCGGCGGCCACGTCGACGGCGAAGCCCGCCCGGTTCAGGTAGCCGGCGACGACCTCGGAGACGGTGGGGTCGTCGTCCACGACGAGTACGCGTTTCACATCGCTGAGTCTCGCACCGGTGTCCGGCTGCCGACGGGAGCGGCGACGGACGTCAGCGATCCGTAAGATCGCCAAATCCCTTATGTCCCTTTCGGGTTCGTAGGGTGAGTGGGGTGACCGAGACATCCCCCTCCACCCCTTCCCGGGTCGACGTGGTGCTGCCCTGCCTGGACGAGGCCGAGGCCCTGCCGTGGGTCCTGGACCGGATCCCTGCCGGCTGGCGTGCGATCGTCGTCGACAACGGCTCGACCGACGGCTCCCCCGACCTCGCCCGCGAACTAGGGGCGTACGTCGTCCACGAGCCGCGCCGCGGCTTCGGTGCCGCCTGCCACGCGGGCCTGACCGCCGCCACCGCCGACGTCGTCTGCTTCTGTGACTGCGACGCCTCCCTCGACCCCGCAACTCTGCCCGAGGTCGCCGGCCCCGTCCTCGACGACCGCGCCGACCTGGTTCTGGGCCGACGGCGGCCCACCACGCGGGACGCCTGGCCGGTGCACGCACGCCTGGCCAACCTGGAACTGGCCCGCCTGATCCGCCGCCGCACCGGACTGCGCCTGCACGACCTCGGCCCGATGCGCGCCGCCCGCCGCGAAGCACTGCTGGCCCTGCACCTGACCGACCGGCGCTCCGGCTACCCGCTGCAGATGGTGGTCCGTGCCGCCGAGGCCGGCTGGCGGGTGACGGAGACGGATGTGCCGTACCACCCGCGCACCGGCCGCTCGAAGGTGACCGGCACCTGGCGCGGCACCTGGCAGGCGGTACGCGACATGCGCGCCGTCCTCGGTGAGCGGTCCGTCACGGCACCGGCGGTCACGGCCACCACCGTCCCGGGAGGCGGACGATGAGCGCCAGCCGCACGGGACGGGAAGCGGCCACCCTGCTGGTCATCGCGAAGGAGCCGGTGCCGGGCCGGGTCAAGACCCGGCTCACGCCGCCCTACACGCCCGAGGAAGCCGCCATGCTGGCCGAAGCCGCCCTCACCGACACCCTCCACACCCTGCTGCGGACCCCTGCCCGGCGCCGCCTCCTCGTCCTGCGCGGGACTCCCGGCCCCTGGCTGCCGCCCGGCTTCGACGTCGTACCGCAGGCGCCGGGCGGTCTGGACGAGCAGATCGCGGCCGCCTTCGCCCACTGCGAGGACGGACCGGCCCTCCTGGTCGGCATGGACACCCCGCAGCTCACGCCCGAGCTGTTGTCCGGTGTCGGCCGGGACGGTCACGACGCCTGGTTCGGCCCGGCCGCCGACGGAGGCTTCTGGGCGCTGGGGTTCGCCGATCCGGCGCGAGCCGGGTCGGTCGTCCGTGGGGTGCCGATGTCCACGGACCGCACCGGTGCGATCCAGCGGTCGCGACTGACCGAGGCGGGACTGACAGCGGCCGACCTGCCGGTGCTGCGCGATGTGGACACCGCCGCCGACGCCGCCCGGGTCGCCGCCTGCTGTCCCCCCGGATCCCGCTTCGCCGCCGCCCTGGCCTCGCTCGCGGAGGTCGCCCGATGAGCGGGACGGCAACCGGCCTGGACACCGCCGTAACCGAGTGGGCCGGGCCGGCCACAACGGGACCACAGCCGCACCCCCTGACGGCGCGCACGGCCCGGATCCCCACGCCGGCACACCACGCAGACCGGCTCGCACCCGGAGCGCCGGGCGAGCCGTGGACCGAGGACCCCTATGCCCACGCCCTTCGCGCCGGCCGCGGCCCCCTGTTCCTGCGCCGCCTGTCACCCCCTGACAGCCCGGACGGCCTCAGCGAGGAGCTGCTCCCACTGGACGTCGAGCGTTGGTGCGCACCCCCCGACGCCGCCGACACCAGCGTGCTGAGGCGCTGCACCGGTCCCGTCCTGGACGTCGGCTGCGGGCCGGGACGCCTGGTGGCCGCCCTGGCCGCTCGCGGTGTACCGGCGCTGGGCGCGGACGTCAGCCCGGCCGCCGTCGCCCGCACCCGGCGCCACGGGGGTACCGCCGTACGACGGTCCGTCTTCGACCGCCTGCCGGAGGAAGGCCGCTGGGGCACCGCCCTGCTGATCGACGGCAACGTCGGCATCGGCGGCGACCCGCTCGCCCTGCTCACCCGGCTGCGAGAACTGGTCGCCCCCGGCGGACGCCTGCTGGCCGAGGCCGCACCGACCGACGTGGACGAACGCCTCACCGTCCGTGTCGAGGACGGCCAGGGACGGCACGGCCGGCCGTTCCCCTGGGCCCGTATCGGCACCACCGCGCTGCTGTACGCCGCAGACGCCACCGGCTGGATCCCGACCGGCCGGTGGACGGCCTGTGGCCGCCCCTTCCTCGAACTCCACCGCCCGAAGCCCGGGCACGACGCCGCGCCCCGCACCGCCATCTGTGACAAGGCCGCACGCCCATGACCGACACTGCCATCCCGCACCCGCCGCGACCCCGGCCGACCGAGTCCCCGCAAGGGCCGCCTCCAGGACCGCCGAACCGCGGCAGCCGTCGTCCACGTATCCGCGTCGCCGTCACCGCGGCCCTGCTTGCCGCACTCACGGCAACAGTCGTCGACACGCTCCGCGCGGGGGACAACGTGAGCGACCCCGGCCGGCTGCTGGCCGGTTACGCCGTCGCCTGGACCCTGTTCGCCGCGGCTGCCTGGACGGTCCGCAAGATTCCGGCCCGCGCCGCGACCGGTCTTGTACTGGCCGGGTCGGCCGCCATCGCGCTGGCCGCGCTCGCCACCCCACCTCGCACCAGCAACGACATGTTCCGCTACGCCTGGGACGGCCGGGTCCAGGCCGCCGGCATCTCCCCTTACGCCCATCCGCCCGCTGCCCCTGAACTCGACCACCTGCGCGACGACTGGCTCTTCCCCCGCGATGGCGCCTGCGAGGACTGGGGGGTGACCCGGATGGCCAGCGGCCTGTGCGTCCGCATCAACCGCCCCACCGTCCCGACCATCTACCCACCCGTCGCCGAGGGCTGGTACTTCGCCGTGCACGCCGTCTCCCCACCGGACAGCCGCCACAAGCCGCTCCAAGTCGGTGGCGCAGTCCTGGCGTTCGGCACCACAGTCGCCCTCTTTGCCGTGCTGCGCCGTCGCGGCGATCCCCGGCGGGCACCGGCCCGCGCCGCCCTGTGGGCCTGGTGTCCGGCCGTCCCCTTCGAAGCGGTCAACAACGCCCACATCGACACCCTCGGCGTTCTGCTCACCGTCCTCGCCCTCGGAACCGCCACCGCCGGCGCCCGCCGCGGCGCGCTGCTGGGCGCAGCCGTCGCCGTGAAACTCCTGCCCATCCTGGCTCTGCCCGGCGCCCTCTCCGGCCGGCGCAGTCCGAAAGGCATCGCGCGCCTGCTCTCTGCTGTCCTGGCCGCGATCGCGCTCGCCTACCTGCCCTACGTAGCCGCCTCCGGCGCCGGCGTCCTCGGCTACCTGCCCGGATACCTCCACGAGGAGGGCTACGAACCAGGCCATGTACGACGCTTCGCCCTGCTGCGGTTGCTGGTGCCGGATGCCGCCGCCGGAATGGCCGTGGTTGTGCTCCTCGCACTGATCGCCCTCCACGTCTTTCTCCGCGGCGACCCCGCGCGCCCCTGGCGAGGCGCCCTGCTGCTGACCGGCACGACTCTGCTGCTGGTCTCGCCCAGCTACCCGTGGTACTCACTGCTCGTCGTCGCTCTCGTCGCCCTGGACGGCCGCTGGGAATGGCTGACCGTCACCCTCGCCGGCACCGTCCTGTATCTCGCGGGACGCCTGCTGCCCGGCTTTCCCCTTCAGGCTTGGGCCTACGGCGCCGCCGCTCTGGCCGTTCTCCTTGGCGCCTGCCTGCGCTCCGAGCGGACACGCCGGATGGTGCGGCGCCGACGCGAGCGGCTGCCGATCGCCGCCTGAGGGGGCGCCGCCCACTCCCCCTGCCCGCCGTGACGTCGAGAAGCCGAATCCGAGTTGTTGTCCGATCGCCCGCCTCGCCGCCGCCTGATGCGATCGAACTGCCTATGGTGTGGCCGCCCAGGTGATCTGTCAGACGGGCGCGTGCCGGGGTTACCGGGGTTATTTGGGTGGCAGGCTCGATGCGAAGGTGCGTCCCTTGTCGATCCACTCGTCGAGGACGTCGTCCTCCGTGAGTGCGGTCCCCTCGACGAGGATCCAGCCGCGCATCGGGCGGCCGGTCATGTCGAAGACGCGTGTGCCGGGCCGGGCCAGGGCCGCGTCGGTGTTGTCGGGGCCGACCCGCACCATGAGATCGTCGCCGCTCACGCCCACGGCCATGTTGCCGCGGTGCAGGAAGGCGATCCCCCCGAACATTCGCTTCTCGGTGACTTCTTGGTCAGCGCTCAGTCGTTGCCTGATCCGTTCTGCCAGTCCCTGGTCGTACGCCACGGCGGTCCCTCCTGCTGTCTGCTGAGCCTGTGCTCGAGGTCACGCAGGTCCTTGCCGATGGAGGAGCGGACCTGGCGGGCCAGGACAGGAGCGGCCAGCCGGTAGAAGCCACCCCCGCCGCCTTGGACGCGGATGCCGGCCAGGGTGCCACGCGGGTCCGGCTCGAAGGTGTACGTGACGTGCATGGGCATCGGGCCGGCCACCGAGATCATGTCCAGCAGGCGGGGCGGCTCGTACGCGGCCACGCGCAGGACGTAGTCGATGCGCCGACCGAGGAAGTACGCCGTCCGGGTGACCTCGGCGCCCACGCCGAAGCCGCCCCCGTCCGCCTTCCGGGTCAGCTCCGCGACGCGGATGCCTTGGGTCCACTCCGGGTCATGGCGCCAGTCCATGGCGTACTCGGCCACTTGTTCGGGTGGGAGCGGTATCACGCGCTCCGCGGACACGTCGATCGTCATGGTGCTGCTGCCTTGTCCTCGGCCGCCCGGGACGCGGGGCCCGGGTGGTGCCTCCAGGATCCGGGAGGCGGGTGGCCGGCGCACGACGAGCGGTCGGGCACTCCTGGAACCCACCGTGTGCCGGTGCGTCGTGACGGGACAGCGCGTGATGTCCGCGAGACGCTGCCGCTGGCACCGCCCCTCGCCCCGGTCCGCGCTCTTCCCCGGAGTCCGCCATGGCAGTACCGCCGGCCCCGTCCACCGAGGACCCGAGCACCGCTGAGCACGACCGGAAGCCCACTGCTCTTGATCCCCGTGGCCGACGGTGTGACGTAAGAATTCCGTCATCAGCTGCGGGGCGCGGGACTGCCGCTCGGTGCCGTTGAATGGGAGAGCAACGGGAAACTCTCGGAAGGTGAGCGGGGATGGGGCGTGTGCGGAAGGTATTGAGCGGGCCGTTCGTCATCGCGGTGCTGGTGGTGGCGGTCGGCGGAGTCGGCTTCGGGCTGTACTGGTTCCAGCCGTGGAAGCTGTGGCAGGACGAGACCGTCCAAGAGGCCCTGCCCGGGGTCGCGGAGACCTCCGCTCCTCCCGCCGCGGCGCCTTCGGAGGAGCCCTCCGCGCCGCCCTCGCCGGCCACTGGTCCGCAGACGCTGGCGAGTGGTGAGCTGATCAGTCACGAGCACGCGACCTCGGGCACCGTGAAGCTCGTACGGCTGGCAGACGGCTCCCATGTCGTCCGGCTGGAGAATCTCGACACCAGCAACGGGCCGGACCTGCGTGTCTGGCTGACCGACGCGCCGGTGAAGCAGGGGAAGGCGGGGTGGCAGGTCTTCGACGACGGGAAGTACGTCAGCCTCGGCAAGCTGAAGGGCAACAAGGGAAGCCAGAACTACGCCCTGCCTCCTGACGTGAATCCGTCGAGCTACAGCAGCGTGAGTATCTGGTGCGACCGTTTCGACGTGTCATTCGGCGCCGCCGAGCTCGCCCGAGTCTGACGGCGGTCCATCCATGGCCGGGCCGGGACAGCGTGACGACCACGTCAGGTCCGCTGCCTGTCTGGACGCCGCTCGGCATCCCCTGATCGGCTTCCGGAGCCGGCGTCTGGAACGATTCGACGCTGATGCCACTTTGTACGGCGAGTTGACCGCATTGACGCTCGGCCCGGGGTGATCGCGTTCGTCTTCACGTGAACATGCCCCTTGGCATGTGATCGCTTCGCCGCACCCCGCCGTGAGGAACGCGCCGCAGCGGGGCGCCGAGCCCGGAGTCGAGGCGGATGACGGTACGCCGGCTCGCCCGATCAGGCTGCCGGGCGGCTGATCGCGTGGAGGGCGGCGGCCACTGTCTTCCTGAGCCGGCCCGCGTCCGCCCCGGCGCGGGATCGCAGGTTCACCCCGTGTGCGAGCAGCGCCAGTACCTCGGCCGCAGCAGCAGGATCGGCGCCTGGGGCCAGTTGCTCGTGTGCCTGGGCGCTGAGGAGTGCCGTGTGCAGCGCGTCGCGCAGGCGCTGGTGCTGCCGGTCGAGGAGGGCCCGTACATCGGGGTCGACGTTCTCGGCGCCCGCGTGTGCGTTGGAGACCATGCAGCCCCACTGGGCGTACTCGCCCGAGCAGCGCGTCTCGATCAGCCCGGTGAAGAAGTCGGCGACGGCGGGCAGTCCCCGCTCGTCCTCCGCGAGGCGGTCGAGGACGGGCCGCGAGCGGCTGTCGGCGTAGCGTTCGAGGGCGGTGCGGTAGAGCTGCATCTTGCCGCCGAATGTGGCGTACAGGCTGGAGCGGTTGAGCCCGGTCGCGTTCACGATGTCCTGGATGCCGGTGGAGGCCACGCCCTGCCGCCAGAAGAGCCGGACCACCGTCTCCAGGGTCGCGTCCGGATCGAAGTGCTTGATGTCCGGCATGGCCAACCAGTCCCGTCATCTTGAAATGGTGATTCCAAGATACTGCGCGCAGGTGCTGACCGGAGTCCACTCGAACCGCTATCTTGAAACGGTCATTCCAAGATGCAGGTCCGACATGCCGGAGCAACGATGCAGGAGGAGCACCCGATGAGCCTCAGCGCCGAACTGCGTGCCTTCTACGACAGGAGGCAGGAACAGATCCCCGCCGACATCCGAGAGATCATGAACCGGGCCGGCCGGGAACTGGCCGAGTCCGGCCAGGCCGACCGCGCGCTGACGGTGGGAGCCCAGGCCCCTGGCTTTCGCCTGCCCTCCGCGATCGGACCGACCGTCGCGCTGGACACGCTCCTGGTCGAGGGTCCGGTGGTGCTGACCTTCTACCGCGGCGCCTGGTGCCCGTACTGCAACATCGCCCTGCGCTCGCTCCAGCAGCACCACGATGCCATTGCCGCGCGCGGCGCCCGGCTGGCGGCTGTCTCCCCGCAGATCCCCGACGAGTCCCTGTCGCTGACCGAGAAGCATCAGCTGGCCTTCCACGTCCTCAGCGACGTCGGCTCCGACACGGCCAAGCAATACGGGCTCGCCTTCGACCTGCCCGACGACCTGGCCGCCGTCTACGACAAGCTCGGCTTCGACCTCCAGCGCGTCAACGGCGGCCACGCACGCACCCTGCCGCTGCCCGCCACCTACGTCATCGACGGCTCTGGCACCATCCGCTGGGCCTTCGTCGACACCGACTACACCAAGCGCGCCGAACCGGCCGACATCCTCACTGCCCTCGACGAACTGCGCTGACCGGCCTGGTGCCGCGGGGCCCCCCGCGGCACCAGGCCGCCCTGTCCGGAGCGGGTCAGATGGCGAGGGTGGTGCCGTCGAAGCGGCTGAGGGTGAAGACCGCGTCCTCGAGCGTGGCCTCCTTGGCCTCGCGCAGGAGGCCGATGGCGATCTCCTCGCCCAGCCGGACGGCCTGGGTGTAGTCGGTGCGCCAGTGCACGCCGGCCATGTTGCGGCCGGTGGCGATGTTGGCGGCGACCTTGTTGAGTTCGCCGCCGACGGTGAGCCGGTCGGCGTCCGGGCCGGTGTACGGCTCCAGGGCCGTGCCGTCCGTGGTGGGGACGACCGGGTCCACCAGTATGTGCGACTCGTCGAACCATGCCTTGAGGATGGTCACGCATGCCCCGGCGACCGTGGCGTGCCCGGAACCGTACGAGGGATGGGCCGGGCTGCCCTCCGGGAACGCCTGTGGCAGCAGGTAGCTCCCGTGCTTCTCGAAGACCCGCTTGACGGCGACGGAGTCCAGCACGCCGGAGTCGATCGGGTACTCGCGCTGCCCGCGCAGCTGCTGGTGGACCCGGCCGCCGAACTCCTCCGGGCGCAGCCGCCGGTGCACGTACCACTTCTGGAACCACACCGCCTTCAGCGCGCGGGTGGCCACCTCGGTCACCAGCGAGAGGATGTGCGGGCCGCCGTACGTCCCGAAGCCGATCTGGTTGCGGGAGAAGTGGTACGGATTGCCCGCGTCCACCGGTGCGTTGGTGCCCAGCAGGATGAGCGCGGCATTGAGGTACGCCTCGTACAGCGCGTCGAAGTGCACATAGTGCGCCAGATCGCGCGGGGTCTGGATGTAGCGCCGGTTGGCGAAGTCCCGCTCCTCCGGCTCGGGTTCGGAGCCGTTCTGCACCTCCAGCCAGTCGCCCCAGGTGGTCAGATGGTCGACCGGGCGGACCAGGGTGTCCTGCCGCTGGTCGATCAGCAGCGTGCCGTACGGGATGTCCTTGAGCAGGAACTGCGACAGGTACGGCCCGGCCATATCGCCCCGGCTGTCCCCGCGGAAGATGGTCTGCGGGGTGACCTGACCGTCCAGCTTCGGCGCCCGGAAGTCGGCCAGGCCGCTGAGTTCGCCTGCCGCCTCGGCGACCAGCTCGCTCTCGGCGAACCGGGTGAACAGCACATCGCGGCACAGCGCCATCCAGTACAGTTCGACCGCCTCGGCGGAGTTCTGCGCGCTGTCGATACGCGGCGCGGGCGGCATGGACAACGCCTGAGCGTCCGGGCCCTGCGGGTCGAAGGCCAGCCCGGCCTGCGGGTTGGTCAGCTTGCGGGTGTCTGCCAGCGGGATCCGCTCGAAGTCCTCGTAGCTGCCCGTGGCCAGCGCCCGGCGCAGCAGGTGGTACGCGGCCGGGTCGACCTCGCCGAACTTGTTGTGCGGTAACGCCTTCGAGTAGTTGGCGACGAACGGGTGGTCCGTCTCCTCCCCGTTGGCGGCGTGGACCGGTACGTGGCGCTGGAACTCCGCCTCGGCTGCGCGGACCCGAGCGTCGCGCGCGGCAAAGCGACGATCACTCATCATGAATACCCCCGTATTCCCCCATGAGCTGTGCGTGGCATCGCACTCATCTCATGAGACACCGGACGTCTCCGGATCGTTGCGCCAGACTTGGCAATCAGCGACATCTGCACATATGCGAGACGAGATTCCCTGTCAGACGGTGCTCACCGTGGTGACGAGCCAGTAGCGGCCCATCGATGACCGGGTCCTGGGTGGCGGGGGCGCGTTGGACACGGATCTCGTACCAGCCGTAGTAGGCGACGTACGCGCCGACCAGGAACAGCAGACCGCCGCCGGTGCGGGAGGCGACGGAGCCGAGGCGGCGCAGACGGCCGACGCGGGCGGTGCGGGTGAGAGCGACGGAGAGGGCTGCGGTGCCGACGATCAGGCCCATCCCGGCCGCGTATGCCACGAACAGGGCGAGGCCTTCGAGGGCGGATCCAAGGTGGTGACAATCGGAATGCCCAAACGGTGACAGGTACCGCGCCCAAGTCCGGGCTCAGCGCCAGCTCACCGACCCACCTAGTGACAACTGTCTCGCCCAGTCACAGCCTCAGGCCCGGCGGCCGCGTGCGGAGCCCGAGGCGCCGCCGAAGAGCCGGGCCAGGGCCCGGAAGGGCAGCGTCACCACGGTGGCGACGGCGCCACCGATCTGGCGCAGGACGTCTGCGATGGCACGGAACACGTGGATCTCCTTTCCCTGTCCGGCCGGTGCGGCCGGTGGCAGCCGGGTACCTCGGCCGCGCCCGGCCATGCCCGCATCCCGCCTTCTCGTGGCAGAAAAGGTGGGGAAATGGTCATTGCGGCCGTCTGCCGGGGGCTCAAGAATCGACCTCATGGCGCAGCGAACCGTCCTGGTCGTCCTCTTCGACGGCGTCCAGATCCTCGACGTCACCGGCCCCGTGGAGGTCTTCGCGGGGGCCGAACAGCACACGCCGGGCACGTACCGGATCCGCACGGCCTCCCTGGACGGCGGCCCCGTGCGCACCTCAGGCGGACTGACCCTCGTACCGGACGGGACCCTCGGCGAGGCGCCCGTCGCGCACACCCTGCTCGTCCCGGGCGGGCAGGGAACCCGGCGGCCCGACCCGCGCCTGACCGACTGGCTGCGCGCGCACGCGCCCCGCGCCGAGCGCCTCGTCTCCGTGTGCACCGGAGCGATCCTGCTCGCCGCCGCGGGCCTGCTGGACGGCCGCCGGGCCACGACCCACTGGGGCTACTGCGACAAACTCGCCCGCGACCACCCGGCCGTCGAGGTCGACCCCGACCCGATCTTCGTCCGGGACGGCAACGTCCACACCTCGGCCGGCGTCACCTCCGGCATCGACCTGGCCCTCGCCCTCGTCGAGGACGACCTCGGCCGGGACACGGCGCTGACCGTCGCCCGCCACCTGGTCGTCTTCCTGCGCCGCCCCGGCAACCAGGCCCAGTTCAGCGCCCAGCTCGCCGCCCAGACAGCCCACCGCGAACCGCTGAGGGACGTGCAGCGGTGGATCACCGAGCACCCCGCGGCCGACCTGAGCGTCGAGTCCCTCGCCGCCCGCGCCCGGCTGTCGCCCCGCCATTTCGCCCGCGCCTTCCGCGACGAGACCGGCACGACCCCCGGCCGCTACGTCGACCGGGTCCGCCTCGAACACGCCCGCCGCCTCCTGGAGGACACCGGCGACGGCGTCGAGGAGGTCTCCCGCGCCAGCGGCTACGGCACCCCCGAGGCCATGCGCCGCGCCTTCGTCAAGGCGCTCGGCACACCGCCGGCGGAGTACCGCCGCCGCTTCCGTCCCACCCCCACCCGTTGACCAGCGAAGGGAAACCCCTTGCAGATCGCCGTCGTCCTCTACGACCGCTTCACCGCCCTCGACGCCGTCGGCCCCTACGAGACGCTCGGCCGCCTCCCGGAGGCGGACACCGTCTTCGTCGCCGAGCGGACCGGCCCCGTGCGCACCGACACCGGCACCCTCGCCCTCGTCGCCGACAGAACCCTGGCCGAGGTGCCGAGCCCCGACATCGTGGTCGTGCCGGGCGGGCCCGGCCAGACCGGGCAGATGGACAACGGGACCCTCCTGGACTGGCTGCGCGCCGCCGACGCCGGCAGCACCTGGACGACCTCCGTGTGCACGGGCTCCCTGTTGCTGGCCGCCGCCGGACTTCTGGAGGGCCGCCGGGCCACCTCCCACTGGCTGGCCCTCGACCTGCTGACACGGTTCGGCGCCGAACCGACCGGAGAGCGTGTCGTCACCGACGGCAAGTACGTCACCGCCGCCGGCGTCTCCTCCGGCATCGACATGGGCCTGACCCTGCTCGGCCGGATCGCCGGCGACGATCACGCCCGGGCCGTACAGCTGCTGACCGAGTACGACCCGCAGCCGCCCTACGACGCCGGGGCCCCGCAGAAGGCGCCCGCGCACCTGGTCGAGGAGTTCCGGTCGAAGAGCCGCTTCATCCTGACGTAGTCCAGGTGAAGCGCGGCTGCCTGCGCTCCAGGAACGCGGCCACGCCCTCCGCGGTGTCGCCGCTGCCGCGTGCCTGCGCCGTCCAGTGGGCGTCCCGGTCGGCGCGGCCGTTCGCGAACTCCTTGGCGGCGGCCTGGGTCAGCTGGGAGCGCGACACCAGCACCGTCGTGAACTCCGCGACCCGCTCGTCGAGCTCCCCGGACGGCAGCACCTCGTCGATCAGGCCCGTGCGCAGCGCCCGCCCGGTGTCGATCAACTCCCCGGAGAACAGCAGGTACTTGGCGGTGGCCGGGCCCACCAGCGCCACCAGCCGCCGGGTCGCGGAGGACGGGTAGACGATCCCGAGCTTCGCCGGTGTCACCCCGAACAGGGCGCCCTCCTCGGCGAACCGCAGGTCGCAGGCGGCCGCGAGCTGCGCCCCGCCGCCCACACAGTGCCCCTTCACCGCCGCCAGCGTCGGCTTCGGGAACGCGGCGAGCGCCTCCTCCGCCCGCACCGCCAGCTCCTGCGCCTCCTCGGCGGACCCCTGGAGGGTGGAGATGTCGGCCCCGGCGCAGAAGGTGCCGCCCGCACCGGTCACCACCAGCGCCCGCACGCCGGGGTCGGCGGCCAGTTCCTCCAGCAGGGGCGGCAGCGCCCGCCACATCGCGGCCGTCATGGCGTTGCGCTTGGCCGGGTGGTGCAGGACGACGGTGGCGACCGCGTCCGTGACGCCGTACAGCAGTTCGGGCTCCATGAGCCGGATGCTAACCACCGCCCCCGCGTGTGATCACCCCGGCCCGGTGAGCACGGCGGCATCGGGGGCAGAAGGGATGGAGAGGGGATGCGTTGTGAGGAGGCGCCCATGGCCACGTCCACCCCGTCCCAGGGCGAGGCGGCGAAGCTCCAGCGGGGGTTCGGCTGGCTCGCCGCGCTCGGTGTGATCCTGGTCGTCGCCGGGCTCGTCGGCCTCGTGTACGCCGGGGTCGCCACCCTCACCTCGATGCTGCTGTTCGGCTGGCTGCTGCTGATCGGCGGCGCCGTCGGCCTGCTGCACGCGGTCCAGGCGCGCGGCACCAGCTTCTTCTGGCTGGGCGTCATCGTCGCCGCCCTGAACATCGCGGCCGGCGTGGTCGTCATCCGCAGGCCCGACGAGACCGCCGCCGCGCTCACCATGTTCGCCGCCCTGCTCTTCCTCACCGGCGGACTGTTCCGGCTGGTCGGCAGCCTCGTCGTGCGCGGCCCGCAGGCCGGCTGGACGCTGCTGCTGGGCGCCTTCGACCTGCTGCTGGGTGTCCTGGTGCTGATCGACTGGCCGAGCAGCAGCCGGTACGTCATCGGCTGCTTCTTCTCCCTCGCCCTGCTCTTCGACGGCCTCGGGCTGATCGCCACCGGCTTCGGCGGCCGGCGCATCGTCGGTCTGGTGTCGGAGCGGCTGGCCGGGGAGGGCGGCGCGGGCGAAGGCGGCGCGGGGACGGGTCCCGACGGCGCGCGGGACGGCGGCGCGGGGGCCGGTCCCGGTGGCGGGACGGGCGAGCGGCCCGCCAAATCCTTACAACCGGAATAGTGCGCAAGTCGGCGCGAAGGCGACAGGAGCGGTCGCATATCGCGCCGTAGCACACATCGGGGGTCATGAACGCTCGAAAACCGCTGACTTCTGTTCAGTCGTCCGGTGCGGTGCGCCGCGTTGCCAACACTCGACGTGTGGTGACAATCGAGCGCGAGGGTGGCGACCTGACGATGGAGAACCACGGGCGCGGGCCCGGCCCACGCCCAGAAGGCGACGCGGGCGCCCCCGCCGGACCCGCCGAGCACAGAGTGCCGGGACCGCTTCCCTACGAGGGCGTCTGGCGGTTCACCGCCGCCGCCGCGGACGCCTCGGTCCCGCAGGCCCGGCACGCCGTGCGGGACCTGCTGTACCGCCAGGGGGTGCCGGTCTCCGAGGACGTCGCCCACGGGCTGCTGCTGATCGTCTCCGAGCTGGTGACCAACGCCGTGCGGCACGCGGCGCTGCTGTCGCCGACGCTCGCGGTGGAGGTGGCCGTCGGCGCCGAGTGGGTGCGGGTGTCCGTGGAGGACGACCACCCCTACCGTCCGACGGCCCTGGAGACCGACCACGGCCGCACCGGCGGCCGGGGGCTGCTCCTGGTCCGCGAGATCGCCAGGGAGGCGGGCGGGGTCTGCGACGTCGAGCACACGGCCACCGGCGGCAAGGTGATCTGGGCCGCCCTGCCCCTGAAACCCCCGGGGGGCTGGTAGCACGGCCGGCCGGGCTACCAGCCGGCCGACGGCCCCGTCAGCTCGCGTACCGCCGGGCGGGCCGCGTCCAGGACGGTCATGAACCAGGAGGAGAACGTGTCGCTCGCGTGCCGCTCCGCCAGCTCGGCCGGGGTCACGAAGGCGGTGTCGCCCACCTCACCCGCGTTCGGCCGCGGCGGGGACTGCACCAGCCCGACGAACAGGTGGTTGTACTCCTGCTCCACCAGCCCCGAGGCCGGGTCCGGGTGGTTGTAGCGGACCGTGCCCGCCTCGGCGAGCAGCGACGGGGACACGCCCAGCTCCTCGAAGGTGCGCCGCGCGGCGGCGGCGAAGGGCGCCTCACCGGGGTAGGGGTGACCGCAGCAGGTGTTAGACCACACGCCGGGGGAGTGGTACTTGTCCAGCGCCCGCCGCTGGAGCAGCAGCCGCCCCCGCTCGTCGAAGAGGAACACGGAGAACGCGCGGTGCAGCAGCCCCGGTGGCTGATGGGCGGCGAGCTTCTCCTCGGTGCCGATGGTCACACCGTTCTCGTCGACCAGTTCCAGCAAGATCGCGTCCGCGGTGCCGTCCGACGAACTGTGCGTCGCGGTGGCAGGTGTGATCGGCATACCCATCCTTAGCATCGGTCCTCGCCTCCTCAGTCTGCCGCACACGCCCGGCGCTTCCGGCGCTTCCCCCAACGTCTGCATGTCCCGTGCACGGCGACCGACCCCCGGCCGTGATCTTGCCCGGGGCGGCGCGCGCGGAACCATACGGAACGATTGTGCGAATTGTGGAGGATGGGCGGGCCGCTCAGTGGCAGAGCCGCGCCTCGTGCTCCGCGTGCCCGCCGGGCTCCAGCTGGAAGGTGCAGTGCCCCACGTCGAAATGGTCGCCCAGGCAGCCCTGGAGCTCGTGCAGCATCTTCTCGTGACCGATCGCGTCCAGCACGTCCGAGCGCACCACCACGTGCGCCGACAGCACCGGCATCCCGGAGGTGATCGTCCACGCGTGCAGGTCGTGCACGTCCTCCACGCCGTCGAGGTCGAGGATGTGGGCCCGCACCTCCGCCATGTCGACGTCCCTCGGCGCCGACTCCAGCAGCACGTCCAGCGTCTCGCGCAGCAGCTTCAGCGTCCGCGGCACGATCATCAGGCCGATGACGAGCGAGGCGACCGGGTCGGCGGCCTGCCAGCCGGTGGCCAGGATCACCGCCGCCGAGATCAGCACCGCGACCGACCCCAGAGCGTCGGCGGCCACCTCCAGGAACGCGCCGCGCACGTTCAGGCTCTCCGCCTGGCCGCGCATCAGCAGCGTGAGCGAGATCATGTTCGCGACCAGGCCGACCGCGCCGAACACGAGCATCAGCCCGCCGTCGGTGGGCGCCGGCGTCAGGAACCGCTGGACCGCCTCGTACAGGACATAGCCGCCCACCCCGAGCAGCAGCAGGCAGTTGGCCAGGGCGGCCAGGATCTCGGCACGGGCGTAACCGAAGGTCCGGTGGGTGCTCGCGGGACGGTTGGCGAAGTGGATGGCGAGCAGCGCCATGCCGAGGCCCACCGCGTCCGTCGCCATGTGCGCCGCGTCCGCGATCAGGGCGAGGGAGTCGGCGAGCACCCCTCCGACGATCTGCACCACCATCACGGTGAGCGTGATCGACAGCGCGACGCGCAGCCGCCCCCGGTAGGCCGCCGCGGCCGTACCGGTGGTCGGCGCGTGCGTGTGCGCATGGCCGTGGTCGTGCCCAGCCCCCATGGGATGCAGCCTCCTGTGATCGGTCCGGCTCCTCAGTGAACTACGGGTGGGGGGTATCCGGCAACGCGACGCTGAACACCGTTGTCATGTGCTCTGACCTGCGTAAACGAAGTGCAGGTCAGGGCGCCCTCACCTGCTTCGCGGAGCTGGGTGAGCGCCCGGTTCCGGCGATCGTCACGCAGGGCGCGGCCGGACCCGCGGCAGGTGCCCGCCGCGCGTGATGTCCCGGATGTCGGCTCTGGGGGGCGCGGTTTGTGGCCGGGGCCGCCGATCACCGATGATGATCTCGGCAAAGGCCGGTGCGAGCCGTGCCGTCAGACCGTCTCGTCCGACCTCAACGGCCGGTGAACACGGCCTTCCCGGCATCCGATAGCCTCTGCCGACATGCCGCCCGCCTGGTGCCGCCAAGGGGCGCCCCCACCATGCAGATGACCGACGTGGACGCGTCGGGACCCAGGGAGTGAGTTCGGTTTGCCGACCGCCATCCTCACCGGTCAGCCGGTCCCCGGATCGTCGATCGAGGGCGACCTGCGGTCCCTCGGCTTCGACGTCCGCAGCGCCGCCGACGCCGCCGACGCGGAGACACTCCTCGCGGCTGTCCCGGCCGACCAGCGGGTGGCCGTCGTCGACACCCGCTTCGTCGGCCATGTGCACGCGCTGCGCCTCGGCCTCACCGACCCCCGCTTCCCGCTCGCCGCGATCCCCGGCGCCGTCACCGCGCAGCCGGCCGGCCGCCAGGCCCTGACCCGCGCCATGGCCCGGGAGAACTCCGCGAGCGGCGGCACCGCGCCCAGCGCGGGCAGCGTCGACAGCCTCGCCGGCCTCGACAGCCTCGCCGACCGGATCGTCACCGCCCTCGACGCCGACGGCGCGGACGTCCACCGACCCGAGCTCGGCAGCCTGGTCGCCGCCGTCCCCGCCGACCCGCAGGCCCGCAACGAGGCACGGCAGGCCGTCTCCGCCGTCGACGACGAGGCCGTACGCCTGAAGTCGGCCGTGAAAGCCCGCGACGGCTTCTTCACCACCTTCTTCATCAGCCCGTACTCCCGCTACATCGCCCGCTGGTGCGCGCGTCGCGGCCTGACCCCCAACCAGGTCACCACCGCCTCGCTGATCACCGCCCTGATCGCGGCCGGCTGCGCGGCCACCGGCACCCGCGGCGGGTTCGTCGCCGCCGGTGTCCTGCTGATCGTCTCCTTCGTCCTGGACTGCACCGACGGCCAGCTCGCCCGCTACTCCCTCCAGTACTCCACCCTCGGCGCCTGGCTGGACGCCACCTTCGACCGGGCCAAGGAGTACGCCTACTACGCCGGCCTCGCACTGGGAGCGGCGCGCGGCGGCGACGACGTGTGGGCGCTGGCCCTCGCCGCGATGGTCCTGCAGACCTGCCGGCACGTCGTGGACTTCTCCTTCAACGAGGCGCACGTCGTAGGCACTGACGCCACCGCCAACACCAGCCCCACCGCCGCCCTCTCCGACAAGCTGGACGGCGTCGGCTGGACCGTGTGGGTGCGCCGGATGATCGTGCTGCCCATCGGTGAACGCTGGGCCATGATCGCCGTCCTGACCGCGGTCACCACCCCTCGTATCACCTTCTACGCGCTGCTGATCGGCTGCGCCTTCGCCGCCCTGTACACCACGGCCGGCCGTGTGCTGCGCTCGGTCACCCGCAAGGCACAGCGCACCGACCGGGCGGCCAAGGCACTGGCCGACCTCGCGGACAACGGCCCCCTGGCCGCACTGCTCGCGCGGTTCCTGCCGCCCGGTGTCCGCGTCCCGGCGCCCCTGGCCGCCGGCGTGGGGAGCCTGCTGCTGGTCCTCGCGGCCTGGCTCGACGGGCCGGGGCCGTCGGTCGTGATCGCCGCCGCCGTGTACGTCCTGCTGTCCGCCGACGCCCTCGTCCGCCCGCTCAAGGGCGCCCTGGACTGGCTGGTCCCCCCGCTGTTCCGCGCCGCCGAATACCTCACCGTCCTGCTCCTCGCGGCCGAGGCCGACGCGGACGGGGCGCTCCCCGCGGCGTTCGGGCTCGTCGCCGCGGTCGCCTACCATCACTACGACACGGTGTACCGCATCCGCGGTGACGCCGGAGCGCCGCCGGCCTGGCTGGTGCGCGTGGTCGGGGGGCAGGAGGGGCGGACCCTGCTGGTCGCCGTTCTGGCGGCGCTGCTGACCGCGGAGCAGTTCACGCTCGCCCTCACGGCGCTCGCGGTGGCCGTCGCCCTCGTGGTGCTCGCCGAGAGCATCCGCTTCTGGGTGGCCTCCCACTTGGGGGGCGCGCCCGCCGTACACGACGAAGGAGAACCCGCATGATCGGCCTCGTGCTGGCGGCCGGCGCCGGCCGGCGTCTGCGCCCCTACACCGACAGCCTGCCGAAGGCGCTGGTGCCGGTGGGGCCCGCGGGCACGGAGGGCGAGCCGACGGTTCTGGACCTGACGCTCGGCAACTTCGCCGAGATCGGCCTGACCGAGGTCGCGATCATCGTCGGCTACCGCAAGGAGGCCGTCTACGCGCGCAAGGCGGCCCTCGAGGAGAAGTACGGCCTGAAGCTCACCCTCATCGACAACGACAAGGCCGAGGAGTGGAACAACGCCTACTCCCTGTGGTGCGGCCGTGACGCCCTCAAGGACGGCGTGATCCTCGCCAACGGCGACACCGTCCACCCGGTCTCCGTCGAGAAGACGCTGCTCGCCGCCCGTGGCGACGGCAAGCGGATCATCCTCGCCCTCGACACGGTGAAGCAGCTCGCCGACGAGGAGATGAAGGTCGTCGTCGACCCCGGGAAGGGCATGACGAAGATCACCAAGCTGATGGACCCGGCCGAGGCCACCGGTGAGTACATCGGTGTCACCCTCATCGAGGGCGACGCCGCTCCCGAGCTGGCCGACGCGCTGAAGACGGTGTGGGAGACCGACCCGCAGCAGTTCTACGAGCACGGCTACCAGGAGCTGGTCAACCGCGGCTTCCGTATCGACGTGGCGCCGATCGGCGACGTCAAGTGGGTCGAGATCGACAACCACGACGATCTCGCCCGTGGACGGGAGATCGCGTGCCAGTACTGACCCGGCTGATCCCCTCGCCGGTCGTCGTGGACATCCGCCCGGGTGCCCTCGACGACCTCGCGTACGTCCTCGCGGACGAGCGCATCTCGCACTCCGGCAAGCTCGCCGTCGCCGTCAGCAACGGCTCCGGCGCCCGGCTGCGCGACCGGCTCGCCCCGCTGATGCCCGGCGCCACCTGGTACGAGGTCGGCGGCGGCACCCTCGACGACGCGGTCCGGCTGGCCGGCGAGATCAAGGCCGGCCACTACGACGCCCTCGTCGGGCTCGGCGGCGGGAAGATCATCGACTGTGCCAAGTTCGCCGCGGCACGCGTCGGCCTGCCCCTGGTCGCCGTCCCGACGAACCTCGCCCACGACGGCCTGTGCTCGCCGGTCGCCACCCTCGACAACGACGCGGGCCGCGGCTCCTACGGCGTGCCGAACCCGATCGCGGTCGTCATCGACCTCGACGTGATCCGCGAGGCCCCGGTGCGCTTCGTGCGGGCCGGCATCGGCGACGCCGTCTCCAACATCTCCGCCATCGCGGACTGGGAGCTGGCCCACCGCGTCAAGGGCGAGAAGATCGACGGCCTGGCCGCCGCGATCGCCCGGCAGGCGGGCGAGGCGGTCCTGCGGCACCCGGGCGGCGTCGCGGACACCGACTTCCTACAGGTCCTCGCCGAGGCGCTGGTCCTCAGCGGCATCGCCATGTCGGTATCCGGCGACTCCCGGCCCTCCTCCGGCGCCTGCCACGAGATCAACCACGCCTTCGACCTGCTCTTCCCCAAACGCGCCGCCGCCCACGGCGAGCAGTGCGGACTGGGCGCGGCCTTCGCGATGTACCTGCGCGGGGCCCACGGGGAGTCGGTCGGCATGGCCGCGGTACTGCGCCGGCACGGGCTGCCGGTGCTGCCGGGAGAGATCGGCTTCACGGCGGACGAGTTCGTCCGGGCCGTGGAGTTCGCCCCCCAGACCCGGCCCGGCCGCTACACGATCCTCGAACACCTCGACCTCACGACCGAACAGATCAAGGACATCTACGCCGACTATGTCAAGGCCATCGGTAGCTGAACTCAGACCGGTCGTCCACCCCCCGGGGGTGAAGGACCGGCGCAGCGGTGAGCACTGGGCGGGACGCCTCTACATGCGCGAGGTGTCCCTGCGGGTGGACCGCTACCTGGTGAACACCAGGATCACGCCCAACCAGCTCACGTACCTGATGACCGTCTGCGGCGTCCTCGCGGCCCCCGCCCTGCTGGTGCCGGGCGTCACGGGCGCCGTGCTCGGCGTGCTGATGGTCCAGCTCTATCTGCTGCTGGACTGCGTGGACGGCGAGATCGCGCGCTGGAAGAAGCAGTACTCGCTGGGCGGGGTCTACCTGGACCGCGTCGGCGCCTACCTGACCGACGCCGCCGTCCTGGTCGGCCTCGGCCTGCGCGCCGCCGACCTGTGGGGCACCGGCCGGATCGACTGGCTGTGGGCGTTCCTCGGCACCCTGGCCGCGCTCGGCGCGATCCTGATCAAGGCCGAGACCGACCTCGTCGGTGTCGCCCGCCACCAGGGCGGACTGCCGCCGGTGCAGGAGGCGGCGTCCGAGCCGCGCTCCTCCGGCATGGCGCTGGCCCGCAGGGCGGCCGCCGCGCTCAAGTTCCACCGGCTGATCCTCGGCATCGAGGCGTCCCTGCTGATCCTGCTCCTCGCGATCGTCGACGCGACCCGGGGCGACCTCTTCTTCACCCGCCTCGGCACCGCCGTACTCGCCGGCATCGCGCTGCTGCAGACGCTGCTGCACCTGGTGTCCATCCTCGTCTCGAGCAGGCTGCGGTGAGCGCGCCGCTGAAGGTCGGCGCGGTGATCATCACCATGGGCAACCGCCCCGACGAGCTGAGAGCCCTGATCGACTCGGTCGCCAAGCAGGAGGGCGACCCGGTCGAGGTGGTTGTGGTCGGCAACGGCTCCCCGGTCCCGGACGTCCCCGACGGCGTGCGCACCGTCGAACTGCCCGAGAACCTCGGCATCCCCGGCGGCCGCAACGTCGGCATCGAGGCCTTCGGCCCCAGCGGCCGGGACGTCGACGTCCTGCTCTTCCTCGACGACGACGGCCTGCTCGCCCAGCACGACACCGCCGAGCTGTGCCGGCGGGCCTTCACCGACGACCCCCGGCTCGGCATCATCAGCTTCCGCATCGCCGACCCGGACACCGGCGTCACCCAGCGCCGCCACGTGCCCCGGCTGCGGGCCTCGGACCCGATGCGCTCCTCCCGGGTCACCACCTTCCTCGGCGGCGCCAACGCCGTGCGTACGCAGGTCTTCGCGGAAGTCGGTGGACTTCCGGACGAATTCTTCTACGCACACGAGGAAACCGACCTGGCATGGCGGGCCCTCGACGCGGGCTGGATGATCGACTACCGGTCCGACATGGTGCTGTACCACCCGACGACCGCGCCCTCGCGGCACGCGGTCTACCACCGCATGGTCGCCCGCAACCGCGTCTGGCTGGCCCGCCGCAACCTCCCCGCGCCCCTCGTCCCGGTCTATCTCGGCGTCTGGCTGCTGCTCACGCTGGTACGCCGCCCCTCCCGGCCCGCGCTCAAGGCGTGGTTCGGAGGCTTCCGGGAAGGGTGGGCCACACCGTGCGGACCGCGCAGGCCCATGAAGTGGCGTACCGTGTGGCGGCTGACCCGACTGGGCCGGCCCCCCGTCATCTGACAAGCTCGTCCCCGAGGGCCCCGGAGACTCCCGCGGCCCCCCGGCTCATGCCAGACCCCTGAAGGCTGTGCATCCCGAAGACGAAAGTTTCCTACTGGTGAGTGAGACAACGCATGACGGCGGAGTCGCGGTGAGCGCGCCTCCGTCGCCCGACGAGGGCCTCACGGCGGCACAGCTGGCCGCCAAGTACGGGCTGGCCGTGAGCGGCGCCCGGCCCCCGCTGCGGGAGTACGTCCGCCAGCTCTGGGGCAGGCGCCACTTCATCCTGGCCTTCTCCTCGGCGAAGCTGACCGCGCAGTACAGCCAGGCCAAGCTGGGCCAGCTGTGGCAGGTGGCGACCCCGCTGCTGAACGCGGCCGTGTACTTCGCGATCTTCGGCCTGATCCTCGACGCGGGCCGCGGGATGGACAAGGACGTGTACATCCCGTTCCTGGTCACGGGCGTCTTCGTCTTCACCTTCACGCAGAGCTCCGTGATGAGCGGCGTCCGCGCGATCTCCGGCAACCTCGGCCTGGTGCGCGCCCTGCACTTCCCGCGGGCCTCGCTGCCGATCTCCTTCGCCCTCCAGCAGCTCCAGCAGCTGATGTACTCGATGATCGTGCTGTTCGCCGTGGCCATCGGCTTCGGCAGCTACCCGGACGCCTCCTGGGCGCTGATCGTCCCGGTGCTGGTGCTGCAGTTCCTGTTCAACTCGGGCCTGGCGCTGGTCTTCGCCCGGGCCGGCGCGAAGACCCCGGACCTCGCCCAGCTGATGCCGTTCGTGATGCGCACCTGGATGTACGCCTCCGGCGTGATGTTCTCCATCCCGGTCTTCCTCGCGGACAAGCCGCAGTGGATCGCCAACGTCCTCCAGTGGAACCCGGCCGCCATCTACATGGACCTGATGCGCTTCGCCCTGATCGACAAGTACGGCTCCGAGAACCTCCCCGACCATGTCTGGGCGGTCGCATGCGGCTGGGCCCTGCTGTTCGCGGTCGGCGGCTTCGTGTACTTCTGGAAGGCGGAGGAGAGGTACGGCCGTGGCTGACGACAAGCCTGGGGCGCGCGTCCCCACCGTCATCGCGGACGAGGTCCACATCGTCTACCGCGTCAACGGCGCCAAGACCGGCAAGGGCAGCGCCACCTCCGCCCTGAGCCGCATCGTCAAGCGCGGCAACGAGCGCGGTGTGCGCAAGGTGCACGCGGTGCGTGGTGTCTCCTTCGTCGCCTACCGGGGCGAGGCCATCGGCCTCATCGGCTCCAACGGCTCGGGCAAGTCCACCCTGCTGCGCGCCATCGCCGGTCTGCTGCCTCCCGAGAAGGGCAAGGTCTACACCGACGGCCAGCCCTCGCTGCTCGGAGTGAACGCCGCCCTGATGAACGACCTGACCGGCGAGCGCAACGTCATCCTCGGCGGGCTCGCCATGGGCATGTCCCGCGAGCAGATCAGGGAGCGCTACCAGCAGATCGTCGACTTCTCCGGCATCAACGAGAAGGGCGACTTCATCACCCTGCCGATGCGCACCTACTCCTCCGGCATGCAGGCCCGGCTGCGTTTCTCCATCGCCGCCGCCAAGGACCATGACGTGCTCATGATCGACGAGGCCCTGGCCACCGGCGACCGCAAGTTCCAGGTGCGCTCCGAACAGCGCATCCGGGAGCTGCGCAAGGAGGCCGGCACGGTGTTCCTGGTCAGCCACAGCAACAAGTCGATCCGGGACACCTGCGACCGCGTCCTGTGGCTGGAGCGCGGCGAGCTGCGCCTGGACGGCCCGACCGACGAGGTCCTCAGGGAGTACGAGAAGTTCACGGCCAAGTAGCCCGCTTCGCCCAGGGCCCCGCCGGAGAACCGCCCGGCGGGGCCCTGCGTCTGCAAAAGATGCGTCAACTCCGGTCGCGCGCAGGAAGCTTGGCGCCCATCGGTGTGTTGTTGTGACCTGTGGGACACCCCCGCGAACCTCGCTGCGTTGTACAACGTAAGCTGTACCGGTCCCGAATCGCGTCAAGTGGGGCGATAATGCGCGACCCCCTCAGGCGGGACCGGCGTGCGGGCGGCTGGGCGGCGTGTCCGAAATAGTGCGTCTTGGGTTGGCAGTGTAGAACGGGAGATGTGACGGCAATGGCTACGGAAACTCCCCAGCTCAACGCAGCACGTGCCGTCCCTGCCCCGGGCGGCCGACGGTGACCGCGCCGACCGTACCGCGCACCGGCGACCCCGAGCGCGCCACCCTCGACAAGGCCGCGGCCGAGAACTTCCCCGTGGCCCCCTTCTTCCTGCCCCGCGCCTGGCGCGAGGACCTCATGGCGGTCTACGGCTTCGCCCGGCTCGTCGACGACATCGGCGACGGCGACCTCGCCCCCGGCGGCGCCGACGCCCGTCTGCTCGGCGTGTCCGCCACCGACGCCGAGGACCGGCTCACCCTGCTGGACGCCTTCGAGGCCGACCTGCGCCGGGTCTTCGACGGCACGCCCCGCCACCCCCTGCTGCGCCGGCTCCAGCCGACCGTCCACCGCCGCTCGCTCACCCCCGAGCCCTTCCTCGGCCTGATCGCGGCCAACCGCCAGGACCAGCTCGTCACCCGCTACCGGACCTACGACGACCTGCTCGCGTACTGCGAGCTGTCCGCCAACCCCGTGGGCCGGCTCGTCCTCGCCGTCACCGGCACCGCGACCCCCGAGCGGATCCGCCGCTCCGACGCGATCTGCACCGCGTTGCAGATCATCGAGCACCTCCAGGACGTGGTCGAGGACCTCAGCCGCGACCGCGTCTATCTGCCCGCCGCCGACATGGAGCGCTTCCACGTCCGGGAGGCGGACCTCGCCGCGCCCACCGGGGGCGCGTCGGTGCGCGCCCTGGTCGCCTACGAGGCGCAACGCGCCCGCGACCTCCTGGATGAAGGCACCCCCCTGGTGGGTAGCGTCCACGGCAGGCTGAGGCTGCTGCTCGCGGGATTCGTGGCGGGGGGAAGGGCGGCGGTCCACGCGATCGCCGCCGCCCGGTACGACGTCCTTCCCGGCCCGCCCAGGCCCGGCAAGCTCCGGTTGCTGCGCGAGGTGGGCGTGATCCTGCGAGGAGAGGGGTGATCCGGGCCGTGGACTCTTCGCCGCACGTGTCCGCGCCGGTACTCGCCGCCTACAGCTACTGCGAGGCCGTCACCGGACAGCAGGCCCGCAACTTCGCGTACGGCATCCGTCTGCTGCCCACGCCCAAGCGGCGCGCGATGTCGGCCCTGTACGCCTTCTCGCGCCGGGTCGACGACATCGGCGACGGCGCGCTCGACGGCGACGTCAAGGCCGCCCGGCTCGAGGAGACCCGGGCGCTGCTCGCGCGCGTGCGCGCGGGCGAGGTCGAGGAGGACGACACCGACCCCGTCGCCGTCGCCCTCGCGCACGCCGCGCGGAACTTCCCGATCCCGCTGGGCGGCCTCGACGAGCTGATCGACGGCGTCCTGATGGACGTCCGCGGCGAGACCTACGAGACCTGGGACGAACTGAAGGCGTACTGCCGCTGTGTCGCGGGCGCCATCGGACGGCTCTCGCTCGGCGTGTTCGGCACCGAACCGGGGGCGCGCGGCGCCGAGCGCGCCCCGGAGTACGCCGACACCCTCGGGCTCGCCCTCCAGCTGACCAACATCCTGCGTGACGTGCGTGAGGACGCCGCGGGCGGGCGCGTCTACCTGCCCGCCGACGACCTCGCCAAGTTCGGCTGCTCGGCCGGGTTCGACGGGCCGCGGCCACCGGAGGGCTCCGACTTCGTGGGCCTGGTCCACTTCGAGGTGCGCCGGGCCCGCACCCTGTTCGCCGAGGGCTACCGGCTGCTGCCCATGCTCGACCGGCGCAGCGGCGCCTGCGTCGCGGCGATGGCCGGCATCTACCGCCGTCTCCTGGACCGCATCGAACGCGACCCCGAGGCCGTGCTGCGCGGCCGGGTCTCGCTGCCCGGCCGGGAGAAGGCGTACGTCGCCGTGCGCGGCCTGTCCGGCCTGGACACCCGGCACGTCAGCCGGCTGACCGTGCGGAGGCAGGTCTGATGGAGACCCGGGGCGAGACGGTGGACCAAGGTGACGACACCGGCGCAAAGCGGCACGCAACCCTCCGGGGCGGCGCGGCGTCCCTGACTGCGACGGCCCGCCGTGCACAGTGCACACGTCACGGTGGGCACGCAGGGGAGGGAGCACGATGAGCGACGAGCCGCTCTCGCACGCCCAGGGAGGACCCGGACGGCACGTCGTCGTGGTCGGCGGCGGGCTCGCCGGAGTCACCGCCGCCCTCGCGCTCGCCGACGCGGGCGTGCGCGTCACCCTGCTCGAAGGCCGTCCCCGGCTGGGCGGCCTGGCCTTCTCCTTCCGGCGCGACGGCCTCACCGTCGACAACGGACAGCACGTCTACCTGCGCTGCTGCACCGCCTACCGCTGGTTCCTCGACCGGATCGAGGGCGCCACGCTGGCACCACTGCAGGACCGTCTCGACGTGCCCGTCGTCGACGTCGCCAAGCCCGAGGGACGGCGGCTCGGCAGACTGCGGCGCGACGCGCTGCCCGTCCCCCTCCACCTGGGGCGCAGCCTCGCCACCTATCCGCATCTCTCGCTCGCCGAACGCGCCGGGGTGGGCCGGGCCGCGCTCGCGCTCAAGGGGCTCGACCTCGCCGATCCGGGCCTGGACGCGCAGGACTTCGGCAGCTGGCTGACCGCGCACGGCCAGTCGCCGCGGGCCGTCGAGGCCCTGTGGGACCTGGTCGGGGTCGCCACCCTCAACGCCGTCGCGGGCGACGCCTCCCTGGGGCTCGCCGCGATGGTCTTCAAGACCGGTCTGCTGTCCGACCCGGGCGCCGCCGACATCGGCTGGGCGCGGGTCCCGCTCGGCGAACTGCACGACCGGCTGGCCCGCGAGGCGCTCGACTCGGCAGGCGTGCGCACCGAGCTGCGTACCCGCGTCACCTCCCTCTCCACGGGGGCCGACGGCGGCTGGACCGTCCGCCTTCCCGACGGGACGCTGACCGCCGACGCGGTCGTCCTCGCCGTACCGCAGCGCGAGGCGCACGGCCTGCTGCCCGAGGGGGCCCTGGACGCGCCCGAGCGGCTGCTGGAGATCGGCACCGCCCCGATCCTCAACGTGCACGTCGTCTACGACCGCAAGGTCCTCGACGTGCCCTTCCTCGCCGCGCTCGGCACCCCGGTGCAGTGGGTCTTCGACCGCACCGAGGCCTCCGGGCTGCGCACCGGCCAGTACCTCGCGTTGTCGCAGTCGGCCGCGCGGGACGAGATCGACCGGCCCGTGGCCGACCTGCGCGAGCGCTACCTGCCCGAACTGCGGCGGCTGCTGCCGGGCACGCGCGGCGCGCGGGTGAAGGACTTCTTCGTGACCCGGGAGCGCACCGCGACGTTCGCTCCCGCCCCCGGCGTCGGGCGTCTGCGGCCCGGCGCCCGCACCAAGGCACCCGGCCTGTACCTGGCCGGAGCGTGGACCGCCACCGGGTGGCCCGCGACCATGGAGAGTGCGGTCCGCAGCGGTGTGAGCGCGGCGGACGCCGCGCTCGGCGCCCTCGGCCGGCCCCGCCCCCGCCGCCTCTTCGCCTTCGAGGAGGCGGCCTGATGATCGGTCAGCACGGCTCGGCACATCCCCGCACCCCCTCCGGTACCGCAACAAGAGGAGAAACTGTGCCCACTGTGCCCCCGGCCTCGCCCGCCGCCCGGCCCGCGGTGGACGTGACCGCGTTGCTGGAGCGCGGCCGGACCCTGGCCACGCCGGTGCTGCGGGCGGCCGTCGACCGCCTGGCACCCCCCATGGACACGGTCGCCGCCTACCACTTCGGCTGGATCGACGCCCAGGGCAACCCGACCGACGGCGACGGCGGCAAGGCCGTGCGCCCCGCGCTCGCGGTGCTCTCCGCGGAGGTCACCGGCGCCGCGCCCGAGGTCGGCGTCCCCGGCGCGGTCGCCGTCGAGCTGGTCCACAACTTCTCGCTCCTGCACGACGACCTGATGGACGGCGACGAGCAGCGCCGCCACCGCGACACCGTGTGGAAGGTGCACGGACCCGCCCAGGCCATCCTGGTCGGTGACGCCCTGTTCGCCCTGGCCAACGAGGTCCTGCTGGAGCTCGGCACCGTCGAGGCCGGCCGCGCCACCCGCCGGCTGACCACCGCCTCCCGCGCCCTGATCGACGGCCAGGCGCAGGACATCTCCTACGAGCACCGCGACCGGGTCAGCGTCGAGGAGTGCCTGGAGATGGAGGGCAACAAGACCGGCGCCCTGCTGGCCTGCGCCAGCTCCATCGGCGCCGTGCTCGGCGGCGCGGACGAGCGCACCGCCGACACCCTGGAGAGGTACGGCTACCACCTCGGCCTGGCCTTCCAGGCCGTCGACGACCTGCTCGGCATCTGGGGCGACCCGGTCTCCACCGGCAAGCAGACCTGGAGCGACCTGCGCCAGCGCAAGAAGTCCCTGCCGGTCGTCGCCGCGCTCGCGGCCGGCGGCCCCGCCTCCGAGCAACTCGGCGAGATGCTCGCCGCCGACGCCAAGAGCAGCGACTTCGAGAACTTCTCCGAGGAGGAGTTCGCGGCCCGCGCCGCCCTCATCGAGGAGGCGGGCGGCCGTGAGTGGACCGCCGAGGAGGCACGCCGTCAGCACACCATCGCCATCGAAGCGCTGAACGCCGTTGACATGCCCGCCCCGGTGCGGGACCGGTTCGCGGCGCTCGCCGACTTCGTCGTCGTACGAAAGAGATGATCACTATCGGTCGAATAGCCCTCGCGTAGTCGCCGGCCGGTGCCCGCGAGAAGAGACGCACCGGCCGACGGCGGACCCACAGCAGACGCAACGAGATGCACACTGCACGAAGGGGAAGCCATGACAGCGACGACCGACGGAAGCACCGGGGCCCTGCCGCCCCGCGCTGCCTCGGCCAGCGAAACCGACATCGACACCCCCGTGGCGGCCGGGGCACGACAGGCCGCCGAGCACGCGGTACGGCGCGCCACCGACTTCCTGCTGGCCCGGCAGGACGCCGAGGGCTGGTGGAAGGGCGACCTCGAGACGAACGTCACGATGGACGCCGAGGACCTGCTGCTCCGCCAGTTCCTGGGCATCCGCGACGAGCCGACGACCCGGGCCGCCGCCCTCTTCATCAGAGGCGAGCAGCGCGAGGACGGCACCTGGGCCACCTTCCACGGCGGCCCCGGTGAACTCTCCACCACCATCGAGGCGTACGTCGCCCTGAGGCTCGCCGGTGACGCGCCCGACGCGCCGCACATGGCGAAGGCCTCCGCCTGGATCCGAGAGCGGGGCGGCATCGCCGCCTCCCGGGTCTTCACCCGGATCTGGCTGGCCCTGTTCGGCTGGTGGAAGTGGGAGGACCTGCCCGAGCTCCCCCCGGAACTCCTGTACTTCCCCAAGTGGTTTCCGCTCAGCATCTACAGCTTCGGCTGCTGGGCCCGGCAGACGATCGTCCCGCTCACCGTCGTCTCCGCGAAGCGGCCGGTGCGTCCCGCGCCGTTCCCGCTCGACGAGCTGCACACCGACCCCGCCCGGCCCAACCCGCCGCAGCCCCTCGCGCCGGTGACCACGTGGGACGGCGTGTTCCAGCGCCTGGACAAGGTCGTACGCGGCTACCGCTCGGTCGCGGTGCGCAGACTGCGTGCGGCCGCCATGAACTCCGCCGCGCGCTGGATCGTCGAGCGACAGGAGAACGACGGCTGCTGGGGCGGCATCCAGCCGCCGGCCGTGTACTCCGTCATCGCCCTGCACCTGCTGGGCTACGACCTCGAGCACCCGGTGATGCGGGCGGGCCTTGAGTCCCTCGACCGGTACGCGGTGTGGCGCGAGGACGGGGCCCGGATGATCGAGGCCTGCCAGTCGCCGGTGTGGGACACCTGCCTGGCCACGATCGCGCTGGCCGACGCCGGGGTGCCCGCCGACCACCCCCAACTGGTCAGGGCGGCCGACTGGATGCTCGGCGAGCAGATCGTGCGGCCCGGCGACTGGTCCGTACGCCGTCCCCATCTCCCGCCCGGCGGCTGGGCGTTCGAGTTCCACAACGACAACTACCCCGACATCGACGACACCGCCGAGGTGGTCCTCGCGCTGCGCCGGGTCGCCCACCCCGACCCCGAGCGGGTGGAGAAGGCCATCGGGCGCGGGGTGCGCTGGAACCTCGGCATGCAGTCGCGCAACGGGGCCTGGGGTGCCTTCGACGTCGACAACACCAGCCCGTTCCCCGACCGGCTGCCGTTCTGCGACTTCGGGGAGGTCATCGACCCGCCGTCCGCGGACGTCACCGCGCACGTCGTGGAGATGCTCGCCGTCGAGGGCCTCGCGCACGACCCGCGCACCCGGCGCGGCATCGAGTGGCTGCTGGCCGAACAGGAACCGGACGGCTCGTGGTTCGGACGCTGGGGCGTCAACTACGTCTACGGCACCGGATCCGTGCTGCCCGCCCTGGCCGCCGCCGGGATCCCCGCCTCCCACCCGGCGATCCGGCGGGCGGTGGCCTGGCTGGAGCGGGTGCAGAACGACGACGGCGGCTGGGGCGAGGACCTGCGCTCCTACCACGACCCCGGCCGGTGGAGCGGCCGGGGCGCCTCGACCGCCTCGCAGACGGCCTGGGCGCTGATGGCCCTGCTGGCGGCCGGGGAGAAGGAGTCGAAGGCCGTCGAGCGGGGTGTCGCCTGGCTGGCGCGGACCCAGCGGGAGGACGGCTCCTGGGACGAGCCGCACTTCACCGGCACCGGCTTCCCCTGGGACTTCTCCATCAACTACCACCTCTACCGGCAGGTGTTCCCGCTCACCGCCCTCGGCCGGTACCTGCACGGAGAGCCGTTCGCCGACCGGGCTCCCGCCGGGGCCGGGGCCGGCTGATGGGCGTCCAGCCCGCCCCCGCCCCGCTGCTGATCGCCTGCGCGCTCGGCATCGAGCACCTCGCCCTGCGCCTGGGCGACCGCGGCGGGGCCGGCGGGCCGGTCACCTTCCTGCGCACCGGCATGGGACCGAAGGCGGCCGAGCGTTCCCTCGGCCGGGCGCTGGCCGATCCGGCGCTCGGCGGGTCCGCCGTGCTCGCGACCGGCTTCTGCGCCGGGCTCGCCCCCGGTATGCACCCCGGCGACCTGGTCGTCGCCGAGGAGACCCGCGACCCGCGCGGCGCCGTGGCGTGCGTCGACACCGAACTGCTCGTCAAGGAACTCGTGCGCATCCTGCCCGGGCGCACCGTCCACACCGGGCCGCTCACCGGCTCCGACCACGTCGTGCGCGGCCCGGAGCGGTCCGAGCTGCGCGCGACGGGTGCGATCGCCGTCGACATGGAGTCGGCCGCCACGCTCCTGAGCGCCGTGCGCGCGGCACCGCGCCCGGTTGCGGCCGTCCGGGTGGTCGTGGACGCTCCTGAACATGAACTCGTCCGGATCGGCACGGTGCGCGGTGGAATATCGGCTTTCCGCGTCCTTCGTTCCGTCCTTCCTGCATTCTTCGAATGGCACCGCAATGTACTGCTCCCCCGGAGGTGAGCGAGATGGCCATGCCGCTGCGCCAGTCCATCAAGGTCGCTACATACTTGGCTGAACAGAAGCTCCGCAAGCGGGACAAGTTCCCGCTCATCGTCGAGCTGGAACCCCTCTTCGCCTGCAACCTCAAGTGCGAGGGCTGCGGCAAGATCCAGCACCCGGCGGGAGTGCTCAAGCAGCGCATGCCGGTCGCCCAGGCGGTGGGGGCGGTGCTCGAATCCGGTGCGCCCATGGTGTCGATCGCGGGCGGCGAACCGCTGATGCACCCGCAGATCGACGAGATCGTGCGCCAGTTGGTGGCAAAGCGGAAGTACGTCTTCCTCTGCACCAACGCCATGCTGCTGCGCAAGAAGATGGACAGGTTCCGGCCCTCTCCGTACTTCGCGTTCGCCGTGCACATCGACGGGCTGCGCGAACGGCACGACGAGTCGGTGGCGAAGGAAGGCGTGTTCGACGAGGCCGTGGAGGCGATCAAGGAGGCCAAGCGGCGCGGCTTCCGGGTCACCACCAACTCGACCTTCTTCAACACCGACACCCCGCAGACCGTCGTCGAGGTGCTCGACTTCCTCAACGACGACCTCCAGGTCGACGAGATGATGATCTCGCCCGCCTACGCCTACGAGAAGGCCCCCGACCAGGAGCACTTCCTCGGCGTGGAGCAGACCCGCGAGCTGTTCAAGAAGGCCTTCGCCGGCGGCAACCGGCGCCGCTGGCGCCTCAACCACTCACCGCTCTTCCTGGACTTCCTCGAGGGCAAGGTCGACTTCCCGTGCACCGCGTGGGCGATCCCGAACTACTCGCTCTTCGGCTGGCAGCGCCCCTGCTACCTGATGAGCGACGGCTACGTGCCGACGTACCGGGAACTCATCGAGGACACCGACTGGGACAAGTACGGCCGCGGCAAGGACCCGCGCTGCGCCAACTGCATGGCGCACTGCGGCTACGAGCCGACCGCCGTCCTGGCCACCATGGGCTCGCTGAAGGAGTCGCTGCGCGCCATGCGCGAGACGGTCTCCGGGAACCGGGAGTGAGCCCATGACCGCCGTCTCCCTGGGCGCTCCCGAGGTCCCCCCGCGGCCGATCGCCGAGCGGCGCGCGTCACGGCGCGTCCAGGTCGGGTCGGTCGCGGTCGGGGGCGGGGCCCCGGTGTCGGTGCAGTCGATGACCACGACCCGTACGTCGGACGTCGGCGCCACCCTCCAGCAGATCGCGGAACTCACCGCGTCCGGCTGTCAGATCGTCCGGGTCGCCTGCCCCACGCAGGACGACGCGGACGCCCTCGCGACCATCGCCCGCAAGTCGCAGATCCCGGTGATCGCGGACATCCATTTCCAGCCCAAGTACGTGTTCGCGGCGATCGAGGCGGGCTGTGCGGCCGTCCGCGTCAACCCCGGCAACATCAAGCAGTTCGACGACAAGGTGAAGGAGATCGCGCGGGCCGCGAAGGACCACGGCACCCCGATCCGGATCGGGGTCAACGCCGGGTCGCTGGACCGGCGGCTGCTGAAGAAGTACGGCAGGGCGACGCCCGAGGCGCTCGTGGAGAGCGCGCTGTGGGAGGCGTCGCTGTTCGAGGAGCACGGCTTCCAGGACATCAAGATCTCCGTCAAGCACAACGACCCGGTCGTGATGGTCGAGGCCTACCGGCAGCTCGCCGCCCAGTGCGACTACCCGCTGCACCTCGGGGTGACCGAGGCCGGGCCGGCGTTCCAGGGCACGATCAAGTCGGCGGTGGCCTTCGGCGCGCTGCTGTCCCAGGGCATCGGCGACACCATCCGGGTGTCTCTGTCGGCGCCTCCGGCCGAGGAGGTCAAGGTCGGCATCCAGATCCTCCAGGCCCTGGGCCTGAGGCAGCGGCGGCTGGAGATCGTCTCCTGCCCCTCCTGCGGCCGCGCCCAGGTCGACGTCTACAAGCTGGCCGACGAGGTGACGGCCGGACTGGAGGGCATGGAGGTGCCGTTGCGCGTCGCGGTCATGGGGTGCGTGGTCAACGGCCCCGGCGAGGCGCGGGAGGCGGACCTGGGAGTCGCCTCCGGCAACGGCAAGGGGCAGATCTTCGTGAAGGGCGAGGTCGTCAAGACCGTGCCCGAGTCGAAGATCGTCGAGACCTTGATCGAGGAGGCGATGAAGATCGCCGAGCAGATGGAGCAGGACGGCGTCGCGGCGGGGGAGCCGGCCGTCACCGTGAGTTGAGCAGCACGGACCGAGAGGGGGCCCGAGCGTGACGATCCTGGAGAGCATCCGGCAACCACGCGACCTGAAGGCGCTGTCCGAGGCGGAGATCGGTGAACTGTCCGAAGAGATCAGAGAGTTCCTGGTGCACGCGGTCGCCCGCACCGGCGGACACCTCGGACCCAACCTGGGCGTGGTGGAACTGACCATCGCGCTCCACCGGGTCTTCGAGTCGCCGGCCGACCGCATCCTGTGGGACACCGGCCACCAGAGCTATGTGCACAAGCTCCTGACCGGGCGTCAGGACTTCTCCAAGCTGCGCGGGAAGGGCGGGCTGTCCGGCTACCCGTCCCGGGAGGAGTCCGAGCACGACGTCATCGAGAACAGCCACGCCTCCACCGCGCTCGGCTGGGCCGACGGGCTCGCCAAGGCCCGTCAGGTGCAGGGCGGGCAGGGCCATGTCGTCGCGGTCATCGGCGACGGCGCCCTGACCGGCGGCATGGCCTGGGAGGCGCTGAACAACATCGCCGCCGCCAAGGACCGGCCACTGATCATCGTCGTCAACGACAACGAGCGGTCCTACGCGCCGACCATCGGCGGCCTCGCCGACCACCTCGCGACCCTGCGCACCACCGACGGCTACGAGAAGGCCCTGGCCTGGGGCAAGGAGGTGCTGCTGCGCACACCCGTCGTCGGGAACACCCTGTACGAGTCGCTGCACGGCGCGAAGAAGGGCTTCAAGGACGCGTTCGCCCCACAGGGCATGTTCGAGGACCTCGGCCTGAAGTACGTCGGCCCGATCGACGGCCACGACGTCGGGGCCGTGGAGTCGGCGCTGCGCCGGGCCAAACGCTTCCACGGGCCGGTGCTGGTGCACTGCCTCACGGAGAAGGGCCGCGGTTACGAACCGGCCCTCGCGCACGAGGAGGACCACTTCCACACCGTGGGGGTGATGGACCCGCTGACCTGCGCGCCGCTCGCACCCGCCGGCGCGCCGTCCTGGACGTCCGTGTTCGGCGACGAGATCGTCCGGATCGGTGAGGAGCGCGACGACGTCGTGGCGATCACCGCGGCCATGCTGCACCCGGTGGGACTCGGCAGGTTCGCCGAGCGCTTCCCGGACCGGGTGTGGGACGTCGGCATCGCCGAGCAGCACGCGGCGGTGAGCGCGGCCGGGCTGGCCACCGGGGGCCTGCATCCCGTCGTCGCCGTCTACGCCACCTTCCTCAACCGCGCCTTCGACCAGCTGCTGATGGACGTGGCCCTGCACCGCTGCGGGGTGACGTTCGTGCTCGACCGGGCCGGCGTCACCGGCGTCGACGGCGCCTCGCACAACGGCATGTGGGACCTGTCGGTCCTCCAGGTCGTCCCGGGGCTGCGGATCGCCGCCCCGCGCGACGCCGGCCAGCTGCGGGCCCAGCTGCGGGAGGCGGTCGCGGTCGACGACGCGCCCACCCTGATCCGCTTCCCGAAGGAGTCGGTGGGTCCGGACATACCAGCGGTCGGCCGCGTCGGCGGCATGGACGTCCTGCACCGCGGCGACCGGCCGCAGGTGCTGCTGGTGGCCGTCGGCGTGATGGCGCCGGTGTGCCTCCAGGCCGCCGAGCTGCTCCAGGCGCGGGGCGTCGACTGCACGGTGGTGGACCCCCGCTGGGTCAAGCCGGTCGATCCTGCCCTGCCCGGGCTCGCCGCCGGGCACCGCCTCGTGGCCGTCGTCGAGGACAACAGCCGCGCGGCGGGCGTCGGTTCGGCGGTGGCGCTGGCCCTCGGTGACGCCGATGTGGACGTGCCCGTACGGCGGTTCGGCATCCCCGAGCAGTTCCTCGCGCACGCCAAACGCGCCGAGGTCCTCGCCGACATCGGCCTCACGCCCGTCGAGATCGCCGGACGGATCAGCGCGAGCCTGGCCGTCACGGACGAGCGGTCGGGGGGTGTCGACGCGGCCGGGGTGTCCGCGGCCGTGGGGTCGGGGGCCGGGGGCGCGGCCGGGGTGTCCGCGGACGTGGGGTCGGGGGCCGGGGGC